>JAITMD010000008.1 GCA_031277535.1 Flavobacteriaceae bacterium
TAATGAATAAAGTAATAAAGAGGAGATAAGATTCAAAAGGAAAAAGTATGGAGGATGAGAGATATAAAAGAAAATAAAACAAAAGAAAACGCCTTTATACCTACAAATAAAGACGTTCTCAAACACAAACCAAAATCATCAAAGTTTATTACTTACATTCTTATACTGTACAAATATCACACCTTAATTTTCCTTTTATCCAAAAAAAGCAATCACTTTTCAAATACTTTTTTTCGCCTCAAAAAAGAAGAAATATTTGATTCTTATGTATCTACTAAAACAATCCCTTTTCACAACCTATTGTTCTCATTTACTTATTTTCCATACATATTCCATAGAATTACCTCTTTTTTATTCCATCCAAAATAGGGTGGTCGGCATGTGGTCGGCATATGATAGGCATATGGTCGGCACAAAACCCAAAGAAACATGCCGACCACTTCCCAATCACATCGCGATCATAAAGCCACCACCAAAAAACGAAATACTCTCTAAAAGAAAATTGTTTAAAAAGTGAAAAAATACACTTTGAATAAAAGCATTCGAAAAAAGGAATAATAAACAGAATTAAATTGCGTAAAAATTGCAAAAGACCAAATAATAGCTATTTTTGTTACTGCAACCAAAAAAACTATTACAATATATGAGACCAGATTTGTTTCAATCACCTGATTACTATTTATTAGACGACTTATTAACAGACGAACATAAACTAATTAGAGAATCGGCAAGAGCTTGGGTTAAAAAAGAAGTATCTCCAATAATTGAAGACTTTGCTCAACGCGCTGAATTTCCAAAACAATTGATTCCAGGATTAGCAGAAATTGGAGGTTTTGGTCCTTATATTCCAACGGAATACGGTGGAGCAGGATTAGACCAGATTTCTTATGGGTTAATTATGCAAGAAATTGAAAGAGGTGATTCGGGTATCCGTTCTACATCTTCAGTACAATCATCGTTAGTAATGTATCCTATTTGGAAATACGGAAACGAAGAACAACGCAATAAGTACTTACCAAAATTAGCTACAGGAGAATACATTGGATGTTTTGGATTAACAGAACCTGACTATGGTTCTAATCCAGGAGGAATGGTAACAAACTTTAAAGATATGGGAGATCACTATTTGCTAAACGGTGCAAAGATGTGGATTTCTAATGCTCCTTTTGCAGACATTGCTGTAGTATGGGCAAAAAATGAAGAAGGACGTATCCATGGACTTATTGTAGAGCGTGGTATGGAAGGGTTTACTACTCCAGAAACACACAATAAATGGTCGTTAAGAGCTTCTGCAACAGGAGAACTTATTTTTGATAATGTGAAAGTACCAAAAGAAAACTTATTGCCAAACAAATCGGGATTAGGAGCTCCACTTGGATGTCTTGACTCGGCACGATATGGTATTGCTTGGGGTGCTATTGGGGCAGCTATGGACTGTTATGATACGGCTCTTCGCTATTCACAAGAGCGCATACAGTTTGACAAACCAATTGGTGCAACGCAATTGCAACAAAAGAAATTGGCTGAAATGATTACTGAAATCACAAAAGCACAATTATTAACATGGAGATTGGGGGTATTAAGAAACGAAGGACGTGCAACCTCTGCTCAAATCTCTATGGCAAAACGCAACAACGTAGCTATGGCATTAGATATAGCACGTGAAGCTCGTCAGATGCTTGGTGGAATGGGTATCACAGGAGAGTACTCTATTATGCGCCACATGATGAACTTAGAATCTGTAGTAACTTACGAAGGTACACACGATATTCACTTGTTAATCACGGGAATGGACGTAACTGGATTCGCTGCATTCAAATAAAAAATACTTTGATAGATAAAGTTTATATAAAGAGCTTCGCCTTTCGGTGAAGCTTTTTTATTTTTGTATAAAACATTTTTGATATGACTATTCAGGAAGTAAACCAATTGATAGTTCCAGAAAGGGAAGCGTTGTTAAACCACCCTTTGTATAACAAAATAAAAACAATACCAGACTTATGTGCCTTTATGGAGGGACATGTTTATGCGGTTTGGGATTTTATGTCGTTGCTAAAAGCCTTACAACAAAAGCTTACTTGTACAACAGTACCTTGGTTTGCATCAGCTTATCCACAGACACGTTATTTAATTAATGAAATTGTACTGGCAGAAGAATCAGATTTAGCCTATGACGGTAGTCGTTTGAGTCATTTCGAAATGTACTTAGACGCAATGCATACAGCCAAAGCAAATACATCTGACATTGAAGCATTGATTAATAATCTACAACAAGGCACTGCAATTACTGAAGCTATTGCTCAAACAAGTTTAGCAGATGGTGTAAAAGATTTTTTAAACTTCACTTTCCAAACCATTGCAGGAGGTAAAGAACATGAGATTGCTGCTGCCTTTACATTTGGTCGCGAAGATCTTATTCCGGATATGTTTACAGAAATATTAAAAGGATTTCAACAAAACTTTCCAGAAACTGATTTGACTAAATTAGTATATTACTTTGAAAGACACATTGAATTGGATGGAGATGAGCATGGACCGATGGCTATGCAAATGATAACAGAACTATGTGGAGACAACAAACAAAAATGGGACGAAGTAGTAGTGGTATCTAAACAAGCTTTGGTTAAAAGATACAACTTGTGGAATGCTATTGAACAAGTTATAGATAACAAGTAAAACTTAACACAAATACAACCTCTATACAAGGAGAGTTTTTTGTAATTTTAAAACAAACGAAAAGGTTATGACAAATTTGAAAGGAAAGAATGCAATTATAACAGGAGGTGGTAGAGGACTTGGAAAAGCTACTGCACTTGCTTTTGCTCAAGAAGGAATAAATGTAGCGATTACAGGTAGAAATGAGAAAGCACTACAAGAAACTGTAGCAGAATTACAAGCTTTGGGAGTACAAGCTACTTATGCAGTGTTTGATGTAACAGACAAAGCAGCTGTAAAAACAGAAATAGCAAAAGTGATTGAAACACTTGGTGGAATCGATATTTTGGTAAACAATGCAGGTATTGCTGAGTTTGGTAAATTTACAGATATGCCAGCTGAACGTTGGGAAGAGATTTTACTAACTAATGTTATGGGAGTATATAACGTGACAAGAGAAGTATTACCTCACTTAATTGACAAAAATGAAGGAGATATCTTTAACGTAGCATCTACAGCAGGATTAAATGGTAATCCTTCTACATCTGCTTATTCTGCTTCTAAGTTTGCAGTAATTGGTTTGTCAGAATCATTGATGAAAGAAGTTAGAAAAAACAATATTAGAGTTTGTACATTAACGCCAAGTACTATTGCGTCTGATATGTCTATCGAATTGGGATTAACAGATGGTAATCCAGATCATATTTTACAACCAGAAGACTTTGCAGAACTTATTGTAGCAACTATGAAATTACCGCGTAGAGCTTTGCTAAAAACAGCCTCTCTATGGACGACTAATCCAGCATAATATCAAATAAGGCAGTGAATATTCACTGCCTTATTTTTTTGTCTATCAACAAGATAGGTCATTAACAAAAATATTCGTAATTTAACTTGATGAGTCATAAATTTGTTTACATTTGCCCGATTTTTCAAAACATACTTGCATGATACGTAAAATATTTCGCTATATACTAAAGATTGTCCTGTGGTTTTTTGCCCTTAGTATCTTTTCTGTTCTTCTATTCCGTTTTGTCCCAGTACCCTATACGCCACTAATGTTTATCCGAGTAGGTGAACAGATGGCAGATGGCAAAGCACCAACATTAAAACACAAATGGGTGCCTATGGAAAATATAAGTACTAACCTGCAAAAAGCAGTTATTACAAGTGAGGATGGTCATTTCTTAAAACACAATGGTTTTGACTTTGATGCCATTGAAAAAGCAATGAAAAACAATCAGAAAGGTAAAAAGATAAAAGGAGGAAGTACTATCTCTCAACAAACAGCTAAAAATGTATTCTTATGGCCTGGTCGTAGTTATATACGCAAAGGATTTGAAGCGTATTTTACGCTACTCATTGAAACATTTTGGTCCAAAGAGCGCATTTTAGAAGTTTATTTGAATAGTATAGAGATGGGAGATGGAATATATGGAGCACAAGCAGCAGCACAACATTGGTATGGAAAAGATGCCAAAAACCTTACTGCAAACGAAGCTGCAGGAATAGCTGTAATACTACCCAATCCGCGTAGATACAAAGCAAGTAATTCTGGTCCCTATATCAGTAAACGCAAACAGACTATCACTCGTTATGTAAAAAGTTATGGTCCGCTAAACTTTGAAGAAGAGAAAGAAACAAGAAAGAAAAAGAAATAAAATATTTATATTTTTTTAACTATCAAACAAGCGTTCTTTTTATACATTTGATATAACAAAATAAAATAACCTATGAAAAAATTAATCTTATCATTAGCCGTATGTGGTCTATTATTTACAACTTCATGTAAAGACAAAAATGCAGAAGTTGAGACTACTGAACAAACAGAAGTAGAAGCTACAGATTTAGCAAAAGCTAAAGAAGATGCTCAAGTAAAATTGGATGAAGCAAAACAAGCTTTAGAAGCTGCTATTAAAAGTGGGGATAAAGCTGCGGAAGAATTAGCTAAAAAAGCAGTAGAAGATGCTCAAAAAGCTTGGGATGAAGCTGCTGGTAAATTAGGTGAAGCTGCTGGAGATATTAAAAATGATGCTCAAGAAGTTGCAGGTGAACTAAAAGACAAAGTAAACGAAACCAAAGAAGAAACTGCTAAAGTAGCTGGTGAATTAAAAGATGCTGCTACACAAAAAACAGAAGAAATTAAAAAAGCTACTGACAAAACAGTAGAAAACTTAGACAAAAAAGGTGCTGAGCTAAAAGAAAAAGCAACTAATGCAAGCGAAGAAGCTAAAAAAGGATTGAAAAATACTGCTGACGCTTTGAAAAAATAATACCAACGAGGGACTCAATAGAGTCCCTTTTTTTATAGCTTTCTTTCGAAGATACAAAAGATACAACATACACTTCAACATAATTAAGTCACAAAAACAAAGCCGAATTATATACTATACAATCGAATATATAAATAGTAATATAAGATAATACAATCCACTTAAAGTATTAATAATCTGTTTTATACCTATCTTTACATTAATAAAAAAACAAAGAACTATGAAAACAAATATCGGACTTACAGACAGTGCACGTCAATTTAATGCAGAAGTATTAGCAAAATTATTAGCAGACGAATTTGTGTTATACACAAAAGCACGAAATGCACACTATAATGTTACAGGAGTAGATTTTCACTCTAAACACGTTTATTTTGAAGAACTATACACTGAGTTGGCTGTAAACGTAGATGCTATTGCAGAACGTATCAAAACATTAGGACATTATGCTCCTTCGTCATTAAAAGACTACTTAAAGCTTACTCACTTAACAGAAGAAAGAGCTACTGATAAAACAGATAGCAAATCATGGATTAGTGAGTTGTTGATAGACTATGAGATCATTGTATCATTTATTAGACAGAACATTGATGCAATTGAAGAGTCTAACGACAAAAGTACTGCAGACTTCTTAATTGGATTAATGGAAGCACACGAAAAAACAGCATGGATGTTGAGAGCTCACATCGGATAATACAGGAAACAACACGATAAAAAAGGTTTGTCTTTTATAGGCAAACCTTTTTTGTTACTTTTACTCTCAAACCAACAAACAACAAAATGAAGAAACTATTTATGTTGGGAGCTCTATTAACAATGATGATTGCTTGCTCTCAACCTAAAACAGCTATAGAAAAAGCCGAACTATTTCAATCAAAACTAAACAAAGAATTTGCAAATAAAGATTCTTCTCCTTTACCTCCAGATGCTATTAAAAAATTCACATCTTTAGACTTCTATCCCATAGAAGAACGCTATATTATACAAGCCAAATTAACACTTACTCCAGAAGAAAAGCCTTTCGAAATGCCTACTACTACAGAACGCAAACCTGTATATGTAAAATATGGTGTATTAAATTTTTTACTTAGTGGTAAAGAACATCAATTAGACATTTATCAAGACGTAAATCTCAGAGAGAAAAAAGAATATGCTAATCATCTGTTTCTTCCATTTACGGATCTTACTTCAGGAGTTAGTTCTTACGGAGGCGGTAGATACTTAGATTTAGAAATCCCTAAAACCGATAGCATTACATTAAATTTCAATATGGCCTATAATCCATATTGTGTATATAACCCTAAGTTTTCTTGTCCTATCCCTCCCGCTCAAAACTTTATAGAAGCAGAAATAAATGCAGGAGTAAAAGATTATAAATACGAATAATCAAAACAGCAAGAAACGGATTGTGAGCCTATAAGTGTCTTACTACTTTTGATTCTTTAAAACAATTAGAGATGAGATTAAAAGGTAAAACAGCACTTATAACAGGTGGCACAAGTGGTATAGGTAAGGCAACCGCACAATTATTTAGCAGTGAAGGCGCACAAGTAATCATTACAGGCCGAAACAAAGACACTGTAGAAAGCACTGCAAACGAAATAGGAAACAACACAATTGGTATTGTGTCTGATGCTGGCTCTATGAAAGATTTACTAAGTTTGCAAGAGCAACTGCTATCCTATGTGAAACAAATCGACATTGTATTTGTTAATGCTGGATTTGGAAAGTACGCGCCTCTCGAGTTTATTGATGAAGCACACTACAGCGAAATGTTTGACACTCTTGTACGAGGTACATTATTTACTGTGCAACAAGTAGTCCCTTTGCTTTCTAAGAATAGTGCTATTGTACTCAATACCTCTATCGTTACAGAAATAGGTATGCCAAATTCAAGTGTTTATTCTGCTGCTAAAGCAGCTGTACAATCCTTCACCAAAACCTTTGCGTCAGAATTAATTACCAAAGGCATTCGAGTCAATGCTGTATCTCCTGGGCCTATACAAACCAATTACTTCGACAGATCCAATCTGTCTAAAGAACAGGTAGAACAGTTTACTACTTCCTTTGCTCCACAAGTGCCTATACAGCGCTTCGGGCTTGCCTCAGAAGTAGCAGAAGCTGTACTCTTTTTAGCATCTGATGCAGCCTCATTTGTGGTAGGAACAGAATTAAGTGTAGATGGAGGTTTTCCTAAAATAAAAACAAGTTAATACAAATACAAAAGGCGAGTCAATAAACTGACTCGCCTTCTTCATATCTAAATAAGTTACTTCTTATTTCAACTTTTTAATTCCCATGTTAAACAAGGTAAATGCTTGTAAATCTACATTTTCTTGTACTTGTTGTGCAATAGATTTACCTGCTCCATGTCCTGCATTTGTTTCAATACGAATCAACATAGGGTTCTTTCCTGTGTTTTTCGCTTGCAACTCAGCAGCAAACTTAAAGCTATGTGCTGGCACCACTCTATCATCGTGATCACCTGTAGTCACCATAGTAGCAGGATACGCTACTGCTTTTACGTTGTGTAATGGAGAATACCCTTTTAAGTAATCAAACATCTCTTTATTATCTTCCGATGTTCCATAGTCATACGCCCATCCTGCACCTGCAGTAAATGTATGGTAACGCAACATATCTAATACTCCTACTGCTGGCAAAGCTACTTTCATAAGATCAGGACGTTGCGTCATAGTTGCACCAACTAACAACCCTCCGTTCGAACCTCCTTTAATCGCTAAGAAGTCAGATGATGTATATTTATTATCAATTAAGTATTGTGCAGCAGCAATAAAATCGTCAAACACATTCTGTTTCTTCATTTGTGTACCTGCCACATGCCACTCTTTTCCATACTCTCCACCTCCTCTAAGGTTTGGAACCGCATATACTCCTCCATTCTCTAACCAAATAGCATTTGCAATACTAAATGATGGAGTAAGACTCACATTAAACCCTCCGTAAGCATAAAGCATTGTAGGATTTGTACCATCTAATTTCAATCCTTTCTTATGAGTAATAATCATTGGCACCTTTGTTCCATCTTTAGAAGTATAGAACACCTGTTTAGACTCGTACTTAGAAGAGTCAAACTTCACTTTTGGTTGCTGATATACTGTAGACACTCCATCTATTGGATTAAAAGCATATACTGTACCTGCTGTAATGTAGTTTGTAAATGTATAGTACAAAGTAGTATCCTCTTTTTTACCGTCAAAGCCACTCACTGTACCCAATCCTGGTAATTTTACTTCTCTTACTTTCTTTCCACTATACTCATATTGTTCTACTACCGCTACTGCATCTTTCAAATAATTAGCAAAGATGTATCCAGCACCCTTTGTTGGTGTCAATACATTCTTCGTTTCAGGAATAAAATCTACCCAATGTGCTTGTCCTGCGTTCTTTGGATCAACAGTAACTACACGTGTATTAGGAGCTTTATAATCTGTTGTGATATACAACTTCCCATCTTTGCTATCCAATACTTCATTGCTGTTATCAAAATTGTTAACCAAAGTAACGATTGGACTATTAGCTACTGTAAGGTCTTTTAAGTAAAGCTCATTCCCATAAGTAGAGTTTGCAGCAGTAATCACAAGATATTTATTATCCCCTGTTACAGTACCTCCTACGTAACGTCTCTTTTGATCTTTTCCAAAAACAAGAGCATCTTCTTTTTGAGCAGTTCCAAGTTTATGGAAATACAATTTATGCTGATCTGTTTTTGCAGACAATTCACTTCCCTTAGGTTTGTCATAACTTGAATAGTAGAACCCTTCGTTACCCAACCAAGATACACCACTAAACTTAACATCTACCAATGTATCACCAATAACTGATTTTGTTTCAGTATCTAAAACAATCACTTTTCTCCAGTCACTCCCCCCTTCAGAGATAGCATATGCTGCCTTAGAACCATCTTCAGAGAAATCTACACTACCCAAAGAAGTAGTACCATCTTTTGAAAACTTGTTTGGATCTAAAAACACTTCCTCTTTACCCGCTTCGTTTTTACGATACAAGATAGACTGGTTCTGTAGTCCGTCGTTTTTAAAGAAATACGTATATTTTCCCTCTTTGAAAGGAGCACCAATCTTCTCATAATTCCACGCTTCTTCCATTTGCTTTTTCAACTCATCTCTAAAAGGTATCTGAGCCAAATAATCAAATGTAACTGCATTCTCTGCTTTTACCCAAGCAGCAGTTTCATCAGAACGGTCATCTTCCAACCAACGGTACGGATCTGCTACATCAACACCAAAGTAGGTATCTACTACATCTCCTTTTTTTGTATCTGGATATTTCAATTCTATTGTCTTCTCGCTTCCTCCATCTTTACACGAGATAACAACGGCTGCAATAAGAAGTGTCATAAGTGATTTTCTCATAAATATTAATTATTAGTTATAATAAGATTCTTTACAATAGGGTAAATATATCCAAATATTCTCAAAATAAGCTATAACCCCCATCTTGAAAACAGGAATTGTACCAAATTCTTTAATTATATTTCCCACATACAAATCGTTAGATAATAGCAAAGAGTAAGACATCGCTATCTTACTCTTTACCAATTTATGGATTAATGTGTGTGTCCGTGGTCACCTCCACCTTGTCCTTTATCTACAATATCAATTGTACGATACTCCATTGCTTGATTACCTGCAGCATCGAGTACCTTTACTACAAAGTGGTATTCTCCTCTCTTAGCATCTTCAGGTATTTCAATCTCGTGATGATGAATATGTGCGTTTTTTAGTCCGCGGATATCATCCCAACTATTTTTATACTTGAATGCTTTTCTTGCATCATTCTCAGGATCGTGTTCATGATCGTGATCATCTTCTGCCAACACTACACTGTGTGTATGCGTATGCCCATCAGCAGAGTGAATATCTATATCATAAGACCCCAATGCAATATTGTCAGATACATCCATGTCAAAATGAATAGACGAACCTACTTCGATGGCCTCCTCATTTTCGGGTGCATTTAATTTAATTACTGGTTTTTCCGTATCTATGTCGCTATCGTTCTTTAAACAAGAAGTAAAACAAACACTACTTAATACTACTATGCTAACTATATTTAAAAATTTCTTCATTTGATTTGATGTTTTAGGTTTACTATATCCTTTTGGCCTCTTTAACTTTTTTCGATGGCGTGATATCTATTGGGATATAGATAAAATGTTGTTTTTAATTATTTGCAAAATGAGCTTTTAAAATCAACACTCCCCGGAGGACCACGCGACCAAAAAAAGGAACTAAACTGCTCTTTATAACTGGCTACTTGAACATTATAATAAACTATAACACACCCTACCACCACGGCAGAAAACACCATAACAGGAGTTTCTATGGCTGGCGAAAACTTACATAAATACTGTTCGCAATAGTGTATATTTTTGGCATCTACCCATTCCAATTTAGAAGAGCGATGTCCAAAGTTATGTTCGATAACAACATAGTGTAGTATGTTGCTTAGTGTAGGAATAGAAAAACTAATAATTCCAAGTATACTAAGCCATACCCCTATGTGCTTTCTCTTCATCTAAAAGGGTATTTGAATCATCAACTGTATAGAACGTCCTAATTCAGGAATACCCAATGGGCGATAAAAACTGGTGTGATTTAGCACCTTGGTATTGAATATATTCGTAGCAGACAAAGTTGTTTTGGCTTGCACACCACCTACGTGAACCGTTGATGATATACCTGCTCCAAAACTCTGACTACTTGGTGTAATTTCTTCTCCTTGTGCTATGCGTTGTTGTTCTGCATACCATTTTCCATTAAAGTAAATCTCTGATTGCTTCAATGTTTTTGTGTCGTTAAAACTATAACGCACCTCTCCAAACACATTCATTGGGGGAGAGAAAGGCAATGGATATGCACCGCTTTTACCATTAGATACTTGTTTGTTGTACAAGTATTCTAATACAGCTGATACATTCAGCTTGTCAAAAAACTGTTTTTCCACCTTCCACTCAAACCCAGTGATAACTGCCTTTGATTGGGTATACTCATAAATTTGTCCACTATCTGGTAAGATAGAAAAACTACCCGAAGGTTTTAAGTAGATATAATTGGTAAAATAATATAGATAAGGACTAAAAGTAGTGCTAAACGTTTTTGTTTCGTAAGCTGCTCTAAAGTCCAGTGCTATTCCTTTTTCAGGATCCAAATCAGGATTTCCCTTCTCATGTCTAAAAGCTCCATGGTGTACCCCATTAGAAGCCAATTCTATTGCTGTAGGAAAACGGAAGTTTGTTCCTGCCGTTGCTCCAAAATTTATCTCGTCTGTCAGGCGGTACTTTGCACCAATCATTCCATTCAAACTTGTGAATGAACGATCTGTTGTACTGCTTCGTTGTGCATATTTATTAGCCAACTGGTCTGCATAACCTTGTTCTTTTAGATAAGCAAATAGAAATTCATCATAGAACGGTTTAACGTGAATGCTTGCATAATCGAAACGTGCACCAGCTTCCACCGTAAGACTTTCGTTTACAAAATATTCATACATTCCGAACACACCTGTACCTTGCTTATTAAATTTAGGCAACAAAAAGCTATATCCTGCAATAGTGTTATTCTGAAAATTTTGTTGAACTCCCAATGTCAACTTGTTATTATTATCAAATAGGTGCTCATATTTTACTGCAGCATCTACTGTGTTCAACACAAACTGCAACTCCAAATCTGGATTAGTAGCAGGTGCTGTTTGTTCGTCAAAGTGCGTATGGAAAGCACTCATCTCTTGACGTTTATTGTTTTGGAATGCCAAAGTAGCAATCCACTTGTCTTGAGCAGAACTGTTCCAAGTAGTTGTATTTATTACTTTAAAGTGATTTACACTCTGACTTGGCATACCTATATTGCGGTGATCTCCATCGTCTGCCACAGATGCTACGTTTGGCAATCCGTGTGATCCTGGGAAAAAACCACTCTTATCATATACATTACTAAGGCTCAATACGTTTTTAAAATCGCCATCCACATACCCTATCTGCCCATACAAAGCGAAGTTCTTTGAAGCAGTATTTTTCATTCTTCCACCATAAATAGGAATCACTGTATTCAGATAATTAATATCCGAAACAGGTACGCGATAGTCTCCTGCATCTTGTGCTGTAGCCTTAAACTTATAGAAAAACTTATCTTCTCTTGCCTTCACTTGCACAGCTGCTCCATAAGAGTCATTCACTGTTTTTCCAAACACTGTTGCACTTCCGTTGAAAGAATGCACTTCTGGCAATTTTTCATTGTTTATTTTGATTACTCCACCAATAGCGTCACTTCCATACTCTATTGTTCCAACGCCTTTAATTACCTCTACCTCTTCTGTACTAAACGAATCTATTTCCAATCCGTGGTCGGCACCCCATTGTTGGCCTTCTTGTTTAGCGCCATTTTCTGCTACAGCTACTCTATTAAAACCCAACCCTCGGATAATAGGTTTTGATGCTCCTGCACCAATCTCCATCGCATTTACCCCAGGTACAGACTCCAATGTTTTGGCAAAAGAACCTGCAAAGCGCTCTACCAATTTCTGGTTGCTTACTTTTTCTGTATTAGCTACTGTTTTTTGTGCATGCGTATCTACCACCACTTGTTCAAGTAGTGTCGCATCTTCTTTTAAGTGAAAGTGTACTTTCAGATCGGTATCAACCTGCAATAATGTATCTATTGGCTTGTAGCCAATAAAAGAAATTTTTAATCGATGTTTGCCTTTGTCTAAAGGTTGTGATTCGAATTTTCCCTTTACATCAGTCATAAACGACTGATTTCCTATAATGATAGTGCTACCTGGCAATGGCTGTCCAAAGTCATCAGATACATCTCCACTAAGCTTTACAGACTGAGCAGATGCAACAATTGATAACAAGACAAATAGCACGCTTAGTGTATTTCTCATTGAATTACAAAATGTTTAATAAGTAAAATTAAGATAGACTACAGCCATAAAAGGGCGTAGCTATCACTAAAGCTTAATTAAACAGTTGCAGGAGGTGCCCTAAGGGAATAATATACATGAGATAACGGGATGAATTGCTGCACAACATCATCCTGTACTTTTTTATTTATCTCTACATGAAGGAAATCAACAGAAGTAATATCTGCCACAACAGCAGTACTCGGAATCATATCACAAGCAAAACATTTTTCAAGAGAATGATGATTCACTTTCCATTCGAATGTTTTTTCTGCACAGCTTCTTTTTTCTATGAAATGTGTATGATTAGCATGCTCTTTTGCATATCGACTGGTATTAACAGCATGCTCTAAACTATGCACAAATTGAAACACCATAGTAAACATAAAGCTTACTACAAGCAGAAAACGCGCTATGTGAATCTTTCTTTGCATAATCGCAAATATAGCCAACATTATTTAAAACCAAACATTTTATTGTCTTTTTGCCTCTATTTACATAAAAAAGAGAGCTAATTATGTTTTTCTCTGTCAGCTACTTTTAGCATTTTAGCACAGTTATTACAAAGGTTCATGCATTTCTATATCCTTTTTTTTTAGACAACAAGTTTTTTACATTACCTCACTTCTTTTTTCCCATTCTCGTCAAAGTAACTTGCTTTTCCATCTTCTTTACCCTCTTTATAATTTTTAATTGCCTTCACTTTTCCATTGTCATAATACATCGTCATTACCCCATTTAATTTATCATTTACATAAGTCATTTCCCTTTCTACCTTTCCATTTACATAATAGTCTTTGGCTATGCCCTCTTGTTTTCCATTCTTATAGTTAGCTTCTTTCTCTACGCCTCCTATCCCGTAATACGACTTTGTAAGTCCATCTTGTTTTCCATCTTTCCAATGAATCTCTTTGTACAATTGACCATCTTCCAGATAATACTTACTCAATCCTACCGCAACCCCATTTACATAGGTACCCTCTTCTTTTATTGCTCCATTTTCATAATATTCTTTAACATTACCTTCTAAATCATCATTTTTATAGTTCTTACTGGCCTTCAACTTTCCATTGTTGTAATAATATTTTGCAGGGCCATTTTTTCTTCCGTCTTTCCACAACAATTCCTTCTCCAACTGCTTATTTGCGTAATAAAACTTAGCTGTTATAACTCCTGTATTGTCACCAAAATCAATACTTCCTGTTACATTGCCATTTTCACTATAATCTTTTGCCAATCCTACTTCTTTTCCCTCTTTGTAGTTTGCCTCTTGTTTTAGCTGTCCGGAAGGGTAATAAGACTTCGCTATGCCATCTCTTTCCCCATTTTTCCAATGAGTTTCTCTCTCAAACGTACCGTCTATTGCATACTCCTTGGTTAATCCATCTTGTATTCCCTCTTTAAAACTAATTACAGCTTTGATCACTCCTGTGTCATAATACACCGTACTTATTCCATGCTCTTTCCCCTCTTTTTGAGTTGTTTCCATCTCAATTACTCCATTTTCATAATACGATTTAGCACCTCCTTCAAGTTTACCATTTTTAAAATTAACAACTTTCGCCAATTGCCCATTGGGATAATAATATTTCCCTACCCCCTCTTCTTTATTCTCTTTAAAAAACACGTCTTTTTCTATCTTCCCATTCTTGAAATAGCTTTTATAAGCACCAGATACTTGCCCTTCTTTATAACTTGTTTCCACCAATAGCTTTCCACTTTCATCGTAAGCTTTAGCTGCTCCATCTTCTTTGCCATTTTTAAAGTTCAATTCTTGCATTACCTGTCCATTTTTGTAATACTCTTTCGATGTACCAGTGTATCCTTCTGTACTATTTTCCTCATAGTAAATTCCACCTCTTTTTTGAAGTTTATTAAAATCTATTACTCTACTTTGAAAACTCATCAAAGAAAAACTCAACAATACAAACATTAAAAATTTACTCATATCTACTTTTTAAATTTCAATTCTAAAATCCCTTTCTTATTTATCACTAAAATTACTATTTTTAAATTGTTGTTTTAACCTTTAATACAGTCTTATTTATACCGCCATATAGACAACAAAACTGCTATTTAGCACTTAATTACAAACCATTAGCAGTATTTTAAAGTGTGTTTTACTTCAAAAGCAATACGTTGTTTCTTCGAGCACGGCTTTGGTCTCTTTTTACTCTCCTTCGCAAAAAGGCCTCTCTACCAAACCAAATACGGGAGATGCTCGAACACTACCAAAAGGAATGCAAAACAAAAACAACTAACTATCTATATTTCAATAAATTAATCCCTTTAAAAAAGTGCAATTGAATTCAAAAATGGCAAGAGAGTTCAAAAAAACCAAACGAAGGCATTTTAGAGCATTTTAGATCAAAAAAGACAGTGATAAATCAAAAAATGCTCGGCTTATGTTATTTTTACAGCAACCAACAAAATGAGGATTCTCTTCTTTTTTGCTGGCGTACACAGAAAAGATAAGTGAGAATATAACAATCAGGTTCACATAGGTTTTATACCTTTGTGCCTTAATTAACTCAAAATAATGAAAAGCAAACTATTAGGTAGCATATTGATTATTGCAGGTTCTTCCATCGGTGGAGGAATGCTGGCAATGCCTATTACTTCGGCAGGAATAGGTTTTATTGGAAGCAGTATATTACTATTCTCGATTTGGTTTGCTATGTGCTACACAGCTTTATTGATGGTTAAGATATACGACTATAACGACAAAGAAGCGGGGTTTGATACCTTGACGCGTAAATATGCAGGCTATGCCCTAAACCGAATTGCGGGAGCCAGTCTTATGTTTCTGATCTATGGACTTACAGCTGCCTACATGACTGGTGGCGGTACAATACTACAAGAAATACTGAGCAAGTCTTTCACGGTGGCTATAGATACGCGTATTTGTATTTTGTTGTTCTCCATCGTATTTAGTGGTATTGTTATTTTTAGTACGCAAATGGTTGATTGGTTTACAAGGGTACTCTTTATTGCCAAACTAATCTTTTTTGTGTTGCTTATTGCTTTGCTTATTCCCCTTGTTGACGGGCAAAACTTACTGAGTATGCCTCTATCAAAAGGGTTAATATTAACAGCCATTCCAGCAGTTTTCACTTCTTTTGGTTTCCATGGTAGCATACCGAGTATTGTAAACTATTTGGACGGTAAAAAGAAATTATTAAAACAAGCCTTTGTATTGGGTAGTTTGTTGCCATTAGTGATTTACTTGATTTGGCAAGTAATGGTTTTAGGTAGCTTAGATCAAACACTTTTTATGTCTATTCTACAGGAAAACCTTGGACTAAAGGGACTTATTATGAGTATTAGAGAAATATCAACCGATAGTCATGTTGAAAACTTGTTTAGTTTATTTGCAGCAGCAGCATTAGGTACATCTTATCTGGGAGTTAGCATTGGTTTGTTTGACTACTACCAAGATTTATTTAGAAACAAGAATAAAAAAAACATAAAGTTTTGGTCTGGTATTAGCACCTTTATCCCACCTTTATTGTTTGCCCTGTTCTATCCACAAGGTTTCACTATCGCATTGGGTTACGCTGCTATTGCAGGGGTAATCTTGGCATTAATTATACCAACGGTGCTCTATATCAAAGCAATGAAGGTGCATGAGCAAACGATTTCCATAGTAGAAAAGCTAATTATAGCCTTTATATTCCTTTTGGCTATGGTAATTGTAATAGCACAATTCTACACTGTAACTAATTAACATTTTATTATAAAAAGCTCGATTATTTTCCTTATTTTTAGTTAAGAAACTGTTTTTTGATCTTTAATTGCCGAATTTTGTAGACTACAAAAAAAGGAACTTTGGTACCTTTGCAAATTAATTAAACAACAATATGAACAAGAGCTACATTTACATACAATGTTTAGTTCTCTTCTTAATAACATCGACTTTTAGTTACTCACAAGACATCAGTACTACTTCTGTTACAAACACAGAAGCAACTGTTGATACGTTGCAAAACAAAAAGAAATTCTTTGAGCGGATTGTCAATTATTTTGAAGAGGCAAAAAAAGATAAATCTCAAAGCAAATTTGACATCTCCTTTATTGGTGGACCAAGCTATTCAGTAGATACGCAGTTGGGCTTGGGAATGGTAGCTTCTGGAATCTATAGAATGGACAAAGAAAATTTAGCTCTTCCTCCATCAGACTTAGCCATCTATACCAATCTAACTACAAGTGGATTTTTCTCGATAGGGATAGAAAACACAACAATATTTCCAGACGACAAATATCGTTTATACTACGATATGTCGTTTAAGTATATGCCTACCAAATATTATGGTATTGGGTATGATGCTGGAGACGCAGGAGAATACTCTAAATACGATGAATATCAATTGGGCTTAAAACTGGATGCTACTCGACGCATATTACCCAATACTTATATAGGAGCTACGTTTTCGGCTTTAAATATCCAGAGCAAAAACTTTAAGGACGGCACAATACGCCCTGAAAACGAAGAGCAAAATACAATGATTGGGGGTGGTTTGGTAGCTACTTATGATACCCGTGACTTTAACCCTAACCCAAGTAAGGGACTTTATATCAAATTTGAACAGATTTACTATCCCAAAGCATTGGGAAGCAATAGAAGTTTCGGAAAAATAAACTTTACTACTCGTGCCTACCAACAGGTTTGGAAAAATGGGATATTGGCCTTTGACACCAATGCCGAAATTACACAAGGGGATGTACCATGGACAATGCTGTCGCAAATAGGTGGATCTCGTCAGATGAGAGGGTATTTAAAAGGACAATACCGCGACAGAAATCAAATAAACACCCAGGTAGAACTAAGACAAAAAATATACAACAGACATGGTATAGCTGTATGGGGAGGAGCTGGAAACGTGTTTGAAAACAAAGAAAAATTACAATTATCACACACCTTACCAACCTACGGTATTGGATACCGTTGGGAGTTTAAGAATCGAGTAAATATCCGTTTGGATTATGGATTTGGAAAAGGGCAAAATGGTTTTTATTTCAATGTAAACGAATCATTCTAATCACGTATGAGCGAAACAACTACAACAACAAATAGCTTTCAAAAAATTATAAACAATCCTATAGTTTTGTTTTGGTTTTACCTTGTGGTAAACTTGGTACCAAGCATCTATTTTGTATATACTCAGCCAATTGATGGAATGGGGAAAGCAGTTGTATTACTATTCCCTTTGGCTACCTATCTCTTGTACTTCTCTATATTTAAAAACACGGGGATGTGGTTTGTTATCTCACTACCTATACTTGTATTGCACGCCTTTCAGATTGTGTTGTTCTACTTGTTTGGAGAAGATGTAATTGCCGCAGATATGTTTTTGAATGTAGCTACAACAAACTCTTCTGAAATAGCCGAACTATTAGGGAGCTTGCTGCCTTCTATTGTATTGGTATGCGTATTGTATATTCCGCCATTAGTATTAGCTATTCGCGCGTGGAAACGAGGAATACAAACTCCTTGGACTATGCGAAGAATAACTCTTATTGCAGCGATTGCAATGCTGGGAGTAGCTTTATTATTATCTTTTAAAGCAGAAAACAAAAACACACAAACCTTCTCTTTTAGAGAAGATGTATATCCTGTAAATGCACTAAACAACTTGGGGTTTGCGGCTAACAAATGGGACAATGTAAAACGCTATCCAGAAACTTCAAAAGATTTTACTTTTGAAGCAACTCGTGCAAAAACAGGAAAGAACAGACAAATAGTTGTACTGATTATAGGAGAAACGAGTAGAGCAGATAGCTGGTCGTTATATGGCTATCAACGCACAACCAATCCGCAACTGAGCAAACAAGAGAACCTAACTGTTTTTAAAGATGCACTAACCCAGTCAAACACGACTCACAAAAGTGTATCCATGATTTTGTCTGATGCAGATGCAACAAATTACAATGTAATTTACAGAAGAAAAGGAGTGATAGAAGCGTTTAAAGAAGCAGGATTTAAAACCATTTGTTTGTCAAATCAGGCAGAGAATTCTTCTTTTATAGAGTACTTTACCAAAGAAGCGGACATCTATAAAACCATACGTACCACAGATAGCAACACAAGAGTAACTGTAAACTATAACGATGAGGAGTTGATTCCGATTATGTCCAAATTGATAGACGAGAATAAGGAAGATCTTTTTATTGTAATACATAGTTATGGTTCGCACTTCAATTATTCTGAACGTTATCCTGAAGACTTCAGAAAGTTTACACCAGATAACTTGACCAGTGTGAGCAAAAAACAAAAAGACTTGTTAGTTAATGCCTATGACAATAGTATTCTATACACCGACCACTTTTTGTCGAGCACAATAGATGCCTTAAAACAAACAAATAGTGCTGTAGCTATGTTATACACTTCTGATCATGGTGAAGACATATTTGACGATGATAGAGGACGATTTTTACATGCTTCGCCTACGCCTACATACTACCAATTGCGCATTCCTATGCTTATGTGGTTTTCAAACCAATACAAGGAAGAATACCCACAAATGGCAGCTAATGTACGCCTGAACGAAACAAAACCTGTGAGCACAAACATTATCTTTCACACCTTGTTGGATGTGGCAGAAATAAAAACACGCTATTTTGAACCAGACTTATCTGTAGCAAACAACAATTTTGTGAGTAAAGATAGAATGTACCTCAACGATCATGATATAGCAGTACCCTATCAACGCATGAACTTGAAGCCACAAGACTTCGAAATGATTAAGAAAAACAACATTAAGAAATAAAAAAAAACAAAAATACCATGAAAACAAGACTACTAATATGTCTTTTGGCGCTTACCACTTTTGGAGCAAAAGCACAGACTGAAAGAACTGAAAAATTAGCGTATGGAGATATGGACAAATGGATGGTGAGAGAAATTAAAGAATCATTTGTGATTGGTGGAAATATGAGGTACTTGTATGAAATAACGGATCAAAAAGATACTTTAAAAAATAATACGCCTTATAAAAACACTAAATCACCTTGGGCTACCTCGTCTGTATTGGCTACAGTAAGTGGGGTAACTAAAGGGAGTGTAACTGTGTTTCCAGAAAAGAGAGGAAAAGGATTTGCTGCTCGATTAGAGACAAAAATTGAAAAAGTAAAAGTACTTGGGGTAATCAATATTAATGTACTGGCAAGTGGAACTATCTTTTTGGGAGAAATGGTAGAGCCAATTACTGATACTAAAAACCCACAAAGCAAATTGGTAACTGGAGTGGCATTTACTAAAAAGCCAAAAGCATTGCAATTTGATTATAAAGTAATCACAGGAGGTGCTTCTGTAAAAGTAAATGGTGTAGGTAGTGGTACAGATGCAAAGCGCAATGACATGGCAGAAGTGCACATTATCTTACAAAAAAGATGGGAAGACAAAAATGGAAACGTATATGCTAAACGTATAGGTACCGGATGGGAACGCTTTAGTAAAACACAAAATGCTTGGCAAAATAGTCACCGTATTACAGTAAACTATGGCGATATCAGTGGTCAATCTTACTTTCAGTCTTATATGGGACTTCGCACAGGTGCTGACTCTTACTACACAAGAAACAGCAAAGGAAAAATGGTGCCGATTATAGAACAAGGATGGGGTACGGAAAGTGATGGTGTAACACATCTAATAGTACAATTCTCCTCAAGTAACGGTGGTGCTTATGTAGGAAATACGAACAGCCGTTTATGGGTAGACAATGTAGAATTGGTGTACTAAGAAATACGATTGAATACAAAAAGCCTCAGCAATGCTGGGGCTTTTATATTTCCAAACAACAATTAAACAATGCTCTTATTTAATTGTTTGAGTACCTTCTCACATTCTTGAATTCATTAATAAAAAAAACAGTGATAACCTTTGTGTTATCACTGTTTTCATTATAAGTTTTGTATCTATTTCTAATTTTAGAAAACGACTTATTCAAAAGGATTGTTACTTACTTCTCCTCCTGCAACACCTTTAGGGTCATTTCCATATTGGTTAGATCCTTTATCACCTTCTTTTGCCATCCAAATTAAAAGGATAATTCCTCCAACAAGTGGAATCAAAGCAAGTAATAACATCCATCCACTTTTGTTGATATCGTGTAAACGACGAACTGAAACTCCTATTCCAGGTACTAATACTGCAATCGAATAGATTCCTGATAAAAATGGAGGTAATCCTGTAAGTGCTTCAATAACAGATAATACAACTGAGATACCAAAATTGATAAGAACAAACATCCAATACTCTTGTCTTCTTGCTCTACCATTAAAATCTGCGTAGTGTTCTTTTAAAACTTTTAAATACCATTCCATACTTCTTGGTTTTTTTGATTTATATTTCACATAATTTTAATAGCAAAGCTATGCTTTTTTTTAACAAAAAAAAAGAAACACTTTAACAAAAGTGTTTCTTTTATATTTTATAACGTTCAAATTGACATATACTTAACGCAAACTATCGTGGCTATGTGTCTCATTTCCATTGTTCCACAATGTTAATAAATCCGTTGCCACAGCAGCACCACTACCTGCTGCAATTGCCAATTGACTGCGATGACCTGCAAGTGTACCAGCAACATAAATACCTGGAGCAACCAAGTGATCTACATTCTTTAATTGGATGCGATTTTTTTGAGGAGCAGATTTTTTATGTGGAATAATAAAATCATTAAGTCCTTCAATATCAAATGTATTACTTGAATTAACAGCTATTACGATATTCTTAGTTTGATATGCACTCTTATTTGTTACAACTTCAAAATAATCATTTATAAAACGTACTTCTGTTACCTTCTCATTTTCTATCTGTTGAATATGACTATAGAGGGCTAAGTCTTTCTTACTCTGCTCTAACAAATCACTACCCTTTGTGCCTTGTGGTACGCCATAAGCATTGTTAAACACTGCATCTTGTAGCATAGAACCCTTTTGATGCATTATAATACCTATCGACTTGTCTTTGACAAACTCTTTTCTATGTGCGCTTCCTAATACTAATGCACAAGAAACACCCGAAACACCACCTCCTATGATTAATACATCAAACATAATTACAACTAAATTAATTATTTTGTTTTGTCGTCAATCAATTTAGATGTACGATAAATTAGCATAATACAAACTGCACACAATAGGGCAACAATACCGATTAAGGCAATTAAACTATCCCCTTTGAACAAGTTATTAAAGTCTAACATGGTGATATTAAACACAATCATAACAGCTGCAAATGCAATAACTACGTAACTTAAAATTTTCATTATACGTGATAAAAATTTGATTTTATGTACCGAAAGTACAAAAATATTATTGACTCATACAAGTCTTTAACATCGGAGTTTTTTATTTTAACAACAGATATTTTATAAATAGACCACTTGTACCATTAGTGTTTCACTAAAAACCATCTGCAACACAGACCTCAAACACCTCATTGATTTATCGTAATTAACACATTACTCCTTATTTTTTTAACAAATATACTTTTCAATAATTCTAAGTTCTGTTTTATTTCTCCTGATCTAATTCACGAATAGATAAGATTAAAACGGTTATTTATTATGGTTATAAAAAGTAGTGATCAATCACAGGAAGAGAATTAATCAAGGAAAGATTTGTAATTTTGCATCCTTAAAATACCTAATTATGTTTCAAATCGGAAAAACAATCGTGTCGGAAGACGTTCTTGAGAAAGAATTTGTGTGCAACTTATCAGCTTGTAAAGGGCAATGTTGTATTGATGGAGATGCAGGTGCACCTGTTGAAGAAGGTGAAGTAGAGATTATGAAACGAGTATACGAACATGTGAAGCCGTACTTACGTCCAGAAGGTGTTGCTGCTATTGAAGAACAAGGGACATCTATCATTGGTGAGGATGGAGAATACGAAACACCACTTATTCATGGAGGAGAATGTGCTTATGTTATTTATGAAAACGACGCACTACTATGTGGAATAGAAAAGGCCTATATAGATGGAAAAATAGATTGGAAAAAACCTATCTCTTGTCACTTATACCCTATCCGTATCAAAGAATTCTCTTCTTTTGATGCTATCAATTACCACAAATGGCATATTTGTAGTGATGCATGTACATTGGGACAAGAACTAAATGTACCAGTATATAAGTTTTTAAAAGATCCATTAATTAGAAAATATGGAACAGACTGGTATGCAGAATTAGAACAAGTAGCTGCAGAATGGGCAAAACAGAAGTAATACTTATTTAATAAATATTACCTCATTCTTATAGTCGATTATCGCCTCACTTGACTTCAAAACATCAGAACCTATAATTCCATGTACGTTTTTTGTTTTGTATTCAGTTAAGGCGGTATTCACATGACTTAAATCTAATAGTACAAAATTGAAGTCTGTACGCTTCCATCGTCCCAGTTGCAATTGATTTTTATAAGACACTTGTGTATACATTCCATTTGCTCCTGCTCCAGATGCTTTTGTCGTTGATTCGGTTGTAATTAATCCAAAATGCTCAATAAAAGAAAAGTCAATACAACTATTAGAAGCGCCTGTATCTACAATAAAATCACCAATAACGCCGTTTACTTTAGCACGCACAAATAAATGATGTGTTTTAGCTATTTTAAAGACTAAAGATTTATATCCTTGTTTTTTTAATACCTCTTTTAAGTTTTCCATTAGTTAAATTTAGTTTTAATTCTTTTTAAAAAGTACTTTTGTACTGTAAATAAAAGCGCATTGTAAATTACAAATAAAGAATGATTTTTACCGATACCCATACACATCTATATTCAGATGCGTTTAACGAAGACCGCAAAGAAACAATAAAAAGGGCAATTAATGCAGGTGTAAGTCGCTTTTTTATACCCGCTATTGACTCCAGTTATACAGCTGCTATGTTTGAATTAGAAGCGGAATTTCCTGATCACGTTTTTCTAATGATGGGACTCCATCCTACAGATGTAAAACCAGATACCTACAAAGCAGAGTTAGCGTTTGTGGAAAGCGAATTGAATCGTCGAAAATATTATGCTGTAGGAGAAATAGGTATTGATCTATATTGGGATAAAAGTACTTTAGGCATTCAACAAGAAGCCTTTCAGCAACAAATCCAATTAGCAAAGAAACACCATTTACCAATCAACATACATTGTAGAGATGCATTTGATGAAGTGTTTGAAGTATTAGAAAGAGAAAAATCTCCAGAGCTAAAAGGTATCTTTCATTGCTTTACAGGAACAGAGGAACAAGCTTTGCAAGCTATATCGTACAATTTAAAGCTTGGAATAGGTGGTGTAGCGACCTTTAAAAATGGTAAAATAGGTGATTTTTTACATAAAATTCATATTCAAAATATCGTTTTAGAGACTGATTCTCCGTACCTTGCACCTGTTCCCTATAGAGGCAAGCGAAATGAAAGTGCATATATTGTTAATATTGCAGAAAAATTAGTCGATATTTACCAGCTTCCATTAGCGGAAATAGCGAGCCTTACTACAGCCAATTCAAAAGCTGTATTTGGCATATAAAACAGAAAAACAACACTAAGGTTTATAAAATATATTAAAAGAATAATGTCTAAGTTTGATTCGATACGCCATTACGACGACCAAGAGGTAAATGAAGTCTTACAACAGATTTCCAAACACCCTATGGTAAAAACACTAATGGCCTTTACTTTTCCAGATAAGACTGAGGAACAATGGATGGCTGAGTTAAGTAAAGTAAAATCTATACAACAATTTCAAGAAGATTTTGTTTATTATTCTATACTACGAATACTTGAAAAGAGTTCAAACGGTTTAACAACTTCAGGGTTTGAACATTTAAAGAAAGATACAGCTTATTTATATATCTCTAACCATCGAGACATCTTGATGGATACTTCTTTACTAAACGTTGTACTAAAAGACAATGGTTTAGTTATGACAGCATCTGCTATTGGAGATAATTTAGTGCAAAAATCATTTTTGTTAGCTCTTGCTAAGGTTAATCGTAACTTCCTTGTAAGAAGAGGCTTGACCCCAAGAGAGCTATTAGAGAGCTCAAAACTAATGTCTGAGTACATCAATCACTTACTTTTGGAAGAAAATCGCTCAGTGTGGATAGCACAACGAGAAGGTCGTACCAAAGATGGGAATGATGCAACGCACCAAGGTGTTTTGAAAATGATTGGTATGGCTCATGAAGAAGAAGATATTATGGACTACTTCAAAAAAATGAAGATAGCTCCTGTATCAATCTCTTATGAGTACGATCCTACAGATGCATTAAAGATGCCTCAATTAATTGCACGTGCAAAAGACGAAGTATATATTAAAGAGCGCAATGAAGACTTTGTGAATCTATACAGTGGTATTGTCGGTCAAAAAAGAGGTATTCACATCCATGTAGGTAAAGTACTGGATGAAGAAATTGATGAAATAAAACGCACAGAAAGCAAGCCTAATAAGCAATTACAAGCTTTAGCAAATGCTATTGATAAGTCTATTATATCAAACTATTATTTGTGGCCTACAAACTACATTGCGTATGATATGATGACTAATACCAACACATTTGTAGATAAATATACTGAAAAGGAGAAACAACTATTTGAACGTCGTTTAGAATTACGTGTAAACAAAGATGAGAAAATGGTTGTTAGTAACTTTTTAGCGATGTATGCAAATCCTGTGATTAACAAAATGAAACTACAAGATGAGCAATAATACTCCTGCTATTCTACTAATATATACTGGTGGAACAATTGGTATGGTCAAAGACTTTAAAACTGGCGCTTTGCGTGCCTTTAACTTTGATCAATTAGTAGAGCGTATTCCTGAGCTACATTTATTAGAATGTTCAATTGATACTTACTCTTTTGAAGTACCCATTGATTCTTCTGATATGCGTCCAGAAATGTGGGTACAAATGGCCAATGTTATTGAGGAGAATTACAATAAATTTGATGGTTTTGTTATACTTCATGGTTCAGATACCATGTCTTATTCTGCATCGGCATTAAGCTTTATGTTAGGCAATTTACACAAACCTGTTATATTTACAGGTTCTCAATTACCTATAGGAGATTTGCGCACAGATGCAAAAGAAAACCTAATTACAGCGATACAAGTAGCTGCACTTCAAGAAAACAATAAACCTGTTATACAAGAGGTGTGTTTATACTTTGAATACAAACTATATCGCGGTAATCGTACATCAAAAGTAAGTGCTGAATTATTCAATGCATTTACCTCTCCTAATATTGCACACTTAGCCGAATCTGGAGTAAACTTAAGAGTAAACAAACCATTGCTTACTTATACTGAAGAGCGTTTACCTCTTAAAGTACATACTGAAATGTCTCGAAACGTAATGATATTAAAAATGTTTCCTGGAATTCAACAAAATGTATTAGAGGCAATCTTAAATATTAAAGACCTGGAAGGAATCGTTTTAGAAACTTATGGTTCTGGTAATGCCCCTACAGAAAGTTGGTTTTTAAATACCCTATCAGAAGCGATACAAAAAGGACTTAGAGTAATCAATGTTACACAATGTTCAAGTGGAAGCGTACACATGGGTAAATACGAAACCAGTACAGAATTAAAAGAGATAGGAGTAATATCTGGTAAAGATATCACAACTGAAGCAGCAATAACGAAACTAATGTTCTTATTAGCTCAACCCAATATAGAAGATTTTAAATTAGCTTTCGAAACACCTATTTGTGGTGAAATGGAAGACTAATCACTCCTTATAGCCTTAAGTACTGTGTTGTATTTAAGGCTTTTTTTATGGTTTTAAACTAAAAAAAGCTACATAGAATACAAATATTCTATGTAGCCACATTTTAAAAACTATAACTATAAAAAATCACTACCTATACTACAACATAGTTGTGGGACAGATGTATTCTGTACGATCTAACGAACATTCTTTTACTATTTGATTATATCCTCCTACAACATCTGCAATTGCTCTAATATTGTGCTTATAAAAAATAGAGGCAGCCATCATACTTCTATAGCCTCCTGCACAGTAAATCAAATAGTTTTTATCTTTTGCTAATTTCTCAATAGCATCCTCCAATACATTCAATGGAATATTAATTGAATCTTCTAAATGTTCTGCCTTAAACTCATTAACCTTTCGAACATCTAATAGCACAATATCTCCTTTCACGTAGCGTTCTTCCATTTCTACAGGACTCAAACGAGTTATCTTCTCTACAACCTTTCCTTCTTTCTTCCACTGCTCAAATCCACCTTCTAAATAGCCTATTGTACAATCATACCCTACACGAGACAAACGAACCATACTCTCTTGTTCTTTCCCCTCTTCTGTCACTAAAACAATTGGTTGCTTAATATCTTTGATCAACTCTCCTACCCACACTGCAAATTGCCCGTTTAAGCCAATATTTAAACTATTAGGTATAAATCCTTCTGAAAAAGTCTGTGGGTCTCTTGTATCTAATATTAAAGCATTCTTCTGTTGAATAACATCTTCAAACGCTATCACTGTTAATGGTTGTTTTGCACGTAGCAATACCTCATCCAAATGTTCATACCCCATAATATTCATCAGGACATTCTTAGGAAAGTACTGTGGTGGCGTTGCTAACCCTGTCAACAACTCTTTCACAAACTCATCTTCTGTCATATCTGCACGAAGCGCGTAATTTGTTTTTTTCTGATTTCCTAACGTGTCTGTCGTTTCCTTACTCATGTTTTTACCACATGCACTACCAGCTCCATGATTAGGATACACTATTAATTCATCTGCTAAAGGCATAATCTTATTTCGCAACGATTGAAACAAATGCCTTGCTAAAATCTCTTCTGTTACCTCTGACTTAACCAATTGAACCAAATCTGGACGACCTACATCACCAATAAACAAAGTATCACCTGTAATAATCGCATGTTCTTTGCCTGCTTCATCATAAATAAGATACGTAGAGCTTTCCATAGTATGTCCAGGTGTATGCAATACTTTAATCTTTATTTTCCCTAATTCAAACACCTGATTATCTTCTGCCACAACAGCATTATAATTAGGTGCTGCTGTAGGTCCAAAAACAATCTTAGCTCCAGTTTTCTGCATCAAGTCCAAATGCCCACTAACAAAATCTGCATGGAAATGCGTCTCAAACACATATTTGATTGAAGCATTATCTTGTTTGGCCCTATCTATATAAGGTTGTACGTCTCTCAACGGATCAAATATAGCAGCCTCCCCATTACTTTCTACATAATATGCTGCATGTGCAATACATCCGGTATAAACTTGTTCTATTTTCATTGTCCAATGATTTCTTTTCTTGCAATAACAAAAATAAGTCACAACTACCACAGTAAAAATGATTTATATCATATCTACACAAAAAGAAAATGGCTTTATGTATTTACACAAAGCCATCTTTTATTGCCATTTGAACTAAAGCTGCAGTATCCGAAACTTCAAATATCTGCTTCATTTTAGCTATTCTCTTCTTAATTGTAGGTAATGATAAAGGAAGATGTTGATCAAGATCTTGTAGCTTGTGTCCTTTAGACAACAAAACCAAAATTGCTCGATTATAATCATCGTATAGTATTTCTTTCTCTACTATTTCACCAATACATTGTTTCACTACTTTACTGCGAAACTTACCAGATTCTGTAATTTCTTTTATAATTTCAGCCAAACAAAACGGTGTTATCTCTCCTTTAGTAACCAATCCCACAGGATTAATATTTTTCACTATATCGTAGATTGTCACCACTTCTGTGTGTCCAGTAATAATTATACTTTTACACTCAGGCATAACCTTTTTCAAATACATAACAATATCTCCTCCATTTGCCCAAGTCGAATTAGACTCTATAGGCAATGAGAAATCCACAAGTGCATAATCAAAAAAGTCATTCACTTTACTCTCATTATCAATAATAGTTCTTGCTTCAGAAAAACTAAAAGCTCTATTATACGTTACTTCCATCTCCTTAGGTAAATACTGTTGCAATGCTGTCATATACCCCTCTACAATCATGGGATGGTCGTCAATAACAAGAATTTTTTTCATAATAATATCTTTCTTCAAAAAATAAACTCACTAACTACTGTAATTGTTATACAAAGTAATCAAATCTCTTCAAAAAAGCAATGAAAATCAGTTGCTTTAGTCAATAAAAAACTCAGTATAGATATTCCTCTCTTTTAATTGAGACAACACCTATACTGAGTTAATAATTTATAGTATCTTCTAATTATACCAAATCATTTGCTAACAAATACTCTGCAATCTGAATTGTGTTTGTTGCAGCACCTTTTCTTAAGTTATCCGCTACAATCCACATATTTACAGTATTGTGTTGAGTTTCATCTCTACGGATACGCCCTACAAACACTTCATTTTTACCTTCTGCATACAAAGGCATTGGATAAGTATTTGTATCTGTATTATCTTGTACTACCACTCCAGGTGTTTCATGAAGAATACGACGAATATCATTGATTTCAAAGTCCTTAGCAAATTCAATATTTACAGCCTCACTATGCCCACCTACAACAGGAATACGCACAGCAGTAGCAGTAACTAAAACTGTATCATCTCTAAGAATTTTCTTTGTTTCGTTCACTAATTTCATCTCCTCTTTTGTGTATCCATTACTTTCAAATACATCACAGTGAGGGATTGCATTGCGGTGAATAGGATAATTATAAGCCATTTCACCTTTCTCTCCTTTGTACTCATTTTCCAACTGTTGTACAGCTTTCACACCTGTTCCTGTAATAGATTGATAAGTAGACACAACCACGCGTTTAATACCGTATGCTTTGTGCAAAGGAGCTAAAGCCATTACCAACTGAATAGTTGAACAGTTTGGATTAGCGATAATTTTATCTTCTTTTGTCAATTCAGAAGCATTAATCTCTGGAACAACCAATTTTTTAGTTGCATCCATACGCCAAGCCGAAGAATTATCAATTACTGTAATTCCTGCTTCTGCAAACTTTGGAGCCCACTCTAAAGAAGTAGCCCCACCTGCTGAAAATATAGCAATTGATGGCTTCATCTTCACAGCTTCTTCCATTGACTTTATGACATACTTCTTGCCCTTAAACTCAATTTCCTTACCTACCGACTTTGCAGATGCAACTGGTATAAGTTCTGTTACTGGAAAATTACGTTCTGCTAATACATTTAGCATAACCTCGCCTACCATCCCGGTAGCGCCAACTACTGCTATTTTCATAGTTTACTATTGATTAATTAATGAATGACAAAAATATAAAAAGAATCGAAAGGTTTATTGAATAATTTTCAATCTATCGTGCAGATTGCAAGTCTTTTATTTGCAATTGCAAACTTACTTTTCCATTCCATGCATTTTCTTCAATTGAATACACAATAGTGCATTCTTGTCTGTCTCTTATATCTTCAAAACTGCTTCCCAAATTAAACCCTATTGCAGCATATTTATGCTCCATATTTCGGCCTTGTTTCACAGTTAATCTTAAGTGTTCACCATTTTTCCCCACTCTTTTCCCATAACCTGTATCACTCACTTCATGGGTTAAAAAAACAGGACTCATATTCTCTGGACCAAAAGGTTCAAACTGCTTCAAGATGCGGTAAAACTTTTCGGTAATATCAGTAAAATCAATTACGGCATCAATCTCTATTTCAGGAATTAAATCTTTCTCTTCAATTGTATTGGCAACCACCTCTTCAAAACGAGCTTTAAAACCTTTGTATTGTTCTTTTTTTATCGTTAGCCCTGCTGCATACATATGTCCTCCAAACTGTATCAGATGCTCCGAACACGCTTCTAAAGCCTGATAAATATCGAAGTTCTTCACAGATCGGGCAGATGCTGCTAAGTAATCCCCACTTGCTGTAAAAACCAACGTAGGTCGATAATATGTTTCTATTAATCTCGAAGCTACAATACCAATCACACCTTTGTGCCAATCTGGATTAAAAACCACAGTACTCTTATTAGAAACCTCTTTGTGATCCTCTATCATTTCCAATGCTTCAACTGTAATGGTTTGATCAAAAGAACGGCGTTCTTCATTTAGCAAAATAATTTTCTCTGCTGTTTCTCTTGCTTCCACTTCTGTAAATCTTGTCAAGAGAGCCACAGCAAAATTACCATGTTCTATACGTCCTGCTGCATTAATCTTAGGAGCTACTTTAAAAACAATGTCACTAATGGTAAACTCCTTTTGCTCATAGAACGACAACAATGCTCTAATTCCCGGTCGAGGATTGCTATTAATAACCTTTAAGCCATAATAGGCCAACACTCTATTTTCACCAGTAATAGGTACAATATCTGCTCCAATAGCAGTAGCCACAAGATCCAAATAAGGAATCAAGTCCTCAATTGTTTGTCCTCGTTGAGATGCTAATGCCTGAACCAGCTTAAAGCCTACTCCACAACCACAAAGTTCTTTGTACGGATACTTACAGTCTATTTGCTTGGCATCCAACACAGCTATTGCATCAGGAACAATATCTCCGGGCAAGTGATGATCACAAATAATAAAGTCTATTCCTTTACTCTTCGCGTATTTAACGTGTTCTACTGATTTAATCCCACAATCCAACGTAATGATCAAAGTCATTTCATTGTCATAAGCATAGTCTATTCCTTGGTACGACACTCCATACCCTTCTCCATATCGATCTGGAATATATGTATCAACTTGAGGATAAAACGTCTGCAAATACGAAGACATCAATGCTACAGAAGTAGTTCCATCTACATCGTAATCGCCAAAAACAAGAATCTTCTCACCACGTGCCATGGCTACATTTATGCGTGCCACAGCCTTGTCCATGTCCTTCATCAGGAATGGGTCGTGTAAATCATCTAAGGAAGGTCTAAAAAACTCTTTTGCTTGTTCGTAGGTTGTAATATTTCGCTGCACCAACAATTGGGCTATTACACGATCTACTCCTAATACTTCTTGTAAATGTTTTACTGTTTTGTTGTCCACTTCTGGTTTTCGGGTCCAACGCATTCTTATTGTTTATGATAAATAATATTCGTTTCTACTTTAGCAAATTTTTCAAACATAGCCATCACTCCACAGTATTTTTCTACGGATAAGTCCACTGCTTTTTTCAATTTAGCTTCATCCAGATTCGGTCCATAAAAATGGTATTCAACAATTACAGTATGATATAGTGCAGGATCTGTATCAGTCAACAGTCCTTCTGTTTCAATCTTAAAATCTACCACATCCAATCGCATTTTTTTGATTAAATGTGCAATATCCAAACCTGAACATCCAGCCAAGGCAGACAACATTAAAGCTTTAGGTCTAAAGCCTTTATTATCCCCACCATTTTCTACTCCTGCATCAATTCTCATCGTTTCTCCACTTGGGTTAGTCGATTCAAACTGCATATTTTCAATCCACGTTGTTGTTACTTTATGTGACATAATATATTTCGGTTTTTCTCAAATGTATCAAAAAAAAGTCAATATCTACCTGCTTTTGCACGATAGATATTGACCTTAACAAATAATAAACGATCTGTATTATTTCGCTTTACCAGCTACTATAACTACTATTTCTCCCTTAGGAAGTTTACTTTCAAAGTGTGCTAATACCTCTATCACGGTACCGCGCACTGTTTCTTCGTGTAATTTAGAAAGCTCTCGAGAAACAGACACTTGTCTATCCTCTCCAAAATACTCTTTAAACTCACCCAATGTTTTAACTAATTTATGTGGAGAAACATACAATATCATTGTTCTGCTTTCTTCTGCCAACGCCAAATAACGCGTCTGTCTTCCTTTCTTATCTGGCAAAAAGCCTTCAAAAACAAACTTCTCATTAGGCAATCCACTATTCACCAATGCAGGCACAAACGCCGTAGCACCAGGTAGGCACTCTACAGCCACTCCTGCCTCTACGCAAGCACGTGTAAGCAAAAAGCCTGGATCAGAAATAGCAGGCGTACCCGCATCAGAAATAAGCGCAAAGCTCTCTCCTGCCTGAATCCTCTTTACCAAGCCCTCCACTGTTTTATGCTCATTGTGCATGTGGTGACTAAACATAGGTGTATTAATCTCGAAATGTTTTAATAGTTTTCCACTATTTCTTGTGTCTTCCGCCAAAATGTAATCAACCTCTTTTAGCACTTTAATTGCTCTAAAAGTCATGTCGTCCAAATTACCAATTGGCGTAGGTACTAAATATAATTTACTCATATCTTATGCGAAACGCTTTTCTACTATAGCCATAAATCGCTCTTCGTATTCATTCTTTCCTTCCCAGTTGTTGTACTCTGGTTTTACCAAGTGTTCTACAAAGCTTACTGCTTCTTCGTAAGAACCAACCGTATTTAATTGAGACAACACTCGGTTGAAGTCTTCAGAACTTCCTTCAAACAAATACTTTTCAAATGCGATTCTATCATTTAACCCTACTACAATAGTAGAGTTATAAATATCATTCAAAGACTTTGCTTTGACAGCCACAGGTTCTTTTACAGGAATTGCATCCATATTAAACAACGTATTCTGTGCTGTAGTCTCTGTTTTATATGTTTTTTCTATTTTTTCTTCTGGTACAATTGGTTCAAACTTCCCTATCACATCAGCAGCAACCTCTTTAGGTACATCATTTACTTTTACAAATTCAACATCTGAATAATCAAATCCAAAGAATGGGTCGTCCTTTGCCAATTCTTCTGTATTAATATCAAAAACTGGTGCAGCTTCTTGCTTAGTTTCAACGATAGGTTCCACTTCTTTTTCTTCGTTGTTCTCCATCCAATTCATTGATGTTGTCATTGGTTCCTCCACCTGTACTACTTCTTCCACTACAGATTGAGCAACTACTTCTTCAGAAGCATGAAGCGCAGCCTCGTGTTCATCCAATAAATCAATCAATTCTTGATCTCCAATTGTATTCTCTTCAAACACTTTTTCTTCAAATGGAGTGTCATATGCCACTGTTTGTTGTATAGGTAGTTCCTCTTCTATGGGTGTAGCCACTTTTTCTACTTGCTCCAACGCTATAGCATGCGATTCTATTATTACTTCTTTTGCAGTATCAACCACCAGTGGGTAATCTTCTTCTGCCAAATCTACGGGCATTTGCATGCGCTCTTCTACAACCTCAGCTACTTTTACTGTATCTTCTACTGTTTTTTCTAATGCTTTTTGTAGTTTTTCTTCCGAAACATCTTCAATTAGGTTTACAGCCAACTTCTCTTCGTAAAACTTGAGAATCAACAACTTTTCGTATAACTCTTTTGATACTTCATAAAGGTCGTTTACCTCTTTTGATTTCATTTGTAAAATACGATGAGCCAGACTTAACAACTCACTTTCTAAGACTTTCTTCATAACTTTTAATTTGCATTAGTATTATCCCATTGATTTTTGGTAAATTTGCTACTCACAAAGTAACACAAAAAACTGCTGTTAACAACTCGAAAATTACAAAATGTTTCTTGAAAATCCTGTAAATCACAAAGAACAATTTGGCTGGATAGAAGTTATTTGTGGGTCTATGTTTTCTGGTAAAACAGAAGAATTGATTCGCAGACTTAAACGCGCCAATTTTGCCAAGCAGAAAGTTGAAATCTTCAAACCTGCTATTGATACCCGATATGACGATGAGTTTGTAGTGTCGCACGACTCTAACGAAATACGCTCTACACCAGTACCTTCTGCTGCACACATCCGTTTGCTGGCAGATGGATGCGATGTTGTGGGCATAGATGAAGCACAGTTTTTTGACGAAGAAATTGTAAGTGTATGTAACGACTTAGCCAATTCAGGTATTCGCGTAGTAATTGCTGGATTGGACATGGATTTCAAAGGAAACCCATTTGGACCGATGCCTGCACTAATGGCTACTGCAGAATATGTAACAAAGGTACACGCTATCTGTACTCGTACAGGTAATTTAGCAAACTATAGCTTTAGAAAAGCAGCCAATGAAGACTTGGTATTGCTTGGAGAAACATTAGAATACGAACCACTGAGTAGAGCAGCCTATTACAACGCGATGCGAGAAGCTCAGAAACACAAAGAAGAGCAATCCTTATCGGAACAATCAAATAATAATCGATAAACCCTATTAAATGAAGAAAATCTTCCAAATCTATGCAGATTCTTACAGAGGTTTATCAAGTGCATCTTGGATGCTTGCCATTGTAATGTTGATTAATAGATCTGGATCAATGGTTTTACCTTTCTTAGGAGTTTACATGACCAATAAACTTGGTTTTAAAGACGAACAAACCGGATATGTACTGGCTTGTTTCGGAGTAGGATCTATTATTGGTACTACCCTTGGTGGGTGGGTAACCGACAAAATAGGAAACTACAAGGTACAGTATTTAAGCCTTTTGGGTAGTATTCCTGTATTTATCATGTTGCCACACTTCACGTCTGTAGTGAGTTTAGCCTTAATGATGTTACTGCAAAGTGCGGTAAGCGAAATGTTTCGTCCTGCCAATTCAGTAGCTATCACCATGTATGCCAAACCAGAAAACATCACACGTGCTTTTTCTTTAAATCGAATGGCTGTCAACTTAGGATTCTCTATAGGTCCTGCTATGGGAGGTATTCTTGCCGCTATTTCGTATGCCCTTTTATTCTATGTAAACGCTACAGCAGCATTTTTAGCAGCTATCGTATTTATCTATTTCTTTAGAGGTAGAAAAACAAACAAAGAGCTATTATTAGAACAAGAAGGAGTAGAATCGATAAACGAGGTAGATGAAAAGAATACTCGTTCGCCCTACAAAGACAAACTATTTTTGGTATACAGCTTGTTCTGTACGTTATACTCTATCGCCTTTTTGCAATTGCTAAGCACCTTACCTATTTTTTACAAAAAAGCAGGCGGGTTGAATGAGGTAGAAATCGGTTTAGTATTAGGTTATAGTGGATTAATTATCTTTATTACCGAAATGTTGTTTGTGTACTTAGCCGAACGCTTTTTCAGCATCAGACAAACCATTTATTACGGAGTATTGATAAGTGCGTTGGGGTACGGTATGCTGGCTCTTGACCACAGCATTATCACTATCTACGTTTCAATGACTATCCTTTGTATATCAGAAATGTTGGCTATGCCTTTTACCTCAACAGTAACAGCTATGCGTGCTGGCAGTAAAAACAAAGGAAGCTATATGGGTGTCAATGGACTAACATTTGCTATTGGATTTATTATTTCGCCTATATTAGGTACAAAAATAGCGACGCACTTTGGATATGAAATCTTGTGGAGTGCCACTGCCCTTTTAGTTATTATTGCAGCAGTAGGACTAAATTATTCTGTAAAGAGAATGATAAACGAAGAGTAATCCCTATCAAAAATATATTATAAAAACGGAAAGATACTTGTATGACTTGTACCTTTCCGTTTTTTATTTTCTACTCAAAAAACAATTGTTAATTTTTCATTTAACCTCCAAACTACTTCTAAAAAAAAGGAAATCAGGCATAAAAACACCACTTTTTTTGTTTCAAATTGCCTGACATTATACTTTTTAGCGTGTTTTTTCAAAAAAACACCTTCTTTTTTTTATATTCATAAACACCTGAAACATCAATAACAAGCTATATATCAGTATAATAACCGTATTATCCTTTGAACAGGCACGTTTTTCACATAGCCTTGAATCCCAGCATTTACCAGTATTGAACGGAGATTGTTGGACAATCCTTGGAGAATACCTCAGGTTTAGTTGGGTAGAGATGCCTTTTGTCGAACCATTCCCCTCGTATACCCCCACTATTCCCCTCTAAACCCATTCTAAAACAAAACCAATGAGTGTGTACAAAGCAAAAAAAGAAGGATACACTTTATGTGAATTACACACAAAGCATATCCTTGCAATGACTTTAACTATGCCTATTACGACAAAATATTACTTTTTCTATTGATTGCATTCCATAGGCTCCCATCTCACCTAAAGCATACGGTAGCAACCAAAAATAACTAAAACGATAGCTAAAGTTGTATTTTAGTGTAAATAATAGAAGGGTGCTATTCGTTTGAATCTAAATGAATGTATCCTGCCTTCTTAATCAGGTTTGCTCCATTTTTGCTTGTGTGTTCATATGTCAAAATGTAATAGTACGTTCCGGAAGGCAATTTTTCATTTTTGTTTATCGTTACCCTTCCTTCAGAATACCCTCTAAACACGTTACCTTGACTATTGTAATTGGTTGTTTCGTAAACCTTTACTCCCCATCGATTAAATATCTCTACTTTGTTATTCGGAAAACGAGTAATATTGTCTATTCTAAAGAAGTCGTTTTGATCTGCTCCATTTACATTTACATAGTTATAAATAACTACGTCTCCTTCCAATAGCGTATCACTTTTTACGAGTCCTAAAGTAAAAAAACCATATCCTTTTAACTCGGTTGGAGTAGTTACGGTTTTCATGCTTTCATCAACTACACCTCCTTCATCAACCCAAAGCTGGGCTTTGGCATCCCAACGAACAATGCGAATATCTTTCGGATTGGCTTCCAATATTGCCTTTGAAGTAGTTCTTTCGTCCCAACTTAGCGTCAATACAAAAGACGAAGTAGCCTTTGTGTTTTGCTCTACTTTCCAATATTCGTTTGTATCTATTGACACAATAACTCCCGATTTATTGATATGTGATTTGAAAAAAGCATCGTCTTTAAATGTATATTCACTTACAACTACATCCTTTGTTTTTGGCGCACCAAAGATCTGTGCAGGTCTATAGAACCCTCCATCGCCTTGAGGAAACTGAAAATTTTTGTTCCCTTCTTTCTCCATTTGTCCTTCAATGTGACTCTTGTCGTTTGTTGTTTCCGTTGTTGCATTGTTCATAAACGAAATAGAACCTCCTATTGGGTTTACAAACAATATCCCATTGTTGAACTGCGTATTTCCTTGAATTGCAATTGGTGCAAACAAATCGAATGCCTTTTGTTGTTTGGAATTGTCTAACTCTAAATTATTTAGATGTATCAGCGAATTTCCTGATATAGTCTGTAGCTTTTTACCTCTAAATATTGTTTTTCCTTGTGGTACATTACCTTTAAAATCGAAGAATTTCCCATTACTAATCAAATTGTCATATAAATACAATACCCCATTATTTCGAAAATCACCTTCTTCTTTATTTTCAAAAGAGTATAAAATAGACACCGTAGAACCAGGCTTGATATAAAACTGCCCTTTATTAACTGCCTGTGCCATTAAAACTGTTGAAAACAATGTGACAATAAATAATATTAAGTACTTCTTCATCTTCTATAGATTCTTATTAGTCTTTTACTACAAATACGATATTCATAATCGTACAGTCTGTTGCTTGTGCCTTTACATCATAGGTCATCACCCCTTCTTTAGTGATAGATTTAATAGTAAAGACCGTTTTATCATAACTTGTTACGTAGTAGTACAAGTCAGTTGGCTTCTCAAAATAAGGTATCCCTGCTGTAGGTGCTCCCTCACTGATAAAGTGGCTATTGTTCTGTAAGGAAAATTGTTTTTTATACTCCTCAAACAGATTAATAGATACTCCTTTGCGATCTTCGGATGTATCAAATACAATCGACGGCATATAGAAGAACTTTACGGCCTTGTAATCTTTGGTTACCATCTGTTGCCACTTCTGCCCATCGTTGTAGTAAAATCCTACCAGCACATCGTTTTGTGCCTTTGTATTATATACTGTCATTCCTGCTACGTGAGTGCTTAGTGGCGCAGACTCTTTAGTGGAGGTCAACTCTACACGTGGCAACAATAGTCCCTTATTAGTAGATTCGACTTCGAACATTGCATCTGCATTTATCTCAGGTGATGTACCAATTTTAGTTTGTGCAAAACTTATAGCGCTAAAAAGCACAGCAAGAATCACTAAATATAATTGCTTCATCATTTATCTTTAAATCATTGAAAAAAAGTGCGAGTCTCAAGACAAGACTCGCACACAGTGTGAGTTGTTCTGATTATTGTTGTTTTGCGTTACTATGTATCGTCGGATTACTCTGTAAACTCAACGATAACATTATATTCTCCAGCTCCAATCATGATATACTGATTACCAGAACCGATATTGAAGTTTAATGTACTACCATTAACCTTAATATCTGTAGTAGCTGTTGTTCTTAGTGTTTCTCCTTGTAACACCTGGATACCTACTACCGACCCTACTTTTGCTCCTGTAGGTATAACTACCCCAGTTGTTTTAGCAGAATTAGCTTTTCCGATATTTGTAGTTCCTATAAACTTATATACCTTTTTATTGTTAATGGTATTACCTGTAAAAATTACTTTGTTACTAACAATATGGTCTCCTAATACCTCTTTTATCTTATCTGCATTATTAGTAATATAGTTTACAATAAAATCAAAGCTTATCTCTTTTTTCGCTCCACTATCATCTATAGTGTAGAATACTTCTTCTTTCCCTTCTGTAATGCTTCCGTAATATACATTTCCTCCTTTATTGATAAACTTAGAAATAAGGTCTCCTACTTTATACGTTTTATCACCTTCTTTGATCTCTTGGTTTAAGATGTCGTTAAAGTTGTTTACGATATCACCTACTACATTTACTGCTGTACCTCCTGCTGTATCACCTGTAATATCTGCAACTGTTTTTCCAGCATTAGCCGCTAAGAAAGCTTTTACCTCTACCTCATTAAAGTATTTATATCCAACAGTTTTACCATTTTTAAGTACTGGTACCACTACTGTTGTAGTCTCTGTACTCGCAATTAAGTCTTTTAGGTTAATTGTCTCATACTTCCCGTTGTTGTAAAATTGGAACTCCCAGTTAGCATTCCCCTCTTTACCCGTATTCTTATAGATAACGTTACCATCTACTTTAGTAGAGATATTTTTAATTAATTCTTCTACTGTATAGTATTCATTAGTACTTCCTTCTTTTAGAACTGTTGTTTTGCTTGTAAAGAAATGATTGATATCTCCTACTATATCTCCTACTACGTCAATAGCTACTACACCTGGTGCATCATTAGGCACATCTTCTTCTTTTTTACCTTCATTCCCTTTTTGTGCTAACCACGTCTGAATAGTAGTTTCTGAGAAGAATAAATATTTCTTAGTACTGTTGTCAGCAGAGATAGGTAGTACACGGAAGAATGTTTTTGTTTCATCCTTAATTACCATGTCTTCTATATCTACATTCGCTGTCTCATACTTGTTGTCTTTTGCGTTGTATGACACATATTTAAACTCTTTAGTCACTGGATCAAACACGATAGTAGTATGCCCTTGTTTGGTTGCATCTTTATTATCTGGGTTAGTTGGTACGATATAATTGATTACATTTTGAATGTTCTTCATATCGCCTTCCAACTTCGTTACATTGTTGTCTAATCCATCAATAACTGTTGTTAACTCTGATTTACTAACTATTCTATTCCATTTCCCACCTTCTTCTGTTGTCCAATAATAAAAACCTTTCAAGATATCTTTATCTGCTACTTCATTTAAGTTATAAATCAAAAGACTCTCTACTTTATCTCCTTCAATTGGATTAAATACTTTTAAATCTGTTAAGTTAACACGTGGAATTAATACCCCTCTATTAGTTGATAGAATTTCAAGTTCTGCAGAAGAAGCTGGCTCTGGTGTTCCGATACCTACCTGTGCTGATGCTGTATAAAATGTTCCTAATAAAGCGGCTAAAATTGTGATCTTTCTCATCTGTTCTGTTTTCTAATTTATGTTCTGTTATTTTGTTCTTTTACTTGGTAGCATAGGGTTAGAGTATATTCCACTTCTATATCCCTTTAGCAAATTCAAATCGTATATGACTGAGGTACTACAACCTGTAAGGCTGGTTATGGTCAGTCTTATTTTTCCTTTCTTATTCAGCCAATTCTCTCCATTAACCTTACCGTCTTTTGGAAAATTGACTGTAGCAATACCAGTACCTGGTTTTGTGATAAAAGTTCCTCCTTGTTGTTTAATCACAAGATTGCCTTGATTGTCAAACATCACATTCCCTTTGTTATCTCTTGCTACTATCGTCTGTCTGACTACTACTTCTGGATTGTCTATTGTCATAAATGGAAGAACTTTCCACTCTTGCTCTGTATCGAATAAATATTCCCATTGATACAATTGTATTTCTCCAGTGGTAGTTGGCACGAGTTTTAGAGGACTGCCTCCTTTAATCTTAATCTCTCCTCCTACTACAGTCTCTTTATTCATTGCATCTACTACAGTTACCTTATCTATAGTAGGTTGTTTATTGATCTTAATCCTTATGGGTGTTCTCGCACCTATACTACACCCACTTCTCACTGCCTGTACATATACAGTAAACTCATCTCCCGCTTTGTAATGCTTAGATAGGTCTATCGCATACAAATCATCTAAAGCAGGCAACCTTGTAGTTCCTTTTTCTGAAGTATAGACTTCATACACTGTACAGTGATTATGCTGTGGAGTGATACGCAGAGGTTCTCCCTCACATAGCTGTAAGACTTGGTCTAATTCATATCCATACGCATCTACTTCTGTTTTCATTCCTACATCTACTGTTGGTACTAAATCAACATTATAGATATGTGTGAAGTCTCCTAAAACACCTACTACTGATCCGTAAGAAATCTTAACTCTATCATAAGGCTCTAAAGATGGTGCTACGATGATGCGATATCTATTTCTACCTCCGATACCCAATAATCTCAATCGAAGTGCTCCATTAGACTCTGTAAGAGGCTCTCCTACTTTCTTATCTCCTAAATAGCGTTGAATCTTAAACCCTTTAATCAATTCTAAACTCAATACTCCGGGATTCTTATTCTCTGCTGTAATATGCAATTCATCTCCTGGCATGGCTGTTTGTTTAAACACTACTGTAAGACTTGCCATATTAGCGACTGCTACCCCTCTACTGATTACAGTATAACTATCTGGATCGTTATCTACGGCATTCCATGCATCACTTACTGAAGCTGTAGCACTTGCTACTCCTAATCCTATATCTTCTACTCCGTGAAGTACATCTAATACGTTGGGATTGACATTAGGCAGCACAGGCTCACATATAGGATGCTCTACTTCTTTCTTGACATAAGCTCCATATACCTTAGCATTTTGTGCTACACCCAGTGTAGACCCTAACACTACCTGTACTCCTCTATACTTCTGAGGGCCCTTTTTATTAGATGGTACAAAGGTGTATTCCAACACATTATCTGCTGCAAGCAAATCTACCAGACCTCCATCTACTCCCTGTAGCGTACCGATTTTATTCCCATCTTTATCTAAGCCAACAACTGTAAGACCTCCAAGTGCAACTAAACCGCTATACTCTTTACCTAACTTAACTGTAACTGGTGTACCCGCAGGTTGGTCTTCTTTGAAATAGATGTTTTGCCATGTAGTACCCAATCCTAATAGACCTAAACCAACAGTAATCGTAGAATAAGTATCTGGACGTCCATCTATCGCATTGTTCTTATTAGACACTCCACCTGTGATAGCTGAGTACCATGCTGTATATTCTGTAGCCCAATATCTATCGTATGTAGGAGGACAAGACTCATTGTTAAACACATTGACTTGTACTGTTCTAATATCAGAACACCCCTTAGCATTTTCGGCTATCACTGTATAGTTATATACTCCAGGTTTGTTAAACGTCTGAGGAATAGTTCTATCTAATATCTCTACTCCCTTAGGTCCGTACCATCGTATCTTATCTGCTGTATTTGCCGTAACCATTAATGGTAGTACAAAAGAATCTCCAACGCTCAATGTATAATTCAATGCATCATTAGCGTTTTTGAGCATTAGTTTAGGAATAGGATCTACTGTAATTCTAATCTTTGCCGATTCTTCTGAGCTTACCCCGTTAATTACATACACCACACTATACTCTCCTGGCTCAGTAACCCTAATACTCTCTACAGGTAGAAGGTCTTCTATAATTCGATCATTATTACCCTCTCCATTAATATCTTTTATCTTTAATAAAGCACCATCTTTAAACCAACGATATGATTCTACATCTCCTATAGCTGTCAATGGCTTTTTAGCAGTAAGTATAGCTTCCTCTCCTTGACACAGCACTGTTACATCTGATGAAATACTTGGTTTAGGATGGGGTTTACCTGTTATTGTTGTTTGTGCTATTGAATGTGTCTTTGTAGGATCTACATAAGACAACTTTAAATTACTTACATCCAAAAAGGCTTCATTAGATAACACTCCTTGTCCTGGATAGCCAATTACTGTTCCTTTTATCGTTATACGAGAAGAAGAATACTTATCCAGTGCAACCTTCCAATTGACAATGTTCTTAGCATTAAAAATACTTTTAACATCACTCGGAGGAGTCAATGTATTTAAAGACTTACCTCTATTGTCAAAAGACACTTCATCTACTCTAAAAAACTCTTTTATAGCAACTAAATAATCATTTAATAAAAAGTCTTTATATAAATCTGAAGAGTGATTAGAGATATCTATAGTATAAGTCAGTTGATCTCCTTTTTTCGCTTCAATCTTATCAACCGATTTACTAATTACTAATCCTTCAGGAGTAGTGACATTTAAGTTTCTTATTTCGTGAATATTTACGGCATCTCCTGTAGATGCAGCAAAACCAATCTTTAGATTCTCATAAGGAAGCTCACTATAAGTATAGCTCATTGCCTCTTGCATCTCTCCTGTAAGAGCAACCTGATAACGGACTTTTATAGTATAAAATCTATTAATATAAGGTGTACCATCAGGGTTCTTTTTATAAGGATCCGCAATATTTAAAGGCTTCATTTCTATTTGGACTCTCCTATAATAATTATAACTATCAGGTCGGGTCTGACTCGTATAATAATTGTCTATAGGGACATTTAAAGGCATTATAACATGCTTCAAATAGGAAGCTGTGGAATACACGTCATTAACTATTTTCCCTCTAATTGATATATTTTGAGAGAAATTTGTTCCCTTAGGTTTATTATTAGCTGACCCAACAAAATTTCCAAACTCATCTAATCCAACAGCTATGTATCCACCTGTCACTCCAGTTAGTTTATTTCCGGGTCCATAACCTAAAGAACCACCATAATTACCTAATTTAAAATTGCTTGCATTATACTTCGCATCAAATAGAAACACAGAAATTCCATCACCACCACTACTAATTATTCCATTCTTTCTACGCCAAGTTTTATACTCAAAATCAATTAGAATCCCCCTATTTGAAGGAAAGCTCTCATCTATAATAGCGTATCCTTTTTGTTTCATCTCATCAGAAGTTAGTCTCAACCAACCACTACCGACAGGATCAATTCTATTATTACCAGTTAATACAGCGTTATCACCAAGTTTTACTTTGCTATTTACCACATTGTGCATAAAGCCTTCTTGTATGTTAAACTGTGCATATCCAGAAGAGATACTAAACAAGAACAACAAATAATATATAACTACCTTCCTTACCATATAAACATCAACTTTTTAATCAGCCTTTTTTAATAAAAGACATTACATACTTAAAAAGTATTTTTATTGAAATAGAGTAGATAAATAATCTTTACTTTTTAGTGTGAAGACAACTAACTATCCACTCCAAACTGTATCATCACTTAAACATAGTATAGCTTCCATACAATAGGTAATTAGTACTATAAACTTTAAACAACACAGTTATTATCAGCCTAACTCTCTTGTGATTAATAAAATAAATCATTAACAAACATTTAAGTAATTAGCACATAAATATTTTACAGTTTTACAAAAAACACTCTTTTTTAAAATCACTTATACTTAAAACAAAGATTATACCATATCTTAATTAATAGATAAAAAAAACATTATTTTTTTGTAAAAACACCACAAACAAACTGTAGAAAACACCGTAAAACAGGTAGTTATTTCGAATCAAGTTGTTATTTATCAAACAGATAACATCAACACTTACTTTAATTTCTTCCACTCAACTCATCAGTATCCTTAATAATTGCTATTTTTGAAAAAACTTAAACAATTATGAACACAGCCTATATTACCTCTACAATAGAACAAAAAGTAGCAACTATTACTTTTTATAATCCTAATAGCAATTCTTTTCCAAGTACTCAATTACAAGAACTTACTTCTGTAATTAATCAACTAAGTACAAATGATACCATTACTACAATTGTCTTACAGAGTGAAGGAGAGAAAGCATTCTGTGCAGGAGCATCGTTTGACGAGTTATTATCTATAAAAGATACAGAGTCTGGTAAAGCGTTCTTTTCAGGATTTGCCTCTGTTATTAATGCTATGCGCAAGAGTTCTAAAATATTTATTGGTAGAGTACAAGGTAAAACTGTAGGTGGAGGAGTAGGATTGGCTGCTGCTTGTGATTACTGTTTTGCAACTGTTGATGCCTCTATCAAATTGTCTGAATTAGCTATTGGGATTGGGCCTTTTGTTATAGAACCTGCTGTATCTCGAAAAATAGGAAAAACAGCTGTAGCAGAAATGTCATTAGCTGCACATGAATGGAAAACTGCTACTTGGGCACAAGAACATGGATTATATGCTGAAGTATATGATTCTATAGAACGCATGGATATAGAAGTAAAAGACTTTAGTACAAGAATAAGTCAATACAATCCAGAAGCACTACATGAAATTAAAAAAGTATTGTGGGAAGGCACAGAAAACTGGGATACCCTATTAGTAGAACGTGCTGAAATATCAGGTCGATTAGTCCTTTCTGATTTTACAGTACAAGCCTTAGAACAATTCAAGAAAAAATAATTACTTCCAAAAAGCTTAGTCAATCAAGACTAAGCTTTTTTTATTTTAAAAACACAGCTCCCTATTCATAATTTTAATTATTTTTGCATAAAATTTAACATAAAAACATTAGCTGTGAGACAAAAATACATCATCCTATTATCAATACTAACAATTGGGTTCTACACAAGTGGACAAGCACAAGAACAGAAAGATAAAAAAGAGACCAAAACAGCTCATTATGATTCTGGCTTATTAAGTCATGTAAACGTTGCTTTGGGAGTATCAACTATGGGCGTTAATATAGAAGCAGCCACTCCCATTACTAAAAATTTAAAATTGAGAGCTGGTATAGATTTCTTTAGTTATAAATCTAAACAGTATGATTTTGATATTGATGATCAGGCTGGTACATTAAAAGAAGCTTTTGGTTACACACCTACCTATGAAGTAAAAGGAGAGTTCAAAGGAGTACATGGCCATGCCTTAGTAGACTTTTATCCTTTCAAAAAAGGTATCTTTCACGTTACTGCAGGTATATACATGGGGAATAATAAATTAACTGCTAATGGGTTGTTGACTGATGGAAATGGAAATGTAGTGAAATTAAGACCTGGACATGAATGGCCAGTAATAGAATTTGATGGACACGTATTAGACACAAATGGTGGTGTGTTAGACGCTGAACTAACTTTAGGAAATGTAGTAAAACCGTATTTTGGTATAGGTATTGGACGAACTGTATCTAAACGAAGAATTGGTTTCAACTTTGACTTAGGCGTACTGTATCAAGGAAACTATACCTTAAAACAGAACAACCAAGTACTTGCTACAACAAGAGATGTTAATGCACAGGTTGATGGTGCTGAAGATGTAACAAAATGGCTAAAATTGTGGCCACAAATAAACTTCCAAATACACTACCGTTTATTCTAAAATATAGATAAAGTATATAAAGGTCCCTTAATTTTCAATTAAGGGATTTTTATTTTATGTACCTTTGGCAAAATTTTTAGTTATGTCTAAGATTAGAATCACAAAACAATTTACTTTCGAAACAGGTCACGCTTTATATGGATACGATGGAAAATGTCGTAACGTACATGGTCATAGTTATAAGCTTGGGGTTACTGTAATTGGTACACCTATCACAGATAATACTAATGTGAAGTTTGGAATGGTAATTGACTTTGGAGACTTAAAAAAGATCGTAAAAGAAGAAGTAGTTGATGTATTTGATCACGCAACTGTTTTTAATAGAAATACGCCTCACATAGAGTTAGCAAAAGAATTACAAGAAAGAGGACATCACGTTATTTTGGTTGACTATCAACCTACCAGTGAGAATATGGTTATCGATTTTGCAGAAAAGATTAGAATGCGCTTACCAGAAGGATTAGAACTCTATTCTTTAAGATTACAAGAAACAGACTCTTCTTACGCAGAATGGTACCAATCAGATAATTTATAAGCCATTGGAGACAATTACAATCAATACCGACAAAAAAATATACTTTACTTCAGACCATCATTTTGGAGCTCCTACACGAGAGAAAAGCTTTCCTCGTGAAGCCCTATTTTTAGAATGGTTGAAGGAAAAGGAAGAAGATATGGGAGTCTTGTTTGTATTAGGTGATTTATTTGACTTTTGGTTTGAATACAAAACAGTGGTTCCTAAAGGCTTTGTCCGTATATTGGGCAAACTTGCAGAATTAAGAGACAAGGGCATTCCTATCTATTTTTTTGTAGGTAATCACGATTTATGGATGAATGACTATTTCCAAACTGAATTAAATATTCCTGTTTATCATCAACCTGTACTATTTAATATCAATGGCAAATCATTCTTTATTGGACATGGGGATGGTTTAGGTCCAGGAGATAAAGGATACAAACGCATGAAGAAAGTGTTTACTAATCCTTTTTCTAAATGGTTATTCCGATGGTTACATCCAGATATTGGTGTTCGTTTAGCCACTTATATGTCTGTTAAAAACAAACTTATCTCTGGTGTTGAAGACACTAAGTTCTTAGGTGAAGATAATGAATGGTTAGTTTTATATGCAAAACGAAAGCTCGAAACACAACACTATGATTACTTTGTGTTTGGTCATCGACATCTGCCAATGATTATAAACCTGCCAAACAATTCAAAATATATAAATTTAGGAGATTGGATCAATTACTATACTTATGGCGTTTTTGATCAGACTTTCGAACTATTAGAATACAAAAAGAGCTCAAGTTAACTTGAGCTCTTTTTGTATTAAAACGGTCTCTCTAAGATCCATTCACAATGTTTAAAGTAATCCCACTTAATAGCTCCTAAATCTACTTTAGGATCAACAAATTGAGAGAACTCTCTTCCATTTATAGAGATATAACTTTCGGCATAAACTGATACATCTATCCCTCTTGATGCAAAATCACTCTTAATAACTTGTGCCATCTGCCAAATCATATCTGGTGATGTTAATCGATTCAACTGTTTTCTACTCAAAACTTCATCTAAAGGATAACTATGTTGCTCTTTCGTTTTTTTATCCACTATAATATAATCAATATATCCACTTCTTGAACGCAACATCATACGCCAGCTCAAACGATGCCCCTCCTCTGTCCACAATACATCTCCTTTAATAAAATAATGTCTCAAAGGCAGTATCAGTTGTACAAACATAAATAGCATTAAAAAAACAACACTCGCTTGACTTAATTTAAAGACTGTACTTCTATCATTTACAGTTTCATCATCTACTACTTCTACTTTAGGTTTTCGTTTAAAAAAGCGTGCTCTAATTTGCTCTGGCGAATAAAAGAATACAGCAAAGCACAAGGCAAAATAAGGGAAGATACCTATTTGTAGTGTAAACGAATTAAATAGATGAAAAACTAAAGAAGCTATTACGCCTAAGGTGCGCGTTCTTTTAAAGAATAATAAAAAAATAACTAAACCGTCGAATACAATACCTAAATATGAAATGGCTATACTAAATACTTTACCACTAAACAGCTCTTGTAAAACAGTAGGAATATTGGCATTTGCATACATTATACTAACAAATGTTCCATCCAACCAATCAGGATACAGTTTAGCCAATGTACCATACAGATACAATAAACTCACCTGAAAGATAAATATCCAAGAGTAATATTGAGGCATTACATTTTCTTCTTTCACTCTACCACTACGCACATCAAGAGAGGCATACCTATTAGCAGGTAAAAAGCACATGTAAATACATATAATCAACAACATATAGTAGTGATTATTATAAGATGTTTTCTGCATAAAATAGGCACCCGCCCACAGGATAGTATATACTAAAATACTCAGGCGATATCGGTAACCAAGCATTACACCTACACCTGCAAGCCCCATAAGAGCAAAGTACACATACATTTGTGGCCCTACCAACAACTGCAAAAAGTCCATATGTATATGAGAAAAAGTCATCTTGACATCTACCATATTCTCACGAACCCAACCAGTCAATAAAGCACCAAAAGCTTCACAGGCAAGTAGGAAGCCTAATAAGATTCTAAATAAAACTAAAGGGGAATTATCAATATATTGTAATGCTTTGCTCTTCATAAGTGGTAAAAAAATTGCGAGTGCAACGTTCATCGTCTTTTAGTTGTTCTACCAACGCATCTAAACTCTCAAACTTAGCCTCATCTCTTATTCTATCCAAGATAACAATTTTTAACTGCTTATCATACAAATCACCATCCCAATCTAAATAATTCACCTCAATCGTATAAGGATGCCCTTCAAAAGTTGGATTAACCCCCACACTCATCATTCCTTTTACCCATTCACCATCAATATAAGATTTAACGATGTATACTCCATATTTAGGAATCAACTTATATGTTTCAGATACAGAGATATTCGCTGTTGGGAAACCTAACTGTCTACCTAACTTTTTACCATGTACCACTACTCCAGAAAAATAGTACTCATACCCCAAATACTCATTTGCTAACGAAATAGCTCCTTCATCCAATGCAGTACGTATTTTAGTAGAACTAATAGACACATGGTCTATTTCTTGTGCAGAAATCTCCTCTACCTCAAAGCCATATTGTTTTCCGAAACGCTCCAAATCTTTAAAATCAGCTGTACGATTCTTTCCAAAACGATGATCGTAACCTATAATAATCTTACTGATATTAAACTTCTCCACCAAAACCTCTTTCACAAATTCTTCAGCTGTTAATTGAGAGAACTCGTAGTCAAACTTTTGTACCACTAAATTATCTAAGTTCAAAGCTTCTAACAACTCTCTTTTCTCCTCTAATGTATTTAGCAACTGAATACTATTGTCTTGTTTCAACACCATACGAGGATGAGGAAAGAAAGTCAGTACTAAACTTTCTGCTTCTGTGCGCTGGGCAGCATCAACAATTTTCTTAATTATCATTTGATGACCAATATGTACACCATCGAATGTACCCAAAGTTACCACCACTTTTTTATCGCTAACAAAATCGCTGATTGAAGAAAACGTTTTCACTGTTCTTATTATTACTCTTTAAACTATATTACTTTGTTTCAGTTTTTATTAACCAAAACATTAAGCTGTAAAAATACTTCATTTTTATAGAAGTAGAAGTATCTTTTCAATCAATAATAGCATCTTTAACATACAAATTACCACGCCTACTCCATATCCATCACTTCATACAATTAGAATAAATCAAGCCTTTAACAAGGCTTATACGCATAAAAAAAGCATCTACTAAGAGATGCTTCTTTATTCTTACAATTTAAAAATATATTGAGTAATCATACATTCAATACTACCCTATTTTGGTCAACTCGATACTATTCGCGTCTCCCCATATACAACATAACGTAATACAACAATGTTCCCAAAGAACTCAATGCTGCAACTACATAGGTACGAGCAGCCCATGAAAGAGCATCTTTTGCTCCAGCATACTCTTGTTGTGTTACCATATTTTTTGCTTGCAACCATTGCAAAGCTCTTTTACTTGCATCATACTCTACTGGTAGAGTTACAAAAGAAAAGATTGTTGTACACGCAAACAAAACAATACCTATTAACAACAACTGTGGGAATGTATTTAACATAAACACTCCACCAATCAAAATCCAAGGTACCACATTAGATGCGATACTTACGATAGGTACAAGTTTAGAACGCATAGTCAACCATTCATAGGCTTGTGCATGCTGTACAGCATGTCCAACTTCGTGTGCAGCAACTGCAGCTGCAGCAGCGTTGCGCTCATTATATACAGCTTCACTTAAATTTACTGTTTTATCTTGCGGATTATAGTGATCCGTTAATCTACCTGGTGTAGAAATAACTCTAACATCATGTATCCCATGGTCAAACAACATCTTTTGTGCAATCTCAGCACCACTCATTCCATTTTGTAGATGAAGCTTTGAATAAGTCTCAAACTTACTTTGTAATCGATGCCCAACAAACCAACTTGCTGCCATCATCGCTATCATAAAAATCCAAATCATAGTTAATTCTTAATAACTTACTTTGCTAATATAGCAAAACGCGAGCCAAATAAAAAACAAAGACAGCTTGTCACCTTCATTTATTGCGATTTTTAATAAAAAATTAATATGAAAGCCATAAAATCTACACTCATAAAAAAAGGATTGCCTTTCGACAATCCTTTTTTACCTATTCTATTATTTCTTATTTAAGTTTCTTTTTAACCTCTACTTCTTGGAAAGCTTCGATTACGTCATACTCCTTAATGTCGTTGTAGTTCTTAATTTGGATACCACAATCATATCCTTTAGACACCTCTTTTACATCGTCTTTAAAACGTTTAAGAGCAGTCAACTCTCCAGTGTAAATAACAACTCCTTCACGGATTAAGCGGATACGAGAGCTACGGAAGATTTTTCCATCAGTAACCATACATCCTGCAATAGTTCCCACTTTAGAAATTTTGAACAACTCACGGATCTCTGCAGTACCTGTAACCTCTTCTTTAAGCTCTGGAGACAACATACCTTCCATTGCATCTTTAAGGTCATCAATGGCAGCATAGATGATTGAGTAGTTACGGATATCGATTTCTTCCTTATCAGCCAACTGTTTCGCAGAAGCCATAGGACGAACGTTAAATCCAATAATAATTGCATCAGAAGCAGAAGCCAACAATACGTCAGACTCTGTAATCGCACCAACACCTTTGTGAATAATGTTGATTTGGATTTCTTCTGTAGATAATTTAGAGAACGAATCAGATAATGCTTCAACAGAACCATCCACATCCCCTTTCAAGATAATGTTCAACTCTTTGAAATCTCCTAACGCGATACGACGTCCAATCTCAGCTAATGTGATATGACGTTGCGCACGTACAGATTGTTCACGAATAAGTTGAGTACGTTTAGCTGCAATTTGTTTTGCTTCTTTTTCCTCTTCAAATACGTTGAACTTATCACCTGCTGTAGGCGCACCATCCAAACCTAATACAGAAATAGGTGTTGAAGGTCCAGCTACTTTGATTGCTTTACCACGCTCATCGTGCATAGCACGTACTTTACCATGGTTACATCCTGCTAATAAGTAATCTCCTACACGAAGTGTACCAGACTGTACCAATACTGTAGATACATATCCTCTACCTTTGTCTAAGAATGCCTCTACTACAGTACCTACTGCTGCTTTGTTAGGGTTAGCTTTAAGCTCTAACATTTCAGCTTCTAACAATACTTTTTCAAGTAATTCGCTCATATTAATCCCTTGTTTTGCAGAGATATCTTGAGATTGGTATGTACCACCCCATTCTTCTACCAACAAGTTCATTGATGCTAATTTCTCTTTAATTTTATCTGGGTTAGCCGTTGGCTTATCAATTTTGTTGATAGCAAAAATAATAGGCACCCCAGCAGCTTGTGCGTGACTAATAGCCTCTTTTGTTTGTGGCATGATGTCATCGTCAGCAGCAATCACAATAATAACGATATCCGTTACTTGTGCTCCACGAGCACGCATAGCAGTAAACGCCTCGTGACCTGGTGTATCTAAGAAAGTAATTTTTTGACCACCTTCTAATGTTACTCCATAAGCACCAATGTGCTGTGTAATACCTCCAGACTCTCCAGCAATAACATTCGCTTTACGGATGTAATCCAGCAACGATGTTTTACCGTGGTCAACGTGTCCCATTACTGTAACAATAGGTGCACGTGGAGCTAAATCTTCTGGTCTATCTGGAGCCTCTTCAATAGCCTCTTCAATAGCCGCAGTAGTAAAGTCTACTTCATATCCAAACTCATCTGCTACGATAGTCAATGTCTCAGCATCTAAACGTTGATTCATTGTTACCATGATACCTAATGACATACAAGTACCGATAACTTTAGTGATAGGCACATCCATCATTGTAGCGATTTCTCCTACTGTAACGAATTCTGTTACCTTCAATATTTTGCTACCAGCTTCTAATGCTTTTTGCTCATCATCCGTTTTTTTACGGTGAACATCACGTTTATCACGACGGTATTTTGCAGATTTAGATTTGTTTCCTTTACCTTGAAGACGTTCAAGTGTCTCCTTAATTTGGTTTTTAACTTCTTCGTCTGTTGGTTCAGCTTTTACAATAGGTGCAGCGTTTCTTTTTTGGTTTCTATTGTTTCCAAATTTGTTGTTTCCACCACCTTTATTTGCATTGTTCTGATTGTTTCCTCCTCTATTGTTATTAGCGTTACCACCATTAGCATTAGGAGTACCTGGTTTATTAGTACCATTACCGCCAGTTGCATTACCTTCACCATTTGGCTTAGCAATACGTTTTCTCTTATTCTTATTAGCATTTGGAGCCCCTGCTTTGTTTCCAGCATTTGCACCACCTGCATTAGAATTATTTCCTTTTTTATCTTCCTTCTTCTTCTTCGGTTTTTCGAATTGAGACAAATCAATCGTTTGACCAGTAAAAGTTGTACCTGATAATTTTTGATAATTAGTTCTAATTATCTCCTCTCCTTTAGGTTCTTCATTAGATCCTTCTTTCATCACCTGTCCTTTATCTTCTTTAATACTTTCGTTTTTAGAAGAACTTTTTTCATCTTTTTCCGTCACAGCTTCTACTTTCTGTTTTGGTTTTTCGACTTCTTTTTTAGATTCCACTTGCTTATTTGTGTTCGTTACAATAGTCTTAGCCTTAACCTCTGCCTTATCTGACGCTTTGTCAGCTTTTTCTGAGATAGTAGAAGGTTTAGAAACGACTTCTTGCTCTTCTTTCTTAGTATTTTCTACCTCTTTAACTTCTGGTTTTTTCTCGTCTGTAGCAATAGTAGTTTTCTTAGGCTCAAGATCAATCTTACCTACTGTTTTAATAGAAACCACCTCTTCGGCTTTGGCTTTTATCACTGCAGCTTCTTGCTCACGTTTAATACGATTTGCTTCTTCTTGTTTGATTCTAATTGCTTCTTCTTGCTTTCTTTTTTCTTCTAATTCTCGGTCTCTTTCTACTTTAAGAGCTTCTTTCTCTTTCTTTTTCTCTTCACTCACCTCTATTGAAGCTTCTTTTTTCCCTTTATCAGCTGAAAATTGTTTACATAAAACGCTGTACTCCCCTTGAGAGATTTTTGCGTTTAAAGAAGCCTCTACGTCAAACCCTTTGCCTTTCAAAAAGTCCACAGCTCTATCTAAAGAGATGTTTAATTCCTTTAAAACTTTATTTATTCTTATTGCTCTTTCTTCAGACATATTATCTATTTACTGTATTAAATGGTGTTGTGTTGTTGTTTGTTGGGTGTATCAGAATTAGTCTTCGAATTCTTCTTTCAAAATTGAGATTACATCTTGAATAGTTTCTTCTTCCAAATCTGTTCTTCTCATTAATTCATCTACACTTAGTTTCAACACACTCTTAGCTGTGTCTAATCCAATCTTAGCTAACTCTTCAATTACCCAAGCTTCGATTTCGTCACTAAATTCTTTTAACTCTACGTCGTCATCTTCTGGGTTCAATTCACGCATTACGTCAATATCATATCCAGTCAACATTCCTGCTAATTTGATATTTTGTCCACCTTTTCCGATAGCTCTTGAAACCTCTTCTAAGTTTAAATACACATTAGCTCTTTTTGCTTCTTCATCAAACACAACCTTATTTACTTTTGCAGGTGCCAAAGCACGTTTTACAAATAAGTCATTGTTTGTAGTATAATGAATAACATCTATGTTTTCGTTTCCTAACTCGCGAACGATACCGTGAATACGAGAACCTTTCATTCCCACACATGCTCCAACTGGATCAATTCTATCGTCGCTTCCTTCCACTGCAATCTTCGCTTTTTCTCCTGGGATACGCACCACTTTACGGATAAAGATTTTTTCTTCTGCAATTTCTGGGATCTCTTGTTCCAACAAACGCTCCAAGAAACGTTGAGAAACACGAGACATAATAATTTGAGGTTTTGAACCTTTCAATTCTACTGCCTCGATAATACCTTTTACAGTATCTCCTTTTCTAAAGAAATCAGAAGGAATTTGTTTATCTTTTGGTAAAACAATCTCGTTTCCTTCATCATCCATCAAAATTACAACTTTTGGACGGATATGGTGTACTTCTGCTGAATAAATCTCTCCAATAACTTCCTTAAACTGTTTGTATAAGGTAGCGTTATCGTGCTCTGTTACTTTTGAATTCAAATACTGACGTAATGCTAATACTGCTCTACGACCAATACCTTCTAATTTTACTTCTTCCGACACATCTTCTCCTACTTCAAAATCAGCTTCAATTTTACGAGCATCAGACAATGAAATCTCGTAATTTTCATCCTCTACTTCACCATCATCAACTACAACTCTACTTCTAAAAACCTGGAAATCCCCTTTATCTGGATTTACAATAATATCAAAGTTATCATCATCACCATATTTTTTCTTCAATGCATTTCTAAACACATCTTCCAATATAGCCATTAACGTTACTCTATCGATATCTTTTAATTCTTGAAATTCTGAGAATGATTCAATAAGACCACTATTCTCCATCTGATATATTTTTAAAATAAAATTATTACACTTGCTTCTTTGATATTTTCAAAAGGAATCACAGCTTCTTTTTCCACTGTTACTTTCCCTTTTCCAACGGGTTTTGCCTCCCTTGCCTTCCATTTCAACACAACTGCCTCTCCCTGTACATCAGTCAACGTTGCCTCATATACCTCTTGATTGATTGTTGTCAACTTTATTTTGCGACCAATATTTTTCACATATTGACGCAATAACTTTAAAGGTGCAGTAGCTCCTGCTGACGCTACCTCTAAAGCGAAATCTTGTTCTTCTCGATCTAAATTGTGCTCTATAGCGCGACTCACATCGATACAATCTTGTAAAGTAACCCCTTGATCTCCGTCAATTGTTACTATAATTTTATTGTCATCACTGATTTTTAAGTCAATCAAAAATAAATCTGAACGCTCTTCTAATCCTTGATCCAACAATTCTTTTACTTTTGCTCTAAACGCCATATTCTATAAAAAGAGGGGACATCCGCCCCCTCATTATTCAACACATTCTCCTAAATAATGTTGCAAATATACTAATTATTTATAAACAAATAAAACTTTTGTGTATTGATGATTATATCATTAACTTTATAACTAAATAATACAAAGCAATATATTAACTGATTATTATTACACAAACCAATGAAAAAAATACTAATCCCTACAGACTTTTCTGCACAAGCCTACAACGCTATTAAAGCGGGAGCAGCATTAGCCAAGCAAAGCAACGCAGAAGTAATTCTTTTACACATCTTAGATTTGCCATCACAAAACAGTGATAGTATCAGTAAAGGAACACCTACAGCCGAAGTAATGTTTTTTAAAACTGCAGCTGAAGAAAAACTTATCTCCTTGGCTCATGACCCAGTATTACAAGGTTTAAATGTTTTCACAAGTCTTATTTTGGACAAAACCTCTTTGGGTGTAACAAAATCTGCAGAAAACAACGAAGTAGATCTAATTGTAATGGGAGCACATGGTGTAAGTGGTGCTAAAGAATTTTTTGTAGGATCAAACACAGAAAAAGTAGTACGTACTTCATCTATTCCTGTTTTCGTAGTAAAAGGAGAAGTAACAGACCTAAAATTAAACCACATTATTTTTGCCTCTGATTTTTCAGACAATATGAAAGGTGCTTTTGACAGAGCTGTTAAATTCAACAACTTTGTTGGTGCAAAACTTCATTTACTAATGGTGAACACACCAAACAGTTTTAAACCTACACATGTAGCAGAAGAAATATTACAAAACTTCTTGGGGAACAATACATCGGATGACTTCGAACTAAACGTTTACAATGATCTGACAATTGAAAAAGGAATTTTGAATTTCTCAAAAAGAATAGATGCAGATTTGATAGCAATCGCTACACATGGACGCAAAGGATTGTCGCACTTCTTTAATGGCAGTATCAGTGAAGATTTGGCAAACCATTCTTCACGCTCTGTATTAACTTTTAAATTAGATTAAAACATTTACGTTTTACATCATATCAAAAAGCTGGTAGTTGTTCACAACTATCAGCTTTTTTTTATTCTTTTTACTGCAAATTCTTCTGCTTCTCTTTTGCTATTCTTTTACCATCCTTCGGAAAAAGTACCGTTTTTCAAAGGGAGACCAAAAGGATTCTCGAAGAAGACCAAAAGAAAATAAAAACAATATAAAATAAACAACTAAAAACAAGCAAGTTACACAAAAAACAATAAAGCACATTTATTCAAAAAGAGCACAAGAGGTCATTTGCTTCAAATGAGAGCAAAAAGAAGAGAATAGACCTTAAAAAAACACTTAGCCAAATAGCTTAGCTGCTAAGCTATTACTTCCTACAGTAGCAACACACGATGTACCACAATATTAATCTCCAAAAAAGTGCTGTTTTATTTTACACAGCTAACTTGCTTTTACCAATAGCAAGCGCTCTACACTACTTTTCACAACAAGTTATTATACTCCAATACCCCACCCCCTAAGCTTTAACTATTCAGATTATTTCACATTGTTATATTCACAAAAAAAAGCGAATACCCTTAAACAGAACATTCGCTTTCATTTTTATATGTATTACCAATCTAAACCGGCTGATAATTTACTATTTCAATATCTCAATATGGCTTTCTGATACTCTTGCAATTGGTAAATAGTGTTTTTTACCTTCTACCAATAAACACAAATAAATATTATCAATTGATATCACATAACCTTCCAACCCATCAATACGAATCAATTGACCAATTTCTAAGTTTTTACGTGCATAAAAAGAATACAACAAACGAGTAACTATATCTTTTGACCCCAAACCTAATGACAAAGCTACAGTTAGCAACATTATTCCAACAATGATTGTGATGTTGTTTGTGATAATAGAAGTATCTATTCCCATTTGATTAAGTGTAGTGATTACTACAAACACCAAAATAAAATAAAACAAGATATTCCCAATCATACGAGCCCCGCTAAAGTCAACTGCTTTTAGCACCTCTACCACAACCTTCTTCATCCACGATGCAAAATACAATCCTGCAACAAAGATTAATAAGGCTACAAATACCTTTGGAATATACATCATCAGGTTACCTATTTCTCTCGACACTATCTCCAGTCCAAACAGTTCCGCACCGATAAGTACCATTAAGAAAACAAGGAATACGCGAACAAAAAATATCAACACTTCATCGACCTTAATATTAAAGTTCATTTTCAACAAAAAATCATTCTCATTAATAATTCTTTGAACCTTTTGTAAACGAATAAGAGTAAATACTTTTTTGATTACAATCGTCAGAAGCTTTAACAACAACCAACAAATGATCACATAAACCATGACTAATAAAAAGCCAAATGCACCTCTCACTAAACCACCCAATATCGAATTAATCATTTCACTTGGGTATTCAAAATTATACAGTTTCTCCATCGTGGTTATTCTTTTTTATTTCTTCTATTATTTTATTTTCTTTTTCTTTATCAACTTCCCCCATCATGCTATTCAATATCTGAGGTACTTCTACTGCATACAAGTCAGACACATCTAAGGTAAGTTTTATAAAATTCAGATTGTCAATCACCCGATCTTTTAGATAGCCCGGCAATTTTTCATCTTGCAGTATTTTTTTAAAAGGATTATCCATTATTACAACGAGTTATATATTTCAACAATTTTTTTCTTTGCTCGATGAATTCTCATCTTGACCGAACTTTCTCCCAAATCCAACATAGTTCCAATCTCTTTGATCGACTTATCGTCCTGATACTTCATCAACAAAATAATCTTATCTCCTGGATCCAGCATTTGCAAAGCCTGTTGTAGCTTTTCTACTGACAACGAAAAAATTTCTTCGTCTGATATCTCATCATCCAGAACGTCTACATATACATTCTCATCACTAAGACTTTCCTCATCCCTCCGCTTCCGAGCCAAGGTCTTATAGTAATTTACACAATGATTATATGCAAATGAATACAACCACGTAGAAAACTTAGATTCTCCACGAAATTTCTTAAGGTTCAAATATAGTTTTACAAAAATATCTTGTGTTAAGTCTTCTGCCGCATCTCTTGATTCAGCAAATCCCAAACACTTATTAAAAACCTTTTGACCATACCGGTCGTACAGCAATCCAAATAGACTTGTATTTCCATTATGAACGATGAATTGTACCAATTCTTCATCAGACATGGACATAAAGTTACTATTTTGCATATTTACCTTCATACAAATAAATTACGTTCGCAAAATTATAAAATTTTACAACTACTTGTTATACATTTTATAATCTCCCTAATGCTACTAATTTAGTAACATACTTTCCTACCACATCAAACTCTAAATTTACCAATGTACCAATCTGGTAATTTTTAAATATAGTGTGCTCTTGTGTATAAGGTATAATAGCAACTTTGAATGTATTACTTCCAGAATCTACAACGGTTAAACTTGTACCGTCTATTGTAATAGATCCTTTTTCTATTGTTACGTGTTGCGACTTTTGATTGTATTCAAAACCATAATATGTACTTCCACCTGCAGCTTCAATAGAAACACATGTACCAATATGATCGACATGCCCTTGTACAATATGCCCATCTAATCGTCCATTCATCAACATAGCTCGTTCAAGATTAAGCTCTTGCCCTTGTACCCATGCACCAACAGTAGTAACATCAATCGTTTCTTTAATAGCTGTAACTGTATACGTATCTCCTTCAACAGATACCACTGTCAAACAGATACCGTTATGCAACACACTTTGATCTACCTTTAACTCATTAGTAAAAGCGCAACGAACAGTGACATGTATATTTTGATTTTCTTGAATAATTTTTTCTACTCTTCCGATGTTTTCAACAATACCTGTAAACATAACTCCATTTATTTTTATTAAATTTGCTTTCAAAATTAGTAATAATTTACTTGCAACTATGACCCACAAAGAAGAAAATATACGAGTTGGTATTTCAATAGGAGACTTAAACGGTATTGGAGTCGAGGTAATACTTAAGTGTTTTGAAGACAACAGAATGCTTGAACTTTGCACTCCTGTTATCTTTGGGAACTCAAAACCTATTTCGTATATCAAAAAGGCAATAAATAACAATACAACTATACAAGGTGCTGAATCTATTTCACAAATAGTACCAGGCAAAGTAAATGTATTGAATTTATGGAAAGACACTATTAACATCAACTTTGGAGCAAACGATGCATTAGTAGGTAAATTTGCTATCAAGTCTTTTACTGCTGCAACAGCAGCTTTAAAAAACAACGAAATTGATGTATTGGTTACCGCACCAATAAATAAGTACAACAGCCAAGACGAAGATTACAAGTATCCTGGTCATACAGATTATTTGAATGACAATTTAGAGGGAGACGCATTAATGCTTTTAGTTTCTGAAAACTTGCGTGTAGGTCTTTTGACAGATCACTTGCCATTACATGAAGTTGCAAATGCGATAACACCAGAATTAATAGAGCGCAAAGTAAAGACAATCAATGAAGCTTTAATTAACGATTTTAATATACTAAAACCGAGAATTGCCATCTTAGGATTAAATCCTCACGCAGGAGATGCAGGTGTAATTGGCTCAGAAGAAATAGACATCATAAAACCAACAGTATTAAAATTAGCAGATGAAGGCATCTTAATTACAGGGCCCTTCCCTGCAGACGGTTTTTTTGGTTCAGAAACTTACACAAAGTTTGACGCAGTAATTGCATGTTATCACGACCAAGGATTAGCACCTTTCAAAGCCTTATCGTTTGGAAATGGCGTAAATTACACTGCTGGTTTAAACAAAATCAGAACTTCGCCAGACCACGGTACTGCTTATGAAATAGCGGGTAAAGGAATTGCAGACGCCACTTCATTTAGAGAAGCTGTTTATTTAGCATTAGATATCTACAAAAACAGAAAACTAAACGAAGAGATAAAATCTAACCCTTTGCAACCGCAAGAGAAAGAATTAAATGTAAAAAAATTTGATAATTAGCTTGCAATAATAATAATTTTTTATCTTTGCACGCTCAAATCATGTTTATCATGAATATAAACAAAGACTTTTTAATTCAGTTTACTGGGTTAAAAAATGGAGAGCATACATTTGATTTCCAAGTAGATGACAGCTTTTTTGAAGCATATAACTACAGCGATTTTAATCATATAAATGTAGAAATAACCGTTCTTTTAAATAAAAAAATCAATCTACTTGAACTGAAATTAATCAGTAAAGGTATTGTAAATGTTCCTTGTGATGTTACAAATCAAGATTTTGATATGCCTATTGAAGCAGAAATTGAATTAATTGTGAAATTCGGAGATGAATTTAATGATGATCACGATGAAATTTTAATTATCCCTTTCACAGAGCATCAAATCAACATTGCACAGTACATCTATGAAATGACTGTATTATCTATTCCTCAAAAAAGGGTTCACCCTGGAGTATTAGATGGTACATTAGAATCGGAAGCATTAGACATATTAGGTTATTCTAATGACGACGAAGATGACTTAGATGACGAACTATCTGCACTACTTGATGAGTTGGATGATTTTGACGAAGAAGAGGACAATGAAGAAGATATCAAAGATAATGATGATATAGACCCCCGATGGGCGGAATTAAAGAAACTATTAACGGATAAATAATATAGTAAAATGGCACATCCTAAGAGAAAAACCTCGAAAACAAGAAGAGATAAGAGAAGAACACATTACAAAGCTGTTGCTCCTACAATCGCTACATGTCCTGTAACAGGAGAGGCTCACTTGTCTCACAGAGCTTATTGGCATGAAGGAAAAATGTACTACAGAGGACAAGTTGTAATCGACAAAACGACTGAAGTAGAGGCATAACCTTTTCAAAGAAGTAAAAAGAAACTCTCACCTTGTGTGAGAGTTTTTTTTTGTATTTAACAGGCATAAAACGAGTTCAAAGACAGAAAACGACTTAATTTAGTTTTTTTTTTGTACTTTTGGCTTCTTTTTGGAATGTTTTTTAAAGTAAAGCAACACCATATGACAAAAATACACGCAGCCATTACAGCTGTTGGATGCTACTTACCAGAAGATAAGCTTACAAATGCAGATCTTGAAAAATTAGTAGACACCAACGACGAATGGATTACAACAAGAACAGGTATTAAGGAAAGAAGAATCCTTAAAGAACCGGGTGCAGGAAGTTCTTACATGGCTATAAAAGCAGGAGAAGAAGTCCTAAGAAAGTCTGGTACTGACCCGAAAGATATTGATTTAGTCATTCTTTCAAGTGCTACACCAGATATGCCTGTTGCAACAACAGGAGTTTACGTAGCTACACAACTTGGCGCTACAAACGCATTTGCCTTCGATTTACAAGCAGCTTGTTCAAGTTTCTTATATGGAATGTCTGTAGCTTCTGCTTACATTGAATCTGGTAAATACAAGAAAGTATTATTGATTGGATCAGACAAAATGTCGTCAATCATAGATTATACAGATCGTGCAACATGCATTATATTCGGAGATGCTGCTGGAGCAGTATTATTTGAACCAAACTACGAAGGTTTGGGACTACAAGACGAATATTTAAGAAGCGACGGAATTGGTCGTGAATACTTAAAAATTGACGCTGGAGGATCTATCCTACCTGCATCAGCTGAAACTGTTGCAAATAAACAACACTACGTTTTTCAAGATGGTAAAACAGTTTTCAAATATGCTGTTTCCAACATGGCAGACGTAAGTGAAAAAATCATGAAACGCAACAATCTTACTAATGATGACGTTACATGGTTGGCAGCACATCAGGCAAATAAACGTATCATTGATGCTACAGCTCATCGCATGGGAGTTGATGATTCAAAAGTATTAATGAACATTGAGAAATACGGAAATACAACATCTGCTACACTTCCCTTATTACTTTGCGACTACGAAAACCAACTAAAAAAAGGAGATAATATTATATTTGCTACCTTTGGAGGCGGATTCACTTGGGGTTCAATTTACTTGAAGTGGGCATATACAAAAGAATAAAAAACAACTAACCAATACATTAGGTATGGATATTAAAGAAATTCAAAACTTGATTAAGTTTGTAGCAAAATCAGGAGCTACAGAAGTAAAATTAGAAATGGATGATTTCAAAATCACCATTAAAACAACTGAAACTGGAAATACTGAAACTACGTACATCCAACAAGTTCCAGTAACATCAGCATTGCCACAAGCAGCTGCACCACTACCAACAAGTCCTGTTGCAACTCCAGTAGCTACAACAGAAGGAGCACAAGCTGATGACAACTCGAAATACATTACTATCAAATCACCTATCATTGGTACTTTCTACCGCAAACCAGCTCCAGATAAAGAAGCTTTTGCAGAAGTAGGAAAAACAATCAAAGCAGGAGATGTAGTATGTGTAATCGAAGCAATGAAACTTTTCAACGAGATTGAATCAGAAATTTCTGGAAAAATCGTTAAAGTATTAGTTGATGACGCATCACCAGTTGAATTTGATCAACCATTATTCTTAGTTGATCCATCTTAAGAAATTTCCAAGATTACAAATCATTCCGCAATTACTCACGAATGAATTAACTAACAGTTAAACCAAAATTTCAAAAGATGTTTAAAAAAATATTAATAGCAAACAGAGGTGAAATCGCTTTACGTGTGATCAGAACATGTAAAGAAATGGGAATCAAAACTGTCGCTGTATACTCTACAGCAGATGCAGACAGTTTACATGTACGTTTTGCTGACGAAGCAGTATGTATTGGCCCAGCACCAAGTAATCTATCATATCTTAAGATTTCGAATATTATAGCTGCAGCAGAAATTACTAATGCAGATGCTATTCACCCTGGATATGGTTTCTTATCTGAAAATGCTAAATTCTCTAAAATCTGTCAAGAGCACGGTGTTAAGTTCATTGGTGCATCTCCAGAGATGATTGAAAAAATGGGAGATAAAGCAACAGCTAAAGAAACAATGAAATTAGCTGGTGTTCCTACAGTACCAGGTTCTGATGGACTATTAGATTCATTAGAGCATGCTAAAAAAACTGCAAAAGCTATCGGTTACCCTGTAATGATGAAAGCTACAGCAGGTGGTGGTGGTAAAGGAATGCGTGAAATCTTCAAAGAAGAAGAATTAGATAAAGCTTGGGAAAGTGCTCGTCAAGAGGCTGCTGCTGCATTTGGTAACGATGGTATGTACATGGAAAAACTTATCCTTGATCCACGTCACATCGAAATTCAAGTAGTAGGAGACCAATTTGGAAAAGCATGTCACTTATCAGAGCGTGACTGTTCTATCCAAAGAAGACACCAAAAGCTTACAGAAGAAACACCTTCTCCATTCATGACTGATGAATTGAGACAACGTATGGGAGAAGCAGCTGTAAAAGCAGCAGAATATATTAAATACGAAGGAGCTGGTACTATTGAATTCTTAGTGGATCGCGATAGAAACTTCTATTTCATGGAAATGAATACTCGTATTCAAGTAGAGCACCCTATTACAGAGCAAGTGATTGACTACGATTTAATTAGAGAACAAATCTTGGTAGCAGCTGGAACTCCAATTTCTGGAAAAAACTACTTACCAAAATTACACTCAATAGAATGTCGTATTAATGCAGAAGACCCATTTAATGACTTCCGCCCTTCTCCTGGTAAAATAACAACTTTACACACTCCTGGTGGACATGGAGTACGCTTAGATACACACGTGTATTCTGGGTATACAATTCCACCAAACTACGATTCTATGATCGCTAAATTGATAACTACAGCTCAAACAAGAGAAGAAGCTATCAATAAAATGAAACGAGCATTAGACGAGTTTGTAATCGAAGGAATCAAAACAACTATTCCTTTCCATAGACAATTAATGGACGATCCAAACTATATTGCAGGTAACTATACAACTGCATTTATGGAAACTTTCAAAATGAAACCTTTGGACGAAGAATAAGTTAAAAAAATTATATAAGGCTACTCAATGAGTAGCCTTTTTTCTTTTATTACTCCAATCAATTTTCTTACACGGCGCCCTACAGATTGATAATATCTCTCTTTTTAGAAGTTAAACAACTCTTATTATAATAACTAAGCACAAAATAGAAGCCTTCATACTAATGAAAGAGTGCTCACCAAAAATACTTTAACGAGAACAACAACTTTGATAAAAAAAAGATTAAGAAAGCTTTAAATAACTTAAATAAAAACATATATTAGCACAATAATTATTTATTTTATTACAATGCATACAGGCGTTATTAAATTCTTCAACGAAGAAAAAGGATTTGGTTTTATCACTGACGATAACACTAAACAAGACATTTTTGTACACATCACTGGATTAGTTACAAAAAAGATTGAACAAGGAAACCACGTTTCTTACGTAGAAGAACAAGGAAAAAAAGGAGTAATTGCTACTCAAGTTACAGTGATAGAAGATTAATTATATATATATTTATTTTCGATTGCGGTCAAAAACCACCTATTAGGTGGTTTTTTTTATTCTATATACTACAACAAAAGCATTCCTTTTTAACATTTAAAACTGTCTAAAAATCGACTTAAAGACTCACTAACACTTTCTTAAAATAGAAGTTAACCGTATAATACTATTTAGAATAATTATATATTAGCCCTCCCAAAGCATTAATCACAACTACAAGAATAACAAAGCTTTGTAATACAACAACACCGATGTATATTTGTATATTGTATTAATATAAATACTATGCATATGCAGGCAAGTCAACTCGATTTTATACCTATTTTGATGCAAATTGGCCTTGCGGCTGGGTTTGTAGCCTTAACAATTTGGGTATCGGGCAAATTAGGTCCAAAGAAATCATCAAAAATCAAAGATAGTACTTGGGAATGTGGATTAGAGTCTTTAGGAAGTGCTCGTATTCCATTTAATGTAAAATATTTCCTTGTTGCCATTCTCTTCGTATTATTTGATGTTGAAGTAATCTTCCTATACCCGTGGGCAGTTAATTTTCAAGAGCTTGGATGGGATGGATTGTTAAAGATGGGAATCTTTTTGTTCATTATCCTATTAGGTTTACTATATGAATTTAAGAAAAAAGGTCTCGAGTGGGACTAACTAAAACAAGAATAGATGAGCGATAAAAAATATACAATGGTTGATGCTCCTGAAGGATATACAGGAGAAGGATACTTTGCAACAAAGCTAAGCTCAGTTGTTGGATTAGCACGTGCAAACTCTATGTGGCCTTTACCTTTTGCAACATCTTGTTGTGGAATTGAGTTTATGGCAACAATGGCTGCTACATACGATGTAGCACGCTTTGGTTCAGAGCGTATGAGTTTCTCTCCAAGACAAGCTGATATGTTGATGGTTATGGGAACTATATCTAAAAAAATGGCTCCTATCTTAAGACAAGTATATGAACAAATGGCTGAACCAAAATGGGTTATTGCTGTAGGTGCTTGTGCTTGTTCTGGTGGGGTTTTTGATACATACTCAGTATTACAAGGTATTGACAAAGTAATTCCTGTTGATGTATATGTTCCAGGATGTCCGCCAAGACCAGAACAAATACTTGATGGAGTATTAAAATTACAAGAAATCATTAAAGCTGAATCTGTAAACAGAAGAGGCACACAAGAATATGATGATTTATTAAACTCATACAACATAAATAAATAGTATGGCATTAGAAAATACTACAATCCAGAAAAAACTAATTGACACTTTTGGTATGTCTGTAAGTGAATTTCATGAACAACATGGGATGTTGGTTTTTGAAGTTTCTGCAAATGCTTTACATAGTGTTGTTCAGTTTTTAAAAGAGGATAATGAAATGAACTTTAACTTTCTAACAGATGTATGTGGAGTTCATTATCCTGATTTTCCTCATGATAGACAAATTGCAGTAGTGTACCATATGCATAATTGGATAGACAATGTTCGTATTCGTATTAAAACTTACTTAGACATTAAGCATCCTACTGTTGACTCTGTTACTGATTTGTTTAAAAGTGCAAACTGGCAAGAAAGAGAGACTTATGATTTTTATGGAATTAATTTCAAAAATCATCCTCAATTAAAAAGAATATTAAATATGGACCAAATGGAATCTTTCCCATTGCGTAAAGAATTCCCGATGGAAGATGCTGGTAGAACAGACAAAGATGATCGATTCTTTGGTAGAACGGTTCATAATTCTTAATTAACAATAAAAGGAAGATTATGTCAGACTTATTATTACCTCCTGAGCAGCGATATGCTAAACTGATTGAAGAGAAATTTCAAGAAGACGGGACAGAATTACAGATATTAAATTTAGGACCTACACACCCTGCTACCCATGGTATTTTTCAAAACATTATATTACTTGATGGAGAGAGAGTTATTGATGGTGAAGGAACAGTAGGTTACATTCATAGAGCATTTGAAAAAATAGCTGAAAACAGACCTTTTTATCAAATCAACGTACTAACAGATCGTTTAAATTACTGTTCATCTCCTATCAACAATACTGCTTGGTGGTTGACTGTTGAAAAAGCGTTAGGTATTGAGATTCCGAAAAGAGTACAGTACTTACGTGTTATTGTAATGGAATTAGCTCGTATAGCAGATCACATCATTTGTAGTTCAGTTATGGGAGTAGATACAGGAGCCTTAACAGGATTCCTTTATGTGTTCCAATACAGAGAAAAAATTTATGAAATCTTCGAAGAAATTAGTGGTGCACGTTTAACTACTAATATGGGAAGAATAGGAGGATTTGAAAGAGAATGGTCTCCAAAAGTTTTCCAATTAATTGAAGAGTTCTTAAAAGAATTTCCAGCTATTTGGTCAGAGTTCGAAGGATTACTTACACGTAATAGAATCTTTATGGATAGAACTATTGGTGTAGGTGGTATATCTGCTGAAGATGCAGTAAACTTTGGATTTACTGGTCCAAACTTAAGAGCTGCTGGAGTAGATTATGATGTTCGTATCGCTACACCTTATTGTTCATACGAAGACTTCGAATTTGATATTCCTGTAGGAACAAGTGGAGATTGTTATGATCGATTCTGCGTTCGTAATGCAGAGATCTGGGAGAGTATGAAAATTATCCGACAAGCATTAGATAAAATGCCTGAAGGTCCTTATCACGCTGATGTTCCTGACTACTATCTTCCTCCAAAAGAAGATGTTTATACAAATATGGAAGCGCTGATTTATCACTTCAAAATTATAATGGGAGAAGTACCTGTACCTGTTACAGAACTTTACCACCCTGTAGAAGCTGGTAATGGAGAATTAGGTTTCTACTTGATTACTGATGGTAGTAGAACTCCATATCGTTTGCACTTTAGAAGACCTTGTTTTATAATCTATCAAGCATACAACGACATCGTTAAAGGTGGAATGTTGTCAGATGCAATTATTACATTGTCAAGTTTAAATATTATCGCAGGAGAATTAGACGCTTAAGAATATGGAGACGAAAAAATATAAACAAAATATAAATATAACAGCAGAACTTCAAGCGCGAATTGACGAGTTAATTAGCCACTACCCTGCTGACAAACGCAAGTCTGCTTTGCTACCAGTACTTCATGAAGTACAAGATGCTCATGATAACTGGTTAAGTGCTGAACTTATGGACAAAGTAGCAGAAATATTACATATTACTCCTATTGAAGTATATGAAGTAGTAACGTTCTACACTATGTACAATCAAAAACCTGTAGGAAAGTACATGTTTGAATTCTGTTTAACATCATGTTGTGGTATTAGAGGTGCTGATGATATGATGGAATATACTTGTGAGAAACTTGGTGTACAACCTGGAGAAACAACTGCAGATGGTATGTTTTCGGTTGTAGGAGTGCAATGTTTAGGTGCTTGTGGATATGCTCCAATGATGCAATTAGGGGATTTCTATAAGGAACACTTAACAAGAGAAAAGATTGATCAAATCATAGAAGATTGTAAAGCTGGTAAAGTAATACTTCACGATAAATAGTAATATGGCAACAAAAATATTATTAGATAAAATAAACGTTCCAGGGATTAAGTCTTATGAAGTATATCGCCAAAATGGTGGTTATGCTTCTGTAGAAAAGGCTTTAAAATCAATGACTCCTGATGAAATAACAGAAGAGGTTAAAGCTTCTGGTTTAAGAGGTCGTGGAGGTGCAGGATTCCCTGTTGGATTAAAATGGAGTTTCATCGATAAAAAATCTGGCAAACCAAGACACTTAGTTTGCAATGCCGATGAATCTGAACCAGGTACTTTTAAAGACCGTTACTTAATGGAACACATTCCTCACTTATTAATAGAAGGAATGATTACATCAAGTTTCGCTTTAGGAGCAAACCTTTCTTACATCTATATTCGTGGAGAATATATGTGGGTTTTTAAAATCTTAGAAAGAGCTATTAAAGAAGCTTACGCTGCTGGATGGCTTGGTAAAAATATCTTAGGAACAGATTACTCTTTAGACTTACATGTACACTGTGGAGCAGGAGCATACATCTGTGGAGAAGAAACTGCTCTTATTGAATCTCTTGAAGGAAAAAGAGGTAATCCTCGTATCAAACCACCATTCCCTGCTGTTAGTGGGTTATGGGGAAATCCTACAGTAGTAAACAACGTAGAGTCTATCTCTAACGTGCCATGGATTGTAAATAATTCTGGAGAAGCTTACTCAAAACTTGGTTTGGAAAGATCAGCAGGTACTAAACTAATTTCTGCTTCAGGACATATTAGAAAACCTGGAGTATATGAAATAGAAATGGGTATTACTGTTCACGAATTTATCAACTCTGATGAATACTGTGGTGGAATGATTGATGATAGACCTATCAAAGCATTAGTACCAGGTGGTTCTTCTGTGCCAATCTTACCAGCTCATTTAATCTATAAAACAGCTAATGGAGATGATCGTTTGATGACTTATGAATCGTTATCAGATGGAGGTTTTGCTACTGGTTCTATGTTAGGATCGGGAGGTTTCATTGTTTATAATGATACTGCATGTATTGTTAGAAACACATGGAACTTTGCTCGTTTCTATGCTCACGAAAGTTGTGGACAATGTTCTCCATGTCGTGAAGGTACAGGATGGCTTGAAAAAATCTTACACCGTATAGAGACAGGACATGGTACAATGGAAGATATTGACCTATTGTGGAATATCCAAAGTAACATAGAAGGAAATACAATCTGTCCATTAGGAGATGCTGCTGCTTGGCCAGTTGCTGCTGCTATTAGACATTTTAGAGAAGAATTTGAATATCACGTTTTATACCCTGAAAAAATCAAAAACAGAGATCACTTTGTTGATGAACCTTTTTCTGCAGTAAAACACTTGATTAATAAATAATATACGTTGAATTAAACAATTCAATTTTAAACAAAGCACAGTTTATGAAAGTTACTATAGACGGACATGAAATAGAAGTAGAACCAGGGACATCCATTCTACAAGCGGCAAGAATGATTGGAGGAGAATCAGTACCTCCTGCAATGTGCTATTATTCAAAACTTGAAGGAACAGGAGGAAAATGTAGAGCTTGTTTAGTAGAAGTATCTAAAGGAAGTGAGGCTGACCCTCGCCCAATGCCAAAATTAATGGCTTCTTGTAAAACAGGAGTTATGGATGGTATGGAAGTAAAAAGTATTACATCTCCAAAAGTATTAGAAGCACGTAAAGCAGTTACTGAGTTCTTACTAATCAATCACCCTCTTGATTGTCCTGTATGTGACCAAGCAGGTGAATGTGATTTACAGAACCTTGCTTTTAACCATGGTAAAGAACAAAAACGTTTTAAAGAAGAAAAAAGAACATTTGCTCCAGAAAATATTGGAGAAAATATTCAACTTCATATGAATCGTTGTATTCTTTGTTATCGTTGTGTAAAAACAGCTGAACAATTAACTGACAAACGTGTACATGGAGTTTGTGGACGTGGAGATCACGCACAAATATCAACATATATATCTGCTGCTATAGATAATGAGTTTTCAGGAAATATGATTGATGTTTGTCCTGTAGGAGCACTTACTGATAAAACATTCCGTTTCAAATCACGTGTTTGGTTTAACAAACCATACAATGCTCATAGAGACTGTCCTACTTGTTCTGGAAAAGTAACAGTATGGATGTTTGGAGAAGAAATTCAAAGAGTCACAGCACGTAAAGACGAATTTCATGAAGTAGAAGAATTTATCTGCAACAGTTGTCGTTTTGATCACAAAAAAACTACAGATTGGGTTATAGAAGGTCCTCGTAAATTCGAAAAATTCTCTGTTATTAACCAAAATAACTATACTCGTAAATTGGATACGGTTGTGATGAAGACGGAGAAACAAATATTGGAAGGACGTGAACAAGATCGCCTGAAAATAAGTATGAAAGACGTGCCTTTCACAGAAAACGAATCTAAAGAATAAAACGACATAAGTATGGATAAAACTATTATTATAGATAAAGCAGTTATCATTGTTGTTGTTTTTGCAATTACGATGCTTATGGCGATGTATGCAACTCTTGCAGAACGTAAGATTGCAGCATGGATACAAGACCGTTTAGGTCCAAACCGTGCAGGTAAAGGAGGGATCTTACAGCCTTTATGTGACGGTTTAAAACTATTTGCAAAAGAAGAGTATGAACCAAATACACCTAATAAATTCTTATTTAAGTTTGGTCCTTTCTTAGCAATGACTCTTGCACTTATGACAAGTGCTGTAATTCCTTGGGGAGACAAATTCCACTTATTTGGAAGAGATATCATCTTACAAGCAGCTGACTTAAATGTTGGTTTATTATATATTATTGCTGTGCTTTCTGTAGGAGTATATGGTATTATGATTGGAGCTTGGGCTTCAAATAATAAATACTCTTTAATGAGTGGTATACGTGCAGCTTCTCAAATGATTTCTTATGAAATTGCAATGGGATTATCATTAATAGGACTTTTATTAATGACACAAACCCTAAGCATGAGAGAAATTGCTTTGCAACAAGAAGGAATGAATTGGAACGTATTTTACCAACCAGTAGGGTTCTTAATTTTCTTGATTTGTTCATTTGCAGAAACAAACCGTGCTCCATTTGACTTAGCAGAATGTGAACAAGAGCTTATTGGAGGGTTCCACACGGAATATTCTTCTATGAAAATGGGATTCTTCCTTTTCGCAGAATATGCGAACTTATTCATTTCATCTGCTATTATTTCAGTTTTATACTTTGGGGCATACAATTATCCAGGAATGTCTTGGGCTGTAGAAAATTGGGGAGTTAATATTGCAAACGTATTAGGTATTTTTGCTCTATTTATAAAAATATGTTTCTTCATATTTGTCTATATGTGGGTACGTTGGACTTTACCTCGTTTCAGATATGACCAATTGATGAACTTAGGGTGGAAGTCATTAATTCCACTTGCATTGTTGAACTTAGTAGTTACAGCTATTGTAATCTTACTTGTAAAAAATTAAACATGTCAGCAAATACTTACTCATTATCAGGAAGAAAAAAGACTGTTTCTGACAAGAAACTGACTTGGACCGAAAAGATTTACTTAGTTGCAATCTTTAAAGGAATGATGGTTACCTTAAAACACATGTTTAAAAAGAAGGTAACAATTGCATATCCTGAACAAACAAGACCATTTAGCGATGTATATCGCGGTAAGCATACGCTAATGCGTGATGACGAAGGACGAGAGCGTTGTACAGCTTGTGGCTTATGTGCTTTATCTTGTCCTGCTGAAGCTATCTCAATGAAAGCAGCAGAACGCAAACCTGAAGAAATGCATTTGTACCGTGAAGAAAAATATGCTGAAATATATGAAATCAATATGTTGCGTTGTATTTTTTGTGGTTTATGTGAAGAGGCTTGTCCTAAACAGGCGATTTATCTAACTAAATCAAAACAGATTGCAAAAGCAGATATGGATCGCGAGAACTTTATCTTCGGAAAAGACAAATTGGTTATGCCTTTAGAAATGGCAATAGAAAACACAAAACAACAGAATAAAGCTTAATTATGATAGAGATATTATTTTATATACTTTCGACTATTACACTCGGGAGTGCAGCTTTAACAATATTGAGCAAAAACCCTATTCATAGTGCTTTATGGCTTGTAGTTAGTTTTTTCTCAATAGCAGGACACTATATATTACTTAACTCTCAGTTTTTGGGAATGGTACATATAATGGTTTACTCTGGAGCTATCATGATCTTAATGTTATTTACAATAATGTTAATGAACTTAAATATCAGTCACGAAGTATCAAAACCTTTTATTACAAAAGTAGTTGCTACAATTGCATTCTGTTTAGCTGGTTTACTTTTATTATCAATTACAATGAGAGGAGCACAAGCTTATGAATTACAATATGTAAATTCTGGCGAAGACTTCCAATCAGTAAAAGTATTGGGTAAAGTATTATTAAACGAATATGTAATGCCTTTTGAAATGGTAGCTGTACTATTGCTTTTAGCAATGATTGGTGCAGTTCTAATTTCTAAAAAGGATCAACCTGAAAAAGCATTATAATTATGGAAAATGTAATTGAAATCATCGGGATAGATAAATACATATACTTATCAATTGTTCTTTTCTGTATAGGAATTTTTGGAATTCTATTTAGAAGAAATGCAATTGTAATGTTTATGTGTATAGAGATTATGCTTAACTCAGCTAATATGCTATTAGTAGCGTTCTCTACCTATCATCAAGACGCACAAGGACAGGTTTTTGTATTCTTTACTATGGCTGTTGCAGCTGCAGAAGTAGCAGTTGGTTTAGCCATATTAGTAACAATATATAGAAACATTGGTTCTATTGACATAGATAAATTAAAAAACTTAAAAGGATAATTCCGCATGGATACAAACGTAATTTTACTTTTATTATTGGTTCCTTTATTAGGGTCATTAATTAATATTTTCTTCGGAAAAAAATTAGGTAGCAGTGCTGGAATTATTGCAACTCTTGCAGTTTTAATTTCATTTATTGTTACAGTTATAGCTTTTGTACAAGTAAATAATTCAGGAACACCTATACAAGCAGACTTATTTGATTGGATAAATGTTTCTAAATTCAAGATATCTTTTGGATTCTTATTAGATCAATTATCTCTTTTGTGGTTACTTTTTGTAACAGGAATTGGTACATTGATCCACTGGTATTCAACAAGCTATATGAAAGGAGATGAAAACTATGGTAAATTCTTTGCCTATTTAAACTTCTTTATATTTTTCATGATTGTATTAGTTACTGGTAGTAACTTATTAATTACTTTCATTGGATGGGAAGGTGTTGGACTTTGTTCATACTTACTTATTGGGTTCTGGCATAAAAATCAATCATACAATGATGCTGCTAAGAAAGCTTTCATTATGAACCGTATTGGAGACTTAGGTTTCTTAATAGGTGTATTTATTTTAGCTTTCCTATTCCAATCATTGGATTATATGACAATCAAGGAAGCTCTTTTAAGTGGAACAAACCACCAAATTAATACTTGGATTGGATGTGCTGCTTTAGCTCTTTTTATTGGAGCTGTTGGTAAAAGTGCTCAAATTCCATTATACACTTGGTTACCTGATGCCATGGCAGGACCGACTCCTGTATCTGCATTAATTCACGCAGCTACAATGGTTACAGCAGGTATATTCCTTATTACAAGATTAAACTTTGTTTTTGACCTTGCACCACAAGTTCAAAATATTATTGCTATTGTTGGAGCATTCACTGCTTTATTTGCTGCATCTATAGGATTAGTACAAAATGATATTAAAAAAGTATTAGCCTATTCTACAGTGTCTCAATTAGGTTTAATGTTTATGGCAATAGGTTTTGGAGCATACGAAATTGCAGTATTCCACGTAGTAACACACGCTTTCTTTAAAGCTTGTTTATTCCTTGGATCTGGTTCTGTTATACATGCCATGGGAGGAGAACAAGATATGCGTAAAATGGGAGGTCTTCAACCTTTTATGAAGATTACTTATATTACATTCTTATTAGCTACATTAGCAATTTCAGGATTCCCATTCTTTTCAGGTTTCTTCTCTAAAGATGAAATCTTAATGACTGCTTTCCATAATAATATGGCTTTATATGTAATTGGTTCATTAGCATCAATAATGACAGCCTTCTATATGTTCCGCCTTCTATTCTTAACTTTCAAGAATAGCTTTAGAGGAACACAAGAACAAAAAAATCACTTACATGAAAGTCCTTCTGCTATGACAACTCCTTTAGTGATTTTAGCAGCACTTTCTGTAGTTGGAGGTGTAATCAGTCTACCTGGAAATTCTTGGTTAAATGAATATTTAAAACCTATCATTGTAAATACTGCAACAGCACAACATCATGAATTAGGTACTATTGAATATACATTAATGGGTATTGCTACTCTTGGATTTATTATTGGTTTAGGTTTAGCTTATTCGAAATATCTCAAGAATAACGAAATACCTCAAGAAGACGAACAAATTGTTGGTTTCCACAAAGTGTTGTATAACAAATATTACATAGATGAAATCTATATGAAAGTAATTGTAAAACCAATTTATTCGTTAGCAACATTCTTTAGAGATATTACAGAGGTAGCTTTATCAGAAACTATCTTTGGTTTAGGAAAGATTGCAGATGGATTATCGTTACAAGGTAAAAAAGCACAAAATGGTAACATTGGGCTTTACTTATTTGCTTTCGTATTCGGTATCTGTTTGATATTATATTATTTATTCATTGCAAGATAATTTAGAAAGATGAACGTAACCATATTATTAATAACGTTATTGGCTGGAGCGCTTGCAACTTACTTAGTAGGAAAGCAAAACGCAGCTAAAGTTGCATTACTTTTTGGTATCGCAGCTTTCATTGAAACAATCGTTTTAATTTGTCAACATAATGCTGGTGTAAATACAGGTTTTATGACGCAATGGATTGCTAATCCAAACATATATCTTGCCTTCAAAGCAGATGGTTTAGCATTAGCTTTAGTCCTTTTGACAACTACTTTAACTCCATTAATTATCTTATCATCATTAGGTAATCACATAGAGAAATCAAATACTTTCTATGCTTTAGTTATGTTTATGTCGTTTGCAATGACTGGAACATTCTTAGCATCAGATGGATTCTTGTACTACATCTTTTGGGAGTTATCTTTATTACCGATTTATTTTATTGCTTTATTGTGGGGTAATGATACTTTTGAAGCTCGTAAAAAAGCTATTCTTAAATTCTTCATTTACACATTTGCAGGATCTTTATTCATGTTAGTTGGTTTTGTTTACTTATATCAACAAGCTGGTAGTTTTATGCTAAAAGATTTATACAACTTGAATCTTACAGCAAATGAACAATATTGGGTATTCTTGGCTTTCTTCTTAGCTTATGCAATTAAGATTCCTATTTTCCCATTCCATACATGGCAAGCCTCTACATACGAAAAAGCTCCTACAGTAGGTACAATGTTACTATCAGGGATTATGCTTAAAATGGGATTATATTCTATCATCCGTTGGCAATTACCAATTAACCCAACTGCTGCTAAAGACCTAATGCCAACAATTATGGTATTATGTATTATTGGTGTAGTATACGGTTCTATTGTAGCCCTTAAACAAGCAAATATTAAACGATTCTTAGCTTACTCATCAATGGCTCACGTTGGTTTAATTGCTGCAGGTGCTTACTCACTAACTTTAGATGGTCTTACAGGAGCAGTATATCAAATGCTTGCTCACGGTTTTGTCATTGTAGGTTTATTCTATATTGCACAAATTCTATACAAACGTTTAGATACAAGAATGATTGGAGAAATGGGAGGTATTCGTCAACAAGCACCAAAGTTTGCTTCAATCTTTATGATTTTAATGTTTGCTTCAATCGGCCTACCAGGTACATTTAGTTTTATTGGAGAATTCAACTTATTATTTGGTTTATCTCAAGTAAACATTTGGTACGCTGTATTTGGTGGAACTTCAATTATTTTAGGAGCTTTCTATATGCTAAGAATGTTCCAAAAATCAATGTTAGGAGAAACAAACAAAAAAACTTTTGCTGATGTAAACACTACAGAAGCAACAGTATTAGGTATATTAGTTGTAATTGTAATTTTCTTAGGTATATATCCTAAACCAATCACTGATCTAATTACACCAAGTTTGGTTGAAATAGTATCGTATATCAAGTAATAAATGTAATGAATTCTCTATTTTATAAATAGAGAATATAATTCCAAAATATAACAAATGAACACATTAATAGCAATTGGAGTATTAGCGGTTTTGGTACTTGTACTTGAAATCATCAATTTAAGAAAATTGGTTATTCCTGCAACAATCATTGGGTTAGTTGGCATACTTGGATATACAGTTTGTAATATCACAGTTGTAGAGGCTCACCACAACAATATGTTCGTATCATCAAGATTTGCTAACGCATTCTCATCTTTATTTATCGCATTAAGTATATTCTTAGTAGGGCTAAGTAAAGATTTTTACGAAAAAGAATTTTCTAAAATATCAGATTATATTTCGCTAAAACTATTTTTACTAATGGGGGCGATTTGTATGGTTAGTTTTGGTAATATGGCGATGTTCTTCTTAGGACTTGAAATCTTATCCATTACTCTATACATCTTATGTGGAGCCGATCGCAAAAACATTAAAAGCAACGAATCTGCAATGAAGTATTTCTTGCTTGGTTCTTTCGCTTCAGGAATCATATTATTTGGTATAGCTTTAATATATGGTGCTACTGGTAGTTTTGATTTAGTAAACATTGGAGCTATATCTGCAACTACAACAATGCCTGTATGGTACCAATTAGGTGTAGTACTAATCATTATTGGAATGTTATTTAAAATAGCTGCTGTTCCATTCCATTTCTGGGCACCAGATGTATATCAAGGAGCTCCAAACTTAACAACAGCACTAATGAGTACTTTAGTAAAAGTGACAGCTGTTGCTACACTTTTTAAACTAAGCGTTAACTTATTAGATAAAATGCCAGAGCAATATACTACTGTTATTGTTGTAATTGCAATCTTAACCATGTCTGTTGGAAACATTATGGCTATACGTCAAGACAATATGAAACGTCTATTGGCTTATTCTGGTATTTCACATGCTGGTTTTATGATGATGGCACTAACAGCTTTAGACACAGCAAATGCTACTCTTTTCTACTACGCTTCTGCTTATGCAATTGCTGGTATTGCAGCATTTACAGTGTTAATGGCTGTATGTAAAAATACAAAAGACGAACTTATATCGAACTTTAATGGATTAGGTTTCAGAAATCCTACAATGGCTGTTATCTTATCTATTGCTCTATTATCAATGGGAGGTATTCCAATCTTTGCAGGATTTTTTGGTAAGTTTTTCTTATTCCAACAAGCCCTATCTCATGGCTACCTTGTATTAGTTATCTTTGGAGTAATAAACTCTATAATCAGTATTTACTACTACCTTAGAATTATTATCGCTATGTTTACAAAACAAGAGGAACAAGAGGAACAAGAGGAGAAAATCACAGTACCTTTTTCTTATCAGATAATTGGAATTGTAGCTGTAACTATTAATATTATTATTGGATTATGCCCTTCATTATTATTGGGATTTTTTAAATAATAATAAAATACATAAATATCAAGAAAGCCAAACTTCTCAAAGTTTGGCTTTCTTATTTATTCTCCACTCCCCTTAATTCATCTACTTATAAATCTTCGTCTTCATCTAAAAAGTATTACTGCATTCAAGTAAAACAAGTTAATGATTATAGCATTTGTACTTACAAACAAGCTAATCTAAAATCATATTATCTATTCCTCTATTTCTACTTAGCATACAAATAACATAGCTTCTAATATTATCTTTCTAAATCAAAAGAAATACGTAATTTTAACTACAAATGCTAATGAAAAAGTAAAATGACAGATATCAACTATATCCCAAAAATAGTTTGTTTTGGAGAAGTATTGTGGGAAATATTTCCAACGTACAAAAGAATTGGAGGAGCACCCTTTAATGTGGCTTACCATTTGAGTAAAATGGGAATCTATACTTCATTAATTACCCGAATCGGACACGATGAATATGGTACTAAAATACTTGATCGATTAAATCAAGTACACATAAAAACGACCTCTTGTCAGACTGATAATCTGCATCCTACAGGAAGTGTATTCACTTCTTTTGATGAACACAATGAAGCTATTTATGACTTCTCAACTAATTCTGCTTGGGATAATATTGAGCTTAGAGCTGAAGATTTAGAACTAATAGAAAACGCAGATGCTTTTGTATTTGGCACATTAGCCAGTAGAAAAAATCTTACGCGAACAACGTTACATCAATTACTTGAAGCGGCAACGTATAAAGTATATGATGTTAACTTTAGACCACCTCATTATGAAATGGGATTTGTTATCGAACTAATGCACAAATCTGATCTCATCAAGATGAATAAATCTGAAATGAAACAAATTTTAGATCACATTGGTAAAGTCTATACTACAGATCAAGAAAACATTAAACATATTCAAGATCATTTCAACTGTAACGAACTATTAATAACAGATAGTAGTAAAGGAGGGATGTATGTTTATAATAACACAACATATTATTTCCCCGCTGTACCCATAGTCATTAGAGATACCGTAGGTAGTGGTGACGCTTTTTTAGCTGGTTTCCTGTCCGAAAAAATCAAAAATGACAATACATACGACATTGTCAAAAAAGCCTCTGCTTTAGGTGCCTTTATTACTTCTCATACTGGTGCATGTCCGGATTATGATTTAGATGAATTCTTAGATTTTTATACAACTACTATTTATGAAGATAAACTAATTAAAGTTACTGAACATAATGTGATATAAATACGAAGGGCTATTCAAAATGAACAGCCCTTTGTTATTACTAAAAGTTATAAATTGTTTTCTCAACGAATTAAGAACACCCGCAATCTCCACTCCCACAAGAGCCTTTCTTACTATTCTTATTCTTCCAAAAACTTTTCTTAATTAAATACCCTACAGCAATAATTACAATCCCGTAGGCAATTATTTCTTGGTACCCCATAATTTACATTATTTTAAGAGTTGATATGCTATAAGTGCAGCCACATATGCAAACACTGTCATAAATACCAACTGATAGATTGTCCATTTCCAAGACTTAGTTTCTCTTCTTGTTATAGCTACTGTTGCTGTACATTGCATGGCAAAGGCATAAAAGAACATCAACGATACTCCACTGGCCAAAGTAAATACTTTATCTCCTGTATCTGACCACACTTCAGCCGCCATTCGTTCTTTGATACGACCATCTTCATCATTCTCATCAGCAGATCCAACATTATAAATAGTTCCCAGCACTCCAACAAATATTTCACGTCCTACAAAAGAAGACAATACTGCAATACCAACCTTCCAATCGTATCCTAATGGTTTAATTACTGGCTCAATTGACTTTCCAAGAATCCCTATATATGAATTTTCTAATCGGTAACTTGCCACATGCTCACTTAACTCCTCTTCTGAAATTTGCTTCCCTTGATAAATTTGCTCTACATGTGTTTCTGCATTCTCAAATTTATCACCTGGTCCATGAGCCCCCAAAAACCAAATAACAATTGATAATACAAAGATAATTTGCCCTGCTCCTACTACGAATGCCTTTGTTTTCTCGTACATATTGATTACCACATTCTTAAAAATAGGTGTTCTATAATTTGGCATTTCAATTACAAAATAAGACTTCTGTTTATTCTTAATATACTTACTCAATACCCACGCAGAAACTAAGGCTGTAAGGAAACCTATAAAATAAAACAAAGTCAATACTAAAGCTTGTAAACTCAAAAATCCAAATAAACGAGTATCAGGAATTACAATAGCAATAATAATAATGTATACAGGAATACGAGCCGAACAAGTTGTAAATGGTGTGATCAATATAGTAATTAATCGCTCTTTTGCATTCTCTATATTACGTGCCGACATAATAGCAGGAATAGCACATGCATTACCCGAGATTAATGGTACAACAGACTTTCCACTCAATCCAAATGGACGCATCACCTTATCCATCAAGAAAACAACTCTACTCATATACCCTGTTTCTTCCAAAATAGAAATAAACATAAATAGAATCGCAATCTGAGGAACAAAAGGCATAACTCCTCCGATACCAGGTACGATACCATCAGCTATCAAATCTGTTAGTTTTCCAGGTTCCATTACCTCATGTACCCACGTAGTAAGGTCTGCAAACTTTCCATCAATCCAATCCATTGGAATACTTGACCACTCAAATATGGCTTGAAAAACCAAAGTCATAATCGCAAAGAAAATCAAATACCCATACACTTTGTGTGTTAAGATACGATCCACTTTACTGCGAATATCTTTTGCTTTAGAAACATCGCGAGTATAACACTCTTTTAATGCTTCATTTATAAATTGATAACGCTTAATTGTCTTTTTATGTTGAAGCTTCTTCACTTCACTCTCGCTCAACTGTACTCCTTTTCCTTCAATATCTTTCTTACTGATATTTCCTATCGTAATATCTTGCGAATAAATCATCCACAATTTAAAAACAGAAAGACTCGTAAAAGTTAGAGCTAATTTGCTAAAAAAATCAATATCAACTGTCGTTGCGCTTAAACATGGTTCAATCGAATAACTTTGGTAATTCAATACAGCATCTTTCAACTCTTGAATTCCCATTTTCTTCTTCGCACTAATCAATACAATCTTAGTATTTAGCTTCTTTTCCAGTTCAGGTATATTGATTGTGATCCCCTTTTCTTCCATATGATCAGCCATATTAATAGCTAATACAGTAGGAAAACCTAATTCTTTTACTTGAGTAAAGAGTAAAAGATTTCTCTTTAAATTTTCAATATCAGCTACAACAATAGCTACATCTGGATAATCCTCGTTTGTAGGATCAAAAAGTAAATCTAATACAATGCGTTCATCTTCTGAACTCGCATTTAAACTATATGTTCCTGGCAAATCCACAATTGTTGCACTTACTTGATCATCAAGTTTTGCAACACCAGATTTTTTATCTACAGTAATACCAGGGTAATTACCAATCTTATGGTTTAGACCAGTTAAAGCATTAAATACAGAGGTTTTCCCTACATTAGGATTCCCTATTAGGGCAACTTTTATATCTTTTTTCATCAACTATTACTTATATTCTCAAACTACTCCACTACTTCTACAAGTATTTCTTTCGCTAACTCTTTTCGAATAGAAAGATGAGTATCATTAATGCATAAATAGATAGGGTCTCCCAATGGAGCAACTTCTAATAATTCGACATCATTCCCAGGTAAACAACCCATTTCCAATAATTTCAAAGGAACACGGTGCATATCAAAATCAGCAATTACACCTTTCGTGTTCTTTTTTAGTAAGTCAAGAGTAGTATTCACTTTATTTAGATTTATTTTAAAGTACAAATGTAGTCAAATTAATAGACAATAGCCGATAATTCACTAATAATTATCAGAACTTAAACTATTAAGATGCTAAAATACACCCCATTTACGCTTCAAAAGATACCCTACCCACTTCCTCTAAAAACAAAAAGTCCAAATCTTACAATTTGGACTCCCTATTTATACAAATAACATTTTACTTCTTTACTTTATCCTTTTCATGTTGATACAACCATTTGATATCCTCTAACAAATCTTGCATATTCTTTGTTTCCTCATCTTTAGTATTCAAGTTTGTTCCATCATAAAAACCTCTTATACGTCCTTCTGCATCAACTAATACAAAATTTTCAGTATGCACCATATCATATAATTCTGAAGGCTTACCTGTTTTAACAGCCAGATAAGAGTTACGAGCTATAAAGTAAATATCTTTCTTATCACCCGTTACTAAATTCCAAACCTTATCATTTACGCCTTTTCTCAAAGCATACTCCTTTAATACAGGAACACTATCAATATCAGGTGTCACAGAGTGAGATAACAATTTTACTCCTGGCATATCTTTTATTTGATCTTGTAACCAAACCATATTATCTCCCATAATTGGGCAAATAGTTGTACAAGTTGTAAAAAAGAAATCTGCCACATAAATATGACCTATATAATCCTTATTGGTAATTGTATCCCCATTTTGATTTACAAACTTAAAGGGAGCTACTTTATGTGTTTGTTTATTCGCTTGGTGTTGAATCAAACTATCCACCAATTCAGGATTCACCATAGATGGTGTATAAACAGGAAGGCTCTTTCTATACTTTAAAGCATCGTAAAATAGATATAGAATACCTAAACTTCCTATAAAAAAGAAGACAAAGAAATAGATATACTTTTTAAAGAACTGATACATTTTTTCTAATTTTCACAAACTTACAAATAAGCCCGTTGTAAACAAGTTAAATCCATTATAAAATGATTTGGTGTAATTTATAGCTCGAATCAATAGTAAAAACAGATAAATTCCTATTTTTGTTTCATATCATATAAATCAAACCATATTTATGAACAAAAAAGTATTACTAACATCTGCAATAGCAATTGCATCTTTAATCGCTTGTAAAGATGCAAACAAAAAAGCAGATGCTGAGGACAATGCTACACACGGTATAGCATTACAATACATGGACACTTTGGTAAAACCAGGGGATGACTTCTTCCGCTATGTAAATGGTACGTGGTACGACAAAACAGAAATTCCAGCAGATAGAACTCGTTGGGGTAGTTTTGACGAATTAAGACAAAATACGGACAAAGATGCTTTAGCTATCCTAAAAGAAGCTACTGAAGATTCTAAACTTGATCCAAAATCTGATCAAGCAAAAGCAGTGGCAATCTACCAAACTTATCTTGATGCAGCTGCGAGAGATAAAGTAGGTGTATCTCCATTAAAATCTTACTTAGATAAAATTAATGCTGTAGCAACTCCTGCTGATGCAGCAAAACTTTTAGCTGATTTAGCAAAAGAAGGTGGACTTGGTTTCTATAATGTATATGTATATGCTGATGAAAAAAATTCTAACGAGAATGCTGTTTATCTTACAAATGGAAGTTTAGGTCTTCCTGATCGTGATTATTATATCTTACAAGATGCAGACATGAAAGAAAAACGTGAACAATACGTTGCTCATGTTAGTAGAATGTTGGAAATGATTGGAGAATCTAAAGAGTCTGCAACAGCAGATGCTAAAAAGGTATTAGCTATTGAAACTAAAATGGCAGAACCACGTCTAACACGTGTACAACGTAGAGACAGCCGTTTGACATACAATTTAATGACTATTGCTGAATTACAAAAAGCAGCTCCTGTAGTTGATTGGCAAGCTTACCTTGATGCAACAGGTTTAAAAAATGTTGAGAAAATCATCGTTTCTGAACCTAAATACATCAAATCTTTAAACAATTTACTTACTGCTACTAATATGGCAGATGTAAAAGCATACTTAAAATGGACTTTAGTAAACCACAATGCTTCTAACTTATCTACAGCGATGGAAAAAGCAAACTGGGAATTCTATTCAAAAACACTTGAAGGAGCTAAAGAACAAAGACCAGTAGAAGAAAGAGCATTAGCTGTTGTAAATGGTACTGTGGGTGAAGCTTTAGGACAACTATACGTTGCTAAAAAATTCCCTGCTGAAGCAAAAGCAAAAGCTCAAGCCATGATTAAAAATGTACTTACTGCTTTTGGAGAGCGTATCAAAGCATTACCTTGGATGGAAGATGCTACGAAAAAAGGTGCATTAGACAAATTAGCGGCTACTACTGTAAAAATTGGTTACCCAGACAAATGGGAAGACTATTCTGCAATGGTTATCAAATCTCCAAAACAAGGAGGTAGCCATTTTGAGAATATGAAAAATGCAGAGAAATGGGATATTGCTAAAAATATATCTGACTTTGGAAAACCAGTAGACAAATCGCGTTGGGGTATGGCACCACAAACAGTAAATGCTTACTTCAACCCATTGTACAACGAAATCGTATTCCCTGCTGCAATCTTACAACCTCCTTTCTATGATTACAAAGCTGACGAAGCGATTAACTATGGAGGTATTGGTGCTGTAATTGGACATGAAATCTCTCACAGTTTTGATGACTCTGGAGCTCGTTATGACAAAAATGGTAACTTAAATGATTGGTGGACTGCAAAAGATTTAGAGCAATTTACAAAATTGGGTGATCGTTTAGCTGCTCAATACAGTGCTTTAGAACCTTTAAAAGGAGTGTTTGTTGATGGTCACTTTACATTAGGTGAAAACATCGGAGACTTAGGTGGTGTAAATGCTGCTTATGATGGATTACAAATCTATTTAAAAGAAAATGGTAACCCAGGTAAAATTGATGGATTCACTCCAGAACAACGTTTCTTCATTTCTTGGGGAACTATTTGGAGAACGAAAGCTCGTGATGAAGCAATCAAAAACCAAGTAAAAACAGATCCACACGCTCCAGGATACTATAGATCTTATGTTCCTTTACAAAATGTGGATGCTTTCTATAAAGCATTCAATATCAAAGAAGGAGATAAATTATACGTTAAGCCAGAAAACAGAGTTAAAATCTGGTAATCTCATTACAAATATAAAGGGTTGTCTTTGCAGACAACCCTTTTATTTTTTCTTCAACTTTGCAATATCAATTGCTTTTATCATTTCATCATTAGATAACAACCATTCATAAGATTGTTTCTCTCCTTGTAATTGTCTAATGAACTCTGCTATTAAATAATGATTAACCAATTGCTTGCGTTTATCTAATTTAAAAAACAGCTTTCCTTCTTGTAAGTGCTTCACAAAGTCTTGATACACTTTCTGATCTTTTTGCAAATAAGAGATCAACTGTTCATTACTTTTCGATTCAAAGAATTTTCTATTGCGATCAATCTCTTCAAATACAAAATAACTGACCATTCCACTCTGCATTAATAAAATAATTGCATCATCTCCGTGTTTACTTGAAATGGGAACAAACAAATCAGGTACAATTCCTCCACCTCCATACACCGTTCTTCCTTTCAGCGTTTTAAACTGTAAACTATCTGCCAGTTTAATACTATCTTTAGCATAAAGCTCTCCTCTTTCATATCGAGTTACAAAGTCATTGTTGTATTCTCCAATACCATTATTATATGGTTTTTGTATAGAACGCCCAGAAGGTGTATAGTAACGAGCAGTTGTCAATCGAATTGCAGAACCATCCCCTAACATCAACTCCCTTTGTACTAATCCTTTTCCAAAAGTTCGTCGCCCTACAACAGTTCCCCTATCGTTATCCTGTATTGCCCCTGCTATAATTTCACTCGCAGAAGCACTATTTTCATTAACCAATATATACAAATCCCCTGTGCGATAAGCTCCAGTAGAACTTACTTTTAAAACGTTTTCTTTTCCTTTCTTATTAATCGTCTTTACAATAACCTGTCCTTTATCCAATAGCTCATTAAGCATCTTATTTGACTGATCCATATACCCTCCTCCATTATCTCTCAAATCTATAATAAGTCCATTAATCTTTAGCATAAGTAAGCTGTCTAACGCAAGTTTAAACTCCTCATACGTAGTACTCGAAAAACGGTTAATCTTTATGTATCCATTCCCATCCTCTAATTTCAATGCTATATCTACACTTTGAAGAGGAATAGTACTACGCGTTAAAACCAAATCAAGCTTTTTGTTTGCTGTTTTTCGGTAAACTTGTAATTTAACTTTCGTTCCCTCTTCTCCTCTCAACACATTGCTTATTGAATCAGAAGTAATTCCTTTGCCAAATAGTTTAATTCCATCTGCATATAGGATACGATCCCCTGCCAAAACTCCTCCTCTTTGCGCAGGTCCATGATCTACAGCACGCATTACAGCCAGCGAATCTTTATAGTAATAATAATTAACTCCTATACCCACAAAACTCCCTTGCATAGACTCTGAAAGACCTTTAAGTTCTTTCTTTGCTATATATATAGAATGTGGATCCAACTGCTCTAAAATACTTGTTACGGTAAGATCTACAATAGAATCAGTATTTACCTCATCCACATATTCCTGTTCAATAAAGTCGATTAAACGACTCAGTTTAGTTTTATTGGGATTAAAAAACACAGAAGGTTTAGTCCGATAAGATGCAGACGTAATAAAACCACCTAAGAGCACTCCCAAGCACAGTGATATAGATATAATAAGAGGCCAAAAAATCTTTTTCATCGTTATACTACTATATAATATCAGGCATATGCACTACCTCAACACCAGCACGCACTAAAAAGTCAATCCCTTCAGTATCTTTATATGCTTCCATATACACCACACGCTTAATACCTGCTTGATGAATCAATTTGCTACAATCTTTACATGGTGACATGGTAATATAAAGAGTTGCCCCTTGACAACTTTGCGTAGAACTTGCTACTTTCAGAATAGCATTAGCTTCTGCATGCAATACGTACCAATGTGTTGCATCGTGTTCATCCTCACAACAATTTTCAAACCCTGTTGGAGTTCCATTATATCCATCAGATATAATCATACGATCTTTTACAATAATAGCTCCTACTTTCTTTCTTTTACAATAAGACAACTGTCCCCACTCTCTGGCAATTTTTAAATAAGCTGTATCGTATTTTGTTAGTTTTGAAATATCCATAGTACTAATGTATCAAATCGTTTAGATAAACAAAAATACATATTCCTTTGAGTTATCAACTCAATACCTCAATAAATTAATCCTTAGACGGTACTTTGACAAAAGTTAAAAATTCAAATAATAGATATAACTCAACACTTTTTAGAGCTTAAAAATAATATTCGTAATTTTTGTTTTCATTAATAGTATTTTCTCAAAAATTCGACTATATTACATACATATTAATCACGGAAGTTTAAACACTAAAAAACAAATATTATGTCTACAAACAATTTATATGATGCAACATTCGTAGACCGAAATAGTGGCCATTTTGCTTCAATCGTACGTGTAGCATTAGCGAATGGACATTTTAGTGAAGAAGAAAAGAAATTCTTAGACCAATTGGCACTAAAATTAGACATCTCTGAAGAAGAGTACAAAAAGATTTTACGCAATCCAGAGGCTTATCCTGTAAACCCTCCATACTTAGAAATACCTCGTATCGAACGTTTATATGACTTGGCCAGAATGGTATATGTAGATCATATGCTTGGACCAAAACAAAAAGAGATATTAAAAAAATTCACTGTAGCCTTAGGCTTCTCTGGTAATATCGATTACCTTGTAGACAAAGCCCTATCACTATTAGTAATGAATGTGGATATCGATGAATTTATCACAGAAATCAAGTTAGCTTTAAAACACAAAGTATAAGCACAAAAAAGCCTCAGCAATGCTGAGGCTTTTCATTTATATCTTCCACTATTTATTAGCTTCCATAAATTCTTCGGCTTTTTCAACCATATGTTTACTTCCACAGAAGAAAGGAACTCTTTGGTGCAATTCTGTTGGTTCAATTTCCATAATTCTTTCAAAACCATTAGAAGCACGACCTCCTGCTTGTTCTACAATAAATGCAATAGGATTACATTCATACAACAATCTCAATTTTCCATTAGGTGCTTTAGAGCTTGTAGGGTATAAATAAATACCACCTTTCAATATATTTCTATGAATATCCGAAACCAAACTACCAATATAGCGAGAAGTATAAGGTCTATCTCCTTCTTCTTCCTGACAGTATTTCAAATATTCTTTTACTCCTTGTGGAAAGTGTACGTAATTACCTTCATTAATTGAGTAAATTTTACCATCCTCTTTAATTCGCATATTCGGATGTGACAAATAGAAAGTCCCAATAGCAGGGTTCAATGTAAATCCGTTTACTCCATTACCTGTTGTATAAACCAACATAGTTGACGAACCATATACAATATATCCAGCAGCTACTTGGTTTTCTCCTTTTTGTAAGAAATCTTCTTTTGTAACAGGAGTTCCTATCGGAGTCACTCTTCTATAAATAGAAAAAATAGTACCCACAGATACATTTACATCAATATTTGACGAACCATCCAAAGGATCCATTAAAACAACGTATTTATTATCGTTTGTTCCTTTTTTACCATGAATACAAATAAAATCGTCCTCTTCTTCAGAAGCAATACCACAAACAATCTCTCTATTAATTAAAGTCTTAATAAATACCTCGTTTGCATATACATCCAACTTCTGTTGTTGTTCTCCTTGTACATTCTCTTTTCCGAATGCTCCCACAATATCAACTAATCCTGCTTGATTTACTTGGTGGCTAACCACCTTCGCCGCTAAGCGCAATGAATTAATTAAACGTGATAACTCCCCTGAAGAGTATTTAAAATCCTCTTGTTTATCAATGATAAACTCACCTAAGGTTTGGTTTCTTTCTGTTGTCATTTTAAAAATGATTCTTTAGTTGTGTTTTTGCAGTGCAAATATCGTTAATTTTGTCAAGCATTCTATAAATATTAACCACTAAATATTTTTACAAATGGTAATCAGACCCGCAAAACCATCTGATATGCAATATGTATTGCAATTAATACAAGAATTGGCCACTTTCGAAAAAGAACCAGAAGCTGTAGAAGTTACTGTTGACGATTTAGTACGCGACGGTTTTGGAGATACTCCTCTTTTCAATGTCATTCTTGCCGAATTAGACCATAAGGTTATTGGTATGGCATTATACTACAATCGCTTTTCGACATGGAAAGGAAAAACCATTCATTTAGAAGATCTTATTGTAACAGAAACAATGCGGGGTACAGGAGCTGGATATGCCTTATACAAAGAAGTATTGGCTATTGCTCAGAGAGAAGGAGTAAAAAGAGTGGAATGGGTAGTATTGGATTGGAACCAACCAGCTATTGACTTCTATAAAAAATCAGGAGCCAATGTATTAACAGATTGGTATACAGTACAAATGGATGAACAAGGAATAAATAACTTTAATTTGAAATAATACAATGAGAGTATTCAAATTTGGTGGAGCTTCTGTGCGAGATGCAGAGAATGTAAAAAACGTATGTAAAGTACTACAAACAGTAGGTTGTGACAATTGTTTGATTATTGCTTCGGCAATGGGAAAAACAACTAATGCCCTTGAAACTGTCGTACACAACTATTTTCAAAATCGTTTTGACTTAGCAGAATCGGTAGATATCGTTAAAAACTACCATTTAGACATTGTACACGAATTATTTCCAGACACAACACATGAAATATATCAAAAACTAACAGAGTTATTTGAAGGCATTACCCATTTCTTATTAAACAACAAATCACCAAACTACAACTTTGTTTACGATCAGATTGTAAGTAATGGGGAAATCATATCTACCATAATTCTACATTATTATTTACAAGAAGTAGGCATTGTCAATCAATGGGTAGATGCACGTTATTTAATCAAAACAGACACCAAATATAGAGATGCAGAAGTGCAATGGGACATGACTGTAGAGAGTATCAAAAAACACATTGATCCAACTAAATTAAATATTACTCAAGGGTTTATTGGTTCAGATTACAACGGCTTTTCTACAACATTAGGAAGAGAAGGTTCAGATTATTCAGCTGCCATATTTGCCTACGCGATGGATGCTGAGAGTGTAACCATATGGAAAGACGTACCTGGGGTGCTTAATGCAGACCCACGCTACTTTACAGACACCATATTATTAGAACATATCTCTTATGCCGAAGCAATAGAATTAGCTTTTTATGGTGCATCTGTTATCCACCCTAAAACGTTGCAACCCTTACGTCAAAAAGAGATTCCCCTTTATGTAAAGTCTTTCATCAATCCAACTTTACCAGGAACCAATGTATCCAAGGGAGCTCCTCTTACACCACAGGTTCCATGTTTTATTGTAAAAAAAGACCAATTGCTGATCTCCCTTTCTTCTAAAGACTTCTCGTTTATTATGGAGCAAAACATCAGTGACATCTTTAAGTTATTTGGGGAATACAATATCAAAGTAAACGTAATTCAAAACTCAGCTATTAGTTTCTCTGTCTGTGTAGAAGATAAGTTTAACCACTTCGAAAGTGTACGCGCAATCTTAGCAGATAAATTTAGAGTGAGTTACAATGAGAATGTATCACTATACACCATTCGTCATTTCGAAGAGCATTCAGCACATGCTATATTAGCAGACAAAACGCTATTGTTAAAACAAGTAAATAGAGAAACCATGCAAATGGTTACAAAAGAATAAAAACAAACAAGGCTATCTTTATCAGATAGCCTTGTTTGTTTTATAAAAACGCAGATACACCATATAAAAGAAATAAGGTATTCCAAGGACATACCATCTACATTAGTTCTCACAAAAGACAGACAGTATATCATATACGCTAATTATTACCCTTCCAAAAATCACCACTTTCAATCCGGAAAAACAACTACTCTACCATTCCAAACGATGGACAATATAAAGTGGTAGATAATAACTTATGTTTTGAGAAAAACCTATAACAACCTTTATTCATTCTATTCTCTGAAAAAAAAGTGATACGTTATTTTTAAATTCACCCCATAATACTATATTTAGTTCACTAAATAGAAGTAAAACACTTCACTTTTTCCTATTTTTTACTCAAAAACAGTCATTCAGCTCTTAAATAAAGAAAAAACTTATACTTTTTTTTCAAATCCTAAAATCATATTTCGCTGATTATTAAAAAGATACTGAAAAACCTCTCTTTTTATCCAATTTTGAACCTGCCTTTAAAGCCATATAATACGGGGATTCTTCGAAGTTCCTTGGGCAATTGGTGCACAATACCTCGGGTTTAGTTGGGTAAAGACAGCTTTTGTCGAACAATTCTCCTCGCATTCCCCTACTATTCCCCTCTAATCATCGATTGAATTAGGGAAAAACTAAAACACCTATAAAAACAAAACAGTTCTTGTGTTGATAAACAAGCATAGGTTACCAACACAGCCCTTGCTATTGTTGATAAGTAGGACTATGGAATACGTACAAAAAACGAAAAATGTTTATAACTTCAATAAAATAAAATTGGAAAAGTAGTTATCAACAAAAAAGGATGATGGAAAGGATATTTTTGAAAATTAGCGCTTTTTCTTCTTTCTTTTATTTTTCTTCCTGTTGTAAGGACTCTCTACGGTAGTTTCTGTTGCCATACGGTAAGCTTTGTAAAAAAACGTATAGAAAATAATAAAAACATTATAGAAAATATAAACAAGAACTAAATAACCATGTCTTTTAAAATCACCTGCAAAAACCATAATTAGAGCCATCAACAAAGTGATTGGTACCATTTTTTTCAAAATCTTGCCAATAAACCCCGCTACAGGTGATATACTTCCCTTAAACAACAAGGCCCCCAAACCTAATAAAACAATAAAAATAGTAACCACACAACTAATAGCGGACACCACTACGGCACTTCCTCTTATCAAAAATAAACACCACTCGTCCCAATCAAGACCATACTGTATGGTTACGTTACTCCCAATTACTGGTTTTTGTGCCATTGGTAGATCAACCTCATCTACAATAAGCTTGCCCTCTTTATTCTCATAAGCCACCTGCATGGTATACACATATTGCCTACCACTCTCATCTTCATTCAATCGATATGAAACCACCTCTGCTACTTGCACTCCAGATTTGAACGCCTTTTGACTTGCTGCATACACATTTTTATGAAAAGCATTGTAAGTAAGTGCACAAACGAGAAACATGCTACCCAAAACAAGAAAGATATAAATGTACTCGCCCATTCTTTCCATCATTGTCACAAAACCCGTTCTTTGCCCAGTAAGGTAGCGGTACAAAAACCAACAGATATAAACAATAGCTAATATAGCAGCCCATTTAATAGCTGATAAACCTAAAAAAGAAAAGATAAATGGTGTCATAAATTTCAATAGTCTAAAAATTAATGAGCTTTTACGCTCTTTGGTTTTTTCTTGTCTTGTTGTTGCTTTTTAGGAGAAATACTCTTCTTTTTAGGAATTAATTCTCCCTTCCACAGCAACTTCAGATATACCAATAACCCTAAGGTAAATACTACGATAAAGAGTACCAATACAACATAAGTCCAAATCTTTTTTTGATTACCTGGTTCATCTTCTTTTAGTAAGCCGTATATAAATATCATATCAAACAAAAAAAGAGCAAATGGTACCCCAAAACCAAGCATTAATTTGCTCACAAATGCCTTATACCACTCCATAGCATACCCCATTGCATAAAGCATCATACCCACAAATAAGACAAGCAAAAAACCGACAACAACTATAGCTACCGAAAGCCTAATGATTCCCCAGATATTTAACAATCCAAAACTATTATAAATATGAATTCCTAACAAGGTGGTACTGATAAATGTAATGGCAGAAAAAATAGATACCAATAAAAATATACTTCCATACAAACGAACTTTGTGAGGAACGCTTATTTTTCGTTGATTACCTCGTTTAACAATGCGATAAGTAAGCCAACAACAGTACAGGAATCCAAAAATAACGGAAAAACCTAATGGCGTAATACTCATTAAAAAATAAGACAATGGCATATGTATCTTGTTATAATTCATTTATTTAATAGGCTTTCTATGCAAACAATTTTGTTGAACGATAAAAAACGGCCTTTATTTGTACACTTTTATTCTCTATCAATAGATTCATTCTCTATCGATTCCTTATCCCTCAAACCAAATTCATCTTCTAATAAAACCAATTTTATTATTCGATAAGCAAGCCAAAACACATAACCGATAGCCAAAATAAGGGCATATTCGATTGTAGAAAAGTGTTTTTAGTTCTTCCAAAAATTGCATTGTATTTTATTAAAAATCAATCAAAACTACCACTCTTTCAATTGTTAAAAAAATTTTCACACCACAAATTACTATGATATCTTTACTCTTCAACTCCAATATCAAATTATGCCTATCCTATTAAAAGACAAAATAGTATCCTTTGCACAAGCCAACGAAAACATCAGAGCCGTTATACTCAATGGCTCCAGAGCTAACTCTAAGGTAGTACCAGATGCCTATCAAGATTATGACATTGTGTATTTTGTAAGTGATCTTGAAAAAATCAATAGTGAAACGCTTATTCATCAAACATTTGGCACTCCCATTATACAGCAATTACCAGATGTCATGCTATTAGGAAATAATCCTTTGGCCAAGTCGATATCTTATACTTACTTAATGATATTTGACGACAACAGTAGACTTGACTTAACGTTATTTCCTCTCAATCAATTGGCAAAATACCAAGCAGATAGCTTATCTGTTGTATGGATAGACAAAGATGATATCTTCCAAAATATTCCTCCGGCTTCTGATGTAGACTATCACGTGCAGCGACCTTCACAAAGAGAGTTTACGGAAGTATGTAATGAATTTTGGTGGTGTACCACGAATGTAGCTAAAGGCTTGGCAAGACAAGAGATTGTTTACGCTAAAGACATGATGGAAAATGTGGTTCGCCCTATGTTTTTACAATTAATTGCATGGAAAATAGGAAGTGAAAACAACTTTAGTGTTTCCGTAGGTAAATCAGGCAAATACATCAAGCAATACTTAAGTGATGCAGTCTATGCTAAAATAACAGCTACTTACTGTGATGCTACTATTGAAAATAATTGGACAGCTCTATACAGCATGTGCTTATTCTTTCAAGAGTTACAACGCGAATTGGGACAACAGTTGCAATTAAAGGTAAATACAGCAGAAGGAAATAATAGTTTGTCTTATTTACGCACCTTAAAAGGATAAATAAAACACTGTGCCCTCTAAGATGTACTTCACTTAGCGATAAATCCACAAAAAGCACTCACAAACAATAAAATAGAAGTTAATTCAAGTACATCTTGTCTATATATTTTGTACCTTAACTACAATCTTAAAAACACAACCACCATGAAATATGTTAGAGAATTTTCGTCATTAGACTTTGACAACAATGTCTTAGTAGTCGATTTTAAAGACCATCAAATCGAAAACCCAATTGTACAAGTATCACAAATTATAGATGAATTTGTCTATCAAATTGTTCCTTGCAAAATATTTGTATCCAAAGCCCACAATATTGATGTTTATGTAGATACTCCTTTCAAAGGACGTATTGTAGTGAGATAATTCTATTTTGCTTGTCTTATTTTTATTTGTGTTATAAAAATGTGAAATAAAGCCAAAAAGGTTACTTTTGACATTGCCTTACCTTGTTTTTGTATGCCTTGTCTAAAGTACCTTTTTGCTGTATTCTTATGTGTTACTTGCTACCTAGCAAGTATAGCACAAGAAAGCTTGTACAAAAAAATACAGTGGCGCACAACTACAGATACGCTCTACTTGCCTGACACCGCGTTAAACAATACTTATTTTGAAGTAAAATACTTGGATGGTACAACTGTATCTCCAACGCAATATACGGTTGACTTTACCAACCGCAAAGTGTTTTTTACTGTGCCTCCTCCACAAGACACTGTAGAAGTCAATTACTTAGAGTTGCCTTCTTTTCTAACGCAAGCCTATAGCTATTACCCCGTAAGTAGCATTGTACCTAATGAAGCTGGTGAAACAATTTTTAAACATGAATCAATCAACAAAACAACCTTTACTCCTTTAGAAGGTTTAAACACGATGGGAAGTTTGTCGCGAGGTTTAACAATGGGGACCAATCAAAGTGCTGTAACTACATCTAACTTAGACTTACAAATAACAGGAAAATTGTCGGACAGAGTAAGTATTCGCGCTTCTATACAAGACAATAATATGCCCTTACAATACGGAGGGTATTCTCAAAAAATCAATGAGTTTGATCAGATTTTTATGGAGTTATATACTGATACTTGGTATATTCGAGCAGGAGACATCTTTTTGGAAAACAGAAAAAGTCGCTTTCTCAACTTCAACAAAAAAGTACAAGGGTTATCAACCAAAATTACTTATGGAGAAGAAGGAAATACAACCACAGTAGAAGCAGCTGTAGGTTTGGCACGTGGACAATATGCTCGAAGTACTTTTCAACCTGCAGAAGGCAATCAGGGACCTTACAAGTTAAAAGGCAACAAAGGAGAATTGTACATCTTAGTGATAGCGGGTTCTGAAAAAGTATATAGCAATGGACTACTGCTTAAACGCGGTGAGGAAAATGACTATGTGATTGATTATAACTCTGGTGAAATACGTTTTACACCTCGCTATCCCATTACCTCAGAAATGCGTATTGCCATTGAATATCAATACACTGACAGAACATATACCCGCTATACTGCATACGGGAACATACAACACGATGCCGAAAAATGGAGTATTGGAGGAAGTATCTTTACTGAGAGTGACTTAAAAAATCAACCTTTACAACAAAATTTGACAGCCGAACAAATAGCTGTTTTACAACAGGCAGGGAACGATCCTACTAAAATGGTAGCTCCATCAGCTTATAGAGATGCCTATTCTGAAAACAAAATCTTGTACAAAAAAGAAAACTTACCACAAGGTGGCGATTACTTTGTGTTTTCTAAAAATGAAGCAGATGAGTTGTACAATGTAGCCTTCTCTTTTGTGGGCAAAAATAATGGAGATTATGTACTTAAATCGTCTATTGCTATTGGGAAAATATATGAATATGTTCCTCCAATGAATGGAATAAGTCAAGGAAATTATTCTCCTATCGTTCGTTTAATCGCTCCCATAGCAAACACTATTGCAACAGTAAATGGTAAATATGAACCTTCTGAAAAAACAATGATTACAGCAGAAGTAGCGCTAAACAAACACGATGAGAACTTATTTTCATCCCTGGACGAAGAAAAAAATAAAGGTTGGGCCACCACTTTTAAGTTTAAACAACGCTTGTGGACGGGTGAAAAAATAACGTGGAATAGCTTTGGTGATTTTCAGTTTATCCATCAAAATTTTAAACCTATTGAGAACCTATTTAGCATAGAGTTTGACAGAGATTGGAATATCTATTATACACAAGGGAATCAGAGTTTAGTCTCTACAGGAATACAAGCAAAATTTGCTAACAAAGGAGAAGTGACTTATGCTTTAGAAAATCTTCAATACGGTTCGGACTTTAAAGGAAATCGTCATCGCCTATATGGAACCTATAACAATGGGGTATGGAATGTGCGTACTCATAATAGTATAATGCATTCTGAGGCTGAAAAAGTAAAAACAACTTTTAATCGCAGTACCACAGAAGTTAAATACAACTTTACCAAAAATTGGGTAGGTGGAGCATTTGATTTTGAAGACAGACAAGAAAAAGACAAATTGACGCAACTACTCAACAAATTAAGTAGTAGAAATACAACCTACAAAGCTTTTGTAGGAAGAGGAGATTCGCTGGGTATATATGGAGAATTTGGTTACATACACCGTATGAATGATAGCCTTAAAGAAGGAGTATTGACAAAAACATCTACTGCAAACACCCTTTATTTTAAATCTCAATTGATTAAAAATAAAACTACAGACCTAAATGTGTTTATCAATCACCGTACTTTGACCTTTACAGAAACGGGAATGCCAAAGGAAACTTCTTTAAATACGCGCATTCTCTATAATGATCAATTCTATAAAGGTTTTATTCAATCAAGTACTTTATACGAAACAAGTTCTGGTACTATTGCGCAACAAGAATTTACTTATTTAGAAGTAGAACCTGGACGAGGACAATATATGTGGGTAGATTATAACAACAACGGTATTCAAGAATTAGAAGAATTTGAGTTGGCACCTTATCCTGACTTAGGTAAATATGTTCGTTTGTATTTACCTAATCAGATCTTTTTACCTACACATCAAAACAAGATTGTGCAAAGTATTTCTATTAACCCTTCTGCCATGTGGAACAATAGTACAGGATGGAAGCGCATTCTAAGTCTATTTTACAATCAGGCATCCTATTTAATAGAACGAAAAGATTTGAAAAATGGGCAAGCAATTAACCTTAATCCTTTTAGAGCGATAGACAAAGCTATGTTAGGATTGAATGAAAGTTTGAGAAATACATTGTACTACAATAGAGGAAAACAACAACACAGTGTAACCTATACCTATATTTGGAATAGAAACAAGAACTTGTTGTCATATGGTACAACGTCTAACCAGACTCATACACATCAATTCAATTACAATCACCTTATTGCGAAAATGTGGTTGGTTTCTGTTTTTGGACAAAATAGTGTACAAGAAACTACCTCTGAATCATACGCCACTAAAAATTACAATCTACACATCAATAGTATTGAACCTCGTTTGTCCTATTTGTTTACAACTACGGCCAGTTTGGATATCTTCTACTCTTTTCAAGAAAAAAAGAATGTGCTGGAAACATTTGAATTGTTAAAACAACACCGTTTTGGAGCTTCTTTTTTATATACAAAATCTTCTAAAGTATCTATTAATGGAGAAATAAGTTTATATAAGAATCAATTTATAGGAAACACGTATTCTCCTGTAGGTTATCAAATGTTGGAAGGCCTACAACCTGGTAGCAATTTGACATGGCGTTTAATGGCACAACGAAACCTAACACAATATTTAGATCTAAGTTTACAATACCAAGGGAGAAGTAATCAGTCAACTGCTACAATTCATACAGGAAGTGTACAGTTAAGGGCTTTCTTTTAAGGCAATGTAAACACATGACCTTTGTTTAATGCAGATTCAAATCGTTTTGTACTTTTGTGTAACCAACAACTGCTATTATGTTACAATCGAATAGATATTCACTTTGCTTTCAGCCTGACGAAACAACCATCGAAATCGTTAGACAAATGAAACTACAACTAAGCGAGTACATCGGTTGGTACAACAGTAAAAATGCTTTAGCACACATCACTATTTCTAAATTTCAAACAGATGAAATAGGCATACAAAAAATTACAACATTGGTACGTCAGCAATGCAGTACTTTTGTTCCTACTCCTGTGGTATTTAATAGTTACGGACATTATCCTAATGGTGCTTTCTTTTTGGCTGTGGCTCCAGAGAATCAAATTCCTTTGAAAGCCTATGCTAAAAAAGTATGTAGCAAAATTGCCTTGCCCAATATTTACAAAAGCAATGAACCTCATCTATCTATTGCCCGTAAATTGGATAGTGATAAACTTCAAAAAGCATTAACTTATTTTGAACAACCTCATCTTTCATTTATATGTAATCAAGTAGCGCTACGCCGCTTTAACCCTCAACGCGGACAATACGACATCATAGATATCTTTCCTTTTTTAGGATTGCCTTCTATGGAGGTAGAGCAGTTATCGTTGTTTTAATCTACCAATAGTAATTGTTTTTCAGTATTATTAAATACAGGAATAGTTAAGGCTCTGATTTATTTCTCTAAGATTTATTTTCTATTTTTGGGTTTAATCATAAACTTGAAACATGGAAAATAACAATCATACATTGACTTGGGATGAGTTTTCGAAAGTAGAAATGCGCGTAGGGACTATTGTAGAAGCAGAAGTATTTGCCGAAGTGAGAAACCCCGCTTACAAACTAATCGTTGACTTTGGTGAAGAAATTGGAAAGCGAAAATCATCTGCTCAAATCACGAAACTTTATACTCCAGAAGAACTAATTGGTAAGCAAGTAGTGGCTGTGGTAAACTTTCCTCCAAAACAAATAGCTAACTTAATGAGTGAGTGCTTAGTAATGGGGGCTGTAGAAGGAAAAGAAGTTACCTTAATGACAATGGATAAACCTACTAAAAATGGTTTGAGAATCGGATAAAAAGGCTTGATTCACAAGCCTTTTTCTTGATAAAATTGTTTTTCTGCTTCATTAAAGGCATATAAAACAGCATAAGTTGAAGTAAATGTATCTGTTAGTTCTGTACAAAAAGCACATTTAAAATCATAACTATCGTTTTGATAGAATTCCAAAATAGCACTATAGGTATCTGTTTCTATGTCGTGCAATACACGGGCTTGATACCTTCCTATTTCGTCATTTCTACCTATTTCTCTATATTTTTTATCTTCAAACATAAAGATATTGTAAAAGTAATCTCCTGTTAAATCATCATCTATAACATAAGAGGCCATTCCTTTACTGTCTATAATTTCATTGAAAATAGTATTAAATCGCTCTGCAACAGAACTTGTGAATACGGCATACGATTGATTACGCGATTTTCGAACGATACTTTTCCCTTCTTTAAAAGCTTGTATAATATCATTGTCATTAGGGTAAGTTTGTCCCCAATCGTTCTCTTCTTTTATGCTATTAATTAATGCCTCACTCACACGGTGAGTTGTAGGATATAAATTAATCTCTTTAATAGTTGTTTCTTCAGGGGTATGCAATAAGTCCATACCATATACACAAAAATCACTTATGATACAGTTGGTCTGAATCGAATTAATATAACAATTCATATCTTGTGCAATAAGGCAATCAACAGCCAATGAGCCATTGACATAAAAAGCGCCATGATTGTACTTGGCATAGATTGTTTCGCCATAAACATCCCCTCCAACAAAATGAATATTCCCACATAAGTAAGCATTCTTTACTGTTAGGTTTCCTTTAATCATCAATAAAGGTGAATAATCCAGATCTTGACAGAACAGATAATTGGACACTACCAAATCACCTAAAAACAGATACCCTTGTATATCTATTTCATACTCTTCAATGATATTGAGAATCTCTAATTCTTCAACTTCTGCATCGTAATCAACAACTAAAAAATAAGAGTTCTCTTCTATCTGATGAAAATTAATCAACTCAGAAGAATACAGATCTTTATTAGTGTCTTCAATTCCTCTTATGCCTTTGAGCAGTCCTAAGCCTTCACGGATACTAACTACTCGATAGAAAATCCCATTGTGAAAAATCATTTCTACAGGTGGTTCTTGATTCATTAATTCAATATCCATCTGTTGGGCGTGTTCTACCATATCTGATACCTTATCATTAAACTCATAAAGGTGATTAACAGACAATAGAATATCACACACAAAGGTAAACCACTTATTGGCTTGAATCAGATGTGATTCGTCTTTAGGAGTCAACAAAACTAATTCGTCTGTAAATACATTATGTGCTTGATAAAACAACAGTGGTTGTTCTAATGTTATTCCTGTACGACGAATAAAATAATGATACATTTCTGCATCTTCTTTTTCTTCTTCATTTATATAAGCACGCGAAATAACTAAGCGAGTATTGAAATCATCTTCTTGAAAATAAACACTAAAAAGTTTACTATCGAAACCTTCTTTGGTATCGACATTATAGGCATCTAAAAAATCAATAATCACTTCATCTTCTTTAAACAAAAACCACTTATTGTAATAGTTGTTCAATACTACATATGAATTGAAAATTTGCTGAATTGCTGTAATGGATAACCTTCTGTCTTTATCAGTTAAATTAAACAGTTCTTTTAACCTCATAAACAATCTAAAATATTAATGTATTAGCTTTTCTCTTTCTTACTGATGTAACAAAGTGTATAAAGCGAATGTTCCCAACCAATGACTTCCCATATAATCATCATTCGTTATATTGCCAAAAGAAGCAGTAAAGTGCTTGTGTCCTATTGCTGATAAATACGTCAGTTCAGGCACTTTTTTAGCAATGTCACTTAGACAAGTAGCTCTACTAAAGTTTAATCCATCTAAATGAACTAAATGCCCATCTGTACGATCAGAGACTTTGGCTACCTCTAAAGAAAAAGAAGGTTGAAACAACGCAGGTAAAAATTGCTTTAACCACGGTGTATAAGTTGTATCATCCATAATTTTGCTCATTAAACGAGCTTCTTCTAAACAAGGAGATAAGAAATCGTGTCCACTGGGCTCAAAAGCTAAATTACAATTCGTGTCTTTTTCGTATAAACGCTTACTGGTAGAAACAATCAAATGTTCGAATTCTTTTAGATTTTGTTGACGAGCATATTCTAAAGATAAAGAAAGTCCAAAAGCAGTATTGTCATGCGTTCCTGTGCGAATAGGGTAAACTAATTTAGGCAAATACTCTTGGTATCTGTTAACTAATTTATTTGCTAAAGGTTCAATAATCTTAGCCCAACGTTGTGCATCTGGATCTTCCCATTGCAACAAAGCACCATGTAATTGAAACAACCATGCCCATCCGTATGTTCTTTCGAAAGTTCTATTGTCTGGATCTTCAAAAAAAGCTTGTTCTACTTTACAGTTTTCTTCAGTGATTAATTGATTTAATCTGGTGCGTATCTGATTGTCTTTATCCAATTCTGGGAATTGCTTTAAGAGCGTCACAATTGACCAAAAACCATGTACTGATGAATGCCAGTCGAAACAGCCATAAAATATAGGGCGTAATTGCTTTGGTGTTTTTAGATCTTCGTCCTTACCTAACACTTGTCCCAATTTGTTTGGATATTCTTGTTCAATACAATGTAAAGGCAAATCAATAATCTTCTGTGCTTCTTTAATAGTAAGCACTAAAGCTTTATTATCCTCTGTTTTTGCTGTTTCTTGCTTTTGTTTGGTAGTACAACTAATTGTCAACACAGCCATAGCTACTAATACCAGAACTTTATTCATCTACTTTCTTTTTATTGTTCAAACTAAAATACAAAATATATTAACAAAACGGAGCATCACTTCTTTTGAACAGCTAACATTATACTTATATCTCAAAAATAAGCCTATAATGCACCTCTAACAAGAACCTATATTCGCAAAAAGAACAATCAAAGACTTTATCCTTTCTTTATATCAGCTATTTTTGCGAACAACAAACTAATTCATACATATGAAAAAAAGAATTTTACCTTACGCTTTCTTCATTGCTCTACTTACCTGTACAGTAGCTTGTAGCTCTGATGACAACAATTTAACTAATGTAACTACTGATGGTTTTAAAGAAATTGCACCATCTGTTGCATCTCCTCTTATTCAACCTACTGGTTTTTATATTGCCAATGAAGATTGGTTTGGACACGACAATGGAAGTATCAATTTTTTAGATTATCAATACAATCCTACTTACCGTATTTATACAGAAGCCAATGGAAATAAAACTTTAGGAGTAACTACTACATATGCTGTCGCTTTTGGAGAGAATTATTACATTGTATCTAAACAAGGTAACAGATTAGTTGTAACAGATAAAAACTTTAAAGAAGTAAAATCATTTACTGATACCTTAGGTGACGGACGTGCATTTGTAGGAATATCTGATACCAAAGGATATATTTCTACAATAGCAGGAATTACCATCTATAATATCTCAACAAAAACAATTGAGCGAAAAATAGATGGAATAACTAAGCAGACAGGTAATATGGTTTACGTTGATGGAAAAGTATATGCTGTAGTACAAGGTGAAGGATTAGTAATCATTGATACGCATACAGATCGTATCATTGATAAAATGAATGGTGGATATACTCAAGTGACCTTAGACAAAAATGGTATTGTTTGGGCAGGTAAAGGAAATGAGTTGGTGCGTATCAACCCAATGGATACAAAAGACACAAAAACATATGCCATTGCCAATGCTCCAATTAATGGTACTTGGGGTGCTTGGAACCCTGGATCACTAACATCAAGCATGCAAGAAGACGCTTTATACTGGACCACAGCAAACAAAGTAGTTAAATTTAATACTACTTCTGAAGAACTAAACACTGATTTTCATACATTAGGTGAAGACGAAACTAAGATTAAACTTGCTTTTTATGGCGGTGGTTTAAGAGTAGATCCTGTAAAGGGAGATTTAGTATTACTTATCAAAAGAAATGGATGGGGAGATAGTGGTAGTTATAATTGGACAAGAATTATATCAAAAGACGGTGCTTTAAAAAAAGAAATATTTATGCAAGGAGGTACTAATAATGATAAAAACGGGTACTATTGGTTCCCTTCTATACCTTTTTTCCAAGATAATAACTCTCCTGAAATTTTAGCAAATCAATTTGTTTTAAAACCACAAACAACATTAAGAGTTCCTTTAAAAGACCTTGTTGTGGATCAAGATAATTCGAATCTTTTAATTGAAAAACAAGTAGAAGAAATTGACAAAGAGTTTGGAACTGTAGTTCTTGAAGGAAATGAATTAATACTAAAAGCAAAAAGTAAATTAGGAAAAACAACCTTGACAATGAAGGCTATTTCTAATGGTAAAAGTATAACTAAGGTTATTGATATTTGGATAAGAAATTAATTACACAATAATAGAAAAGATGAGACTACTTTAAAAAGTCTCATCTTTTTTACTATAGAAACTGTACCAACTCTTTCTTATAAAAAATTGCAAACTCCTACTCTCTAATATAAATTCTATTAGATATTGGATTTATTAATTAGCATATTACTTTTTTTGTAATTTTGAATAAAAACACTATGAAACATAAATTGTTAGTTGGATTATGTGCCGCTCTTTTTACCTTCTCGTTAATAAGCTGTGATAACAAAACGCTGAACACTGCTGTAGCCACTGAAGCTATTGCCAACTATATGGAAGAAAAACCTATCTATGAGAGTGCTACATTTGAAGTTGGTGAAGTAAAGTTTAAAGTCAACAAAGAACACGATTTAATAGAAAAATACAAAAACTTAGAAAAAGAAGGATACATTGGTTTCAGCGATGAAATAACTAAAAAAAGATGGTTGTCTAAAGATTCTACTTGGACAGTAACTATTGCCTTAACAGAGAAAGCTACCCCTTATGTGATTGAACAAAAAAACAATAAGTTAAAAGTTAAAACTATTGATTATAGGGTAAATAAAGATTCTGGTATACAGATTGAAGGTAAAAATAAGAAAAGTGCTTCTGCTTCAGTTAAACTATTTAAAGAAGTAACTCCTTTTGCATTCCTAAAAGCTGATTCAAGTCCTCATACAGAGTTTATTATCAGAAAATTCAAACTAAAGTATAGTGAAGATACAGGTTGGATAGTTACTAAATAATTTGTTATGGGAAAAAACTTTGTTATACTAATTTTAGTACAAGCTATTTTATCTTTAATTTCAGCATTCTTAATTGCGCAAATGTCTTTTATTGGACGAATTGGAATTAGTTTGTTTTACAAACAATACCAAATTTTCAAAAACCCTTGGAAAACAGCAGCATTATTATTTATGATTCAGTTATTTGTATTACTTATTCTTTGGGCTTTTAAAAGATACTCATCTAATAAAACAGCCAATATAGTTGCAATACTTTTCTTGGTTATAGCTACAATTGGATGTATATATACGTACATTGATTTTACAAGTACATCTCATAAATACATGAAAACTTACTTTCACTCTGGATGGTATATCTTCTGGGGAAGTTGGATACTCACAACAATTAGTGTTTTATTTATAAAAAGAAAAAACATTCCTCTGAAACAAACAAATAATCAATTAAATCTGTCCTAAACTATGCGTATTTTATTCCTTATTACCTTATCAGCTACATTCACTTGTGCTTTAACAGCTTGTACAGAAAAGAAGAAAGATACAGAAGCTGACAAAAAAATTATTATTACAGAACAGAAGACTCAAAGTGAAGAGGCTGTTCAAATACCAATGCATGGTACAACTAATGACAAAGCAGGTAACGAACGAAAATAAGACAGAGGTAAGCTTTCAAAATAAAGTTGTATTAATTCTCTTTCTATAGGTAAAATTATACTTTAACAGTGGTTCTCTTTTTGTTTTAGAATAAATTATTCTATGTTTACAACAACCTAAACAACTATAACTGATGAAGAAAAGAATAATACTATTTGCTACATTGAGTTTTGCTTTCCTTACCGCTTGTAAAGACACTCCAAAAGAAGAAGGAACAACCGCTCCAATAGAGACGCAAGAAGCTGCGCCAGTAGATGAGCATGCTGGTCATAACCACGGTCCAGAAGGGAATAGTCATGGAAGCCAAGGAGCTGCTGCTGGATCAAATCCAGAACATGGACAACCTGGACACCGTTGTGACATCCCTGTAGGAGCACCTCTTGATACACCTGTACAAAGCGGAAACAATGCAATGCCTGTAAGCAGCGCAACACCACAGGCTTCAGGTTCATCTGAAGGTCCTTTTCTTGTAAATGATGCTGCAAAACAGCGTATTCAACAAGAAGGAGGAACAACTGCTGCTCCAAGTGGAACAGGTAAAGTGAATCCTGCCCATGGACAACCAGGACACCGTTGTGATGTAGCGGTTGGAGCACCAATATAATTCAGATACAAAACAAATATAAAGTCATTAATTCAACCAATTAATGACTTTTTTTATTACCTATTCTATACGGTTCATTCATTCAGCAACACAACACTCATTCTGTTTTCGCTACACTTCTAAAAAATAAATATCCGTAATCCGTTAGTATTGTTTATTTTTGCATTCTTATTAAATTCGTTTGATATTAACAGTAATTGATATATGATACAAGAACCTAAAAGATATACTATTACAGCAGCATTGCCATACACGAATGGACCTATCCATATCGGGCATTTAGCTGGTGTATATGTACCTGCTGATATTTATGCAAGATTCTTGCGTTTGCAAGGAAAAGACGTAGCTTTTATATGTGGAAGTGATGAGCATGGAGTAGCTATTTCTATGAAAGCTAAAAAAGAAGGAATTACTCCTCAACAAGTAATTGATAAGTACAATGGAATTATCAAGCAGTCTTTTATGGATTTCGGTATTTCATTAGACAATTACTCACGTACTTCGTCGTCTATTCACCATCAGACTGCTTCTGAGTTCTTCAAAAAACTTTACAATGAAGGTAAGTTCATCGAAGAAGTAACAGAACAATTATACGATGAGAAAGCTGATCAATTCTTAGCAGACCGCTTCGTGACTGGTACTTGTCCAAAGTGTGGTAACGAGGAAGCTTATGGAGACCAATGTGAGAAATGTGGTACTTCATTAAACGCTACAGATCTTATCAATCCTAAGTCAACAATCACAGGTACTAAACCAATCTTAAAGTCAACAAAGCACTGGTTCTTACCATTAGACCAATACGATACATTCTTACGTGAATGGATCTTAGAAGGACACAAAAATGACTGGAAACCTAATGTATATGGACAAGTTAAGTCTTGGTTAGATGATGGACTTAAGCCTCGTGCTGTAACGCGTGACTTAGACTGGGGTATCCCTGTGCCAGTAGAAGGTGCAGAGGGTAAAGTTCTTTATGTATGGTTTGATGCTCCTATTGGATACATTTCATCTACAAAAGAATGGGCTCAGAGAGAAGGTAAAGACTGGGAGCCATACTGGAAATCAGATGACACAAAATTAGTACACTTCATTGGTAAAGATAATATCGTGTTCCACTGTGTGATATTCCCTGCTATGTTGAAAGCAGAAGGAAGTTATATCCTACCGGATAACGTACCTGCTAATGAGTTCTTAAACTTAGAAGGAAACAAGCTTTCTACGTCTAAAAACTGGGCTGTATGGCTACACGAATACTTAGAGGATTTCCCTGGTAAACAAGATGTACTGCGTTATGCGTTGACGTCTAATGCTCCTGAAACAAAAGATAATGACTTCACTTGGAAAGACTTCCAAGCTAGAAATAACAATGAGTTGGTAGCTATCTTTGGTAACTTCATTAACCGTGTGGTGGTATTGACAAATAAATACTATGAAGGTGTAGTGCCTCAACCAAACGAGTTCTCTGATGTAGATATCGCTACATTGACTGAACTTAGAGCTTACCCTAGTGTAATCTCCAGTTCTGTAGATAGATATAGATTCAGAGAGGCATTGTCAGAAATGATGAATGTAGCTCGTTTAGGAAACAAATACTTAGCGGATGAGGAACCTTGGAAACTAATCAAGGAGAACCCTGAAAGAGTGAAAACACAGATGTATGTAGCACTTCAGATAGCTGCTGCACTAAGTACATTGGCTGAGCCTTTCTTACCATTCACAGCTAATAAATTAAAGGATATTCTTAAGTTAACAACTCCTATTCAATGGGATACTATCGCTGAGGATAAAGTATTGTTACCTGCTGGACACACTATAGGACAAGCTGAGTTACTATTCGCGAAGATAGAAGACGAAGAGGTGCAAAAACAATTGGATCGTTTAGAAGCTTCTAAAAAAGCAAATGCAGCAGCTGCAAGAGTAGTAGAACCTCAAAAGGAAACAGCTGTCTATGAAGACTTTGCTAAGTTAGACTTACGTGTAGGGACTATCGTAGAAGCTGAGAAAATGCCAAAAGCAAACAAACTATTGATATTAAAAGTAGACACAGGTATGGATGTGCGTACAATCGTATCAGGTATCGCTGAACACTTCAAACCAGAAGACATCATCGGTAAACGCGTGACTGTGTTAGCGAACCTTGCTCCTCGTGCACTTAGAGGTGTAGAGAGTCAAGGAATGATACTAATGACAGAAGACCAAGATGGCAAGTTAGTATTCGTGAATCCAGACGAACAAAACGTAAAAAACGGAGCAACTATCAATTAGTTCTCAAATCTATAAAATTTAAAAGGCAGGCTTTATACTAAAGTCTGCCTTTTTTAGTATTCAAAACACTCCTTTTACATACGTTAATGCTCTGCATTTAACTTAATTTTACTTTTTCACAAAACATATTGTTAATTCGAATTATCTTTGTTTTAAAAACAAACTAATGTCACTTTATCATCGTCTATTTTTATTATGTTTATGCATGTTTTCTATGTCGTTACATGCACAGCAAGATCATATCACAATTCCAGTAAGTCTTACAGATATAGAAAATATCTATCAATTCGAAGAGAATAACAAGCATTGGCTTTTACTTTTAAATAATCAGGATATACAAATTCTTCAATTAGATAAAGCTTTTGTTCTCGAGCATTCACTTACTTCTCCATTACTTATTAAAAACAAACATTTTACTTCTTTTACTTTTGATAAGGAAAACAACCCAACTTCTTATTGGCTTACTTCTAACAAAAAAGAATTAACAGCTTTTACTCATAACCTTAATAATGGTACTACATCCAGTGCTAAGAACTATAACTTAAACGAAAAAGATGTAAAAGTAGTTGCTCACTTTGTTCAAGATAATTCTTTCTACATTATACAAGCAACTAAAGACTCAAGCATACTTAAAATACTTCAATTTGATTCTGATTTAAATATAGTCTCACAAAGTATTGCTAACTTCTCAGCAAATACTTTTTACAATAAACACAATACTCCTTGTACTTTATATGAGGCTTTAAATGAAGTAATTATTGGACAAGAATCTTCTCAATTAATCTCTTTCGATTGGAATACTCCAACAACGTTAGTAAGAGCCTCTACAAAAAGGAAGTTATATATTAAAGAAAATATGCTCTATATCACTTTAGATAATTCTGATAGGAGAACTTCAATATTAACTTTCAATCTAAAGAATAAACAAAGTAGTTATGCTATTTACAACCAAGATTATGATAGAACTGAATCTGTTTCATTTTCATCTAATTCCTTTCTATTTGATGACAAATTAATACAAGCATGCTTCTCAAGAGGATTTATAAATATTGTGATAAGAGACAAAGAAGGAAATACAATCAAACAGTATAAGATTACTAAAAATAAAGATATTGATTTTATCACAGGTGATATTTATGAAAGAATAGACCATAAGCTCAATAGAGATAAATTAAAACCAATTGAAAAAACAAATAAATTCTTAAGACTCACTTATGAATCATTTGCTAAAGGGATATCAGCATATCCAACAGCAGAAGGCTATATAGTAAATTTTGGAGGCGTAAATACAACAGCACAGCAAAAAAAGCAACTTTATGGAGCTGCTGTTGGTGGTGTATTAAGTAGTCTTGCTGTAGAATTAATATTCTCCCCTGGCCAGAATAACATCTTTAACGAATATTTTAATTCTTCAGTATATATTGCGTCAAGTGCGTTAGATTATGAATTAAATCCAATACCAACTGGAACGATTCCACAAAACAAAATAGACGAAATTAGAGAATCTAATAAATATGACATTTATAATCCTAAATATAAGTTACTCTTTAAAAAAGGAGAAAACTACTACTTAGGGAGTTACGAAAAAGATAGTTCAACTTTGAAAATTATCTTATTATAAAAACAAACCTTGCAAATTAAAAACAATCACTATGAATATACCAGTAATAAAACTATTCTTCTTCTTTACACTATTATTTTGTCAAGGAATAAATGCACAAACAACACTAACGAATATTCCATTAGAAAGTAACATAATAAAAAAGTCTTATGAAGTTGAAACAAAAGACGGTGCATATCTTTTTTTAATTAATGATAATAGTGTACATGTTTCCAAATTAAGTAATGAATTATCTTTAAGTACAAATTTCTCAATAAAATATGACAACAAATACTTAGTATTATTAGGACACACCTTAGATTCGATAGGAAATCCAACCCTATATTGGTTAACACAAAATAATAAGGAACTTATCACACAAAACTATGATATAAATAAGGAAATAGTTAGTAAAACTAATAAAGTTCCACTTGCATTGGACAAAGAAAAAATTATTGCTAAGTATACTTATAACAACCAGTTTTTCTTACTTACAACTATAAAGAACACTAATTCACTTCACTTAATAAAGTTCAATTCTTTTGCTCAACAAATTGATAATGCGCAAATAAATCTGGATCAAAACAAATTTTACAACCAATACAATGAAGTAGTAACATTATATGATTCATTTCGAGAAAGCCCTGCATTTTATGTAAAAAAAATAGATGAAAAAACACCTACAACAATATCTGCTGTATCAAGTAAAAGAAAACTCTATCTAAGAGATAATATGATTTACATTACTTTAGATAATTCTTCCCATCAAACAATAATAATTGGTTTAGATTTTTTAACTAAACAAGGCTATAGTACAAGTGTTTCACAAGGAAAAAACATAGATAATTATGACTACGATTTCCTAACAACAAATTCGTTCTTATTTGAAGATAAAATGTTACAAACACGCTTTTCAAGAGAATCGCTAAACATAGACATAAAAGATTTAGATGGTAAATTACTAAAAAACTATGCATTAAATCGAGATAAAGACTTAACTTTTGTCAATGGTAAGGTTTTACAAAGCAATTCGGACAATGAAGCTAAAGCTAAAGAATTACTTAAAACCAATCAAGTAATCAATCGTATATCAGCATCAAAATATTCAGGAGCTACAATTTTTCCTTATAATAGCAAATATATCGTTTGCTATGGAGGAGTTACCCCTTTACAAGATGCAAGTACAAATGCAATAATGTATGGTGGTATGGCAGGAGGACTTATTGGAGGGCTTGTAGGTGCAGCTATTGGTTCTGCCTTTGACTCCAATTTAACTGATAATCTAAATGAATACAATAATAACAAAGTAATTTTAGCCTATAGTATACTTGATAAAGATTTTAATCATGATACACAAGAAGTATTACCAGAAGACAAGCAAAAAAAGATTAGAGAATTTGTAGAGGCATCTACAACTAAGATTACTTATACTATGCTATTTCAACATAAAAACAAATATCACTTAGGAACATTAGAAAAAAACAGCAAACAATTTAATATAATAGCTTTTTAAAAAAATCATTAGTAACTTACATATTAATATGTAAGTTACTGTAATTTATTACAATAATATAAAAAGGCTACTAAAACTATTTTACTGTGTACAAATACATTCGATATATATTTGCTTTTATAGTAGGTCTAATACTTTACTTCTCTTTAAAAGATTCTAAAGAGCTATTGTATGCTGGATATAAAGAATTTTTATCTGCTGACTCTACTATTCCACACTCCATTATTGCTTTTGCTACTTATGAAAAAATTCCAGCCCAAGTAACTTATAGAGGAACAGATACAAAGTCTGAAACTTATTACAGACCTGACCATAGTATTATTCAGTTACAAACTCCAGATCAAAAAACAATACAATATACAACTGAATATGATAGTTACAATTTTTATAATCAAGGTGAAACTGTCAATTTATATATTAATAAACAAACAGGTGAAACGTATATTTATGACACTAATAAACAAGTTGATGTACTAATTCAACTCGGAGCTTTACAATTTATATTTATCTTATTTGGTCGAATAACCATGGTATTTCAAGGAGTGTTAAAAGTTTATACAGTTGTAGGTTTTCAATACGTTATTAGGTTATTTACTTTTTCCTGGTTATTCATTCAAGGCCTCTATACTAATATTATTATATACAACAATAATCCAACTAACGAAAATATACCAATACACCTGATCTCAATTGTTGTCGCAATTTTCTATCTGGTTTATATCATAAGGCTAATTGTCTATTACAGAGAAGCCAAAGAAAAACAAATGAAAAGAACCTTACAAAGTTCTTCATAACTGATTAAATCTATACTGCACTTACTTGGTTTAATAATATAATATCTTCTTCTGTTAATTCTAATTTCACTGAATGAAGTAAGTCTGTTAACTGTTCCAAAGACGTCGCACTTACGGTAGGTACAATTCTATTTTTTTGAAACAATTGCCATGCAATCGCTACTTCACTACAAGGTGCATTATACTTACAAGCTACTTCTTTCAAACTTTTCAAAATCCTTAATCCGCGCTCAGTGAAATAATGTTTCAACATTTCTTGACGAGGAATACCATAAGTATCCTCAATAGAAGCATACTTCCCAGTAAGAAATCCGCTTGCCAAAGCAAAATAGCTCATTACAGCTACGTTCTCTTCTTCAACTAAAGGAATATACTCCTCTTCAAATTGAACACGATCAAAAAGATTATACAATGGTTGTATCACGTCATACTTTTGCCATCCATTACCTATTGCAATACTATTACTTTCCTTTATACACATAGCGCTCAAATTAGACGCTCCTAAATAACGTACTTTCCCGGCTTTAATCAATTCTTGATACACTTGTATTGTCTCCTCTAATGAAGTGTTCAAATCATCATGATGAGAAAAATACAAATCAATATAATCTGTTTGTAGTCGACGTAATGAAGCATCTACACCACTAATTATCTGTTCTCTGGACAATCCTCTTTCTACATCCTTCATACTCCCTCCTACTTTTGTAGATAATATAATTTCATGTCGCTTCTTTGTTTTTTTGAACCACTTTCCTATAATACTCTCTGATTCTCCTCCAGCATTACCACTTACCCAATGTGAATAATTATTAGCTGTATCTATAAAGGTCAATCCTTTATCAAACATCTCATCTAACAATGCAAACGATTCCTTTTCTTGTACTGTCCATCCAAACACATTACCTCCAAATGCAATAGAAGATACTTTGAGTTCAGTATTTCCTAATTTATAATAATTCATATTTATCTAATTTCTTATTGAATCTATCACCAATAATACACAAAAATACTATCAACAACCAAAAGAAAAGGCTGTCCTTTTGAGACAGCCTTTCTATTATATTTACTTACTTTTAGAAGTTATATCTTAAAGTAACATTCCATGTTCTTCCAGCACCAAACCAAACTTGGTTACCAGTATCAACACCTTTCCAAGTCTTTCCTGTAGCTTTTGAATCACCAGCGCGATAAGAGCTATTAGATTCAGCAATGTAAATTGTATCAAATACGTTGTTAACATTTGCTCTAACAACAACAGAACTTTTCTTTTCTTTACCAACTTTCATTGTATAAGTCATTCCTAAATCAAACAAATTAAAACTTGGTAATTCAATAGGTCCTGCATAATTAGTACTTGAAGCAGAAATCACATCAATTTTAGAATATAATCTATCTACAAATCTGTAAGTCCCATCAAATTTTAAACCTGTAACTACTTCATAATCCAAACCTAAACTTGCAGTTAATTGAGGAGCATCACCTACTTTAGAATCTTTCAAATATAAATCTTTCACAAGCGGATTATTAGTAGAAGGATCTATAATAACCTCATTTGTATCTTGATCTAATAGAACTGCATTCTTAACATCTTTTGTATAATTCCAATCTCCATAAGAGAATGACCCATTAATTGTCAATTTATCAATAGGGCGTGAATTAAAATCAAACTCTATTCCTTTATGCAATTGAGCTAAACCATTCAACTGAACATTTACATTATCTCTTTGTCCAGGAGTCCCTTTAAGTGGATTTGCAACGCTTTTACGTTCAATTCTATCTTCCCAAGATGTTCTGTATAAGTTAACATTTGCATTAAAGAATGTAGAACGGAATCCATAACCTAATTCAACACCAAAGATTTTTTCATTCATTAAATCTGGGTTCAACTGATTAGTATTATTAATATAAACACCGTTAAAGAAAGGCTGTTTAGAATAATAACCAGCATTACCAAATACATTATGATGTTCATTAATATTATAATTTACCCCCCCTTTAACATTTCCTCCTAATAAACTTTTCCAAGAAGTTGTAGCCTGCTGTTTCCATTCTGCCAAAGGTTTTCCAAAATTATCTAAAGTTCTACCATCTTGAACAAAGTTATCTACACGTTGAAAATCTTGGTTAGAAATAGCTCCTTGAATAAATGCAGTAAAGTTATTTTTAGAGTACTCAAACTGTGTAAATGCACCATACCAACGTACATTACCATCATTGTTATATTTTACATCTCCTACATTATTCTTATCAGCCCAAGGGTTATAACTAACTTTAGATCCATAAGTATTTGTTACAATGTAACCATTCTTATCATAATTAAGATTACCTGTTTCTTTATAACCTGAAGCACCTAATAAATCAGAAACATTATTAAAGTGATATCCTTTATAAGTACGAGCATCAACTCCAATATCCCAAGTAAAGTTTTCACTTAACTTTTTATTTAAGTTAATTACTGTTCCATACCAGTTATGAGAGTTAACAGAGTTTAATTTTGTAATACCACTATTATTGTCATTAATAGACCCATTTCTAATAGGTCCTCCAAATGGGTTCGCTATTCCTTGATTATACGTTACAAAATCATCAACACGCAATTGACCATCAGTTCCTAATACACCATCAGCATATTTTGTAATATCTTTTCCGTCTTTATCTTTTCCAACAACAACTCTACCATTCATACTTGCTCCTCCTCCACGGCCCCAAGAACCATAAACAACAGCACCTAACTTAGTAGTTTCATTAATTTGCCAATCATAGTTTAAAGACATTACTGGTTTGTGATAATAGTTTTCTTTACCATTATACATTCTTCCATTTAAATATCCCCAATCTTTATTATAACGAATATTTGGATCACCATCATTTCCTTGTGCAATTGATTCTGCTATTGAAGTATAAGTAGAACGTTGTCCATGTGTTTGAGGAGCTCCTGTAAATGTAAATTGTAGATTATGTTTAGCATCTTTTGAACGGTATCCTAATCCTACGAAATAATTACTTGCCTCAAAATTTGTACCTTGAACATAACCATTTCCTCTATTATAACTCATCAACACAGATGCTGAAAAACCATTTTCTAATATTCCTGTATTGTAAGATGCTGACCCCTTAAAAAAGCTATCATTCCCAACACCTGCAGAAATAGACCCTCCTTGTCTTGCATCAGCTGTACGAGTCAAAATATTGATAGTACCTCCGATAGAAGATATTGCTAATTTAGAAGATCCTAATCCACGTTGAACTTGCATAGCAGATGTTACATCTGATAAACCAGCCCAATTTGACCAATATACAGCAGAAGTTTCCATATCGTTAATTGGCATACCATTAACCATTACTGCAATGTTCTTTTGATCAAATCCACGAATATTAATACGAGAATCTCCAAATCCACCCCCTGATTTAGTAGCATATACTGATGGAGTAGTGTTTAATAATTCAGGAAATTCTTGAGAACCAAGTTTTTCTTGAATTTGAGCAGCTTTAATTGTAGATACTGCTACTGGAGTTTTACGATCTTTAGCAACGTCAGCAACACCCATAATTACGATGTCATCTAACATTCCTTCGTCAGCACTTAAAACAATCTTTCCTAAATCAGCAATTTTATTTGCTCCAATTGTAAAAGCGATTGTTTTAGTTTGGTAGCCTACAAAAGAAACTTCTACAGTTCCTTTGTCGCCACTCACCTTTAATTCGAACTCTCCATTGCGTCCTGTTGAAACACCATTTTGAGTTCCTTTCAATACTACAGTTGCACCAGGTAATCCCATTTGGAATTCTCCATCAACCACAGTACCAACAACTTTGTTTTGTGAAAATGCAGATGTTGCGGCAAAAATCATTACCAATGCGAACATCCAGTTCTTCAAGTTTTTCATTTTGTAAGTGTAAGTGATAAATATTTTTCGCAACAAATGTACAAAAACAAACATATTGAATGTTATGCGAATATTAAATTTAACTTTTACACCAAAATACGATTAATTAAGAATTACGCTTGTTTAGATAATAATTCAATAAAAAAGTTGTTGAACCATCGTGTTTCATTACATTATTCGAACTAATTTCGGCCTGTATATTTTTCGCCAAAACCTTTCCATACTCTACTCCAAATTGGTCAAAACTATAGATATTCCAAATTACACCTTGTACAAAAGTCTTATGTTCATAAAGTGCCACAAGCGCTCCCAATGTCTCAGGAGTCAAACTATCAACTAACATTGTGGTAGATGGTTTATTTCCTTCAAATCGTCTAAATGAAATTAAGTCATTTGTATTTTCGACAGTTTGATTTTTTCCCATTAGTAAAGCTTCAGACTGCCCGAAAAAATTAGACATTAGTGCATCATGTTGCTGTATACTTTCTTTTGCATGAGCTTTTGCAAATCCAATAAAATCAATTGGTGCAATCTTAGTCCCTTGATGAAATAATTGAAAAAATGCATGTTGTGCATTCACACCTACTTCTCCCCAAATTAAGTTACCTGTCTGATAAGTTACTGTGTTACCATCTCTATCTGTATTCTTACCATTACTTTCCATAATCATTTGTTGCAAATGAGCAGGAAAACGTTCTAAAAATTGACTATATGGAATTACTACCTCACTTTCATAACCAAAGAAATTGTTATACCAAATGCTCAATAAAGCAAGTATTACTGGAATATTATGTTTAAACGATGTACTTTTAAAATGTTCATCCATTTGATTAGCTCCTTCCAACAACAATCTAAAATTAGTTGAACCAATAGCTAATCCTATAGAAAGACCTACTGCACTCCAAAGAGAAAATCTTCCACCAATACAATCCCACATAGGAAAGATATTGTTCTCCTCTACTCCAAAAATTACAGCTTCTTCTACGTGGGCTGTAATACCTATCAAATGTTTTGAATAGGTATTATCTCCCAAATTATTTTGCAACCATCCCTTTACTTTATTAGCATTCAAGATAGTCTCTTGTGTTGTAAATGTCTTAGAAACAATTAATACTAATGTTGTTTCAGGATTTAATTTACCTAAAACTAAATTCACATAATCTTCATCAATATTAGATAGGTAATGAACATTCATCCCTTGTTGATAATTCCCAAGAGCTTCCACAACCATACGAGGACCTAAATCTGAACCTCCTATACCTAAATTGATTACGTCTGTAAACTTCTTACCTGTGCTCGACAAATATTTTCCTTGATGAACATCATCAATAAAATCAAAAGTTTTTTTACGTGTTTTTTCAATATCATCCATCAATCCTGGAACTCCACTTGCTGTCTCCTCATTTTTCGAAAAACAACGCAAAGCAGTATGCAAAACTGCTCGTTTCTCTGTATGATTAATTGTAGTACCAGAAAACATCAGGTTAATGGCTTCCTCTAAATTAGATTCTTCAGCTAACTCCAAAAGAAGTTCTAACGTTTTATCTGTTATTTTATGCTTAGAATAATCAATTAAGAATGATTCCCATTTAATGTGTAATTTCTCAGTACGGTCAGCATCACTTGCAAATAAGTCTTGCATATAAACACCTTTCATTTCTTCGAAATGCTTTTCCAATTTTGCCCAAGCAACAGTCTTAGACGGATCAATATTTTTCAACATAATTACACTTACTATTCAGTAAACTTATTATTCATTAAATCGATTTCTTCTTTTAGCGGTTTGATATATGCCATAAAGGCTGGTAAATCACGTTTATCCATTGGTTCAGAATTTGGAGTAACTTGACTTTTTGGATCTACTTGTACTCCATTTTTCCAAAAGCGATAACACACGTGAGGTCCTGTTGCCAATCCAGTACTTCCTACTAAACCTATAGTTTGTCCTTGATCTACACGTTGACCAGTTCTTACCAATATTCTAGACATATGTAAATACTGTGTAGAATAAGTTCCATTGTGCTTTACTTTCACAAAATTACCATTCCCTGCAGTATATCCTGCACGTTCCACAACTCCTGCAGCAGTTGTCATAATTGGTGTACCTGATGGAGCAGCATAATCAGTTCCATTATGTGCTTTCCATGTTTTCTGAACTGGATGAAAACGACTCTTTGTATACTTAGATGTTATTCTAAAAAACTTTAATGGTGCCTTTAGAAACATCGCCTTCATTGGTCTTCCTTTTTCATCATAATACACTGTATTACGAGCTCCTGGCTGTTTATAGGGAAAAGCATACAAATCTTTTCCTCTATAATTAAAATAAGCTGCTTCTACATTTGCAACTCCCACAGGAATAGTATCGTTAATATACTTTTCTTCAATTGTAATTGCAAAACGATCTTCTGGTCGCAACTTAAAAAAGTCAATAGACCATGCAAATATTTGTGACATTCTTGTTGCTAAAGCTTGATCTACTCCTTCTTTCGCCAAACTTGACGATAATGATCCCTCTATAGCAGAAGCAACAGTACGTCTTTTAATTGTCACTGGATAAGACTTCGTATAAGCATGTATTGAATCTCTCAAATCAATTACTTTATACCCTGTTACATCTGGATGGTATACAAAAGCAGCCAACTTCTTTGGATCTTTCTTAAACTTCACTAACGCATAAGGTTGCCCTGCACGAATACTTCTAACATTAAAAGTATCTTTTACTTGAGTCACAATATTCTGAACTTCAGTAGCATTCAAATGGTTCTCACCAAATATTTTCCCTAAATTGTCTCCACTACGTATAGTATCCTCTTCAAGGATATAATCTTTTAAGTCAAAACCATACAGTTCTGCAACTTTACTTTCAATATGTGTTTCTTCTGTTGGTTTCTCAATCTCAACTTCTTCTGTTTTCTTACAAGAAAACAAAGCTGTTGCTATCAAGAAAGTATATAAAACTTTCTTCAAAACATTTACTTAATCAAATTACACTAAACCTTTACCCCAATTCTCCAATTCTTCTTTAGTCCACAATTCAGGAAAGAAAATACGTTTTTGATATTCTGGAAGCATGTATTTTTTCCAATCACTTCCACCAGTTGCTTCTTTCGTTTCTCCTGGTTTTTCCAAATATCTCAAAGCTGCTTTATAGTGCCCAATTACCCATGTTACGTTTACTGTATAATCGTAATGTCTCATAGCAGCAATAAGCTTTTCATCCGTTTTGGCTTCTGAAGGGAGTTCTACAAATTTCATCCATAAATTCGTATTTTCATAGTCTTTCATCGCTTTAACAAAAGTTTTACTATGTCTCTTTTCAAACTCTGCTAACAGATAACTCTTTTTGCCTGTTTTGTAATCTTTACCTGCAGCTTGCCAATACATCAATTGCAAAGCTTCTTCCTCCGTAGTTTCTGGAGTTACTTGATTTAAATATCGTTTATCAATTAAATTTATCCAATTGGTAGATGCAAATTCTATCAAGCGATATTGTTCACTCTGAAACCCACTGGCAGGTGTTAATGTATTTCTAAACTTCAAATATTGTTCTACATCCATCCCTTCTCTCATGATAGAAAAGGAATTAGTCAACATATCAAAATAACGACTGATACGCATTAACTTATCTGTAAAAACTTCTGTAGTAATCTTCTCTTCTGCTGCAACTTGATCCATTTCCCAAAGAATCATTTTAAACAACAATTCATTTATCTGATGATACATGATAAAAACCATTTCATCTGGAAGAGTTGTTCGTTGTATTTGCAATCCTAACAATGCATCTGTTTGTATATAATCCCAATATGTAATTGGCTTTGCATATAACAAACCTTCTAAATGAGTAGCTGTATTCTGATCAATGCCTTTAAACTTCTCTTCTAAAGCTTTTACTCGTTGTAATAAAATATCATCCATTTATTTTTCAAATTGTAAGTTGGTTACTAATCCTCTGTATTTTTCTAAATCTGCCTTAAGAGAACCGACAGCTAAACTTGCTTTTACACGAACAGGAACTTTATTAGAATCTGCTGTTACCCAAACCGTCAAACTTTCTTTCTCTTTAAACACCCTACCCGCCATTACATATGGTCTAAACTTCATGGTTTTAACCTTTCCTATCCCTGTTTTAAGTACTTCCGTTCCTAAATATTTTAATTTAAACTTAAAAACTTCACCATCAAAAAACATATCAATCTCAACAGATTCTCCTACTTTAATATTCTCTATCTGATCCGTTTTTCTAAGGTAATAGAATGCCGACACAATATCTTGAACATCTTTGACAATAGGATAAGTTTTTTCTTCTTTTTTCTCATTGTCTTTTACAGTCACCGTTTTTCGATCATAATTAAACGTTCCGTCCTGATCTTTTGTGTATCCTCCTTCATCAATTTTACGAATAAAACGATGAGGCACTACGTCATCCTTCTCAAAATAACTTTGATAATCATCATAAACCTTAAAGAAAACTTTCGTCATACCCGTAGTATAACCAACGCCCTTGGCGTGATAAACAGATTTCCCTTTAAATGTAGTTTCTCCTAAAGTCAAAGTTGCAATACCAGCATTGACAAAGCCATAACTAATTTTAAACTCTAAATATTCTCCAGATTGAAAAGCGTTTGCTTTCTTGCTTTGCGCAAGAGAACTTACTGTACTAAGTAGTAGTACACAGATAAGAAATAAGTTTTTTTTCATATTGGCTGCATTTTCCTCCAAAAATAGCAAACAAAAAAACCCAGTCAAAGAAATGACTGAGTTTTTATGCTATTAACCAACCAAAAAACTATAAATTATGAAAAATTTATTACACTCAAATAAAGCTTATGACGACCTTATTTTTGCGAGTGCAAATGTATAGCTTTTTCCATACAAAAAACAGTCATTCTATTTTTTAACTCCTGTTTAACTTTAATGGGTTTCTTGCTGGCTATTTTATGATTTAATTAACTGAAAATTAAAGCGTTCCTCTCTTCTCTTGTTCTCTTTCAATTGATTCAAAAAGAGCTTTAAAGTTACCTGCTCCAAATCCTCTTGCTCCCATACGTTGAATAATTTCAAAGAAAAGAGTCGGACGATCCTCTACTGGCTTAGTAAAAATCTGTAATAAGTATCCTTCTTCGTCAGCATCAACCATAATTCCTAACTTTTGCAATTCTGCAATATCTTCTTTCATCATATCTCTATGTACTCCTAAACGAGTAGGAATCATATCATAATATGCTTGTGGAGGCGCTGATAAAAACTCAACTCCTCTTTTCTTCATTTCAGCAACAGTTTTTAAGATATCATCAGTAGCAACAGCAACGTGTTGTACTCCTGGTCCATTATAAAAGTCTAAATACTCCTCTACTTGAGATTTTTTCTTTCCTTCTGCAGGTTCATTAATAGGGAATTTAATTCTTCCATTACCATTAGACATTACTTTACTCATCAATGCAGAATACTCTGTATTAATTTGTTTATCATCAAATGATAAGAAGTTTACAAATCCCATCACATCTTCATACCATTTAACCCATGTATTCATTTCATTCCATCCAACATTTCCTACCATATGGTCAACATATTTTAATCCCACAGGTGCTGGGTTATAATCACTCTCCCATTTCACAAATCCAGGTAAGAAAGTTCCTGTATAGTTCTTTCTTTCCACAAACATATGTACTGTTTCTCCATAAGTATAGATTCCAGCTCTTACCACTTCACCAAATTCGTCTTTTTCAACTACTGGTTCCATATAAGATTTTGCACCACGACTAACTGTTTCATTGTACGCTTGACGAGCATCTTCTACCCATAAAGCTACAACTTTGATTCCATCCCCATGTTGAACAATATGGTTATTCAATTCTGACTCAGCAGTTAATGGCGTAGTCAATACAATTCTAATTTTATCTTGAACCAAAACATAAGAAGCACGATCTTTCACTCCTGTTTCTAATCCTGCATAAGCCAAAGATTGAAACCCAAAAGCTGTTTTATAAAAATGTGCTGCTTGTTTTGCATTACCTACAATAAATTCTACATAATCAGTTCCTAATAGAGGCAGGAAATCTTGTGCTCCTTCAAAAATCTTTTCTAATCCGAATTCAACTGACTTTACTTCTTTACTCATAATTTTATAGTTTTTGTTGTTTTACTTGTTGTTTATTTTTGTGGCTCTAACCACGATTGATAATATGTGTCATCTGCAATTTTCATTGCTTCTTCTGTTACCATAAGTGGTTTAAAAGTATCCACCATTACAGCTAATTCTTGTGTTTCTGTTTTTCCAATCGAACGCTCTGCTGCACCAGGGTGAGGTCCATGAGGTATTCCAGCAGGATGCAACGATATATGCCCTGGAGCAATATCATTTCTACTCATAAAATCTCCATCTACATAGTACAATACCTCATCGCTATCAATATTACTGTGATTATAAGGCGCTGGAATAGAATCTGGGTGATAATCATACAATCTTGGCACAAAAGAACACACCACAAAAGCATCTGTTTCAAATGTTTGATGTACTGGAGGTGGTTGATGAATACGTCCTGTTATAGGTTCAAAATCGTGAATTGAAAAAGCATAAGGATAATTGTATCCATCGTATCCAACTACATCAAATGGATGTGTTGCATACACCATATCAAATATCTCATCTTGTTTTCTCACTTTAATTAAGAAATCGCCTTTCTCATCATGTGTTTCCAAAACTTCTGGACGACGAATATCTCTTTCACAAAATGGAGAATGCTCCATCAATTGTCCAAACCAGTTTCTATAGCGTTTAGGTGTATAAATTGGTCTGCGAGATTCTACAATAAATAATCTATTATCTTCTGTATCAAAATCAATTTGATAAATAATACCTCTTGGTACTAATAAATAATCTCCATACTTAAATGTAAGATTACCCAACATTGTACGCAATGTACCAGTACCTCGGTGGATAAAAATTAATTCGTCTGCATCAGTATTTTTATAGAAATAATCCTTCATTGATTGCTTTGGCGCAGCCAATACAATAGTACAATCACTATTTGTCAATACCGCTTTACGGCTATCTAAATAGTCATTTTCAGCAGGTACCTGAAATCCACGCAAACGATACGAATGCATATTATTTGCTTTCGCTATTTTAGGTGCTACACTGTATTGTCTAAGGATGTCTTTCACCTGAGTTGGACGATATTCATGATATGAGTTTGTTGACATACCGTCAAACCCAATTGTTCCGAACAATTGCTCATAATATAAGTCTCCATTTTCTTTTCTGAAAATAGTATGACGCTTAGGGGGAATTTTCCCTAATTGATGATATAAAGGCATAATTATTCACAGTTTTTTGGTTGGTAAAATAAGATTCTAACCCTAAATTGAGATAGACTACAACGAAAGTTAATCATACAAACACTCTTAAATCAAGAAGAGAAAGCGAAACACTCAAGTAACTCCTCCCTTTGAAATAAAATATCCATTTGTAAAATCAACTGGTACTATTTGGCCAATCCTAAATTCAGGATTTAATATAAGTAGTTAGTTACTCATTCAGGATTTCTCTTGATAAGGAACTTTAGATAAGCCAATAAACCTTCCCAGTTTGTTTTCATAATGTCACAAATATCGAAATAAAATTGAATTATACAACTTTATACCCAAATTTATTTTGACATACTGCAATAAAACAAAAACAACACTGTAACAATTAACGAAACTAAAACCAAAAACCTACCCCAAACCAAGTAAATCTCTCCCCAGTTTCTGGTGAATATGTAAATTTCACTTCTATAGGTCCAATCATAGTCTGCATACCATAACCCAATGCATACCCAGAATATTTAACATTCCCAAACCAGTCTGAGTTCTCAAAAATATTCTTACCAATATTACCATAGTTCGCTGCTATGTTAATATGATGTCTTTTAAAAATCTCATAATCAAACTGTATCTTCCCTGTAATAAAAGAATCTCCTCCTAAACTAAGGAAATCATATCCAAAGAAAGGCATTACATTTTCCAATTCAGCAAATCCATATCCTCCTATAAAGTAGTTCATCCCAAAAGCAGACTCACCCCCAATGACAGAACCAACCTGTGATTTCAAATCAATTGATAGTTTATTTGTAATTCGTGCAGCATACCCTATTTGCCCCAACACAGTAGAGTAATTTGTAAAATTACCTAAGAAATCACTTGAATAGAAGTAGTTTTTAAACTCTCCCTTAAATAGAAAACCTTTTCTTGGAAAATATTTATTATCATAAGTATCAATTGTCAAATTAGCAAAAGCTCCTAAATAATTATTCTTTTCAAAGTACACATCTTTTCCATCTTGAGATATTGTTGTACTCTTAATATTCAAATAACGGTGCTCCATCCCTATTCCAAGTAAATACTTTTGCTTGTAGAACGTTTGCAATTGAAAACGGTTAATCAAATCACTATAGTCCACATTAAACTTAGATGGTGCATTTCTAAACTCTGGTAGTAGATCCCTAAAATTCTCTTCCAAAATACGAAAAGGCAATGAACTACCAAATTGAGAATACTTAGAACTAATTCCTACACTCCAATAAAACCCGTTATCAACAAAATAATTAAAATTATAACGCAAATTATCTCCTAATCCCATATCCAAAGATGCGACATCACTCTTTAATAGGAAATTGCGTTGTGTAATATTAACCAATGCTGCTGATTTCATTAAACCATCATAATGCAAACCTAATTTCAAATAGCGCTTAACTGGATTCTCTACCAAATCCAAAATAAAGTTATCTCTTGTACCATCCTTATCAAAGCGATACGAGATTGCACTGAAGTTCTCTGTTGCATTCAACTGATTAATCCCTTCACTCAATTGATCCAAGCTAATCTTTGTATTAGGCTTAAACCCTAATTTACCATGAATATAACGGTTTGTAAAAGTCGTCAATCCACTAACTGTAATATCATTAACAAATATTGAATCCTTAAACTTAGGAACATACTGTTCTTTCAGTATATTCTTATTCCCTCCTATCAATTTTAATTGTTCCAATCTGCTTGCAGCTGCTGTAGCTCCTCTCTCAATAATTGCCTTTCCTTCATCAAAAGACACTACTGTATACCCTACAATATCTGGCTTAACATAGATATCTGTTGCAGGAATCTTATCGCGCATTTGACGAATAGTAGAATAGTTCGAAATCTGTAGCAACAAATCATTTGCTCCTTGAATTTCATCAATTGTTTTCAAACCATCTTGTACATCTACCCCAATGATAATATCTGCTCCCATTTTTCGAAGTTCTTCAATAGGATAATTATTAACGATACCTCCATCTACCAAATATTTCCCATCTATATTTACAGGGGCAAACAACGATGGAAAAGCTCCACTGGCTAATATTGCCTGTGGCAAATATCCTTTATCTAATATTACTGCCTCTCCCGTTTCTACGTTTGTGGAAATACACAAAAATGGAATATTCAAATCTTTAAAATCTCTTACATGTCGAACATGAGCCAACAACTTATTCATCAAGTTGTAGTTAAACATCCCTCGAGATAAAGCTTTAGGCAGTCCTAACTTAAAATTATCAAACGGTAATGACAAAGCATATATTTCATCATTAGTCTTTTCATAAAACGATTTAGAAATACGAGGAATATAATCTTTTATTAATGCAGAAGCATCAATACTATTAAAAATAGAGTCTAATTCAGTAGCTGTATATCCAGAGGCATAAAGCCCACCTACAATGGCTCCCATACTGGTACCCACCACATAGTCGACCTTCACACCTTCTTGCTCCAAAACTTTCAAAACACCAATGTGTGCCAATCCCTTAGCCCCACCTCCACTCATTACCAAACCTACTTTCGGTCTTGGCTTTTCTTGCTTTTCCTGTCCAAAACTTGTTAACACACAAGATAATACAGCAATCGTGATATACAAAAATCGACTCATTAATTCCTAATTTTCCTCTAATTTACTTTAAATTTTTCAAATACAATAGTCCCTTTTGACTTACCTATCACTTGAATTAAATCTTCTAATGAAGCTTCTTTTATCCGCTTCACTGATTTAAAATGATTAAACAATGTTGTTTTGGTCTTATCTCCAATTCCTAAAATGTCATCCAACTCACTTGTTATTGCATTCTTACTTCTTTGGTCTCTATGGAAATTCAATCCAAAGCGGTGTGCTTCATCTCTTAAGTGAATAATCACCTTCATCGTCTCTGATCGTTTATCTAAATACAACGGAAAACTATCCCCTGGATAAAAGATTTCTTCCAATCGCTCTGCTAAGCTTATAATAGGTACTTTCCCTCGAATTCCTAATGCTTCCAAACTCTTTAATGCTACTCCCAACTGTCCTTTTCCACCATCTATCACAATTAAGTCTGGCAATTTTTGTCCTTCTTCTAACACTCTTTTATACCTTCTATAAACAATTTCCTCCATTGTATCATAATCATTAGGCCCCACTACTGTTTTTACATTAAAGTGGCGGTAATCTTTCTTACTTGGTTTTCCATCTTTAAATACAACACAGGCTGACACAGGATTTGTACCGTGAATATTGGAGTTATCAAAACATTCTATATGACGTGGCTCATTGTGCAAACGCAAATCCTTTTTCATTTGTTGCATGATTCGATTAACATGTCTATCTGGATCTACAATCTTCATTTGCTTCATCAAGTCCATTCTAAAAAACTTAGCATTGCGCTCAGACAAATCCAACAATTGCTTTTTGTCCCCCATCTTAGGTATGGTAAGGCGTAAATCATCTCCCAATTCTACTTCAAAAGGCACAATAATCTCTTTGGCTGTTAAACTAAATCGTTCACGCAATTCCACAATTGCCAATTCCAATAGTTCTTTGTCCCCTTCATCCAACTTCTTTTTCAATTCTAAAGTATGTGATCGAATAATAGCACCGTGCGACATCTGTAAAAAGTTGACATACGCAGCACTCTCATCAGACAAAATAGTAAACACATCTACATTTGTAATTTTAGGGTTTACTACTGTTGATTTTGCCTGATAGTTTTCCAACAAATCAACCTTTTCTTTTATCTTCTGTGCTTCTTCAAACTTCATATCAGAAGCCAATTCCATCATATATTGCTTAAACTCCTTTAGACTTTCTCTAAAGTTTCCTTTCAATATATCTCGAATAGCCAATATCTTTTTCTCGTATTGTTCATCGCTTTCTCTTCCCTCACAAGGTCCTGCACAATTGCCAATGTGGTATTCCAAACACACCTTATACTTTTCACTTCGAATATTGCCCATAGACAAGTCCAACGTACAAGTGCGCAAAGGATATAGCTCTTTTATCAACTCCAACAAGGTTTGCACCGTTTTTATATTAGTATATGGTCCAAAGTACTCCGATCCATCCTTAACCATACGTCGCGTAGAGAAAACTCTTGGAAATGGCTCTCTTTTAATACATATCCAAGGATAACTTTTATCGTCTTTCAACAATACATTATAACGAGGTTGCAACTGCTTTATCAGGTTGTTTTCCAACAACAAAGCATCTGTTTCTGTAGGCACCACAATATGCTTAATCGTTACAATCTTTTTGACCAAAACATTAGTCTTTGCATTATCATGCACCTTATTAAAATAAGAACTAACCCTCTTCTTTAAATTCTTTGCTTTCCCTACATACAATATCTTATCATCTTTATCAAAATATTGATAAACACCTGGTTGGTCAGGAAGTACTTGTATTTGAACTGTTAAATTGGGATGAATTGTCATAACATATAAATTGTATTACAAAAATACAGCTTTAACAGTTCAAACAAAAAATTCTATATTTAAACAATGCCTATAACATCCCTCACACCTACCGACCTTAGTTTTAACGTCTTTATGCAATCTAATTTTTAAATAATAAAAATTAGATAACTTTATATTATTCAATAATCAAGCTATGAAAAACACATTTATTTATTCTTTTTACTTGATTCTATTTACTACTGTAAGTTTTGGTCAAAACGGTAATTCAAGATTAATCATACAGAAAAGCAACCTTGTTATAGAAACAAAAGACTATGAAAAAAAACAAGAACTAATCAACGATTGCACCACAAAACACACCATAAAGGTGAATACAATTAATCAAGTACTTAAAAACAAAATAGGAAAGGTACCTCAATCTCTATCTGCAAAAATAGTTGTTTTCAACATGGACTACTTTGGCGATGGTTGCGACGATTTCGGATTAAAACCTCCTTATAATTTAAATGATTCTTATAGTCTTTTATTCCTTCACAAGGATAAAGAAGGGTACCGTCTAATCAAAGAATACACACTATTAGATGAAGAGTTACTAAACATTCACAAAAAACAAATAGAAGAATATACTGTAATAGAAAAGCTTAACAACCCCATAGAACGCTTTAATAAAACTTTGGACTGGTTCATCAACTTTGGACTTGAACCAGACCCCGTTTTTATTACATATTACACCCACCAAGGTTATATTAAAGAAGGACATATTCCTTATACAGATGCTCAATACAAAAAAGCTTTCAGCCTATTCGACGGTACACAAGAAGACTATACAGAACCTCTTTCTTTCATAAGAGAGAAATACTATAACGAACTGAAAGAAAGTCATCTTACGCAAATGCAGCTAATCATTGATAAGAAACAAAAAAGTTTTACTGACTACTACAATTTTGGAAGAATGGTAACTTTTATAACTAATGACTTTAATAATGATTATGATAGCAAGGATAGCACTCTGATCTATTCTTTGACAGAAAACAAAGAAACTGAAGAGGAAAAATTGAAGATAATGAAACGTCTCTTTGAAATAGTATCAAGTTGGGAACCAAATACTAATACGCAAGAATAAATAAGTCATTGCATGGAGTATAAATCCATGCAATGACTTACATAATAAACCTAATTGTGCAATCTATATCACTATAGTCTTTTTAGTTTGTACAGCATAAGTAGCACTAAATACTGTATCTACAAATCTCCATTCTGCCTTTGCGCCAGCCGAACTATAATCTACATACAGATATCCTCTGTCTGATAAGTTGACGTAATCCAATTCATCAATCAATAAAGGCATTACTTGTTCCAACTGTCTTGCTTGTGTCATATCATTAGACAATCCCAAATAAGTTTCCATACCAGGAGAACTGATTGAGCTTGTTGCCAATTCGTACCCTACTATATCTCCTGTTTGTGTTTTCATCTGACTATACCACGCATTGTGTGTATCTCCTGCCAACGTCATCACTTTCTTTCCTTTACACAAACTATACAATTTTTCTCTTTCAACAGCATATCCATCCCATGCATCCAAATTATAAGGCAATACTGTAGTAACTCTTGCTTTTTCTGCCTCTGTTAATGTAGGATCTCCCTTTATCATTCTTGTTTTAATAACAACTAATTCTCCTATAACTTTTTGTAAAGCTCCTAATGATGCTGCAGATGCACTACCTGTCTTTTCAATTTCAGCCATTATTGTATTAACAATCATTAAAAACTCTGCTGGAACCAACATTTTAGCCATTAGCACTTGTTGTCCCAACACTTGCCAAGAGGCTTTACTACTATTCATTTGTCCTGCCAACCAGCCCAACTGTTCCTGCCCCATAAGTTGGCGATTAGGATTCATATAAGCTTGCATAAAGCCATTCGCATCAAATCCGTTTGCGTTTGTATAATCCTTGTAATTCAATTGTTTATCTCTGGCAATTACTCTGGTATCCAACATGTGAAGAGATAAAATATTTCCAAAATCAAAACTTCTATAGATACGAGTATCCTTTCCTGTTTTTAGAGGAATAAACTCACTATATGCTTGTAATGCAGCCCTTTTTCTTGCTTCAAAACTACCCTCTGTTTCCGGTTGATGATTTTCTGCACCATCTTTGTATGTATCATTAGCTATTTCATGATCATCCCATACACAGATAAAAGGCTTTTTTTGATGTGCCAACTGAAGGTTGACATCACTTCTATATTGTCTATAACGCTCTCTATAATCTTCTAAAGAAATAATCTCTCTGTTTGGTTTATGTGCGCGATTAAACGCTGCTGTACTGGCATTAGTTCCATATTGCCCTGGTGCGTACTCATAAATATAATCACCCAAATGAAGAATAACATCTGCATCAGATTTAGCCATAGCAGCATATACATTAAACAATCCCGCAGGATAATTTGAACAAGACGCTACAGCTAATTTCACATTTGATACATTATCCGTAAATGCAGGTAACGTAATTGTTTCTCCTATCACAGAAGTATCTTTCAAACTATTGTTGAAAAATCTATAATAAAACTTACTATTAGAAGATAATCCTTGTACCTCTACTGCAAGTGTATTATCTGAAGCAGCATTTATTGTAGCTTTTCCTTGTCTGATCACTTCTTTAAACGCAATATCTTTTGCAACTTGCCAAGTTATTTCTACAGCTGCTTTAGCATAACGTGTCCAAATGATAATACTTGAAGCTGTTGGGTCAAAACTCGCAACGCCATAATCAAAGTTTCTAATGACCAACCCATCTAAATTTTCTTGAGTAGAATTATCATCATCGTTAGAACAACTAACGATTACTGGAGCTAAAAAAATGCTTCCTGAAGCTAATAAAGAAGAACGCAAGAAGTTTCTTCTATTTAATTGTGGTTGTTTCATTTTCATTTTATGTTTATACAAAAAAAACACAGTAATATTATTAGAACATTACCGCCGTATTAATAAAACAAAACTTGCAACCTATTGTATGTTAACAAATAAACCTAAACTTACTTTTACTATTTCCTCTTATTGCATTTCTATCATTCATCAAAAGTAAATAGTATCTATCCATTCTTTTTCTTCACTTTTCTGAGCACTATTTTACCAATCCCATTACTCTCATCTATACTTTCTTTAAATACATAATAATCATCTTCACCACTCTTTAAAGTTAGATACGCATAAATAGCTTTATCTTTAAAGTTAATATTTTTAATACCTACCTCTTTAAAATTATTTTTAAATTCTACATCAGCTTCTCCAACATAGGTAGATCCAGAATAAATATGTACCACAAAGTTATTTTTGTCCTTTCTTTCAATTATTGGATAATAAATAGAAACACCAAATCTATAAGGCTTTCCTTCAAACTTCAAATCATCCATATAAAAATATGAATCATATGAATCTATATCAAAAATGGTTGAAACATCCTCTCCTTTCTTCATCTCTTTTACAGCAATATAACCATAAGAATAGATAGAATAATCATTTGCTTTTTTTAGATTTTTGAACAATTGACTAATTACAAATTGTGTATAAACAACGTTTTCATGAATAGAAATAACACTTATCTTAATACCAGGTAATCGATCATTTTTGTTATGTTCTAAAAAACTTTCATAACTCATCAATTCTTCATTTTCAAATTGAAATTTAGGTATTTCGTACATTTTCTTACTTGTAAGAGGCACATCATAAGGCACCAGAGAATGAGATCCACTTGTTATTATGCCCCCTCTACTAAGAGTTTTATCATAAATAATAAACTTCCCATTTAATATTCCAGGAGCAAACAATTCTCCATCTGAAAATAAAGAATCTCTTATTCCTATGTTCGTAAACTTCCTTAATTCGGATTCTGCGATAGATGCATGAGGTTTTTTCTGAAATTCAACAACAAGCTCATCATATTTATCAACTATCACCCCATCTTTTTTTAAGTAATAAAAGGACTTGGGACTGTCATTAAAAGCCAATTTATCTACACTATAATTAATTTTTAATGGATATGAGGAGGTTTCCTTCTTAGCAAGTATAATATTATCTGTCACAATATTTATTTCTAAATCTGATTTATTAGCCACTACGAATGATAACAAATTATTTATCCCCACAAGGCATCGATAGCAATCTTTACTGGATAAATAAATATTAAAATAAGTTGACTCAGATGATTTATTATATTTTTTTAAAAACTCCTTATCAGCTTTTTCAATATCTTGAGAGAAAGAAAAAGAGAAAGAAAATAAAAACAATAAAAGAAATATTTTTTTCATAAAAATTAAGTTAACAATTACATACCTAAAAACAATATTAATAAATAAAAACATATTTTTTAATATTAATTTGCATTTATATTAAAAACAAAAGCCATTAAGAATTCTTTCTCAAAAAGAAAAACCTAATACAGACTATTACATTTTTAGATACAGGCCTTAACTCATTGCTGTAATAATTATTCCTTTACCACGATTTAGTCTAATCCATTAATTACTACATATATCAAGCAAATTGCAAATCCTCTCAATTCATATTGCAAAAAACAGTAAACTATCTTATTATGATTAATCCTCCTCCTAATTCGTCACACTATTATTTTTTTAAATATTGTACACCTCTCTAAAGTCCTTATTTATTCTTCTGGCACCTCATTTCTACCTCTAACAAAAAATACTTCAAGAATACCTCAACAATACTTCAACAATGGTTCAGCAAATAGCTTCTCTACTTGAGCATTCTTGGGGTATTCTTGAACAATCCTTGAAGGAATTACGACAAACACTGATAGATACTGGGATTAAAAGGCGTTGCAAATGAAACTAAAAAACAAGGTAACAAAAAACAAAATCATGATAATCAATAAGTTAAATTAATCTATTGTCTTTTTTACAGGAGAAAAAACAAGAGACTTTTTCAAAAAATAAAGCAAAAGAGGCTTATTATATACCTCAAAAAGTAAAAAAAGGATTCTTTCCATCACTAAAAGAAGCTTTAATAGGAAGAAAACAAGTCAAAAAAAGAAAAAAACACCTTTCCCTTTCATACATTGTATTGCTTGGGTACTTTTTAGCACTATACGTAAAACCAACCACAATTTGTAATTCAAAAACAAAAAAGAGATGTAGCCTACAGCTACACCTCTTATGTTATTACGTACTATTTGTTCGAATAAAAAATTAAAAAGTATACACTTGGGTTGGTGTAATACAGTAATCCAAAGGAATGTCTTGTTCAAAAACATCATTGATATCTTCTCTTTCTGCTTCAAAAAAGCTTATCCCTATTTTTACAACATCTGGTTTACACTCTTGCAAAAAACGGTCGTAAAAACCTTTACCATAACCAATGCGATTACCCTTTGTGTCAAACGCCAAAAGGGGCACAAAAACAACGTCAATCTGTGTAGGTTGAACTTCAAATCCATCTACTGGTTCTGGGATGCCATAACTACTTACCTTAAATGTAGTATTATCTGTCATTAAAAAATGACGCATACTATTGGTTTCAAAGTCCGTACGAGAAACAATGATATTCTTGTCTTTACCAGACAATATCTGCATAATATAGCTTGTATCTACTTCCTTTTTACTTTCAATACTTAAAAACAAATGATAATTGCTCTTGTCCCAAATAGGCAATTGCAAACTACTATTGGCAATATCTAAACTCAAATCATCTATCTGCTCTAAGCTCAGTGCTTCTCTCTTTTCTTTATATAGTGCTCTTAAACTTTTTTTATCCATTACTTTAATGTTTTAGAAAGATGAAAAACAGCATCTCCTTGATAAACAATTGGCGCGTCATTCACATTTATTACATACCCACTATTGGGTGCTTTTATAGCTGTATTCTCTTTGCCATACGGGTCAGATACTTCTGCTAATACACTTCCTTTTGTTACATAAGTACCTATAGCCACCTGATCGTGCAACAAACCAGACTTCTTTGCACGTACCCATACTGAGTTAGTAATAGTAATCATCTCTTCTTCAACCTCCGAAGTAGTAAATTTATTTCGCAACATACCAAAGTGGGCTAAAAAACGCTTGGTACCTTCTACTCCCATAGTTGAAACTTCACTATTAATATCTAACGATTTTCCACCTTCAAACAGCAGCATTTTAATTCCTTTTTTGGCACAAGCATTTCTAAATGAACCAGAAATTTGAGCAGAATACAATAAAAATGGTGGGTGAAAAATTTCTGCTAACTCTTGTAATTCATTTTGATTGGCAGCAATACGCAATTGAGGGGCATTGAAACGACTTTGTCCTCCTGCGTGAAAATCAATAACATAATCTACATGAGGTAAAATATGTGCTACCATATGATAGGCAAACTGACCTGCTAATGATCCTGTTTTACTACCAGGAAACATCCGATTCAAATCTCGTCCATCTGGAAATTCACGCGTTTTATTGATAAAACCAAAAATGTTGACAACAGGAATACAAATGATTGTACCGCGTTCTGGAATATTAATTTCACTGTGTACAATTTGTCTTACAATATCTACTCCGTTTAACTCATCGCCGTGTAATCCGGCAGAAAGCAATATCGTAGGACCATCTTCCTTTGCACGAGAGACTATCACAGGTATTTTCAGTCGTGTTGCGTTGTGCAACCTTGCTATTTCTAAATTAAGTGTCTTTGTTTCTCCTGGTAAAATTACCTCATCAAGTATTTTCAAAGCATAGTGTTTTATTGGCTTGGAAGATACGAAACTTTGTAAAAACCTATTGTGTCTTTTCAATCTATCTCCCTACTTTTAATTTAATCACAATCAAACAAAAAAACCAACTATACAAAAAGGCTATTAAACTTCTGTTCAATAGCCTTTTTGTAATTTTATTCTTATTACTCTGTTATTTCAATTTCAATAAACTGCGTATCAATGGTTTTTCCATCTTGTAAATAATCATTGCAAATAACAAGATGAATAATATCCCTACAATATAGTTTTCTCTAAAACAATAAAAGTAAACATATGACAATAGTATCGATCCTCCTAAATAAAGTGTAATTGCTTTTTTATCATAAGGTATGGGATAATATTTTTGTCCCAATAGGTAAGAAATCAACATCATGCTACCGTACGCCATCAAGGTTGCGATAGCCGATCCCATATAACCCCATATAGGAATAAGCACATAGTTGAACACTAAAGTAAGTATAGCTCCAACAATAGAAATATAAGCTCCAATCATTGTTTTGTCGCGCAACTTATACCACACAGATAAGTTGGTATAAATACCTAAACAGAAATTAGCTAAGATAATTAAAGGAACAACCCTCATTGCATCCCAATAAGTTGAATTGGGAATCATAAAGTACTTTAAGATGTCTGCAAATACAATAACACCTAACATAATAACACTTCCAAAAATAACAAAATACTTAGTGATGGTAGCATACTTAGTTGGTGCATCATCATTCTTTGCATAGTTAAAGAAAAAAGGTTCAATACCTAAAGTATAAGCCTGTCTAAACAACATCATAAATAAACCTAACTTATAACATGCCGAGTACTTACCTACTTCTGACAAGGCAATATCTGCAGGTAATAAACGCTCTAATAAGATTTTGTCAAAGCTCTCATTAATCGCAAAGGCTAATCCACCTATCATAATTGGCACACCATACCCTACCATTTGCTTTAGCAAAATAGGATCAAACTTAAATCGGATAGACAAATAATCTTTATAGAAGACTAAGAAAGTCATTAAACTGGCAATAAGATTAGCTATAAAAATATAGGCTACTTGATAGTTTTCTATATAAATACTGCTAAAGATAGAACCAGGGTATTTGTTGCTTAATAAAGGTAATAAATACAAGAAGAAAACATTCAACAAAGTGTTGATTGTAACATTTGCCATTTTAATAGCACTATAAAACAAAGGTCGTTGCTCTGCACGTAGTTTAGAAAATGGAATAATCACCAACGCATCTAAAACCAATATCCACAAGACATACGTAATAATATCTGGAGGTATATTTAGAAAATCAGACCAAAAGTCTTTGGACAAATAAACCACAGCAAAAAAAGTAGCTGTTGTACAAAGTAAAAACAGCATTGCATTGCTAATAACCCCTTTTTTGTCTTCCAGTTTATTGTAAAAACGGAAAAACGCTGTCTCCATTCCGAAGGCTAAGATTACATTGCAAAACATGATAATGGCATACACAATATTGTATTGACCATAGACATCGTTTTGCATAAATGCCGTATGAAAGGGTACCAAGAAAAAACCGATAACCTTTGGAAACACAGCTGCTAATCCGTAGATAGCTGTTTGTTTGAATATTTTTTTATAGATGCTCAATGTACCTGATATTTTTTGAGTGGCAAAAGTACAACACTATTTATTTTGTTCACTCTCTTTTACCTCTAAACTAATTGATAAAAATGGCAACACTGTTTTTTTGTCTAATTCTATCTTAATTGGTCCATCTGAAAAAACTTCTGTATCAAAAGCATTATACATAAACCCTACTGTATCGTCATAAAAGAAAATACTTTCTGGGTACTCTAATTTTCCACTGCTATCAAACAAATCACTTTTGCTGCGCAATTGCATATACAAGAGCTTTTGCAACCCATCCCAATCTTTAATTAGTTCTTGAACTTTATAAACTTTCCCTGTTTTTGGGTTATAGTTTTGACTCATCTCACTTTTGAATCCATGTGCTCCACCAGCAAATGTATAATACTCAAAGGCAAAAGAAATTAATTGGTCATTAACGAATGTGATATCACCCGAAACCTCAGCTTTCCACGGTAAGTCCTCATCTGGATATTGTTTTACAAAACTTTCATAATCGGCAATGTATTGTGCTGTAAGAGCTGGAAAACTTTGTGCTTTGGTAAGTGTATCACCCATAGACACAATCTCTTGAATAACTTTCAGGTTGTTTGCATTAATCTTTTCTGCTACTTCACTATTTTTATTGACAATCATGGGAATATGCAACTCAATTGCTGTACATGTATTATCCACACAATTTACATTTGATTTTTGCTCGAAATCTTGAAGTTCAAACTCTAAAGGAGCATCTTCTGTTGTTTTTTTACAACTTGTAGTTACCAAAACAAGCAGTGCAAAGCACATTGCCAACTTTCTCATAGTATTTTCTTTTTTTATACAAAGCTATGCAATTTGACAGGCTAAAACGACAATTCTATTTTAACTTTTCAGCACTACACTTTGTTTTTCATCACTTAAAAGTACAACAAATAAAGAGGCTTTAAAGGATTTATTTCATCACTACTATACTTTCTATAAAATTACTCATTCAGACAACAAAACAATCAATCCTAAAATACATACTTCCTCTATCAATTACTTCTACAACGTAGCTATCTACCACCCTACACCGTATAACTAATTGATCTCAACAAATCCGTTCTACTACAAATAAAACAATGATTAAATACAATTGGCTAATAAATTTAAACACGCTCATAATCAGAAAATCACATTTAATAATATCTTTGTTTATCAACAATTACCCTTTCTTATGAAGAGATTCTTTATTCTTTTTATTTTTTTATACTCCTATCTTGCATCTGCACAAGCAGGTTGGAAGAGTCATTTTTCATACAATGAAATAGTGGCTATTGACAAGGGAAAAGAAGAAATAATAGCTGCAACATCAAACGCTGTACTGATTTATAATACGCGTAACAACGAAATAGAGCATTACAATACGCTACAAGGTTTGCAAGCGCAAGAAATAACAGCTGTACACTATAGTGAGAATTTCAAAAAAATAATCTTAGGTAATCAAGATGGTTCGATACAGATCATTGATCGCAAAACAAAAAAAGTACTTAATCTGACAGTAATTCGAGATAAAAAATCGTTACAAGAACAAGAAAAACGCATTAATACATTTGTAGAACATAAAGGAATCACCTACATAGCTACAAACTATGGAATAACAGCTTTAAACTTAAACAATAATACTTTTGGTGATTCTTATTACCTTGGTATGTCGGGCAAAAATACACCTGTCCTTGACTTGGCTTTGCAAGGAGAAAACATCTATGCGGTAACAAAAGAAAATGGTATTAAAAAAGCACTGTTGAGCAATCCAAATTTAATAAGTTATGAGCAATGGCAAACTGTGATTGGAGGAAAATGGCAAAGCATTGCTATTGTCAATGATCAATTGTGGTTAGCACAAAATACTTCAACAGAACAAAAACAAGAAGCTACTCTCTACAACTGGGACTACTCGACAAATACAGCACTTAAAAAACAAACATTTACAGACGAGGTAACTCATTTGCGACAAGGAGAAAACAATCTATTAGTGGTATTTTCAAACCGTACTCAGGTATATAATTCTACAGGTATTTTACTTTATCCAATTGAATTTGAGAAGCAAACAGATGCTACTCTCTTAGGTAATTACATCTATCTAACCTCAAATAAAAAAGGAATCGCCCAATACAATATAGCGCATAAAACAACCGTCGATTTGACTCCTGAAGGACCAGAAACCAATAGAATTTTCTCACTGTTAAGTGTGCCTGAAGGAATGTGGTTTATTGCAGGAGGTTATGACAAAACATATTACAATCCTAACATTCCATTTTTAGGAACTTATGGAATGAGTTTTTTAAACAGAGAGAATGGATGGCAGCACCTCTCTTTTGAACAATTAAGCTATGTACCTGCTTTAGCATTTGCAAACATAAATCCTCGAAAAACAAACGAGTTATTTGTCAGTTCTTACCATGCAGGATTAGTAAAAGTAAACGTAGACTACAACACAATGCAGTATAGCACCTCTTCTGTGTACACTCCTGAAAACACAGCTCCAAATGGGCTGAATAGTTATAATCCCCCAGAAACAGACTATCATACCACTCGAATCAGTGGTGTTGTTTTTGACACAGAAGGCAGCTTATGGGTAACAAATAACTTTGTACCAAACTCTTTGAAAGCGATTAATACCAAACAGGAATGGAAGTCTTATAGCTTTACAGCTTCTTTTGCTGACTATACCAGTATGTCGTATGGTCGAATGGTTATTGATAAAAATGGTACAAAGTGGATACCTACTCCTTGGAATGGACTAATTGCTTTTAATGAAAAGAAAGGAGACAGAAAAGCTTTTATTAGTACAGAGAGCAACCTTCCAACATACAACGTAACAAGTATAGCATTGGACAAAAACAAGCAATTATGGATTGGTACAACAGGAGGCTTACGTTATTTGCCTAATACAGATCGCTTTTTGCAGACAACGAACCTACCTACTAATTCTATTATTACAAAACAAAATGGTTTAGCAGAAGAGCTTTTGTACCAACAAACTGTTACTCATATCAAAGTAGATGGTGCAAATAGAAAGTGGATTGCTGTGGCAGATGCGGGAGTATTTCTGTTCTCTCCCAATGGGCAAGAAACAATCTACCATTTTACAAAAGATAATTCACCTTTGCCAAACAACAATATTGGCTTTATTGAAATTGACGAAAATACAGGAGAGGTTTATTTTGCTACTCTGTCTGGTGTAGTCTCATTTAAAGGAGATAGTACAGATGGGAAAGAAGATTTGAGTACAGCTTTTATCTATCCAAACCCCGTACATCCAGAGTATAAAGGTGACGTACGTATCTCTGGATTAACAAGTAAAGCAAATGTAAAAATTACAGATATTGAAGGAAACTTAGTTTTTGAGACAACAAGTGCTGGAGGAACGGTAGTGTGGAGTACTTATGGCTTTAATGGTCGCCCAGTAAGTTCAGGTGTTTATCTTGTACTTATTTCAAGTGAGGATGCCCAACAAAAAACGGTTAAAAAATTAATGATTATTAGATAATGCAGATTAAAACAAAAGCGCTTGTACTAAGTAGTATTCGATATCAAGAGAAAAGCCTAATTGTAAAGTGCTTAACCCAAGAAGTAGGAATACAGACATTCTTTGTTCGCAATGCTTTTTCTAAAGGAAAGAACGCACAAAAAAACGCATACTTTCAACCTTTAACATTAATAGAGATTGACTTTGTTCATAAAAACAAAGGGGGAATGGAATACTTCAAAGAAGTAAAGTTAGCACATTCCTATCAAAGTATTTTCTACGATTTTACCAAAAATAGTATTGCTATTTTCTTAGCAGAACTATTGCATAATCTAATCAAAGAAAGAGATCAGGACGAACAATTTTTTGATTTTATAGAAGCTGCCCTACTCTGGTTTGACACACATGATGATGCTTATAACTTTCATCTAATCTTTTTGATGGAACTAACGAAGTACTTAGGTTTTTATCCAGACACAAGAAACAAGGAGGCACTGTACTTCAATTGTGAAACCGGGACCTTTAGCACTACATATGATTTGGGGTGTTTTGACAATTATGAAAGTACGCTTTTTAGAAGATTATTGGATTTAAAATTTCAACATGATCAAAAAGTTTTTAAGGGAACTGAACGAAGAATACTACTGAACCTATTATTGAAGTACTATACACAACATGTTGCAAAGTTTAAAATGCCTAATTCATTGGAAATACTAAAGGAGATTTTCACTACTTAATTCATTTAAAGTTATTCCTACCAATTAATTAGGGATATATTAAAGGAAATTGTTTAAATTCGCGAAATTGATTAAAAAATATTATTACAATAACGATGAGCACTAAATTTACAGAATATAAGGGTCTTGATTTGACTGGGGTAGCATCTGAGATGCTTGATTTTTGGAAAGAACAATCAATATTCGAAAAAAGTATTAGTACGAGAGAAGACAATACACCATTCGTGTTTTTTGAAGGACCACCTTCTGCAAACGGGAAACCGGGTATTCACCACGTAATGGCTCGTGCAATTAAGGATATTTTTTGTCGTTATAAAACTCAGAAAGGATACCAAGTAAAGCGTAAGGCAGGATGGGATACCCATGGATTACCTGTAGAACTTGGAACTGAGAAAGAACTTGGAATTACAAAAGAAGATATTGGAACAAAAATTACAGTTGAAGAATACAACCAAGCTTGTAAACGCACTGTAATGCGCTATACTGATTTGTGGAATGACCTAACTGAAAAGATGGGTTATTGGGTAGACATGAATGATCCATATGTGACGTACAAACCTAAATACATGGAATCTGTATGGTGGCTATTGAAACAGATCTACGACAAAGATTTATTATACAAAGGATATACAATTCAGCCATACTCTCCAAAAGCAGGTACTGGTTTATCATCACACGAAATCAACCAACCTGGAGCGTATAAAGATGTAACTGACACAACGATTGTTGCCCAATTTAAAGCGATTGATGAAACTTTACCTTCGTTTTTACAAGGATTTGGTACTATTCATTTCTTAGCGTGGACAACAACCCCTTGGACTTTACCATCAAACACTGCATTGACAGTAGGTCCTAAAATTGACTATGTATTAATTAAGTCGTTTAACCAATACACAGGAGAGGCTATCAGTGTGGTTTTAGGTAAGCCATTAGTTGGTAAGCAGTTTGCAGGTAAATTCGCAGCTGTAGAAACAGAAGAAGAATTAAATGCCTACAAAGAAGGAGACAAAAAGATCCCTTACCTTGTAGTAAAAGAATTTAAAGGTACTGATTTAGTAGGTACTAAGTATGAGCAGTTATTGCCATACACATTGCCATACCAAAACCCTGAGAATGCATTTAGAGTAATTGCTGGAGATTTCGTTACAACAGAAGATGGTACTGGTATTGTACATACTGCTCCAACGTTTGGTGCAGACGATGCTAAGGTGGCTAAAGAGGCTACACCAGAAGTACCACCTATGCTTATCCTTGATGCAGATGAGAACCCTGTTCCATTAGTTGACTTACAAGGACGTTTCGTTAAAGAAATGGGTGATTTGGGTGGTAAATATGTAAAAAATGAATACTATGATGACGGACAAGCTCCTGAGCGCTCTGTTGACGTAGAAATAGCTATTCGTTTAAAAGAAGAGAACAAAGCATTTAAAGTAGAAAAATACGTTCACAGTTACCCACACTGTTGGAGAACAAACAAACCGGTATTATACTATCCATTAGATTCTTGGTTTATCAAGATCACAGAAGTAAAAGACCGCATGTTTGAGTTGAACGAAGAAGTTAACTGGAAACCAAAAGCAACTGGAGAAGGACGTTTTGGTAACTGGTTGAAAAATGCTAATGATTGGAACTTATCCCGTTCAAGATACTGGGGGATTCCATTACCTATTTGGAGAACAGAAGACAAAACAGAAGAATTAGTTATTGGTTCTGTAGAACAGTTAGTAGCTGAAATAGAGAAATCTATGGCTGCGGGTATCCAAACAGCTAATCCTTTTGAAGGGTTTGTAGTTGGGGATATGAGTGAAGAAAACTATGACAAAGTGGATTTACATAAAAATGTAGTTGATTCTATTGTATTAGTTTCTCCATCTGGTAAACCTATGCGTCGTGAGTCAGATTTGATTGACGTTTGGTTTGATTCAGGATCAATGCCTTATGCGCAGTGGCACTACCCATTCGAGAATAAAGAACTGATAGATAACAATCAATCATATCCTGCTGACTTTATTGCAGAAGGAGTTGACCAAACACGTGGATGGTTCTATACGTTACATGCTATTGCTACTTTAGTATTTGATACTAAAGCGTATAAAAATGTTGTATCTAACGGATTAGTATTAGACAAGAATGGTTTAAAAATGTCTAAGAGTTTAGGTAATACAGTAGATCCTTTTGATACATTGGCAGAACACGGACCAGATGCTACACGTTGGTACATGATCTCAAATGCTAATCCTTGGGATAACTTGAAATTTGACCTTGAAGGAATAACAGAAGTAAGAAGAAAATTCTTTGGAACATTATACAATACGTATAACTTCTTTGCTTTATATGCCAACATTGATGGGTTCAAATATGAAGAGAAAGATATTCCATTGGCAGAAAGACCAGAGATTGATAGATGGATTTTATCTGAACTAAACACTTTAGTACAACGTGTTGACGAATTCTATGCAGAATATGAGCCAACGAAAGCTGCTCGTGCAATTACAGACTTCGTAACAGAAAACTTGAGTAACTGGTATGTTCGTTTATGTAGAAGAAGATTCTGGAAAGGAGAATATGCTCAAGATAAGATTGCTGCTTATCAAACTTTATATACTTGTTTAATTACAGTATCTAAATTAAGTTCTCCAATTGCTCCATTCTTTATGGATAAGCTTTACAGAGACTTAACTTTGGCTACACAATCAGAAAACTTTGAATCAGTACATTTGGCTGACTTCCCAAAATATGATGAAGCATGTGTAGATAAAGCTTTGGAAAGTAGAATGCAAAAAGCGCAAGTTATCTCTTCTTTAGTATTATCATTACGTAAGAAAGAGATGATTAAAGTACGTCAACCTCTACAACGTGTTATGATTCCTATCTTGGATGAAAGACAACGCAAGGAGATTGAAGCGGTTGCAGATTTAATCAAAGCAGAGGTAAACGTTAAAGAAATTGAGTTACTTGATGATGCATCAGGTATTTTGGTAAAACAAATTAAGCCAAACTTCAAAACTTTAGGCCCTCGTTTTGGAAAAGATATGGGACTGATTGCGAAAGAGATACAGCAATTTGACCAAGCTCAAATCGCAGAAATAGAAAGAAATAGTGAAATAACCCTTACAATCTCGGAAAAAAGTGTTAATTTAACACTTTCAGATGTTGAAATAACTTCTCAGGATATTGAAGGATGGTTAGTTGCTAATGATTCAGGTATCACAGTTGCATTAGATATTACAATCAGTGATGAATTGCGAAAAGAAGGTATTGCACGTGAATTAGTAAATAGAATTCAAAACATCCGTAAGGACTCTGGATTTGAAATCACTGATAAAGTGAAATTAATTGTACAAAACGAAAAAGAAATAAAAGAGGCGGTTTTAGCAAACGAAGACTACATTAAATCAGAGACATTAACTCATACATTAGAGTTTGTTGAACAATTAGAAGAAGGAATAGATGTAGAGTTCGATGAATTGAAAACGCGAGTACTAATTTTAAAATAATTAGAATTATGAAGGACACAGATGAAATCGCACGTTACGCAGATGCAGACTTAGCAGAATTCAAAGAATTAATCTTAGCTAAAATAGATAAAGCACAAGCGGACTTAGTACTTATCAAAAGTGCCTATATGAATGACTTGAATAATGGTACAGATGATACATCCCCTACTTTTAAAGCATTTGAAGAGGGTAGTGAAACGATGTCCAAAGAAGCAAACTCTCAGTTAGCTATTCGTCAAGAGAAGTTTATTAGAGACCTTAAAAACGCTTTAATACGTATTGAAAATAAAACGTATGGTGTTTGTAAAGTAACTGGAAAATTAATCAACAAAGAGCGCTTGAAATTAGTTCCTCATGCAACAATGAGTATTGAGGCTAAAAATCTTCAACGTTAATCTTTATAAAAATTTAAACGCTCCTATATGGAGCGTTTTTTTTATCGCTATAATTCAATTACATTTGCTTCTAAATAAGAAAAGAGAATGTCATTAAAGAAAGCTTACCTAATCGTATTCATTATATTACTATTAGACCAGATCTTAAAAATATACATCAAAACAACTTACCTATTGGATGAAGAAACCTATGTGTTTGATTGGTTTCGCATTCATTTTATAGAAAACGAAGGGATGGCCTGGGGAGTAGAACTACCTGGAGACTATGGTAAATTAGCGCTTACGCTTTTTAGAATATTAGCCGTAGGAGGAATAGCTTGGTGGCTAAATGACGCTTTCAAAAAGAAATCATCTAATTATTTAATTGTTGCTATTGCCTTAATAATGGCTGGTGCAATTGGTAATATTATAGATTCTATCTTTTATGGTGTTATCTTTAATGATAGCACACATGAGCTTGCTACATTATTTAATGACAAACCTTATGGTTCATGGTTCCATGGAAAGGTAGTAGATATGTTTTATTTTCCTATCTGGAGTGGTAGACTACCTCAATGGTTGCCTATTTGGGGAGGAAATAATTTCACATTCTTCAATGCAATCTTTAACTTGGCTGATGTTGCAATTTCTGTAGGAGTTGGAATGCTAATTGTTTTCAATAAGAAAATTTTTAAAAGCTAATTCTACCTCAGAAAACTACATTATCCTCAAAGGATAAACAACTACACTACATTAAAAACAAAACAATCCACTATTCGCACAATTTTACACAAACTATATTTTTTAGTACAAAACTATTAATATAATGAATTATTTTACTTAATTTAGTCTCATAATTCAACATTACATGCTTCATTATCTAAACTATAGAAGCAATATGTATTAATAGTGTAATTGAATAATGGTGCTTTGATTCTTGACAACAGTTATAAATGTGGGGATATTTATAATCGTCTTTCTGAATAAGTAGGGATAATTATTCTGAAATGGAGACTCAAAGATTGTTATATAGGTGAAAAAGTGGTGTAAAGTTGTTGAAGTTAATCCTTCAACAACTACAACCACGATTCCACTAAAATTGAATAGAACTTTTACAACATAAAAAAAGCATTGATTACTCAATGCTTTTTTCATTATCAATAATTAGCTATTATTTTTTACTGTCTTTTTTAATCTTAGCTTCAATACGTTTTACACGTTTCTCACTATCTGGGTGACTTGAAAACATTTTAGCCCCCATAGACTTATCTGCTCCATACTCTTTTTCCATATCTGCAAACTTTTGAAAACCATCTGCTAATGCTTGTGGATTTTTCCCTATACTTTTTAGAAACTTGTATGAATAGTCATCTGAATCAGATTCTTGTGATTGAGAGAACTGAGCACCTGTCAATTTAGTTGCCATACCTCCAAGATCAGACTTCATCAAGTCACCAACTGTTCCTTGTGAAGAACCTGCATATTTAGCAGCAGCTTCTGTCAACAACGTTTGTTTATAAGCTTTCTTAGAGTGCTCTAATTTTACGTGTCCTATCTCATGTCCTATGATTCCTAATAACTCATCATCAGACATAATATCCATCAAAGAAGAGAATACACGTACACTACCATCTGGACATGCAAATGCATTAACATCTGTCACATAGTATACTTTGTAGTTTAAGTCTAATCCATCGTAGTTTTTATAAGGACCAAACAGACGCTCCAAACGTTCTGCATAAGCTTTTTTCTTCTTATCCTTATCTTTTACACTACAAACAGGATTATGCTCATCCATCCATTTTACTGATTCTGCAGCAGATTGCTTTATCTCTGCATCACTTACTGTAAAAGCACTAACAGCACCTTTAATTGCATCTATTTTACCTTTTCCAAGATTAAATTGAGCTTGTGCAGCTGTAGAAATTGCCAACATAGCAACTACTGAAAGTAATAGTTTTTTCATAACCTTTATTAATTTTTATTTCCTAATACAAATTTAGGTCAAATTATGCTTCACTATCTCCTGCTCCAAACATTTCATTAACAATCCAAAAGAATACTAAAAAACATAAATTAAACACCTCAAAAATCAAAACTATTTAAGATTAATTCGACAGAATCACTTATAAAATAAATACTTACATTTACAATATTCACATATTACATAGGCAATGTTTTCAAAACTATTAAATAAAACCTCTTTTGCACACTGTATTGTATTAGCGCTGGCAGTAATCCCTATGTTAATCCATTATTATAATACACAACAATTAATCCTAAGTACAGCCCTAAATACCCTTGCGCTGTTTTATCTTGTCTCATCAATAAAACAGACACCTATCACAAAAGTGCTAACCATACTAATCTTGTCTGTACTGACTCTTAATAATGTAATATTACTTTTCACATCACTTGTTTTACAAACAGAATTTTCAACAAGCATTGCATTAAACCTATTCACATCAAATATTTCGGAAGCCAAAACAGCCCTACAACGCTATTTCCTTTTTATCCCGATTGCATTCGTCTATTTTTACATTCTCTTCTATGGGTATTTAAAAATTGTATCTCGATACAAAAAACCTAAACCTTTTTACTGCATATTAACCATCACAATACTATTCTATGGTTATAAAACTACCCGTGCATACCAGGTTATACAAGCAGAAAAACAAGTAGGTATAGTACCAACAACAACATACAAAATAAGTCGATACTTAGAATATAGTCCCCTACAAACACTTGGGGCATTTTATGAAGCACTTGCCTATTTGGATATCAGTAATAGTCAGAACAAAACAATCCCTGCTTATCCAAATTATACACTGAAACAACAAACAATAGAAAACATAATAGTTGTATTAGGAGAATCAGCACAACGCGATGCCTTACAACTCTACAATTCGGAATTATCAACCACTCCTTATGCTAAACAACGAGAGAGTCAACTGTACATTTATACACAAGCTATTTCGCCAAGTGCATATACCAATACCTCTATAGCTTTATTACTATCTCATCAGGCACCCTCAAACAATTTTATAGCAACTGATTTTTCTGACAACATTATTACTCTTGCAAACAGCACTAACCAATGGCATACCTATTGGCTAAGCAACCAAGAACGCCTAAGTAGATTCAGTACTTTTTATACCCTACAAGCAGAGCAAGCTCAAAATAAACAATACACTTCCACAGCTTATGACAGCGCCTTGCTTCCATTGCTACAAAATGCAGTAACAGACCATTCTAAGAAACGTTTAATTTTTATGCATTTACAGGGAAGTCATTTTAATGCGAAAGATCGCTATCCAGCTGCTTTTAATGTTTTCAAACAATACAAACCCTTTGAAAACGAATATTACAATAGTATTCTCTATACAGATTATATTGTTGAACAAATAATCAAAACAGTAGCACACACACCTTCTGTTGTAATTTATGTTGCAGACCATGGCCAAGACGTCATAAATAACCAATTTATACACGCTTTTACCAAAAAAGGTGTACAAGTACCTTTTTACATTTGGAATAGCTCTACGCTCGACAAATCGCTTTATAAAGTAGGTAAAGATACCACAGTACAATCAACAACTCAATTGTACAATCTACTAACTCAGTACATGGGAATACAAGGCGTATTACCAAAAGAAACAAACACCTCGATTCATGTATTAACTCCTGAATTGAAGTTACAGCCCTATGCAACAATGAAAGATTAGAAACTTACTTCTTTTCTGTTTTTCGCTTGTGAAAAGTTTCTTTATAGTGTCCTGTATCATCTCGTGCAATAATACTAATGCTACCATTAATCTCTAAAGTTGCCAACTTCACCTGCTTAAAAAATTCTACACCATGTTCATGCATAGCCTCTGTAAGTTCTTCAGATGTTATACCTAACGCTGTAGCTTTTGCAAAATCTACTACCCCATGCTGAATAATAACTTCTGGCTTTTGTTGCAACAAGTGATTAACCAATTGATTCTTAGCAATCAATCGCTTCATTACATAATTTAATGTAAACAACACAAACGCAGCCACTATTCCTCCCTCCAAACTTGTATTAGGACCTACCATAGCATTCTGTACTGAATTGCTAATCAAAAGCATCAAAATAACATCAAATGTATTTAGTTGAGACAACTGTTTTTTACCAAACACACGCATAGCTACTATCATAAACAAATATACTGCTACACTACGTCCCACTATTTCTACATATTCCATCATAACCAATCTATTTTTAATAAAGCTATACTTCCTACAAAAGTAGAGCCACTCTCTTCAAATATAAAACTATATTATCTCAATTGCATTACACACAATAGATAATCACTATCAGAATTAAAAAAAGGAGCTGTACCATTGTGCAGCTCCTTTGTTCTATTATAAATTAATCGATTGATTTTTATCGTATTTTACTTGATATCCAAAACGCAATGTTTTTCCTTCATTGCCTTTTACTTTCAGATCCCATTTTATTATTCCTTTATCTGGATTTACATTTCCTGAAGCTGTATCTGTCAATTCTACTTCAATATCCGTATTTGAACTTATCGGATACTGATCTTCTACTTGTATAGCAATACTTTCTGCTTTATTATTTCTAATTGCTATATCATAAACAAAGTTTTGCGTCTTTTTAGACGACAAAATCTTTGTACCTGATTTATCCTTAACCACAGTACGCGTAACCACAACCTTAGGATCTTTACCCATATTCAATTTCATTTCTTCTTCTGTATTTGCAGGATCAAGCACAGTTTTACCTACATATACTCCATCAAAAATAACATTTGCCGTACCTGGCAATAAATTATAGTTGCCATAATCTCTAATAGTTGCTACTAAATAAGCATTGCTATCCAATTTTGGTGCAGCAAAATACTTATACTCTGCAGGTATGTTAAAATCGTTTAACGTTACACTATGCTGTTTACCATTAGACAATACAGTATAAGGAATACTGATATCAAAAGACACATTCAGTTGCGACTCATTCACCTGTGTATAGTTTGCCATTGTACTTTCTTCATACATTAAAGAACTACTTTCTGCCTTATCATAAGAAGCTGTAGAATACCCCAATTTCTTAGATCCTTTATTAGATACAGATACCTCTTTTAAATAGGAAGAGTCATTATAGCCATAACTTAAAAACCATGTACTCCATGTAGGTATTCTATTCGATTGATTGGCAACTCCACTGGTCAAGCTTAAGTTAACTCCTTTCCAATCGATTCCTGATTGTTGTGTAACTTCTGCTTTGTACACCACTTTTATAGGTGAATTTATTTTTTCTACACGCAAATCATAAAAAGGTTTCCAATTAGCTTGGTTTGTATAATACTTAATTTGCAAAGGCACTTCTCCTTCAACCTCATTCATTACCTGTAAAATCAGTTTTCCTTTACTTGATTTTTCGCTTTTATCCTTATTGAAATCCAGTTTATTTTTCAGAGCAGTCAATTTATCTGTCAAACTTGTTTGCTTATCTGTCAATCGATCTACTTCATTAGTCATTTGCAAACGTTTTGTTTTATAGTAGTCCACCATTTTTGTTACTTCCAATGCACTACTTCCATTTTGCCCCCCTACATTTGTATTAGCATCCAATATAGCAATGGTCTTTTTCTCAACAGTAAGCTCATTGTCTATCTTTTTCAACTCTTTTTGCAATAATGTAATACTATCTCGCACAGGTTTCAACAAGGGAGAATCTACCACACTGTCATATTCTTCTACATAGCGATTATTGAACTGAATAGACATTACTGTTACTCCAGTCGTAGATCCGATTTGTACCGTCTCTGCATTTAAGTAATCAGCTACATTAGAAACAATAACTTCCGATGTTCCTTTAGGTAATTTTACTTTTGTCTTATGGGTTAACTCTGCCCCATTAAAATACACTCGCGCACTTTCTATTTTTGCTTGTGTAAACACTGGCTTTTGTGCCCACGTAGCAATAGAACACAATGCTATTGCCACCATACTAAACTTTACTTTCATTTCCTTTTCTTTTTTATTTTATCCAAATAGATACTCTACCACATCTTCTATCTTAGTGACCAAAACAACCTTAATACCCAAGCCATTATAAGCTATCTTATTGTATTTTGATACGAAAATAGTTGAGAAACCTAATTTTTCTGCTTCTTGTATGCGTTGATCTACACGACTTACTGGACGAATTTCACCAGACAGTCCCACCTCTCCTGCAAACGTAAAATCTTTATTAATAGAAATATCTTGATCAGAAGACAAAATTGCTGCAACCACTCCCAAGTCTATTGCAGGATCATCAACTGTAATTCCACCCGTAATGTTTAAAAACACGTCTTTTTGTCCTAAGCGAAAACCCGCACGTTTTTCCAGCACAGCCAGTATCATGTTCAGTCGTTTTAGGTTATACCCTGTTCCACTGCGTTGTGGTGTACCATACACAGCTGTACTTACCAAAGCCTGCACCTCTACCATTAGGGGGCGCATACCTTCCAATGTAGCAGCAATGGCTGTACCCGACAATTCTTCTTCTTTATGTGATATTAGTATTTCTGAAGGATTAGAAACCTCTCTTAATCCACTTCCTTGCATTTCGTAGATTCCCAACTCAGCTGTAGAACCAAAACGATTTTTATTTGCTCTTAAAATTCGATACACATGATTTCTATCTCCTTCAAACTGCAATACAGTATCTACCATATGCTCCAACATTTTTGGACCGGCTATACTTCCATCTTTAGTAATATGTCCAATCACAAATACCGGTGTTCCAGTTTCTTTAGCAAACTTCGTTAATTCGGCAGTACACTCTTTGATTTGGGAAACTGTACCTGCAGAAGACTCAATAAAATCGGTATGTAATGTTTGAATAGAATCAATAATCAACACATCTGGTTGTATCTCATCAATCTGTCTAAAAATATTTTGTGTATTAGTCTCCGTAAGAATATAACAATTGTCATTTGCAGGGTTAATGCGTTCTGCACGCATCTTTATTTGCTTTTGACTTTCTTCTCCGGATACATAAAGTGTTTTGAAAGGTAATCGCAATGATATTTGTAGTAATAAAGTACTCTTTCCAATACCAGGTTCTCCTCCAAGCAAAATCATTGAGCCTGGCACCAATCCTCCACCAAGCACGCGATTCAATTCGCCATCCATAGTATTTAAACGAATCTCTTCTGTGCTATCTATCTCATTTACTTTAAGTGGTTTTGCAACTTTCTTTGTAGAACCACCACTCGAAGTAGCCGCTTTCCATCCTGTTTTTTCTTCTTTTTGTATCACTTCCTCTACCAGCGTATTCCACTCTTTACAAGCACCACATTGCCCCATCCATTTAGGATATTGGGTTCCACAACTCTGACAGAAAAAAGCTGTTTTTACTTTTGCCATTCCTTTCCCTTTTGTAACGAAAGTACAACTTTTAAATTTTACTACTCAATACTACTAACGATAAATTAACAAGCATTCATTGATCGTTTTGTTAGTCAAACAACAAATCAATTAACCCTCTATTCTTATTGTTTTACTTTCACTTGCTTCGAGTACGCTTTTGGTACGCTTTTACTCTTCTTCGGAAAACACCCCCTCGATCAAAAGAAAACTGCACGAAGACCGAAGCCGTACAAAAGAAAAAGTAAATATATAAAAATATCTAATTAAATATCAATACGTTACATTTTTAAATATCAATCAAAAGAAGTCAAAAAAACCACAACAAGTCAAAACTGCCAAACAGAGTCAAAATAAGGCATTAAAACGGCGCATGACAGCACAGCTTACCTTCTACTGTAATAAATCGGTAAAATAAGAAAAGATAGGGCTCCAAACAAAACAACGATTCCTGTTTGTGTAGTCCATAGTATCCAGCCAAAAGCAGTACCACTCACAGCAGAAACACCATACAACAATAATAACTCGGAGATAACCAGTGGAAAGGCTCCAAAACCTCCATTGGTAAAAGATACTGCAAAACTACCTGCTACAAAAGCAGACATAACAATTGGGAAAGATAAATTACTTGTTTCTGTTAAGGCATACATCCCAAAATAAAATGTAGCGATATAGCCAAACCAAATTAGAAATGTATAGAACAAGAAGCCTAATTTATTAGGCATTTTAAAGATGCTTACTACCCCAACAGTAAGTCCTTTTACTTTATTTTTTACAAACAATACTGCCTTCCATTTACTAAAATAAAATAAAGCGACTATACCACAACAAGCCACACAACCTATACCTGCTATAATTAGAAGTTTTTCAACAGGTACCCTTTGCAACAAAAATTGCTTTAAAACTTGATATTGCATCGCTAAGGCTATAAATACACAAGCCAACAAACACAATAAATCAATTACTCGCTCTGACACAATAGACCCAAATCCTTTATCGAAAGGTACTTGTTCATACTTTTGTAATACCACTGCACGAGATACCTCTCCAGAACGAGGCACTGTAAGATTTAAAAGATACCCTACCGAAATAGCCATAAAGTTGGTGGTTACTGGAATCTTATACCCCATATAGGTAAGGGCATATTTCCATCGGTAGGCACGAGCCCAAAGACTCAAAATAGAAAAGATTGACGAAATAAAAATATAGTTGTAGTTAGCTCCTTTAAACTGTATCATCATCTCGTCAATCTGCTCAGAAGTAAATTGATTAAAAGCGATATAAACCAAAAAAACTCCCAACAAAAGTGGGAGTAAGATATTTTTTATTTTACTTAAATTCAATTTCACGAATTATCCTATCGTATTAGTTTCTTCGTTTGGAAAAATAATAGACGGTTTAAATGTCTTAGCTTCTTCAAAGTCCATAATACCATAAGTTATAATGATAATAATATCACCTTTGTGTACTTTACGTGCGGCAGGACCATTTAAAGTAATTTCACCACTATTTTTAGGGCCAGGAATTGCGTAAGTTTCAAAACGCTCACCATTATTAATGTTCACAATAGAAACTTTTTCACCTTCAATAATGTTTGAAGCTTCCATTAAAACTTCGTCAATTGTGATACTACCGATATAATGTAAATCTGCTCCTGTTACCTTTACTCGGTGAATTTTTGATTTTACTACTTCAACTTGCATTTCGCGTGAGTTTTAGTTAAAAGATAAATTGTCAATTAAACGAACACCCTCAATATGTGCTACTAAGAAACCTCTATACAAATGTCCTTTTTCTTTATTGACAGCCGTTTTTAGAGTTTCTTCGTCAGCGATTGTAAAATATTCGAGGTCAAAGTTAGAATTATTTTTAAATTGATTCTCAACAAATTGATTAACTTTTTCTATCTCTTGCGTTTGGAATAATTCTTTAGCTTGTTTTAATGTTTTATACAAGAAAGTAGCCTCTTCTAATCCTTGCCCAGATACTCTCTCGTTTCTTGAGCTCATCGCTAAGCCATCTGCTGCACGGAAAATATTTACTCCTACAATTTCAACAGGTATAGCCTCTTTTGCTACCATCTTTCTAATAATCTGTAACTGTTGGAAATCTTTCTCTCCGAAATACGCTTTATTAGGCAATACTAACTCAAACAATTTCTTCACGATAGTTCCTACACCATCAAAATGTCCAGGGCGTTGTGCTCCTTCCATCTCATGTTCTAATCCGTCAAAGTCAAAAATAGCTGCCTTTGCATTACCCTCATACATTTCGTCTACAGACGGGGCAAATACAACTATTTTATCAGAAAGAGATTTGATAATTTCCATATCTCTTTCCAAGGTACGTGGGTACTTTTCTAAATCTTCTGCATTATTAAACTGCGTTGGGTTTACAAAAATACTTACTACCGTACAATCATTTTGTTCTAATGACTGCTTCATTAGGGATAGGTGTCCATTGTGGATGGCTCCCATTGTAGGCACAAGTCCTACAGCCTGATTACCTTTGCGAAAAGTTTCCAAATACGCTTGTAATTCGGCTTTTGTACTAAAAAGAAACATTAGCTTCACGTTTAAAATAATGGCAAAATTAGTTAATTAGAAAATAACTCCACAAAATTTCGTAAATTTGTCGAATTATTTATTTCCCACAACGAAATTACAAATGACGATGAAAGACAAGAGGATATTATATGTATCATCTGAAGTGGTACCCTATTTAGCTGAAAACGAGGTTTCTTTAATGTCGTATGATGCTCCAAAAATGATCAATGATCAAGGAGGTCAAATCAGAATTTTTATGCCGCGATATGGTAGTATTAACGAAAGAAGACATCAATTACACGAAGTTATCAGATTATCAGGGATGAACTTGGTAGTTAATGACATAGATATGCCTTTAATTATTAAAGTTGCCTCAATTCCAAAAGAGCGTATTCAGGTTTACTTTATCGACAATGATGAGTATTTCAAAAGAAAAACAACATTTACGGACGATGACGGAACACTATACCCTGACAACGACGAAAGAGCTATTTTCTTTACAAAAGGTGTTATAGAAACAATTAAAAAATTAAACTGGGTTCCAGACATTATCCATGTTCAAGGATGGATGGCTGCTCTATTACCAGCTTATTTAAAACACTACTACAAAGACGAATCTATATTTGCAGACACAAAAGTAGTGACTTCTGTGTTTAACGAGGCTTTTGATGGAGTCTTGAATGCAACAATGAAAGAGAAAGTGGCTTTTGATAAATTACCTGCTGATGTAGTAGAGGATTTCGCGCAAGCAACATTTGAAAACATTATGATTAACGCAATTAAAAACTCTGACGGAGTTATTATTGCCTCATCTGAGCTGCCTTCAAATTTAACAAAATTTATAGAATCTTCTGAAAAACCTTTCCTACCTTACACCGCTAAAGAAGGTATGGCAGAGGCATATACGAACTTCTATCAAAATATTTTATAATAGTAATTAGCACAAAAAACATAAATGAATCAAAAGCGTATCATTAAAGGTTTATTCCTTGCTTTAGGAATTTTGGGACTACAATCTTGCGACAAAGATTTTAGCAATGTTGGGGGAGATTTAGTAGGAGATGGTTCTTTAAGAATTGAATCTTATAATGTTGAAGATTTAGTAACTTACAACCAAGCCTACGGTGCAATGGATACTAAAAATCTTTTAGAAACACCACTTGGTTCAATCAATAGTGATGTATTTGGAAATTCAACAAGTAGTATCGTAACACAATTACAATACAACAGTACTGGATTTGCAAATATTGGAGAAAACCCAGTAATTGACTCAGTTTATGTTTATGTACCTTACTTTTCAAAATTTGACAAAGTAGAAAATGATATTCAATACTATAACTTGACTAATGTTTATGGTAAAGAAACATTTAACTTAGAAGTGTATCAAAACAACTATATGTTGCGCGATGCTAATATAGAAACTGGTACAGATAAAAAATACTTCTCGAATACTTCAAACATCTTTGATTCGAATAAAATAGGACCAAAATTAAATGATGCTTCACCAGCACAAAGTACAAACTTTGTATTTAAAAACACTCCTATTCAAATTCTTCAGTATGACAAAGATGGAAATCCTGTAATGGATAAAGAAACGGGAAAAACAAAAGTGAAAGAATCTTTCACACCTGGTATGTGGCTTGATTTAAACAAAGCTCATTTCCAAGATTTGTTTATGAAAAACAAAGACAAAATTAAAGATGCAAGTCAATTCAACGACTTGTTTAGAGGTCTTTATTTCAAAGCAACAAACAATAACACTAATGGAGCTATTGGTCTATTAAACTTTAAAGAAGGTAGATTTGTTGTTAAATACACTTATGATGAAAAGTCAAAAGATGCTGATGGCAAAGAAGTAATCAACAAGCAAAAACGTACAATAAGCCTTACGTTTGTTAGTGCTCTTGCATCAAACAATCCTTTGTTAAACACAAATATTGCTGTAAACCTTTTTAAACAAACACAAAGTCCAGCTTACCAACAAGCTATTGCAAAAGCAAACAAAGTAAATGGGGATGATCTTTTATATGTTAAAGGAAATCAAGGTTCTGTAGCTGTAGTAGACTTATTTGGTAAAAATGATGGTAAAGAGTTGAAAGACTTACGTGAAAAAGGGCTATTAATCAATGATGCGATCTTGACTGTGTATGTGGACGAAAGTATTATGAAAGACGAGTCAAACGCGCCTCGTTTACATTTATACAACTTCGAAACAGGACAATATATTGCAGACTTTGTTTTAGATAAAACAGGTAATATGGGTGTAATGAAACCATATTATGGAGGTGTGTTTGAGAAAAAAGATGAAGCAAACAACAGACCTGGCTTTATTTATAGAATACGTGTAACAAGTCACATTGCAAACTTACTTAAAAACAAAGAAGCTAAAAACTATAAATTAGCTATTGCTGTAGCTAATGAATACAATAGTAGCACTGTTGATTTGATGAGTCCAAAATCATTAGAACAAGAGATTGCAAATACACCAAAGAACATCAATTTAATCAATCCATTCAGCATTAGCTGTCCAGTTGGAACAGTGCTACATGGTGCGAAATCAAGCAATATTGACAAAAGATTAAGATTAGAAATCTTTTACACTAAAAAGAATTAAACAAGGAGAAAAAAATATGTGTGGAATAGTTGGATATATAGGTCATCGTGACGCTTACCCTGTTATAATTAAAGGATTAACAAGACTTGAATATAGAGGATACGATAGTGCTGGAGTAGCTACTTTCGATGGAGAAAAAATAAACCTTTGCAAAACAAAGGGCAAAGTAAGTGACTTAATCGAAAAGTCTAACGATGCAGTAAAAGTTGGAACTATTGGTATTGGTCATACACGTTGGGCTACACATGGAGTTCCAAACGATGTAAACTCTCACCCACACTTTTCTAATTCTGGTGAATTAGTGATTATTCACAATGGAATTATAGAAAACTACGATTCATTAAAACAAGAATTAATCAAAAGAGGATATACTTTTAAATCAGATACTGATACTGAAGTATTAATAAACCTTATTGAAGATATACAAAAAACTCAAAACCTAAAATTAGGTAAAGCAGTACAAGTAGCCTTAAACCAAGTTGTAGGGGCTTATGCAATTGCTGTAATGGACATCAAAAAACCAGACGAAATTATTGCAGCTCGTTTAGGTAGCCCATTGGCAATTGGTATTGGAGAAAATGAATATTTCATTACTTCTGATGCTTCTCCTTTTATTGAGTACACAAATAATGCAATCTACTTAGAAGATGAGGAGATGGCTATTATCAGATTACACAAGCCATTGCGCATTAGAAAAATCAAAGATGACTCTTTAGTAACTCACTATGTTCAAGAACTACAATTAAACTTAGAGCAAATTGAGAAGAATGGTTATGAGCATTTCATGCTAAAAGAGATCTATGAGCAACCAGAAGTAATCAAAGATACTTTCAGAGGTCGTTTAATAGCTGATCAAGGATTAGTAAGAATGGCTGGTATTGAAGATAATATCGATAAGTTCTTAAATGCTAAACGCATTATTATAGCTGCTTGTGGTACTTCATGGCATGCTGCTTTGGTTGCAGAATATGTAATTGAAGAGTTTGCAAGAATACCAGTTGAAGTAGAGTATGCTTCTGAATTCAGATACAGAAACCCTATCATTGATTCAAGTGATGTATTAATTGCTATCTCACAATCAGGAGAAACTGCTGATACATTGGCAGCAATTAAATTAGCTAAAGAAAAAGGAGCTTTCGTATTTGGAGTTTGTAACGTCGTAGGATCGTCAATTTCAAGAGAAACTCATGCTGGAGCTTATACTCACGCAGGACCAGAGATTGGAGTTGCTTCTACAAAAGCGTTTACTACACAAATCACTGTATTAACATTGATTGCTTTGCGTTTAGCAAAAGCAAAAGGTACATTAGCAAACTCTGAGTATTTAAAATACTTACACGAATTGGAATTAGTACCAGAGCGCGTGGAAGAAGCATTAACACAAAATGATACCATTTTAGATATCGCTAAAGTTTACAAAGACTCAACAAATTGCTTATACTTAGGTAGAGGGTACAACTACCCTGTAGCATTAGAAGGAGCTTTAAAATTAAAAGAGATTTCTTACATTCATGCAGAAGGATATCCAGCTGCAGAAATGAAACATGGACCTATTGCATTAATCGATGAGCATATGCCAGTAATTGTAATTGCTCCAAATCAAGATCACTACGACAAAGTAGTAAGCAATATCCAAGAGATAAAAGCAAGAAATGGAAAAATTATTGCAGTTGTAACAAAAGGAGATGTACAAGTAAGAGAATTGGCAGATCACGTAATTGAAGTTCCGGGAATTTCAGAGGCATTGACACCAATCCTTACAACTATTCCACTACAATTACTATCTTATCATATTGCAGTTTTAAGAGAATGTAACGTTGACCAACCGCGTAACTTAGCGAAGTCGGTAACTGTTGAATAATCAAACACATGCGAGTTGTTTTACGGCTCGCATTTTTTTTATATAAAATAAAAATTCAATCATTTTAATTTTCAGAGAAAAAAACTATCTTTGCACTTTGAAAAAGTAGAATTTTTCACCAAACGTAAATAGCTGTTAAATAAATACATAAGCAATGTCTAAAGTTACAGGAAAAGTTGCGCAAGTTATCGGACCAGTAGTTGATGTGGTTTTCAACACTGAAAATGCCGAACTTCCAAGAATTTATGATTCATTAGAAATCACAAAACCAAATGGTTCTAAATTAGTACTTGAAGTACAATCACACATTGGAGAGAATACAGTACGTACAATTTCAATGGACTCTACAGACGGTTTAAGTAGAGGTTTTGAAGTAGTTGCTACAGGAGCCCCAATCCAAGTACCAGTCGGTAAAGAAGTATTTGGTAGATTGTTTAATGTAGTAGGAGACGCTATTGACGGTCTTGGAAACCTACCTAAAGAAGGTACTAATGGTTTACCAATTCACCGTGAAGCTCCAAAATTTGAAGACTTATCAACTTCTACAGAAGTTTTATTTACAGGTATTAAAGTAATCGACTTAATTGAGCCTTATGCAAAAGGAGGTAAAATTGGTTTATTTGGAGGTGCTGGAGTAGGTAAAACAGTATTGATTCAAGAATTAATCAACAATATCGCTAAAGGACACGGAGGACTTTCAGTATTTGCTGGAGTTGGTGAGCGTACTCGTGAAGGGAACGACTTATTACGTGAGATGTTAGAATCAGGTATTATTAAATATGGTGATGATTTCATGCACTCTATGGAAAATGGAGGATGGGATTTATCTAAAGTAGATCGTTCAGGAATGAAAGAATCGAAAGCTACTTTCGTATTCGGACAGATGAATGAGCCACCAGGAGCACGTGCACGTGTTGCATTGTCTGGATTAACTATCGCTGAGTTCTTCCGTGATGGAGCTGGAGATGATCAAGGTAAAGATGTATTATTCTTCGTTGACAATATCTTCCGTTTTACTCAAGCTGGATCTGAGGTATCTGCCTTATTAGGACGTATGCCATCAGCTGTAGGTTACCAACCAACATTAGCAACAGAAATGGGTGCAATGCAAGAGCGTATTACATCTACTAAAAAAGGATCTATTACTTCTGTACAGGCGGTTTACGTTCCTGCGGATGACTTAACTGACCCGGCACCAGCAACAACGTTTGCTCACTTAGATGCTACTACTGTATTGTCTCGTAAAATTGCTGAGTTAGGTATCTATCCTGCAGTAGATCCATTGGATTCTACTTCTCGTATCTTAACTCCAGAAATTTTAGGAAAAGAGCACTATGCTTGTGCACAAAGAGTAAAAGAAATATTACAAAAATACAAACAACTTCAAGATATCATCGCTATCTTAGGTATGGAAGAGTTATCAGAAGATGACAAATTAGCTGTACACAGAGCTCGTCGTGTTCAACGTTTCTTATCTCAACCATTCCACGTAGCGGAGCAATTTACTGGTATCCCAGGTGTATTAGTTGATATTAAAGATACAATCAAAGGATTTAATATGATTATCGATGGTGAATTAGATCATTTACCAGAAGCAGCATTCAACTTAAAAGGTTCTATCCAAGAAGCTATCACAGCTGGAGAGAAAATGCTTGCTGAAATATAATATTCACTCCTAAAAGTTCATTATTATGAAATTAGAAATTGTATCACCTGAAGCAACACTATTCTCTGGAGAGGTAGTTTCTGTATCAGTTCCTGGTATTAGAGGTGAGTTTCAAATGTTAAATAACCACGCGCCTATTGTATCTATTTTGACAAAAGGAGAAGTGAAATTTACAGGAAACAACATTTCTATTGCAGAACAGTTTAGTTCTAAATTTGTAAACGTAAGTAAAGACACTTACCACTTAGCTATCAATGCTGGTACAATCGAATTAAACGATAACAAGATTATTATTTTAGCAAACTAAGGTTTGTTATACAATATAACAAAAAGAGGCTATTCTTAATTGAATAGCCTCTTTTCTTGTTTATATACGATCGTTATTACTTTCTATTAGCCTTTACTATCTAATGAGTAAACTCTTTCTAAGAATGCTTTAAAAAGCTTTACAGAGCCATAAGTATATATCTACTAAAAGCACATCCGCTCTAATCAACAACTCACTTTATATTATACATCATCATACTTGTGGTAAATCTTTGTAGTTATTATTCAACAACAGATATTCTCTACTAAACCAATATTACTCCTAAAAATAATATTTGCTCAAAAAAATCAGTCAATCTGTATAAAGGAGGACTCTATACCTCTTACAGTTTTAAATAGAGCTTTAAAAGTTGTTATTTTTATTCATTAGGTCGTATTGAAACACTCCAAATATCATTTTCATAGACCTTCAAAAAAGACAATAAAAAAAGCCAGACATTTCTGTCTGGCTTTCTGCTCCCCCTCTTGGGCTCGAACCAAGGACCCTCTGATTAACAGTCAGATGCTCTAACCAACTGAGCTAAGGAGGAAGGTGTATTACCTTTATTGCGATGCAAATATAGAACGATTTTTTGTTTCTGCAAACAAAAAAAGTAAAAAAATCAAACTTTTTTACTCCTCGCTCTTAAGCGTCGGAAGCCCCAGTTTATAACGGGTTGCTATTAAACGAATTACAAAAACAGATGCCGCACAAAAAATCTGAGAAAAAATGATATCTACCTTTAAGAAATCTAAAACATAGTAAATAACCACCCCAAATATACAAGTCAATGCATACCACTCCTGTTTAAATATCGCTGGGATTTCATTAATCATTATATCTCTAATAATTCCTCCTACTACCCCAGTAATAGTTGCCATAATAACAACCACCCAAAATGGATATCCTAAAGACATTGTTTTTTCTGTACCTACAACAACAAATAACCCTAATCCAATACTATCAAACCATAAGAAAGTGTTATTTAGGTGCACAAGTTGTTTTCTAAAAATAACAACAAAGAACAAAGCGATAATAGTACACCAAACATATACACTATTCAACATCCAGAAAGGAGTAACTCCCAAAAGTAAATCTCTTAATGTTCCTCCACCTGTAGCAGTAACAAAACCAACTACTAAAGCCCCAAACCAATCTAAACTTTTTGCAGAAGCTAAACGAATACCAGAAATCGCAAAAGCACAAGTACCTAAAAACTCAATTATATCCACAAAGGTTATTGTTGACCAAAATTCCATAAAAACATCTACCATAATGCTACATTCTTTTTACTCTAAAACTATTTTACAACTACTGATTTTTTATTTACAAAAGACAACAATCCTTCTACTGCCATCTCTCTCCCTATTCCAGAGAACTTATTTCCACCAAAAGGAACACGAGGATCTGAAATAACCATCTCATTAATAAAAACTGCTCCCTCATCAAACAAATGAACTTGGCTTTTCAAAAAGTCAACATCCTTACTAAATAAAGCTACTCCTAATCCAAAACGAGAATCATTACTTAAAGCAATTGCTTCTTCAAAAGTATCAAATGTGGCAACAACAGCTAAGGGACCAAAAGTTTCTTCTTTGAAAGCGCGCATTTCACTTGTTACATTACTTAATAATGTCGGTTCAAAAAAACTTCCATCCCGTTTACCACCCACAACCAATTTCGCTCCTTGTACTATTGAATCATTCATAATACCCTCTAATTCCTCTGCTAAATCTTCTCTTGCTAAAAGGCCGATATCAGTCGATTCATCCATCACATCACCTACCTTCAATTTTCTCATACCTTCTACAAACAATTCAATAAATCGTTGCTCTAAACTTTTATGAACCAAAAAACGTTTACCTGCAATACAACTCTGCCCTGTGTTTTGAAAACGCGCATTAACAGCTATGGGTACAACGTTATCTAAATCTGCATCTTCACATACGATAAAAGCATTACTCCCTCCTAACTCCAATACCACAGGCTTAATGTATTCTCCTGCTTTTTTACCAACTGCACTTCCAGCTGCTTCGCTTCCCGTTAAAGACACTCCTTTCACTGTATTCGATTCAATTAAAGCTTCTACCTCACTTCCTTTTATAAAAACATTGAAATATACAGAAGGAAAACCATCTATTGTAAAAACTTCTTCTAAAGCAGTTGCACTCAAAGGCACGTTGCTTGCATGTTTTACCACTACAGTATTTCCAGCTAAGATTGTTGGAATTGCAAATCTAAACACTTGCCAAAAAGGAAAGTTCCAAGGCATCACCCCTAATATTACTCCCATTGGATGATTTACGGTATAGGTTTCTGTCCAATCAGTACTAATAGTCCTTCCCTTCAAAAGCTCCTCTCCGTGATCGATATAATATTGTATCAACTTCCCACACTTCAGCACTTCCGCTTTTGCTTGTTTAATTGGCTTGTGCATATCTTTTGTCATCAATGCAGCATAAGTATCTACATTATTACTCAACTTCGCTAAAACAGCCTCTAAATAGCTTATTCTGTAAGCCACAGGTTCTAACTTCCAACTTACATAACTCTCATTTGCTTTATCTAAAATTCCTTGGGCAATTTCATTCATTGTATTATTCTGTTTTTTTGCTATTATTACATCTATTGACAAAACAATGTTTTATCTTGTATCTTTAAAGAGAAAGAACTAATTTAGTAAGAAATAAAGAAAAGATGAAAAAGAATATAATCATATTACTTGGAGGACTTACTATGTCAGCCTTCTCAATCTTTTTATACTACTTGGACTTTATTGGTCCTAAGTTTGCATACTTCTTAGTATTGATTTCTTTCTTAATGGTTATTAGTCCTGTTGTTATATATATTTTCAATAAACAAAACTAAAGCTTACTTTTAAGCTCTAAATGAAATAAAATGAAAAATATTAAATTACTACTTTTAGGACTTATATTATTCTTGATAGCAATAATACTAAGAAACCAAGGTACAGTAAATTCTATAATTACTATTGTTCTCTTAATTATCGCGTTAGTGGTAACTGCCATTCCACTTTATAACCTTGTATTTAATAGACTTAAAAAATAAAAAAGCCAGCTTATAGCTGGCTTACTTGTTTATATTTTGTTCCTACCAAAAGATAGGCTAAACTTCCTAACACTGGTATCAATAGTATTATTAAGCACCACAAAAGCTTTCTATCTGAATCAATCGATGTTTTTCCTAATTTATAAAAACAATAAATCGGAAGCAATATAATCGCTACTAAAACAAAAAGCTGCCATAACATAAGAAAGAAATCCATCATTATTAATTTTAAATTGATACTCAATACGTAATCTATAATTACTCTGCAATATACTAAAAAAGCCAACAAAATGTTGGCTTTTTTAGTATATTACTTTTCTTATTTCTTTAATACTCTTGTTAAGTTTTCAAGCATTACTTGAGTCATAGTTTCTAAGTTATACTCATGCTTCCATCCCCAATCCTGTTGAGCACTTGTATCATCAATACTTGCAGGCCAACTATCAGCAATAGCTTGTCTAAAATCTGGATTATACTCAATCGTAAAATCAGGCAAGTGTTTTTTAATCTCAGCATAAATCTCTTCTGGTGTAAAAGAAATTCCACCTAAATTATATGATGAACGAATTTTTACATCTTCTTTCTTTGCTTGCATAATACCTACTGTTGCATTTAATGCATCATCCATATACATCATTGGCAAAGCCGATTGTTCAGACAAAAAACAGTTGTAATGATTATCCTCAATAGCTTTATAGAAAATATCCACAGCATAATCTGTTGTTCCACCACCAGGAGGTGTAGTCCATGAAATTAGCCCAGGGTATCTAATACTACGTACATCTACTCCAAATTTATTATAGTAATACTCACACCAACGTTCTCCTGTTTGTTTAGAAATACCATACACGGTACTTGGTTCCATCACAGTATATTGAGGTGTATTATATCTTGGAGTTGTAGGACCAAATACAGCTATTGAAGAAGGCCAGAAAATCTTTTTAATCTTACCATCTTTGGCTAAATTAAGTACATGAAATAACGAGTTCATATTTAAATCCCAAGCAAAAGCAGGGTTTTTCTCGGCAGTTGCAGACAACAAAGCTGCCATTAAATACACTTCTTCAACTTGATGTTTCTCAATAACTGCTGCTACAGCATCAAACTCCATTGCATTAAGAATCTCGAACGGCCCTGAGCTCATTAAACTTTCGTTTCCTTCTCTAATATCTGAAGCAATAACGTTATCGTTACCATAAATGCCTCTTAATTTCAATGTAAGCTCTGAACCAATTTGTCCACAAGCTCCAATGATAAGAATTTTGGTTCCCATTATAAGTAAATTTTAATGGCACAAATATAACGGAACTAACACAATAAATCAATGTTCACTTAGAAACTTACAGACAAGAGAACAATCAAAAAAATAACAGCAATTAATTAAAAATCAATAAATTAACAACAAACCTCCAATATCACACAAGAACTTTAACACTCTTATCACCTTCTGTCATTTAAAAAAAATCATTCTACTTCAAAATACAACAAACTCACACACTATAAAGTAAATATCACAGAACATTCGTAAATTTGACCACCTAATAAGCAAAAAATGAAACAGTATCTGGTTATAATAGTATCAATTCTATGTTTATCATTAGTTACATCATCTTGTAAAGATGATAGTGAGCGTAAACAACAAGAGATACAAAAAAAATTAAAGCAACACAACGATAGTGTATTTCAGTTCTTAGCTAAAAACTGGAAATTTGTTATTCCACACCCAACCAATGAATTAAAACAAAACATTGATGATTGGAGTACTCTAAATGACTTAAAGAAGGAACTTACATTAGCTCCAGTTTCAACTATTGGGGCTTTTCAAAAGAAAGCGGAAGTTTTAAGTCAAAATGCTCTAAACGTAGTCTATCAATCATATCCTGCTGCTGTTAATTATCCAGATGTAAAAGCCAGATATACAGCTCTACTAACTTCTATCCAAAATTTAGAAATGTACATCACTGTAGATCCAATAGATATAAAAAAGGTAGATCACTGTATTAAAGAAGTACAAAACAATTTACGCATATTCTATGCTGTTATGGAAGAAGAATTAGTAAGAACTAATATTCCAAAAGAAGAGGGGGAACAAGAAATGATTCAGGAAATGCAAAATATGGCATTAGATCCTACAAGAAACGCAAATCCAGAAGACGAATAACAAAGCAACCACGATGATAGTTAAACAGTTATACAACGACTCCAACAAGACTAAGCAAATTGCACAGGAACTTGAACAAAAAGGACGTAAAATTGGATTAAAAGGCTTGGTTGGTTCTGCTATTTCATTTCAAATAGAAAGTTTATTCCAGCATACAGAGCTCCCATTTTTATTAATATTCAACGATAAAGAAGAGGCAGCCTACTATCTCAATGATTTAGAACTATTGATTAATAAACAAGATGTTCTATTTTATCCTGGCTCATTCAGAAGACCTTACCAAATAGAAGAAACAGATAATGCTAATGTTTTATTACGTGCGGAAGTTCTTAATCGCATTAGTTCTCGTAAAAAACCGGCAATTATTGTCTCTTATACGGAAGCTATCTTTGAAAAAGTAGTTACAAAAAAAGTATTAGAAAAAAATACATTAAAAGTTCACGTAGGTGATAAAACCTCGATTGACTTTGTAAATGAAGTATTGTTTGAATACAATTTTACACGTGTAGACTTTGTTTCCGAACCAGGAGAATTTTCTGTTAGAGGAGGAATTATTGATGTATTCTCTTTCTCCAATGACACTCCTTATAGAATTGAATTCTTTGGTGATGAAATTGACAGTATACGTACATTCGATGTAGAAACTCAACTTTCAATAGAAAAACACAAAAAAATTACTATTATTCCAAATGTTGAAAACAAATTTTCAACTGAAGTACGAGAAAGTTTCTTAGAGTATATTTCTGAAAAAACTATTGTTTTCGCTCAAAATACAGCTTTAATAGTAGAGCAATTAAACAAACACTTTGAAAAAGCGACTATAGCTTTTGAAAAACTAAATAAAGATTTAAAACACAAAGCTCCTTCAGATATGTTTCTGGATGGAAATGCTTTTTTACGTCTGATAGAACTATTTTCTTTTGTAGAACTAACAGAAACAAAAGCAATACAAACGAATCGTACTTTTGAATTTCATACAAAGCCACAACCATCTTTTAATAAACAATTTGAATTGCTGGCGCGCAACTTAAATGAAAATACAGATAATGGTTATCAAAACTATCTTTTCTGCGCTAATGAAAATCAAGCAAAGCGTTTCAAAGACATTTTTGACTCATTAAAAGACAAAGATGAGCAAGCTATTGTTCAGTCTTTCAAAACAATTGTTGCCCCACTATACGAAGGTTTTGTTGATCATGAGATGCAACTTGTTTGTTATACAGATCATCAAATATTTGAACGTTATCACAAGTTCAATATCAAAAATGGATACTCCAAAAAACAAAATATTACACTTAAAGAGCTTACTTCCTTAAGTGTAGGAGATTTCGTAACACATATCGACCATGGGATTGGAAAATTTGGTGGTTTGCAAAAAATACAGGTTGAGGGTAAAACACAAGAAGCAATCAAATTAGTATATGCTGATAATGATATTGTATATGTAAGTATTCACTCTCTTCACAAAATTTCCAAGTATAACGGCAAAGAAGGTGTTGCCCCTAAAATTCACAAATTAGGATCAAGTACTTGGAAAAACTTAAAAAACAAAACCAAAGCAAGAGTTAAACATATTGCTTTCAATTTAATACAACTCTACGCTAAAAGACGTTTGCAACGAGGATTCCAATGTGCTACTGATAGTTATTTACAGCACGAACTGGAGAGTTCTTTCATCTATGAAGATACACCAGATCAATTAAAAGCGACTATTGATGTAAAAGCAGATATGGAAAGCGAACGTCCAATGGATCGATTAGTATGTGGTGATGTTGGATTTGGAAAAACAGAAGTTGCTATACGTGCTGCTTTCAAAATGGTAGATAATGGAAAACAAGTTGCCATACTTGTACCAACAACTATTTTGGCATTCCAACATTACAAAACATTCAATGAACGTTTAAAGGATATGCCTGTAACTGTTGCCTATATCAACCGATTCAAAACTGCTAAACAAAAAGCAGAAATACTGAAAGACTTAGCAGCTGGCAAGATAGACATCATAATAGGTACACACCAATTAGTAAATAAAAGTGTTGTATTTAAAGACTTAGGTCTATTAATTATTGATGAAGAACAAAAATTTGGGGTTGCTGTAAAAGACAAACTAAAAACCATTGCAGAAAATATAGATACACTAACGCTTACAGCGACACCTATACCACGTACATTACAATTTTCGTTAATGGCTGCACGTGATTTATCTGTCATTACTACACCTCCACCCAATCGTTACCCAATTGAATCAAATGTAGTAGGGTTTAATGAAGAAGTTATTCGAGATGCTGTAGCATACGAAATAGAAAGAGGTGGACAAGTATATTTTATCAACAATAGAATAGAAAATATTCGAGAAGTTGCTGGTATGATACAGCGTTTGGTTCCCAATGCCAAAATAGGTATTGGCCATGGCCAAATGGAAGGTAAAAAATTGGAAGAACTAATGCTTGCCTTCATGGATGGTGAATTTGATGTATTAGTTGCTACTACTATTATTGAGAGTGGATTAGACGTTCCAAACGCCAATACTATTTTAATCAATAATGCTAATAATTTTGGACTTTCTGATTTACATCAAATGAGAGGTCGAGTGGGCCGTAGTAACAAAAAGGCATTTTGTTATTTTATTTGTCCTCCATATTCTGCTATGACAGAAGAAGCTCGTAAACGCATCCAAGCTTTAGAACAATTTAGCGATCTGGGCAGTGGATTCAATATTGCCATGAAAGACTTAGAAATTCGTGGTGCTGGAGATATCTTAGGAGGAGAACAAAGTGGATTTATCAATGAAATAGGTTTTGAAACCTATCAAAAAATCATGCAAGAGGCCATTGAAGAGCTAAAAGAAAATGAGTTTAAAGACTTGTATGAAGAAGAGAATAAGGAAGAAAACAAAGTATTTGTTAGAGATACACAGATTGATACAGATTTCGAAATCTTGTTCCCTGATGAATACATCAACAATATCACAGAACGTTTGAATCTTTACAATGAACTAAGTGTCATTACAAAAGAAGAAAACTTAGCCACTTATGAACAACAATTAATTGACCGTTTTGGTCCATTACCTCGTCAGGCAATCGCTCTATTAAATAGTTTACGCATGAAATGGCATGCAACTAATATGGGGATTGAAAGAGTGATTTTAAAACAAGGAAAGATGCTTTGTTATTTTGTAGGAGATCAATCTTCTACTTTCTACCAATCTGCTAAGTTTAGAAAAGTCTTACTCTTTATTCAGCAACACGCTAATATTTGTCAGATGAAAGAAAAGGATACGAAGAATGGACCCCGTTTAATTCTAACCTTCAACTCTGTCAAATCAATAAAGCAAGCCTTAGAGTTTATGCAATTATTGGACAGTTAAAAACAATATCAATTGAAACAACAGGTTGCTTTATTATAAGCAACCTGTTGTTTTTTTAGCTATTCTCATTCGTTTTTTATCTCATTTCGAAACAGAGAACCATTCATTTACAATCTATTTTATTGCACTCTCCCTGCAACCACCTTGCATTTTTACTGGCTTTTATCCTCTTTTGTGCAACAAAGGTGCAGTCATGGTACAAGAAAGTATATCCACAAAAAAAGCCTGTGACAGATATCACAGGCTTTCTATATTTTAAGAAGCTACTAATAACCAAATAAATCTTCTAAAGTAAGTTCTTTGATTGTTCCGAATTTCTTAACTGCTTCCCAGTCCAGATTTTCTTTCTTCCCTAATAATCCCACATTAAATGATTTCCCTTTTACATGTGTATCAAAGAATTGTACTAAATCTGCCATCTTCATATTTTTAGTTTGACTAAAAATATCTTTATTGATATCGTAATTAATTCCTTTCTCTTGTAAAGTTAACCAATAATAGAATATCTGAGCTTTAGTATAGCGTTGAGAAGCAATACTTTTCAGTACAGAACTCTTAGCGTTTTCAAATTGACTTTCTCCCTGTGGCATATTCTTCATCAAATCCATCATAGCATCTACGGCTTGAGGCAATTTATTTGCTTGTGTTCCCACATAAGCTACCACATAATTATACTTGTTTGCTTTAGCTGCATTTGCATAATAAGCATAAGCTGAATAAGCTAATGATTTTGACTCTCTAATTTCTTGGAAAACAACAGAAGCCATACCTCCTCCAAAATAATTATTAAATACATTGCTTGTAGCTAACAAATTTTTATCAAACTTACCTTCTCTACCTTTATAAGAAATCTCTGCTTGAACCATATCGTATGGTGCAAAAAACACAGTTCCAGTTGTAGCAGGCTCATTATAGATACGAGCTGTTGGTACTTTCTTCCCTTTTCCTAAATTATGATGCTCTACAACTGCTTTTTTCGCTGTTTCTAAATCATTTCCATAATAGAATACCTCTTGATCAAAATCAAAGAAATTGCGTATAAGAGTTACTAAATCAGCTGGTTTAATCGCTTTCAACTCTTTTTCACTTAATATGTCTTTAAAGCGACTCAATTCTCCATTAGAAGTACTGTATGCATTTAAAGCACGTTGAATTCCATTTTTACTTGCTTTTGCATCTAAACGTGCTTTTAGTATCTGGTCAACATAATTGTTGTAAGCCGTTACATCTGCTGTAGCATTAGTAACCAAATGCTCTAACAATTTTACTCCAGCCGGAATATTTTCTTTCAATCCTTTTACAGAAATATACGTTTTATCCTGTCCAGTACTTAAAGAATACTCTACACCTAACTTATAGAATTCTTTGCGAATATCTTCTGCAGAATATTTCGTTGTCCCTAAATAATCTAAGTAACCTATCGCAAGACTTAATTTCTTATCGTTGTCTGATCCTAAAGGAGTGATATAAGTAAGAGTAGCTAAATCATTTGTTGTATTTTTAATAGAATACAATTTAGTTTTTCCTTTTCCTATTGTCTCTGTTTTAATTGATTTTTCAAAATCCACAAATTCAGGTTCAATATCTTTTACCGTCATTGCATTTAAGCGTTTAATAAATGCCGACTCACTTTCTCTATTCAAGTCAATAGGAGTAATACCTGGGTTTTCTACACGTACAATATCTTTATTCTCTCCTTGACGTTTGTAAACAATAGCATAATTATCTACATAATTCTTTTTCACAAAGTCAATCACATCTTGTTTAGATATTTTTTCAATTCTATCTATATCTCCTGCAACTTCTTCCCAACTTCTACCTTGAATAAAGGCTTGATACATTTCTGTTGCGATTGCATCACTACTTTCTAAAGCTTGCATTGAGTTTTTACGCAACTCATTGACAACAGCTTTTAACAACCATTCATCAAATTCTCCTTTTTTTAGTTTCTCAACCTCTGCCAAAAGTATATCTCTTACTTCTTCAAGTGTTTGCCCTTCATTTGGCATACCTGTTAATTGATGTACAGAATAGTCCTTCATAATCATTGGAGAACTCTCAGCAGCCAATACTTTTTGTTTTTGATTGATATTTAGATCAATTAATCCTGCTTGCCCATTCGTTAACAACATATCTACCAAAGTAACCATACTTGCATCAGCTGTTTTAGCTCCTCCAAGACGGTATCCAATCTCTACTCTTTCGCTCTCTGGACTAAAGATTTCTTTTGTTTGAATGCTTGTCAATGGTTTTTCAACAGCAACATACTCTGTTGGTTGAGTACCGCGTTTCATACTTCCCATATAAGCATTCACCAATTTAATAGTTGGCTCAAACTCTAAATCTCCAACTAAAACAACAGCTATATTATTAGGTACATAGTACTGATTGAAATAGTTGTGAATAGCAACCATTGAAGGATTCTTAAGGTGATCTGAAGTTCCAATAGTTGTTTGTGTTCCATAATGTGTAGTAGGGAACAACATCTTCATCATAGCCTCATGTGATGCCCAATAGTCACTATCTTGCCCTCTATTAAATTCTTCATATACAGCTTCTAATTCTGTATGAAATAAACGCAAAACTAATTCTGAAAAGCGTTCTTTTTCAATCACTAAAAACTTCTCTAACTCATTTGAAGGTATTGTGTTTTTATACACTGTTTCGTCAAACCACGTATGTGCATTTGTTCCGTCAGCACCAATAGAAGCCACAGCCTTATCATATTCATTAGCTACAGCATACTGAGAAGCCGTTTTAGATACTTCATCTATCTTTTTATAGATTGCTTTCTTTTTCTCTGGGTTTGTTTCTTTCTTGTGTTGTTCATATAAATCTGAGATTTGTTTGATTAAAACTTGTTCTTTTTCCCAGTTTACAGTCCCCAATTTTGATGTGCCTTTAAACAGCATATGCTCTAAATAATGCGCTAATCCAGTACTATCCTCAGGATCATTATTTGACCCTGTTCTAACAGGAATATATGTTTGTATTCTTGGCTCGTCATGATTTTGAGCAAGATATACCTTCAACCCATTATTTAAGGTGTAAATACGTGCCTTAGCAGGATCATTTTCTACATACTCAAATGTAAATCCGTTAGCATCCTTTGCTGTTACCGTCTTATATTGTGCATAAATAGAACTACTTATGGAAAATATAAAACCAACAATCAAGTATCTTTTTTTCATAAAAATTAAATATTTAGATGGTTTTCAAAGCTAAGAAATAATATTATTTATCGTTAGTAAAAAGTTGATATAATACATCTTAAAGCAAAAAAAAGCATTCTACCCGAAGTAAAATGCTTTTTAATCCTATTGATAATCAATATAAAATCTATTTCCTATCTATTGCTTCATAGATTGGCGTTCCAATATTTCCATTTGGAAACTCAATCTTAAGTATTTGAGCAATTGTAGGTGCAATATCAGTCATATGTGTTTCACGAACTGTTTTTCCTTGTTTTACACCCCATCCCATAAATATTGCTGGAATATGTGCATCATAAGATCCCCAACTACCATGTGTTGTTCCTTTTTGATCTTTTGAACCACCATACCACTGAGGTTCTAAAACATATTGAATTACTCCACTTCTTTTAAAATTATAACCATTCACAATACGCTCTTTAATAACACTTGGTATTGTTGCTTCAGACACTTCATTCATATCAGCTACAAATGCAATCCCTTCCATCTTCTTCATCTCTTTCACAACTACCTTAATTACATCCTCTTCATCGATCTCTTCTTTTTCTATCACTGCATAATTCAAATGCACTTGATTGTTTGTTAAACTCTTTACTAATTCATTTTTACCAAACTTAGCAAACAATTTATCATTCAGTGTTTTCTTAGCTGTTTTACCATCAAAATATCCCGAATTTCCCTTCATATCACTAAAGAACTTCGGATTGTGAGCCGCTCCGTGATCAGCACTCAAAAAGAACGTATAATTCCCTTTTCCTACTTTAGCATCTAAGTACTTTATAAAGTCAGCTAAATCTGCATCTAATCTCAAATAAGTATCTTCAATCTCAATTGAATTAATAGCAAATTGGTGACCTATGTAATCTGTAGATGATAAACTTACTGCTAAAAAGTCTGTTGCCCCAGTTACATTAGCTCCTAATTTTTCATTCTCTATAGCCTCTTTTGCAAAATCTAATGTCAATGTATTTCCATAAGGAACTGATTTAATCAAATCATAGCCATTATCTTTTTTCAACTTCACTAAATCTCGTGGAAACACAGGTTTATCTTCACCTTTATACGTTTCTTCATAAGCGTTATCATCACTTGTACTCAATTTATAAGTATCTATTGGATATAGTGTATTCCATCCTTTTTTAAAGAACTGGTCTGGATATTTTGCACCATTAAACTTCTTTACCCATTTTGGAAGATCTGTTACATAATATGTACTTGATATCCAATCTCCTGATTTTCCATCTAACCAATAAGCTGCATCTGCAAAATGTCCAGCAGGTAAAATACCTCCTCTATCTTTAATTGCAATACCAATCACTTTAGACTGAAAATTACTTGCCAATTTTAATTGATCTGTTACAGTTGATACCAACAAGTTTTTAGGTGATTGTTGCCCTACTTTTCCTTCTCCACCAACAGCCTTCACATTATCGTCTTGAGTACAATACATACTCTCTCCTGTCGCTTGAATAATAAAATCATTTCCTGCAATACCATGGATTGCTGGTACACTACCTGTATAGATTGTACTGTGCCCAATAGCTGTATAAGTAGGAATATAATCAATCAAAGTATTCTCACTTGAAAAACCTTCATTCAACAATCGTTTAAATCCATTATCCGAATAGCGATCATAATAACGATACAGATAATCCCATCTCATCTGATCTACTACTACTCCGACTACTAATTTAGGTTTTGGCAAGGTTTCTCCTGCAAAAATCGATAATGAAAACATACAGCAAACAGCTGCTAACATTGTGGCTCTTAAATTCATTTGTTTCAATTTACGCTTAATAAAGTGACAGTTAATTACATTAACCTCAACAAAACTATAAATTATAATATAGATAAACACACATTGAGGTATATTAACTTCTTTTTTAGATATCGCAAATTACACCCTTCTTAATTGATTGTATGTTAGCATAAAGTTATTTTTACACCCTATTTTCTATTTTAATACCTAAGAATCATTCACTTAATTCATTTACTACAAAGGATAATCAATATCTTTGATAAAAAATACTTCAATGACATTATACAACATTCTTGATTTAATAAATCCTATTCCGGAAGAGTCTAAACAAGCTCTATCATTGATATCAAATACAGTGAAGCTCCCTAAAGGACATTTATTAATGCAGGCAGATAAAGTAGAACACACTCTTTACTTTATCAAAACAGGTGTTGTACGTGCTTTTTCAAACTACGATGAAGGAGAGATTACTTTTTGGTTTGGTCAAGAGGGAGATACTATCTTATCAATGCTTAACTATGTTGAACAGAAAAGAAGTTATGAAAATATTGAACTAATAACAACCTGTGAATTATATGAAGTACATATATCTGCTATCAATAAACTATATGAAACAGATATCCATATAGCTAATTTAGGTAGAAAGATTGCTGAAAAAGAACTTGTTCGTTTGGAACAACGCATCATATCACGTCAGATATTACCCGCTAAAGAACGTTATGAAGAACTAATCAAAAATCACCCTAATCTAATCAAGCAAGTACCTTTAAAATTCATTGCCTCTTACTTAGGAATCACCCAGGTAAGTCTAAGTCGAATAAGAAAAGAAATCTAATTATTTATCATAGGATAAAAATTTGCCTTATCAGTCTATCTAATTTTGCCTTGTTCAATCAAGAATAATTAAATAGATAAAATGACAACGAATTTTGACAAATCACAATCAAATGTATTTCAAAGCATCTTTACCAAAAGTACGCTCATACGATTAGTTGCTATTTGGAGTATTGTATTACTTGCTTTTACACTTGGAAAAGACCTATTGAGTAACTTTCATACGCTTACTCAAGCTGTTCTTGTTTTTTCTATTCTATTCCTTACCATCATTATTGCTGCATTTGGAGTAGTCAAACAAGCAGACAAACTTGCTCATCAATTAGGAGAACCTTATGGTACTTTAATTCTTACACTTTCAATTGTATCCATTGAGGTGATTCTTATTGCAGCTGTTTTATTAGGTCCTGGGGAATTTCCAACTATTGGAAAAGATTCTATATTTTCCGTTATGATGATCATCATGAATCTAATTACAGGTTTATGTATTTTATTAGGAGCACTCAAGTATGGTGAACAAGAATACAATTCTTCAGGCACCCTATCTTATTTATCAATGATTATACTATTAGGAAGTATTTCATTAGTACTTCCTAATTTTATTATTGGAGCAGGTAATAGCGTCTTTACAACAACACAATCAATTGTGCTATCTATTCTAATTACAACCATTTATGCCCTTTTCTTATTCTTTCAAACTAAAAAGTACAAATATTTATACACCCAACCTACTACGGGGTCCTTGGAAAACAAATATCAAGTTGAAACAAAAATAGATGCTACAAAAGTAGAAAACCTATCGTATAACAAAACAGAACTATTCATTAGAACAATTGTTTTAATACTAATGATTTTGCCTATTGTATTGTTATCTCACAACATGGCTGCTGTAGTAGATTATGGAGTACAAACATTTAATCTTCCTCCTTTATTAGGAGGTATTATTATTGCCATTATTGTATTCACACCAGAATCTATTACTGCTATTAAAGCAGCGTTAAACAATGAATTTCAACGCGCAATCAACTTATGCCACGGAGCATTTGTATCAACAGTAGGGTTAACCGTACCTGCAGTACTAACCATCAGTTTAATCACTGGAAAAACTTCTTTTTTAGCACTGAGTACTACAGAAATTTTCCTTTTCCTTACTACTATCGCGCTTAATCTAATTCATTTTGTAGGTAAGCGAACTACTCCAATTTTAGGAGTTACGCACTTAGCCTTATTTATCGTTTTTATGTTATTAATTTTTAATCCATAATATTTTTTTAATGAAACAAGAAGGTCACATCAGACGTTTTTTAAAAGAAAACTTTTTACACTTTAACGCAGCTACACTTGTTGATGCTGCCAATGGTTATGAAGCACATATCCATGCAGGTGGAAAGATGTTAATCTCCTTAGCAGGAGCAATGAGTACCGCTGAATTAGGTATTTCTTTAGCACAAATGATTAGAGAGGGGAAGGTTGATATTATCAGTTGTACTGGAGCAAATTTAGAAGAGGACGTAATGAACTTAGTTGCTCATTCCCACTACAAACGCATACCAAATTATAGAGACCTAACTCCTCAAGACGAATTAGATCTTTTAAATAATAAATACAATCGTGTAACAGATACTTGTATTCCTGAAGAAGAAGCATTTAGAAAAATACAAAGTCACATTGAAAAGATTTGGAAAACAGCTGAAGCAAATAATCAACGTTTCTTTCCTCATGAATATATGTATCAACTCCTTCTAAGTGGCGTATTGGAGTCTGAATATGAAATTGACCCTAAAAACTCTTGGTTATTGGCAGCTGCAGAGCGCAACTTACCAATTGTTGTACCTGGATGGGAAGATTCAACAATGGGAAACATATTTGCATCTTATGTTATCAAAGAAGAATTGCAATCTTCAACTGTAAAAAGTGGAATTGATTATATGGTTTGGTTAGCTGATTTTTATGAAAAAAACGCTGTGGACCAAGGTATCGGTTTCTTTCAAATTGGAGGAGGAATCGCAGGTGACTTTGCTATGTGTGTAGCCCCTATGTTAGAGCAAGACTTAGAAAAAACCAATATACTTAAGTGGAGATACTACTGTCAAATTACAGATTCTACTACGTCTTTTGGATCGTATTCTGGATGCATTCCTAATGAAAAAATTACTTGGGGAAAATTAGATATCGATACACCAAGTTATGTTATTGAATCGGATGCGACAATTGTAGCCCCTCTTATCTTTGCTTATGTATTAAACAAATAGAAACTAACTAATTCGTATTATCTTTGTATACAACAATACAATAGAATACAAATGAATAAAATTAAAGTAGTTGCCTTTGATGCTGACGATACACTTTGGGTTAATGAACCTTTCTTTAACGAAGCAGAAAAACAATTTTGCATATTATTGGAAGATTATCTAACTCATCAAAGCATCTCTCAAACCTTGTTTAAAACACAGATAGACAATCTTCCACTATATGGCTATGGAATAAAAGGATTTACACTATCTATGATTGAAGCTGCACAAAAGATTTCAAGAGGTACAGTGAATAACAGGGTAATGGATCAAATCATCAATATTGGAAAAGACCTATTGACGAAACCTGTTGATTTATTAGATGATGTAGAAGATGTATTAAAAGAACTACAAGCAAAATACAAATTAGTAGTTGCTACAAAAGGTGATTTAAAAGACCAACATCGCAAATTACACAAGTCTGGTTTAGGAGCTTACTTTCATCACATAGAAGTGATGACTGACAAAGAAGTAATAGACTATGAAAAGCTTCTAAAGCGTTTAGATGTCAAAGCAGAAGAGTTCATCATGATTGGTAATTCTCTGCGTTCTGATGTTTTACCCGTTTTAGAATTAGGAGGTCATGCAGTACACATTCCATTTCACACAACTTGGCTACATGAGCATATAGATCATGAAATTGTACATGACAATTTCACTACATTAAAAAAACTGTCAGAAGTTAAAAACTTACTACTATAAAAAAGGGAGTGTTTAAAACACTCCCTTTTACACTTACACAAATTATATCTATTTAAAAACGATATCCTACAAATACACCTACATTCTGATTGTAGATTTTTAAATCAGGTTTACCTGCATTTTCTTCTAAGCCAAACGTATTAGAATTATCAAATAAACTTGCAAACCCTCTTGAATACTGTGCTCCCACAACTATTCCCATCTTAAATTGGTATTCTATTCCTGCCACAATACCATAATCCATTTTTTGTAAGTATTGTCCATCTTCTTGGTCGTCTTCTGTGCTACCGAATATTGAATGATCCTTATAGGTATTACCATTCTCATCAATTGCTGTAACTGACGAATACAACAACATATTGACATATGGCCCTGCATATACTTGTAGTCCACCTACTTTAAATACAGCACTGATTGGATTTAAACGCAAACTATGCATCTCTAACTTTGCATCAATGACCTCATCTTCAATCTCTCGCTTAAATCCTGCACCGTAATTTTGATAAAACAATTCGTGCTTTAGCCCAAAGTGTTTACTCAATCCATTATCAATACTTACACCCGCATAAAAGTTATTGCGGTTATTTACTTTATTATCAAAGGTCAGTTTACTAATATCATCTCCTTTTAGTGTAGATTGTAACCACCCTGCTTTTATAGCAATACTTGTACTTCCCACATACTCTTTATCCATTTCTTGAGCATTAGCAGCAAACCCTACCAACAATGTCAAACTTATAATTAGCTTCTTCATTCTGTTTAGTTTTAAAAATCAATATCCCAAATACCTACTGCCTTTTCCAATTCTACTAATGCAGCAGCACAATTAAATAATGTTTCTGCATAAGCTTGCTGTACCTCATTATATGTACGTTGAGCATCTAATACTTCAAGTAAGCTACTTGCTCCTCTGTGATAACTATACTTAATACCTTCAAACACTTGCTTCGCCTCATCCAACATTCCTTTCTCATAACGATTAATCTGTTTCTGTTTTGTCAAATAATTGCGATAAGCCTGTGTTATTTCTTTCTCCAACTCCAATTCAATGATATCATACTCTATATCTGCCTGTTGTGCCTCATACATTGCTGTCTTTAACCCAGCTTCACGTCTGTTAGAAAATTTAAGAGGTACACTCACACCTGCTTTTACTACTGTATTACCAGGTGTTGGAGCTATAGCATTTTTTACAAATGAATTATTCTCTACTCCAATATTCAAACCTAAATCTATTGCACGTTCAGCTTTTGCCAATGCTACCTGTCTTCCTGCAACTACTTTATTCTGTCTTGCTACTAAAAAGTCTGCACGATTATTTTGTGCTGTTACAATCAAGTCTTCCAGATTAAACAAACGAGCAAACTTTCCAAAATCTCCTTTTGGCTCAAATACAGTATCGTTTCTATGAGTACTTATAATATTTCTAATCTCTATCAGACTATTCTCCCAAGTATCATCTGCATCCTGTAAATCGTTTAATAAAGACTTTGCTTCCAACTTACTTTGTATTGCATCTACTTTGCTGATTTGTCCTAAGTTATATCGAATACTATCTGATTTAGCTACTTGCAACATCGACTCATAAGAATTCTTTTGAATGTCATACAACATCTTATTTTGCATTGCTTCTAAAAACACAACTGTCGATTCTGCTCTTAGTGTATGAAAAAATTCTTGCAATGCTAATTCTGCCAAAAGTTTTTGATCTAAAGCTAAATTCTTTCTTGCTTTTCGCTTTCCACCTAATTCCAAATCCCATGATAATTCTGCCTCAAAACCATACCCCATTTGCATGCGTTTTTGTTGGTTATCAGCCCAACCAAAACTCAATTCTGGATCAGGAAACATTTTAGATGCCAATACTTCCGCATCAGCAATATTTACATTGTATTTTTCTGCTGCATAACCCAAATTATGAGTTCCCATCTTAGCTAAAAATGTTTGATAAGACAATATCTTCTTGTCCTTATTATCTTCTGTGTGCAGTTGCGCATTGGCAACTCCACTACAAAAGAGAAACAGTAAACTAAGTTGTAAATAAGCTTTTATACTTTTCATGATCTTCCTTCTTTATTCTGTTTCACTATTACTAAAATCACTGTCTTTTCCCCATTTGCGTTCCACCAAATAGTACACGGCTGGCAACACAAATAGTGTTAGGATGGTAGCAAACAACAATCCATAAACAATCACAGTTGCCAACGGACGCTGTACATCCGAACCAATACCTGTAGCCAAAGATGCAGGGAACAATCCAAGTACTGCCACTGTTGCAGTCATCAACACAGGTCTAAATCGCTGTTCTGCTCCAGTCAATACCGCCTCTTTTAGTGCAAGTCCTTTTCGTCTCAAATCATTGATATGGGAAATCATAATTACTCCATTCTGTATCGCTACACCAAACAGGGCTATAAATCCTACTGCTGATGACACGTTCAAAGTCATACCTCTAACATTTAGAGCCAACATACCTCCAAATAAAGCTAATGGCACCACAATCATCAATAATCCAGCTTGTCTAAACTGTCCAAATGCTCCATACAACAGTACAAACATCAAACACAAAGTCAGTGGAATAATAACAGACAAACGACTGTAAGCTCTGTTTTGATTTTCAAACTGTCCACCCCACTCAACGTGAAACTTCTCATGGTCATACTTCACATTTTCTTCAATGCGTTGTTGCGCATCTTTTAACAACGATCCTAAATCTCTATTTCTAACATTCAATTTCACTGTTAGGTGTCGTCTATTCATCTCACGAGTAATTGTACTTTCTCCTGTACTTGTTTTTACATCTGCTACTTGAGATAAAGGTATTTTAGCCCCAGTACTCGATGTCAACATCAGGTTAGCTATTTTCTCTGGTGTATTTCTACTCTCTTCTGTATAACGTGCACTTATATCATACACCTTATTTCCAATAAATATTTGAGAAATTGCCTTCCCTCCAATAGCTACTTCTATTAATTCTGCTACGTCGGCTACATTCAATCCATACTGTGCAATTTTATCTCTATTCGCATGTATTTGTAACTGCGGTAGTGGTGGCTCTTGATCGATTGCCAAATCCACTGCCCCATCTACTGTACGCAATGTTTTTAATACCTCATTGGCAATACGTCTTGTTTCATGGAAATCTTCACCATATACCTTAACAACCAATTCACTATGCGCTCCAGATATTTTATCCATTACCCCATCAATCATTGGTTGTGCAAAACCAACAGTAAACCCAGGTAAATTAGCATACTCTGCTGCCAACTCTTCAATCAGGTCATCCTTTGTTTTTCCTTTTGGCCATTCTTTATAAGGCTTAATACCTACAGAACACTCAAAGTGAGAAGGAGTAAATGGATCTGTACCATCATCATTCCTTCCTGATTGAACCATAACATAAGTTACCTCATCGTATTTCATTGTTCTTTCACGTAACAAATCACTCATCTCTTTTGATTTCTCTAAAGAAATACCAGGAGGTAATGTTACTTGTAACCAAATAGAACCCTCATCTAAAGGAGGTAAAAAGTCTTTCCCTACTTTAATAGATAATCCAATTGTAATTGCAAGCACTACTAATAGTGGCGCAAATACTTGTTTTGGCTTATTCATTATTTTTACAATGCGGTTGTGATATACCTTAGTTAATTTCTCCAACCACTTATTGTGATAAATTTTCTTTGGTTTGCGATATACTGTATAAGCCAATCCAGGAATTAATATTAAAGCAACTAATAAAGCACCAAGTAGAGCATATCCTACAGTAAATGCCATAGGTGTAAATAACTTCTTCTCTACACGTTCGAAGGCAAATAAAGGTAAGTAAGCAGTAATAATAATTAATGTAGCAAAGAATACTGGTTTTGCAACCTCTTTCACTCTTTGAGCAATAGATTTCTCCTCTAACTCCTCCTCCGGATTGTCCTCCCTCTTCTTGAGTATGGACTCCATCATTACAATTGCTCCATCTACAATAATACCAAAGTCGATTGCTCCTAAAGACAATAAGTTTGCAGGAATATTAGTAAAATGCATTAAGATAAAAGCAAATAACAACGAAATTGGAATTGTTAATGCAACTAATAACGCTCCTCTCCAACTACCCAAAAAGACAATCAAGACAATAACTACTAAGCTGATTCCTTCTATTAGGGTTGTTGAAACCGTATGAAGTGTTGTATCAACCAAATCCGTACGATCTAAAAAGGCATGAATCTTTACTCCCTCAGGCAACAAACCATTATTTAACTCATCCACGTATTGATGAATCTTTTCTAATACTACTGAAGGATTTTCATGCTTCAACAATAAGACAATTCCCTCAATACTATCTGAATAATCTCTTTCTCTATCTGTATAGCCTAAAACCCCTTTTCGTTCAACATTTCCATATTTTAGTTTCCCTAAATCATTTAAGAAAACTGGAATTCCGTCATCCGCCTTTACAACAATCTTACCTAAATCCTCTAAGTCTTTTACCAAACCTATTCCACGAACAACATACCCTAAGTCTCCTCGTGTCAAAACACTTCCTCCTGCATTTACGTTATTCTCTTCTATTGTTTCAGTTACATCACTAAGAGATAGTCCGTATTGTTCTAACTTATGCGGATCTAACTCAATTTGAAACTGTGTTGTAATACCTCCAAAATTGGTTACCTCAGCCACACCTGGTACCTGATTTAACTTTGGAATAATCACAAAGTTTTGAAGGTCTGTCAACTCTCTCAAGCTATAACCATCTCCTTCAATAATATATCTATATACTTCTCCTGTTGGAGATGTCAACGGATCCAACTCAGGTACAGCATCATATGGAAGTTCCACTCCATTCAAACGCTCCTGAATACGTTGTCTCGCAAAATAGTCATCTACGCCATCTGCAAAAACAATCGTAATCATTGAAAGTCCAAACGTACTGTTACTACGCATTACATGCATTCCTGGCATTCCATTCAATGCTCTCTCAATTGGAATCGTAATTTGTAATTCTATTTCTTCTGCAGCCAATCCTGGTACTTGCGTCACCACTTGCGACGTTGTATCTGCGATATCCGGATAAGCTTCAACAGATAGCTGTTTCCATGAGTAATACCCAAAAATGCTCAACAAAGCAAATAAGGCAACTATCAACCATCTTTTGTGTATCGCTATGTCTATGATATTTTTTTTCATTTGAATACTTTTTATAGCTTAACCACTATAGTTGTGGCAAATAGATTCCTCCTTCACTTACTATTTCGTCTCCCGCATTTAGTCCAGAAAGAACAACTGTTTTATCTTTAGATACTCCACCAATAGTAATATTCTTTCTTGTGTATTGATTTTCTCCCACTTTTACAAATACAAATGATTCATCTTCTCCTTGCATAACCGCTTTCGATGAAACCAACATCACTTGTTGTGGTTTGTCTATAAAACGAACATTTACGTACATTCCTGGTTTTAGCTTTCTATCATTATTATCCACTTCAATCAAGACATCAATACTTCTTGTTTCCTCATCAACAATTTCATTTACGTGATAGATTTTACCTTCCAATGGTTCATTGGGATAAGCAGCTAATTCTACTTGTACCTTGTTTAGCTTTGCTAAATGTTGAATATCTTTTTCTTTAATTTTTCCAACAATCCAAATCTTATTCAAAGCAGCTACTTTAATTACTGGTTCAGACTCTTCTGTAATATATTGTCCCAATACAATATTGTTTTCCAACACTTCTCCATCTATAGGAGAACGAACAACCAATGCTTGTCCTAAGGTCATATTTGCTGGGTTTGTACTATATATTTTAATTGCTGCAATCGCATTTTCATAAGCAGCCTTCGCCATAGTATATTGCGTTTGTGACTCCTCAAACTCTTGACGTACTCCTACGCCATTTTTCAACAAATCATCTTGACGTTTCAAATTCAATGTTGCTTGTTTAAACTCTTGTTTACTATCAAAATACTCTCGTTGTGCAGCGAAATAATCAGGTGATGATATTTCAAACAAAGGTGTATTTACACTTACCTTTTGTCCAAGCTTTACAAACGATTTGATAATTCGTCCTGCAAAAGGAGAATTGATCTCAGCATAATGGTTTGGAATAGCCTTCACTAAACCTGCTGTAACCAAATCAAAGTTAAATTCCTCTTCACTAACTTTGTTTGTTTTGATTCTACTTTTCAAATTGGAACCATCTGTTAATGTAATCACTTTATCAGTTATCTGATATTGTGCACTATCCCCTCCTTGTTCTTTCTTCTCTGAACAGAAACTCAACAGTACGCTTAAGCCTGCTACCCCTAAAATGTGTAATGTCTTAGCCATTATGTCTATTTTTAAGTTTTCTACTAATTTGCTTTATTATTATCAAGGTTAAACCTCTCTATCAATCTCTTATGTTATGTATACTACAATAACTATGCTACTTTAAATTAAAAAAATGAGCTGCTAAACTGAAGTATATCAATAGCCCCGAAATATCAACGATTGTTGTAATTGCAGGACTGGCTACAACAGCAGGATCTCCTCCTACTTTTTTAACCACCAAAGGCAAAACCGCTCCTATTAACGTTGACGAAATCACTTGTAGAGACAAAGCCGTTGCAATTACCATTCCAATAGTAATCAATGAATAGACTTGTGGTATTTCTGTTTCCCAACTCAAGAAAACAACCTTAGCAAATGCTAATAATCCCAAACATACTGCCAACATCAATGCTATTCGAAACTCTTTCCACAACACTCCCATCCAAGCCTTCATATTAATTTGTCCCAATGCCAATGCCCTAATAATCACTGTCGCTGATTGACTTCCTGCATTTCCTCCTGTATCTGCAACCATCGGCATGTACAACGCTAAAATCATCATCTGTGCTAATGCTCCTTCATAACTGTGAATAATTAATCCAGAGATAATACCTACCACAGCCAAAATAACTAACCAAAACACACGTTTTTTGAAATGTTCAAAGATGCTTGTTTGTGTATAATTCATCTCTTCATTGCTACTAATGATTCCCATAAAGCGTTCCATATTTTCGGTATGCTCTGCCTGAATAACATCAATCGCTTCATCATGTGTAACAATCCCTACCAATTGCATTTTATCATTCAATATAGGCAAGGCAACTAACTCATATTTGTCAATTTTTGCAGCTATTGACTCTGCCTCTTCATACACCAGTCCATAAATAAAATCTTCATGCAGAGCAGTACTCACTAACTCATCTGGTTCTGCAATAATCAAGTCTTTCAAGGTTATAAACCCTACCAAAGTTTGATCTTCATTTACCACATATACATAGTAGATTGTTTTTTTTGAAGGAGAGTCTAAACGTATTTTTTGCATCGCCTCAAAACAACTCATGTTCTTAGACACTGTAGCAAAATCTGTTATCATAATTCCTCCTGCTGTATCTGCCGGATACGAGCTTAGAGCCAATACATTCTCACGTACTTGTTTTGACAAAAAAGGCAATAAATCTATTTGTTCTTGTTGTGTCAATACTTGAAATAAGTCTGCTCTTGCATCTGAAGGCATTTGTTCAAATATCTTAGAAAATCTCTTTTTACTGATTTGTTGAAAGAATGATAGTTGACGTACTAAAGTAAATTCTGAAAATATACCCGCTTGTTCTTCTTTAGTAAACTCTTCAAAAATGACAAGCAAATCTTGGTTATTCATGTGGCTCAATGCCTCACTTACGTCTATTGTTGGCATTTTCTTTAGCACAGGTAACAAAACTATCATTTGCTCCAATGCTTGTAAATCTTTTGCTATTTTGCTCAAGCTTGCCTTTGTTGTGTATGCTGTTTTCATGATCTGTCTCCTTCATTTATCTTAGTATGTGATTAATTCCCACGTCACCTCAGAAACTCCTATTTCCAAAGACGCCTTTTGTGTAATAGCTTCTAAAATCTCATCTTTTCTACCAATACAATAGATCTCGAACTTCAAATAAGAAAAAGCAGGATTACCATTATCAAAACTTTTCAGCGAACGCATTTGCAACTCTTTCTGTGCACGCAACTGATTGGTTATCATAACACGTATATTGTTTTCCACTTCTTCTTTACATCCCACCACAATCTCATAGTGTACTTCTGATGTATCGCTTTCATCATCAAAAGACAGCCTATTAATTAAGCTACTCAAAGGACGAAGCAACAAATTAGCTGCTACAATCAATACTGTCATCACCAAAGCCTCTTGCCACATTCCCACAGCCGACATTGAACCAACTGAGGCAGAACACCATATTGTTGCTGCTGTATTTAAACCACGGATACTAAAGCCATCTTTCATAATAACTCCTGCACCCAAAAAACCAATCCCACTTACCACATACGAGGCTACACGCCCTACTGCAGTTCCTCCGATTTGATAAGACATTAATACAAAACCTGCCGCTCCTAAACAAACCAATGTGTTTGTACGCAAACCTGCACTCTTTTGCTTCATTTGTCTCTCAACTCCGATAATCGCACCCAATACAAATGCTAATAATAATCTTGATACAAATACTGTAATAGTCATAATACTTTCTTTTTTTCATCTCCTGTTAAAAAAGAAAGTATTACATCCCTTTAACAGAAGAATATTCTACAATCTTTCCTTTGATAGGATTCTGTGTCCATACTCTTATTTTATTTTGATGCGGCAAAAGTACTCTTCCACTGCTTTAAGCCTTATTAGAAAGCCTATAGAAAAAAATTAGAATTCTATTAGAGAATCACAATACGCATTACCCTACTCTGAAAAATCACCAATCATAAAACAATACGATATATAATCTCCTTTTCAAAAAACCGGCACTCTTATAAAATTAACACTTTTTAAAACTACAAACCAACAAAATCATCACATTTTACGATAGTTTCATATTAAATAAACAATAAAAAGCCTCAAATAAGAAACAATCACACATTCACATATCGTAGTAGCTATTATCATACCAAAAACCAATTTGTTTGTGATTATTTAATCCAGAAAACCAATTTTAACTATAAACAAAAAAAGCACCTTAGGAAACTAAGGTGCTTTCTTCTTTTTCTAAAAGTAAAAAATGCGAGATTATGCGATAATCTCGCATTTTTTACTTTTATACAATACATAGTTTATATCGACTATTTGACTGTTAATATATTTATTAAACTATATCCTTTACTTTACACAAAGCAATATAAATGAAATACATACAATATTCTATTTACCATCCCTTCTTCTATATCTCAATTGTAAAAGTAGTTCCTTTCCCCTCTACAGACTCTACTGTGATAGTTCCTCTGTGCAAAGTGATAATCTTTTTGGTCAAAGGAAGACCGATTCCATTGCCCTCCTTATACATTTGATTTTTTCCTCTAAAAAAGGGAGTAAATATATGTTTTAAATCCTCTTCTATTATCCCTACTCCTGTATCGGAAATACGTATGCGTACTTTTCCTCTGCGGTTGTCCAGCATAATTTGACATTGCTCATTGTCTGAATACTTACACGCGTTTTCTAACACATTCAACAAAGCTACTTCCAATAAATAGGGATTTCCATTAACCACAACATCATCTTCACTCTCAATTTGTTCATCTATTAAAAAGTTAAACTTATACCCTTGATTTGAGCGTTGTAATTTTTGACAAGCATCCAATATTACCTCATCCATACGAGTTGGTTTGAACACAATCTCTGACGGGTCATAACTTGCTTTTGCAAAATCCAACAAACTATTAGACAAGCGAACTAACTTACGAGAATCAGCCAGTACATTTTCAATTGTTTCTACATAGTACGCTTTATCATTCTCTTTGACCAAAGCCAACTCCAACTCAGCAATAATAGCGGCTAAGGGAGTGCGCAACTCATGAGAAATATTAGACACAAACTGCTTTTGTGCATCAAAGGATTGTTCTAAACGATTAAGCATTTCATTAAAATTATCTCCTAAAGAAGAGAGTTCATCCTTATTTTCATCTACACTTATGCGCAGGTCCAAATTAGTCGCAGTAATATTCTTTACTTCTTGATTCATTTTCTTTAATGGCAAAAGAATGCGATCTGCAAAAAAGCCTCCAGCCAAACATATCACAACCAGCGAAACCAATACTAATACAACAATGGTAATCAGTAAGGTATTTAGTTTAGCATAACCATAGGCATCTAAGGCGGTTGCTGTAACAATATATTTCTGTCCATTAAACTCATACGGAATTCCCACAACTTGCCAATCGTTTTGAAAGAAAGCAACCTTGCCTTTTTTTACAATTCCATCTATCAAATCCTTGGTTTCCTTTACGCGATCAATTCGTTCTGCATCGTGATAAAGCAAATTAAAATTCACATCGTACACAGCTACTTCCACCTCATTGATTATTTCGCTATTGTTCTGATAAATCTTATGCAGTGTAGCGGGTTTTACTTGGGCTTCCAGAAACAACTTTGCCTTTGTGATTCCTTCTTTCTCCAACTCATCAAAAAATTCAGTTTCCCTATTTTTACTTGACGACCAATACACTACTCCTGCAAATACAATTAATATAGAAGCTACCAGTAGCGTGAACCAAAGTATTAAACGCGTTTTAATCTTCATTTTGTTTCAGCATAAACCCCATACCCGACTTAGTATGTATTAGTTTTTTTTCTGGATTTGCATCCATTTTTTTTCTCAAATAGTTGATGTAAACATCTATAAAATTTGTTCCTGTATCAAAATGTGTATCCCATACCTTTTCAGATATTTCACTACGAGACAATACTCGTTCAGGGTTTTCCATCATATACAAAATCAAATTGAACTCTTTTGGTGTTAAGTGAATTTCTACTCCTGCTCTTTTAAACACCTTTTCATTCAAGTCTATTTCCAGATCCGCATAGCTTAAAAGACTACTTGCTGTATTTCCCATTTTTTCAAATCGCTTCAACAAAGCTCTGATACGAACATATAGCTCTCTTATTTCAAAGGGTTTTACCAAATAATCATCTGCCCCTGCATCAAATCCTTCCACTTTGTCATCTGTGGTTCCAAGAGCTGTAAGCATAACAATAGGTGTTTGAGGAAACTGCACTTTCAACTCTTTACACAAATCTATTCCGTTGATTTTGGGCAATATCACATCTGTTATGATCAAGTCATAGTTTTTTTGCAAAGCCAAACGCTTACCCAAATAACCATCGTATGCCAAATCAACTTCATACTGTTGTTCTTGCAAACTGCGCTGCAACAGCTCTGCCACGCGCACATCGTCTTCAACTACTAATATCTGTATCACCTCTATTTCTTTAATATTAAAAACAAATCTATCTTCACTCTTATCCTTAAGATTTTCAACAGATTAATCATTTACTATCCTACTACATCAAGCCAAAGATAGCAACAATAGTAAAATAATAACCATAAAAAAAGAGGAGGATTGCTCCTCCTCCAAATTAAAAAAAAGAATAAATGTATTTTATCTCAAAAAAAAATAAACTATACCTACTCAATAAAATAGCATCTTCTCTTTTTCTTTCTAAATTTTAAAAAAGAGGGGGATTATCTCCCCCTCACCTTCACCATATAATTACTATCGAACCCCACCGATAAGTAAAAATTCTGATACTGCTATTTCTGTTATAAATCGTTTAACTCCCTCTTTATCTTCAAAACTTCGATTAATCAATTTACCTTCAATACCTAATTCTCGCCCTTTGACAATAAATTTTTCAACAAAATCCGCCTGATTTCCCCACACAGTAATATTGTGCCAATGGGTTGTTTCTACTTTCTCTCCTTTTTCGTTGTAATACAACTCATTAATTGCTAAAGAAAATGTTGCCCTCTTCTTCTCATTAAAAGATTTAATTTCAGGATCCTGACCTACACGTCCAATCAACTGAACTTTGTTTCGCATTGTACTCATAGTTTTTATTTTTCTTGGTTATTTGTATCCATTTTTCAGTAAAACAGGGTACTTACATACTCACAAAAATCTATCCATCTACTGACGGATTCTTTCATTTTTAAAACTATTCACAGTTATAGTGTGTAAATATTTGTAAATTGCCATAAAAAGAAAAAGACTATGGAAACTACAATCAACAAAGTTGAACTGAGAAACCTACTCATTGATGATTATTTAGAATTAAAGAAATCGATGTTAGAATCTTATCAAGGGTTAGAAGACTCTTATTGGGATAAAAACGAGATAGAACAATTGTTGGAGGTTTTCCCAGAAGGGCAACTTGTAGTATTAGTAGATGGTGTAGTGGTTGGGTCAGCCTTATCATTAATTATTGATGAGAAAAAAGCAATGTCTGCCCATACGTATGAACAGATAACAGGATACTCTACTTTTAGCACGCACAATCCAGAGGGAAATATATTGTACGGTATTGATGTGTTTATTCATCCAAAATATAGAGGTTTGCGCTTAGGCAGAAGACTATATGACGCAAGAAAAGAGATGTGTGAACAGTTAAATCTTAAATCTATTGTGTTTGCAGGGCGTATTCCAAAATATTCAAAATACGCTGACGAACTAACTCCTAAACAATATTTGGAGAAAGTAAAAACAAAAGAAATTCACGACCCTGTTATGTCTTTTCAAATGGCTAACGACTTTCACATGGTTCGCCTAATGCGCAACTATTTGGAAGGAGATGTAAGCTCTAAAGAATTTGCTGTTTTATTGGAATGGAACAATATCTATTACGAAAAAGATGTACAATTAATCAATTCTAAAAAAAGTGTAATTCGCCTGGGGCTTATCCAATGGCAAATGCGTCCATTAAATGACTTAGAAGAGTTTTTTGATCAAGCAGAATTCTTTATTAATGCGGTATCGGATTATGAAAGTGACTTTGCGATGTTTCCAGAGCTATTTACAGCTCCTTTAATGGCAGACTATAATCACTTGTCTGAAGCAGATGCTATTCGAGAATTAGCGAGATATACAGATGCTATTCGCAAAAAATTTCAAGAATTTGCCATTTCATACAACATCAATATTATCACAGGAAGTATGCCATATATGGTGGATGGAACTTTGTTTAACGTTGGGTTTTTATGTAAAAGAGATGGAACCTATGAAATGTATTCCAAAATACACATTACACCCAACGAGGTGCACTATTGGGGAATGCAAGGAGGTTCTAAAATCCAAACCTTTGATACAGATTGTGGGAAAATCGGTATTATGATCTGCTATGATGTGGAATTCCCAGAATTATCAAGGCTACTTGCAGACCAAGGAATGGACATCTTGTTTGTTCCCTTCTTAACAGATACGCAGAATGGATATACACGTGTACGCAACTGTGCAGCTGCTCGTGCCATAGAAAACGAGTGTTATGTAGCTATAGCAGGGTGTGTAGGTAACCTTCCAAAAGTAAATAATATGGACATACAGTTTGCACAAGCAGCTGTGCTTACTCCATCCGATTTTGCGTTTCCTACCAATGGAGTAAAAGCAGAGGCAACTCCAAACACAGAAATGACCTTAATTGTGGATGTAGATGTGGATTTACTAAAAGAATTACACGAGCATGGTAGTGTACGTATCAAAAAAGACAGAAGAATAGACTTGTACGAAACAAGAAAACTAAAATAATATAACCTTTAAAATAGGTAAACAAACAATAGGCTATCTCAACAGGGATAGCCTATTGTTTTTATTTTTACGACTACAGCAAGTGCATCGCAAAATGTATAATAGTATTTCTTTACTATTTCTGAAAATAATTCCATTCAGACTATTTACTTCTAAGGTAGATATTGCCCTATTTTGGAAAAAATGGACTAAAATAACCTTTTTGTTCTTTTTCCTATTTCTACAAAACCCAGTAAACATAAGCCTTACACGTACTTTTGTTCTAATTGAGTTTTATTTTGTTCGAACATTGTTCTGCCTTCATTCGGGATTTACTTGAAAAAAGAGCCTTTTTCCGAACAACATTGCACTAACACTCGAACAACATTGGGAAGAAAAGAGAATAAAACAGCCTCCACATCAAAAAATATGGGCATAATTCATCTAAAAAATGGTGTAATTTACAGTCGCATTCAGTGAAGTATTCTTGCGTAAATAATTTTTACAACTGTACTTAAATTGGTTAGAACACCAATTGTGACTACAAATATACTCTTTTATTTTTACTTATTACATCTTGTGTACCAATCAATTATATAAAAACATCACGAAACAAATAAGAACTGAAATAAACAACTGATATCAAATCTTTCCTGCTCTTTTTCTTCTTACTTCTTATCTTTGTATTTTGCATACCATGTTTCGCTATAGTTATAATGGCAAGAAACTTGCTTAATCGTATATAAACACAATTCATGAGGTTAACATCTAAAATAGTATTAATAGCTGTCGCTATCTGTTCTTACTCTTGTATAAAGGATGAAGAATTGGATACAGATGCAGATATATTAGAGGCTTATACTCAAACAGAGTATTTAAAAACCGAACCTATTATTACCAATACTACTGTAGAGTTTAAGGTAAAATCGAATATGAATTTGGAGAAACAAACTCCTTTTTTCATCATTTCTCCTAATGCTACACTTGATCCACCCAATGGAACCGTAAGAGATTTTACGAAAGCACAACAAGTAACAGTAACTGCCGAAGATAAAAAGTGGAAGAAGATATATACTGTAAGTTTTACAACAGATGAGCTTAGCACACACTATACCTTCAACAATGCAGAATTGACTAATAGAAATCGCTATTACCGCTTTTATGAAATTGGTAGCAATGGCGACAAAATATACGACTGGGAAAGTGGTAATGAAGGTTATGTAACAGTAGCAGGTAGTACACCACCAGAAGGCTACCCTACAACTATTGCTTCTGGAAGAAATGGTGGATATGCAGTAAAGATGCAGACAGTATATACTTCAAAAAGTGGACAATTGGCAAGAAACCCAATAGCAGCAGGTAATTTGTTTATTGGTCAGTTTAAATTGGATCCTTTAAACACCCTAAAGTCTACGATGTTTGGCTTTCCCTACCAAGGGGATTTACCTACTTCTCTGCGTGGGGTATACAAATACCAAGCTGGAGAGAAAGTGACAGACAAATACTTCAAAGAAGTGGTAGGGGCAAAAGACAACTTTGATATCTATGCTATTATATTTGAATCTCAGAAAAAAGGAAACTATTTGTATGGGGATCATTACTTCAAAGATCCACGAAATGTAGCTATAGCTCGCTTGGAAACTAAAAAAGAGAGCAATAATTGGGTAGAGTTTTCAACTCCTTTTAAATTGTTACCTGGCAAAACATACGATTCTAAAAAAGATTATGTAATGACAATTGTAATGACTTCAAGTATAGATGGTGCCGATTTTATGGGAGCTATTGGAAGTACACTACTTGTGGATGAAATAGAATTGGTATACAAAAAATAAGAAGTACTATGAGAAATAAATTGAAATATAGCCTACTACTTGTTTTGCTTTGTGGTTGGATAACACCAATGATGGCACAAGAGAGAGGCATAAAAGACTCTTTAGGATTTTTTGCAAAAGATATAGATTATCAGGTACGAGCACAATTTAGCATTGGAGGTAGTTCTCCTTTAGGTATGCCTGCACAAATACGTGAAATAAACAACTACAACCCTACACTACAGTTGGGCTTGGAAGCTAATGCAACTAAGTGGTTTTCTGACGCTAAAGACTGGGGAGTACGTATAGGGTTGCGCTTTGAAGGACGTGGAATGAAAACAGATGCTCGTGTAAAAAACTACTATACTCAAATTGATGGAGGGGAAGGAAAATACACGAAAGGATACTTTACAGGAAACGTAAAAACCACAATGAAAAGTTCGTATATCACATTTCCTATTTTGGCTACATACAAAGCAAGTAGTAGATGGAACTTGTATGGAGGGTTTTATGTTTCTGGGTTAATAGACAAAGACTTTAATGGCTATGTATATGATGGTGTTTTAAGAGAAGGAAATCCTATAGGTAGTCCTGTTGTATTTGAAGGAGATGGTAGAGGAGAATATGATTTTTCTGAAGATATGAATCGATTTCAATGGGGTACTCAATGGGGAGCAGAATATAAAATGAACCAAAATTTTAGATTATTTGCAGATCTAAACTGGGGGCTAAATAGCTTATTTAAAAAAGATTTTGATGCAATATCTTTCAAAATGTATAGCATATATGCTAATATTGGTTTTGGATATCAGTTCTAACTCAAAGTTAAGAGATTGTAAAGCTCAAGCATTGCTTGAGCTTTTTTTATGCCAACTCCTTTGGTATAATTACACTGCAAGTGTCCTCATCTTTTAAGGGTCTTTAGCATATAACCACAAAAAAAGGTTCTTTTTTTTTTACGTATCAAATAATTCTCTGCTATATCCTCGCATTAATGTCAAAAAAAGCGATAAACCACAACCAACTAAAAAAGCTATACCTTTGTAACTTATATAAATTGGTGATTAAAAAATCACTAACTTAACGTAAAATATAAGACATAATACAAACATTAATAAGCATATGAAAATAAACTACTTATTTTTAACCCTGCTCACTTTAGTAGGTATCACATTCACATCATGCATCAAAGAAGAAGCTGATAATATGGAGTCTGACATAGTGACTGCAACTATTGAAAATGCTAATAAATACTTACAAACAAATGCAACTGTAACTACATCAAGCGTTTTCTTTCGTTTGAAGCCAGACGTTACAGTAACAGAATTTGCACCTATTTTCACATTATCTGAAGGAGCTACTATTACACCTGCAAACGGAACAAAGTTTGACTTTTCGCAAGGACCTGTAAAATATACTGTGACTTCTAAAGATGGAAGATGGAGAAAAGTATATACAGTAAGTTTTTTGGAGAACTCTTTTATTGCCAAGTATAGCTTTGAAAATGTAAAAATAGTTACCAATGATGACACCAGTGGGATATACAACGATTTTTATGACCTATTGTCAAATGGAAAAGAGAAATATGACTGGGCAACTGGAAATCAAGGTTTTGACATATTAGCATCTACACTATTTGAAAATGATCCAGCAATGGAAGGAAAAGAATTTGGTCCAGATTATTACCCTACTTTTTCAATTCCTAATGGGTATCAAGGTAAAGGGGTACAAATGGTAACAAAAGATACAGGAGAAATGGGAACAATGTTTTTTGCTCCATTAGCTGCTGGTAATTTGTACTTAGGTACATTCAATTTTACAATACCTGCCATTAAATCGACTCGCTTTGGAATTCCTTACACAGAAGGAATAGATATGCCTTACTCTATTTCTGGATATTTTAAATACAAAGCTGGTAAAACATTCTTGAATAATTCTAAAGATAGCAAACTAACCAAAGATACATGGGATGCCTATGCTATACTATTTGAAGCTAAAGAAGGGGATGATAATTACCTACCTGGTGATCATAACTTTAAAGATCCAAGGATTGTTGCTGTTGCCAGAATAAAAGATACAGATAAAATAGAAACTAATGAATGGACAAAATTTGAGATTCCTTTTGAACTGGTTTCTGGAAAGAGTGTGAATGTAAAAGAAAAAAAATATATGATTACTGTTGTTTTCTCTTCAAGTATTGAGGGAAATATATTTAATGGAGCAGTTGGCAGCACGTTAAGTATAGATGAAGTTGAAATCAACTTAGAGAAAAACTAATCACAACCTAAATCAAAAGTAAAATGAAAAAAATCATATATAGCCTATCTATCCTATTGGCAGCATACACAACAAGTATTGCTCAAGAAACACCACAAACAACGGAAGAGAGTTCAAGTTTTTCTAATTTCTTTAGTCAAAATATGGAATACCAAGTAAGAGCTCACTTTAGTATTGGTGGTACTTCTCCATTGGGGCTACCGAAAGAAATAAGAAGCATTGAAAGCTATAACCCAACCCTGCAATTAGGATTGGAAGCAAATGCTACTAAATGGATATCTGATGATTCTAAGTGGGGAGTACGCGTTGGTTTGCGTTTTGAATCAAAAGGAATGAAAACAAAAGCGGATGTGAAAGGGTATCTAACAGAAATTATACAAGACAATCAAAAAGTGCGAGGTTACTATACTGGAAAAGTTCAAACTACAGTAAAGAATACTTATATTACTTTTCCTATCTCTGCAGTGTACAAAGTAAGCTCTAAATGGGATGTTTATGGAGGATTGTATTTCTCTGGACTGATAGATAAAACATTTGAAGGATATGTATCTGATGGGTACTTACGTCAAAATGTACCTAATGGAACGAAAATAAATTTTGAAGAAGGAGCAAGAGCAGATTATGATTTTTCAAGTGAAGTAAATCGTTTTCAATGGGGTACACAGCTGGGTGGCGAATGGAAAATGAATGACCATTTCAGACTATTTGCGGATGCTACTTATGGCTTTAATCCAGTGTTAAATAAAGACTTTCAATCCATTTCCTTTTCGATGCACAACATCTATTTAAACTTAGGGTTTGGGTATAAATTTTAAAAGAAAATATAATCACTTTTCAGAATCGGTTACCTAATAAGTAACCGATTCTGATTTTATAATTAACAAAAATAAAAGCAATAATAAATCTAAAACAATGACAATTAGAAACTTTATATTGACTGGTACTGCAATGATCAGTTTAGTATTTTCTTCATGTATAAAGGATGAAGCTTTAAATACAGAGGCAGATATAGAAACAGCGACTATATCAAAAGACTACGTTAAACTATCAACTCGTATAGAAAATGAATATGTGAATTTTTATGTGAATACTAAAGCACCTATTACTGCTTTGGCTCCTGAATTCACACTTACAGAGGGTGCAACAATAGAACCCAAAAGTGGTACTGTAAGAGATTTTACCAATCCTCAACTTTATACAGTAACATCTCAAAATGGTACTTACAAAAAAACGTATACTGTAAGTGTGATTGTATCTGAATTTGCAACAAAATATTCTTTTGAAAACACTACAGTAAAGAGCAACTACTATTATGAATGGTATGAACAAAGTGATGAAAACAATAAAATATACCTTTGGGCAACTGCAAATGACGGTTTTAACTTAAGCTATTTATTTGCTTCTGGTAAACCAAATAAGGACAATTTTGTAACAACTATTGAACCTAATGGAAAAGAAGGTCAAGGAGTTAAAATGCAAACTTTAGTTACAGGAAAAACAGGTGCTTCTGTGGCACCAATAGCTGCAGGGAACCTATTTTTAGGAAAGTTTGTTACAAACATTGCCAAACCATTAGAATCTCCAAGATTTGGTATTTCATGGGCTAATGAACCAGTGAAACTTACAGGATATTACAAATATAAAGCAGGTGAAGAATTCAAATCGCACAAAGGAAACCCTACAGAGTTAACAAAAGATACTTTTGATGCATATGCTGTGTTTTTTAAAGTAGAAGATGATAACGACTTTTTAAAAGCTACACATAACTTTGATTTTGTCACTAACCCAGAATCAGACACAAGAATAATCTCTTATGCGAGAATCAAACCACAAGATAGAAAAGAAACAAGCGATTGGACATATTTTGAAATACCTTTCATAAAATTAAATGGAAGAAAAATGGAACCAAATGCAAAATACAAACTGGCAGTTGTTTTCTCTTCAAGTATAGAAGGAGATAAGTATAATGGGGCAATTGGTAGTGTGTTATCCATTGATGAAGTAGAAGTAATAACTGAAAAACAATCGAAATAATGAATTTAAAATATATAATAGCCGCTTTAACTCTTGTTATTAGTGGAAATACTTTAGTAGCACAGGAAACAACGACAAGCCATGCTGCTTCTTTTACTGATTTCTTTAAACAAAATATAGACTACCAAATACGCACACAGTTTAGTATAGGAGGTGCTGCACCTTTAGGACTACCTGAAGAGATAAGAGAGGTAAACAGCTTCAATCCAGGATTACAATTAGGATTGGAAGCTAATGCTACAAAATGGTTTTCTGATGAACAAAAATGGGGAATGCGCTTAGGGCTTCGTTTTGAATCTAAAGGAATGAAAACAGATGCTAATGTAAAGAATTACCTAATTGAAGTAAATACAGATCAAGGGCCAAGCAGAGGTTATTTTACTGGAGATGTACATACTTCTATAAAAAATACTTATATAACTTTTCCTATTTCGGCAGTATATAATATCACACCTAAATGGAATCTATATGGAGGAGTATTTTTATCTGGATTAATAGATAAATCTTTTGATGGATATGTACACAATGGTTATTTACGAGAAAACTCTCCTACAGGTCTAAAAGTAGTTTTTGAAGATGATGCCAGTGCAGACTATGACTACTCAGATGATCTAAATAGGTTTCAATGGGGATTCCAATTTGGAGGAGAATGGAAATTAAACAAGAACTTTAAACTATTTGCAGATACCAGTTATGGTGCTAACAAGTTGTTTAAAAAAGACTTTGAAGCAATCTCCTTCTCTATGCATAATATTTATCTAAACTTAGGATTTGGATATCAATTTTAAAACTAACAAAAAAGACTAAGCGAGTGCTTAGTCTTTTTTGTTTCTATTTTCTAATTACAATTTGATCTGCTACTTCTCTTGTTCCATCAATAACTTCACCATGTTTATTGTGTTCTTTACTTTTTTCTTGTATCATTCTTTCTTCTTCTGTTAATACCTTACTCTGAGCTATTTCTTCAGGTAATTGTAACCCTAAGATCGAGGTTATTATTGGATAAATATTTACGTTTTCAAAAGATGGGATAACTCCCTTTTGTGCAATATTTGGTCCATACGCTAAGAATATTCCTTGCATTTCTCTTACTTCTCTCGGGTCAAAACCATGACTACCCGCTAAAGATTTATTTGTGAAATAATATGGAGCATTGGCTGTTAGGATAATATCGCCTACTCTACCAAATCTATCATGAGCTGATCCAAACTTAAACTCTTCTGGTAATTGATAAGTTGTATAAACTTTCATAAGATCTGGATTAGCTGCTTTTTTAAGTTTGTTGTACCACTTGTCGATATTTTTTTTGTCTTTTACAAACAGACTTACATAAGTACCATTACTTGCAACAGAAACCTCTTTTTCATCAATCTTAACTGGTATCTCTAACAATGTTTTCTTATCTAACTCTAACATTCCATGATCTGAAACTATAATAAAGTTTACATCCAATTTTGTTTTTCTAACATTTGTAACTAAATCTCTAAGAGCTGAGTCTACAAACTGAACAGCTTCTTTTGTTTGTGGTGCATCTGGACCAAAAGAATGTCCTGCATGATCTACTTCAGGTAAATAAAAAGTAATGAAATGAGGTCTAATTCTTTCTGGTAGAGCTAACCATTCTTCTACTTCTTTTATTCTTTGCTCAATAGATGTTTTTTCTGAATAAGCATAATAATATGATGGCAAAGTTTTTTGGATAGGAGCTTCAGAACCTGGCCAATAATAACAAGCACTCATCATACCTTGTTGCTCTGCTAAAACCCATAGAGGTGTTCCTCCATACCATTTTGGATCAGTCACAGCTTTTTTATTTCCTAAAGAATACCTATCTCCTGTTGTTATATCAAGCATATTATTCCCAACCAACCCATGATGTCCAGGATATAATCCTGTTACAATCGAATAGTGATTTGGAAAAGTCACAGAAGGATATGACGGAATTAATGATTCTGCTTGAACTCCTCTACTTGCAAGCTCTTTTAGAAATGGAGCCTCATGTTTCTCAATATAATCCCATCGGAAACCATCAAGTGATATTAAAATCACATAAGGTTTATCTTCTTGTTTCGGATCATTTTGACGATTCGGTACTACAATTTGTTTCTCTACTTCTTGAGCAAAAGCTACTTGCATCGTATTAGATACAAAAAGAGCAGCCATTAATAAAAACACTTTTTTCATACTATAGGTTTTAATATTCCAAATATCAACAGATAAATTCATCTACCAAAAGTAATTTATATATTTAGCATATATTTTTTTATCACACAAAATGAAAACGATTGGAATATTAGGTTGTGGATGGCTTGGAATGCCTTTAGCTAAACAATTAGTTACACAAGGATATACTGTAAAAGGCACAACAACATCTGAAGACAAGCTACTTGAATTAGCTCAATATGGTATTCAGCCTCACTTACTTCAAGTAAATAATTGGAACGTTGAGATAGGAAATTCTTTTCTAAACTCAATAGATATACTCATTATAACTATTCCTCCCATAAGAAATGAAGAAAATCCAACTTATAAAGCAATTTTTGAAAAGCTATTGTACTACATCCAGCAGTATCCAATAAAGCATATTATTTATACAAGTTCTGTTTCTGTCTATGCCCCATCTAAAGAAATAATTACTGAAAATTCGACGAGGTATTCTATAGAATCTACAGCAAAACAGATTAGAGCTGTTGAAGAGTTACTACTTCAAAATTTGACATTTACAACTTGTATTCTACGTTTGGGAGGTCTATTTGGAGGAGAAAGAGAACCGGTAAGATATATTTGTAAAAAAGATGTGCTTGATAATCCCGAATTACCAATTAATATGGTTCATCTGGATGATATTATTCAATATATAAATGCGATTCTGTCTTCAATGAATTTGATTTCTGGAATATATAATTTAGTTTCCCCCTTATACAAAAATCGCTTTGACTATTACAATCAACGTTCTAAGCTTTACAACTTGGTTTTACCTGAGGAGGGAACAAACAATTGGCTATTACACAAGAAAGTTTCAGGAGAGGCAATACAACGATTAACAGGCTTAGAATACCGTTACTAAAGCATTTGAATAAAAAACTAAATTACTCTTTTTTTATTTGTATCTTGGAGGAAGAAAGAAAGCAGTGTACTATGAAAAAAATTTTATTCCCTACAGACTACTCTGAAACTGCAAATAATGCGTTTAAATATGCTCTACAGTTAGCAGACTTACGAGATGCAGAACTATATGTTTTACACGTTTATGATCCTCCTGTAATATCAGGACCAATAAGTCCTTCATTAGTTGATAATGTTATCAAAAAAAATGAATTTCAAAAATTAGAACAATTACATGCGAATAGTCCTGTATTAAAAACAATGCGCACAGAACTTAATTTAGAGCACGTAGAAGTACTTTTTAAAGTAAAAGAAGGTCTACTTATCCCTGAGTTATTAAAAGCGATAGAAGAGCAGCAAATTGATTTTGTTGTGATGGGAACTGATGGACAAAATGAAAGTCTTCAAAAAAAGATATTAGGAACTAATACATTAAATACAATTACAAAAGTAAAAGTACCTGTATTAAGCGTTCCAAAAGAAGCTCATTTTACAGGATTGCAAAATATAATATTCACAACGTTATTTGCTGAAGAAGAACAGAAAACGTTAGATAACTTAGTAGAAGTAGCTAAAAAAAGAAATGCGACAATTAAGTGTATACACATTCAACAAAAAGGATGTCAGTCTTGTGAGCAAATATATAACCAATGGAAAGAACGTTATAAAGACGCTCCTGTTGAGTTTCATATTTTCTCTAACGAAAACGTAGAGCGCTCTTTAATAGATTTTATTGACAATAATCCCGTTGAGATGGTTGCAATTGTTCAACGCAACAAATCATTCTTTGAGAATTTATTTTCAAAAAGCACTGCACAACATTTAGCAAAGCACTTGAAAGTTCCCTTATTTGTTTATAAGGCATAAATAATAAAATAGGAGTGATAATATAAATTATCACTCCTATTTTATTATTTATTATACTATTACCATTTCTGGAATATCTCCTTCAATGATTAATTTAGCTTCTGTTGCTTTAATTATGTCTTCCACAGATACTCCCGGAGCTCTTTCTAATAATTTAATACCCTCTGGGGTAACTTCCATTACAGCTAACTCTGTTACTATCTTTTTTACACATCCTACTCCTGTAAGAGGCAAAGTACATTCTTTTAATATTTTTGATTCTCCAGCTTTATTAACATGCATCATTGCTACGATAATATTCTCAGCTGAAGCTACTAAATCCATCGCTCCTCCCATTCCTTTCACCATTTTACCAGGTATCTTCCAATTAGCTATATCGCCATTCTCAGAAACCTCCATAGCTCCTAAAATAGTTAAGTCTACATGTTTCCCTCTAATCATACCAAAGCTTGTCGCAGAATCAAAAAAAGAAGCTCCAGGTAATGAAGTAATGGTTTGCTTTCCAGCATTAATCAAATCAGCGTCTTCCTCTCCCTCAAAAGGAAAAGGTCCCATACCTAATATACCATTCTCACTTTGAAATTCGACATTCATTCCTTGAGGAACATAATTAGCTACTAATGTTGGAATACCTATTCCAAGGTTCACATAATAACCATCTTGTAATTCTTTAGCAATACGTTTTGCTACACCAACTTTATCTAACATAGTTTTCTTTTAATAGGTTGATTATTTTGTACGTACTGTACGCTGTTCAATTCTTTTCTCATAGCTATCCCCTTGAAAAATACGTTTCACAAAAATACCTGGAATATGTATTTCATTAGGATCAAGTTCTCCTGCAGGGACAAGTTCTTCTACTTCGGCAATTGTGATTTTTGCAGCTCCTGCCATACATGCATTAAAATTTCTTGCAGTACCTTTAAATATAAGATTCCCAGCTTCATCTCCTTTCCACGCTTTTACAATAGCAAAATCTGCATCAAAAGCATGTTCTAATATATGAGGTTTTCCATTGAATACTCTAACTTCTTTTCCTTCTGCAACCTCAGTACCATATCCTGCAGGCGTAAAGAATGCAGGTATTCCATTTTGGGCAGCTCTACATTTTTCTGCCAAAGTACCTTGTGGTGTTAATTCTACTTCTAATTCCCCTGAAAGCATCTGACGTTCAAATTCTGCATTTTCACCTACATAAGAAGAAATCATTTTATTTATTTGACGTTTCTGAAGCAATAATCCTAAACCAAAATCATCAACCCCTGCATTATTTGAAATACAAGTCAACCCTTTAATATTTTTATTTACAAGCTCATTGATTGAATTTTCAGGAATACCACACAACCCAAAACCACCAAGCATGATTGTCATATTATCTTGCACATCATGCAAAGCTTCTTGCACATTTGCTACTTTTTTATTTATCATAATCTTTGGTTTAATTAATTGCCCTAAAATATAAAAAAAACGCCTTTAAAAAAAGGCGTTTTTTAAAGGCGTTATATTATTCTAAAAATCGAACTCTGTGGTTGGTAAAGAATTTGTTGTTCCCAAAGAATCTTGAGCTACTTCCTCTACAACAGGTCTCCTACAATCTACTCTAATTGATAGATTAGCCGGTTGTGGAAATGCTCCCTTAGATATACTCAAAGTTTTATCTGCATAACACTTATTCATATACAATCCCCATATTGGAAGTGCCATTGTAGCTCCTTGTCCATATAGAGTAGCTTTAAAGTGTGCTGCACGGTCATCATTTCCTACCCAAACACCTGTTGTTAAATCAGGTACCATACCAATAAACCAACCGTCACTATTATTCTGACTTGTTCCTGTTTTACCAGCTATTGGGTTAGTAAATTTATACGGATGCCCCGTTACTCGATTATATCCTGCACCTTGCCAAGTAGTTCGTAAACGCACTCCTGATCCTGATTCAGTTACTCCTTCTAATAATTTTATAATTGCGTATGCAACGTCTTTACTCATTACATCTTTTGTTTCAGCGACAGCATTAAATAATACAACACCGTTTTTATCTTCTATACGCTTTACAAAGATTGGCTTAACATATACTCCTTGATTTGCAAAAGTACTATAAGCAGCAACCATTTCACTTACTGTTAAATCAACCGCTCCAAGAGCAATTGCAGGAGTTACTGGAATATCACTTACAACTCCTAAATCTCTTGTCATATTTACAACAGCTTTAGGTCCAACTCTATCCATTAATTTAGCTGTAACTGTGTTAACAGAAGCTGCTAAAGCCTGTTTTAAAGTCATAATTCCTCTAAATGAACGATTAGAGTTTTGAGGGCTCCAATCTTTTGTAATTCCATATCTACCTTTTGGCATTGTGAAAGGAGAATCTATTATTGAATCACAAGGAGACATATGCAATTGTTCAATAGCTGTAGCATATACAAATGGCTTAAATGTTGAACCTACTTGTCTCGCTCCTTGCCCAACGTGATCATACTGAAAATGTTTATAATCAATACCACCTACCCAAGCTTTAATATATCCTGTTTCAGATTCCATAGACATCATACCTGCCTGTAAGAAATGTTTGTAATACAATATAGAATCTCTTGGTGTCATAACTGTATCAATTTCACCCTTCCAAGAAAACACACTCATTTTAGTTTTTTCCTTAAATGAATTAATAATATCATCTTCCGATTTCCCTTGATCCTGCATTTGTTTCCAACGTTCTGAACTTTTCATTGCACGCATAATAATATTCTCTGTCTCATCTTTAGAGATATTATAAAAAGGAGCATTTTTATTTCCTTTCTGTTGAATAAAAAATTCTTTCTGTAAATTTGAAATATGTTCAGTTACTGCTTCCTCTCCATACTTCTGCATTCTAGAATCAATAGTAACATAGATTTTTAATCCATCTCTATATATATCATAAGTAGAACCATCTTTTTTCGGATTCTCTTTTACCCAACGGCGCATATAATCTCTCAAATATTCACGAAAATATGTAGCTATTCCTTCTCTATGACTTTCTGGTGTAAAATTTAATTTTAAAGGTAAAGCTTGTAATTTCTCACTTTCTTCCTGTGTCAAATGTCCATTACGAACCATTTGGTGCAAAACAACATTACGTCTTTTTTGAACTAATTCAGGGCGACGAACAGGGTTAAAATACGCAGGATTTTGTAGCATTCCAACAAACATAGCTGCTTCATCAACAGTTAAATCTTTTGGTTCTTTTCCTAAATAAATACGTGTTGCTGAACGAATCCCAACTGCGTTATTAACGAAATCGGCCTTATTCAAATACATCGTTAAAATTTCTTCCTTAGTATATTGGCTCTCTAATTTAACAGCAATAACCCATTCTTTTGCTTTTTGAGTAATACGTTTTAGAAGATTTCGAGAACCTTCACCATGGAACAATAATTTGGCTAATTGTTGACTAATTGTACTGGCTCCTCCACTGCTCCCTACAGAAGTAACAGCACGTAAAGTTCCTCTTGCATCAATTCCCGAATGCTCATAAAAACGTTCATCCTCTGTTGAAATCAAAGCTTTTACTAAATAATCTGGTAAATCACCATATTTAACAGGTACTCTATTCTCTAAATAGAACTTTCCAATTGTTTTTCCATCCGCTGAGATAATCTCTGTCGCAACATTACTAGCGGGATTTTCTAATTCATCAAAAGTAGGCATCGCTCCAAACACTCCCCATGAAGCACATAGGAAGAAAAATATAACCGCTGCCCAAAAACCCAAGAAGATTATCCAAAATCTTTTTAAGTATGTTTTTAAGCCAATTTCAGGCTTTTTGTTTTGTTGTTTTTTATTCATATTACGCAAAAACTGCTTTATTCACTTTTCTCAATACAAAGACCTACCTCTAAAACACCATCTAATGAGCTATCTGCATTTACAGCACCTAATTTTCGAACAGCTTGTTCTAATGTAAATTTATAACTCCCCTTTACAGGAAATACATACTTTTCCTTCATCCAAAGTTTATTTTCTTTTACATCTGAAAAGCCTTGTCCTAATAAAGTTCCATCTGCTTTAGCAATCTGATACTCTAATGTATCAACAACAGTTATTTCATTCGGTTGAAATATTTTCAAAATAACAAACATATTACTATACTCATACTGTTTATTTAATCGTAGATTCATAAACAAATTATGTTTAGTTACGGTGTCATTCATTTCGACTACAAAGGTCTTCAAATCTTTTTTATTCCACGCTCCATTAGTCTCAGAAAATTCGTCAAAAATAACATTACTTTTCTCTGTACAGCCAACCAAAGTAAATACTGTAATTAGAAGTAATATATACTGTTTTTTAATTCTCATTTGTAGGCTTATCGTTTACATTATTATTTGGTTTTTTGAACCTCTTATTTCGATTATTCTTATTTATCTTCTTTACTCCTCCCTCTTCGACATTATTATTTTCCTCTTTCGCTCTACTATTCTCCTTAATCGTATTTCTATTATGAGGTTGCGTTTTGTTCTCTTCTCTTACGCCCTTATCTTTTGTTAAATTGGTGTTTTCGAGATTATCATTCTTCTCTTTCAGATTCCTTTTATCTCTATTAACATTTCTGCTTCTAACTTTATCCTCGTTATTACGCTTACCTTCAAAACGTCTTTCTGTGTTTAAACGATTTTCCTCATTTCGTTCACGAACATTCTCCTGTCTTTCCTTTCCTCTTTCCTCTTTAACTTTTCTATTTTTTCCCTCATCATTAGATTGTCGAGATCTATCATTATTAGGTAAACGATTTTTGTCTCTATTATCATTTTCTTTTTTTCGAGAAGGTTTTTTCTTACGCTTTGGTTGATCAAAACGAGTTACACTATCCTGTTCTACAGCAGACTGAAAGTTTTTTTCATCACTTTCAACTTCAAGCATATAATTTTCTAACTCTTCAGCTTTTTCTCCATTCGAATTCAATGCCAAAATATCTTTAACTTGTTCTGATGAAAGAACATACCAATTTGCAGAATTATTTATATACGCAAACCACATTTGTCCTTTAAAAATATCAATCTTCTGACAAACAGCAAGTCCTTTTACTGTCATTAACTTAGTATCTGTATCAGGCATATCTTTCAATGCCTCTAAGTATGTATCTAATTCAAAGTTTAAACAACATTTCAATTTTCCACATTGTCCTGCTAACTTTTGAGGATTTAAAGATAGTTGTTGATAACGTGCAGCAGAAGTATTAACGCTCCTAAAATCAGTTAACCAGGTAGAACAACACAATTCTCTCCCACATGAACCAACTCCACCTAAACGAGCAGCCTCCTGACGGAAACCTACTTGTTTCATTTCAATACGAATACTAAACTCGCGAGCAAAATCCTTAATTAATTGACGGAAATCTACACGTTCACTTGCTGTATAATAAAAAGTAGCTTTAGAGCCATCTCCTTGGAACTCCACATCAGAAATCTTCATTTCTAAATTCAGCTTAATAGCAAGCTCTCGTGCACGCATACGTACAGGCTCTTCTCTATCTCTTGCTTCTGTCCAGATATCTACATCTTTTTGTGTTGCTTTTCTATATATTTTTAGAAACTCATTATCAAAACCAACCTTCTTCTTTTTCATTTGGACTTTAACCAATTCTCCGGTTAAAGAAACAACACCGATATCATGCCCAGGAGACGTTTCTGTAGCAACAATATCTCCCATTGTTAGTGTCATTCCTTCAGGATACTTATAGAAATCCTTTCTTCCATTTTTAAAACGAACTTCTACTATGTCAAAAACTGTACTCCCATTTGGATATATCATATTGGCAAGCCAATCAAATACTGCTAATTTATTACAGCCATCTGTACCACAAGTTCCTTTGTTTTGACATCCCTTAGGAAGTCCATTATCATCTTTTCCTGTTGAACAATTTGTACAAGCCATTTTTTTTATCTATATATTTAATCTTCTTCGATAAGAAGACAATTATCACTAATTTAGGAAGTAAAGATACTATTTTTATCACTCTTACAATGTTTTTTTTATTACCCCAATATTTAATCCATTTTATAAAAGGAAAATTGATTATGAACACAATAGCTATAAAAGCAAAAAACGCAGTTCTCTATTATCATTCAAAATTAACTATAAGCCCTTTTTAGAATTTCACTACTTTTGATTCATAAATGCAATTTTTAGAATTATGGATACAGTAATTGGAATTTTAGGAGCCATTCCTCAAGAAATAAATGGAATAATTAATCAATTACAACAAGTTGAAGAAACAACTATTGGCAACAGAAAGTACTATCAAGGATACTTAGGAAAACAAAAAGTTGTAGTTGTTTACTCGCGCATAGGAAAAGTTGCAGCGGCAGCTACAGTAACTACGTTACTACTAAAGTTTAATGTTTTAAAAATTTTATTTATTGGTGTAGCAGGAGGAATACATAAAGATGTAAAAGTAGGTGATGTAGTAGTAGCTAAGAATTTAATACAATATGATATGGACGCCTCTCCTTTACGTCCAAAGTTTGAGATACCTTTATTAGGAAAAACGTATTTCGAAACAGATACAAATTGGTCAAATACTGTATATAATCACATAGAGAATATCTTTGCATTAGAAAATCTACACCAATTAATTCATCCTACAGAACTAACAAAATTTAATATCACAACACCTAAAATTCACTTTGGAACTATTGCCAGTGGAGATCAGTTTTTCTCTACATCTGAACAAAAAACGAACCTACAAACTCAACTACCTGAAGTGTTATGTGTAGAAATGGAAGGTGCAGCAGTAGCACAAGTATGTTACGAATTTGACATTCCTTTTATTGTAATACGAACTATATCTGATAACGCTAATGAAGAAGCAAGTTTTAGCTTCCAATCATTTGTAGAGGAAGTATCACTTGTATATGGACAAGAGATAATCACTAAAATGTTTTAAAAATATTTAAAACATCAATACTCAAAGACAGAATTTCACTTTATCACATAAAAAAAGCTCGGCAATGCCGAGCTTTTCTATTATTAATAAAATAAATACTATTCAATGAAGAAACTACTTATTAGTAAATCAAATGGAGCATACTTCGCTCCAACACGGAATTTTATAAAATCTCCGCTTGTAGCTAAACCTCCAGGAACTTTTGTTAAATCTACGGTAACTTTTACCCATTTACCAGCAGTATTAATAGCCCCTTTGTAGTCATTTGTTCCGGCAATACTATTAAGTACTACATCAGTAGTAGATATCGCACCAACATTAAATCCTTTCTCTTTACCTGTAGAATCCATTACACCAATAGACAAACTTCCAGAACTAATTCCCTTTACATAGAAAGACACTTTTTTAGCTTTTGAAGTAGTATCATTAGCTAAAAGACCAAAATAGATTAGATTTGAGCTACTTGCAGCAGGTATCTCTATAGATAATGCTCCTTGTTTATCAGGACCAGCACCTGGTTTAAAAGCTCCAATATCTTTAGTCAATCCTCTATCATTAACTGTTGCTAAAAACGCTGCTTCATTAGTTCTCATGTCTCCAGCATATACAGCATTTTTAGGGAAGAAATCACCTGATGGATCTGGATCAACTGGATCAGTTCCACCATTAACTGGAGTACCATCTTCAAAACGAATTTCGTCAATTACTAAATCATAATCTCCTGCTTTTCCACTTCTAAATCCAATAAAACTACCTGTTCCTGCTTTATGATAATCTCCTTTTAACTCACCTAAATCCAATGTAACTTTAACCCATTGTCCTTTAGTATCAATTACACCATCATAAACATTTGTTGTATTACCTGACGGAACTCCATTAAACGAAGTTTCTTCCATATTTGGCTTAACAATTTTACTAACGCTTACATTTTCTAAATTATATGCGTAATAATTTGTCCCATTACCTTTATAGATGTTAATAGATAATGATTTAGCGGCCTTACCTTTCATTAAAAACGAAATCTTAGTTGCATCTGTAGGCATTTTTACTTTTTCTACAGAGAAAAGGAATCCATTTGCAGCTCTTGTCCCTTTTACAGCTAATCCTCTACTATTTTCCCATCCTTGTCCATCAGCTTTTTGAGCAGTAGCATCACTTAAAGCATTTTTAAAAATAGATGCTAAGAAATTATCCCAATTCTCAAAATCTGCACCAGGGAAAGCTACAAACTTCCCAGGTTTAACATCTGTTGGATCTACAGGGTCTACTGGGTCCGTATTTCCATCAAAAGGTGCTTTAGTTAAATCTAAATCATGCATTGTACGGGGAACCAACTGATATTCGGCATTATACCTTGTCATAATACCAGTCATTGTACCACTTTTATCCGGAACAATCTCATTAGCAAACCCTTTAGCATTTTTACTTACATTAAAATAGAAAGTTGCGCTTAATGGCTCTTTCCCTTCAATAGCTACCTTTGTAAAATCACCAGAAGTATTACTTGCGAAAATCTTACCTCTAAACTCTTTTTTGAACTGAACCTCAGGAATAGTAACCAATTTCCCAATGTATTTTTCATCTAAAGCTTCTTTTAATGAAACCTTATTATTAAACGTTTTTTCAAAATCATCACCACTAATAATTTTACACCCTTTAATAATATACTTGTTATAATCCTTAATTGCAGCAAGGCTACTATCTGATCCTAAAGCAACAATTTTTCTTATAGGATCTTTCTGAACAAATAACCCTTTTAATTTAATATATACTTTTTGTCCTACGCCATAAGTACCATAAGTTGAATATGCATCAACTCTAACACGGATACTTTCTTGACCATCCTCAGATACAATAAAAATCTCTTTAAATACACTCCCTCCAGCATCACTTGACACCACAACTCCTTCAATGATATCATCACCTGTAATTGCTGTCGCTTTATCAGTCGCAATTTTCTTAAAATTTGCAATTGTATTTGTCGTTTTAAGCTCTACACATCCTGTCAAATCAGGTGTAGTAAAATCGTCATTATTAGCACATCCTATAAGGATTAAACTTGTTAATGACACATATAATATTGATTTTAAAAATGTTTTCATAATGAATAAATTAATTAGAAGTTGTAATAAACATTCACAAAAAAGTTACGTCCATAACCAAAGAAATATTTACTTCCGAAGTTGTTATATCCTTTACCTTCGTTATAATATTGATTATTAGCTAAAACTTCTTGTTTGTAATTAGCATTCCTTGCTTGTTCAAATCCACCTGTTTTGTAAGTTCTATTAAATACATTATTAATGCTTGCAAAAACCCCAATAATATTTCTATTTGGTAATCTCCAAGACTTTCCTCCTGTTAAATTAACTACAGTAAAATCAGCTAATTTTTCTTGTTTCCAAATATCACGCACCTTATCATCTGTCAATCCTTCAAAAGATTGTCCAGGTCTATTTGGGTCCATAACAAAATTTTGTGTTCTTCTTAAAGCAGAAACACTTGTATATGAATCATCCATATAGTTTATATTAGCTCCTATCCACCAAAATGCAGGGTCTCTATATTCTAATCCTAATGACAATGCTGTTTGAGGTCCATTACCTACTCTGAAATTCTTCAAATATGTTTCTCCATAATCGAATACTTGTTTAATATTATCAGAGCTTAAACGAATATTTGGATTGTTTGTGTAAAAAGACTGCCCAAGAGCAGCAGCAGCAGTTGCTTTAATTGTTTGTGTTATTTGGTATTCTGCTCCAAACTCTAATCCTAAATTTCGTTTATTTACACCTGTCAAAATCTCTGACACAAATCCATTTCCACTACCCTCATAAAGCTCTCCATCACGACCAACTAAACCAGCACCATCAGCATAATAATAATTAATCTGATTACTATTTTTAGTTTCGTTTATATAACCAGTAACTCTTGCTTTTAATTTAGGAGTACGTACAATATAACTTAAATCAGCACTAAGTACATCTTCATTTTGCAAGTTTGGTAAAATATAATTATTAACACGTGGATTAGCAAAAGTATTACGGATAGATTGTGCTTGATTATAATAAGCTACATTAGCACTAATACCATGTCTATTTGTCAAATGATAAGTCGCCCCACCTTTAAAGCCAAAATTATTAAAGCTTACTTGTCCACTTTTACCATAAGAAAATTCACTATAAACTCCATTTTTATATTGTCCATCTCTTTCATAAGCAGTATAACCAATATTCTGAGCTATATAGAAATCAAACTTCTTATAATTAAATCTAAATTGAGTAAACACATCAAATATATCAGCATACATCTTATAATTATACCCAAATTTATCTCCTTCTCCTAAAACTCTATTAGGATTCAATAAATCACTTTGTTCTGCCTCTGATCCTTTACGTTGATACGTATCTACATCAGAATAAAAATTCCCCCCCAATAAATCAGTTAATTTTTTATAGTAATTAGAGGTCACCCTTCTGTAGTTAACTCCTGCATCAAAAGTAACATGATTACTAAGTATTGATTTAAAGTTTGAGTTAAAAGAAAGCGTATTTTCGTCTTGTCTATCTTCATACAAAATTATTCTACTACGTTTATCAGGATAATTTTGATTAATTCCATAAACCCAATTCCAATCAACTTGCCCTCCTTCAATAAAAGCTTCTTTATTTTTCTCTGCATTCGCATATTCTGGTGTCCAAACCATACTTTCACGATCACTTCTATTTAAATAATATGAAGGTAACTTACTATAATGTGCAGGATCAGGATTTTGGTTATCTTGATAACCAAAACGGCTATTAGCAATATGTCCTGTTTGGAATCCTGCTGTAGTAGTCAAAGTATTTTTACTATCAATCTTCCAATAGTGAGTTAATGTAAAAATAGGTTCTTCAACATCTTTATAACGAGAATTTCTTTTCTCTCCATTTTGCCATCCCCAATAAGAATTGTATTTATAACCTTTTAAATCTGCTTGCTCATCAGTAATAGGTGAGTTTTTAGCTCGTTTATTCTTTGCATAAATACTTGTAAAATTCAAACTATGATTGTCATTGAACTTTTTCTCAATAGAAGCAAATAATGATAAAGCATCATAGTTAGTACCTTCAAAACGTCCTTCTTTTGCCCCACGATAAGAGCCAGAGATTACATATGCCCATCCATTCTTATCCATTCCTGATGAATGAATAAAATAAGGTCTCCAATTGTAATTTGTATCAGACCCAGAGAAACCAACTTTAGTTCCCTTTCTAATATGAGAGGCTCTCGTAGAAATGTTTTGCGTTCCTAAAATTCCTCCAAATGAATAATCAGAAGGCAAAGATCCCGATGCTAACGTTTGATTACGAGTTGCATCATTAAGCCCTCCCCAGTTCCCCCATTGTGGGCGACCATCATTCGCTTTGTTCATTACAACACCATTAATAAGTGTTTTCCCATATTCATTATCCAACCCGCGCGTCTTAAAGAACGATTGTCCCCAATTATAAGCAGCTGCTTGTTGAAATGGATCTTTTGTTGCCTGCAATAAACCTGCAGAACTTTCTGATCCAGAATTGTCATCACCTAAGTCGTTTTCCGTTAAGGTGATTAACCCCATTTGAGATTGAATAGATGAATCTTCTTCTAAAATGACAGTTCCCAAATCAAGTTTTTGATTACTGGCAACATCAACCGGTAAATACTTTGTAGTGTATCCTACATAAGATACGATTACTACTTGCTCACCAGTTTTTACGTCTTTTAAAATAAAGATCCCCTCTCCGTTTGTTAAAGTAGAAGTATTAGTACTCTGAATTCTTGCCAAAACTGCGTTAATTGGCGACATTGATTTAGAATCTAAAACCTTCCCTTTAATCTCCTGAACTCCTTGCGCAAACACAATAACTGTTTGGAACACAAAGAACAAACCAAATAAAAGTTTCTTCATAAATTAAAAATGATTAAAGTGCTATGTATAAAAAAAGCTTAATGCTTATTTCACATACAAAGGTAAGTTTTTAAAATATTAATAACTACTTTTGTATTAGCAATATGCGAAACTTTACTTTAATTTAATATGAATTTACTTAGAGCACTTACAAACCTTGTACTTGGAACTATAATGGTTACAAGTATTGCGCAGGCGCAAGAAAAAAAGTATCAAATTCACACAGTTGCATTTTACAATTGTGAAAATTTATTTGATACAATTAGAGATCCTAAAATCTATGATGAAGAATGGACTCCAAACGGAGCACAAGCTTGGACTTCTGCAAAGTACAAAAAGAAAATAAATAACCTTTCAAGTGTTATTTCAATTATTGGCACAGATGATAATCCAAGTATGCCAACCATCGTAGGAGTAGCAGAAGTAGAAAATAGAAGAGTCTTAGAAGATTTAACCAATAATCCTCTTTTAAAACCAGCTGATTATGGTATTGTACATTATGATTCTCCTGATAAAAGAGGAATTGATGTAGGTTTACTATATCAGAAAAAACACTTTACACCAACAAGTACTTCAGCACATCCACTTTACATCTATGATTATTCTAAAACAGACAAAGCTACTGGTGAAAAAGGTAGTAGAATTTATACACGTGACCAACTATTAGTTACAGGACTACTTGATGGTGAGGAAGTTCATTTCATAGTTAATCACTGGCCATCAAGAGTTGGTGGTGAAAAGAAAAGTAGTCCTAATCGAGAGGCTGCTGCTGCTTTGAATGTAAAAATCATTGACTCACTACAGCAAATAAATCCAAATGCAAAAATAATTACGATGGGAGACTTAAATGACGGCCCATATAATAATAGCTTAAAGAAAGTACTTAAAGCAGTTGGAAAAAAAGAAGATTTAAAACCAGGCGGAATGTATAATCCTATGGAAAAAATGGCAAAAGAAGGCTTAGGTACATTAGCTTATAGAGATGCTTGGGATGTGTTTGATCAAATGATTCTAACAGAACCATACCTACGTAAAGACTATAATGGATGGTCGTTTTGGAAAGCAAGAATATTCAAACGTCCTTTTATGGTTAATCCTGAAGGTCAATACAAAGGATATCCTTTAAGAAACAGCAATAACGAACCAGGTTATAGTGATCACTTCCCTGTATACATTGCTCTAATAAAAGAAATAAAATAATATTTAAACTTATAAAAAAGCGGATAATCTTTGAAGATTATCCGCTTTTTCATTTTATGCATTTAAGAGTATAAAATTCTTTATCTACATTCCTTAAAAAAGAAATTAAAACACCTTTCACAAGTTATTAAACCTAAATAAACAACACAGAATAAAGCTAAGAACTAATATACTAAACTATTTACTACTAAATAACTCGCTGATACTATAATCAATTAAAAGCACAAAAAAAGCCACATTCTTCCGAATGTGGCTTTTTAATATATTTATTTTAATTAATTGTTTAACGCCTCAGCACCACCAACAATTTCTAAAATCTCATTTGTAATTGCAGCTTGACGAGCCTTATTATAACTTAATTTCAAGTCATCTCTAAGCTCTTTTGCATTATCAGTAGCTTTATGCATAGCGGTCATACGCGCACCGTGTTCAGAAGCAACAGAATCAGCTACAGCTTTAAATAATTGAGTCTTCAATGATAAAGGAATTAAAGTATCTATAATTTCCTCTTTAGATGGCTCATAAATATAATCAGACGATGCATTACCACTTGTTTCAACTGGCAATAATGGCAAGAATTGCTCTGTAACTACAATTTGAGTAGCAGCGTTTTTGAACTGATTATAAACGATTTGAATACTATCGTACTTCTCTTCAACAAAAGCATCCATTAATACTTGTGCAATAACAGCACTGTTCTCAAAATCTAAGTGATCAAACAAATCACTTTTATTATCAATAACATTAAATGATTTACGCAAAACATCATGACCTTTTTTACCTATAGTTAAAAGATCAACATTAGCACTTTCATACTCTTTTTTAAGAACATTCACTTGCTTAATAATGTTTGCATTAAAACCACCACATAATCCTCTATTAGATGTTACAACTACTAAAAGAACATTCTTTACATCACGTTCTTGAGAGTACACTCCAGAGTTGTCACCTTCTAAAGAAGCACTAATATTCTGAATCAATTCAGTCAACTTTTCTGAATATGGACGCATTGCAGTAATTGTATCAGTTGCCTTTTTCAACTTAGCTGCTGACACCATCTTCATCGCAGATGTAATCTGCATTGTAGATCCAATTGATGAAATCCTATTACGTATTTCCTTAAGGTTTGCCATTGTTATATTTTATATAAAATTGAAGACAAGTAATTGAATTACTTATCCTCAATTTAAAATTCTTAATATTTTGAAGAAACTTCTTTTGCTACTTGATCTAATACAGCAGTAATTTCATCTGTAAACTTACCTGCTTTCAATTGATTCAAAGTATCTCTATGACGAGAATTAAGAGCTTCTAAGTATTCTTTTTCGAATTCTTTTACTTTCGCAACTGGTACATTTCTCAACAAGTTTTTAGAACCTGCATAAATAATAGCCACCTGATCTTCTACAGTATAAGGATCATTTACTGCTTGTTTCAAAATCTCAACGTTACGTTGCCCTTTTGAAATTACGTTCATAGTAGCAGCATCTAAGTCAGAACCAAACTTAGCAAAAGCTTCCAATTCACGGAATTGTGCTTGGTCAAGTTTTAATGTCCCTGATACTTTTTTCATTGATTTAATCTGAGCAGAACCTCCAACACGAGATACAGAAATACCTACGTTAATTGCTGGACGTACCCCTGAGTTAAACAAATCAGATTCTAAGAATATCTGCCCATCAGTAATAGAAATTACGTTAGTTGGGATATAAGCAGAAACGTCACCTGCTTGAGTCTCGATAATTGGTAAAGCAGTTAATGAACCACCACCTTTTACGAATGGTTTAATTGACTCAGGTAAGTCATTCATGTTTTTTGCGATTTCATCATCACCAATCACTCGAGCAGCACGCTCTAATAATCTTGAGTGAAGATAGAAAACATCTCCAGGATAAGCTTCACGTCCTGGTGGTCGACGTAAGATTAATGACATCTCACGGTAAGCCACTGCTTGTTTAGATAAATCATCATAAATTATCAAAGCTGGACGTCCTGTATCACGGAAATACTCTCCAATTGCAGCACCTGCCATAGCAGAATAAACTTGCATTGGAGCTGGGTCAGATGCATTAGCAGCAACAATAATAGTATAATCCATTGCACCTTTATCTTCTAAAGTTTTTGCAATAGATGCAACAGTAGAAGCTTTTTGTCCAATAGCTACGTAAATACAATATACTGGTTGACCAGCATCATAAAATTCTTTTTGATTTAAGATAGTATCGATACAAACAGTTGTTTTTCCTGTTTGACGGTCACCAATAACCAACTCACGTTGTCCACGTCCAATTGGAATCATAGCATCAACAGATTTAATACCTGTTTGTAATGGCTCAGTTACTGGTTGACGGTAGATAACCCCAGGAGCTTTACGCTCTAATGGCATCTCAAATAAATCACCTTCAATAGGTCCTTTTCCATCAATAGGAAGACCTAATGTATTAACAACACGTCCTACCATTTTCTCTCCTACTTTAAGAGAAGCGATACGACCTGTTCTTTTAACTGTTGCACCTTCTTTTACTCCAACTGATGAACCTAATAATACCAAACCTACATTGTCTGATTCAAGGTTTTGCACCATTGCTTCTAATCCGTTGTCAAATACAACAAGCTCTCCGTACTCTGCATTAGTTAACCCATATACACGAGCAACACCATCTCCTATTTCTAGTACAGTTCCTACTTCTTCTAAAGAAGCTTCTGAGCTAAATCCAGATAACTGTTTCTTTAAAATCGCTGATATTTCAGCTGGTTTAATTTCCGCCATTTTTATCTATGTTTATACACGAAAATTCGTGCGGTGATTTTTTTAATTTGTTAATGTTCTTTTTAAAACTTGTAATTGATTAGCAATAGAAGCATTAAATTGTTTATCTCCAATTTTTAAGATAAAACCTCCTATTATAGAAGCATCTACAATGTTTGATATCACAAACTGCTTTCCAGGTTCAAGTTCTTTTACTTTTGCCAACACTTGAGTTTCCATTGCTTGATCCATTGCTATAGCAGTAGTCACAACAACTTTTACAATTCCCTTAAACTCTTCGTATTGCACTTGATATTCAGAAGCAACTGCTGCTAAAATATCAAATCTACTATTTTCGTTAAGCAATTTAAATAATTCTTTAGTAACTTGATCCGTAGTTGCAAATACCTCTAACAAAGCATTATACTTTGCTTTATCGTTAACAACTGGGTTACCAAGAAAAACTTTTAAATCTTCGCTTTGAGATACTGCTTCAGAAATAAAAATCATATCACTATTAATAGCATCTGAATTTCCTCTCTCTTTAGAAATCTCAAGCATTGCTTTTGCGTAGCGTGAAGCTGCTCTTGTGCCTACCATAATGAGTTATCTTAGTTTAATTTAACGTCTTCTAACATTTTCCCAACCAATTGTGATTGAGCATCTTTGTCAGCTAATTGAGTTTTAAGTAATTTCTCAGCAATTTCAATAGAAATAGAAGACACTTGGTTTTTAAGTTCTAAAATAGCAGTAGCTTTCTCACTCTCAATAGTAGCTTTTGCCTGAGCAATCATTTTCTCACCCATAGCTTCTCCTTCAGATTTCGCATCAGCGATCATCTTTTCTTTAATCTCACGAGCTTCTTTAAGTAAAGCATCACGTTCTATACGAGCTTCTGCTAATAACTTTTCGTTATCTGCTTTTAAATTAGCCATTTCTCTTTTCGCATTTTCTGCAGCTGCCAATGCATCAGTAATACCCTCTTCACGAGCTTCTAAAGCATTTACAATTGGTTTCCATGCGAATTTTCCTAATACAAAAACAATCACCAATAAGATGATAAATTGCCAGAAAAATAATCCAAAACTGAAATCGTTAATTAACTTATCCATTATCTAAAATTATACTTTTTAATATCTACTTTGTTTAATACAAGAAGTTTATCTGCAACCAACCGTCACAGATAAACTCTTTTCTTTTCTTGGACTATTTACCTAAGATTAAAGCACCGAATGCTAAACCTTCCAATAAAGCTCCAATAATGATCATTGCAGTTTGGATTTTTCCAGCAGCTTCTGGTTGACGAGCGATAGCGTCCATTGCAGAAGATCCGATTTTTCCTAATCCGTAACCAGCTCCGATTACGATTAAACCTGCACCAATAATGTTTGGTAATGTCATAGTGATTGATTTATATTAATTAAACAAATTTTATTTTTATTCTAATCTCTTTATATCTTAATGATGTGCTTCATCATGCTCATGTTCCGCAACAGCCATTCCAATAAACAAAGAAGACAACATTGTAAAAATGAACGCTTGTAAGAAAGCAACTAATATTTCTAAGAAAACTAAGAATGTAGACAAGAAAAACCCTATTCCTATTGCTCCTCCAGTACCTAAAGCCTCTTTCATTACAAAGATGATCGCAATCAACCCAAATACAACTGAGTGACCTGCTGTAATATTAGCGAATAAACGAACCATTAATGAGAATGGTTTGATTAAAGCCCCTAACAATTCAATAGGTGCTAACATAATTTTCATTGGAGCTGGCACACCTGGCATCCAGAACATGTGTTTCCAATAATCTTTATTTGCAGAAAACTGTGTAATTATAAATGTAAAGATTGCCAAACATGCAGTTACTGAAATACTTCCTGTAACGTTAAACCCAAGTGGAGTTAATCCTAATAAATTCAATAAGAAAATTAAAAAGAAAACTGACAATAAGTATGGCATGAACTTTTTGTATTTGTCTTTCCCAATATTTGGAATAGCCATTTCATCACGAACATAAAGTACCATTGGCTCTAATGCTCTCGCAAAACCTTTAGGCAAATTGTTTGGTCCTTTTTTATATGTCTTAGCTAATCCTAAAAACATAATAAAAATCAAAATTGTAGTAAACATCAACGATGCAACATTCTTTGTAATAGAGAAATCTAATGGTTTCTCATTTGTAGGATGATGTTCTGCAGCATATTCTATAGTACCTGCAGCATCCGTTTTGTATATCTTACCGTGATATAACTTGTAGAATTGTCCGTCTTTTTCAACTACTTTATTCCCGTAGTCAAACTCAGAAGACATAAATACTTTAAGACCATTGTCTATTAAAATAACTGGCAAAGGAAAACCGTAGTTAGCCCCTGTTTCCTCATCTGAAAAGAAAATGAAAGAATAATCATCAGCTAAGTGGTGCGTGATGTGATCTTGCACTTTTTCAGCTTGTGATTTCTCACCTTCCACATGTTCTGCTTCAGCTACATGCCCAGCTTCTTCAACAGCATTTACTGTTTCATCAATTGACTGCTCAGTCTCTTGTACAGATTCTGCAAGGGTTTGAGCGTTACTTTGTGCGTACGAAAATACCGACGATGCTGTAAAAATTACAGCTGCTAATAAATTCAGTGATTTCTTCAGAGTCACCATACCTTAACTTCTTGAATATTTATGGTTCTTAAAATTTTGTGCAAAAGTACAATAAATCTTATACAATATCACCTTATTTAGAACTTTTTTTTATTATTACTTTTCTGTATCAACTCCCTTATTCAAAACATGATACGCTACATATGCATCTCCTGCAAGAAAAATTAACACAGTCCCTAAAAAATTATACTTAAACATCACATCCACCTGTTCACTATCCAATCCTTCTTGCACAAACAAGTAACTTGCAACTAATCTTAAAGTAATAAAGCCTAAAAAAACATATCCTAAATTATTAGGCATACTACTTTTTATTCCAACCATAGCCAATAAAACACCAATAGAAAAAGCAATCTCAAACCCATACAAAGCAGGCAAACTATAACCTAACTGTGTAAAAGATTGTCCTAAACTTGTAAATGTAAAAAGTGCATAATGCAACATAAAGCAAAGCAATAATCCTACTATCACTCTTAACCCAATACCTAAAATATCTTTAGTCATTAATTTCTATTTAATTCGTTCACTTGTCTTATAACTTGGTACAAAGCTAAACCTACTCCCAATAACGTACAAATTTTATTTGCAATCCCTTCGTTAAAACTGTACTTCTCATCAAGCCAAAGTCCTAATAGATGAAATAAATAAATTGTAATCCCCATTTGACAAGGCATAGTTACAAAGACTAACCATCTATTATTTTTTTTATTGTCTTTCACAAAACCTATTGTTTTTCTCCTAACATTTGACAACTCGCTTCTAACAAAGCTCCAGGCTCAACAGCCAAACGCCCCACAGTTAACTCCCCTTTCAATCGCCCGGTTGCTTTTATATGTACTAAATCTATAACATTTACCTTTCCTTCAACAACTCCTTCAATATCACAGTTCTCACATTGAATATCTCCAAAAACTTTTGATCCCGGTCCAATAACTACGCGTCCATTCACTTTTAAATTACCTTTTAAAACACCATCAATTCGCAAATCTGCAATCGCTTCAATATCTCCAGTTATTTCTGTTCCTTCCACAATTCTATTAGTCTTTCCTAATGAATCAACGTAATTCCCTTTATCTTTTTTAGATTTTTCAAACATACCGCGCTTTTTTAATTCAATATTCCTTATTGTACTTCTATAACTCCTTTAGATTTTTTTAAATAATCCTCCAAATCCTTCTTAATCTGTAGCACTATATAATCATCTGTTTGCATAGGTAATACTACCAATTCACCCGCATTACATTTTGACAAAGCTCCCTTCGCTCCCTCTTCTGACTTAAATCCATGAAGAACCAATAGTACTTTTTCTTTAGAATAGAAATCTATAGAAAACTTAATTCCAATTCCCTTATTATGCGAAGCATAACTTTCCATACATTTTCGAATCTCTTGAGCATCTTGGATTGTTGTATAAGGGACTACCACAATTGCCTTCCAATCTTTTCCGTCACCTTTACCATATTCCTTACCTTCTAATGCAGGGATAACCGTTTCTAACAATCTATTCGCTTCTTTTCCCTCAGGTGTAGCACTATAAGTCAAGGCCAAGAAATTCAACGCCTCTTTATACTTACTCACCCCTTCAATTCTTCCTAATATATTTGCTTTCAACAACTCAAATTTACTTACATATTCCTCATTATCGATATTAACCAGAGCCATATCTACCTGATTCAACGCACGCATATACTCTCCTTCTTGATATGATTTATAAACAGAACTATAATAAGTTTCTGGTGATTGTACATCATACTCGTTTAATGCCAAATTCTGCATTAATTTAGCATATCTCGAATCTGGATAATTAGCAATTATTCGTTCTTTTACCTTATTAGCCTTTACTGCATCTATCTCTAAATAAATCTTATACAATTTATACATCGCAGGCAAAACTAATCGTTCAGCAGGGTTAAACGTCAATAAACTCTCCAATCTGTCAGCCCCTCTTTCATACTTTTTAAATCGCTCACTATATATAGCTCCTAATTGGAAATATGCAAAATCACGATCATCCTTCAGTTTAGCAATCACAATTGAATCTGTAGGCAACTTACCCATATAAGTTGCTATATCATATCGGGGATCTTTATCCAGACCTGTCTTATCGATTTTATCTTTTGCTTCTTTGTCTTTTGCCTTTACTTCTGCCTCAGTGTCAAGGTTAGCCACAGCATTATTGTTGCTCTTCCATCTCCAATCATCAACCAAAGGACGATTACCCCAACGTTTCTTAAATTCTACTTTTCCAAAAGAACTTGCTTGAGTAGAATAAAAATAAAACGTTTTCTTTCCGCCAAGTGTAGAATAATCAGGCCCTGCAAAAGCTTGATTAATTGCATCTCCAAAGTTTGGCATATTAAAGAAATCCGCATCCTTTCCTTTTCCCTTAAGATTCTTTTGTAGTTTTCTAAAGTCTTCTTTTCTCAATTCATCAACATACTTCTGATAATAAGATTGTCTGTCTACTGTGCTCATTGCTAATACACGCAGAATACTATCATTTTTCTTAGCTGTTGCCTCATATTCAACAACATCTCTCAAGCTTTCTCTTCGTTTTGAAATACGAAATGTTTCTTTTGCTTTTGGAGGCAAAATAGCCAAAGCACTATCAAAATATTGTCCTGAAATTGCATACCCTGCAGTATTAAAGTAAATCTCCGCAATACTAATAAAGTTCTTCGCTTTTAATTGCTCATCTTTTCCACCTTTCTTTACTGCCGTTTTTAAATACTCTAACGCTTTTTTATTATTCCCAATCATCTCATAATAAACTCCTACTTGACGATTTAAAACATCTAAATACTCTCTATTCTCCCTATCATTCATCAACTTTCTATACTGTCTCAAGAATGTCACAGAATCTTTAGCAGTAATTCCTTTTGTCAAAAATTGCTCCGCATGAGCATGAATTACATACCCCCTTGGTGACCTTCTATTCAAGTTAATTACTTCTTGGAACGTTGCATTCGCTTCTTCTTTCTTCCCTAAACGACTATAAAGCTGACCTAAAATATAAGTATAACGTGCGTACTCTTCTTTATTCTTTGTTAACTCAACTGCTTTCTTTAATGAGGTTGCTGCACTATCCAACTGTGCCAAATGAATATAACCTTGTGCCAAAGTAGCATAAGCATCAGATGCCACCTGTTTTTTCATAATTGTCTTCTTATCCCTAATAAGCTCTTTCATATTCTTCACAGCCAAGTCATAATAGCGCAAACGAAGGTTGGTTTTTTCTCGCCAAACTTTAGATTCATCTATTTTATCACTATCTGGATATTTATACAAAATATAATTAAATGCTTCCAAAGCAGGTATAAAACGTCCATCATAGTAACGTGTTTTCCCTAATAGCAAATAAGCTTCATCCATTTGACTATTTTTCTCACGGCCACGTATGTACATTGAGTGCTTCTGAATAGCTTTTACAGCCTTAGATTCTGCTAACTGAAAACCACTTCCTCCTGCTTCATCATTCCCATTACCAAGAGACTTATTATCTAATGCAATGTTATCTAAAAGACTTCCTTGCTTTGATTCCAACGAAGGCCCCTTTTTAAATTCTTTCTCAGGATCTACTTTTATATCAATACGTTCAATAGGCAAAATCTCCCAGTAATCATCAAAATACCCTTGTTTCAAACTTGCTAAGGCTTCATTATATCCTTCATTACCATGAAACAATATATTGTATTTTGAAGTCAATGCATGATACCCTCTATTGAGTGCTCTATCTTTTTTCACAGAACAAGCAACAGCCAATAAAACAGCAATTATAACTGTACAATAAGAATAAACTTTTGTCTTCAATTTCTTCAACTCTTTTACTTAAAAACTATCTAATCACAATTTTAGTATAGCATATTAAGATGTAAAAATACATTCTTTTCTCTTTGTAACATCTTATCAACGAAAATAAAAAAAGCTCATTCCAGTAAAAACTGAAATGAGCCATACCTAACTAATCATTTTTCTATATAAGTTTAAAACGATTCAATTGAAAAAAATTCGATCAACTTCCCTTGACATAAGAGAAACCTCTACTTCTTTTGTAAGCTATTTATATCAAAGAAGTTCATAAATCACTTGCGTTCTACAAAACAAAACACCTAAATCATCTTAATGCTTACAATACATTAGACTAACGTAATTTCTTTTTGTTACAATAGAAAAGTCTTTTTTTTAAACTTTAACAATCTCTCAAAAATCTCATTAACGGTAAACCTATTCAAAACAACGGACAACCCTCCTACTTTCAACCCCATAGATAGATTATCACTCTTTCGCTTAAAGCTTAAACAATACACCTAAAAACTCAGTTTACTCACCAGTTATGTAAATAATTATGCGACAAGAGGTCTTTTGAATATTTTAAATTGCACAAGCAGTAACCAAACTATAATATTATCTTTGCACAAAAAGTAACATAATCATGAGAAAAGACATAGAAATACCAGAAGTAAAAGATGTGGTAATTGCTGTAGTTAAAGAGTACAATGAAGACTTCTTACAAGACACTTGGTACGCCTATTTATTCAACAATTCAAACGAAGCTATTGAAGCCGTAATGATTGTATCTCAAGCAGAAGGAGAAATTGAAGGAGAACAAAGACAATCAAGTTTATTCAGACATGCCTTTAAAACAGTAGAAGCAAAGTCTGCTCAAAAAATTGAATTATTAGACGAAGCGATATTCCAACTAAAAAACAACTTCATGTTAACCTATTTTCAAGGGGGAAAACTATTCGATAAAACATATACTTTCAAGGCAAATAGTATAACAGATAACTCGTTAACTACCCTACCTTTTTCTGACAAAAAAGGAATACTTTCTAAATAATTGATATAAATACATTTAACCTTTACTAAATTATTTATACTAATTCTAAAAGATTGAATACTTATCTTGTAGTCAACTTAATAAACTCAAAAAAGACTACAGATGAAAATAAAAAATGGACTTAGTTTACTTGGAATTTTATCATTAGTAATATTCCTTTTCGCATTTAAAAATACAGATGCAATTGTAGAAAAAACAACTACTCCAGAGTGGAAGAATTTGAAAGTATTACCTAAAGATATTTCAGAAGAAAACCTAAAAGGGCTAATGAGAGGGTACAATACAGCTCTTGGAGTAAAATGTAATTACTGTCACACAGAAATCAAAGATAGCGACAAACTTGATTTTGCAGCAGATACTAAAAAAGAAAAAGAATATGCACGTCATATGATTACTATGACTAAAAAGTTAAATGCAGAAAACTTTAACTGGGAGAATGATCCCAATCCAGATAATGTAAATGTAGTAACTTGTACTATGTGTCATAGAGGAAATCCAAGTGCAACAAAATCATTGGAATTATCTATTCCAAAGAAATAACAAAAATAAACTAACAACAACAAAGGGCTGTTTCAAATCTTCAAATGAAACAGCCCTTTGTTTATTATTTATCTTTTGTCAAACTACTTCTTTGGAGGAAATAAGAAAGAAGCTACTACTGATAGCAATAACACACTTCCAATAACAGACAAAGAAACCATTGACTCTATATGATAGAAAGGAGAAATAATCATCTTTATACCAATAAATGATAAGATTATTGCCAATCCATACTTTAACTTCGAGAACTTATCCATAAAGTTTGCTAACAAGAAATACAAAGAACGCAATCCTAAAATAGCAAAAATATTAGAGGTATATAAGATGAATGGATCATCTGGTGCAATTGCAAAAATAGCGGGAATGCTATCTACTGCAAATATTAAATCTGTAAACTCAATAACGATTAAAGCAACAAATAAAGGTGTTACCATCTTAACGCCATTCTTTACAGTAAAAAACTTCTCTCCATCGTATTCATCACTAACCTTAAAAAACTTGTGCACCATACGTACAGCAAAATTTTTAGATAAGTCATCATCTTCATGATGCTCTTCTTTTGCAAACCAAGATTTAATACCAGAGAACAATAAAAAGAATCCAAACACAGTAAGTACTGCATTAATTTCTACCTCTCGTCCAAATATTTCAATAATAGGTAAATATGTATGATTAATTACCTCTACTCCTGCAAATATAAATATAGCTCTAAATACTAACGCTCCTATAATCCCCCAAAACAAGACGCGGTGATGCAACTCTTTAGGTACCTTAAAAAAGGTAAAAACAAGTATAAAGACAAACAAATTATCAACGGACAACGCTTTCTCTATCCAATAAGCTGATTGGAAACGAGCAAAGTTTTCAAAATCCATGTAGTAATAAATTACTCCACTAAAACACATTGCCAATCCAATCCAGACAACAGTCCAAATTAAAGCTTCTTTGGTAGACACCGTATGACTATGTCTATTAAATACTCCTAAATCTAAAAGTAGCATAACTAACACTACAACTCCAAACACTCCTAATAAACCAGGGTGATTAATTAAATGATCCATCTTTTTTATTTTTACCTGACAAAACTATATGTAATATTTTTCTCCAAGGGAACTTGATACAACACTCTTAAAAGCAACAAGTTACAACAATATTTTTTTAATTAGAAAAACACAATAAACAAAATAACCTACTGATATACAATAGGTTATTTCAATAATATTTTTAAATTCCAAAACGCGGGTAATTAGATACTTTTTTTAATCTAATTTCTCTGTTAACTTCTTAAACACCTTTTTTGGATCTTTTCCATTGTATAAAATATCATATACTGCATTGATAATAGGTGTTTTAGCACCATACTGCTTGTTTAATTCAAAAGCACTCTTTGTAGCGTAATATCCTTCAGCAACCATATTCATCTCCATTTGTGCAGACTTTACTGTATATCCTTTTCCAATCATATTACCAAACATACGGTTACGAGAGAACAAAGAGTAACCAGTTACTAATAAATCTCCTAAATAAGCAGAGTTATTAATATTACGCTTCATGCGATGCACTTTTTTGATAAACTTTTTCATCTCACGAATAGCATTACTCATTAACAAGGCTTGGAAATTATCTCCATATCCCAAACCATGAGCCATACCACAAGCTATCGCATAAATATTCTTAAGCATTGCTGCATACTCTGTTCCTACAATATCATCTGTAAGCTTTGTCTTAATATAATGACTATTTAAACACTCGCCAATTATCTTAGCATTTTTCTCATCACCACAAGCTATCGTCAAATAAGATAAACGTTCCAATGCAACTTCTTCTGCATGACAAGGACCTGTGATAACTGCAATATTCTCATATGGTATATTATATACCTGATGAAAATGTTCTCCTACAATTAAACTTGTTTCAGGAATAATACCCTTAATAGCCGAAATAATAATCTTACCTTCCAAACTCACATTTACTTTTTCCATCTCACTGCTCAAAAAAGCAGAAGGAACAGCAAATACAATAAAATCAGCATACGAAATTGCCTCATTTATGTCATTCGTTAGACGTAGTTTATCTATATCAAACTCAACCGAACTCAAATAATTCGGATTGTGGTAATTTACTTTAATTTCTTCGATTGCTGCTTCATTACGCATATACCATGCTATTTCTGGCATATTCTCACTAAGCATTTTTACAATTGCAGTAGCCCAACTTCCTCCACCAATTACAGCAAACTTTGGATAATCATTCATATCTCTCATTAATTTCAAGGTCAAAAGTAATTAAAAAACATCTCTCAAACAATTGTCAACCATACAACTATTCATCTAATAAAGCGTTATTTCCCCTCCTCTAATACCAAAATAAATGCCATTTATTCAAAAAACAACAGTCAAAAACTTATTTAATTAGATTTTATACTAAAAGCACTTAAATAAAAACAAGCATTTTAAGCTTTAATTTTATTCCTAATTTTGGATTACATTAACACATTTAGTTTTTTTTCTACTAATAATCACGTCTTAGATACTCAATGCTACAATTTCTCTAATTTTATCAAGTGTTATTAGGCGATGTTCTCCCATAGCCATCCAGCCACGTTGTTCAAAGCGGTTTGCAATAAACTCAACTGCATCATCAGGTTGATCTACATAAGCTGAAAGCTTTGTTGCAATATCCATCGTGTGATAAAAATCCTCCATTTTTTCTATCGCTACTTTTGCTTTTTCTTCAATTGTTCCCTCTGTAACATCGAAAACACGTTCCGCCATCTGAGCTAACTTTTCTTTCTTGGTATCAAACATCACACGATACAAATTAGGACCAATAATAGCCAATGTACGACCATGATCAATGCCATATAATGCTGTTAACTCATGTCCTATTGCATGCGTTACCCAATCTTCTTTTACTCCTTTCGCAATTAAGCCATTCAAAGCCATTGTACAACACCACATATAGTTCATCGCTGCTTCATAATCTGTGGCATCTTTTAGAATCTTGGGGGCTACTTCTATTAGAGTTCGCAATATCCCTTCTGCAAATCGATCTTGTAAAGGGGCATTTTGAGGATATGTAACATACTGTTCCAACACATGAATAAATGCATCCGTAATACCATTTGCTATTTGCCTTTGAGGTAAAGAAGCAATTACCTCTGGGTCACAAACTGAAAACTGAGGATATAATGGTTCGCCCTGAAATGACAATTTCTCTTTAGTCGCTTCAATTGTCACTACTGCACCACAATTCATCTCACTTCCCGTAGCAGGCAAGGTTAATACTGTGCCATAAGGAACTGCTTCCCAATTTACATTCAATTTCTTTTGTACAATATCTATAGGGTCACCTGCATAATTAACAGCCGCTGCAATAAACTTAACTCCGTCAATTACGCTACCTCCACCAACTGCCAAAATATATGTTATCCCCTCTTTTTTTATCAAATCAACAGCCTTCACTAATGTTTCGAAACGAGGGTTTGGCTCTACACCACCAAACTCAAATACTTCATATCCTTTTAATGCAGTAATTACTTGATTATATACTCCATTTTTAAAGATACTTCCTCCCCCATATACAATCAATACCTTTTGAGACAAAGGAATCAATTTACTTATTTGTGCTATTTGTCCTTTTCCAAACAACAAACGTGTTGGATTATACAATTCAAAATTCAACATAACTTTCCTTTTTATGTATTATCCCATAAAATTAAAACCTAAAACTAAGATAGCCTATGTATTTTTGTTTTTTATAACATGTTTAAAATCATCAAAAAAGGACTATACAAGAATGCCTCAAAATACTATTGATCAGCATAGTCTTATCTCGCAAAAACACGCTAAACAAAACGTTCTAATCAACCCACAAACTATATACTTACAACCTTAAAATAATCCTTAAGTCTCTTAACCGATCATTTCATAACAAAAAAGGAGTGCCTTAGCACTCCCTTTTCTATATTAAGTTTATTTACTTCTTATAAAACAAGTTATGGTTGATATATTTCCACACTTCTTTATCTAACAAAGGCATAATATTCTTACCTTCTTTTATTGAATCCCTGATAAATGTCGCTGATATCTCCATAATAGGAGCATTATCTATCATCTTCACCTTAGGTAATTTCAACAACTCATTATCTTCCAACTTATCTTTAAAAATACGAGGATAAACAAAGATGTCATATCTTTCCAACAACACCTCATAGTTTTTCCACTTAGGAAACGAATCCAAGTTATCTTGCCCCATAATCAAAGCAAACTCATACTTTGGAAAACGCTCATGCAAATAAGCCATTGTATCAACAGTATAATTAGGCTGTGGTAAATGAAACTCAATATCACTTGGTCGAATATAGTCATAGTCTGCTGCTGCCAAATTAACCATATGAATACGGTGGTAATCTTCCAACAAACCTTTCTTTTTCTTCAAAGGACTATGTGGTGTAACAACCATCCATACCTCATCTATATCTGTAAATTGCACCATGTGGTTAGCAATTACTAAATGACCTATGTGTATCGGATTAAATGTTCCAAAATACAATCCAACCTTCATACTATTCCTTTATAAACTCTTTTACTAATTGATATGCCTCCTCTTTAGCTGTATCTAAATCATAATTTTTAATAATCAGATCAAACTGAGGTGCCGTAGCCAACTCTACAGAAGCCTTAGCAATACGCATATTAATTTTGTCTTCGCTCTCAGTAGAACGTTTTTTCAAACGAATTTTCAACTCATCAATACTTGGTGGTTTTACAAACACCGCCAATGTTTCTTCCGGAAACTTACGTTTAATACGCAATCCTCCTGCCACATCAATATCGAATATTACATTTTTCCCTTCAGCCCAAATGCGTTCCACTTCACTTCTCAGCGTTCCATAAAAATTGTCTCTATATACTTCTTCCCATTCCAAGAAATTCTCCGCCTTAATATGTTGCTTAAATTCGTCTAACGAGATAAAGTAATAATCTTTCCCATGTTCTTCTCCTTCGCGTGGTGAACGAGAAGTACAAGAAATAGAAAACTCTAAATTCAATTCTTTCTGTGCTAATAAATGCTTTACTATTGTCGTTTTTCCCGAACCTGATGGAGCAGAAAAAACTAGTAATTTACCTTTTGTCATATAAGGGTGTTGTTGAGTCGTACTATTATATTATAGTACGTTTAATACTTGTTCTTTTATTTTTTCTAATTCATCTTTCATCAAGACTACTTTCTTTTGCATTTCTGCATGGTTAGATTTAGATCCCATCGTATTGATCTCTCTTCCCATTTCTTGTGCAATAAATCCAAGCTTACGCCCATTAGCCTCAGTCCCTTCAAGCGTTTCTACAAAGTAGTCCAAATGTTTACCCAAACGTACTTTTTCTTCTGTAATATCCATCTTCTCCAAGTAATAAATTACTTCTTGCTCAAAGCGATTCTCATCTACAGTTACTTGTAATTCTTTTAGATTTGTACGCAAACGTTCTTTTACAGTCACTATGCGTTCTACATCCATTTCCGAAACGTCATTCATCAATGAACGGATGCTATTAATGCGTTTTCTGAAATCAGCTTCTAAAGATGCTCCTTCGCTCTTTCTAAATTGTTTCATATAAACAATAGCCTCTTCAACTACTTTTTGAATATCGTTCCATTCGTTCTCGTCCAATTCGACTCTTTCCACTTTTAAAGCATCAGGCATACGAACAGCCATTTTCATCAATTCTGTCTCATCTGCATCAGAAATAATTGATTTCATTTGCTTAATGTAAGCCATAACAATTGGACCGTTAATCTTACTTGATGTTTCTTCTGCAGTAACTTCTGAATATAACGAAAAGTCAACTTTTCCACGCTCCAATTCTTGAGCGATTAAATTGCGCAATGGCAACTCTTTTTCTCTATATGCTTGTGGTAGACGTACATTAAGATCAAGACTTTTACTATTTAAAGACTTTACCTCAACAGTTATTTTTTTCGTTGGTAATTGCAAACATGCTTTACCAAATCCAGTCATGGAATGTATCATATGGTTAAAAACTAATAGCTACAAAGGTAGCAAAAACGATGCTAACTATCTTACAAATAGAAAAAAACTACTCATCCTTTGCAAAAAACAATGCTTATTTATACTTAAATAATCGTAAAACACAGCTCAAATTTAACATCAATCATATATAATAGCTTATCTCTTATCAATAATCTGATATCATTATTCTCCTTAATTTCTACTACCTTTAGGTTGCTAAAAAAGGAAAATCTTGAATCAATCAACCACCAACACTTTATATTTATCTTTTTGGAGTATTCTTACCCTATTCGTTATAGTACTCTTACTCCTATCTGTACAACCCTTAGTAGATTTCTTGTTTAACCTTAAATATACTTATCACATTTATCCTGTTAGCCCCCATCTCTCATGGGATGTCTATAAAACAGAAGAAAAACAACATATATCCTTTCTAACGAATAAACTTTACTTCTTTTTTGCTCTATTAAGCTTTCTATTATTGGCCTATTTAAGAGCATACAAATACTTATTAAAGCTACGCATCAAAGAAACATTACCTACACAAGGAGAGCTATTATCCATACTTCTTAATCGTTGCTACTACTTACTATTTATAGGCTCTGTCCTATATATTTCAGTGTTTTTAATATACTACGTTGTGTTTCAATTTCTTCCCTTTACAGACTCACAATTACTATTATTATCTTTTTTCTGTTATCTTAATTTCATACTAATAACTCCCTATATTGCTTGCATAGGTATATATGAAGGATTAACACTAAAAAATTTACTTCTAATATCTTTTTCTTCTTGTCTATTATTTGCTATTGGCTTCAAACTAAACTTAAGTCCTTATCGTGCCTCCATAATTGGCAATGCAATCCTTACGGTATTATCTACTACAAAATTGGCATCTGAGTTCAAAGCGTTAGAAACTTACTTTGGTATGAAAGGTAAAACATATAAAGAAATGACAACATCGACTACGCTTGTGCCTTATTTCAACAAAAAGAGAGGTAGTAACCTTTCAAAACACAAACTTTATAAAAGCAAATAAGGAGCCAATAAGCTCCTCATTTCCTCAACTTCTCCTTCTGTATTGATGCTTTGCACAACATCTTGTCATACAGAAAGAAGCTAACTTAAAAACAACCATAACCTCACATTACTTTTACAAAAAGTAACAATTGGTATAACTCTCTCTCCTGCCATTCTTTATTTAGATTGTGCTGTCTCCCTACTTACATTACAATCCAAATGACAAAGAGATTCTTTTTCTATTTAAGATTCAAATCCAAACGATTCAAAAAGGTCTTTTTCATAGCAATTCTTCCCTTTCGTTTGTATTTCTAATTTTTAGACAATCCATATCGCAAATGGTCACATACTTTTTACTTTCTTTTTTAAAAAAAAGACATCAAATTCCTTAAAAAACCACTCAAAAAACTAATTTTCAATAAGTTAAACATTTTAATTATTTTGTATTTTTTTTCAAAAAAGCTGATATTACCTCAACAACTTCTTTTGCATGTGCAGGTAATTCTACATCTTCAAAAGGATGTTTAGTTCCAAACACATGATCTGCCCCCTCTATCAAACACAACTCTGCTTGAGGCATCCATTGCTTTAACAGTTCTCCTTCTTTTTGAGGCACAGCCACATCAGCTGTTCCCTGTACAATTAATACCGGTTTTCGCAAATGCTGTGCGGCATATTGTACATTTAATTGCTCTTCATTTTGCTCATAATCATTCCAAAAAGAAATATAATGTGGCAATTGTTGTTTGGTACGCGCATTTTCAACATAAAATACTCCTTTATCTTTCCATTGCACAAATCGTTCACCATGCGGAAATCGCTTTCTATAATCAGACACTCCCGCAAGGGTAACTACTCCATAAATATCCTTATTGAAATAACCTTGCAACAGTACAGCCCCTCCACCTCTACTATGACCTACCAAGAAAATCTTTGCTGCATTTACTTTTCTCTTCGATTTAAAATAATCTATTACACAACTCAAATCTTTTTGTTCCTGCGTATATGTATTCTGTCCAAATGCTTCTAAATCGACAAACTCCGTAGGGTTTTCAACAGTAGTTCCGTTCTTAGAGAAATTAAAACGAACAACATAGCACCTTGAAGCCTCTGCTACTATATCCATCATTTGTTCCCATGCTCCCCAATCTTTAAACCCTTTATACCCATGACAGAAGATAACTAAAGGGAGATCTACTTCACCAGTGGGAATAGTTGCATCACATAAAATAGGTTTGTCATCGCCTCGCTGAAGCAAAATGGTCTTTTTTGTTAATAATCTCATATCAATGAAGGGTTTATTTTTAACTATAAATTCAGTTTTTTTAAATATTTTTTAATAATACAAAACATAAATTAGCAACATTAACTAAAACAACCAAATAAATATATTTTTATAAAGATGAAAACACTACAATCAAATCTTCAGCTTCTAAAAAAATTGGCATTCCCATTAGTAATTGCTATTATGAGCTCTGTATTCTTTGTCTCTGTACATGCACAGCAAAAAGAAAGTTTCAAAGTTAAAAACACTACAGTGCAATATCAAATTTCTAAGGAAACAACTGATAAAGATTTAGAAGAAATCAAAAAGGAGATAAATCAAGAAAAAGTAGCGGTGCTCGAATTTTCGAATATCAAACGCAACAACAAAGGAGAAATTATAGCCCTAAACACACAATTCAAAGATGAAAGAGGATCCTCTCAATCTAAGTCAGAATACAACTCTCAAGGGATTAGTCCTTTTAGTGTAGCCATACATCAAAACGAACAAGGCTATAAATACCTACAAATTACAAACGGTACGGCATCTGCTCTTCCTCTTACAAACCAGCAAAACGCTCGTAGCAATGCAACTCCCAACCTATCTGAAGATGCTTTCTTTGCACCAGATTTTATGGAACTAATGCAAGCGATGCAAACAGATATGCAACGCCAACAAGATATGATGCAACAAATGATTCAGCAGGTAACTAATAGCAGTGCTCAACATCAACAACAAAAATCAACAGAGCAACCTAAAAATAAAACAACAAAAAAATAGAAAAGTAAAGTAAGTAATAAATGATTTTAAGTGCAAGCAGCCTATGGATATTCATAGGCTGCTTTTTTATTATTTCGCCACTATGTCGTAGTGCAATTGCACTAAGCCAGATTCATACGTTATACTATCTATCAATTTTAATTCTCTTTCGGGAATTCCCTCTTGAAACAAGGATGTACCTCCTCCTAAAACAACCGGAATGATGGATACTATAATTTTATCTACCAATCCCTCTTTCAATAATTGATTCACAATTTGAGCACCTCCATCACAGAAAATATCCTTTCCTTGCTTACTTTTCAACTCTTCAACTAATTCTTTCAAATCCCCCTTGTAAAAAGTAATATGATCTGTATTGCTTTTTACACTTCGCGTCAACACATACGTTGTTTTATCTGGATGATGAAATGTTTTTAAATTTTTCATCACCCAATCATAGGTACGTCTCCCTATAATTACAGTATCTATTGACTCTTTAAAAGCTGCATATCCATAATCTTCTCCTTCTCTCTCTACAGCATCCAAAAAACTTAAATCATCATTTGGCTTGGCAATATATCCATCCAAACTACAAGCTATATATACAACTAATTTTCTCATAAAGTGATCCTATTATACCATCAAAAATACACTTTATGTACTCACTATAACCATAAATCAGCACAAAATCTGTATCTCTTTATATCAAATATTCATTAGATAAAACACTTCACCCCATTACAGTATATTCCATGATTGATATCGTGGGCGGTGCTCCCCATTTGCTCGAAAGGTGATTGCGTGGTGGTAGGCATATTTTCCTGGGTTTTATGCCGACCACATGCCCATCATATGCCGACCACATGCCGACCACCCAGACTAACAATACATATTTTTTTCTCTTAATTGCCCATGAGCACCCTACAAAATGCCCTAAAGCCTATCGTTTAACCTCTAAAATGATGGAAAAATAATTCAATACTAAATCCCCTTATTAAAAGCGCTTGTATTCAAAAAAGAATATTTTCAACGGACGATTAGCTTCAACAAACAAATTATCACTGAATTATTTATTCTTAAGTTTCACTACATTTAGCATTCTAAACCTCAACCTTATGAACGCTAAAGACTTTGCAAACAAATGGGTTCAATCATGGAACTCACATAACTTAGATGACATTTTAAATCATTACGCTGACGACATACAAATCAATACCCCTATGATACAAATGGCTTTTGGTGAAGGCGATGGAACATTAATAGGAAAAGAAGCTGTAAGTGCTTATTGGAGTAAAGCTTTGGAGAAATTTCCAGACCTACACTTTGAATTATTTGAAGTGACCGTAGGTGTAAATTCTGTAGCACTATACTACCAGTCTATCATGCATAAAAAAGCGATAGAAGTAATGACCTTTAATGCAGAAGGCAAAGTATGTAAAATGCAAGCCCTATATACGGAGTAGTACATCTATTTACGGCTGCAATACAAATTACATTGTGCTAACACTTCCAGAATACATGAAAAATCTATTACTATCACTCTTGCTCTTATTCTTTCTATCTGCAAATGGGCAGTCCAAACACATTAATACTATGGGGATAAGTAATCCTTTAGATACATTAAGTTTTTACGACTCCACAAGAGAAAGAGTAATTCCGATAGCTATCTATCAACCAGCAAATAACGCTTCTAACATTCCAGTAATCCTCAATCATGGATGGGGGTAAAATAAAGGAGGAGACTACCTTGTTTATTCTTATTTAGCTACCTGTTTAGCAGACCAAGGATATACAGTGATAAGTATCCAACATGAACAATCTACTGACCCTATGATAGCTATGGACGGGAACTTTAGAGAAACTCGTATGCCCAATTGGCAACAGGGGGTAAAGAATATAGAGATAGTATTACAAAATCTAAAGCAAAATTATCCCAAACTACAGTATGATAAACTAACACTGATAGGACACTCTAATGGGGGTGATATGGCTAACTTATACACTCAGATACACACTAAAGATGTTCATACCTTAATCACATTAGACAATAGAAGAATGCCACTGCCAAGAACTTTAGATACACATGTATTCTCACTTAGGAGTAATGACTACCCAGCCGATGATGGTGTGCTACCAACTGCGCAAGAAGCTGTGATATATCCTATCATCGTACAATATACAGCTATCAATCATGGTCAGATGGATGACAAGGCTACCACAGAACAAAGAGCTTATCTATGTGGCAAAATATTAGAATACTTAAAATAATAACAAATACCACTAAAAGAAAATAGTCTAAAGTTATATAGGTTCTTTCTATCTATTCTTTTTTATAACCTCTGTTTAATTTTGTTCTTATTAAATTCATTATAACAATCATCAGGCATACTAAGTAGCTGGAGCCCTTGAATACTTTTTATACTTATTCTCTTTAAAGCAAGAATATTGTCAATTGCCTTATTTAGATATATAAACACACTAATAAAAGGTAAATCAATAACATAAATACTATCACTACCTCGATATGCTGTAATTCCTCCTCTACAAGATGTACTTTTGCTTTTAGGTTTAAATAGAACATATTCAAAACCCTTGAATAACACATCCTCTTTATTGGAAATATCTTTCTTTTTATCATATTTGAAGTTATTCAATAGAAGATTCCTTATTTCATTTTCAACTGAAGAATTTAATTTAAAACTTTCGAAATACTTAGAAACACTAATCCTCCAAATTAAAGAAAGAAAAAACAAATTGAATATTTCACTATTTCTATTCAATATAATGTTATCAATATTGAAATCACTACTTGTTATTGTAAAGTAGTTATTAGATTCATTACTATAAATATTCTTTAATATTCTACTTGAGATAGTTTCAAAATAACTTAATTCACTTTCACATTGTTCACACAAAAGATAGTCTTGGACAACCAAATCTTGTGTATTCTTTATTGTTTTTTTCTTAACATATAATAAACTAATACTTATTCTACCATCTACAACCTCATAAATATCTTCTCTAAAGAACTTAGGAATAATATGACTTCGTTGGCTTGAAGCGTCATTATTAGTACACAATAAACACTTTTTCATAATAAACTTCTTATCCAGTAAAAATACAATAGTACGTATAAAAACAAGAAGAGTCAACCAAGCGGTTGACTCTTCTTGTTTTCTTATTTATTCTTTACTTGTTCGATAGCAGCTTCTACCACTTTCTTACTATTCCCTACATAGATGTTACCATCGATAAACATCACTGGGCGATTAAGGAAAGTGTATTGCTCCAGAATAAGTTTTTTGAAGTCTTCTTCTTGAAGATTCTTATCCTTTAGACCTTCACTTTTGTAGAGTTGAGCACGTTTATTAAATAGTTTTTCATAACTACCTACTTGCTTATACATCTCCTCTAACTGTGGTTCTGTCACAGGATTCTTCTTGATTTCTTGTAGCTCGAAGCTATCTAATTCAGGCATTTCTGCCATGATACGCTTGCAAGTGGTACAAGTACTTAAGTAATATATCTTTCTCATACTAAACATCTTTTACGGTGATAATGTGAACAGGACATACCTTCTCGGCCTGCTCACAGCTGTCTAAGATAGTATAATCAGATGATTTAAGTGTATGAAATCCCTTATTATTAACGGATTTCAACAAAACTGTTTTTCCATCTTTCTTAGACATCTGAAACTGCTGAGGAGCTACCTCAACACAGTAATTGCACCCAATACATTTATCACGCTGTAGAGTAACTATGACCATTATGCTTCAACTATTTTATACAGTTTGTCTGATAGACGTATTCTGAACGGAATCTTGATAGTACAGTCATCCCCTTTCGTTGCTTTCTCTACTTTCTGCTCGTTTACGAATAGTTCCTCTACGATTAACTCTTGTGCACCAGTACTTGGCCCCGTGATAAGGATCTTATCACCCACCTTGATATCATAAGCCTCAATCTTAAACTCTCCGATAGACGCTTTCTGAAAGTAGTGAGCAGCTTTACCTACATACACTTTCTTCTGTGTCGCATTACTACCAGGGTTATCACTCCACTCACCTAATTTCTGTCCTAAGTAATATCCACTCCAGAATCCACGATTATACACTGTCTCTAAAGCCATCATCCACTCCGCTACTTTCTCTTGAGAGTAAGTACCATCAGCGATAGCGTCAATAGCCTCACGGTAAGTACGTATCACAGTGGCTACATACTCAGGAGCTCTACCTCTACCTTCTATCTTCAATACTTTAGTACCTGCATCAATCACTTGATCTAAGAAGTCTAATGTACATAGATCCTTAGGCGACATCATATACTCGTTATCTATCTCAATCTCAAAACCACTCTCTTGGTCAATAACCGTGTACTTCTTACGACAGTTTTGTTTGCACGCTCCTCTATTGGCAGATGAGTTATGTGAGTGTAAACTTAGGTAACATTTACCAGATACAGCCATACACAGTGCTCCGTGACCGAAGATCTCTATCTCTACCAAGTTACCAGAAGGTCCCTTCACTTGTTCTCTTTCGATCGCTTCAGTAATCTTCTTTACTTGGCGCAAGCTCAACTCACGCGATAGCACAATAGTATCAGCGAATAAGCTGTAGAACTTAACAGTCTCAATGTTCGTCACATTAAGTTGAGTAGAGATATGCACTTCTAACCCGATAGCTCGTGCAGATGCAATAACTGCCTGGTCAGATGCAATAACAGCGGTAAGCCCTGCCTCTTTTGCTTTAGTCAATAAAGTCTTAACCACTGATAAGTCATGGTCATAAACGATAGTGTTTAACGTCAAATAAGTACGTACATTCTTCTCTTTACATCTTCTCGCGATTTCTTCTAAATCATCGATAGAAAAGTTCACTGTAGAACGCGCACGCATATTTAATTGGTCAACTCCGAAATACACTGAGTCAGCCCCGTTGTCTAATGCGGCCTGTAAAGACTCAAAGTTACCTGCAGGAGCCATAAGCTCTACTCTTCCTGAAACTGTCATATCCTTTTGTCTTAGTCTATTATTTTATACAATTGGTCATTCTTACGAATACGGAAGTTTAGTTCCATAGTCATTTTATCTCCATTATTAGCTGTACTAACCTCAGCACCATTCACCATCATCTTCTCTATAGTTAGTCTTTCATCACCTGTAGTAGGTCCTACGATAGCTATCTTATCTCCAACGTTTAACTCCTTGTCAACAATAAACTGCCCTACACTTGCTTTAGTAAAGTAATGTTGAGCTGTACCGATAAGTACTTTGCGTTCTACTTGTTTCTTGCGGATTTGTGTTACTGCACTTACCTTCACTGCTTTTACCTCATCAGTAGCACTGCGTTCTCCTTGAAACTTTAATGCTTCTGAACGTCCTTTTTTGAATACTAAGTTTCCTTTTTGTACTCCTTGGCGCAAGCGTTTTTGTTCATCTTCTGGTAACTGAATGATGTCTAAACAATCATCAGAACAACATCCGTGCATCTTCTCAGCACACTCATCACACTGAATAAACAATAAGTGACATGCTTCATTAGCACAGTTTACGTGATTATCACATGGTTTACCACATTGGTGGCAGTTAGAGATAATATCGTCCGTGATACGCTCTCCAAGACGGTGGTCAAACACGAAGTTCTTACCAATGAACTTACTCTCTAATCCTTCTGCTTTTACCTGACGAGTGTATTCAATAATACCTCCTTCTAATTGGTACACATTCTTAAACCCATTGTGTTTAAAATAAGCTGATGCTTTCTCACAACGGATACCACCTGTACAGTACATCAATAGGTTTTTCTCCTCTTTGATATCTTCTAACTGGTCTTTGATGATTGGCAGTGATTCACGGAAAGTGTCCACGTCTGGAGTAATCGCTCCTACGAAGTGCCCTACTTCACTCTCATAGTGGTTTCTAAAGTCCACTACTACAGTGTTCGGATCTTCTAATAATTCGTTGAATTCTTTTGCCTTTAAGTGAATTCCCTTATTAGTAACATCGAATGTGTCATCGTTCAGACCGTCAGCTACAATCTTGTTTCTAACTTTAACTGTTAGTTTTAAGAATGATAAGTCGTCCTGTTCTACAGCTACATTCAGACGGATTCCCTTCATGAAGTCATATTGCTCTAAAGTATCTCTAAACGCATCAAACTTAGATGCAGGTACAGACATCTGAGCATTAATCCCCTCATGGGCTACATAAGTACGTCCTAAAGCGTCTAATGCATTCCAAGCAAGGAATAAATCGTTTCTAAATTGTTCTGGGTTTTCTATTTTGGCGTACGCATAGAAAGATAAAGTCAAACGGTTCTCTCCCGCTTGCTCGATAAGTTCGGCTCTTTCCTCTGCGCTTAATGTGTTATACAGTTGCATGCTATATACTTTTAAGTGTAGATTATATATGTTTAAAATCCTAAATGGAAGAATTTCGGTGCAAAGATACTATTTTGATCAATAATGGAGAATTAAACATCATAAAAATTGCATAAATAACTAAATATCAAAACATTCTAAACTATTTTTAGAATCTCAGCTTCTATTTTAGAAGTACCCTTCTCTATGAATTACTTAAAAGTGTATGATTAAACCTAATTAAGCTGGTTTATCTCTTATTAGGAAAAAACACCTTTTACAAAAGAGCCTAAAATATCCCTATAAACAGCCATTTTAGCCCTATAATTGACCATAAGTTATGATAAATGAAACATTTATATAGATATTTGTTTCAAATAAAACTCAAAAAATGGATAATAAAACTTTATCAATCGTATCATACATTACAGTAATTGGATGGTTAGTAGCCTTCTTTGTAGGAAAAGAAAAAGCAGACAACTTATTAAAATATCACCTAAAACAGGCCTTAGGAGTAGTGATTCTTAGTATCGTTTTAGGAATAGTGATACAAGTAATAGCTATAATACTTCCTACATTGGCGTGGATAATAAGTTCAGTACTATACATCATCTCAATCGGTTATATGGTGATAGGAGTACTTAACGCTGCAGGTGAAAAACAAAAACCATTACCTCTTATTGGTGATTGGGCAGATAAGACATTAACTTTTATTAAGTAATTGCATCATAAAAGAAGAAGGTTGACCTGATTGGTTAACCTTCTTCTTTTTAATTATGCTTTAAAATCAAAGTCATGAAATATTTGACCTAAGTGATGTTCTAAATGGGATACATAGTCACCAAATAGAAAAGCTAATGTATGTGCATTCGCTGTTCTACGTTTTAATACCTCTTCAGAAATATTACATACAATCTCTAATAGAAAAGCGTTGTACATCTTCCATGTCTTAATGACTAATTCTTGAGGCATATTTTGATAAGCTGTTGCAGTCACCCAGTCATTCTGTTCATAAGATATCACAGGATTATCCTCAAACTGACCTCTCACAAAACGGTGATGATTATTGGTAGCACTATCAATTAAGTGCCCAACTATTTCTTTCTTACTCCACTTATCTGCTGTTGCTTTATAAGCAAAGTCCTCTTCTGTAAACTCTTCCAGTTTTGCTGGTAGCACATCTATATAATACTGTAGTTTACTTAAATCTGTTGGTGTCATATCTGTGATCTTCTTATCTAAAGATAAAAATAGTAAAAGTACCTCTTGAAGATAGTACTAATTATATCAAAGGCTTTTATATTCTACACAAGTACATTTATATACCTAAAAATACTTATTTTTACGTTAAATTAACTCGAAATAATATAGAATAATGAGGTTTTACATATTAATACTTACGCTACTAACGTCAATGGCTTCCTTTGCGCAAGAGGGAATACACAAACAAGGAACTATACTCCCAAAAATATATCGTGAAAATCTAACTTATGATATTAAAGATGAGTGCATCCTATTTAATGTTGAAATAGAGGGTAAAACATATCGTTTCTTACTTGATACAGGAGCACCTACAACTATAAGTGATAAAATAAAAGGTAACTTTCCTTTCTTAAAAGAAGAGGAGATAACAGATGCTGCTACAAATACACAAAAAGTAAACTACGTAACCATTCCTGAGATAAAAATAGGAGCACTTACATTTAAAAACTTTGCAGTAATGTATCAAGATATGTCTTTGTTTGAAAAGCTACAGATTGATGGAATTATTGGAGCAAACATTGTGAGTAAGAGTGCTTGGGATTTCAATCTTGCAAACAAGAAAATAACTATATCAAGTACATTAGATACCAAACAAGTAAACAATACTTTCAAAAAGGTTAAAATACAAAAGACAGAAACAGGGACACCTACATTAACGCTAACTTACTTCAACAAAATAAAAGAGAAGAATATATACTTCGATACTGGATATAACGGCTTCTTTTACTTAAGTGGCACTAAATTTAATGAATTGCGTGAGGCTAAACTGATCTCAAAGTATATAGAAGGCAACGGTATCGTTAGTCAAAGTGCATTTGGAACAACTGAAGGAATAACTTATATGACTCCACTAAAAATGAAACTGGGAGAGTATAACTTACCTCCTTTTATATCTGATGTAGATGAAGACGAAGAAAGCAATATGGGTAGTCAATGGTTAAAGTATTATCACACTATTTTGTATAAAAATCATCTTTATTTCAAAGAAAATAAACAGCCAAAAATAGAATCTTCCTTTAAGTCTTTAGGGATAACCACTTCTGTAATAAATAACGAATTACTCGTTTCCTTTGTTTGGAACAATACAAATGCCTCTGCTAAAGGCCTTAAACCTAAAGATAAAATCCTTTCAGTAAATCAGAAAGATACCTCAATATTGACAACAGATGAACTAAACCTCCTAAAACAAGAGGTTAAAAACTTAGATAAAGTAACTCTTGAAATAAATACTAAAGGAAACTTTATTGAACTAACAAAAGACACTATCCTATCTATATAAACGAATAAAGCGATCCTTTTGGATCGCTTTATTATTTATACTCCACTTTAATCAATTACTTTTTAGTGAAAGAATCTTTTGACTCTCCATTAAGTAGGTTTAATGTTTTACCATCAAGAACCTCAAATTTGTAAGATACAGTGTCAACACCAGATGTACCGTTACCGATACTTTCTTGTTCTAAGAACAATTTATCTCCTTCTACCCACCATTTATTTGTTTTAAGAGTAGCCATATTAATAGAAGTAGCTGTTCCGTCCTCTTTTAATTCGAATCCTTGAACTTCTTTGTCGTTAATAGGGTTTGGTTGTGTCCAAGAACCAACCAATACTTTTGTGTCCACAGCTTCAGGTGCTGCAGGAGTTTCTACTGCTTCAGTAGTTGTTGTTTCTTCTGTTACAGGAGCTTCTTTTTGGTCTTTACAAGAAGCGAAAGCGATAGCTACAAATGCGATAGCTAAAGTCATTTTTGTTAATTTCATAGCTGTTTAAATCATTGATTTTGATGAGTCAAATGTATTGCAATCTATGTTAAAATATTCTCGTTATGAATAATTTAACAACAGAATTAATCAGCTAATAAACAATGAATTAAAAACAAATTATCTATTCACTAAATTCCTTTTAGTTAAAATAATTTTTACAGTAATCGAGTTCCTTGTATACAACGAAAAAAACAACAAAACTTCTAATCCCTTCACTGTTAAAAACAACCTATAAGTTACTTCGGTTAAGTAACTTAAAAAACAAAGTACTGCGGTTTATAATAATCAACCTATCTCTAATAAACACCCATTTATTACTCTTATTATGGAAAACAATTCAAATCATTTAAACTTAATATTCACCTCCATTTAACCTCCCTAAAAACAGGGAATTATCGGTTAAACAATCATTACTATTTTATTTTTGTTAATTTTACCTTATTAACTGCATTAGTATCATCTACTTTGGAGATCCTTTTTGCTAATACTTAAGTACATGGAATACGTTATTGGTTTTATATTACTTGTCTTGTTCATTCTATTAATACAAATAAATAATAGAATAGCTGACTTACAAAGAAAAGACAGTACGGCAGACAGTAAACTCAATACGCTTTATCAAACGATAACAGAGTTAAAAAGTACTTTAGGTCGATTAGAATATGAAGTAAAAAAACAATCCACTCCTTATGATCCATTCAAAGTTGATAAGAAAGAGGATACTATTACAGAACAAAAAGAAACGCTGGTAGATACACAAAAAACAACTCCAGAGGTATCTCCTATTGTAGAAGTTGTAGCACCAATTAAAGAGCAAGAAAAAGCGCCTGAAGTAATACATTCAATAAGCGATAATAGCTTAATACAAACTTCTATAAAAGAAAAAATAGATGATGTTCCATCTCCAATAGAAACAGATATTACTCAATCAACACCTCCTCCATATCCTCATACAACAAAAGTAGATACAACGACAAAAAAGATTGAGGTAGAAGTACAAGAAGTAACAAGCTACCACCAATCTACATTAGAAAACGATGTGTTTTTTGAGGGAGTGATAAACAAGGTAAAAAACGTCAATTGGCTAAATGCTATTGGGGTTATCACTCTTGTGTTAGGACTTGGCTTTTTTGTGAAATACGCTATAGATAAAGATTGGATTAACGAAGTAGGTCGTGTGGCTTTAGGTATAGCTGTAGGTGGTGTAATAATAGGTATTGCACACAAATTAAGCCGCAAATACCATGTGTTTTCTTCTGTGCTAATGGGTGGTGGATTTGCAACGTTATATACCACGATTACATTAGCCTTTAGAGAGTACCAAATATTTGGACAAACAACTGCTTTTGCCATACTCATAGTAATTACAGTACTGGCGATATTGTTATCGTTGGCTTACAAACGTCAAGAGCTTGCTATCTTCGCTTTTATTGGAGGTATGCTATCTCCCTTATTGGTAAGTACAGGCAACGGAAATCACATAGTATTATTCTCATACATCTTTTTGCTAAATACAGGTGTACTTGTAGTAGCTGTCCGCGAAAAATGGTTAGTAATAGATAAATTCAGCTTTGTACTAACCTATTTGTACTTGATGGCTTGGTTTTCGAGTAAGTACAAAGTAGAATATATGTTGGAGACTATTTTGTTCAACGCTGCATTCTTTATACAGTTTATGCTATTACTGGTTTTGCGTTACATCAAACTATCTAAAGAGAAGTCGAACCTTAATCATTTAATCTATATTGTATCAGCCAACTTTATGACTTTGTTACAATTCTTTATGATACACAATGCAAGTAATACAACAAACTTCTTTGGTGTAATTATTATTGGTATGGCCTTAGTAAATGCCTTGTTTATTGTTCTTATTACTCGATCAAAAACAGCTACTATAGACAAGAACTTTACTTATACGTTGCTGGCATTAACTATCGGCTTGGTTTCTCTGTCTATCCCAGTGCAATTGAGCAAAGTATACATCACCCTTGTATGGGCTGTAGAAATGTGTGTGTTATTGTGGATATGGACACGTACAAAGGCTAATCTGTTTAGAGTAGGAGCTCTATTAATTGGCTTGTTTACCATTTTCTCATACTTTATGGATATTATATTCTTTAGTCCAGAATTTGATTACAATCCAAAAAACGAAACAAGTACACTATTAAATGCTGTACCAATTATTCTTAACTCGTACACCATTACTGGAATAGTAGTACTCCTTGCCTTTGGGTTTGCGTATTATACCTTACAAAAACATCCTGTTGAAGAATCAGATACTATAGGATTTAAAAGTTTTTCATTGCCAACTACTGCAAACCTAAAAACAGTGTTCTATACATTGATTATAACCATGTTGTATCTTGTTCCTTTCTTGGAAATAGGCTTTCAAGTGGAGGCTCGTGTAGATGGAGATGTAGCTATACCTATTTACAAAAACTTTTGTTTAAGCATTTATACCTCTCTATTTGCTATAGGATATCTAATGCTATACAAAAAGCAAGTAAGTAAAAGAATGTATCTTATACATTTAGTTCTGGCTATTATACTACATATTTCCTTTATGCTACTTACGGAAAATGTACGTGCAGATATTGCATACTATCAAACACTAAACAGCACCTTGTTTATCCCTCACTTGTTTGGATTTGCTGCTTTGATTTACTACAACTACTGGTTGTACAAAAACAGATCTATTTTCGAGAAATCATTTGAGAAGTGGTTATTACCTCTTGTATTTGTCTTATTAGTTTTAATTTGTTCTGTAGAACTGGATAACGTATTCGGATGGCTTGTTGCAAACAAAGAAAACTATTTTGCTATTATGAAAAATATTAGCTCATATGGTTATCCAATTTTGTGGGGATTAATGGCTATGTCGTTAATGATTTTTGGCATTAATACAAACCAAGCTGATCATCGAAAATTATCGCTTATAAGCTTTGGTATTCTTATTGTGAAATTCTACGCGTATGATGTTTCTCGTATGACACAAGCTGGAAAAATCATATCATTTGTAGTATTGGGTATTATTATACTGATTGCTTCTTTCTTATTAGAACGCATTAAATTGCTTTTAAAAGATAAAGAGGTAGAGAAAACAACAGAAGATCAAGAAGAGAAATAAAATCATTCAAATCGCTTTAAAAAGGAATTGATGAAGGAAATATATCGCATCATATTTGTCATTTGGAGTATCTGTTACTTGGGTATTCTAAATGGCTACGCACAGCAAAAACCATACAACGCTTGGATAGATATAGCTTCTGTACCAAGCAGTGGTTACTACAATATACAACTGGACAATAGAATAGTAGCTCTTAGCAATGGAAATCTACAGCATTTATCTATCGCAAAAAAAGATACGCCCAAACAAACAGAAGTACCTTATTTTGTAAGAAAAGCGCAACCTATTGCACAAGAAACAACTTTGATAGATTACCCAATCGATCGATTAGTGGAACGCGATAGTATCAATCGATTTATTATTCACAATACTACTCAAAGAACAATCAAAGACTTTTACGTTGTTATAAACAAAGCAGATGTTTCTATCAATGCTACTGTAAAAGGAAGTGCTAACAACAAAGATTGGTTTATAGTAAAACAAAAAACACCTATTTACAGTTATCACAAGGTTAACGACAAGGAGGTGACACTTTTGGTAGATATTCCAGAAGGACAATATACATACTACGAAATCGAGTTAATCAACAACCAAGCTGCTCCACTAAAGATAAATCGTGTGAGCACTGTAATGGATACAAAAACCTATGGGCAGTTTAACCCTACTCATTTAAAGTTTGACCGATTAACAACGATCAAAAAAACAAGTATAATTTCTTTTGTAAAGCAAAAAATACCTTGTGAACTAAGTAAATTGGTTATTCATGTAAATACTCCAGAGCACTACTATAGACAAGCAGTACTAAAAGATTCTATTACTAAAATAGAAATTCCATTCTTGTTGTCGTCTAAAAGTAAAAATGAAGTTATAATAGACAATGCTCTTGTCATAAATCCTTACATAGAGGTTAACAATGCAGACAATCAGTCATTAGTAATATCATCTATTGAAACGTATTCATTAACTCGTTTTCTTACTGCCTATTTAGAAGAAAATGAAAACTACAGAATTAAACTAAGCAGCTTATTTGATAGTATTCGAAGCTACGATATTGAACATTTTAAAGATGATATTCCAAGAGTACTACCCATAATACAAACCAAAGATTTTGTATTTGAGGAACAGACAACAATAAACAAAGAAGAAGCAAAAAAGACAGAACATACCTTAAACACAATACTATGGATAGTGATAATAGTGGTAGGTTTAGTAATCGCATTTATTTGCTATAAGACATTCCGAAAAATAGAGAAATAAAAATTGCCTGTAACAACAGGCAATTTTTATTATGGTTTCATTCTATAATCAGTAAATACCTTACCATTCATAATTTTGGTAAGCTTAGTACTAATCAATTTTCTTGTTAAAGAGCTTAACCGATCAATAAACAACACTCCTCTTGTATGATCATATTCATGCTGTATAATACGTGCCGTAGTGCCGTAAAAAGTTTTAGTATGAGGTTTAAAATCTCTGTCCAAATATTCAATTGTGATAGACCAAGGACGCGTAACTCGTCTAAAAATATCAGGAATACTTAGACATCCTTCTATTTCATCCCATGTCTCATCAGATTTGCCAATAATACGTGCATTAATAAAAGTCTCTCTCATTCCTTTATCTCCCTCTACAAAGTTTGCTTTGCGTTCTTTTTCATCTGCATTCTCATACATTACAATACTATCCACGACAAACAATTGAATAGTTTCGCCCACTTGTGGAGCTGCCAAACCACAACCATAGGCACCTTCCATAGTTTCCCACATTTGATTAATTAGACTATCGATTTCAGGATGAGTAGAATCAATTGGATTACACTCTTCTTTTAATACTTTATTTCCGTATGCTATTATAGGTAGTTTCATTACTTTCAAAATTTGCCTCAAAGGTCGATAGTTCTATTAATATATGCAATACTTCCCTATATCAACCTTATTACATTTTAACCAAAACCGCCATATATCAAATAGTTAAACACCTACTTACACTAACTCCTCTTGCTACAAATTATATCATAGCAAAAAAAAATACTAACTCGCTATAAATTGTAGCATAATATCATATTGAACTTGGACTGTAAATAAAATATATTACTTTTACCCTACTAATTAATATGAAAAGAACATTATGAGTGCAGATAAAGAAGCTAAATTAAAAGCATTACAACTTACACTTGATAAGTTAGACAAAACTTATGGTAAAGGAACTGTAATGAAGTTAGGAGATACTGCTGTTGAAGAAGTAGAGGTTATCTCTTCAGGTTCATTGGGTATTGACCTTGCATTAGGTGTTGGAGGATTTCCAAGAGGAAGAATCATAGAAATATATGGTCCTGAATCATCTGGTAAAACGACTTTAACTTTACACGCTATCGCTGAAGCACAAAAAGCAGGTGGAATAGCTGCATTTATTGATGCTGAGCACGCATTTGATCGTTTTTATGCACAGAAATTAGGAGTAGATATTGATAACTTAATTATATCTCAACCAGACAATGGGGAGCAAGCATTAGAAATTGCTGAGAACTTAATCCGTTCTGGTGCGATTGACTTAGTTGTTATTGACTCTGTTGCAGCCTTAACTCCAAAAAGTGAAATTGAAGGAGAAATGGGAGATTCTAAAATGGGATTACACGCTCGTTTAATGTCTCAGGCATTGAGAAAATTAACTTCTACTATTAGTAAAACAAATTGTACTGTATTTTTCATCAACCAGTTGCGTGATAAGATTGGTGTTATGTTTGGTAACCCTGAGACAACAACTGGAGGTAATGCGTTGAAATTCTATGCCTCTGTGCGTTTAGATATCCGTAAATCTACTCAAATCAAAGATGGAGAAAACGTTATTGGTAATAGAACGAAAGTAAAAATTGTTAAGAATAAAGTAGCACCTCCTTTCCGTACAGCTGAGTTTGACATCATGTATGGTGAAGGTATTTCTAAAGTAGGTGAAGTATTAGATATGGCTGTTGACTATGATATCGTTAAGAAAAGCGGTTCTTGGTTTAGCTATGGAGATACAAAATTAGGTCAAGGACGTGATGCTGTTAAATCAGTAATTAAAGACAACCCTGAACTAATGGAAGAATTAGAAGTAAGAATCAAAGAAGAGCTTAAAGCTAAAGAAGCTTAATCGACTTTTGACTTTATAAAAAAATCCCTTACAGCATTGTTGTAAGGGATTTTTTTATATTCCTAATAAATACATAACAAAATAGACTAAACTAAGCTCAATTCGTCTACAATTGCAAATCACAGTGTAATTAGGAATATTACATTAAGCAACCTCTTTATTCCAATCTTTATAAACACAAACGCCTTTGGTATAATATTATAAATAAAGTATTTTAGAATGAGCTAATACATTAATTTTGTGGCTGTAACCTCTAAAGAAAGAGTTAATTTATAACACACAATTTACGTGTAAAGATAATTATACGATAACATTGTCGTTTTGTAAGAATCAAATTACCACACTATAACTAAAAAAAGCGGTGAGACACTTTGTGTTTCATCGCTTTTTTGCTTATTTATGTTTGTACTGATTCTCCCATTCTTGCACAGGAACATACAATACTTGATAGGCTTTATCTTTTAATTCTTTTTTTGATTCCATAGTCAATCCCTTAGTTTCAATAGCTTCGAAATACTTAACAGGAACAACACCAGGATGTCCAACTCCCCAAATAAAAGGAAAATAATGTCTAAGTTTTCCAAATGCTAAAGGTACTATAGGTATCTGATGTTCTATTGCTAAACGAAATGCCCCATCTTTGAATGTATCTAAAACTATAGAGCGATCATCTGGTACACCTCCTTCTGGAAAAATACAAATACTCAGTCCTTGTTGAATTCGTTTCTGTGCACTTTCAAACACCTGAAAACGACTCTTAGAATCTTTACGATCCACTAAAATACAAGTTCGTTTATAGAAAAAACCAAACAAGGGCAATTTGGCTAACTCTGCCTTACCGACAAATACAAAGGGATTCTCTTTAACCATAATCAACATAACCATGATATCCATCATTGAAGTATGATTGGCTATAAACATATAACTTTTACCTTTTTCTGTAAAAGCTTTGCCTTCCACTTTAATACGCATTCCCATTCCATAAAAAGTAAGTTTTGCCCATATACGCGCCAACTTAAAGAAAGCAGGATAACTATTGGGAGAAGAAATTGTAACTAATAGAAACGGAGATAATACTAAGATTACGACAAGCATCCAGATATAAAACCAAAGTCGCCATAAAACACTAAAGAAAATTTTTATATAGTTCATTATAATATAGTCAAATACATTCCACGTTGTGGATACTCAAAAATAAACAAATAAGCCACGCAAATAAGCGTATTCCAACAAAAAAACAAGAAGCTTTTATAACAAAACCTTATCTTTGTGTTTTATTAAAATAAATATCACGCAATGGCTAAAATTCTAACAGGAGTTCAAAGTACAGGAACTCCACACTTAGGGAATCTTTTAGGAGCTATTTTACCAGCAGTGGAAATGGCAAACAAAAAAGAGAATGAGTCTTTTATATTTATTGCGAACTTGCACTCTGCAACGCAAATAAAAGACGCAAAAACATTACAAGAAAATACCTATAGTGTTGCGGCTACTTGGCTTGCTTGTGGTTTAGATGTTAATCATGTAACTTTTTACCGCCAGTCAGATGTACCGCAAACGACTGAGTTAACTTGGTACTTAAGTTGCTTCTTTCCTTTTCAACGTCTAACATTAGCCCATTCGTTTAAAGATAAAGCTGATGTTTTAGCTGATGTAAATGCAGGATTATTTACTTATCCTATGTTGATGGCAGCTGATATCTTACTATACGATGCAGAATTTGTACCTGTAGGAAAAGACCAATTACAACATTTAGAAATTACTCGTGATGTAGCCTCTCGCTTTAATCATCAAATGGGTGAAACATTTGTACTTCCTGAAGCAAAAATTCAAGAAGAAGTAATGGTGGTACCTGGGACAGACGGAAATAAAATGAGTAAATCAAGACACAATACAATCAATATTTTCCAAACAGATAAAGTTTTGAGAAAAGAAGTGATGAGTATTGAAACAGATAGTACTCCTCTTGAAGAGCCTAAAAATCCTGATACTTGTAATGTATTTACTATCTATAAGTTATTGGCAACTCCAGAACAAGTAGAAGAAATGAGAGCAAAATACTTAGCTGGAAACTATGGATATGGACATGCAAAGCAAGAGTTATATGAACTTATTGTTGAAAAATATAAAGATGTCCGTGAAAAATATGATTACTATATCAACAACTTAGAAGAAGTTGATAAATTATTGCAAATCGGATCTGAAAAAGCGTCTACTATTGCTACAGCAACCTTAAACAAGGTAAGAGAGCGAATGGGATATGCAACAAAATTATAATATGATAAAGCCACTTTAAAAGTGGCTTTTTTTATAACAACTCAAAGTATTTCCCTGGTAATGGTCTTACAAGTCCTTTCAGTTCTAAGTTAAGAAGTGTACTACTAACTTTATAAATAGGCAACTCTACTCCTAAGGCTATCAAATCCAGCAAATCTCTTGAATTTTCTTTCAAATAATTGTACACTTTTTCTTCATCTCCACTCAAATCAACAAAAAGTTCAGGTTGAATAACCTTCTTCTTTTGTTCTACTCTATCCCAATTCAAAGTTTCTACAATATTGGCAGCTGAAGTAAGTAGTTGTGCTCTATTTGTACGAATTAATTCATTACAGCCAGCACTCATTGCATCATCTGTTCTTCCAGGTACAGCAAAAACATCCCGATTATAATCATTAGCAAAAGTAACAGTGCTCATAGATCCTCCTTTTATAGCACTCTCTATTACAATAGTTGCCTGACTAAGACCTGCCACAATTCTGTTGCGTTGAATAAAATTTTCTCGCTCAATCCTATCACTTATCCAAAACTCAGATAACAATCCTCCTCCCTGTTGCTCCATCGTTTGTGCTATGCGAAGATGACTTTCTGGGTAAACCGTATTTAGAGGGTTTCCCAACACTGCAAAAGTTGTCAATCCATGATCCAAAGCTGCTTGATGGGCACTTACATCAATACCATAAGCCAGACCACTAACAATAATAGGGTTATATACCTTTAAATCTTCAATTAGTGTTTTACAAAATGCAACTCCACGTGATGAAGGATAACGTGTACCAATAATAGAAATAACTTTTCTGTTAGTCCAATCTATAGAAGGCACAGAACTAAACATAAGAATTGGAGCATCCACACACTGATTCAGTAAAAAAGGAAAATGAGGTGCTTTATAATAAATAGGACTTAAATGATTTGCTTGAATATGTTTTAATTCAACTTCTGCCTTCTCATAAATATTCTTTTTTGACAGCTTCTCCAACAAGATAGTCCCAACATTACTAACTTGAATTAACTCTTTTGGAGAGGCAGAAAGTACTTCCTTAGCACTTCCAAAATAATCTATTAAGCGCCTTCCCATAATACATCCTATCCCTTCTACTTTACATAAAGCTAAAGTATAATAAAGCTCTTCTTCTGTCATAATTGCTACAATTTACAGGTTTCAAAATAATTAGTAACTGGTCAATTAGCATCAAAAACTACTCCAAAAAACAGTAATAACCAATGTATTACACAAATAGTATTTCATTTATTAAAACAAATTCATACCTTTATTCCTCTCAACTAAAAAATAGAATTAATCTTTTGCTTGCCCATTAGATTAATGTAATTTTGTGACTATGAATACAGAAAAACATATATCAGCCTTATTATACAGATACCAATGCGTTATCGTACCAAACTTTGGTGCTTTCTTAACGGAGATTAAGTCATCTTACTATGATGAGGAAATTAAGACTTTCTTTCCTCCACAAAAACAGATTTCATTTAACGTGAACATCAAAAATAACGATGGATTATTAGCTAATCACTTGGTACAGGAAGAAGGAATATCTTATGCTGAAGCTGTGGAAGCTATCCAAACTACTGTAGACAATTGGAAAGCAGAATTAAACGCTTATGCCTATTTACAATTGATGGGAATCGGTAGTTTCAAAGCAAATAAAGAAGGAAGTTTAGTATTCACACCTATCACTGTAAACAACTTTTTGTCTACTTCATTTGGCTTATCAAGTGTAGTAGCATCAACTGTATCTCGTACACCAATCATTCCACTACAAGAAACAGTAGCGATTGAGGCAACAAAACCAAAGAAATCTAAATATGCATTTGTGAAATATGCTGCCGTATTAACATTATTTGTTAGTATTAGTTCAGTATTGGTAAACAATGCATATGATGCATATATTAGTGATCAAACACTTGCTGTAGAAGGTAATGTTCAATCACAAATACAGAATCGTATTCAAGAAGCAACCTTTGTTATAGAACCTAAAATACCTGCTCTAACACTTACAACTCGTACAGAAAAAGAAGAGGTAATTGTACGTCCATATCATATTGTTGCATCCGCTTTTAAAAGCACAGAGAATGCAAGTAAGGCAGTAGGACAGTTAAAGGCAAAAGGATTTGAAGAAGCCTCTTTCTTAGGAAAGACAAGACATGGAATGTATCCTGTATTGTATGGAAGTTATCAAACTGCTGAAGAAGCGAGGATTGAATTGAACAAAATACACCGTACAGTAAATAAAGATGCTTGGATATTAGTTCAATAAATAAAAGTTAAAACATCATCCCGAAATATTGCATTTCGGGATTTTTTATTTTATGTACCTATATTTGCACTTAAATTATATTATATGCAAGCAAAATTAGTTTCAGAATCTACAACTTTAATGACTGATTTAGTTTTACCAGGTGAAACTAACCCCTTAAACAATATGTTTGGTGGAGAATTACTTGCTCGTATGGATAGAGCAGCTGGTATCACTGCTCGACGTCATTCTCGTCGTATCTGTGTGACAGCATCTGTAAACCACGTAGCCTTTAATAGACCTATTCCATTAGGTAGTGTAGTAACTGTAGAAGCCAAAGTATCTCGTGCTTTTAATACATCAATGGAAATCTATTTAGATGTTTGGATTGAGGATCGAGAATCAGGTACTAAAAGAAAAGCAAATGAAGCAATCTATACTTTTGTTGCAGTAGATGATACAGGAAATCCAGTTAGTATCCCAGAAGTAATAGCAGAAACAGATGTAGAAAAGGAACGTTACATTGGTGCTCTTAGAAGAAAACAATTGAGCTTAGTTTTAGCAGGAAAAATGAAACCAAGCGATGCAACAGAATTAAAAGCAATATTTATAGAATAATTCCCATGAAAAAATCTCTTTACTTTATCCTTATGGTGTTCTTCTTATTCCAAACAGCAAATGTATTTGCTTGGGGAACAACAGGACACCGTGTAGTGGCAGAAATTGCTGAGAAAAATCTTAGTAAAAAAGCAAAAAAAGAATTAGCAAAAATTATAGACAAACAGAAATTGGCTTATTGGGCTAACTGGCCTGACTTTTTAAAATCCGATCCTACATGGAAATTCGCAGATAGTTGGCATTATATTAATATGCCTGAAGGATTAGATAGAGCAGGTTTTGATAAGGAATTAGCGAACTCAACAGATAAGAACTTATATAAAAAAGCCCAATTCTTAATTGAAGAATTAAAGAAGAAAGACTTACCTCTTGAAAAAAAACAAGAATACTTATACTTTCTTATCCACATGATTGGAGATGCACACCAACCATTACACATAGGGAGACCTGATGATTTAGGTGGAAACAAAATCAAAGTAGAGTGGTTTAGAAAACCTACAAACCTACACAGTTTATGGGATTCTGCTTTAGTCGATTTTGAACAATATAGTTATACTGAATTTGCACAAGTATTAGATGTTCATGACAAGGCTTACAATGCAACATTAACAGAAGGTGAATTAGCTGATTGGATTTATGACTCTTATGGCACTGCAACTAAAATATATAGTAGTGTAGAAGCAAATGAGGCTTTAAGTTATAAATACAACTTTGATTTCAAATCAACAATAGAAAGTCAATTATTAAAAGGAGGATTACGTTTAGCTAAAATATTAAACGAAATATATCAATAACAAAAAAGGAGCCCTTGGCTCCTTTTTTTATATCTAAAAATTAATAACTTGATCTCGAACTTCCTGAAGAGCTTCCTCCACTATAACTACTTGATGATCCCCCTGAATAACTTGACCCTGAACTATAGCTACTTCTTGATGAAGATCCTGAGTTATAAGATGGTGAACTTGATCCATACGAAGAATTATTTGAAGAACTTCCGTAAGAGCTATTCGATGATGGATAACTTGATGATCCTGAACTATAGCTACTTCTTGACGATCCACTTGAATAGCTTGGTTGACTATAAGAGCTATTATAAGACGAGTTCGAATTAGAATAGTTACTTCTTCCTGAATTTGAAGAAGATCCCGTAGAATAGCTTGAATTACTTCCTGAGCTATAATTAGAACCTCCCGTAGAATAACTACTTCTTCCTGAATTCGAAGAAGATCCTGTAGAATAACTTGAGTTACCTCCTGAAGTAGCGTTACCTGACGAATAACTGCTTCTTCCTGAATTTGAAGAAGATCCTGTAGAATAACTTGAATTACCTCCTGAAGTAGAATTACCTGACGAATAACTACTTCTTCCAGAATTTGAAGAGGATCCTGTAGAATAACTTGAATTACCTCCTGAAGTAGAATTACCTGATGAATAACTGCTTCTTCCTGAATTTGAAGAATAGTTATTATTAGAATAGCTACTTCGTCCTCCATATGATGAAGAGTTACTTGAATAGCTACTACGAGAATTAGCTAAATCGTATCTATTGTCATAACCTTGATAACGAGAGGAAAAACTATTAGAAGGGTATTGACGTTCATAATAATTCTGTCTATAATCATTGTACATATAAGGTGTACGTGAACTATATCTATTACTTGTATACTCATATCTATTATAGTAATTCACATGGGTGTGAACATTTACCACATAAGTCGCTGTTGGATAAGGTCTATAATATGAATAATACGAAGGATAATATCCCCAAGACCATGAAGAGTAATAAGGAGAGTATGAAATACCCCAAAACAAACTAAACACAGGTGGAGTAACTACATAATAAGGTTCATAAATATAGTTTGGACCATAGATATAACTATTTCCAACAATTTGAATATTCACATTCCCTCTACGTTTATTTTTCTCAACTTCTATAGTAGCAACATCTTGAAACATATCTCGTCCCAAAACTGCTTGAATAATCACTAAGTGAGTGTAGTTTTCGACTACCTCAATCACTCTCAAATAATCTACATAACCATCTCCATTCAAGTCAAGATTGTTTATACGTAAATTAGGATCATTCAATCTATACTCAAAATCAGCCAAGTCTTTTGATTCTCCAAATATAGAAGCAACAGCACGCAAATCTAAGTTATCACTAATGTCATAACTATTTGCAGTAACTACTGTTCTTTGTCCATACCCCAGCAAGCTGAAAGCAAAAAACAGCATTAACAGTAACTTATTATTCAATATTTTCATCTTTTTCTTTTTAAAGTTTATAATAATATAACAGGTATATAAAAACATCTGTAATATTTTAGACTAAAGTATAAAAAAAGTCCTTACGAAATTCGTAAGGACTTCTTAAAAAAAATTATAAACTACTTTTTCAAAATCAAGAACTCACTTCTTCTGTTTGTTGCATGATCTTCTTCTGAACAATTATTTTTACAATCTACTTTTGGAACACTAAATCCAAAACCTTCTGATTGTAATCTGTATGAATCTATTCCTTTAGAAATCAAATACTGTACAGTAGTTTTTGCTCTGTTATCAGAAAGTTTCTGATTGTATGCTGCACTACCTCTATTATCTGTATGAGATCCCACTTTAATTACCATCTGAGGATTTCTCTTCATTACTTGAACCAGTTTATCTAACTCAAATGCACCTTGCTGTGTAATATTAGATTTATTGAACTCAAAGTAAATATCTCCTAAGATAACTTCTTCTGTTTTTACTATCAACTCAATTGGACGTAAAGCTACATTAATCAACTGACGACCACCTTTTTTATTTAAAGGCACCTCCACAGGGCGGCTCTCATAATCTTCTTTTGATACTTGTAAGTAGAAATACTTTCCACAATCTACTACATACTCAACAATACCTCTTCTGTCTGAATATTTTGTCTCAATTAAATTCTTTTTATCATCAAAAATATCTACTTGAGCATTATTTAACACCTTACCTGTCTGTTTATCAGTTACTGTAATATACATTTCTGTAGTACAGATAGGTTTTGCTTTGTAAATATCGTCACGTCCTATACGATTTGTAGAGAAGAATCCGATATCTTTTGTTGGATAAAATGAAAATGCAAAATCATCTTTAGCTGTATTAATTGGAGCTCCAAGATTTTTTGGTTGTGCACCAGGAATTGCTAAATCTACCACATAAACATCCAATCCTCCATATCCTTGGCGCGAGTCTGATGCAAAATACAATTTACCATCATCTGCAATAAACGGAAACGACTCACGTCCTTCTGTATTAACTTGAGAACCCATGTTTACAGGATCTCCATACTTTCCATCCTCAGAAATCTCTACTTTCCAAATATCTGTTTCTCCCATTGAACCAGGCATATCAGAAGAGAAATACAAAGTACGTCCATCTTTACTCACACTTGGGTTACTCACAGAATAATCTGCTCCATTAAAAGGTACTGGTTCTAATTTAGTCCACTTATTTCCTTTTTTCGTAGCGCGGAATACACTAACCTTTCCAAGTTTTACCAGTTTTTTCTTGTTTTTCACAAATTTACCTGATCTAAAACTTTCTGTAGCAAAATACATTGTTTTTCCATCACCTGTTACTGTAGCAGGTCCATCATGGTATTTTGTATTTAACTCAGATACAGATTCCACATCATACAATGGATCATTTGCCCCTTTATATTTTGCTTGATAAATATCTAAGAAAGGTTGTTCGTTCCAACCATATTTTTTCTTTGTGTCTTTACGAGAAGAAGCAAAGTAAAGCGTATCTCCTGTAGTTAAAAACGCACCAAAATCACTTGCTTTCAAATCATTAATTCCACTTTCTTCAAAAGTGAACAATTCTTCTTGCTCTCTCAATCGAGGAATATAATCTGGCTCTCTCATAAAGCTTATCGCTCTATTATCTTCAGGTGCTTTCTCAGCAAACTTACGCATTACCTCATTAGCAGTGTCATAACGGCCACTTGCTTTAAGCATTTGTGCATACTTATAATATATCTCTGAATCAATATTAGGGTTGTTTGCAATTGCTTTACCATAATTTTTTGCTGCTTCTACTGTATTAAATACATTGTAATAACAATCAGCCAACTGCAAATAAATATAGTTATCCGTTTTTGCGCCTCTTACTAATTTTTGATACGCTTTTGCAGCATCAACAAATTCATACTTATTATATAAATCATCTGCCAATTCCAATGGTGTTTTCTTCTCATTTCCTACTTGAGCTATAGCACTCACAGAAATCACACTGGTTAGCAAAAAGCTAAGACATAGTTTTTTAATATTCATAATTATAGTTTCAATAGTTGGTGGTTTAGAAATAACGAGAAGAACTTGATACTTTCTTCGCAAAGAAGATGTCATAAAGTATCATGAATTCATGTGATCCTTTAGCAGCTTTATTAATATCTGAAGTAATATAATCATAAGCATATCCTACTCTTAAGTTAGGAGTAACTCTATAATTCAGCATTCCAGCAATAGCATCCTCATTACGATAACTAACACCCGCTTCAATCTTATTCGCATACATCACGTTTGCACTAATATCAAATGATATAGGTGAATTTGCAGCATATTTAATCATAGTAGATGGTTTTAATTTCCAATCTCTATCCAATTCCACAACATACCCTGCAGTTACAAATCCATGTAATTCGCGTTGCCCATAATTTTTACCATCATAATTCAAATAATACCCTTTCAACATATTTGGAACTCCTACCCCAACATAAAACTTATCTGTATAGTACAAAGCTCCTAAACCAAAATTAAACAATGTATTATTGCTATCTTCTCCAAAAGCTGGGTCATTTGGCTCCATACGGGATGTGTTGCCCACCTCAGAGAAAAGTTTTGCTGAATGGAATGTTGCACCAGCTTTTAAACCTAATGCCAGTTTATTTTCTCCTCCAAGATTTAAAGTATATGAAAAATCTCCATATACATTATTCTCCGTTACAGGACCAATCTTATCATTAATAAAAGATACTCCTAAACCAACATTCTTACCTACACGCTTGTGTCCAAATAGCGTACCTGTAGCTGGTGCACCTTCAAACCCCGCCCATTGTTTACGATACAACGCTCCCATAGACAAAGCCTCAGACATACCCGCATAAGCTGGATTCACAACACTCATATTGTACATGTATTGTGTATATTGAGGATTCTGTTGTGCAGATACTTCAACAAAGCTAAACAAAGTCATAGCTGCTAATAGTAAATATCTTTTCTTCATAATTCTGTCAGTTTAATTGATCATTAGTACATATTGTGTTAATGTATGGAGGTAAATATATAATATTTTTTTAGCTTAACATTAACATTATGTGTTAAAAATTAAAAAGAAGGAAATATACAAAAACTAACTCCTCTATAAATATTGCAAACAACCACTAATTCTGTAAATAACAAATCAAAATATACTCACGATGTATTGGTTTTTAACAAAAAAACATTAGCACTTCACGTAAAGCAATTTTAAGAAATAGGTACTCTTTTATTTAATAATCCTTCTAACATTAGTTCACAAGACCTATAGAACATATCATTTACACTATATAGTGAATAATCTCTTTTTGCTAATTTGTGATCTATAATCTTATCTGTCTAAGTATAATCCTAATAGAATCAGAGTATAGTGCAAGTATAATAAAGCTTTATTCTTATACTTACACTATGCTTGGACTATGCTTACACTATACTTGCACTCAAACAAATATTCTTGTCAGAATTTACTCAATACCCAACAAAAAAGGGAAGACCAAATGATCTTCCCTTTTTTTATTATCAATAAAATAGATTATCTATTCAATTGTACCCATCCTGTTCTTGTTTTACCAAATGCTTCTATCACATAGTAATAAGTTCCTGATGGCAAATCTTTATTGCTCTTATCTTTTCCTGTCCATTGGTTGGTATATATTCCTTTGAAAGTATATACTTCTACTCCATTTCTATTAAAGATCTTCACACTTGTAGCTCCATGAGCACTCAAATCAAACACGTCGTTTACTCCATCGCCATTTGGTGAGAATCCTTTTGGTATTGGACAATCCTCATAACGAATCATAAAACTGGTTTCGTCATAACAAACACCATTTTTACTTGTAACAACAACATAAACTTTAGTATTTGTTGTTGTAATCATTGTTCCTGGTTGTAGTTCTATACGATTACCATTTACCTCTGTGTAATACTTACTGCCATCTTTCAAATCTTTTAAAGTATACAACTCACATGATAATGTTTGATCTTCTAACTGTTGGGCCAATTGTTTAGCAGTTACTTCTACTTTAAACTTCGTTTCTTCATAACAACCATTGTTCCCATTGTCTTGCAAAATATAAACATCATACTCTCCAGCCTTAAATACATGTCCATTAGCATAGTTCTCACCTTTTCCACCAGCCTGACTATAATATTTCTGATTTGCAGGCAAATCTGGTAAAGCATAAGAATCACACGCTACTACATCTTTTGGCGTTGTTGGTTTTTCACCTTCTTGGAGTGTAATTTTCAATTTAAATACCTCAGAACATCCAGATCTAACATCTTCAACTCTAATATAAACAATTGAATTATCATTCTCTGGTTTAACAGCATACTCTTTAAAATTCTCAATTGCGTTTTTACTGTAAATTTCATCCTCCTCAGTTTCATAAGCTCGCACATTATAATTAAGCTTATCTACTCCTTCAAACATTTCTTCAATTGCTTTGTCTAAACCTACAGGCTGCGGAAGCAACGAATGTTTACAAATAGTTCTCGCTGTTGGTGACTTAACTATAGAAGAAATTGCTGGATAAATCTCTGCTTTTATCTCTCCTTTTATCGGACACTTAATGTCTTTATAGAAAGCCTCTACTCGATAATTACCTGTTTCATTAATTTTTAAATCAGGTTTTTTCTCATTAGGTATTTCAACATTGTCTTTAAACCATTTGATATCCACATTTGGACCTTCACCTAATCCTGTTTTAATTGTTTTAGATTCTGTATTACAAATAGCATTATTGTTTTCAATGGTTAAATCAGCTCCTAAATCTAAATTACCTAAGTCAAAACTTCCTGCTTTAAAGAAAGCTACTGATGAATGAGAAACCGTTGTACAAAAATCCATTACAGCTAATTTTATGTGATACTTACGACCAGGAACAACAATAACTTCATCTGATCCCATTGCTTTGGTTGTACCAACAAAGTCTATCCAAGCACCTACACCATTACTAAAACCTGTATAAGAATCCACTCCACCATAATACTTATCAAATAATTCTGGATAACTACTAACATTACAACCAGGTGCTTTTTTCTCGTCACGTATACTCTTAATAGAAATAGGTAAATCAGTATTATTTATCTTAGCTAAATTCACTCCTTTCCCTGTCTCTGTATCAACCAACCAAGCGGCAAATAAAGCACCAACATTACATTGTTCCATACACCCCGTATGATAACTATTAGATGCAAATAAATACTCAAATTTCAATAGTTCTTTAATAGGAACAAAGTCAAATTCTAATTGAGTAACTCGTTTATTTTCTACTTTATGCCCTCCTGCATCATTAATTGCATCATTAATATCCTTATCTCCTCTCCATCTCTCATTATTTGCCCCTCTATTATTTCCTGAACCATAACCACGATAAGGACCTGGTACAAACTGTACTTCATTTGTTGAAAGTACAATTCCTTCATCAAAAGGAAAATCAGTTTGTCCTTTATTAAAATATCCAAGAGTATTATACCCCATCGCCTTAGCACTTCCATCTCCATTTTGATATTTTACATTTGTAACTAACTTACAATTTGATTTTACCAATACATTTTTCACTAACTTATCAACTGTATATGGTTTTGTAGGATCTGGTATAAAATCATCTGAATCTGGATTTCCAGGTTCAGCAGGTTGACTTGGTATAACCTCTAAATGCTTACCATTATGGCTACCAATACACAAATCAAAAGCATGTGAAACATCTTTCTTCGGTTCATATGCAATACGAATCAGATATTTTTTATTTGGAATCATATCCTTTATTGTATATCCAATTGAGCTATCTGAAGTAATTGTTGTACACCATTTAGCCGTCTTATCAATTACATTACAATCTACATCATAAATAGCCAAGTAAAACTTAGTTGATTCTGCCATTCCTGTTTTTAAATTGATAATGTTATTCAACTTAAAGCTATTAATAGCATTTTTAGGTGTGTACTCAAACCACAAATCATCCAAGCTTTTATTAGGCCAACACTGTGGTTCTACTGTTTTCGATTTAGTAATTCCTGTAGTTACTCCTTTGAATACAACTTTACAATCATCTAAATTAGTATTAGCTGTTACTTTAATCGCTCCTCCACAGTCATCATTTGCTCCCACTAAAGTATAAGTATCCTTTCCAGAAGACCACTCACTAAGAGATTTACCATCTTCACAGATAGCGCGTACATAAATAGTATAACGACTACCTCCTTGCAAGTTTGTAATTGTAGTGCTCGGTGTCCCAGTCACTGTGATTACTTGAGCTGGTTGTTTAGGGGCATCTTCTCCTTCTTGTACATAGACAACTTCCCATGTTTTTGAAGTACCCGCTTGCTCCCACTTAATATCAATACTATTGCCTGTTTGCTTTACAATCTCTAAATTATGAGGTTCTGGACATGTCAAAACTTTTTTCAACTCTACTTTGTCAATCATCACAGTAGTTGCTCCATTTGTCGTTACGTGCCAGCCTATATTAGCAGCTCCTTTTACATTATCAAAAAACACTACTTCTTCCACATATCCACCATTCTGATAATACTTCTTCGCAACTAATGTTTTTGTAAATGAAGCTGGAATTGCTCCAGCAGTTGATAACATTACTTCAAACTCATTATTACGCGTAGCAATAGTTTTATATCTGTATTTCAATACATATTGTCCTCCATCTAATTCTACTGCTGGACTAATTAGCCAATCGTTATGACGTTTTTTAGCAGAACCTTCAAACCATGCATGACCATCTCCTTCAAAAGGACTTGATTTTGAAAACTGCCATACATTACCTCCTTGACTGCCATCATTTGCCAAATCAAGTATTGTCCAACATTTAACTGAAGTTGAATTTGTATTAAATGTTTCTATAAATGGTGTTTTATATATTCCACAATTTGTTCTAAACTTGAATGGTCCGTTCCAAATACTAAATGCATCGTTACCACAATTTGTACGAACATAAAACTCATATTCTGTATTTGGCAATAATGCTGCTCTTGTTGTATTATCTTTTACTGCTACAACAGATTTTGCCATAACAGGAGTTCCACTATCATTTAATCTTGGCGCACGTTTTCCTTGTTCTTGTACAAAATACTCAAACTTAGTAGCACCAAAATCATCAGACCAACTTAAAGTTGCTTTATCTTCTGCTACATTTGAAACACCTAAATCTATTGGTTCTGGACACCCTACTACTTCTTCTAAACTAAACTCATCTATATAAATAGTAGTTCCTCCTTTAGATACAACATGGAATGCGAAATTAATTGAACCTCCAACACCTTTCACATATCTATATTCCTCTTTCCATACAGTTGTATTTTCATACACCTGTTTTGCTTTCACCACATTTTTAAAATCAGCAACTGCAATACCTTTACTTGAAGATAATACTTCAAACTCATTCACATTTGCCACAGTACCACTTGTACGATAATAATATTTCATACGATATACCTTAGTAGCATCTAATTTGAAAGTTGGTGTAATCAACCAATCATCGTGGTTAACTCCTGCACCACCTACAAACTCCATTGCTTGGCTTCCTTGGTATTTAACTGTTTTTGTAGTACGCCAAATATTAGTTGATGTTGCTGAAGTTGCATCTTTATTATTGTCTACAATTGTCCAACATCTTAGAGATATAGATCCTTCATTAAATCCTTCATTAAACGGTGGATTAAACTCACCACAAGCAGTCATAAACTTAAATGGTCCAACCCAAATACTATTTGTTGTTGCACTACACACTGTACGAACATAGAATTCATACTCTGTATTATTATTCAGCTTATTACCTTTAGCATCTTTATCAGCTTTGGCTTGCTTCGTTTTTACTTTTACACCTCCTGTTGCATTTTGAGCAGGTGTTTTACCTCCTGAAGGTTGTACATAATATTCCCATTCAGATCCTTCAAACTTTTGATCCCAAAAAATAGTTGCATTATCAGCCTGTTCATCCTTTGCTCCTAAATCAGATGGTTCTGGGCACCCCTGTACTTCCTCAATAAACAAATTGTCAATATACATTGATGAATAACCTGGTTTTTCAGCTAAAAACCCTATATTCATATTACCCGCAACTCCTTTGAACACAATATTTTCTTCCTGATAATCGCCATTATCCAACACTTTTGTTGGTAATAATACAGTTGTCATTCCTGTTGCCTTTGCACCAATAGTAGAATACGCAACTTTAAGCGTTCCTTTATAAGAAGTAGAACCTTTATAGTGATATTTCAATCGATAATATTTTGTCGCAACAGTTGTAAACGTTGGACTAATAGCCCAATCTTTATTTACAGTAGAAGATCCTCCTCCATAAAAATACAAGCTTCCATCTCCCTCAAAAGCGGACCATGTGCTATTATACATAGACCATTTCCCTGAAGAAGTTAAAGTACTTTCTGCACCTTTATCATTAACATAAGTCCAACAATTTGCATATGTTGAGCCAGTATTAAATCCATCCCAAATTGGCAAAGTAACTATACCACATTTTGTTCTGAAGCGTATAGGTCCAACCCATTCGCTAAACTTACCTGTATCACAACTTGATCTAAAATAAAAATCATACTCTGTATCAGGTTGTAAAGCTCCTCCTCCTGTAGAATTTAAAGAATTAACATTTACTGTCTTCCCATTTGTATTACTTCCTCCTCCAACTGGTGCAGATCCTCCTGCAGCTTGTACAAAATAATTATACGCTGTATTTGCCGTATTTACATCAACCCAAGAAATTGTTGCACTATTTGAAGTGATATTACTAACAGTAACATCTTCTTTATTTGGACCTATACAGTTCGCTACTTTTACATTTACATCATCAATATAAAGCTCCATATCGTCTTCTCCAGTAACATGCCACCCAATGTTAACATCTCCTGAAATTCCTTTTATATATATACTTTCAGTAACATAACTGCCAGTTGTATATTTCTTTGCAGGAATAAGTGTAGTTACAAAATCTGCTGGTTTTGTACCTGTTTTAGATAACTTAACTGCAAAACGATTCTCGTCATATGTATAACTTGTTGTTTTATACTTGAATGTTAGAATGTAATTAGTATTTGGTAACAAAGTCATAGTTGGTGAAATTAACCAATCATTATGAGTGGTTGTATCTCCAAACCAATCATAATAACCAACAAAAGACATACATCTACCTTTAACTCCACCTGTTGCGCTTAACTTCCATATATTCAAATTATTTGATGTAACATCTTTATTGACATCATTTATTTGCCAGCAACTAACTGTCTGAGAATTAACTTCAAAATCTTCTGTAAAAGGAATCTGTACTATATTACAGATTGTTTGAATAATAAATGGTCCAATCCATTCCCCTTTATTATTTACATCACATGTTGATCGAACAAAATACTCATATAATGTCTGTGGTTGCAAAGGTGTATTAATACCCGTCAATTGTGTTAATGTTACTGAAGGAGTTGTTACTGCTACGCCGTTTCCTGTAGGAAGTCCATTACCAAAATCTTGTACATAATACTCCCATGAAGTATTAACTCCATCAGTCCAAGTTACATTTGCAGAATTTGCAGTGATATTACTTGTTGTAATATTTTCTGGATCTTTACACCCTACCTCTGTAATAGAAAACGAATCTATGTAAATTGTTGTAGTTCCTTTTCCATTAACATGAAATCCAAAACGAGTATCTCCAGTAATTCCACTAACATATACTGTAGCTTTTTTATAGGCTGTTTCCTTGATCTTTTTCTTCGTATCAATTACTGTACCTCCTGTAAAATTGCTACCATTAGTTGTTGCAACTAACTCAAAATCATTATCCCCAGAAGAGGTTGTTTTGTAATAATATGTTATTCTATATAACTTACCTCCAAGCGTAATCGCTGGTGAAACTAACCAATCATCGTGTACAGCTGGAGTGGATGTTCCATAAAAATACATTGCTTGATCACCTTCATAAGTACCTGTTGAGGTTGTTTTCCATATATTATTTCCTGTTGGAGAAGTAGCATCTCCTTTTACATCAACAATCTCCCAACATTTAACAGTAGGAGAACTTGTATTATAACTTTCACTAAATGGTAAATTATAACTTGTACACTTTGTATAGAAACCTACAGGTCCTTCCCATGAACTATTCCCTCCTGAAGCACAAACAGCTCTTACATAAAATTCGTAATCAGTACCAGGAATCAAATTATTACCTGCAAAATCTTTAGTAGCAGTTACAGGATTTGTTGTTGATACAATTCCTTTTCCTGTTGGTACATTTCCTCCTTTTGGTTGTATCCAATACTCCCAAGATGTATTTGTTTTATCATTCCATTTTAAGTCTACACTATTTTGAGTTGTTCCTGTAACTTGTAATGTATCTGGATTAACACAACCTACTTTTTCAAGTGTTACTTTTCCAATATAGATAGTTGCATAACCCATTCCATTAAAACGCCAAGCAATATTGACATTACCTACCACATTGTCTATATATACTTCTTTTTTAAGATATGTAGTTGTATTTGTTTTTGTTTTTGGTACTAATACAGTTGTAAAAGCACTTTCAGACATACCTGTATTAGACAATAATACTTCAAAATCATTTGTATAAGAACTTGAAGTTTTATAATAGTATGTTAGTTTATAAATTCCATCTTTTACAAAATTATATGTCGGAGTTATTAACCAATCATTGTGTTGAATTGTTGAAGAATTTCCATAAAAATACATTGCTTGGTCACCTTCATACATACCAGAAGTAATAGGTCTCCATAAATTACTACCTAATGGAGAAGTAGCATCTTTATTCACATCCCATACTGTCCAACAATTAATAGTTGTTGAAGTGGTGCTGAAATTCTCTATCAAAGGCAAAACCTGTCCTCCACATAGTGTTCTAAATTTTACTGGTCCATACCACTCAGACATAGATCCATTCAAACATTTAGAACGTACATAAAATTCATACTTTGTATCTGCGCTTAAATTTGCTCCTGCATTGTCTTTTGTAGCAGTTACTGTTTTAGTTGTTGTAGCTGTACCACTTCCTGTTGGTTTTGCACCACCATCTTTTTGCACATAATACTCCCATGAAGTACTAATTGGATCTGTCCAAGATAATGTTATAGAATTTGTCGTATTATTATTTGCAATTAAATCAGTTGGCTCGATACAATTCGCTTCTTCTAAAGAAACTGTATCTATATAAATTGTATTTGATTTATTTCCAACTACATGCCATGCTACATTGATAGTACCATTATATCCTTGAATATATACATCTTTTTTAATATAAGAACTATTTTTATATACTTCACGAGTTACTAATACATCAGTAAAATCTGTTTTCTTAATTCCACTCTTTGAAGCCACAACCTCAAATTCGTTGTCATAAGAAGATGATGTTTTATAGTAGTAAGATAACTTATATAACTTACCTACTTGTAATTTATACTTTGGAGAAATTAAATATTCATCATGAGCTGTTGCTGTTCCAGAATAGTACATTACCTTATCACCTTGATGAACCCCTCCTCCATACAAATACCATGCGTTTGAGGTAGCATTAGCTGCTTTACCACTATTATCTACACTCCAACACTGAACAGAAGAAGATGTCGTATCAAATCCTTCAGACATTGGCAAAGTTTGTAGTCCACACTTCGTTTTAAACTTAAAAGGGCCAACCCAGTCGTTAAAATTTGCAGAAGTTCCACATTTTGCACGCATATATATTTCATACTCAGTATCATCTACCAAAGGGTTTTTATCTGCATCATTAGTTGCGACAATCTTTTTGGTAGTAGTAGATACTCCTGAACTTAATGGAGGTGCGCCTCCCGCATCTTGAATCCAATATTCCCATTCGGTATTTCCTTGATCAACAAAACTAAACTCAACAGATGTATCTGTAGAGCCAAGAATATCAACTGTTTCAATATCATAACATGAAACCGCTTCTAATTCAACACTATCAATATAAATCTTTGCATAACTTTTTGTATTTACATGCCATGCAATATTTACATCTCCTGTTATTCCCTTAATGTATACTTCTTTTTTTAAATAAGTCGTATTATTGTATGCTGTTTTTGGTACTAAAACAGTTGTAAATGAGTTAACTGCAGTTCCTTTATTAGACAATAATACTTCAAAATCGTTTGTATAAGAACTTTGTGCTTTATAATAATAAGTTAACTTATACATTCCTCCTGTAAAATTAAAAGTAGGAGAAATTAACCAGTCATTGTGATCTTTATTGTAACCACCATTAAAATACATTGCTGCATCTCCTTCAAAAACATCTGCTTTAACAATAGTAGTACGCCATATATTATCACCTGTTGGAGAAGTAGCATCCTTATCAACATCATTAACTCTCCAACAATCTATTGTTGTTGAATAAGAATCAAAACCTTCTTCGAATGGTAAAGGCAATGTGTTACAGTTTGTTTGAATTTTGATTGGACCAAACCAATCACCTTTTACACCAGATCCACAATCTGATCTCTGCCAAACATAATAAGCTTGGTTTGAAGACAAACCATTTATTGTATGAGTGTTACCAGTTGATACAATAGTTCCTTTTGTTGTTCCTAATGGTTCAACATCTGAAATACTATGATAAATCTCAATTCCTTTGCCTATAGGCAATGCATTCCATTCAAATGACGCAGAAGAAGCTGTTGTAGCAGTATTATTGAAACCATAAATACGGGTACAATCTGGAATTATTAACTTAAAATTATCAATAGCTAATGCTGGAGGGTAATTCCCACTAATATCATTTGCCCATTGAACTACTATATTTACTGTTTTTCCTGCAAAACCACTCAGATCTAATGAAATTTTCTCATTCTTAAAAGTACTTTCTTTTAACATTCTATCTTTCAACAGAATTCCTTTGCTAAGTGATGTAGTAATCTTTGTACCCAAAGCTGGTTTATAAGTATCTGGGATAATCCAAATCTCTCCATAATCATAAAGAGTACTTGTCCCCTCTCCTTCACATCTCCAGTCTAAAGACAATACAACTTCAGTTGTATTAGTTGGTATATTGATAGGATTACTAACAGCAAAAATTACAGTACCTGATTTATCTGTATAGGCATTTGTTATCCCTTTATCATTAGATACATACAAAGCTTTAGTTCCACCATTATTAACAGCAGATCCAATAAACCATTCGTTTTCAAGAGAATTCACAAAAGTCCACTTTGAAGTGGTACCTTCGAAATCATCACTAAATAAAGTAGTACCTGTGGTACTAAATATTTTACGTTCAGTGGAATTACCACTGAGTATTTTATCAGCTACTTCAACTGTAGCATCTTTATTTTTACTTAGTACTTCAGTACTAAATAAATAATCCGAAATAGCATACTCTCTATTAATTGCATATATAATACAACTGAAGACAAAGAGTATTAAAACGGATAAAACTTTGGTAGTTTTACTCATAAAAATAGAAATTTGTAGGTATATTAATTGAATATTTTTACGCTAAAATTAACATAAAAAATCAAAAAACAAAACTTAATACTCTCATAATGAATACAAACAAATATTCTAAACAATAATGCTTAATATAAATACATGAATCAACAAGAATATTTTTAGTTATTTTATATAAATAACTAAAAATACATTATCAAAACCACCAAAAAAAACAATTAAACACAAAGTTTTACACAAGCACTTAAAATGTTAAAGTTTACTTTCTAAAGAATACCATAAAAAATTACATCCCTTAAGACACAATATTTTTCACTAATTTTGTTTTTATAATTCATTATAGTATTATGATTGAAAAAGAAGAAATAAATTTTGAAAGATCTATTCTTGTGGGTATTATTACTAAAGACCAAGACGAATCAAAATTAAAAGAATATTTAGACGAATTAGAATTTCTAACTTATACTGCTGGTGGCGAGGTTTTTAAAAGATTCACACAAAAGATGGATCAACCAAATTCTAAAACCTTTGTAGGAACTGGAAAGATTGAGGAGATTCACAACTATATAGTAGAGCACAATATACATACAGTAATATTTGACGATGAGTTAACACCTGCTCAGCAAAAAAATATTTCTAAAATATTAGACTGTAAGGTACTTGACCGTACAAATCTTATTTTAGATATTTTTGCACAGCGTGCGCAAACATCGTATGCGCGAACACAAGTTGAGTTAGCGCAATGTCAATACTTATTACCGCGTTTATCAGGTATGTGGACACACTTAGAGCGCCAACGTGGAGGTATTGGAATGCGTGGCCCTGGAGAAACAGAAATTGAAACTGATAGACGTATTGTACGTGATAGAATTGCTTTATTAAGAGACAAACTAAAAATCATTGACAAACAAATGGCATCACAACGTAGCAATAGAGGTGCTATGGTACGTGTTGCATTAGTAGGTTATACCAATGTTGGAAAGTCTACTTTAATGAACGCTGTGGGAAAAAGTGAGGTCTTCGTAGAAAACAAGCTATTTGCTACTTTAGACACAACAGTTCGTAAAATTGTTATTGGCAATCTACCCTTCTTATTGTCTGATACAGTAGGTTTTATCCGTAAACTACCAACACAATTAGTAGAATCTTTTAAAAGTACATTAGATGAAGTACGTGAAGCAGATCTTCTTTTGCATGTAGTTGATATCTCACACCATGATTTTGAAGATCATATTGAGTCTGTAAACGAAATTTTAAAAGATATCAAAAGTAATGATAAACCTACTATAATGATCTTTAATAAGATTGATGCATATACTCCTGAGCATCTTGACGAAGATGATTTAATGACAGAGCGCACATCAAAACATTATAGTATTGAGGAATGGAAAAATACTTGGATGAATAAAGTAGGTGAGAAAAATGCTATTTTTATTTCTGCTACTAACAAAGAAAACTTTGAAGAATTTAGAAAAAAAGTATATGAGATGGTAAGAGAAATACACATAACTCGTTTTCCTTACAACAATTTTTTATATCCGGATTGGGATCATCTAATAGAAGAAAAAGAAGACTAAAAATCAAATTGTTTATAAAAAATTTAAAACAAGTCCCTGAGTATTTGTTTTTTTTATAAATTTACTCTTTGTAAAAATAACCGATTATATGTATTTATCATTAAATAATAATTTCTCTATTAATAATTTGAATTGCAAACACAATTCGAAAAGGGAAGCTATTGTTAATGATTTAAGTTAATTATATTATTATTTCATTATCCGTTTAAAGGCATCTCTTTCGAGATGCCTTTTTTATTTCAAAAAATTTACAATTACCATTAAAATGAAGAAACAAGAAATTTTACAAACAGAAAAAGCCATAGCTCTTACTAAAACATTTTTTAGTCAAGAATTGTGCAAATCTTTACATTTATTTCCCGTTAGTGCACCGTTAATAGTTCATGCAAATACCGGAATTAATGATGATCTGAATGGAATTGAACGAGCTGTTTCATTTCCTGTAAAATTCTTGAATGATAATCATGCTGTAATTGTGCATTCCCTTGCTAAGTGGAAAAGAATACGTATTAAGGAATTAGAACTAAACCCATATGAAGGAATTTTGACTGATATGAAAGCTTTACGACCTGATGAAGATAGCAGTCCAATTCATTCTATCTATGTAGACCAATGGGATTGGGAGCTAAAAATAGAAGCATACAATAGATCCTTGAGTTATTTAAAAAATATTGTTCGAACTATCTATCAAGCGCTACTAAAAACAGAAGAAGAGATAAATAAACAATTTAATATTTTACCAGACTTACCCAAAAAACTAAGTTTCATTCAATCTGAGCAACTTTTACAACTTTATCCTATGTTATCTCCTAAAGAAAGAGAAAATAGAATTACTAAAGAATATGGAGCTGTCTTTATTATTGGTATTGGTTCTACTTTATCTGATGGAAAAGTTCATGATAATAGATCAAGTGACTATGATGACTGGAGTACACCAACAGAAGAAAATTATAAAGGATTAAATGGTGATTTATTAGTTTGGAATAGTAGACTAAATAGTGCCTTAGAGTTATCTTCTATGGGAATACGAGTTGATAAAGATGCACTAAGTAGACAATTAGAAATAAAAGGAGAGCTCCAAAAAAAGGAACTTCACTATCATCAACTACTCCTAAATAACAAATTACCATTAACTATAGGAGGAGGAATCGGACAATCCAGAATTTGTATGCAATTACTTCACAAAAAACACATTGGAGAGGTACAAGCAAGTATATGGCCAGAAGAAGAAAAAAAACAGGCAGAATTAGACGGTTTACACTTCTTATAAAGAGCTACTGTTTTGTTTCAAAAACATCTACTCTTAAACAACCATAAATATTTAATACTATTCTATACTTTTTATTATAAAAATAAGAGCCTGGTTATCCCAGGCTCTTATTTTTATGATATTCATAAACTTAAAAACTGTAATTAATTCCTAAACCAACCATTTCTCTAATTTGAAAACCTTGAAAAGCAAGATCATCGTATATAGTTTGGAATGTAAAATTAGTAGTCAAATATTTATTAATTTTCATGACTACATTCAATTGATAGTCAATTACAACATTCTCAGGTTTGCTTAAATAATTCGAATATAAATTTAATATATTTTCAACTGATACATTCTCCATAACGTTGAACTTGTAATATCCATTTACAGACATCCCCAGTTGATATTTTATTGATTTGCCTTGTTCAACACCAAAAGCTTCACCAAACTCAGTAAAATGATTATGGACAAAAATGAAACGTGAAGTTGCAGGCGCAATATTTACTTTCAAATTATCATTCTTTTTCCATAACATACCAGGTCCTATTTGCAAATAAGCTGGAGACATAAAATGAGAATTATACTCTCCATATTTATCAACTCCTCTGTCCATCTGCGTTTTAAAGTTTAAAAAAGCTGAATAAAACCAGTTCCCTTCTGCTTTTTTACCCAATAACGAGTTGAATTCTAACCTATCATCTGTTTTCTTTTGGTCTTGTCCTTGTAGTTTTGTTAAACCATAACTTACAATTAATTTATTATCCCAGTTCCAATCTCCACGTTTATAATTAAAATCATAATTTACCTTTACATTTCCGGAAATATTATTATCTCCCCCTGCTTGCCAATTCGAAAAACTCGATTGATTCAATAAAAATGTAAAATTTCCTGCTCTTGTCCATGGACTTACTATTTCTGTCGACACAGCTTCAGTTTCCTGTGCCTGAGACGAATAAGTAGCAAAAACAGCAAACAACCCTACTAATATTTTTTTCATATTGTTAAAATTTTAATCTAAAATAAAAACAATAAGTTAAATTCGCAAAAACAAACTACTTTTTAATTGACTTTTTATACACTGGAACAGCAGAACAAGCCTCTCCAAACATCACTGATCTTGCATGACTCATCATTAATTGAGTGGCTAACACATAAGCTTCTTCTGGTATTTCTTTTTTTGAACATCCTTTTATAATTACAGGAAGATCTTTATATTGAGAATAATCTAATGAAAATAACAATTCTTGATAAATAGATTTCTCCAAATGTGCACTATCTCCTAAAAAAATACGTTTTGCAAATGGTTGTAGATGACTAGTCAATAACATATAAGCCCAACCAGGTAAAATAGCGTCTGTAGAACAAAACAAGCCAACAAAAGCATCTTGATAAATTGTCCAATCGACCTCTTTCAAAGCTGTTCGGAAATCTTTCTCTCTCAGTACAAATCCTTCATACAACCATTGGGCAATATCAATATCCATACGTCTATTAGTAGGATATAAGTCTTCTAAATCAAATACTTTAAGTGCACTATTTGCAACTTTATTTACAATTTCACCTTCCATAATTATAGCATTCCTAACTCTAATTTCGCCTCTTCACTCATCAAATCTTTTGTCCAAGAAGGATCAAAAGTTAATTCTATTTCTACGCCATTTACTTGATCAATAGCTTTTATTTTCTCCTCTACTTCCATAGGTAATGTTTCTGCAACAGGACAATTTGGAGAAGTTAGCGTCATTAGAATTTTCACATCATTTGTCTCATTTACAAATACATCATAAATCAAACCTAATTCATATATATCTACAGGAATCTCAGGGTCATAAATTGTTTTTAAAACTCTAACAATATTTTCACCTAACTGTTGTACATCTATTTGTTCCATTATTCAACACATTTATTGCTTAGCTTGAAAAGCTAAAGCATACATTTTAATTTGTTTTATCATTGATACTAATCCATTTGCACGTGTGGGAGATAGATGCTCTTTTAATCCTATTTCATCAATAAATGACATATCTGCATTTACAATTTCTATTGCCTTTTGTCCTGAAAAAACACGAATTAGAATAGCAATGATACCTTTTGTTAAAATAGCATCACTATTTGCTGTAAAAAATATCCTTCCATCTTTCTCTTCTGCATGTAACCACACTTGTGATTGACATCCTTTAATCAAGTTCTCAGCTACTTGATACTTTTCGTCAATCAATGGTAAACTCTTACCTAATTCGATTATAAATTCATAACGTTGCATCCAATCGTCAAACATTGAAAAATCATCAATTATCTCTTCTTGTATTTCTTGGATTGTCATATTTAATCTTTTTTATTCTTTTGTAAATTACGATAACATTGTTTGTGCTTTCTTTACTGCATCAACCAACACATCAATTTCTTCTTTTGTATTATAAAAACTAAATGAAGCACGTACAGTACCTGGTATTTGGAAAAAGTCCATAATAGGCTGTGTACAGTGGTGTCCTGTTCTAACAGCTACTCCCAATTTATCAACAATAGCTCCAATATCATAAGGATGAATTCCTTCTATAATAAATGAAATAACTGATGTTTTTTCTTTTGCAGTGCCAATAATTCTAAGCCCTTCTATTTCTAATAATCGTACTGTTCCATAATCTAATAGCTCTTTTTCATAAGCCTCAATCTCATCAAAACCAATATTATTTAAATAATCTAAAGCATATCCAAGTACAATTCCTCCTGCAATATTTGGTGTTCCTGCTTCAAATTTATGTGGTAAACAAGCATAAGTAGTTTTCTCAAAAGTAACTGTTTGTATCATCTCTCCTCCTCCCTGATATGGTGGTAATATATTTAGCCACTCTTCCTTTCCATACAAAATACCAGTACCTGTTGGACCACATACTTTATGTCCAGAAAACACATAAAAATCACAATCCAAATCTTGAACATCAGGTTTTATATGAGGTGCTGCTTGAGCTCCATCAATTAATACAGCTGCACTTACTTTATGAGCTTTTTCAATAATCTCTTGAATTGGATTGATTGTTCCTAAAGCATTAGAAATATGATTAACAGCTACAACCTTAGTGTTTGCAGACAATAATCTATCAAAATCATCCATAATCAATTCCCCATTTTCATTCATAGGTATTACTTTCAAAGTAGCTCCTGATCGTTCACAAGCAAATTGCCATGGTACTATATTTGAATGATGCTCCATTGCAGAAATCAATACTTCATCTCCAACTTGCAATAATTGACCAAAACCATTTGCTACTAAGTTTATACCAAAAGTAGTACCTGCTGTAAAGATAACTTCACGTTCTTCTTTTGCATTAATATGTTTTTGAATCTTTCGACGAGATTCTTCATAAGCATCAGTAGCTAATTGACTTAACGTATGTACTCCACGATGTATATTAGCATTAATTGTATTATAGTATGTAGCTATAGCTTCCTCTACCATCTTAGGTTTCTGAGCTGTTGCAGCATTATCAAAATAAACTAATGGTTTCCCATTTACTTGCTGCTTTAAAATTGGAAAATCAGCACGAACTGCATTAATATCTAACATTCTATTATTCTTTAAATTAATAAAATAAGTCTCTTCTAAAAGACCTAATCAATTGTGCTTACAAAGATAAACATTAGAAGACTTCCTACTAATATATAATTAATTAAAATTAATCTAAATATGTTTTGTTCAGCTCAAAAAACATTTTATTTTTGCCTTAATTTAGAATTAGTACAAATAAATATACTTATGAAAAGAATAACCTTTATTTTATGCTTAACACTCCTTTTTATTTCTTGTAAGAATAACACAAGCGAGAAAACAACTGAAAATCAAGCAAAAACAGAACAACCTATTACTAAAGAAAGAATAATTTCGTTAAACGGAACTACCACAGAAATATTAGTTGACTTAGGACAAAAACAAAATATTGTTGGAGTAGATGTTACAAGTACATTCCCTACAGATATTAGTCAAACAGCAATTCAACTTGAACACGTAAGCAAAATAAATATAGAAGCCTTATTGGCTCTACAACCAACAATCGTATACATTGCGAAAAAGGATTTAAATGATAATTTAAAACAGCAATTAGAATCTACTGGTATAAAACTTTTTGTCATTGATCAAGAATTTTCTATTGAAGGAACTAAGAAATTAATTATAGATATTGCCAATTCTTTAAAGCTAAGTAATACATCTGAGGTCTTAGATAAAATAGACCTTGAAACAAAGGCTATTACAACATTAGCAACAAAACCTAAAGTTCTATTTATTTATGCACGTGGAGCTTCTACTCTATTAGTAGCAGGTGAAAACACCCCAATGGAAAAAATGATTGAACTGGCAGGAGGTGAAAACGCAATTAAAGGATTTAGTGATTTCAAACCTCTTACTCCAGAAGCTCTATTAAATAGCAATCCAGATTATATTTTAATGTTTGATACTGGACTACAAAGCATGGGAGGAATTGATGGTGTTTTGAAAATTGAAGGAATCAATAAAACAAATGCTGGTAAAAACAAAAAGGTTATTGCTATGGATGGATTATTACTTACGGGATTCACCCCACGTGTAGGGGAAGCAATTACCACATTAAACAAATTGTTAGCCGAATAAACATGCAAAAACAACTCTCTTTTTACATAGTCATCTTTGCAGTTGTATTATTAACAATTGCAATAGGATCTATATTTATAGGAGTTTACAATTTTAAAGAAAGTATAACTCATACTTTCCTTAATTTTATTTTTAACTACCAAGAGGTTAATCCTGGCGATCGTTATGTTATCAGCCATATTAGACTACCACGTATTGTCATGGCTATATTAGCGGGAGCAGGATTATCACTCGCGGGAACTTCTTTACAAGGTTTATTTAAAAACCCTTTAGCTTCACCTGACCTTATTGGTATAACTGCTGGTTCTGTATTTTTTGCGGCCGTTGCTATTGTATTAGGTGGTTACATCAAGGTTCATTTACCTGAAATTATACACTATTCATTTTTGAGTATTATGAGCTTTATAGGAGCTCTTGTAACCATGACCTTTGTCTATAAAATGTCTTCCATTCATGGAAAAACGAATATTAGTGTACTGTTATTGTCTGGTGTAGCTATTACAGCTCTATCAGGAGCTGCTACAGGATTAATGACCTTTTTATCAACTGATGAAGAACTCAGAAATCTAACATTTTGGACATTAGGAAGTTTAGCAGGTGCTACTTGGACAAAAATAATAATACTTGCAGTTGTAATGTTTACTGCTATATATTATTTATCCTCTTTAGGCAAATCATTAAATGCGATGATGTTAGGAGAAAATGATGCTAATCATTTAGGTATATCTGTAGAAAAAATCAAACGCAGAATCGTTTTATTCTCTGCATTAATGGTAGGCACTATAGTCGCTTTTACAGGAACTATAAGCTTTGTAGGACTAATTGTTCCCTATATTCTAAGACTGATATTCAAATCTAATTACTATTATATTTTACCTCTATCTATTTTTGCTGGAAGTATTTTACTTTTAGTTGCTGACGGTATTAGCAGAACTCTTATTCCTCCAACTGAAATTCCTATAGGAATCTTATCTGCAATGATGGGAGCTCCAGTTTTTATCTCAATATTACTTAAATTTAAAAAGTCACTATGATAGAAGCTAATAAATTAAATTATATTGCAAAAGAACGCTTCATTATCAATGATATTGATTTTGCTTGTAATGAAGGAGAATTTATAGTAGTGTTAGGCCCAAATGGAGCAGGAAAATCAACTTTTCTAAGCATATTAGCAGACGAAATTCATCAAAAAGGGAATAAGATATCTCTTAAATCATGTGAATATCCCAAATGGTGCAAGAAAACCTTACCGAAACATAAAGCTAAATTTTCTCAACATCACAATGCGGATATTCCACTTCAAGTTGAAGATGTAGTAATGATGGGAAGATACCCTTATTTCGATACTATTCCTTCTGATTTAGATAAAAAAGTTATTCAAGAGAGTATGGCTTGTATTGATATATGTCCTTTGCAAAACAGAACTTACAATCAGCTCTCAGGAGGAGAAAAACAGCGAGTTCACTTAGCACGTGTATTAGCTCAGTTAAATAACGAAATTGACAATAAAGTATTATTTTTAGATGAACCTTTAAACAATTTAGATATTTTACATCAACATAAAATACTTACTCTTATAAAAGAATTTACAACAGCAAAAAATACGGCTATTGTTGTTTTACATGATCTAAACTTAGCAGCACAATATGCTGATAAAATTTTATTACTTGAAAAAGGAAAGAAAGTAATATACGATACCCCTACTAAAGTATTAACACAAGAAATACTAACCAAGGTATACAATTTTCCTTGTACTGTAACAACCAACCCTATAAACAACAATCCCTTAATCATTTTCGGACAATAAATACAAATACTTATGAATACTGAAACTCAGAACTTAAAAGAGCTTTGGAGTCAACTTAAACAACAGAATCCAAGACTACGTATCAGAAATGCAGCACAAGAATTAAATGTCAGTGAAGCTCAATTATTAGCTACGCAAATAGGAGAAACTGTAACAAGATTACAACCAAATATAGTAGCTATTCTAAGTGAAATTGAGCCTTTAGGAAAGGTTATGGCTTTAACAAGAAATAATGAATGTGTACATGAAAGAAAAGGTATTTATAGTAATCCTGATTTTTCATCTCCTCATGCAGGTCTCTTTGTTAACCCTGATATAGATTTAAGAATTTTTGTCTCTCATTGGACAAAAGCTTATGCTGTAGTAGAACAAACTGGTGATTTAACAAGAAAAAGTTTGCAATTCTTTGGAAAAGATGGTGAAGCTATCCACAAAATATATCTTACACCTCAAAGTAATGAAGAAGCTTTTGATATATTAGTTAAAAAATATACATCAGATGACCAATCACCTGATGAAGTAACAACCCCATATAATACAAGTTTAGATGAACTAAGAGATGATGAAATCGATGTAACTTCTTTTCAAAAAGGCTGGACAGAACTACAAGATACACATGACTTTTTTATGCTTCTTAAACAACATAAACTAACGCGTACACAAGCACTTCGTTTAGCTCCAAGCCCATATTTTGCAACACAAATCAATAAAGAAGCCATCGTAACAATGTTGGAAAATGCTTCTGCAAAAAAAACACCTATTATGGTATTTGTGGGAAACAAAGGAAACATTCAAATACATACAGGAGAAATAAACAAAGTACTATGGCATCACAATTGGTTTAATATTATTGATCCTGATTTTAATATGCATTTAGACATGGATAAAATAGCACAGACATGGATAGTACGCAAGCCAACAACAGATGGCATTGTCACATCAATTGAAGTGTTTAACGAAATGGGAGAAATTATAGTTCAATTCTTTGGTAAAAGAAAACCTGGTATTCCTGAATTGGAAGAATGGCAGGATCTGATTAAAGATTTAAACTAACAAATGCTTACATTTTTCAAACAAATAATATAATCAAAAGTTGTTTTATAGTATATTTAACACAAATTAAGTTAACACTATAAAACAACTTTTATGATAAACAGACTACTATTACCCCTCTTACTTCTTTCATTATTAGTTACTTCATGTTCCAAAGACAGTAATACACATTCTGAAAATGAAAAAACAAAAGAAGGAACTTTCAATTATAAAACTTTCGACAACGTTAAGACAGCTTATGGAAAGGATCTAAATCAAGGTGTAGAACAATCCTTTACATTCCCAACCGATATCGATTTAGTGAATAACATTACAATGTATGTACAAAATCCTTGTCCCAATAAAACATGCGATGAGTGGGATACCTATGCAAATGTCTATGTAAAAAACAAAAAAGACAACCAATGGTATGAGATGGCGCGTTTTGTAACTCCTTATTGGGTAGGAACAGAAAAATTAGAACGCGGATTCCAATTCGATGTTACTGATTTTAAATCACTATTAACGGGTGAAGTAGAACTTAGAATTTTTACAGAAACTTGGAATGATAAAGGTAGAGTCTACAGTGTTGATTTTGATTTTACTTATGGCAAATCTGCTTATAAATACTCTGCTGTAATACCTATACAACAATACAATAAAACTTCAATTGATGGTGTTCCTTATGGTCGAACACACAATTTCAATTTAAAACATCAATTTACACTACCAAAAAACACAGAACAAGCTTACATTAGAACACTTATAACAGGTTGGGGACATGCAACTCCAGCTGATGCACAAGAAGGAAGACCATGTGCTGAGTGGTGTTATCGTACACATGAAATGATACTAAATGAAACAACATTTAAACATATACTTGAACCTTTAGGATGTGCAAATAATATAATCAATAATCAAAATCCAGGAAACTGGAAACCAGATAGAGCAGGATGGTGTCCTGGAATGGAAGTTCCTATTCGCTTAAACATGATTCCTAAAGAAATGTTTGGTAAAACAATTTCATTTGAATACAAATTCGAACCTTGGCAAAACAATATGAAAGGAGGAGAAGCATATTATGCTATTTCAAATTTCGTCATAGTGCAAAGTAATACTCCAATTAAAACACTGTAATTAACAACTTAAAATCATTTAAACTGATCATAATCCAAACTGTTATACCCATAAGGTATAACAGTTTTTTTTGCAATAAATACATGATATTCTTGCTTATTTCACACCCTATTTTCTTACTTATTTGCGTAATTAAGATACTATACCAAACAGATAAAATATTTGATAATTACAATCTCTATATCAAAGACTTTTATCAACATATGTTTATAAAAAATGGTCATTTTTGATCATTCTAATTTGAAATAAACACCTGAATATCTTAACTTAGCAAGAATCATCAAGTCACCAACAGAGCGTTTAAAATCAATATTATTTGATTTCTTTTAATTAGAAGAGGCACTTATATTTCTCTTTTAAAACTTTCTACTCACTCTTTGAAAGGTGACAATATGTTTAATATAACACATTATTGCTATGCCTATTTTTGATAAAAGGGTTAATTATAAACCTTTCGAGTACCCAGGAATTTTTCAATTCACAGATGCCATTAATAAATCCTTTTGGGTTCACAGTGAAGTTGACTTTACTGCAGACACACAAGATTTTCATTCACATTTAAACAGAAATGAACAACTTGCTATTAAACATAGTTTATTAGCCATTGCTCAAATTGAAGTGGCAGTTAAAACTTTTTGGGGAAACTTATATCAACATTTCCCAAAACCTGAATTCAATGGGTTAGGAAGTACATTTGCAGAATGTGAATTTAGACACTCTGAAGCATATTCTCGTCTATTAGATGTTTTAGGCTACAATGACGAATTTGAAGACTTACTTACAGTACCTGTTATCAAAGAAAGAGTAGAATACTTATCAGAAGTATTAGAAAACTCAGGCAATCATACAGACAAAAAGAAGTATGTTGTTTCTTTAATTCTATTCTCTCTATTAATAGAAAATGTTTCTTTATTTAGTCAGTTTGCTATCATCCTATCCTTTACTCGTTTCAAGGGCTTAATGAAAAATGTTAGTAATATCATTGCTTGGACTTCAGTTGACGAGCAAGTACATGCTAATGCAGGAATCTATATCGTTAATATCATTAAAAAAGAATATCCAGATTTCTTTGATGAAGACTTAATCAATCATGTCAATGATGTAATTATAAAATCTATTGATATTGAAAGTAAAATATTGGATTGGATATTTGAAACAGGTGCTATCGAAACAGTAAATAAAAACGATTTATTAAACTTTATGAAGTTTAGAGTTGATGATAGTATGGAGAAAATTGGTCTTGACAAAGTCTTTAATATCACACATGAACAATATAAACCAATGGCATGGTTTGAAGAAGAGGTTTTTGCCAATAGTTTAGACGACTTTTTTGCAAAACGTCCTGTAGACTATACTAAACATGACAAAAGTATTACTGCTGACGACTTATTTTAATCATTACACAAAATCGCTGAACTAAGAAAATACTATGAATAACTTTTCATTACCATTACAAACAGAAGATAAAGAGAACTTAACTCAAAAATTATGGTGGAAGAACTCTGAAAGTGAACAAATACTAAATAGAGGATACCTTTTAAAAGGAGAAACAGTAGAAGGTGCAATAGACCGTATTACTACTGCTGCTGCAAAACGATTATACAAACCAGAACTAAAAGAATCTTTTCAAGAGATGATTGAACGTGGTTGGATGAGTTTAAGTTCTCCTATTTGGGCCAATATGGGTACAGAGAGAGGGCTACCAATCTCTTGTTTCAATGTTGATATACCAGACGGTATAGAGGGCATCACACACAAATTAGGAGAGGTTATCATGCAAACAAAAATCGGTGGAGGTACCTCAGGATACTTTGGCAACTTACGCGAACGCGGAAGTGCTGTAACTGATAATGGAAAAAGTAGTGGAGCTGTAAGCTTCATGAAATTATTTGACACTGCAATGGATACTATCTCACAAGGAGGTGTGCGTCGTGGAGCATTTGCTGCATACTTAGACATCGATCATCCGGACTGTGAAGAATTTTTAAACATCAAAAATATTGGTAATCCTATCCAGAACTTATTCTATGGTGTATGTATTCCAGACTATTGGATGCAAGAAATGATTGATGGTGATAGAGAGAAAAGACAACTATGGGCTAAAGTACTTGAAAGTCGTCAACAAAAAGGAATGCCTTATTTATTCTTTTCTGACAATGTCAATGGGCACAAACCACAAGTTTACAAAGACCATAACATGCGTATTAATGCAAGTAATTTGTGTTCTGAAATTATGTTGCCTTCATCAGAAGATGAATCTTTTATCTGTTGTTTATCTTCTATGAACTTGGAATTATACGACGAATGGAAGGATACTGAAGCTGTAAAACTGGCTGTATTCTTTTTAGACGCTGTATTACAGGAGTTTATTGAAAAAACAGAAGGAAACTATTACTTAGCAGCAGCAAATCGCTTTGCAAAACGTCATAGAGCACTTGGATTAGGTGTATTAGGTTGGCATTCATATCTGCAAAAGAACATGATTCCTTTTGAGGGGTTACAAGCTAAAATGTTAACCAATAGCATTTTCCAAAACATAAGTACAAAAGCTGATAAAGCTTCTCAAGAGCTTGCACGTATTTATGGAGAACCTGAAATCCTAAAAGGATATGGCAGAAGAAATACAACAACAATGGCTGTAGCTCCTACCACTTCTTCTTCAGCGATATTAGGTCAAACTTCTCCTGGAATTGAACCTTTTAGTAGTAACTATTACAAAGCAGGCCTTTCTAAAGGTAATTTTATGCGTCAAAATAAATACTTGACTGTTTTACTTGAAGAGAAAGGATTAAATAACGAAGAAACTTGGAGAAACATCATGTTAGCTGGAGGTAGCGTACAACAATTAGAAGGTTTGACTACCGAAGAAAAAGCTGTTTTCAAAACATTTAAAGAGATTAGTCAATTAGAGCTAATTCAACAAGCAGCTATTCGTCAAAAATATATTGATCAAGCACAGAGTTTAAACCTGAATATTCCTGCTGAACTTCCTATTAAAGAAGTAAACAATTTAATGATTGAGGCTTGGAAACTTGGTGTTAAGACACTATACTACCAACGCAGTCAAAGTGTTTCTAAAGAAATGGTAACAAACTTAGTTACTTGCAGTAGTTGCGAATCATAAATAAACGATTTTATACCTTATGGGCGATACTTGAAGTATCGCCTATTTTTTTATCCCTATATATTATCCACACACTCCTACTACACCCGTACAAACAACTCCTTTTAAGCCCCTTTAAACGCTTATTCCTGTATTTGCAATAGTATGCTTGTTTAAAAGAAATTCCTTGGTTAAAACAGCTATTATACGCTGAGCGAAAATAAAACTACTAAAAATAACCTATCTATTATCTTATACCTTTTACTACTAAAATACTAATATACAATATTTTGGCACAGAATATGCATTATACCTTTTACATAAACAACAACCTTTCCTTAAAAAGCCAGACTATGATTCCCCACAGATTAGTCTGGTTTTTTTATTTATTTCCTATCCCATAAAAGGGCATAAAAAAAGAGATTGAATAATTCAATCTCTTTTTTGTTGACTATATAACAAGGAATATTAAATTTCAAATCCCATAGAAACACCCAGTTTATTAGCAATAACTTTTGCTACTTTCGTTTTCAATTCAGGAATTTTTACAGACTCCATTACTTCATCTGTAAAAGCGTACATTAATAATGCTTTAGCTTCTTTTTGTGGAATACCTCTCTGACGCATGTAGAACATCGCATCCTCATTCAATTGTCCAATAGTACATCCATGTGAACATTTTACATCGTCAGCAAAGATTTCTAACTGTGGTTTTGCATAGATTGTTGCTTTCTCACTCAACAAAATATTATTACTTTGTTGGAAACCATCAGTCTTTTGTGCAATCTTATCCACATATATTTTACCGTTAAACACACCTGTAGAACTACCATCGTAAATTCCTTTATAATTTTGGTGGCTTTCACAGTTTGGTTGATTGTGAGAAACTAAAGTATAATGATCTACGTGTTGTTTCTCATCTATCAAAGTAATTCCTTTCAATGTGCTATCAATGCGTTCTCCATCTTGATAAAAATTCAAGTTATTTCTTGTCAATTTACCTCCAAATGAGAAAGTATGCACAGATACTCTACTCTCTTGTTTTTGGCTAACATAAGTATTGTCAATCAACGTACCTGTTTCTAAGTCATTTTGCAATTTGTAAAAATCTACAATAGCACGTTTTTGAGCTACAATTTCTGTTACTGAATTTGTAAACACTGCCGACTCCACAATACTTTGATGTCTTTCAACAATCTGCACATGTGCATTCTCACCTACTACAATCAAGTTACGAGGTTGCACCAATAAGGCCTCCTCTTCCACTGTAGAAAGGTATATGATTTCAATCGGCTTAGCAACAACTTTACTCTTAGGAATATTAATAAATGCTCCTTCTGTTGCAAAAGCTGTATTCAATGCAGTAAGACTATCCTCTTTATCAGCACAACTATTATAGAATGCATCTATAACCATTTTATACTTAGGTTTCGTCAAAGCAGCCGACATTAAACATACGTCTAATCCATCATGTGTTGTAGAAGATAAATGAGAACTAAATATACCATTGATAAAAACCAATTTATAAGTGTCTGAGTCACTCAAAAAGTATTTCTTTACTTCTTTGTATTCTACAGCTACTTCTCCTTTTGGAAGCACGCGAAAATCATTCTTTAAGAGTGCATTTAACGACGTGTATTTCCAAGCCTCCTCTTTTTTAGTAGGAAAACCTTTATCTTCAAATGTCTTTAATGCCTCTAAACGGATGTTGTGCAAACCATCGTGTTCACCCATCAATCCTTGTTCAAAAGCCACAAAAGACGTAATTAATTTATCTTTAAGCTCCATAATTCTTTCTTTGCAATTAGATTAAAATGATTGATACTGTTGATTACTTCTCTAAAGAAGTTTTGATCCAATCGTATCCTTTTTCTTCTAATTCCAATGCCAATTCTTTACCACCTGTTTTTACAATTTTCCCATCGTATAAAACGTGTACAAAGTCAGGCACAATATAATCCAACAAACGTTGGTAGTGTGTAATAACAATTACAGCGTTATCTTTACTCTTTAATTTGTTTACACCATTAGCTACAATACGCAAAGCATCAATATCCAACCCAGAGTCAGTCTCATCCAAGATTGCTAATTTAGGCTCCAACATAGCCATTTGGAATATTTCATTACGTTTTTTCTCACCACCAGAGAATCCTTCGTTAAGAGAACGAGATAAAAACTTTCTATCAATCTCTAACAACTCTGCTTTCTCTTTAATTTTTTTCAACATCTCACTTGCAGGCATTTCTTCTAATCCTTGTGCTTTGCGAGACTCGTTGATTGCAGTTTTCATGAAGTTCGTTACAGAAACACCTGGAATTTCAACTGGATATTGGAATGATAAGAAAACTCCTTTATGTGCTCTCTCTTCAGGAGCTAATTCGTTTAATTCTTCACCATCCAAAATAATCTCACCTTCCGTTACTTCGAAAGCCTCATTACCAGAAATAACAGAAGACAACGTACTTTTACCAGCACCGTTAGGTCCCATAATAGCATGTACTTCACCTGCTTTTACTTCTAAGTTAATTCCCTTTAATATTTCTTTATCTTCAACACTTGCGTGTAAATTTTTTATCTGTAACATAATTGTCTTTTTTAATGTATAAGGTAATCTAAATTTGCTGTCTCTTTTATCAGAAGTATATTAACCTACACTTCCTTCCAAAGAGATCTCTAATAATTTTTGTGCTTCAACAGCAAACTCCATTGGCAACTTGTTCAACACCTCTTTAGAGAATCCGTTAACAATAAGTGCAATAGCTTTTTCTGTAGGAATACCACGTTGATTACAGTAGAAAATTTGGTCTTCACCAATCTTACTTGTAGTTGCCTCATGCTCAATCTGAGCAGTAGTATTCTTAGCCTCGATATAAGGGAACGTATGAGCACCACACGCATTACCCATTAATAAAGAGTCACACTGAGAGAAGTTACGAGCATTAGCTGCTCTTGGTCCTATTTGAACCAAACCTCTATAACTATTTTGAGATTTACCAGCAGAAATACCTTTCGAAATAATAGTCGACTTTGTATTCTTACCTAAGTGAATCATTTTAGTACCTGTATCCGCTTGTTGGAAGTTGTTTGTTACAGCGATAGAGTAAAACTCTCCAATAGAGTTATCCCCTTTTAAAACACATGAAGGATATTTCCAAGTCACAGCAGATCCTGTCTCTACTTGTGTCCAAGAAATCTTAGCATTTTTCTCACACAATCCACGTTTCGTTACAAAGTTAAACACCCCACCTTTCCCTTCACTGTCTCCAGGGAACCAGTTTTGAACTGTAGAATATTTAATCTCTGCATCATCCATAGCGATAAGTTCTACCACAGCAGCGTGCAATTGGTTTTCATCACGTGACGGCGCAGTACATCCCTCTAAGTAAGAAACATAACTACCTTTGTCTGCAATTACTAATGTACGCTCAAACTGTCCTGTACCCGCTTGATTAATACGGAAATAAGTAGACAATTCCATCGGACAACGAACTCCTTTTGGAATATAACAGAAAGATCCATCTGAGAATACAGCAGAGTTTAAAGCTGCATAGAAGTTATCTGTCTGAGGGACTACACTACCTAAATATTTCTTCACTAAATCTGGGTGATTCTTAATCGCCTCAGAAATAGAACAGAATATAATCCCACGTTCTGCCAATGTTTCTTTAAATGTAGTTGCTACAGACACAGAGTCCATCACAATATCCATTGCTACACCAGACAATCTTTTTTGCTCGTCAAGAGAAATACCCAATTTATTGAATGTTTCCAATAGTTCAGGATCTACCTCGTCCAAGCTTGTGTACTGATCTTTTTTCTTTGGTGCAGAATAATAAGAGATTCCTTGAAAGTCTGGTTTTGTATAATGTACATTTGCCCATTCTGGCTCCACCATAGACTCCCATATACGAAATGCCTCCAATCTCCACTCAGTCATCCATTCAGGCTCTCCTTTTTTAGCAGAAATAGCTCTGACGATATCTTCATTTAAACCAACAGGAAATGTCTCTGATTCTATATCAGTATAAAACCCGTACTCATACTCCTTGGTTTCTAATTCTTTCTTTAAATCTTCTTCTGTATACTTACTCATATATTTATACTTAAAAGCCACTACTTTCTCGTACGCTTCTTTTATTTAACTAATTATCAAAAGGAAAGACAAGACGGACAAGCCCATCCGTCTGTCTACCTTGAGGTCTTATAATGAAAAGCTCTCTCCACAACCGCAAGTTCTACTTGCATTAGGGTTGTTGAAATAAAAGCCTTTACCGTTCAATCCTCCAGAATACTCTAAAGTAGTTCCTACAAGATATAAAAAACTCTTTTTGTCAACAGCGATTTTCACGCCATTGTCTTCAAAAATCTTATCATCTTCACCAACTTCACGATCAAATTTTAATTGATACGAAAGTCCGGAACATCCTCCGCTTGTTACACCTACACGCACATAATCAGTCGTGTGGTCAAACCCTTCATCTTCCATCAAAAGAGCTACGTGTTTTCTCGCTATATCTGAAACTTTTATCATACCTTTTTTAAAATAGATTAGTTCTAAAATGTGAACTACAAAGGTATTATAAAAAAATGGTATCTAATAGTAACTAACATATTTATAACGATTAGAAGTTTAAATACTAATATCAATAAAAACTATTGTTATAAGTATTCCCTATACATCTTTATTTTAACTCCTTTAACCAAAAAACTACTTAAAATGAAACACTATTTTACTCTTTTAGAGCTACTTTGAATAAACAAATACAAAGATTATCTCTTATTTATTCAAAACTATTGGACGATTCTCTGAACTTATTGAAAATCTATTGGAAGTACAAAAAAATTGGATCAATAAAAAAAGCAAAGCATCCTATTAAGACACTGACGCAATCTCAAAACCTATATTTACTAAGCGACTGAATACTTTATTCCTCTCAATTTTATTCTGAAGTAAGCACCTACTTCAAAATCGATATGAAATCGACTAACTTTTAAACTATAATAATCAATATCTAAAGAAATAGTACTTTTATTATCTGTATTAATAAAACCTAACTTCAAGTCCCATCGTTTAATATATTTAAGTAATTTATGCGTCACTTAGCAGTTAATACTTCACTTAAAATATTTTTGTTGAAGTTATTGTTAAATGATTCTCGGTTACATTTTTTAAATTCATTTCATTCAACATTATAGCTATATCATCATTATTATATACTTTAATTACATTCTCATTAAGAACTTTTCCATCTTATTACTTGTATCTTGATTTGATACTCTTAAAAAAATAAATACAATGTTAAATTTAAAATATTTTTATCTATTTTTGACAACCAAAAAGACAAATTAATCATGAAAACATCAAAAGCATTAAACTTAATCAATAAAAAATGTTTGATAATTATAATTATATCAATGTTTTCTTTTATTCAATTCTCATTTTCCCAAGAAAAAACTCATTTTTACATCAATATAGGGCTACAAGGTTTTGAAACTTCTATCAATACAAGAATATATGGAGACTTTAATGCAGAAGCATATGGTGGATACGGTCATGGTTATACCATGTATGACACAGACGGAAAAGTATCACCTGTTTATGAAAGATTAACTCCTTTTGTAAAAGGAGCAGTAAGGTGGAATTTTACAAACAAGGAGAAAAAGAGAAACTACATTGGAGTACAATCTAAATATTCATTTGGACATGATGGAGATCTTGATTTCAATAAATCGAATCTAAATGAACTACACTTAGGGATAGAGCGCAATATGGGTAAACGTTTCATTTTTAATTCTCATCTGGGTGTAGGCTACCACACAGATTATGTTATGCACAAATCTACAGCTTTACTAACTTTGGGACTTACCTTTAAATTCAACTATTTGAAATTCTAAAAATAGACTTGATTACAACATAAACAAAAGAGCATTTCAGTGTACTGAAATGCTCTTTTGTTTGCTGTAACTTTACTTTTTAATAGTGATATAGCAACTATTTAAAATACATTTCTTACTTGATTCGTTTTTTATGATTCACTATTAATTAGCAAATTATAAAATAAACTACATTCTCTGGAAAAACTATTAAAGTGATTTATTCCTCCTAAATAGTGTACCTCTTTTTTCATTTCTCCTGAAAAACATCTTCTTTTTTACCCTTCTAAAACCCAAAACAACACTTTTTTTAAGTTACAACAGCTTAAATATCCTTTTTATTCTGCTTACACATAAAAAAACACTTTGTTTTTTTTCAGAAAAATAAGATTAAAAAACAAATCAAAACACTAATAATCAACCTATTGATTAAAAAAACACCCCAAAGCACTCCAATTTTAGATAGGCTTCAATGCCAGTATCTATCGAGCTTCTCCCATAATCCTTCAACATTGCTTCAACAATAACCCAAGAATGCTCTACTTCAAAGGTGTTTTACTGAAGCAATCTTGAAGTAATCTTGGCGTATTGTTGAAGCATTTACTTCTATTATTCTACTAAAAGAAAAAGAATAGAACTATTAAGTCGTCCCAAGAAAGGGATGCTAAGCGAAAAAAGGAGAGGTGCAAAAAAAGGAGAATAACAGGAATAAATTGCGTAATTTGCACCTAACTCAAATAGACTAAAACGATTATGAAACTATATGCCATAGAAAGTGGAAACTTTAAATTAGATGGTGGTGCTATGTTTGGTGTAGTACCTAAAACAATTTGGAATAAAACAAACCCAGCTGACAACAATAACTTGATAGACTTGGCTGCTCGTCTTTTATTAATTGAAGAAGGCAATCGATTGATATTGATAGACACAGGGATGGGGAATAAACAATCAGACAAATTCTTTGGTTATTATTCTCTTTGGGGAGATCATTCCCTTATAAAATCACTGGCACAACATGGTTTTCATCCGGATGACATTACAGACGTATTTTTAACGCACTTACACTTTGACCACTCAGGTGGAGCTGTAAACTGGAATGCAGATCGCACAGGGTATGTCAATGCTTTTAAAAATGCAAAATACTGGACAAATGAAAATCACTGGGATTGGGCAACCAAACCAAATGATAGAGAAAAAGCATCATTCTTATCAGAAAACATTTTGCCTTTGCAAGAAAGTGGAGCCTTACACTTTATTCAGCGTCCTGCATCCGGCATGCTACACAATAGCGAATTAGGATTTGATATCTTTTTTGCAGATGGCCATACAGAAAAACAAATGATTCCTATCATCAATTTCAATGGAACAAAAATCGCTTACACAGCAGACTTATTGCCTACTTTAGGACATATTCCATTACCTTATGTTATGGGATATGATACGCGACCTTTGCTAACATTAAGTGAAAAAGAAATCTTTTTAAAACAGGCTGCTGATGAAAATTGGTTCTTATTCTTAGAGCACGATGCTCATAACGAAATTATTACCGTGCAACATACCGAAAAAGGTGTACGATTAAACGAAATACATAAAGCTAATAATATCTTAATTTAATGTTAACTAACGTTTTAGAGTGTAACAAATTAATATTTTTAGCACCAATTAGTAATATAATTAAAACTAACTATAATGCGATTAATTAAACCTATCTATCTATCAGCTACTTTAGCACTTGCTTTAGCAAGCTGTGGGGGAACAAAAACGATTACCCAACAAACTCCAATTACAAATGTGGATCATCTACATAAAAGAACTACTCCATTAACAGAAGTTCAATTAAAAAGATGGAGTCATTTGGACATCTTGACTGATTCTGTGCCAGGAATGTCTGTTGACAAAGCTTACGAACTATTATTAAATGGTAAAAAGCTTCCTAAAAAAGTTGTTGTAGCAGTTGTAGATTCAGGTATAGAGATTGATCACGATGATTTAAAATCACAAGTGTGGACCAATCCTAAAGAAATAGCTGGAAATGGAATAGATGATGATAATAATGGATATATAGATGATATTCATGGATGGAATTTCTTGGGAGATGCAGTACACGAAAATGTAGAGTTTATTCGTGTTATTCGCAGAGGAGACGACGGATCTGAACAATACAGAAGAGCATTAAAAGAGCTTGAAAGTGAGAGAAAAGAAATCGAAGAGTCTAAAGTTCGTTTAGAGATGTTACAACGTGCAAACGAAAAAGTAGCTAAATTCTTAAACAAAAAAGATTATACACTTGCTGACTTAGATAATATTCCAACATCTGCTCCAGAAGATATTTTACATTCAAAAAATGTAATGTATGGTATCTTAAAAGCAGGTAGAGAAGTTTCTTGGTTAGAAAGCTTTGCTAATCATATCAACTCAAAATTACAATACCACTTAAACCTTGATTTCAACGGACGTAAACTTGTAGGAGATGATCATACAAATATCAACGATACAAATTATGGAAACAACAATGTACTTGGACCTGTAAGAGATGAAGCAAAACACGGAACACACGTAGCAGGTATTATTGCACAAACACGTGGAAACAATTTGGGTGGAGACGGTGTAGCATCACCAGTGGTTCAAATTATGGCTGTAAGAGCTGTACCAGATGGAGATGAGTATGACAAAGATATCGCTTTAGGTATTCGCTATGCAGCAGATAATGGAGCTAAAGTTATCAATGGAAGTTTTGGTAAATACTATGAAGAAAACAGTCAGTGGGTTCGCGACGCAATCAAATATGCTGAATCTAAAGATGTATTAATTGTAGTTGCTGCAGGTAACGATGCAAAAGATTTAAACAAAGGAAAAGGTGTAGATCGCTATCCAAACGACAACGTAAAAATGGGAGCAGAAATAGCAGACAACTTCTTAGTAGTTGGAGCATTGAACCCAGAATATGGTGAAAAAATGGTAGCTTCTTTTTCAAACTACGGTCACTATGATGTTGACGTATTTGCACCAGGAGTAAAAATCTTCGCTACTGTACCAAACAATACATTCGAATATTTACAAGGTACATCAATGGCATCACCAAACGTAGCAGGTGTAGCAGCTTTAGTTAGAGCATACTACCCACAGTTTAGTGCTGCACAAGTGAAAAAGATTATCATGGACTCTGGAATTGCAATTAACCAAGAGGTAATTGTAGGAGAAACAAAAGAGAAAAGACCTTTTAGCTCTATCTCTACATCAGGGAAAATTGTAAATGCATACAATGCATTATTATTAGCTGAAAAATTGTCTAAAGGCAATAAATAATTCGCTTTAAACATACCTACTATATACTCCACAACCACTTTTATCAAAGTTGTTGTGGAGTTTTAATTTCAAAACAACAATGAAAAGATTACTATTTACTGTAGCACTTTGCGTTGCTTCTTTTTGCACAGTAGCAGCACAAAACAATCCAAATCCTGGGTATTGGCAACAAAAAGCTGACATCAAAATGGATGTGAAAATGGATGTCAAAAAATTCAAATACAATGGAACACAGAACATTGTATATACAAACAACTCACCAGATACTTTGAAAAAAGTATTCTTTCACTTGTATTACAATGCTTTTCAACCAAACAGTGATATGGATGCGCTATTAAAAACAATTCCTGATCCAGATCCTCGTATGGTAGATGTAAAAGAAGTAAGAGGAAGAAAAGTTTTTGAAAGCAGAATCAGCAAGTTAAAAGAAAACGAAATTGGTTACTTAAAAGTAACCAATATAAAACAAGGAGCTGCTGCCCTTGAAAGCAAAGTAACAGGTACTATTTTAGAAGTAACATTACAAAAACCAGTAGCGCCTAAAAGCAGTACAGAGCTTTCTTTCACATTTGATGGGCAAGCACCTGTAATGATTAGAAGAGCAGGAAGAGACTCTAAAGAAGGAGTTGCTTTATCTATGTCTCAATGGTTTCCAAAAATAGCTGAATATGACTTCGAAGGATGGCATACTGAACAATATTTAGGAAGAGAATTTCACAGTGTATGGAGTGATTATGATGTGAAATTAACGTTGGATAAAGACTATATTATTGGGGCAACAGGTAAGTTGGTAAACAATAACGAAATTGGTTATGGTTACCAAGATCCGGGAGTAGCTGAACCACAAAACCGCAAAGGAAAAACATTGACTTGGAACTTTGTTGCAAAAAATGTTTTAGACTTTACTTGGGGTGCCGACCCTCAGTTTAATCACGATATGTATGAAGGTCCTAATGGAATTCAATTACACTTCTTGTATAAAAACGATCCAAAGATTGTGGAGAACTGGAAAAAACTACAACCTGTGACAGCAGAATTAATGAAGTTTTTTAATGAAAATGTAGGAATGTACCCTTACGATCGTTACTCAGTAATTCAAGGAGGAGATGGAGGTATGGAATACTCTATGTGTACTTTGATTACAGGTAATCGCTCATTCCCAAGTTTAGTTGGAGTTACTGCACATGAATTGGCACACAGCTGGTTTCAACATGCGTTAGCAACTAATGAAACAAAACACGAATGGATGGATGAAGGTTTTACTTCTTTCATTTCTGACTTGGCTGTATTAAAAGCATTGCCTAAAGAGGCGCAAGAAGATAGTAATCCTTTTGCTTCTACTTATAAAAGTTATTACAGTTTAGTAGCTAAAAATATGGTAGAACCTTTAAGCACACATGCTGATCATTACTTGACAAACCGTGCTTATTCTATTTCAGCATACAGTAGAGGGTCTATCTTTTTGACACAGTTGGCTTATGTGATTGGATGGGACAATATGATGAAAACATTGCAAACTTTCTATAAAGATTACAAACTAACGCATCCAACACCTAATGATTTTAAACGTACAGCAGAACGTGTAACTGGTGCAAATTTAGATTGGTATTTGACAGATTGGACGCAAACAACAAATAATATTGATTACAGTATTCAGTTTGTAGAAGAAGTTCAAAAAGACCAAACATTAGTTACTTTAAAAAGAATTGGAAGAATGGGTATGCCATTAGACATTTTGGTTACTTATGAAGATGGAACAATGGAAACTTACTATATTCCTTTTTCATCAATGAATTGGATAAAACCAAATCCATATGTAGAATACGAACGTACAGTATTAGACGCTTGGGGATGGGCTCAACCAGAGTATAAATTTATTATTCGCAAACCAAAATCGACAATAAAGTCTATTTTAATTGACCCAAGTCAGTTTATGGCTGATACAAATCAAGAAAATAACGTTTACAACAAATAATGAAAAAGCTGCTTACGCAGCTTTTTTTTATATCTAATATTTACTTTGCTTTGCATACCTTTGCATTCAGATTATGGAACAAACGAATATCAAATATCCTAAAAAGGAAAAGCTAAAAAGCAAAATTGTCATTTCAGAGTTATTTACAAGTGGTAAAACAGTGAGTAAATACCCTCTGCGCATGGTATATGTTCCGATAACTAATACAGATGATGTTCCATTAAAAACAGGAGTATCTGTATCCAAACGCTATTTTAAAAAGGCTGTTGACCGAAACTACTTCAAGCGTTTATTAAGAGAAGCTTATCGCTTAAACAAACAATTGCTATTGGATCATACAGATGAACAATACGCTATTATGCTATTTTATCAATCCAAAGACCGCTTAAGTTTTCAGGAAGTAAATGAGAAAATGATTAAGCTTTTTGAGAAATTCATTACCGCAACTCAACCCAAATCTACTGTTACAGAAGAATAATAGATGTTATATAATAAATTTCTGTATTAATCCTTTTTTATTTAACTTTATCGTAAACTATTTTGACATTATTTTTTCATAATTCATTATAGTACCTTGCTATTTAACATAAAATACCAATGTAAGATAGTGTGCAACTACTATACCTTATTAAAGCTAATAGTTGTACTTGTTATTTTATACTAATTAAATCTATGCGATAAAACTATGAATACTCCGCAAAAACTTTCTTTTGAAACAACTAATGCATTGACTTATCAAACACAAGAGGCAAAACAATCTTTGCATCTACAAGGTCAGAGTAATTTTAGAGATTTAGGAGGGTATAAAACCTTAGACAATCGAACAGTAAAACCTAATAAAGTGTTTCGATCTGGACATTTGAATAGAATTAATGCAAACGATGTACAACTTTTACAATCGTTGCCCCTACATACAGTAGTAGATTTTAGAACTGCAGAAGAACGAGCTCAGTTTCCAAGTGTACTTCCGTCAACTATTAAACAAGAAATTCACTTACCTATCAGTCCAGGCAATTGGAGTGAAAAAGAAATAGGACAAATGATATATGATGGGGATACTTCTCGCACATCACAGTTTTTGTTGGACATCAACGAGCAATTTATTTTATATAATCAAGAAGAATACAAAGCATTCTTTGCAGTATTGCAACAACAAAAAGACAATCCTTTAATGTTTAACTGTACTGCTGGAAAAGATAGAACAGGTATAGCTTCTGCCCTATTTCTTGCATCTTTAGATGTAAGTTTGGACGCTATATTTGAAGACTATCTATTGACCAATAAAAGAGCTTTTAGTTTAATAAGACAAATTCATCAACAGTACCGACTAACAGATGAGAAACAAATAAAAGCTTTAAACAATATTCTAACTGTAGATATTAAATACATAGAAAAAGCCTTTGAAACAATATATCTATACTACGGAGATGTACAGAAATATTTGGAAGAACAACTGGAAGTTGATATAGATAAAATGAAGAATATATACCTCTATTAATGCGATAATATTATTTGAAAAAGCCTATTCTTCATAAAAAATAAAAAAAACGCAAAAAAAGTAATCAAAAAATATTCATTCAAAGTATCTTATAAGCTAATTTTACACCCAGAAATTAAAAACTGATTACAAGTGAATTCACATTCAAAATCTACGCACTTAGATAAAGTAACAATGGGTACATTGTTAGTTACACTGGGTATTATCTATGGCGATATTGGAACTTCGCCTCTATATGTGATGAAAGCCATCATGGGAAAAGAGGTTATTCGTGAAGATATTGTTTTAGGAGCTATTTCCTGCGTTTTTTGGACACTTACCTTACAAACTACCATTAAGTACGTTATCTTGACTCTAAAGGCCGATAACAATGGTGAGGGAGGTATCTTTTCCTTATACACGCTTGTAAAGAAATTAAAAAAGCCTTGGCTAATTGTTCCTGCCATAATTGGAGGAAGTGCTTTATTAGCCGACGGAATTATTACTCCACCTATTTCAATCTCTTCTGCTGTAGAAGGATTGCGTATCTACGAACCTGAACTACAAACGATTCCTATTGTAATCAGTATTCTTTTAGGGATATTCTTAATTCAGCAATTTGGAACAAAAACCATTGGGAAGTTCTTTGGTCCCTTAATGATGATATGGTTTTTAATGTTGGGACTACTTGGTTTCAGTCATTTAATAGGGAATCCATCTGTATTAAAAGCGATTAATCCTTATTATGCTATCCACTTACTTTCTATTCACTCAGAAGGTTACTTTGTTTTAGGATTTGCTTTTTTATGTACAACAGGAGCAGAAGCCTTGTATAGTGACTTAGGACACTGTGGAGTAAAAAACATTCGTATCAGTTGGACATTTGTAAAAACAATGCTTGTGCTAAGTTATTTTGGTCAAGGAGCTTTACTTATTCAACATACTGGAAAAACATTGGTGGATTTGTCACCAAACTCAGATAATCCTGCAAACCCGTTCTATTTAGTAATGCCTGAATGGTTTTTACCTTTTGGTATTAGTATTGCAACTATAGCTGCTGTAATTGCGTCACAAGCCTTAATAAGCGGTTCTTTTACTTTAATTAATGAAGCAATAAGACTGAACTTATGGCCTAAAGTACGAGTAAAATTCCCTACTAACATAAGAGGTCAATTATACATTCCATCAATTAACTGGATGCTATTTGTTGGTTGTGTGTTCGTAGTATTACACTTCAAAGAATCTGGGAATATGGAAGCTGCATACGGATTAGCTATTACGCTATGTATGATTATGACAACCATCTTACTGGGATACTATATGATGTTGAAAAGAGTAAATTTCTTTTTAATTGTATTAGTTGAAGTTGTCTATCTATCTATTGAAATTTCATTCTTCTTATCAAATGTGCAAAAATTCTCTCACGGAGGATATGTAACAGTATTTATAGCAGGACTACTTGCTGCTACAATGACAATTAACTATTTAGGGAAGAAAATTAGAAGAAACTATACGGATTTAGTTGACATGGATGCTTATGTAAGCATCTTGCAAGATCTAAGTAAAGATCAGACAATGCCTAAATATGCAACTAATCTTATTTATTTGACTAATGCTATAAACTCAAATAAAATTGAGTACAAAGCAATGTATTCTATTATTAATCGTCGTCCTAAAAGAGCTGACAATTACTGGTTTGTTCATGTGAATGTAACTGATGAGCCATACAAAATGGAATACAAAGTAATCAAATACGGAACAGACAATAATATCTTGCGCATAGACTTTTACTTAGGGTTTAGAAATGAACAACGAGTAAATGTATTGATGAAAAAGGTAGTAACAGAATTAGTTTTATCAGGAGAGATTGATATCACAAGTAGATATGAATCATTGCATAAGAATAATGTTACGGGTGATTTTGAGTATGTTTTAATCGAGAAAGAGCTGTCTTATGACAATGACCTACCTCCGAAAGAAAAAATCATCTTAGACCTCTACGATTGGCTTAAAAAGCTATCCTTATCGGAAGAAAAAGCTTTTGGTTTAGATAGTAGTGCTGTAAAAATTGAGAGATTCCCATTAGTTATCAATCCTATTGAGGATATTCCTCTAAAAAGAAAACAATAAAAATAATAAAGGCGTTCCTGTTGGGAACGCCTTTATATTTTAAAAAAACTGTTATCGTATAAAATGAACTGTTTTAATTATAGCTTCTATTTCGAATAATATATCTCTTTTACTCATGGAAGGATTATAAGTAAATCCTTCTACAAATAGGTATCGCTTATGCTTTTCATCTTTTATAGGATAGCAAATAAATGGTCCATCCATAAAACTATTATTCATATCCCAAGAACCTCTTAATTCCACAGCTTCATGCTTATCAAGCATTAACTTTTTATGAAAAGTAACATAATCTCCATCAATCTTCATATAGCTCCCCATTTCTGAAGAATGAATATATTTAGAAACAATGGAATCTTTAATCTTCAAAAGCTCTGATAGCCCATCTTCAAAATTATCTTGTCGCTTTAGTTTAGTAAATGGAATTTCGTAAATCATTATATTACTATTTCCAGATGCTATTTCTTTCTTAAACCAAACCAAATTACCATCGTAGAATACTTGTTTATAATCTAATGGCAATTTCATTCCTACTCCAAATTCTTTCTCTAAAAAATCACATTGGTGAAGCTTTCCTTCTTCTAATCTTCTTTGTATTTCAGCTATTTCAAAATTATGAACTACATGAATAATAGAATCTACATTTTCTTTAAACTCTTTAATCAATCCTGTTGTAGAATTTGATCGAATGTAAAAAAAGTTCTGAGGTACTGCATATTTATCACTCAAGACTTCAAAGCTATTTTTCTTTGCTTTTAAATCAAAATAGATAATATTTCGTCCTCCTTTCTCTTTGCCATTAAAGAGATCTTCAGAGATCTGATCTAAGGTAAACATAGGCTCCATTGGACGAATACCATCAATACCAGCAGCTAAAAATTCTCTTATACTATCTCCTACATTACCTCGCCACAATTCATTACTTGTAACAATTAAAATGCGGTTATAATTTCCTGCATACGATGGCATCAAATCTTTTTGGTCTTGTTGCTTACAACTACCAAATAAAAAAAGACACAGTAGAACTAATAAACTGCTTTTCGCCATCGCTTATATTATTAATTAATTTTCAGCTTCATTCCAGGAATAATATCATCCGAATTTTTCATATTATTCAATGATCTCAATTGTGCAATTGTTACTCCTGACAATTTTTTACTAATCGAATACAAAGAATCTCCTTTTTGCACCGTGTAATAAGAATTCTTTGACGACGAAGTAGCCGCAGTAGCCCTTGAAACAGTAGATTTACCTACAATAAGTTTCTTACCTGGATAAACCACACTACTCTTCATATTATTCAACTTCTTCAGCTCTGCAACACTTTGCCCATACTTACCAGCGATAGTACCTATACTCTCCCCTTTCTTAATTGTATGGTATTTAACAGATACTGCCGATGTACTCTCTACAACTGCTATTTCGCGATCGAAATTTGGTTTCTCTTTTAGAGATTCTACAAAGTCTACATAAGCGTATACTTTCTTTTCGTTAGAAGCAAGTAAGCCTATTTTATCTAATGGAAGACGAATAAAATTCTGTTTCCCTGATACATGAGGCACTTGTTTCAACTTATATGTAGGATTCAAGAAAGTTATTTCATCTTCTGGAAGATCCAATAAAGAAGACAACTGATCAAAAGAAATATTCTTCTTCAATGCAATTGTATCTGTTTGTGCCAACATAAAAGGTGTTTTCTTAGCTACCAAACCATGCTCTTTAGCATACTCAAAAATATACATCGTAGCATAAAACGCTGGTAAGTAATTTTGTGTTTCACGTGGTAAGTTAGGTCTAATATTCCAATAATTTGTATAACCATTTGAACGTCTAATAGCTTTAGATACGTTTCCAGGTCCAGCATTATAAGACGCTAAAACTAAATCCCAATCACCAAAAACATTGTATAAATCTTTTAAGAACTTACTGGCTGCTTCAGATGATTTTAAAGGGTCACTACGATCATCTACATAAGATGTAACCTCTAAATTATACTGTTTCCCTGTAGCGTACATGAATTGCCATAATCCTGTAGCTCCTACTCTTGAACGAGCTGAAGGATTTAAAGCTGACTCAACAATTGCCAAATACTTAACCTCTAAAGGCACATTATTCTTTGCTAATTGCTCTTCAAACATTGGGAAATAGTATTCCGATAATCCCATTAAACGTTCAAAAGATTTTTTACGCTTCTTTAAAAACGATTTAATCAAACGTTCTAATGACTCATTGTATTCTACTTTGAAAGGTGTCTTTTGATCTAAAAGCTTCAAACGTTTCTTTAATAACTCTGTAGATAAACCATCATATTCAATATCTCCTTCATCAAAATTTGACTCTGTAAGATCTTCTTCCATTTCCTCAAATAGATTAACGCTCGCTAATTCTTTTAGCCAGCGACGTTCTATTTTAGCACTTGTAGAATTACTTACAAAAGTTTTCTTAATAGAGTCAAGATATACTGAAGGGTCTTCAATTTTCTTTACTTCTACAGTATTACTCTTTTCTTGTGTTTGAGCTATCGCAGTCAACGACAACAATCCACAAATCAAAGAGGCAATCCCTTTGTACTTCATAATTTAATATTTTAGAATATCCCTCTCAAACGAGAGGGATATTATGATTAGTCTAATATAGCTTGGATACCAGGTAATACTTTACCCTCTAACATTTCTAACATAGCACCTCCACCAGTTGACACATAACTCATTTTTGGAGCTAAACCAAATTGTTTTACAGCTGCAACAGAGTCACCACCTCCTACTAAAGAGAATGTTCCTTTTGCTGTAGCTTCTGCAATATAGTTTCCTAATTCAATTGTCCCAGTAGCAAACTTATCCATTTCAAATACACCTAATGGACCATTCCACAAAATAATTTTAGACTCAGCAACAACTTGTTTTAATGATTCTAAAGTTTTTGGACCTACATCCAATCCTTGCCATCCGTCAGGAATTTCATTTGCATTAACTACTTGTACATTTGCATCAGCAGCAAAAGCATCAGCAGCTACGATATCTACAGGTAAGTGAATTTGTACATTTTTCTCTTTTGCTTTAGCCATAATTTCTAAAGCCAATTCTATTTTGTCATCTTCACAAATAGAATTACCTATCTGGCCTCCTAATGCTTTTATAAATGTAAAAGTCATTCCACCACCAATAATCATGTGGTCTATTTTATCCAGAATATTTTCAATAATAGTAATCTTAGAAGATACTTTAGAACCTCCTAAAACAGCTGTTACAGGTTTATCATTACTATTAAGAACTTTGTCAATACTTTCAATTTCTTTCGCTAATAAATAACCGAAATACTTTGCTGTTGGGAAATACTCAGCAACAATAGTTGTTGAAGCATGAGCACGGTGAGCAGTACCAAAAGCATCATTAACATACACATCTGCCAAATCAGCTAGTTGCTTAGAAAATGCTTGATCTCCTTTTTCCTCTTCTGCATAAAAACGCAAGTTTTCCAACAAAATAACTTGACCTCCTTGAGCAGCATCAACAACAGCTTTTACACTATCTCCAATACAATCATCTACAAATGTAACAGGTACACCAAGTACTTCTTCAACTTTTGATACAATGTGTTTTAAAGAGTATTTGTCATTGCGTTCTCCTTTTGGTCGACCTAAATGAGACATTAAAATAGCCACTCCACCATCTTTGATTACTTTGTCAATTGTTGGTTTAGCAGCTTCAATTCTATTACTATCGGTAACGTTAAATGCATCATCTAATGGCACATTAAAATCTACTCTAATAAGTACTTTTTTATCTTTAAGATTTATACTATCAATTGTTTTCATCTGAAAATTATGTTCTAAGTTATTAATAAGCAAATATAAAGTTTTTTAAAATCCGTTATTCTCAATTTTAACAAGTGTTTTCTTTAATTCTCTAAAATTAAATAATTCTAAACAAATTACTTGAATTCAAAAAACACTTTGAAATTGAGTTATGGTACTAAACATTTACCTCATTGAATCGAAAATAAATTACTTGAATTAGATGATACTAAAATCTCTAATATAAAATAATTTACAAGCAAAAAACTGAATATCAATATTGTAAGCAATTTAATAAATATATTAAGAATTCAAAGTATTTACATTCAATTATTTTGCTACCAAAGCCTAAGACCTTATATTTGCAATATGCTATTCTCAGAAATCATAGGACAAAACCACATTAAGAATCACTTAATTCAGAGTGCTGAATCAGGTAGAATTCCACATGCACAACTATTTATTGGCTTAGATGGTACTGGTACTTTACCTATGGCTATTGCCTATGCACAATATATACTTTGTCAAAATATAGGCGGAGAAAATGGAAATGGCAATCAAGCTTGCAACCTTAAATTCAATAATCTTGCTCATCCAGATTTACATTTTGTATATCCTGTAGCTACTACAAGTGACGTATCAAAAAATGCAACAAGTGATAAGTTTGCAGATGCTTGGCGCAATTTTTTAAAGGCTAATCCTTATGCTAATTTAGCAGATTGGTACAAACACATTGATATTCAAAACAAACAAGGTCTTATCAATGTTGATGAAGCAGCTGAAATCATGAAAAAACTATCCTTAAAGTCTTATGAAGGAGGATACAAAGTAATGATTATTTGGATGGCTGACAAGATGAATACAGAAGCTTCAAATAAGTTATTAAAACTATTAGAAGAACCACCTGTAAAAACTCTTTTTATTTTAATTACTGAAAACGAAAAGAATATACTACAAACTATTTTATCTCGTTGTCAAGTAATTAATTTCAATCCTTTAAATAGTGCTGAAATAGAACAAGCTTTAATAGAAAAACACAATTGTGATCGTTCTAATGCAGGTCTTTTAGCCAAAAGAGCACAAGGAAATTACAACAAAGCCCTTCAATTACTACAGAATACAAATGATGTATTACCTTTCGAAAAATGGTTCGTACAATGGGTTAGAGCTGCCTTTAGAGCTAAAGGTAATGCAGCAGTAATTCAAGAATTAATTGAATGGAGTGAAGAATTAGCTGCCTTAGGAAGAGAACAACAAAAACAATTTTTAGAGTACTGTATAGAAATATTTCGTCAAGCATTATTACTTAATTATTCCACACCTGATTTGGTATATTATCAAACGACAGTAGACAAATTTAAGTTAGAGAATTTTGCCCCATTTGTCAATGGAGCAAATATTCAAGAAATTTTCACAGAACTATCAAATGCTATTTACTACATTGAACGCAATGGTAATGGTAAAATGATCTTTACAGATTTATCAATTAAACTAACTCGATTGATACATAAAAAATAGTATTTCCTTACTTTTATATTATTCTATGGTTGAAGTCATTGTGCGTTGATACAGCTTTAACTCTTCCCATGAGAACTTAGTACCTAAAATAGTTTTGAGCTCAGCTAATGTTTTATCAGAATGTTCTGCAAATACAGCTTCTAAAGCTTTTATTTTCTTAACGGGTAATACATCACCTAATGCAACCTGTTTTTCATTAATTAACTTTGCTAAGTGTGAATAAATTGTAGTAGGCGTTAGCTTTCTTATTTCTGCTACTTCTGCAATACCATTACCAGCTTGCCACAGTTCTAAAGTGATAGCAGTAGTAGACTTTTTACTCTCCTTCTTCTCTTTTTTAGTGTAATTATCTTCCTCATAATCTTGACCTAAATCAAGTGCTGTATCTCTAATCAAATTAGCAATATTTACCAAGTGATTTATCTTATATTCACTAACCTCTAATGAGCGTAAGTTTTCTTTGCACACACGTTTTCCTTCATCAATAATTTGCAACACTTTAAGTGCCTTCTTCATTTGTAAAGCTATCCCTACCAATTGCTCTTCCAAAGCACTTAACTCTTCAAAATAAGCTTTCATTTGTTTTTCTCTTTTAACCTGAGCAATTGTAAACAATAGTTCAAACACCAATTGATCAATTGGTGGGAAAAAATATTGATATGCCTTTTCTACTCTCTCTTTAATAAAAGCAAAACGATAGGGTTCACTATAAAATAACTGACGCAATTGATTGACAAACTTCTCTGAATAAACTACTAAATCATCCAATTGTTTCATAGACTTCTCAGCCCATGGTTTATATTTCATCTTCTTACTACGAGGAGATTCTGCCGCATAAGTATGAAGATGACTATGCCAACTTGTGCTTAAATTAAACCACGAATATGCATCTATCAGATATTTCATCAAAAACATCTTGGTTTGCAATTGCAATTCACTCTCCAACATATCCTCATTAGCTTTGTTTTTGGCATAAGCTATCACATCATAATCACTTTCCAGTCCATTCATTCGAATAGGAGCCAATAGCACCAATCCTTCCATCGATCTAACTCGAGATAAGGCTACATAAGCCTGACCTGGCAAAAACACCTTAGAAACGTCTATAATTGCCTTATCGAAAGTTAATCCCTGACTTTTATGTACTGTAATAGCCCAAGCTAATTTCAAAGGAAAGTGAGTAAAAGTCCCCATTACTTCTTCTTCTATCTCTTTTGTATTTGGATTAATTCTATACTTAATGTTTTGCCATTCATATCGATCAACTTCTATGGTCTTATTTTCCTCCGCAAAATGAACAAAAATCTCTTGAGAACTAAGTGATGAGATAACACCCATTTTCCCATTGTAAAAGTTCTTATCAATAGAAATATCATTCTTAATAAAGATAACCTGGGCTCCTACCTTTAACTCCATTTCAAACTCAATTGGAAATATTTTCTCAGGAAAATCTCCAACTAATTCAGCAGCATATTTATATGATTTTGAATCCAACCCTTTCAAAGCATCACTGTTAATCTTATCTGCTGCTACATTATGTGTGGTTAAGGTAATATAACCAGGATTGTCAATAGAATTAAAATTTGGTTTTGTATAAGTATTTAAAAGCACCACATCTTGAGGGGTAACCTTATTGTTTCGAAGATTATTTAATATATTAATAAATACATCATCACTCTGTCTATATACCTTATTTAATTCAATATAAATGGGAGGGGCTTGCTGTATCACTTGGGCTTGAAAGAAATATACACCATCGTAATAACGTTTTAATACATCCCATTCTTCATTCTTCACTACAGGAGGCAATTGCAGTAAATCACCTATAAAAAGCACTTGAACTCCACCAAATGGTTGTTGATTTCGTCTCACTGTTTGTAACATAAAATCCATAGCATCCAACACATCTGCCCGTAACATACTTACTTCATCTATCACAAGCAGCTCCAAATTTCGCATCAATGCTCGTCTGGTGTTATTCATTAAGAAGTGCCTTTTAAGCGTTACTCTTGTCTCTACTTTTACAGAATCTGTTAAGATAGGTGGCACTTGTAAATCTGGAACAAATGCAGCAAAAGGCAAATGAAAAAATGAATGAATTGTCACACCTCCAGCATTCAATGCAGCAATACCTGTTGGTGCAACCACCACAGTATTTTTATGAGTAGTATCAATAATTTCTCTTAGCAAGGTTGTTTTACCTGTACCAGCCTTACCTGTCAAAAAAATCGAACGATTTGTTTGATTAATAAACTCCAGAACATAGTTTGCTTCTTGTGATTGTGCTTGCATAGTGTCAGATTTTACAACAAAGTACCACAAAATTTATGCAATTCTAAAACAAAAAAGCCCCTACTTATCGTAAGGGCTTTCATATCTTAATATTCAATACTATTTTGTTTCTTTAGTATCTTTCTTTTCTTCTTTTTTCTCGTCTTTCTTCGCTTCATCTACTTTTGATGCAGCATTGCTTCCTTTATACTTAGCATTCAATTCTTTTAAGATCTCTTCAGTAATATTATACTGCTCTTTTCCATAAACAATTGTAGATGCTTCTTCTGTATTAAATACATAGTCAAGATTCTTTTTCTTAGCGTAATCTCCAATGTATCCTTTTACTTTTTTCACAACAGAATCCATTTCTTTAGCGCTTTCTACTTGCAACCCTTGCAATAGAGATTGTTGTTTATATTGTAATTCTTGTTCTCTTTTTTGTAATTCCATACCTTTTTGTTGAGCCCAAGCTTGTCCTTTTTGTGCAGCAGTGCTTTGGAAGTTTTGAACTTCTTGTTGGAATCTTTCAATCTCTCCTTGTAGAGCTTTTCCTTTCTCTTCAGATTTGATTTTATATTTAGAATCGATGTCTTTAACTTCTTCATATTCCTTCATCAATTTTGATGAATCTACATAAGCAGTTTTGAACTCGCTTCCTCCAGGATTTGAATTGTTACTATTATTACAAGCGAATAACATACCTGCTAATCCTACAGCTAAAAAAATTTTTTTCATTTCCTCTTTTTTATTATCTCGTAAATGTATGAAAACTTTTAATCTATTCTAATTTTTTTTGCATATAACTAATCATAAATAATACTTATGTTAAAATCAAATATTATAAATATCATCAATTAAAATAAGCTTATTTTAAGGCTATTTAAGACACTTTCGTTTTTTCAACATAAAAACATATACATATACAAAACAACTATCATTAAATCTCTTTATTTAAAGTATTTTATGTACTAAAGTATATTTTTAGTCCTTTTAAAGTCTATATCGTAACATTTACTCTTCCTTCACCAAAAAATAGATCAATGAAGAGTACTCCATATTTTTTCGTGCTTCAATATTCGATTTTAAACCAACAGTAAATCCTTTCCACCAATTTCGTTTTCCTGTTTTATATTTTTCAGAAAGTAACGAAACATAAAAACTATCAAATAGCATTGGAAACTTTTCTTTCAATCTAAAACCAAACGGACTAAATACCCGTTCGATACTATCTTGAGAAAAATGCCACAAATGACGAGGAACATCATAAGCCGCCCAATACGAACCATAATAAGTAGCATCGTAAGATTTGTAATTGGGAACAGCTACAATTAATGAACCTCCTGGTCTCAGCAAACGAGTTAATTCAAAAATCTGCTGTTCTAAATTGGGAACATGTTCCAACACATGCCACATGGTTATCACATCCAAACTCCCCTCTTCTATTTCACTTGTACTATCAACTAAAACCAATTCTTTTATTTTAGCTAAATGCGAAGCTTTACTATTGGGTTCAAACCCTACAACATCCCATCCACTATTTTTTGCTGCCAACAAAAATTCACCAGTACCACAACCAATGTCTAACAATTTTCCTTTTTGTGTTGTCACATCAGACAGCAAAGTAATTTTATTTCTTATAGCAATTCTCTTTACAAATTGATATACCTTTTCAAACATTCCTTTGTTGCCATCAGTATGTGAAATATATTCTTCACTTTCATAATATCGAAGTAAATCATTTATACTTGGAACTGGTGTTGTCTTTAACATTTGTAATTCTTCATCCAGAAGCAATTCAAACTTTTCTTTAGAAACAGAATAATCAGTTACTGATAAAAACGGTTTAGTGGCGTTACTCATTTTACAGTTAAAAAAATTAGTTATACAAAAATAAAGAAGTTTGTTGATTAGGTAAATGCATTTTCAAAAATTACTTTCATAAAAAAATACTTCACTGACAAAGCCTATTTTATTAAACCTCCTACTTCTTATAAAAATCAATTAGAAGATTCTTTATAACTAATGATTAGTTCAAAAAGCTAATTACAAAATTCTATCGTACTCTAAAAATAATGCCTCCTCTTTTTCAATTTTAAAGAAGCACTACTTTTTAGAAAACTACTTTTGTCATCCAATCTTAGAATCCTTTTTTACTTCTTTCTTTTTTCATCCAATATCACAATACATTTTTACCAATCCTATTTTTCATCCAATCAAAAAATACTATTGTAGAGCTACACTTTTTTAAACTCGAAACTAACAACCTATTTTCATCCAATATTTTTATAGTTACTTCTTTTTAGTTTTTTCATTTACTCAGAAACTAATTCTTAGCGTATACTTTTTTCAGTAGCAAAAAATCACTTCTATCAAATATCCTTTTTCTAAATCCGATAAATTCTACACTACTTTAATACACCGTATCACTCAATCTAAAATTCATTTAGTCCTTTCTTACAACACCATTATTATCTATTATATCCTCATTCCCCTTTTACGAATTCTAACAAACCAATTAGCTTTCATCACCTGTTATTAATGCCTAAAAAGAGTTATTCTCTTAATCAAAATATTACTTCTTTTACTTCATTAAGTAATACCCAGTTTATTACTGTCCATTACCACTTTAGCCTTATTTACTTCAACAAAAAACTAAACAATAGTCCCAATTAACCCCTGTATGTACAGTTCTAACATGCTATTGCTTTCCCACTCTCTCAGTAACACAGCGCTTACTACAGCCATTAAAAAAAGGGTGTGTTCCACGTGGAACACACCCTTTTTTTAATCTCTTAAAACGCTTTATTTAACGTCCCATATGAATTAACAAGATCGAAATATCAGTTGGAGTTACTCCACTTATACGCGATGCTTGAGATATAGTTATAGGTCGAATCTTCTTTAATTTCTCTCGTGATTCAAACGATAAAGAAACGATTTTATCATAGTCAAAATTATCCGGAATCTTTACATCTTCTAATCGAGTCAACTTATCTGCATTATTTTTTTCCTTCTCAATATACCCCGAATACTTTACTTGAATCTCCGCTTGCTCAATAATTTCTTGATCTAATTGATGCTCTTCAACATATTCTTTTACCTTTTCAAAACGCAAAATATCTTCCAATTCAATTTGTGGACGAGAAAATACTTTAAACATTTTATCTGGTTGTGTCATTAAAGAAGACCCTTTTTCAGCCAAAATAGGATTTGCTTCTTCTGTCTTTACACTTGTTTCTTTAAAGAATTGGACAAAGTTTTCAGCAGATTTTTGCTTATGCTCCATGCGATTCATACGTTCTTTTGTAGCTAATCCAAGTTCAAAAGACTTTGGTGTAAGACGAAAATCTGCATTATCTTGACGCAATAACGTACGATATTCAGCACGAGAAGTAAACATTCTATAAGGTTCTTCTGTCCCTTTTGTAATCAAATCATCAATCAAAACTCCAATATAAGCTTCATCTCTTCTCAAAATTATGCCTTCTTTTTCCTGCACTTTTAAGTGTGCATTCATTCCAGCCATCAATCCTTGAGCAGCAGCTTCTTCATATCCAGTCGTTCCATTGATCTGCCCAGCGAAAAATAAACCATCTACTAACTTCGTTTCCAAAGTATGTTTTAACTGTGTAGGTGGAAAATAATCGTACTCAATAGCATAACCAGGACGGAAAACTTTAGCCTTTTCAAACCCTGCTACCGAACGCAAAGCTTTAAATTGTACCTCTTCTGGCAAAGAAGTAGAGAACCCATTTACATAGATTTCACATGTATTCCACCCTTCTGGTTCCACAAATATTTGATGTCTATCCTTATCTGCAAACCTATTTATTTTATCTTCAATAGATGGACAATAACGTGGTCCAATACTTTTTATACGTCCTGTAAACATAGGTGAACGATCAAATCCTTCTCTCAAAAGATCGTGAACTTCAGGAGAAGTATAAGTCATAAAGCAATCGCGTTGCTGTACCAATGGCTGTGTAACATCCAAATAAGAAAACTTAGAAGGATTAATATCTCCTCCTTGTACTTCCATTTTACTATAATCCAACGATCTTCCATCTACTCTTGGTGGTGTACCCGTTTTCATACGTCCAGATGTAAATCCAGCATTTACTAAATCTTCAGTAATACCATAAGCAGCACCTTCACCTGCTCTACCTCCACCAAACTGTTTTTCTCCAATATGAATTAAACCATTCAAGAAAGTACCATTAGTAAGTACTACTGTTTCAGCTTTTATTTCGATTCCTAAACTTGTAACAACTCCTTCAATCTTGTGATTTTTGATAATTAAAGAACGAACCATGTCTTGATAAAAATCCAAATTAGGTGTTCCTTCCAACATTAATCTCCAAGTTTCAGCAAATCTCATACGGTCAGATTGAACACGTGGTGACCACATTGCAGGCCCCTTCGACTTGTTCAACATCTTAAATTGTATAGCAGTTTTGTCAGACACAATTCCTGAATATCCACCTAAGGCATCAATTTCACGAACTATTTGTCCTTTTGCAATTCCTCCCATTGCAGGATTACAAGACATTTGTGCAATATTTTGTAAACTCATTGTAATCAATAAGGTCTTAGACCCCATATTAGCAGCAGCAGCAGCAGCTTCAGATCCTGCATGCCCACCCCCTACTACAATTACGTCATATTTATCAGCGAATATACTCATTGTTCCACGTGAAACATTTCAAATTAATACTATTATTGAGAAAATTACTATTGTTCCACGTGGAACATTCTCATCTTCTCCTCTTCTTTGCTACGCATCAACGCAGCTTGTTCATCAGTTTTATCTTTAAAACCTATATAATGTAAAACACCGTGAACCATCACACGCAACAATTCTTCATCGAAGCCTACTCCAAATTCAATGGCATTCTCACGCACACGTTCTATAGATAGAAAAATATCACCACTAACTATCTGACCCTCAGTATAATCGAAACTAATAATATCAGTATAAGTATCATGGTCTAAGTACTTTACATTAATTTCATGTAAATACGTATCATCACAAAATATATAGTTCAGTTCACCAGTCATAAATCCTTCTGATTCTATCACTGCTTCCAACCAATTTTCATATCTCTCTTCGTTCTCCAATTCAAATGGAGTTTCATAATTAAAAATAATCATTCTATATTTTAATTAAAATTGCTCACAAAGGTACAATGAAAAATAAAAAACTATTCTTAAAAGTTTAAAAAAAACACCTAATCAAACAAAAAAATAAAAACTAATTAATTAGTACACAGTAAGTTAAAAACAATAAATACTATAAACTACTGATAATCAAAAGGTTTGTTAATTTCTATAATTTCATTACAGCCAAATTATGTCCAATCGTAAACAAATACGACAATCTCAAGGCGTTGTTTTTTTAAAAAAACAGATTAAAATCCATTCTTAAACAAGTTCTTCAAAGGTAATAAATGAAAACGAATACCTCTTAGAAAAAAAAAAGATTTTACACACAACCAATCAATTCTTATACAACAATTTTTAAAATCCCATTACAGTGCACCAAAGAAAAAATAAAAGAAACTAACAAGTCCCTAAAAAGGAAAATAAAACAGAAACTAATACTTCTACTCTTCATAATTTCGATATACGGCAACTATGATAGCAGAAAATTGTACAATCGAATCTCAACAAGCAAAAATACAAGAAGAAGCCTAAATCGCAATTAAAATTAAAAAAACAAGGCGTTGAGATTTAAACGTACAAAACAAAAAAGAAAATAAACTCAAATATAAAAACTACACGCACTTGATTTTTCAGATTACACAACAGGAGAAAAATTAAAATAGAAATAAACACCATCACCTGAGAATTGAATATTTCACTTACAACCTAAATAAATCTCAACTATTAAAACTACAAACAGATCTTTCCGTAAACAAAAAGAAAAAGCACAAAACAGTAGCACAATAAAATTATTGCTCAATCACAAATTTCAAAAATAGAAAATTACTCACCTCTCATACTTTCGATATTTCCATACAATCTACACAAAGAAAAAAATATCGAAAGCTCAGGCGCTCTAAAAAGAACAACAAGAAGATTAAAAGTACATAAAAATTAAAAAACACTTTAAAACATCTGTCTGTAATTTTCCTATTACTACATCTATCCAAATCAATTTCAAATATTGAAACCTCAAGCCGTAAAAAACAAAATAGGACCTAAAACGTACAACCAAGAAAACAGGTACAATCTAAAACTACCCCTTATAAATTCAATAGAAAAAATTAACCAAACTGTTATCCCAAATACAGAAATTATAGAAGGTCAAAAAAGAAGAAATTACGCTCACTAAAAAAAGCAAAAAATAACTACTTATACTTTCAAAAAACTCATCGAAAAATGAAACACTTTTTTATGAAAACAACCCGTTATATTTTCAATATAAAAACACTGCCTGAACAGATTATCAAATACTCAAATCTCAAGCCTTACAAATTCACTCAATCAGGAGAAAAAAAAGAAGCGTTCAAAATCAAAACGCCTTTTATTTAAAAAACGTGAAAAAGAAAGCTTGAGATTTCCATAAACCAAAATACAAATGAAAAAATTTCATTTATCAACTTTATGAACAACTATAATAATTAAAAAAAAGAAATTTAAAATTTTTAATAAAAATAGATGTCTATATATGGTGTGTTAATATGTAGAATAACTTTATTTTGGAAAATGAGGCATTTTCAGTTGTTAAAAGTTATCAACAGGAAGAAATTTTTTAATCTATTGAAAAATAATTAGGTTATAAATTTTATTCACAGCGCTTTTTTCGTTATTAACAACAAAATCTGAATAAGTTTTGACTCTATTTTCTGTTGATAAGTGATACTTTTTGGTTGACAGGAGGTGCAATAGTTTTTAAGAAATTTATTTGCAAAAGTGATGTCTTATGCTGTATTGATTTTTTATTGACATAAACAAAATTTAGTTGTTTTTTTCTTTTTTCAGTTATCAACAGAAAATGTTAATTCTCATTTTGTTGTAAATCAATTATTTAACTTTTGTTATTAACAACGCTATTTTTTAAATTAATCTATTGATTTATAGGTAATTAAGTTTTTTTAATACTCTGCAAATTTTTCATCATTTGTTTAATTTATTCCGTTTTCATCAACTACTATTCCCTTTTGAAGTGATAAAAATAGTGTACCATTCTATAGTAAAATTGCGTTTTAGGACTCCGTTTTTCTTACTTAAATTGGTCTTTTTACGATGTAATTTAGTACCCAAATTCTATTAAAAACAGACCTCTTTTTCAAGTATATTTTGGTGAAATTTTATACGAAATTAGAAGAAAAATGGGATATTATTTTTTGTAATTCGAAGTAAGATTTTTTTACTTTTTGATGTAAATTTTAGCATCAAAAAAACGCTTTTTATCCGATGATATTTCGTGCGAAATATCATCTTTTAACCTTACTATTGGAGGAGCTTTTTTAGCTGGTTTTAATTATATTTTACGTCTTTTTTTATTCAGTATTTTATCTACATTTTTCATTTTTAGCAAATCAAATTTCCCGCGTTATTCTATTCATTTCATTTTTAAAAAGAATGATTTAATGTTTTAAAATAGCCAAGCTCAATAACCCTTTTTATACCCATTTAATGCTTTGTAAAATTGTTTTTCCTCTTAATATATCTTGGTTATATAATAGGGAACTACTACTCTATTTAGGTACCTATTTTAGGTTATTTAGTGTATGGGTTTGAAGGAATTTGTAGCTATTTCTTTTTTGATCAAAAAGTGGGTGGTCGGCATGTGATCGGCATGTGGTCGGCAGATGATCGGCATAATTCTTCGGAAAAAGAGCCAATCACCTTCCTATCACAAAGCGAACAACATCCAATCACAGTATTTGTAATTGGATTGAAATGAATTTGAATAAATAAGTAGAAGTGGGCTTCGATAAGCACTTAAATAGTTAACAAATGACCTAATATAAAGAGTACAAGAGTGAGAAGTACTACCGCTTTAAGAGTGGATTTGTAGAATAGAAAAACAATGCGAATAGAGAAGTTGTCCGCAAAATAAGAAGAGATGTTTTCATTTGCAGGGAAGTGTTTTTTATGATAAAGTAAAGAGGAGAAAAGGGTACAATAAAACACAAAAAAAGAGGTAATCCATAAAGATTACCTCTCAGTTTATTACTATTTGTTTTGGCTTTCTTTTTCCATTTTTATTAGGTGAGCCATGTTCTTTATTACCTTGTCGTGTTTTTTTACAAATGGGTTTTCTTCGTCCCAAACATAACCTGCCAGCACAGAACAAATCTTGCGTTTTACATCTGGATTTTCTGGCTGATGGAAGAATAATTCTTGTAGATTTCCCGTGTACCACTCCTGTATATAGGTTGTAAATACATCTATTCCTCTATTCATATGATCGCTATATGCTGTTTGCCAATCGATGTGTTCGCCTTCTATTTGTTTAATAGCTAATTTGGCAGCCAACATTCCTGATTCGGTAGCAAAACATACTCCTGATGAAAATACTGGATCTAAAAACTCTGTACTGTTTCCCGTTAATACATAGCCTTCTCCAAACATTTTTTGTACACTTATAGAGTAATTTGAAAGTTTGATAGGTTCAAACTCAAAAGGTAAATCTCCAAAGCGTTGAACGTAAAAATCAGAAAGTGTAATTGCTTTTTCTAAAGCTTCTTTTGTCGATTGGTTTGTAGATAATGATTCAATAAAATCAGTAGGGCCTACAATCCCAACGCTGGTATTTCCATTTGAAAAAGGAATAACCCACAGCCACACTTTCGTTTCTAAGATGTCAAATGAGATTTGCGTTCCTTCCACACCTTCAGGTCTTCTAACGTCTTTTATATGGCTAAAAATAGCTGAATGCGGGCTTAATTTAGAAGCTGCATCAAGCTTTAGAATTCTTGGTAACACACGACCATATCCACTGGCATCAATTAAGAATTTGGCATGTATCTTTTTTTCTTGTTTATTTTTATCAATTACAGTTGTGATAGAGTCACTACCGTTAAATTCAATTGCTGTTACTTCTGATTCAAATTCTAAATCAATTCCTTTTTTTAGCATTTCGTTGGCAATGGCCAAGTCAAAATCTGCACGAGGAATTTGCCAAGTCCAGTCCCAACCTTCAGAAAATTTATCGCTAAAATCGAAAATACAAATTTCATTTCCTCTAATAAAACGTGCTCCTGGTTTTTTCTGAAAACCCATGGTATCCAGGGCTGGAAATAAATCCGCCTCTGCAAAATGATCCATTACTCGAGGGATTAAACTCTCACCAACAACAATTCGAGGAAACTTGGTTTTCTCTACTACTTTTACATTTATTCCCATCTTATGTAGATAACTTGCAGCTACACTACCAGATGGACCAGCTCCGATGACTAAAACATCTACATTTTCATTTAACATTTTATAGTTGTTATTTTGTTATTAGTATTAAATTTGCTTTAAAATTCTGAACATCAAAGTTATTGACATTAATCAATAATTGAAACATAATATTAAAAAAAAATAACACTCTTATAATGAATACTTTAAAAGACTTCTTGACGTTAGAAAATTTTATGACTATTTTGTATGATAATGAAAACATCATATTGTCAAATGAATTAGTTAACAGAGTTGAAGATAGCTTTGCTTTTTTGCTTGAATTTTCTAAAAACAAGGTGATTTATGGTGTCAATACTGGATTTGGTCCAATGGCACAATATAGAATTCAAGAAGATGAATGTATTCAATTGCAATACAATTTAATTCGTAGTCATGCTTCAGGTATTGGTAATCCATTATCAGTAGAACAAGTACGTGCTGCAATCTTAGCACGTCTAAATACACTTTCTTTAGGGTATAGTGGTATTAATTTGACTGTGATTCAATTGATGAAAGAATTGTTGGATTGTCATATTACGCCATTAATTTTTGCGCATGGTAGTGTTGGAGCAAGTGGTGATTTAGTTCAGTTAGCCCATTTAGCGTTGGTACTTATTGGAGAAGGAGAAGTATTCTATAAGGGAGAACGTAGAGCTACTAAAGAAGTATTCGAATTAGAAGGATTGCAACCAATAGAAATCAGAATTAGAGAAGGATTGTCGTTAATGAATGGAACCTCAGTAATGACTGGTATAGGTATTCTAAATTGGAGTAATGCTACTAAATTATTGGATTGGTCTGTACAAATGTCTTGTGCAATTAATGAAATAGTAAGTGCATATGACGATCATTATTCTGTAGAGTTAAATCAAGCAAAATTGCATGAAGGACAGCAATACATTGCTAAGCAAATGCGCGATAATTTAACGACAAGTCAGTTGGTTAGAAAAAGAGAAGAACACTTGTATTCAGGCACAAATCAAGAAAGTGTTTTTAAAGATAAAGTACAAGAGTACTATTCTATTCGTTGTGTACCTCAAATTTTGGGACCTGTTTACGATACAATTCAAACAGTGAAAAAAGTGTTGGAGAACGAAATCAACTCTGCTAATGATAATCCAATTGTTGATATGGAAACAAAACAAGTGTATCACGGGGGGAACTTCCACGGAGATTATATTTCGTTAGAAATGGATAAGTTGAAATTAGTGATTACGAGATTAACAATGTTGGCAGAGCGTCAATTAAATTACTTGCTAAATGCAAAAATAAATGAACTATTACCTCCGTTTGTTAATTTAGGTAAATTAGGGTTTAATTATGGAATGCAAGGAGTACAATTTACAGCTACTTCTACTACAGCAGAGTGTCAGACATTGTCTACTTCTATGTATGTACACAGTATACCAAACAACAATGATAATCAGGATATCGTAAGTATGGGAACTAATGCTGCTGTACTGTGTGATAAAGTGATCGAAAATAGCTTTGAAGTATTAGCTATAGAGATGATTACAATTGCCCAAGCTATAGATGCATTAGACTGTAAAGATAAAGTATCAATGCCTACATTGACTTGGTATAAAGAGGTAAGAGCTATATTACCAACGTTTTCAGAAGATGTGGTAATGTATCCTTACTTGCAAAAGGTAAAAGAATATTTGAAGAAATAAGAGCATATGAAAGCATTTAGTAGTGGCATTTGTTGCTTTTTATTGACTGTTTTTAGCTATGGTCAGGAGTTGGCTGTGGTAAAAATGAGAAATATAACAGGATACATTTCTAAAGATGGAAACTATCAAATAGAACCTAAATTTATAAATGCACATAGTTTTGCTGAAGGACTTGCAGTTGTTAAAGAAGGCAATAAATTTGGCTATATAAATGCCCAAGGCAAATGGGTTGTACAACCTATGTTTGACGAGGCAAGGAGCTTTAGTTCTGGAATGGCTGCTGTAAAAACAAAAAAAGAGTGGTATTTTATAGATCAAACTGGCAAAAAACAAGAGCAAATATATGCCTATGCTAAAGCTTTTGACTTTGTAAATAATGTGGCTTTTTATAGAACTGATGGTTTTTACGGCTTGATAAACAAAGAAGGTGAAGTTGTAATGAAACCTATGTTTAATGCCGTAAGACAGTTTGAAAACGGATATAGCAAAGTAAGAGATGGAAAGCTATGGGGAATAATTGATACCAATGGAAAGCTGGTGGTAGAAGCTATATACAACGAAATAGGTTCTTATATAGATGGAGTTACTTGGGCTAAAAAAGATAACTACTTTGTGCTGATTAATAACGGAGAAGTAATTCAATTGCCCCATGTAACACAAATTGTAGCTTTTAATAATAGCAAGCAAATTATAGTAAAGAGCGGTCATTATGTAGGAGTTGTCAATAGCAAAGGACAAGAAGTACTACCGTTTAAGTATCAGAATGTACATGTAAATGGAAGTGAATTAATGGCGGTTAAGAAAGATAAAGTATGGGGATTTATGAATGAAAGACAGCAAGTAGTAATTGACTTTATGTACGAAGATGCTTTTCCGTTTGATGATAGTGGTTTAGCAGCTGCAAAGATTGACAAATGGGGTTTTATTAATCGAAAAGGAGAAATGGTATTGTCTTTTAACTACGATATTACAATTGTAAATAACGAGGGTAGAAAACAGAATGTAGGTTTTATCGACGGATTAGCTCGTGTAAAAAAGGATAATAAATGGGGCTTTATAGATGCAAAAGGAAATGCGTTGGGCAACAGATGGTATGATAACATTGAACTGTTTAGTAAATAAATGAAGGAGTACTTTAGCTCAAACAAAAAATAATAAAAAGAATTACTTAGCAAATACAATAGAATATGAAAACAGCAATAGTTACAGGAGGTTCACGTGGAATAGGTAAGGCAATATGTTTGCGCTTGGCAGAAGAGAAGAAGTATCATATTCTAATTAATTATCAGTCTAATAAAGAAAAGGCATTAGAAACTTTAGCTGAAGTAGAAAAGCTTGGGGCTACTGGAGAAATTATTGCTTTTGATATAAGTAAAAATGAAGAAGTAACAAGTGTTTTGACGCAATGGGTAGAGGCTAATCCTACTGCAGTAGTAGAAGTGATTGTAAATAATGCTGGAATTGCTCGAGATGGTTTGTTTATGTGGATGCAAATGGATGATTGGAATAAAGTAATAGAAACAAGCTTGAATGGTTTTTATAATGTTACGCAATTCTTTATGCAAAAAATGTTGCGCAACCGCTATGGTCGTATTATTAATATGGTATCTGTATCAGGAGTGAAAGGAACAGCAGGACAAGTGAATTACTCTGCAGCAAAAGCAGGAGTAATAGGTGCTACAAAAGCCTTGGCACAAGAAGTAGCAAAAAGAAATATTACAGTAAACGCTGTAGCTCCAGGGTTTATTGAAACAGATATGACTGCTGATTTAGATCAAAAAGAATTGGTGAAGATGATTCCAGCCAATCGTTTTGGAAAAGCAGAAGAAGTTGCAGATTTAGTAGGGTTTTTAGCTTCTGAAAAAGCAGGATATATTACAGGAGAGGTGATTAATATTAATGGAGGTATTTATTCGTAAGGTATGAATAATAGAGTTGTAATTACAGGAATGGGTGCTTACTCGTGTTTAGGTTTAAACTTAGAAGAAGTAAAGCATTCGTTATATACAGGAAAGTCTGGAATTATATATGATCAAGAGCGTCATGAAAAGGGATTCCGTTCTGCTTTTACAGGAATGGTACCCCGTCCAGATTTAAAAAGTGCACTTAGCCGTAGACAACGCGTTTCTATTGGCGAAGAAACAGAATATGCTTATGTAGCAACTGTAGAGGCATTAAAGAATGCTGGTATGAGTGATGCCTTTTTGGAACAGAGAGAGGTTGGAATTTTGTATGGGAATGATAGTGTATCGCGCGCAGTGATAGAAGCAACAGATATCTTTAGAGAAAAGAGAGATACTTCGTTAATAGGTTCTGGGGCGATATTCAAATCTATGAATTCTACAGTAACAATGAATCTTTCAACGATTTTTAAGTTGAGAGGAATTAATATGACAATTAGTGCTGCTTGTGCAAGTGGATCACACGCTATTGGTCTTGGTTATTTAATGATTAAAAATGGCTTACAAGATGTGGTAATCTGTGGTGGAGCACAAGAGATTAATCCTTATGCTATGGCAAGTTTTGATGGATTGGGTGTATTTGCAGAAGAAAGCGTATCTCCAGACAAAGCTTCACGACCATTTGACAGTAGTAGAAATGGATTGGTACCAAGTGGTGGAGGTGCAACAGTAATTTTGGAAAGTTATGAATCAGCTATGAATCGCGGAGCTACAATAATTGCTGAAGTAATGGGGTATAGTTTTTCATCTAATGGAGGTCATATTTCTACTCCTAATGTAGAAGGACCAGCTTTAGCTATGCGTAGAGCAATTGAATGTGCAGGGGTTGCAATAGATGAGATAGGCTATGTAAACGCACATGCAACTTCTACTCCATTGGGCGATGCTAATGAAGCAAAAGCAATCTATGAAGTGTTTAAAGATAATATGCCTTTTGTGAGCTCAACCAAATCGTTAACAGGACATGAATGTTGGATGGCTGGAGCTTCTGAAATTGTATATTCTACACTAATGATGAATAACGACTTTATTGCTCCGAACCTAAATTTTGAAAATCCTGACGAAGATTCAGCTCGATTAAATATCGTTAACCAAACTTTAGATAAAAAATTTGATATATATTTGTCCAATTCTTTTGGATTTGGGGGAACAAATTCAGCATTAGTAGTTAAAAAATATAAATAAGAATGAACCACGAAGAGATTTTAGAAAAGATTAATCAGATTTTAATTGAGGAGTTTGAGGTAGATGAAGATGTTATTGCTAACGAAAATAACTTGAAAGAAAGCCTTGATTTAGATAGTTTAGACTATGTAGATTTGGTGGTGCTAATCGAATCAAATTTTGGTGTAAAATTGGTAGAAGCGGATTTTACTAATATTGTAACGTTTCAGGACTTTTATACGCTAATCGAGCAAAAGATTGAAGCAAAATAAATGAAATGACGCAATGGCAAGGAAAATCTAAGGGTACGCTCTTAGGTTATAAAATATTTGTTTTTTGTATAGAAAAGCTCGGTATCAAGATTGCGTATAGTATTTTGGTATTCGTAGCTTTTTATTATTTTGTAACAGCATGGTCTTCAAATAAATCGCTGTATTATTATCTACATCACAGACATGGTTTTTCGAAGGGAAAAACAATTCGAATGATGTATATGAGTTATTTCCGTTTTGGACAAATACTTATAGATAAAACAGCAATATCAGTAGGTTTGCGCAATAGATTTACCTATGAGTTTGATGGAATTGACATCTTGAAACAGTTGTTGGCAGAAAAAAGAGGAGCTATATTGATAAGTGCCCATGTGGGAAACTTTGAGGTTGCAGAATATTTTTTTGCAGATATAGATTTTGAGTGTCAGATTAATCTTGTTACAACAGATAGAGAGCATTCGTTTATAAAAGAATATTTTGAGAGTATATCAACAAAAACAAACTTGAAGTTTATTATTGTACAAGACGATATGTCTCATATTTTTGAAATAAATAATTGTTTGACAAACAATGAAATTATCTGTTTTACAGGTGATCGTTATTTTCCGGGAACCAAAGTACTCATAGAAGAGTTTTTGGGAGAAGAAGCAACTTTTCCAGCTGGACCATTTAGCATTGCATCGCGTATGAAAGTACCTGTTGCTTATGTTTATGTAATGAAGGAAAAAAATTTGCATTACCATTTGTATACCCGACGTGCAGAGGTAAAACACAGAGATGCTCAGCATCTTTTAAAATCGTATTGTGATAGTGTAACACAGATTGTAAAGAAATATCCTTTGCAGTGGTTTAACTATTATGATTTTTGGGGGAAAGATAGTTAGTAATAGAAATGAAAAAAGTATTAGTACTTTATTATTCGCAATCGGGGCAATTGCAAAAGGTGTTGAATCGATTGACAGAGCCTTTGCGGCAATCAGATAATATTGAGGTAACTTATTGTGAAATAAAGTTAGAGCACACTTATGCTTTTCCTTGGGAAAAAGAGGCATTCTTCAATGTGTTTCCGGAATCTTTTAAACAGATACCTCAACCTGTTACTGCTCCACCTTCAGAAATACTTAATACAACGTACGATTTAATTATTTTGGGTTACCAAGTGTGGTACCTATCCCCTTCTATTCCTATCAATTCTTTTTTGAAGAGTACTTATGCCCAAACTCTTTTTAGTAATACTCCTGTTGTAACAGTGAGTGGTAGTAGAAATATGTGGGTATTAGCACAAGAAAAAATAAAGGTGCTTTTGCGTGACATACAAGCAACCTTGGTAGGTAATATTGCTTTGGTTGATAGAAATGTAAATTTGGTAAGTGTAATTACCATTGTAGATTGGATGTTTAGTGGACAGCAACGCAAAGTATGGGGCTTTTTGCCTAAACCAGGTATTTCACCAGAAGAGATAGAGGCGAGTAATCGATTTGGAGCTATTTTAAAACCCTATCTTTTAAAAGATAGCTATACTGGAATGCAAAAAGAATTAGTTGAAAATGGAGCTGTAGAAATACGTCATTTTTTAGTTTCCATGGACAAGAAAGCAAATAAGATGTTTAAAGTTTGGTCTGCTTTGATTTATAACAGTAAAAATAGAAAGGCCTTACTTAAAGTATTTAACTATTATTTATTTATTGCAATATGGCTAATATCGCCAATTGTACATATGTTCCACCTTCTACTACTTCCTGTGTTGTGCAAAAGTATCAAACGCGATAAAAAGTATTTTGAAGGAATAGACTTGAAATTATGAATAAAGTATATATAACAAAAATTGCCAAGTATTTACCTAATGATCCCGTTTTAAATGATGAAATGGAAGCAAAATTGGGAATGATAGATGATAAAGCATCTAAGGCAAGACGTATAGTGTTGCGAAACAATGGTATTGAAAAGCGATATTATGCAATTGATAACGAAGGTAACGTAACACACAATAATACAGAACTTACGTATTATGCCGTAAAAGCATTGTGTGACGAACAGTTTGTTTTAAGTGATGTTGAAGTGTTATCATGTGGGACTTCTACGCCAGATTTGTTATTGCCCTCACATGCTGCTATGGTACATGGCTTGATGAAAACTCGCTCAGTAGAGTTGAATTCATCTTCAGGAGTATGTTGTTCTGGTATGAATGCGTTGAAGTTTGGTTATATGTCTGTGAAGTCTGGAAATTCAAGTAATGCTGTATGTACAGGGTCTGAGCGTGTATCGTCTTGGATGCGTGCTGACCGTTTTGAGGCAGAAGTGGATAACCTAAAAGAATTGGAACAAACACCAATAATAGCATTTAAAAAAGACTTTTTGCGTTGGATGTTGTCTGATGGCGCAGGAGCTTTATTGTTAGAAGATAAACCAAGAAATACCGTTTCTTTAGAAGTGTGTTGGATGGATGCCTATTCTTATGCTTATGAATTAGAGGCTTGTATGTATGCCGGTGGAGATAAATTGGAGGATGGATCTATCAAGCCGTGGAGTGATTATGAAACAAGTGATTGGTTGACAGAATCAGTATTTTCTCTAAAACAAGATGTAAAAGTATTAAATGAAAACATCTTAGAAAGAGGAGTTGATAGCATGAAGAAAGCAATGGAGAAATACAAGATTACTCCAAATGATATAGATTACTTTTTACCTCATGTTTCTTCTCACTACTTTGTAGATGGATTGTATGATAAATTTGCAGAAGCAGGTTTAGAAATTACAAGAGATAAGTGGTTTATGAATTTAAAACACGTTGGTAACGTAGGTTCTGCATCAATTTATTTGATGTTAGAAGAATTAATGAATTCTGGACAACTAAAATCTGGTGATCGCATTATGTTATCTGTGCCAGAAAGTGGTCGTTTTTCATATGCATATGCATACTTAAAAGTTGTTTAAAAATGGAATTAGTTGAATTAATAGACAAAGCTTTAGTAAAGGAATTAATACCTCAACGAGAACCTATTGTAATGGTAGACGCGTTGTATGAATATACAGAGACTTCTATTACAGCAGGATTAACTATTGCACCAAATAATTTGTGTGTGAAAAATGGGCAAATGAAAGAAGTAGGATTGATAGAGCATTGTGCACAATCTGTGGCATTGCATACGGGGTATCAGTTTTATTTGCGTCAACAACCTGCACCTGTTGGATATATTGGTTCAATTAAAAAGATGGATATTTTAAGATTGCCAAAAGTGGGTGACTGTATTTATACTAAAGTAAGCATTTTGCAAGAGTTTATGGGTGTTACATTGGTAGAGTTTACTACTTATTGTAAAGGTGAAACAATTGCAATAGGTTCAATGAAAACAGTATTAGCTAAAGACTAAAAACATGAGTAATCCAAAGGCTATAGCTATTCAGAATTATTTACCTCATCGCAAACCTATGTTGATGGTGGATATTATTTTGGAGATTACCAATGATTTTGTTTCAACAAGTTTTGTTGTTACATCAGACAATTTGTTTGTTTCGAATGGAAAGCTACAAGAAGTTGCATTGATAGAGAATGCTGCGCAAACGTGCTCTGCTATAGTAGGACAATCCTTCTTTTTTGATGAAAATCACAAAGAGATAGAAAATATTACAGTGTTGGGATTTATTAGCTCAATGAAAAAAGTAACTATCCATCGATTGCCCCTTGTAGGAGAAAAATTAATCACTAAGGGTACTTTGGTATCAAAGATTGTAGGCGACGAAACAGTCATCTGTGTGATTGAAGTAGAAACAACTGTAGGTTCGGAACATTTATTACAGGCAGAGATTAATCTATTTTTACAGAAACAGTAACTTATGAAAGAATCTGATGTACCTCAAGATAAGAGTAGTTTAAAAGAGAATGAAATTAAAGAACTTTGTTATGCGGTTAATGACGAAGGAAAATATGTAACTGCACTTAGTTCGGGGTGGGAAACAAAAACAATTGTGCAAGAGGCAACTTTGGCACAAATACAAGAGCGTATAGATGACGCAAAAAAGCAAGTAGCTGAAGGAAATAGCAGTCCTATTGTTTATTTTATGGAAGTAAATAGGATGGATATTCAAACGTTATGCGCTTATGTATCCATGTGGAAATGGAGAGTGAAAAGACATTTTAAACCAGCTGTTTTCAATACATTGAATAATAAAATATTAGAAAGATATGCAAGTGCTTTTAATATTTCTGTAGAGGAATTAAAAGCATTTAAAGGGAAATAATAGTATGATCGTAAACTTTACACATCATCAATCAGCACATTGTGAAAATGGTGTAGCGTCGAATTTATTAATTAATCAAGGAATACAAATGAGTGAACCAATGGCATTTGGTTTGGGCTCAGGATTGTTTTATGTGTATTTGCCATTTATAAAGGTAAATCATGCACCTGCGATTAGTTATCGTCCTTTGCCAGGACTTATTTTTAATCGTTTAGCAAAGCGATTAGGAATGAAAATAAAACGCATTAAGTTTTCAGATAAAGCTAAGGCACAAGCTGTTTTAGAACAAAAGTTGGCAGAAGGAATTCCCTGTGGATTGCAAGTAGGAGTATTTCATTTACCCTATTTTCCAGAAGAATATCGCTTTCACTTTAATGCACACAATTTAGTAGTGTATGGTAAAGAAGATGAAAAGTACTTGGTAAGTGATCCAGTTATGGAAAGCACTACGCAAATGACAACTGCCGAATTAGAGAAAGTGCGATTTGCACAAGGGGCTTTTGCTCCTAAAGGACAGATTTACTATCCTATTCAATTGCCTACTGCGATTGATTGGAATAAAGCGATTACAAAAGCAATAAAGAAAACGTGTAATGATATGTTGGCTCCTGTTCCTATTGTTGGGGTAAAAGGAATGCGTATGGTAGCACGTGCTATTGTAAAATGGCCTAAAAAAGTGGGAGTACCTAAAGCCAATCATTACTTGGCACAAATGGTGCGAATGCAAGAAGAAATAGGTACAGGCGGTGGAGGATTTAGATTTATATATGCTGCTTTTTTACAAGAAGCTGGAGAAAAAATAGGCAATTCTCAGTTGATTACATTATCTAAAGAGATGACTGAAATAGGTGATAGTTGGAGAGATTTTGCCGTAAATGCAGCAAGGGTATATAAGAAGCGAAAGAATGGAGAGGATGTATATATCGCATTATCTAAGGAGTTATTGACTTTGGCAGATCGCGAAGAACAATTCTTTAAAAAATTAAAAAAGGCAATCTAATGCAAGAGAATATCATAGCTATTGAAGGTTTGTACAAACAGTATGAAGGTAGTGAGTTCTTTTCCATAAAAGACTTAACACTTGAAATACCTAAAGGTACTTTTTTTGGTTTCTTAGGACCTAATGGTGCTGGGAAAACAACTTTAATATCTATGTTGTGTGGTTTGATACAACCTACTTCAGGAAAGTTAGAAATACGCGGAATGACCTATCGCATGCAACAAAAGCAAATTAAGCAGTGTATAGGTGTTGTACCACAAGAATATGCTTTGTATCCTTCTCTTACAGCATTTGAAAACTTATGTTTTTTGGGTAGTATGTATGGGTTAAAAAAGCAAGATTTAAAACAAAAGGTAAATTACTATTTAGATTATTTGGGTTTAGAAGCTTTTAAGCACAAACGCATAGATACTTACTCAGGGGGAATGAAAAGAAGAGTTAATCTAATAGCTGGCATCTTACATGAACCTGAAGTATTGTTTTTAGATGAACCTACAGTAGGTGTTGATTTACAATCAAGATTGGTTATTGTAGATTTTTTAAAACAATTGCATCAAGGAGGAACTACTATTTTGTATACCTCACATCACTTGGCAGAGGTTGAAGAGCTATGTACACAAATAGCTATTATAGATAAAGGCAGTCTATTTGCCTTGGGTACAAGTAAAGAATTAATAGAGCAAACTAAAACAGCAACATTAGAACAAGCTTTTTTAGCATTGACAGGAACTAATTTACGCGATGATGTATAAACTTTGGATGACTATACAAAAAGAGTTCTTACTTCTTGTAAGAGACTTTGGAGGCTTGGCAATTCTATTTGTTATGCCTGTATTCTTAGTTATCACTGTTACTTTGATTCAGAATAATACGTATGAAAATATAACCAATCAAAAGATGGAGATCCTCTTGGTCGATTTAGACAAAGGAGAGATTTCAAATCGATTGATGGAGGAGGTAAAACAATCTGGAGCATTTGAGTTTGTCAGTCAATTAGACCAAAAGACAATTACAGAACAGACTGCAAAAGAAGCTGTTCGAACAGGAAAGTATCAGTTGGCGATTGTTATACCTGCAGAATTAAGCTCTAATTTAGATCAACGTATTAATAGTAATGTAGAACGTGTATTGGCTCACTTTGTAGATGGTGATACGCTGAAAGAAAATACTGCATTTGTGCCTCAAGAAGTGAAATTATATTTTGATCCAGCCTTACAAACTTCTTTTAAAGAAGGGATGAAAGGGGCTATAGATAAAATAGTAGCTAAAATAGAAAATAAGACGATTTACAAAGCTTTTGCATCACAGTTGAGTGAAGATTCGCAACCTCAACAATTATTTGAACAGCAAAGCTTAATTCAATTCAAAGAGATAGCGCCAAAAGAAGAAAATACGAATGTAATTCCTAATGCAGTGCAACATAATATACCTGCATGGAGTTTATTTGCAATCTTCTTTATTATTGTTCCTTTGGCCATGAATATTGTAAAAGAAAAGAACCAAGGAACAAATGTTAGGTTATATACCATGCCTACTTCTCCATTGATTTTGTTGGGAGGAAAAGTGATTACTTACTTAGTTATATGTCTCTTACAGTTTTATCTAATTCTATTGGTAGGAAAGTTTGTATTTCCAACTATCGGGTTAGCTTCATTTGATTTTGAGGGTAAACTTGTTGGACTGACTATTATTACACTATTCGCTGGTTTGGCTGCTGTATCATTAGGAGTCTTGTTGGGCACTGTAGCAAAAACACAAGAGCAGTCTTCTCCTTTTGGAGCTACTTTTGTAGTTATATTAGCAGCAGTAAGCGGTATTTGGGTACCTACTTTTGCCATGCCTCAAGTAATGCAGTATGTAGCAAAAGCTTCTCCTATGAATTGGGCTTTAGAAGGCTATTATACTACACTATTAAGGGATGGAGGTCTTTGGCAAATGCGATATGATATTATTTTGCTACTTTTGTTTTCACTATTAATACTTACAATTGCACTGCTTTATGATAAGAAGAAAAGATATTTATAACGAGGTTTCCAACCTTTCTATTTCAAAGGAGGTAAGGGTACGTTTTAATGAAACAGATGCATTGGGAATAGTGTGGCATGGCAACTATCTAACCTATTTTGAAGATGGTAGAGAAGCATTTGGAAGACATTATGGAATATCGTATTTAGATGCTTTGGACAATGGATATGTAACACCTATTGTGTCGTCAAATTGCTCGCATAAATTGACTGTGAAATATGGAGATGTATTACGAGTAGAAACAGCTTACATCAATACATCAGCAGCAAAGATTATTTTTCGTTTTAAGATATTTAATCAAAAGGACGAATTAGTATGTACAGGAGAAACAGTACAAGTATTTTTAGATAAAGAGGGTAATTTGTCTTTGCAATTACCTGCTTTTTATGAAGAGTGGAAGAAAAAAGTAGGTTTGATATAAGATGAAAAGGATATATGTAAAAGCCTCTACTTGTTTGAGTAGTTTGGGAGAAACAAAAGAACAAACTTGGCAAGCCATACAAGAAGGCAAATCAGGAATAAAGAAAGTAGAGCGATTAGGCTTTATAGAAGATATATATGCTGGTCAGATTGCGGATGAGGTAATTGAACAAGCATGGAATAAATTAGGTTACACTGTATTATTTACTCGATTAGAGAAGATGCTGAGTATTGTTTTGGCTCCATTGGTTGCTAAACAAAAGCCGACAGCAAACGATATATTGGTATTAGCTTCTACGAAAGGGAATATAGCTGCATTAGAACATTCAGGAGTATCAGAGGCAGATCTAAATGCGATGATACAACGCATAGCAGATTTATTTGGTTTTACTACAAAACCAATTATTGTTTGTAATGCATGTGTATCTGGGATCTTGGCAGTATCTGTTGCAAAACGAATGATGCAGATGGAGCAATGTCAATCGGCTTATGTAATTGCAGGAGACGAATTGACTTCATTTGTTGTATCAGGATTCAATAGCTTTCAAGCGATGAGTCCAGAACCTTGTAAACCTTTTGATAGTGCGCGTTTAGGAGTGACTTTAGGGGAAGCTGCAGCAGGTGTGTTATTGACTACAACAGTAGATCAGGATACTCATTTTGAAATTATAGGGGAAGCTGCAATTGCAGATGCAAACCATATATCAGGTCCTTCACGTACAGGAGAAGGCTTGTATTTGAGTATTCAGAATGCTATGAAAGAAGCTAATATTACAACAGATCAAATTGATTTAGTTTCTGCTCATGGAACAGCAACTAATTATAATGACGAGATGGAGTCGATTGCTTTTAATCGTTGTGGGTTAGCAACTGTACCAACGCATAGTTTAAAAGGATATTTTGGACATACTTTAGGGGCTGCTGGTTTGTTAGAACAAGTGATGGTCATGGAAAGTATGTTGCATAATACATTGATTGTATCAAAAGGTTTTGAAAATTTAGGAGTATCTCAACCTTTAAATATAATAACAGCAAGCAAGCAACAACCAATTACGATTGCTCTTAAAACAGCATCAGGATTTGGTGGGTCAAATACAGCTTTGTTGATTGCTAAACGAAAAGAACGCATATGAAAGAGCAGAAATATAGTATTGCCCAATGGTGTACAATAGCAGATGAGGTAGTTCGTTGTAATAATGCTGTTGTATTTGAAGCAGAAAAAGGAAAATTTACAGCTTTTGCAAAAGCATATTACAAAAGTAATGCAATAGACTATCCTAAGTTTTTCAAAATGGATGCTTTGAGTAAATTGGCGATTATAGGTGCAGAGTGTTTACTGGAAAAAGAAGAATGTGATAAACCTACTCAAGATATTGCCTTATTGTTTAGCAATGCAAGTTCTAGTTTAGATACGGATAGTAAGCACAGCAATAGTATTAAACAGGAAGATAGTTTTTATCCAAGTCCAGCTGTGTTTGTTTATACTTTAGCGAATATCTGTATGGCAGAAGTAAGTATTAAACACAAGTTGCAATCAGAGCAGGTGTTCTTTGTTTCTCCAAGATTTGATATTGACTTAATGTTTGAACAAGCGACTTATCTTTTGAATACTAAAAGAGCCAAGAAAGTAATGTGCGCCTGGGTGGAATATATAGAAGGAACATATCAATTGTTTGCTTATATAGTTGAAGCATATACAGAAGATAAAATTGAACATACAAAACATAATATAAAAGATTTATACACGAAGTAATGGAAGATTTAAAAATTGAATTAAAAGGAAAAATCATTGAAGTACTTAATTTAGAAGATATTGAGGTAGCAGATATTCAAGATAATGATGCTCTTTTTGGCGATGGATTAGGATTAGATTCAATCGATGCTTTAGAGCTTATTGTATTGATGGATAAAGACTATGGAATTAAATTAAGCGACCCTAAAGAAGGACGTAGCATTTTTCAATCTGTTGAAACAATGGCTGCTTATATTGCTGAACATAGAACAAAATAATACTAATGCAAGAACGTATAGTTATTACAGGTATGGGAATAGTTTCTGCTATTGGTAACACCGTAGAAGAAAACTATCAAGCTCTTATTTCAGGTCAGTCTGGAATAGGTGAGCTTACTTTATTTGAGTCTATCCACAAGGGATTGATTAAAGTTGGAGAGGTTAAATTAACTACCAATGAGTTAATCAGTTCTCTTAATTTGGATTGTGATAATAACTATACACGAACAGCATTATTAGGAGCATATGCAGCACGTGAGGCTGTAGCTCAAGCTGGAATACAAGATATCAATGCTCGTACTACAGGATTGATATCTTCTACTTCGGTGGGCGGAATGGATTATACAGAAAAGTATTTTCATTCTTTTGAAACTGATGCTTCAAGTAGAAAATATATTGATAGCCAAGGAGCAGGTGATTCTACAGAGAAAATAGCTGAACTATTAGGATTGCAAGGAATTGTAACAACCATTAGTACCGCTTGTTCGTCTGCAGCCAATGCTATAATGATGGGATCTCGTTTGTTGAAAGCAGGGAAGTTAGATCGTGTTATTGTTGGGGGAACAGATGCCCTATCTAAGTTTACAATTAATGGATTTAATACTTTAATGATTTTGACAGATGGATATAATACGCCATTTGATAATAATAGAAAAGGATTAAACTTAGGAGAAGCAGCTGCCTATTTAGTGTTAGAACGCGAGTCTAACGCTTTAGAAGAAGGAAAAGACATTTTGGGTATAGTGAGTGGATATGGTAATGCAAATGATGCTTACCATCAAACAGCATCTTCAGAAAATGGTGAAGGAGCATTTTTAGCAATGCAAATAGCATTACAAATGGCTAATCTTTCACCGAGTGACATTGATTATATCAATGCCCATGGTACTGCCACACCTAATAATGATTTATCTGAAGGTCGTGCGATTCAACGTGTATTTGAAAATCAAGTACCTGTATTTAGTTCTACAAAACCTTATACAGGACATACACTTGCAGCAGCAGGTGCGATTGAAGCAGTATATAGTATATTAGCAATGAGAGAAGGAGTTGTTTTTCCAAATCTTAATTTCAGCACTCCTATGGAAGAACTATACATTACTCCACAAACCACTTTATTGAAAAAAGAAGTACATACCGTATTGTCAAATTCTTTTGGATTTGGAGGTAATTGTTCAACAGTTGTATTTTCTAAAAAGTAAGCAATGAGAGTATTTATCAACGGAATTGGCTCAGTTTCTTTTCAAGAACAAGCCAAAGGGTTTAAAACAAGTGATTTAGTTGCGGTAGAACAAGGTGTAAATCTTGCTAAGCAACCTTCCTATAAAGATTTAATACCTGCAGCTATGATCCGTAGAATGGCTAAAGGTGTAAAAATGGGTATTTACGCTTCTTATGTAGCTTTGCAAGAAGCGGCTATAGAAGTGCCACAAGCTATTATTACAGGTACAGGTTTAGGATGTTTGTTAGATTCTGAAAAGTTTTTACAGACCATGTTGGATAACAATGAGAGTTACCTTACTCCTACTTCATTTATACAATCAACACACAATACTGTAGGTGCTCAAATAGCATTGCAATTGCAATGTAAAGGATATAACTTTACTTATGTGCACCAAAATACGTCTTTTGAGTCTGCTTTGTTAGACGCAGTTTTACAGATGCAAACAGGTGAATTGAGTAATGCCTTAGTTGGAGGAATTGATGAGATTGCTCCTATTACAATGCACTTCTTTGAATTAGCTCAAAAGATTAATACACCTACTCAGAAAAGCTTAAAAGGGGTAAATTATGGAGAAGGAGCAACTTTTATGTTGCTTGATACAAAAGCTTCTGCTACTACTTATGCGGAAGTAATAGATACCACAATAAGTAATACAATAGATCATGTTGAGGTTTTTATACAATCATTTTTGAATCAAAATAAAGTGTCTATTGATGCGATTGACGTTTTGGTTGTAGGAAGTAATGATACGGCTAACGATGGTGATTATTTTGAGAAAGCACAACAATTATGTAGTGCCAGTACAATAGAAACATACAAACAATTTACAGGAGAATATCATACAGCATCAGCTTTTGGTTTATTAATCGCAAGTGAGATGTTGAAAGAGCAACGTTTGTTTAGCTCTGGAGAAGTAAAACAAATAACGTATGTGTTACTGTATAACCAATTTGATGGTAAAGATCACAGCCTAATTCTTTTGAAAAAATGGTAAAACTAAAGCTGATCAACTGTTTAGGGGTGTTGTATTTCTTGGTAGTTGGTGTAGCTTTTGCCAACTGTGGTATTCATTGGAGTTGGTTTATTTTAGGTGTTTTTGTTTGGATAGGCCTATTAGCTTGGGGGTCTTTTGACATTAGACAAAATATATTTGTACAAGCGATTAGCTCTTCTAAAAACGAAACAAACAAACGTATTGCCATTACTTTTGATGATGGTCCTACCCTATTTACTCCCCATGTATTAGCATTACTTAAGAGCTATCAGGCCAAAGCCACTTTTTTTTGCATTGGGAAACAAGTAGAGCAATTTCCTCATTTATTACAACAAATACATTCAGAAGGACATTGTATAGGCAATCATACTTATACCCATACACACAAGATGGGCTTTCTATCAGCAACCGAAGTATTAGAAGAAATACAATTAGCTGATAGCGCAATCCAAAAGGTTATAGGAAAACAACCTTTGTATTTTCGACCTCCTTTTGGAGTTACAAACCCCAATATTTCAAAAGCATTAAAACAAACCCATTATAAAGTTATTGGATGGAATATTCGTTCTTTGGATACTGTTATTGCAGAAGAAGAACGTATTTTTGAACGAATAAAGAAAAAAATAAAACCTGGTGCTATTATCCTTTTGCACGATACCACAGATAAAACAGTTGCTGTATTAGCACTTTTGTTGGATTATTTGAAACAACAAGGATATGAAATGGTAAGTATAAACGAATTATTAAATAGTAGTAGTTATGAAAAAGATGCTTAGTATAGTGCTTTTTATGGCATTTACAACACTTTCTGTTGCGCAAGAACGCAATATGACTCAAACAGAAATTAAAGCTTTTAAAAGTGAAATAATTAGTAAAACAAAAGAAATACAGAGTCTTTCTACAGATTTTACTCAGTATAAGAATATGAGTTTTATGTCTAAAGAGATCGAATCAAAAGGTGAGATGCTGATGCAAGTACCCAATAAATTATTGTGGAAATATACTTCTCCTTTTGCCTATAGTATTGCTTTTAAGGACAACAAAATATCAATCAACGATCAAGGGAAAAAGAATAAGATAGACATAGGAAACAATAAAAAGTTTGCAAAAATAAATACACTTATTGCAGGTAGTGTGAGTGGAAATATGTTTGATGATAAAGAGTTTAAAATTTCCTATTTTAAAAACAACAAACGCAGTATTGCTAAACTGATCCCACTTAGTAAAGAGATTACACAATATATCTCGCAAATAGAGCTTTATTTTGATGAAGGACAAAGTACAGTTTCAGAAGTAAAATTAGTTGAGCCATCTAATGATTATACGCGTATTGTATTTAAGAATAAGAAAACCAATATTAAATTGACTGATGCGAGCTTTACTAATTAGTTTTTGTGCTTTATTGCTTTTTTCGTGCAAGAGTTTTCAAGTGGAGCAATTGCCTAAAGAAGCTTATCGTATAAAGGATACAACAGTTGAGAATACTTACTTTGCTACCGTAGGTCAAGAACATTTATTTCGAGCAAATATTACTGTTTTCAAAAGAGAACTGAGTGGTTTGTTGGTTGTTAAACGCATCAATGATTCACTTCATCGCGTAGTACTTACTTCTGATTTTGGAAATACACTGTTTGATTTCTCTATTTATAAAGATCATCACGAAGTGAATTATGTGATGACTGATTTAGACAGAAAGCTAATTCTAAATATTTTAGCTAAAGACTTTAGTTATTTGACAGAAACAAATTATGCCATGCAGACAATGGCTGATATAGATGACAAAATAGTGTATCAAGGGATATATAAAAGTAATCGTACAGTTGTAGTGTACAACAAGCAACAACAACGTGTTTCACAAGTAATTTATGCTTCTCGCAAGAAGGCAAAAGTGTATTACAATTATAATTTAGATGGCAAAGGGACATTAGCAATTGAACATCACAATTTTCCAATGACAATTAAGCTTACTCCAATACAGGAGTAGTAAATAAGAGCATTTATGACCAAAAAAGTATTACTTATTGCCCTGTTTTATATGAGTACGCTGCAGCTTTTTGCACAGGAAAAAGAACGATTTATGAACTGGGAGTTTCGCACAGGGCTTAATGTATCTAACGTATCTAATATGTCCGGTTTTGCTAAGGCAAGTATTTATTTAGGAGTACAAGCTCCTATGCGAATTACTAAGTTTTATGTTTTACAACCCGAAGCAACGTATAGCCGTCAAGGGGCTAATAAGGTACTTATCGGAGAGAACAGATTAAACAAAGGACAACTGACCTTAGATTATATAGATATTACAACTACTCACAGACTAATCGTTAAGGATTTTTATTTTTTGCTGGGTAATGGTTTAAGCATACTTACCTATAGTAGCGAAGCAAATATTAGTAACGCTGACCTATTTTTAAACTTAGGTGTAGGATACAATATTACTCGAAAATTTGGAGTAGAAGCACGCTGGAAAGTAGGTTTGTCAGATGTTAATTACCTTCCTGAAGACTCCCCATTAAGGGACCCAAATAAAGGTTATGATACCAATAGAAACTACAATTTACAATTAGGAATTTATTACCAATTATAAAAAAAATTCATATGAAAAAAACATTACTTATTTGCTTAACTTGTTTAGCTATTTCTCCTGCTTTCGCACAGAGAAAAGAACACAAAAAAAGAGTCACTGTTGCTCCAGGACTAAGAGCTGGACTTAATATTTCTAATTTGAATAACTCTAATGGAGATAGTAAAAAAGACTTTTACTTAGGGCTTCAACTACCCATTAAATTTGCGAAATTTTACACCTTACAACCTGAGTTTAACTATTCTCGTCAAGGATCTAAAAACTTTGTTCCTGCCTATGATTTTGGTTTTAAAGGAGCCAGAAATTATGATGATTTGAAGCTGAATTATGTAGGGATCGATGTGATAAACAAGTTTACTTTTGGAAAGTTTAATATTCAAGTTGGTCCTGGATTAGCAGTATTGACAGAGAGTGCATCTATTGTCGATAATGATATAGATTTGACTTTCAATATTGGAATGGGGATTGATATAACTAAAAACTTTGGAATTGAAGCACGTTTCAAACAAGGAACTATACCAGTAACAGAATTAGGTTATAGTAGAGATTTTTATAGAGGAACGGGAGATTACCAGTATAATCAAACTTTTCAAGTAGGAGCTTATTTCAAGTTCTAAACACAACAACCGTATATATTTTATAGTTATAAAAGTGATTCAGCGTTTTAGAATAGACGCTGTAATCACTTTTTCATTTTTGGCTGATAGCATATTCTTGCCATATGGATTTACCTTAATTGTTCTGTCATAAATGTCACAAGAGGATTTTCTTATAAATTTCATCTTGTTTTTTTATTTACAAGGCTATTTTTCTACTTCACATTAGGGTATTTAAGGGTAAAGAAGCCTCTTTTTTAGTGTATCAAAGTCTTTTTCTTTTAGAAATAACGAAAAAATGACTCACTTTTTTTTCAAAATATAATAGTTTTTTATTGGTTAAGTTTTTGTTTTACAGTATTTTAATTGTTTTGAGAGTGTTTTGTTGTAGGTGCTTTAAACCCAGTATTAGCGCATGATTTACCGAAATGCTTCAAGAATGCTTCAACAATACCCCAAGATTGCTCTACAAGAGATGCTTTTTACTGAACAATTGTTGAAGTATTCTTGCCTTATTCTTGAGGAAATTAGGACATTGATTGGTATGCAAATAGATGCAATCAGCTTGTGAGAATTGTTTTGAATGAATAGAATTGGATGTCAAATATTTGAATACCAATGTATATTGCTATTGTTTCTTGTTGTTTAATTAGTTAATTTTAACTTAATATTATAAGTTGTTGAAAGAAAACTAATTTTATAACTATCAGTTTAATGAAGCTTTATCTATCTATTTTTTTAAGTTGCTTATTTGTCCTTCAAATTTCTGCACAAAGTAATATGAATGCCAAATCATATATTGGTGTACGTGGTGGAGCAAATATTGCTAATTTGACCAATACACATGGAGATGCAATAACCGATTTCTATGTAGGGGGACTCGTTACAATAAAGGCAACTCCAATGTTTCATGTGCAATTTGAGGTAGATTATTCCAGACAAGGTGCAAAGAATGTGTTGGAACGAAATAATAGAGATATGTATGCTCTTGTAAAGCCATTTTATGAAACAGATATTAAGGTTGATTATGTTGATTTTAAAATATTAAGTAAGTTTCAATTAAAGGATGTTAATCTTGTTATTGGCGGAGGTGGAGGTATTCTATTAAATACAAATAAAGAAAAGTATAATGATGTCGACGTATTATTTGTATTAGGAATAGGCTATGATATTACTAAAAAAATTGGTGTAGAAGCACGTTGGAAACATGGTTTAAAAACTATTAATAAAACGGCTTATAAGTTTAGTAATTCATATAAGAGCGAGCAAGATATAGTGTATTCATATTATTATAGAGATAATATCAGAAACAATGTTTTTCAATTAGGAGTATATTATAAATTTTAGAAAGTCTATGAGAAAGATTTTATTGGTATTAGTCATATGCTTACCGTTCGTACAGGCAAGTGCACAGGAGTCAAATAGAGATATAAAGACAGGATTTAGAGGAGGTTTCTTAAATAGTAGGATTTCAACATTGGAAAATGACAGTAAACAGAGTTTCTATTTCGGTTTGCAGATGCCTATTAAATACGGAACGTTCTTTACCTTACAACCCGAAGTAGTATATAATAAACGAGGGGCAAAAAATATTGAAATAGCAGGAGTTACAGAAAATCAGATATCGGAGAGTCATAAAGTAGATTTAACCGTTGGCTATGTTGATTTCACGGCAATTAGTAAGTTAACGTACGATAGGTATAATGTTCATTTGGGACCAGGATTGGCAGTTCTTGTACATTCCTCAGATAAGAAGGCTGGTATTATGGAGGTAACAGTAAATTTTGGAGCAGGTATTCAACTAAGCTCTAATATGGGAATTGAAGGTCGTTGCATCATAGGATCAGGTGATATTAGTATCTCTAATCAAGAGAATAAAACTACAGGATCTATTTCGTTTCAATTAGGTACGTACTATAATTTTTAAGGATAGGAAACTTCTCTTTAGAGTAAAGCAAAAATTATTACTATCATATTTCAAGTATTTTAATCTATTTTGTAGAAGTATCCAATATTTCAATTTCACAGTTTTAGATTAAGCTGTATTTTTATTCCGAAATACTTACGAAGTAGCTTTAATGGTAAAGAGATTTGTATGAGAATTGTGCAGTTAGTTGTAATATTTCATAGAGGTAATTGTGTTTTATCAAACATAATTACTAAAGAACATTGTATTACCAACCAAATTAAATATTACCGAGATGTCTCTTTCAAAAAAAGGGATGTTGTGAAGTTTAAAAATGTTAGTTTACATTTTGTTTTGAAGCCTAAACCTGTCTCACAGCGGTTTAGGTTTCTTTTTTTTACTGAATTGAAAAAGAGTATGTATGCGATTTTAAATTAGCGTATCAATATGATTGTCTTTCTTAAGCTATTTTCTGATTATTTTGTTGTTTAATAAGGAATTGCAATCTACAGTTTTTATATTTTTTAGTGTTTTGATAAATGCAATAAAATTAACCTAATGAAAGTGATTGTATTTTTAAGATAGTTTGCCGATGTATATTAAAAGAGTTGATTAATAATGCGTTATTCTTAAATTGATTGAGATAATATAAATGGCGTACAAATAAACAATTTATATTTTTTAGTTAGCTTTGTAGAAGATTTTAGACCGCTATATTATAGATAATATGTTAATTGAGAATTTTTATACTGTAAAAGAAGTTCAGGAAACGACTTTTGCCAATTATACTGCATACATAAGTTTAAATGCTGCTCATGCAGTTTTTAAAGGGCATTTTCCAAATAACCCTGTAATGCCTGGTATTTGCATGATTCAGATTATTAAAGAATTATCAGAAACAGTATTGAAAAAAGAGCTTTTCATGGAGCAAGTAAGCAATGTAAAGTTTATGACATTGATTAATCCTGAGAAATGCGCTGATTTGACGATTATGTTTCAGATTAGCGAACAAGAAAATCAAGTGAAAGTAAAAAGTAGTATTGATTTTGAAGGAACAGTGGCCTTAAAAATGAGTAGCACCTATAGAATAAGTTAAGTATGAATTGGATCACTATAGTTTGTTTTGGATTGTCTGTTTTTTTTCAGACTTCAACACCTGTCATTAGAGAAGTATTTGAAGGTGCTGGTGATACAGCAACTAAGGCAGAGGCTTTTTATACACAGAGTTTGAAATTGGGAGATGATGATTTGTCTAATGCCTATAAAGGAGCTGCTTTGATTACAAAGGGGAAATATGAGAAGGGAATCAAAAATAAGAAAGCACTAATCGTAAAAGGTGCTGGATTATTAGATAAAGCAGTAGAGAATAAACCGAAAGATGTAGAAATACGATTAGTTCGCTTAATTATTCAAGAGCATTTACCAACTATTGTAAAGTATAAATCTAATTTGCAGGAAGATAAGAATATGATTATATCTCACTATGCTAATCAATCTGTTGATTTAAAAAAGTGGATTAGTACATATGCAAAGCAATCGACTGTTTTTACAGCAGAAGATAGAAAAAAACTTCTGTAACAGAAGAATAATAAATGAAAGAGAATACTACCCTATTTAATCTAAAAGATACTATTGAACAATTGCGCATTTGCGTGATAATTCCGACTTATAATAACCACAAGACTTTACGGCGTGTTATCGATGGAGTATTGTCATATACAGACAAGGTCATTATCGTTAATGATGGCTCTACAGATGATACCTCAGCGATACTTGAAACGTATAGTCAGGTACACATTGTCCATTTGCCAGAGAATAAAGGGAAAGGGAATGCGCTGACTGTAGGATTTAGAGAAGCTATTCGTCAAGAATATCAATACGTGATTACCATTGACAGTGATGGACAGCACTACCCAAGTGATATACCTGTATTTGTCAATGCGCTAATAGAGAGTGAGCAGAAGAATCTATTACTTATAGGTTCTCGTAATATGACGCAGGATAGCGTACCCAAGAAAAGTAGCTTTGGGAACAAGTTCTCTAACTTTTGGTTTTGGTTTGAGACGGGGATTAGGTTGACTGATACACAGTCAGGTTATAGATTATATCCTCTAAAGCACTTAGCTAAAAAATATTATACAAAGAAGTTTGAGTTTGAGATAGAAGTAATCGTACGTGCAGCGTGGAATGATGTAGAAGTAAAGAACGTGCCAGTACAAGTGCTCTATGATGAGTCAGAACGCGTGTCTCACTTTAGACCGTTTAAGGACTTTACACGTATTAGTATTCTAAATACGGTATTGGTAACTTTGTTGTTATTGTATATCATTCCAAGAAATTTCTTTAGACGTTTCAAAAAAAAAAGCTTTAAGGACTTCCTGAGAGAAGATATCTTAGGGAGTGATGATTCTAATAGAGTTAAGGCTATCTCTATAGGTTTAGGTGTATTTATCGGAATAGCTCCGTTGTGGGGCTTGCAATCGTTCTTATCTATCTTTTTGGCTATTACCTTTAGGTTGAATAAGGTGTTGGCATTTGCATTCTCGAATGTGAGTATCCCTCCTATGATTCCTATTATAGTATTAGCATCATTGCGCGTAGGATATTATCTGATACCACATGGAACGAAAGATATTATCTTAGACGAGTTTTCTGTAGAGTCGATGTCTATACATCTCCTGCAGTATTTGGTAGGGAGTATAGCACTGGCCAGTATAGCGAGTGTGGTATTCGGAGTTGGGAGTTACGTATTATTATCTATATTCAATAAAAAAACAAAGTAATGTCAAGTATTTTTTATCATATCTATCAGTGGGGACAAAAGAACAAAATACTGTTCTTTATACTGTCAATACTATTTGTGGTACTGACTGCTTATGGAGCTTTAAACATCAAGTTTGAAGAAGATATCACTCGTATATTACCTAAAAATGAAAAGACTGGTATAACTTCGAAAGTGCTTAGTCAATTGCGCTTTTCAGACAAGGTTTCTGTGATCATAGAAAAGCAAAAGGATGGCTCTACGGAAGATTTAGTAGAGTTGGCAGATCAGTTTTTAGACTCCTTAGCTGTAAAGAGTACGTATGTCAAAGCTATACAAGGCAAAGTAGATGATGAGAACATCAATGAGGCGATAAGCTTTGTGTATGAGCATTTGCCTTTGTTTTTGGAGGAAGTAGATTACGGTAAGATACAGAGCAAACTAAGTAACGATAGCTTAAAGCAAGTTGTAGAGGGGAACTATAAAACGCTAATCTCTCCTACTGGAATGGTAGCAAAACAGTTTATCCAGAGAGACCCTTTAGGAATTGGATTTATCGCATTACAAAAGTTACAACAACTGAATATAGGTGATGACTTCCACCTGGTAGATGGGTACATCATGAACAAGGAGGAAGACAAGTTATTACTGTTCATTGATCCTGTATATGACGGTACAGAGACGGAGCACAATACACTTTTCGTTGACTACTTAGAGAGAGTAAAACAAGGGCTAAACCAAGCTTATATTAATAAAGTAAGTGTAGATTACTTCGGAGCATCATTCGTGGCTGTAGCCAACGCTAAACAGATCAAAAACGATATACAGAAGACTGTAGCAATATCAGTAACTGTGTTAATGATACTATTGGTGCTGTTTTACCGCAAGCTATTTATTCCTATTATCTTATTTATACCTACAGTGTGTGCTGCATTGGTAGCCTTATTTGTCTTGTATTTTATTAAAGATTCTATATCTGCTATCTCGCTGAGTGTAGGAGCTATATTGATCGGTATTACGATAGATTATGCGCTGCATATTATGACGCATTATAAGCATAGTGGCGATATAAAAGAAGTATATCAGGAGATCACCAGACCTATCATTATGAGCTGTGCTACTACAGCAGTGGCTTTCTTATGTCTTGTATTTGTACATTCAGAAGCGTTGAAAGATTTGGGAATATTTGCTTCTATTACTGTAATGGCAGCAGGGATATTCTCCTTGCTATTCATCCCTCATCTGTATAAACCTTCAGAGAAGGATCTGGTAGGAGAATCAAATACGTTAATCGATAAGGTAGCTAAGTTCCCTTTTGATAGAAGTAAGTGGCTTTTGGGACTGTGTTTATTAGTTACTATAGTTAGTTTCTTTACGTTTGACAAAACTACGTTTAATAAAGATTTGTCTTCGATGAACTATTTCCCAGAGGAATTAAAACAGGCAGAAGAAAAACTTGACAACACCATAGATAGCAATAGCAAATCACTGTATGTAACATGCTATGGTAAGAATGTAGATGAGGTAATAGAAAACAATGCGAAATTAGCTCAACATTTAAATACAGAACGTGCAAATGGACATATAATCCAATATAGTTCATTGGGCAATATCGTTTTGTCAAAGAGTCAACAAGAACAGAAAATAAAACTTTGGGAAGCGTTCTGGGCAAAACAGGATATACCGAGCATAAAGAATACACTGATCCGAGAAGGACAGCAGTATGGCTTTATGGCTGAGACTTACACAGGGTTTTATGACTTACTGGCAACTAAGTTTAGCGTTATACCTGTTCAGGAATATGTAAAACTCAATCCTCAGATAATAGACGAGTTCTTTAAAGAAAAAGAGGGATTCTATACAGTAAGTACCTTAGTGAAGGTCAAAGAGGAAGACAGAACAGCATTTGTCAAAGAGATTGTGGGAGTAAAAGACTATTTAGTAATAGATAGAAAGGCTATAAATGAGACTTTCTTGAGCAATTTAGTAAATGACTTTGCGAGTTTAGTCAATTACTCAATGATAGCAGTAGTATTGATTTTATGGTTCTTCTTTAGACGCATAGAGATGGTTATCGTGAGTATGATCCCTATTGCTATTACAGGGTTTATTACAACAGGAATGATGGGACTGTTTCAGATAGAGTTTAATATCTTTAGTTCTATTGTATGTACACTTGTATTTGGTCAAGGGGTGGACTTTACCATCTTTATGACTAACGCCTTACAGAAGGAATATACGACAGGTAAGAATGATAGTGTGATGTATAGATCCTCTATTCTATTAGCTGTATTGACTACTTTGTTAGCCATAGGTACTTTGGTGTTTGCGAAGCATCCAGCTTTGCGTTCTATCTCAGCAGTATCCCTAATAGGGATTTCGGTAGAGGCATTAGTTACGTTTATACTTTATCCTCGTTTGTTTAGATTCTTCTTTACAAATAGACAGACGAAAGGTAAATCACCTATCACATTGCGTCTATTGCTGTTTAGTATTGTATCGTTTACTTACTTTGGGGTATGTGGTGTGTTGTATTCATGTATAGCGAGGATACTGATGATTATTTTACCATTGCCAAAAGTGGTAAAGTTAAGATGGTTTGGCAAGGGAATGTCACTATATCAAAGATCAGTGTTATATCTTAATCCATTCGTAAAAAAAGCAACGATTAATAAACACAAAGAAGATTTTAAGAAACCAGCTGTAATAATTGCTAACCATACTTCATTCTTAGATTCTCTGACGATAGGGATGGTAAATTCGAATATCGTTTACTTAGTGAACGACTGGGTGTATAAGTCTCCTGTATTTGGTAAAGCGGTACAGATGGCAGGGTTCTATCCAGTATCGAATGGTGTAGATAATAGTGTAGAACATTTAGAAGAACGCGTGAAGCAAGGATTCTCACTAATGATATTTCCAGAAGGGACACGTTCACTTACCAATGATGTACAACGTTTTCACAAAGGGGCATTCTTTTTAGCAGAGACGTTGAAGTTAGATATTCTACCTATGTACATACATGGTAATGCTGAGGTAAACGGCAAGAGCGACTACATCATTTATGGCGGGCATATTATCACTACTATAGGAGAGCGCATCGCTTATGACGACTGGTCTTATGGTAAGGACTACTCAGAGAGAACAAAGAAAATAAGTAAGTTCTACAAAGAACAGTTTAAGGATATCAGAAAGCAGTTAGAGGATAAAAACTACTTTAAGCGAAAGATGTTCTTGAGTTATTTATATAAAGAAGGGACAATCTTAAAAGAGGTTAAAGCAGATTTTAATGCGTATGGTGAAGACTATTACGAATTAAACAATCATATAGGAGATAAGGAAAAAGTAGGTCATATAGCAGATGACTATGGACAAATAAATTTCTTATTAACTTTACAACAAAGCAAACGCAAAATATCTTGTTATATCAATGAGGAGTATAAGCGTTGTGTAGCACAGACGAACTATGTAGTGAAGCGTAGAAATATTTACTACACAGCAAGCGTAGAAGAAGTAGTTAATAGCGTGAGCACACTATTATTATCTACAAAGACAGATATCGAAGTAGGGATACACCTTACTAAAATAGTGGTATTAAGACGAAAAGTCGAAGGGTATGTACCTCCTATTGGTTTTAGATTATCTGTAGAGAATGAGTATATCAGTGTATATCTAAGGGAATAAAAGTTATGGAGAAGAAGTATGATGTAGTTGTGATAGGAAGTGGTCTTGGGGGATTGGCTTCTGCTGTTATTTTAGCGAAGGAAGGAAAGAAAGTCTGTGTGTTAGAAAAAAATACGCAGTACGGAGGTAATTTACAAACCTTCTCACGTGATAAATCAGTATTTGATACGGGAGTACATTATATCGGCGGTTTAGATGTAGGAGAGAATTTGTACAAATACTTCTCTTATCTTGGGATTATGGATAAGCTTAAACTTCATCGCTTAGATGAGGATGGTTATGATCGTATCTCTTTTGAAGATGAAATGATAGAGTATCCACATGCGCAAGGGTATGAAAACTTCGTACAGAAACTATTAGTTCACTTCCCAAAAGAAGAAGAAGCACTGCGCAAGTATTGTGATAAGATAAACGAGATATGCCATCAGTTCCCGATGTACAATTTAGAAGATGGCAAGGGATATGATGAGAATGTAGTTAGTATAAAACTGATAGATTTCTTAGATGAAATTACTACGGATGAGAAGTTAAAGGCTGTGTTGATAGGGTCTAACTTCTTATATGTGGCAGATAAAGAGAAAACACCGCTGTATGTACATGCATTGACAATCAACTCTTATATTCAGAGTGCGTGGAGATGTGTAAATGGAGGTAGTCAGATCAGTAGAGCACTTATCAAAGTGCTGAAGAGTTATGGTGGAGAGATCTATAAGCATAAAGAGGTTGTAAGTTTTACTTTTGACAATCAACAATTGACATCGTGTACTACTGCAGATGGAAGTCAGTATTATGCAGAGCAGTTTGTTTCTAATATTAACCTGAAACATACGATACGCATGGTGGGTGCAGAGAGTTTCTCAAAACCATTTGTAAAGCGTATTATGAGTTTGGAAGAAGTGCCTTCGGTGTTCTCGTTGTACATTGTCTTTAAAAAAGATAGTTATCTCTATCAGAATAGCAATATATATCATTATAACAGTGTAGAGGATGTATGGGATACACACCATAAGGCTGAGGGTAGATGGCCTAACTTATTAGTAGCCTCTATGAATTGTACATCGCCTGCGCAAAAATGGGCGGATAGTATGACTGTGATGACATATATGGACTTTGAGGAGGTGAAGCAATGGGAAGATACCTTTAATGTTTCTACCATAAAAGAGTTGGAAAGTAGAGGGGAAAGCTATGAAGCCTTTAAAAAAGAAAAAGAGAGACTGCTGTTGGCAAAATTAGAGACTAAATATCCAGGTATCTGTGATGCCATACAGAGTGTACATTCATCAACTCCCCTTACCTATCGAGACTTTATAGCGTCTGAAGGTGGTAATATGTACGGTTTTGTCAAAGATGCTAATAGCCCAATGAAGACATTTATATCGCCAAGATCGAAGATAGGTAACTTGTTCTTCTCAGGACAGAATGTGCGTATGCATGGGGTAATGGGAGTAACTATCGGAGCCTTTGTAACCTGTTTAGAAATGGTAGATAGAGAGAGTCTATTAGCAAAGTTATATCAATTCAGAACAGATGAAACAGTGGTATAAGTACTTTTGGGTTTTAATAGTAGCTGCTATAATAGCAAGCTGTGGTGTAAAAAAGGGATTGAGAGATGTTCCTAATTTATCACTGTATGACACTGTTATGCCTAAAGTAATTATATTAAATGACAGTGTTCGCACTACTGATAAAGGCTTTTTAAGTAAGAATAAACAACAATTATGGGAATTATATGTTAGTGGTGATCCTTATCAAATAGGATTGAATACAGGAGCTCTAACAAAGGATTTATATCAAAAACAGGAAACAATCTTTTTTTCAAAAGTAGAGGAGTTTGTGCCTCCTGGGTTTAAGCAAAAGCTGCTAATTAAAGCGCTGAAATACTACAATAGAGATTTATATCAATACATTCCGAATGAGTATAAGGCTGAGATATATGGGCTTAGTAAGTATGCTACTACCCGATTTGACTTCTTAGGACCAGCTTACCAACGCAATCTCTATCTTCACGGAGCACATGATATAGGACATGCCTTTCAGGATTTGGCTTTGGTAGGTTGTACATCATTAGCGGTGTGGGATGAGAATTCTGCTGATGGCGGTTTATTGATAGGGAGAAACTTTGACTTTTACGTGGGAGATGATTTTGCGAAGAATAAGATTATCGCTTTTATACAACCTGAAAAGGGAAATGCGTTTATGTCTGTAACTTGGGGAGGGATGACAGGTGTGGTATCAGGAATGAATGAGAAAGGACTTACTGTAACACTAAATGCAGGCAAGTCGTCTATTCCCTTAAAGGCTAAAACGCCTATCTCTGTAGTGGCTCGTGAGATATTACAATATGCTGATAATATAGAGCAAGCTATCGCAATCGCTAAGACGCAAAAGGTATTCGTATCAGAGTCTATCATGGTGGGTAGTGCAGCAGATAGAAAGGCAATATTGATAGAGATAGCACCTAAGAATTTCGGAGTATATGAGGTACCTAATAGCAGTGCGTTAATCTGTTCAAATCACTTTCAGAGTGAGGCTTTTAAAGACGACAAACGAAATAAGAAACAAATAGAAGAGAGTCACTCACAATACAGATGGGATAAGGTCAACGAGTATGTGCATAGCGCTGAGGTATTGACTCCTCAAAAGATGGTGGAGATACTCAGAGATACAAAAGGACTGAATGGAAAGGAAATAGGGTATGGAAATGAGAAGGCATTAAACCAACTTTTAGCGCATCACGGCATTGTGTTTCAACCTGAGAAAAGACTTGTGTGGGTGTCGTCTAATCCTTATCAACTCGGTGAGTTTGTAGCGTATGATTTAACTAAAATATTTAATAAAGAAATTAAAGGTTATCACTTAGGGATAGATAGTTTAACGATAGCAAAAGACAAGTTTATCTATACTAAAGCGTTTAAAGATTATGAGCGTTTTAGAGTAGAAGATCATGTGTTTCAGAAAGTGATAAAGGATAAACAAGAAGTTTCTGATGAGTATATTAAAAGCTATCAGAAGCTGAATCCTGAGTATTGGTTAGTGTATTATCGCGCGGCATTGTATTATATGCAACAGAAGCAGTACAAAGATGCCAGAGAACAGTTTAACTTAGCGCTGACTAAAGAGGTAACTACTCTACCTGCGGAGAAAAAAATAAAGAAGTATTTAAAAAAAATAAGAAATAAGTAATGGAAATCTCTCGAATAGAATATCAATCCAAAGAAGATATTTTGACTTATCAAGAGCAAAGACTACAAGAAGTTTTGGCTTATGTCAATGAGCACTCCCCTTTTTACAAAGAATTGTTTAAGGAGAAAGGAATTGACGTAAAGACAATACGAACACTTGAAGACTTACAACACTTGCCTTTGACCACTAAAGATGATTTGCAGAGACAGAATGATGCATTCTTCTGTGTTCCTAAAACTTCGATAATCGATTATGCTACTACATCTGGAACTCTGGGAGATCCTGTGACATTTGGGCTAACAGATAGTGACTTGGAGCGATTAGCAGAGAATGAGTATCAGTCTTTTAAATGTGCAGGTGTACAAAAAGGAGATGTGGTGCAACTGATGACGACGATCGATAGAAGGTTTATGGCTGGGTTAGCTTATTTCTTAGGATTGAGAAAGTTGGGTGCTGGGGTTATTCGCGTTGGTGCGGGTATTCCACAGTTACAATGGGACTCTATCTTACAGTATCAACCGAAGTACCTAATCGCTGTTCCTTCGTTCCTATTGAAGTTAATCGATTATGCAGAGAAGAATAATATAGATTACAATAACAGTAGTGTGAAAGGGGTAATCTGTATAGGGGAAGCATTGCGTCAAGCTGATTTGACACCTTCTATTTTAGCACAGCGCATTACGGAAAAGTGGGATATAAAGTTATATTCAACGTACGCCTCTACAGAAATGGGGGCTGCCTTTACTGAATGTGAGTTTATGCAAGGTGGACATGTGAATCCTGAGTTGATTATCACAGAGGTACTAGATGAGGAGAATAAGGTAGTGGCAGATGGAGAATTAGGAGAGTTGACTGTGACTACATTGGGTGTAGAAGCGTTGCCATTAATACGTTTTAAGACGGGAGATATGGTGCGTAAACATACATCGACTTGTAGCTGTGGACGTCATACGTATCGCTTAGGACCTGTAGAAGGTCGTAAAAGACACATGATAAAATACAAAGGAACGACACTGTATCCACCTGCTATTGTTGATTTACTGAATTCATTTCCACAGATTAAGATGCATCTAATAGAGGTTTCTACCAATGAAATCGGGACAGATGAGATCGTGATTAGAATTGTGACAGAGGATAATAGTCAGGAGTTCTCAAAGAATATCAAAGATACTTTTAGAGCGAAACTACGCGTAGCACCTAAAGTGGTTATAGAGGACTTCGAGGTGTTACAACCTATAGTGTTTAATCCTATGAGTCGTAAACCGATTACATTCATCGATAAACGCGTTTAACCCGTTGATAGAGTAAAATATTATATTAAATATCTGTAGATAAATATTCTTAGTATTTATCTTTGTAAAAAATTTAAAACAAAATGGCTAAGCAAGTTCGTGTGCGTTTTGCACCAAGTCCAACTGGACCATTACACATTGGTGGCGTAAGAACCGCGTTATTCAATTATTTATTCGCTAAAAAGCACAATGGAGTATTCTATATTAGAATTGAGGATACTGATCAAAATCGTTTTGTACCTGGAGCAGAAGCTTACATTTTAGAAGCTTTAGAATGGTTAGGGATTTCACCTGATGAGACAATTGGTAAGAATGAGAAATTCGGACCATACAGACAGAGTGAACGCAAAGAATTGTACAAACAATATGCTGACCAACTAATCGAGAATGGATGGGCATATTATGCTTTTGATACTGCTGAAGAATTAGATCAATTGAGAAAAGAGGCTGAAGCAGAAGGAAAGACTTTTATTTATAACCATACCAATAGAGAACAGTTAAGCACTTCTTTAAAATTATCAAAAGAAGAGGTAGCTGCTAAAATAGCTAATGGAGATGCTTATGTAATTCGTTTTAAAACTCCTGTAGGAGAGACATTACATTTAAAAGACATCATTAGAGGAGATATTAAATTCGAGACAAGTCTATTAGACGACAAAGTACTATATAAAAGTGATGGTATGCCAACGTATCACTTGGCTAATATTGTAGATGACCACTTGATGGAAACATCGCATGTGATCAGAGGTGAAGAGTGGTTACCTTCTCTTCCACTGCACGAATTACTTTATAAAGCATTTGGATGGGAAGCCCCTGAGTTTGCTCACCTTCCGCTAATTCTTAAGCCTGTAGGTAATGGTAAGTTATCTAAACGTGATGGAGATAAATTAGGTTTCCCTGTATTCCCATTAGATTGGCAAGATCCTACGTCAGGTGAGAAGTCTTCTGGATATAGAGAAAGAGGATTCTATCCTGAGACAGTGGTGAACTTCTTGGCTCTATTAGGATGGAATGATGGTACAGACCAAGAGATTTTCTCTTTAGAAGAGTTAGTAGAGAAGTTTGATTTAACACGTGTACACAAGGCAGGTGCTAAGTTTGACCCAGAGAAGAACAAATGGTTCAACCAACACTATTTAAAGCTTCAAAACGATGCTGATTTGGCTAAAGCATACCAAGTAATCTTAAAAGAGAAAGGTGTTGAAGCAAGTGATGTTTATGTTGAGAAAGTAGTGGGATTAATTAAGGAGAGAGCTACATTCGTAGCAGATTTCTTTGAGTTAAGTGACTTCTTCTTTGTTAAACCAACTGAGTATGATGCTAAGGCATTAAAGAACTGGAAAGAAGATACTTCTGACATCATGAAGCAAATAGCTGATGTGATTAAAGGAATTGATGCATTCGAAGCTAAGAATATTGAAGAGATTGTAAAAGCTTGGATTAATGAGCAAGGTATCGGAATGGGTAGAGTAATGCAACCATTGCGCTTGAGTCTTGTAGGAGCGGTTAAAGGTCCAGACTTATTTGAGATCATCGAGATGATTGGTAAGGAGGAGACAATAGAAAGATTGGCAATAGCAATTGAAAAGAATTAGATAGTTTCTAAATAGAACGAATTAAGAGGGTTTTAAGTGATATATTTATGTATCTTTAACTTAAAACCCTCTTTTTTATTTTGAGTTATGTCGTTGATTAGTAAATTTGTATAAAATAGTACTATACTATTCGAAATAGAGAAGGTTGAATTAAAAAATTGAAGAATGAAAAGATTATTAGTTTTGTTTTGTGTTTTAGTAGTAAGTAGTATTTCCTTATCAAGTTGTACAGTTAATGATAATGATATGGGAGATAAGGCAGCACATAAATGGGAAGACTTTGTTCAAAAGAATCTTATAGGTGATTGGGTACCTGTGTCTATTGCTTTTGGGCCAGTCATTGGTGTACCTATTAAAACAATACCATATCCTCATAAACCAGATTGTAATAAAGATTTACTAATCATGAGGAAAGATTATTCAGGAGCATTTAATCGTCAATTGAATGATTGCGTTTTAAAACAGACAAAGTTAACATGGAAGCATAGATTTGCTGATGTTAGTTTTGTAACTGAAGATGGACGTACAATTAAATCTGTTCCATTACATAAAGATTCGAAGTCTTTGGTATTACTGTTTCCTGCTGCAGAATTTCCTGAAATAGTTAAAATGATTGATCCAACAGGAGAACTGATAACAAGTGAAAATATTAAATTTTTGATGTTTAAAGTAACATACGTAAAGTAATAAGAATTTGAAGCAGCAATTTTAAGAATTGCTGTTTTTTTTGTTTCTTTATGAGAAATTATAAAAACATATTGTTATGGCAGGTTTCGGAATCGTAGGAGGAATAATAATCTTACTTATTTTTTTAGGTTTTTTTACAGTTAAGCAACAGTCTGCTGCTATTGTAGAAAGATTTGGGAAGTTTAATAGTATTAGACATTCAGGATTACAATTAAAAATACCTTTTGTAGATCGTATTACAGGAGTTGTAAATTTACGTATTCAACAATTAGATGTAATGATTGAGACAAAAACGAAAGATAATGTTTTTGTTAAGATGAAAGTGTCTGTACAGTTTAAGGTAATTGCGACTAATGTATATGATGCTTTTTATAAGTTAGAATATCCTCATGATCAAATTACTTCTTATGTATTTGACGTTGTACGTGCTGAGGTTCCAAAGCTTATTTTGGATGACGTGTTTGAGCGCAAAGATAATATTGCTATTGCTGTAAAGAGAGAGTTGAATGAAGCAATGACAACTTATGGTTATGATATCATCAATACATTGATTACTGATATTGATCCAGATATTCAAGTAAAGAATGCAATGAATCGTATTAACGCAGCCGATAGAGAAAAAGTGGCAGCTGAATATGAAGCAGAAGCAAGTAGAATTCGCATCGTAGCAAAAGCGAAAGCAGAAGCAGAGTCTAAGCGTTTACAAGGGCAAGGTATCGCTGATCAACGTAGAGAGATTGCACAAGGACTTTTGGAAAGCGTTGATACATTAAATAAAGCAGGTATAAATTCGCAGGAAGCATCTGCGCTTATTGTTGTTACTCAACATTATGATACCTTACAATCTGTAGGAGCTGATAGCCGTTCTAATCTGATTTTATTACCTAATGCTCCTTCAGCAGCAAGTGATATGTTGACTAACTTGGTAGCTTCTTTTGCAGCAAGTAGTAAAGTGGGAGAAATGACCTCAGCAGGTTTGTCTGAAAAGAAAGCTTCTAAGGCTCCAAAATATATTTCTGATGTAGATAATGGTAATTTGGATAATAATTAAAATAAAGCTTTGTATAAAGTAAAAAAGGTACCTATGGGTACCTTTTTCATTTTAAACTATAGAAGAAAGTTTAAATTACTTTCTATTTATTTTTTTTATTACAAATCGGATTAAAGCGGTAGTAAGATAGGTTTTAATATCCTTAGAGCCTCTTATATACGAAGAAACAGCACCAAAAGTAGAACGAACTAAGTTATTTGGAGTCGTTTCTTCTTTAAGAACATCTACAGACTGTAAAATCTTTTGATAGTGTAAATCGCGTTCCATTTTCAAGATATTCAAATCTTGATTTATTTCTTCTATTGAGTTATAGTTCTTCTTCATTGGTCTTTTGATTAGTCATTAAGGATTATCTCAGAAAGTTTCTTTATTACAGGTCGCTCTACAATTGTTTTTCTACAAGAGTAAGCAAGTATTGTAATTAAGATATAAAATGCTCCAACAATTAAAAAACCTAAGTAATAACTCTTCAATGCACTACCAATAGCAAATGCTGTAGCTAAAGACAAGAAAAGTAGAGCCATCATACCGAATAAACTCAGTAAGATGAAAGTCATAAATTGAGTAGAAGCCTTTACGCTTATTTTAAATCCCCATAAGCGATAATATTCTAAACTCGTATTAAGATATGCTTCTGAACTCTTTTTAATTTCGTTAAGCTCTTCTTTGACTTCGTTAAATGCCATTGTAATTTGTTATGATATTATTTTTTAGCTGCTTCTACTACTTCTCCTGCTTGTGCTTTTAATTCAGCAATTTTAGCTTCTAAAGCTGCAATTACTTCCTCTCTTTTCTTACCAGCATTGTGAACTAATTTCTCAACATCTGCTTCAACATCATGTTTTTTGCGTTGCACTACTCCGCGAACTTGTTTTTTTAGATCATCAATTTTATCACTTAAATCATCTTTCGTTTCATTAAATGTTCTTTTGATTTTTCTACGTGTTTTTTTTCCTTCATCTGGAGCGAATAAAATTCCAAGACCTGCTCCAACCACAGCACCAGCTAATATCGCAATCGCTGTATTTCCTAAATTCTTTGACATAACAATATTTTTTTAAGTTTGATATCCTAAAGATATTAAAAAAAACGGGTTTTAACAGTTAATAAACCGTTAAAACCCATTTTGAGAATTTAAGAAATGCTAATTATTAGTCTATTTTGTTTCTACTTTTGCCCAAGTATCTTTCAAACCAACAGTTTTATTGATAATTAGATTATTAGTAGTACTTTCTTTATCTACACAGAAGTAACCAATGCGTTGGAATTGAAACTGTTCTCCTACTTTAGCTTCTTTTAAACTTGGCTCCAAATAACCTTTTACAATAGTTAATGAATTTGGATTGACAAATTCTAAGAAATCAACTTCTTTATTTCCGTCAGGGTTTTCATCTGTAAACAAACGATCATAAATACGTACTTCTGCTTCTACAGCATGTGATACTGATACCCAATGAATAGTTCCTTTTACTTTTCGTTTGCTTGCTTCACTACCACTACCACTTCTACTGTCTGGATCATAAGTAGCATGGATTTCTATGATATTGCCATTTTCATCTTTTACAACGCTTTCTCCTTTAATGATATAAGCATTTTTTAGACGAACTTCTTTTCCTAAAGTTAGTCTAAAGAATTTGCTGTTTGCTTCTTCTTTAAAATCTTCTTGTTCAATATAAAGCTCTTTAGAGAAAGGAATTTGACGATAAGTCATTATTTCCTCTTCTGGATTGTTTTCTGCTTCCAACCATTCTTCTTGCCCTTCAGGATAATTAGTGATAATTAACTTCACAGGATCTAAAACAGCCATTACACGAGGTGTAATTTTATTCAAGTCTTCACGAACACAGAATTCTAATAAAGAAACGTCAATTAAGTTATCGCGCTTTGCAATTCCGATTGTATCTGCAAAGTTACGAATAGAAGTAGGTGTATATCCTCTTCTTCTCATTCCTGAAATCGTTGACATACGTGGATCATCCCAACCATTAACATGTCCTTCATTTACCAAACGAGCTAATTTACGTTTACTTACTACTGTATGTGATAGGTTACGGCGTGCAAACTCTCTTTGTTTTGGTCTAATGTTTCCATCAGCAACAATTTGATCTAAGAACCAATCATACAACTCTCTATGAGGTAAAAACTCTAATGTACAGAATGAGTGAGAAATACTTTCTAAGTAATCACTTTCACCATGTGCCCAGTCGTACATTGGGTAGATACACCAATCATTTTTAGTTCTGTGGTGAGATTTTTTAATGATACGGTACATGATAGGATCACGCATCAACATATTGGTGTGTGTCATATCAATTTTAGCTCTTAAGATATGAGTTCCTTCTTCAAATTCTCCTTTTTTCATTCTTTCAAATAAATCAAGGTTCTCTTCTACTGAACGATTTCTATAAGGACTATCTATACCAGGTGTAGTTGGAGTTCCTTTCTGAGTAGCCATTTCTTCTGAAGTTTGGCTATCTACATATGCTTTTCCGTCTTTTATTAATTGGATTGTCCAATCATATAGTTGCTGGAAATAGTCAGAAGCATAAACTTCATTTGCCCATTTGTAACCAAGCCACTCTACGTCGTTTTTGATTGCGTCAACAAATTCCTGTTCTTCCTTAGACGGATTCGTATCATCAAAGCGCAAGTTTACTGGCGCATTGTATCGCAATCCTAATCCGAAGTTTAAACAAATAGAACTCGCATGACCTATGTGTAAATAACCATTAGGCTCAGGCGGGAAACGGAAATGAAGTTGTTCTGTTGGCAAACCATTTTTGATATCCTCTTCAATGATTTGCTCAATAAAGTTTAATGATTTCTCTTTTGTTGACATGGATATAATTATTATAACTACAAAGGTATCAAAAAACTATACAATTCGGAGCCGTTTTATAGGAACTTCATTAAAAATGACTAAAATTAATTCGTACTTTTAGCACTCATTAAATTAATACATTAGACAATGGGAATTATTAAATTGAATAATATCAGAACATTTTCTTTTCATGGATGCATGGATGAAGAAGCAAAGATTGGTTCGGACTACCGTGTTGATTTAACAGCAAAAGGCGATTTTACAAATGCTGCTGCATCAGATGAATTAGTTGATGCTATTGATTATGTACATTTGAATCGAATTGTAAAAGAAGAAATGGATATTCGTGCTAAATTATTAGAGCACGTAGCACAACGTATAATCAAAAGAATCATATTTGAAATCGATATGGTGGAAGAAGTGACAGTATGTGTATCAAAAATAAACCCTCCAATAGGTGGTGATGTTGAATCGGTAACGATTGAAATGCACGGAGTTAGATAAATTGTCAATTTTTTTGAGTAAAAAAATATGCAAATAGGTTTTTATTATTCAAAATAATTGCTAAGTTTGCAATCCAATTCGGAACAATGGCTTCGTGTCCGAGTGGCTAGGAAGCGGTCTGCAAAACCGTCTACAGCGGTTCGAATCCGCTCGAAGCCTCAACAAAAAGGATAGTTATTTAACTATCCTTTTTTTATGCCTTAAAATGAAAAAAGCGATTAGTATGTTACTAATCGCTTTTTTACATTATTTTGTTTGTCCTATTTTAGGTAAAGGAATCGGCAATTCTCCATTTGATTTTGGCATAAATGCTTTAGCCATAATTACTATTCCAAAAATCATAAGTAGTACACTACTTACTTTTTTAACTTTTAAAATATTATGAGGTGTTAGTTTTTTTCTAAGTTGTTTTGCCAGAAATATTTTGAACAAATCTGTTACAAAATAAGCTGTAATGGCAAAAGAGAAGAAGCGAAACATACGCTCTGTATTCATGTCCATCTTTGGACCTAAAGTAATGATGATTGCTAACCAGAAACCTAATACCCCTACATTAATGAAATTTAATAAGAAACCTTTAGCAAATAGATTCAAATAATCTCTACGCAAGTTAGGTGGAGCTATTTGTAGGGTATGTACTTGTACTCTTTTTAGTTTTACAAAGGATATAATTCCATAGGTAAGCATTAAAATCCCTCCAAAAATAAATAAAGCAGGTTCATCTTTAATAGAGTTTATCAATCGGAAACTACTAAAAAAAGCAATAGAAAAAAATAAAGCATCAGCTATAATTACCCCTAAGTCAAAGGCAATAGCTGCTTTAAATCCCCGCGTTATACTTGTTTCAATAAGAATAAAAAAAACAGGGCCAATCATAAAGCTCAAAAAGATCCCTAAGGTTACACCTGTAATTAAATCGTCAATCATTTTATAGAAATAAAAATGCCAATATAGTTGATATTGGCATTGAAATTAATTCTGCAAGTTACATTATTTATCATTAAGATAATAATAAAACGGCAATATTATCTGTATGTTACTTATCTACTTGCGTAATAGAACCACCTGCAATTGTCTTTTGATTTATTGTTTTAGGCTTACCGTAGATACGGATGTAACCACCTGCTCTTGTTTTTGCATCTACCAATTCACTTGCTTTTATTTCTGCAGAACCTCCAGCATTTACTGTTACCATTGTTTGTTTACTTGATAGTTCTGCATTTCTAATAAAACCACCCGCACTTGATAAGATATCTTGTACATTAGCTTTACCAGTAAGGTTCACTGTTCCTCCTGTATAAGATTTAATAGTCAATTTATCAGCATCAACTTTCAATTCTACATTTCCTCCTGTTTTTGCACTAATAGCAAGTAAGTTTGATTTGATTTGCTCTTTTGAAGTAATCTTAGCTCCTTCTTCAGCAATAATTTCGTCTAAAGTATTGTAATATAGAATTGCCTTTACATCTCCTCCTTGTAAGCTATTAGAAACACTCATCTTTACTTTAAGTCTTCCATTTTTATTTACAATTTGAACATCATTAGAGTTCGCTCCTTCTAATTCAATTTTGAATTCTTTCCCTTGTTTTAGGGTTAGTTCAATTTTGTCATAAACATTTAGCTTAGAGAACTCCCCTACTTCTTTTGTGTTTTGTGCAAAAGAAATAGAACTCATGCTTACAGCTATAAATAATAGTATCTTTTTCATCTTAGTTTATTTTTCTTATGTAATTGAAATCTAATTGTTTTTTTACTAAGTCAGCGTTTTTCACTGTAATGATCACCTCATCTCCTAACTGAATTAGGTTTTTTGTTGCCTGTCCTACCATTGCATATTGTTTTTCATCAAACACATAGTAGTCATCACGTATTTCACGGATACGCACCATTCCTTCACATTTGTTATCTACTAATTCTACGTAAATACCCCATTCTGTAACACCCGAAATAACACCCAAAAACTCTTTGTCTTTTTGGTCTTGCATATACTTCACTTGCATATACTTGATACTATCTCTTTCAGCATTAGCAGCCAGGTTTTCTCGTGATGAACAATGTGCACATTTAGATTCATATTCCTCTGCATTTACACTGGCTCCATTGTCTAAGTAATATTGTAAAAGACGATGAGCCATAACATCAGGATAACGACGTATTGGTGATGTAAAGTGTGAATAATAGTCAAACGCTAATCCGTAGTGCCCAATATTCTGAGTAGAGTAACTTGCTTTACTCATTGTACGGATAGTTAATGTATCTACTAAGTTCTGTTCTTTCTTTCCATTTACATCTTTCAATAGCTTGTTTAATGATGCAGATATACTTCCTTTAGACTTTAAGTTAATGGTATGTCCAAATTTAGAAATCACCGACTGTAATCCAAATAATTTGTCCATATCTGGTTCATCGTGAATACGGTATACAAAAGTTTTCTTTTGTTTTCCAATAAATTCAGAAACCTTTCTATTAGCCAATAACATAAACTCTTCAATCAAGTGATTAGCATCTTTAGCTACTTTAAAGAAAACGCCTATTGGTTCGTCATTTTCATTTAAGTTGAAACGAACTTCTACTTTATCAAAAGAGATAGCTCCATTACTCATGCGTTTAGCACGTAGTATTTTTGCTAATTCATCCAGTTTAAGTGTAGCAGCAGCTACCTCATCACTTACTTTTTGATCTGCTCCTGTCAAAGAAATAGCAGCTGGTATTGTACTGTCTTTTGTTTCGATGATGTACTGTGCTTCTTCATAAGCCATACGTTGGTCAGAATGTGTAACTGTTCGACCAAACCATTTATTTACTATCTCAGCTTTTTCGTTTAATTCAAATACAGCAGAGAAAGTAAACTTGTCTTCATGTGGACGAAGTGAACAAGCAAAGTTAGACAATACTTCCGGCAACATTGGAATAGTACGATCCACTAAATAAACAGAAGTACCTCTTTCAAATGCCTCAGCATCTAATATTGTTCCTTCTTTCACATAATGAGATACATCAGCAATATGTACTCCAATTTCATAATTTCCATTTTCTAAGACTTGGAATGATAAAGCATCATCAAAGTCTTTTGCATCTTTAGGATCTATTGTAAACGTTAATACATCACGCATATCACGTCTTTTGGCAACTTCTTCAGCGTTTATTGAAGTATCCAAATTATTAGCAAACTCTTCTATTTCTTTTGGAAATTCAGAAGGAAGACCATACTCTGCTAAAATAGCGTGTATTTCAGTATTGTGTTCTCCTTGTTTACCAAGTGATTTTAATACACGTCCAAATGGGCTATCTGCTTTTGTAGGCCAATCTTCTATTTCTACAAGTACAACTTCTCCATCTTTTGCTTCTCCAACCTTTTCTTTTGGAACAAAAATGTCAGTGTACATTTTAGGATCTGCAGTAGCAACAAAAGCAAAGTTTTTATGAATCTGAATTACACCAACAAACTGTGTTTTGTGTCTTTCAAGTATTTCCACAACCTCTCCTTCTGGTTTCTTACCACTGCGTTTGTTATATACATACGCATGTACAGTATCTCCATCCAAAGCCTTGTTTAGGTTGTTTGTAGGGATAAATACATCGTCTTCTAACATCTCACTAACTAAGTAAGCTGTTTTACGGCTTGTCATATCAATAGTACCTTCGATATAATTAGCTTTCGGTATAAACTTGTATTTACCTGTTTCTACTTCTTCTATTTTGTCTTTAGCTACTAAGAACTTCAGTTCTTTTATAATCTCATTTCTGCCTTGGGTATCAACTACCTCCATTTGTGCAGCAATTTGTTTATAGTTAAGAGATTTTCCTCCACTTTTAGCTAATATCTTTAATATTTTAGCCGCAAAGTCAAATTCTTTCTTTTTCTTATGTTTAATTTTTTTTGCCATTTTTTAATTCATTTGTCTACCTTAAAATAGGGACGGTAAATATCACTAAATGTACGAATTACTAACCGTTTTATCCTATTTTTAGTATTATTTTAATTTGATGTTATCTGTCAACGATACAATTTCTTCATTTGTAGCTAAGATGTAGAAGAAATTTGGATTGATATAACTTCTTAGTAGAGGAAGATGAAGTTATTCTATTCTTTTATTAATCGTTGATTAGTGTATTGTACCTATTTATTTGTGGTACATTTGATAGTGCAAATTTAGGATGCTCAAGTTTATTTTCCAAAAACTCACTCAAAAAGAGTATTTAAATAAGGCAAAAAAGCAAGAATAAAATGCTATTGCGAATCATTCTTGCTTTATTTTTAAGTGTAGAGTAGACTAGTAAAGGTCAAAATTATAATCGAACTTACCATTTTTGTAATACTCTATTCTTACTGCTTCTCCGTTTATAAAGAAAGTTTTCTCATCAATTTTTCCTTTGTCAGTGTACTTAACTTCTTCGGTTTGGACACCATCTACGAAGGTACGTAAGTACTTTGCTTTTCCATTTTCGTAGTAGCTAGTAGCTTGTTCCCTTATACCGTTTTTGTACAAGTCATCAGAGTAAAGGTGACCGTCATCTTCATAGAATCTTGATAGACCATCTTGTAACCCATTTTTATATGAGTATACTGCCTTTTGTTTTCCATTCTCATAATACGATTTGTGAACTCCCTCTCGTTTACCTTCAACGTATTTTCCTTCAAGGAATAACAATCCATTAGAGTAGTATCTTTTTTTAATTCCCTTGCGTAGTCCATTTTCAAACGTGACGTCTTCTATTACAATATTGTAGTTGTTGACTATTTGAATTTTTCCATTCAGAGGTTTGCCGTCTAGTTCAAAGGATACAGCATCAATTATGTCTTGTGCGTATGTAGTAGATGTTAGACAAGTTAACATCATATATGCAATTGTATATATTACTTTATTCATCTTCTTTAGGATCAAAATTATTAATAGCTTCTATGACTAGAGGTTCATAGACACTTCTGTATATAATATCTGTTTGGTCTATAAGTTTACCTTTGTAATTATGGATAGTAGGGTTTCCTTGTTCTACTCCATTTTTGAATATTCTTCTCAAATACACATCTCCTGTTACATATTGTCTATATTCTCCATCTATCAATCCATTTTTGTAGTATATATCCTTTACCATGTTTCCCTTTGAATCTTTAACTATTCTTTGTCCTTCTCTTTTTCCTTTGACATAGTTACTTGTATCTAACGTAGAACCTGATGAAGAATATTTTATCAAAGGGCCATCTTTTAAGTCGTTTTTGTAGATTGCTCTACTTTTTACTTTTCCATTAAGATAATAACTTATTGTTTCTCCATCTAATTTATCCTGTATATAGGTTTGTTTTAGTACGAGTTTTCCTTTGCTATAGTCTTTACTTATCCCATTTAATAGGCCACCTTTGTAACTAGCCTCTATAATTAGGCTTCCTTTTATGTCATAGGTTTTAGATATTCCATCTTCATATCCATTGACATATGTATCTATTGCAGCTATCTTACCATCTTCATAGTATTTTGTCACAGTACCATTTAATACGCCATTTTTATAGGTTTTGTCATGTTTTAGTGTACCATCACTATAGTATCCTTTATTGTTTCCATTCTTGACACCATTCACTAATGTTGCTTCTTCTGCTAATTGCTTATTGGCATAATAGCATTTTATTTTACCATTGATAGGTTTGTCACTATCAACGTACTTATATGTCCCATCGTCAATTTGCGCATATATACTGACTGAGCATAAGGTAAGAAGCGTTAAAACGAAGTATTTGATTCTATCTTTTTTCATGTTGCTTTTTTATTAAGTAGGCGAAAAATTACTTTAAAGGTACTCAATTCTAATGGTTTAAGGTCTTTTTTTAATCGAGACTTTAAGAGATGAACTACTAAAGAGAAATCAGCTTTTCGATCTTTTTAGTAGATACTTATGCGCTTATTAAATGTTCTTGTGTAAGAAAATTGATTTGTTTTTATCCATTAAAAAAGTTGCTATTTCAAGCGTTTTGTATTTGTAATATCTTCAACATAGTGAAGAATATTTATGCTTATTGTTTATATTTTGCTAATTGTATTTAAATTTTTGTACTTTAGAATAAACCAATAAAAACTAATTTTATGAAAACTCTTTCTTATGTACATGGTGCTTCATTGACACCTCTGTTAGGAGAAACTATAGGACAAAATTTAAAAAGAACAACAGAAAAGTATCCTAATAAAGAAGCTTTAATCAGTGTACATCAGAATTATCGCGCAACGTATCAAGAATTCTTAGACCAGACAACAAAGGTTGCCAAAAGCTTATTGGCAAAGAATATACAGAAAGGAGATCGTGTAGGAATATGGGCTCCTAATTGTTATGAATGGGTATTGATGCAGTATGCTACAGCTCGAATAGGGGCTATATTAGTTAATATTAACCCTGCTTATCGTGCCCATGAATTGGAGTTTGCAATTAATCAATCAGAAATAGCACTTATTGTTTCAGCAGCAAGTTATAAAACCAGCGATTATCGAAAGATGATTTCTATGGTATTTGAAGATTGTCCATCATTAAAAGAAGTCGTTTTTTTAGGAGAAGAATGGGACGAGTTTTTGACTTATGATGTTGCTATTACAGATGAGATGTTGAAGATTATTGAAGATTCTGTGCAGTTTGGGGAAGCTGTTAATATCCAATATACATCAGGAACTACGGGCTTTCCTAAAGGAGTAACACTGACTCATCACAATTTATTAAACAATGGTTTTTTTATAGGAGAACGTTTGAAGTACACTTCAAAAGATATTGTTTGTATTCCAGTGCCATTTTATCATTGTTTTGGAATGGTTATAGGCAATTTGTGTTGTACTTCGCATGGATGTACAATTGTGATTCCAAATGATGGATTTGATCCTAAAAAAACATTACAAGCAGTACAAGATGAAAAATGTACGTCTTTATATGGTGTACCAACTATGTTTATTGCAGAACTTCAACTACCTAATTTTAAAGATTATGATTTAACTTCTTTGAGAACGGGGGTTATGGCAGGCTCACTATGTCCTGAACAAGTGATGCGACGTGTAAAGACAGAAATGCACATGGAAGAAGTAAGTATCTGTTATGGTATGACAGAAACTTCACCAGTATCCACTCAAACTCACATTGGTATTGACATTGTAAAACAAACTACTACAGTGGGAACTGTACAAGATCATTTGGAAATAAAGATTATAGATCCAGAAACAGGTAGAATAATGCCACGCGGAGAAGCTGGAGAACTTTGTACACGAGGTTATTCTGTCATGTTGAAATATTGGAATAATCGTACATTAACAAGTGAAGTGTTAGACGAAAACCGCTGGATGCATACTGGTGATTTGGCTACAATGGATAAGGATGGTTATATTGCTATAACAGGACGTATAAAAGATCTTATCATTCGTGGTGGGGAAAATATATCTCCAAAGTGGATAGAAGATTTTCTATACACACACCCAGCTGTTGCAGATGTACAAGTTATTGGTGTTCCAAGTGAAAAGTATGGCGAAGAAATTATGGCGTGGATTGTGCTGAAAGATGGGAAAACAGTGACAGAAGAAGAACTAAAAGCTTTCTGTGATCAAAAGATAGCACATTACCGCATCCCTCGTTATTGGAAGTTTGTTACAGAGTTTCCAATGACTATTTCTGGTAAAGTAAGAAAAATAGAAATGAAACAAATTGCTATTGAAGAATTGGGACTATAAACAGTATTTATTTATAACTTTGCTTTGAACAATTATACACAACTAAGACAATGAGAATATCAATCGGAAATGACCACGCAGGACCTGCTTATAAACAAGCAATTGTAGCCTATTTAACTTCAAAAGGATATGAAGTGACTAACTACGGAACTGATACTTTTGACTCTGTAGATTACCCAGATTTTGGACACAAAGTAGCTTATGACGTAGAAGAAGGTCGAGCTGATTTTGGAATTGTTATTTGTGGTAGTGGAAATGGTATTGCTATGAGTGCAAATAAACATCAAGGTGTGCGTTGTGCGCTTTGTTGGACTAAGGAGATTGCAGAGTTAGCAAGACAACACAATGATGCTAATGTGATTAGTATTCCTGCCCGTTACACTTCTATAGAGCAAGCTGTAGCTATGGTAGAAACTTTCTTGAATACTGCATTTGAAGGTGGAAGACATCAAAATAGAGTGAATAAAATAGCTTGTTCATAAACAAGTTTAATACGATATAAAAAAGGTCTGTACTATCAATTACAGACCTTTTTTTCGTTTTGTTATTACTCTATCTCAAAGATAGCTTGTATCTCGACAGCAGAATTAACAGGAACAGACGCTGCGCCAAGTGTTCCTCTCGCATGCTTTCCTTTCTCTCCGAATATGGCTACGGATAAGTCTGATGCGACATTCATTAGATTAGCGTGCTGGCTATAGTCGGGAGTGGTGTTGAATATACCAGTTAGTTGTACTGTTTTCTTTACTCTGTTGAGGTCGCCATCTACAGCTAGTTTTAGTACAGCGATTACATTGAGCATGGTCTGTTCAGTAGCTTTTTTAGCTTCCTCTTCTGTGATATCTACACCTACCTTACCTGGGTACAGTATCTTGCCCTCTTTAAGGGCTACCTGATTGATGAATACAAGATTACCTGAGCGAGCGTACGGAGTATAGTTCCCTACAGGATTAGGAGCTACGGGTAGTACGATGTTTTTTTGTTTTAAAACCGTTTCTATATCTGTAACAATAGTATTAGATTGGGGAGCATCCTTTTTATTAAAAGTTCCCTTTAAGGCTGAAGCTACTTTGGCGAAGTTTTGACCTTGTGTATAGGCGATAAGCAGTTCGCTCTTGCTTGGGCGTTCTACGGCTTTATTTGAGGCAAGGCTATTTGCTCCTAATACGCTATTCCCTTGAGGGATGCTATTGTCTAACTTTTCGGTAGCTCTAATGCCGTTTGATACAAGGATCATCCCATGTACTGCAAGGCTATTCCAAAAGGATTGTAATGCCAACTCCTTCCCCGCTCCACTACCCGCAGACATAAATACCGCAGTAGGCATTCCCTCTAACGCATGGGCTGTCCATAAATCAACAGTCTTCGCGAGAAAGGCACTCATAGGGGTACTTATGTTGCCGAAGTATACTGGTGATCCCCATACTATTCCGTCATAGGTAGGTAACTCCTCTGGTGTAGCGACTGGAATGTCTTTTAACGTTGCAAGTGTAGAAGGTTGCACCAACTTAATGGTTGCCTTAGTTTTAGTGTCACTTTCTATTCCTTTGGCTATCTCTTGTGCCATTCTGTATGTTCCTCCCTGATCAGAGTGAATCAGTACCAATATCTGTGTTAGATTGTCTTTTGCCATCATTGTGGGTGAGATTAGTAGTAATATAAACATCCATAGGTGTTTGAATACATTTTTCATAGTGTTGATTTTGTTATAAGTACAAATTTATTCATGACGTTTATATTGTATTTGTCAAAAAAGATATGCAAAACGACATTGTTAAATGTGGATTGACAGAGAAATTGAATGGGGTATTTGAAGATACTACTGCTGTTCAGGCGTATGTGTGGTATGAAGACAATTTCGTTCATGATGAGTATCAACATGCTCATCAACGTTATCAACTAACTTATGTAGAGCAAGGATATCAATACCTACAGGTGGACAATTATAAGTATCTTATACCTCAGCATTATATCGCGTGGATTCCATCAGGACAAAGGCACGCCACGACTACCACTGCTCAACAAATCAACCTAAAAGTATTGTTGTATAAAGAAGTACCTCAGGATCCATTCTATGAACAAATGCATGTATTCCCTGCTCCGATAGTTCTAAGAGAGATGCTACAGTACGCCGCGAAGTGGAATAGATTAGTAGAAGACGAGACGGAGAAAGAGCAGTTCTTACAGGCTATTCTCGTTAGCCTGAAATACTTCTGTGATGAAGATCAGTCCTTGCAAGTTCCCGTGCCAACAGACAGTAGGTTGATACCAGTATGTGCGTATATCAACGCTAATTTCACCTCTAATTTAGATTTAGATGAGTTGGCGAATCTATCGAATATGTCTGTGCGCAATCTTCAACGTTTATTTAAACAAGAGACAGGGCTAACACTACAGAAGTACCTACAGATTATCCGTATTCTAAAGAGTATAGAGCTACTGGATATGAAAGAATATACACTAAGCGAAATAGCGTATCAGATAGGCTATAAGAGCTTGGCCGCTTTTCGCAGTTCTTATTTAGACATTATGAAGGTGTATCCTAAATTCAAAAAATAAAATAATTATAATACTATATACCCCTGACAAAAGGCTGTCACTACCCTACCCTACTTTTGCGTCATAATTGTAAAAAAACAAGATATGATACGAGTAAGTAATGCACCTGTGTGTGCTATGGAATTCACCAGTTTTAGAAAAAAGGAATCAGTAAGTGATGATGATTTGTTATTCGCTGTATTGAAATTTGAACGTCAGTTGACACAGATAGAAGGTATTGTATATCATACCTTGGTGCGCAATTATGATAATGAGTATGCTAATGTGCTATTTGCTACTTCTATGGAAGCGATCAAGTCACTTACTGCAGTGATTGGAGATACTCAGGAGACACAAGATTTCTTCGCTATGGTAGAACCAAATTCAGTTCAGGTAGAATATCACGACATTTTGAAACCTAGCTTTATTGTACCTGCGTATTTTGGTTGCATTGAGAATGGCAAGTTTGCTCTTAAAGAGGCTATACAAGGCGCTTCACTCCTACTCGCTTCTGACGCTGTGGAAGAACAGTATCTAAACCATTTTGACAATACGAAAGAACACTTTATCTCTACTCGTGGAGAGAATTTGTATGCTGAGATTGTCCTTGGTCAAACCTTAGGCAACACAAAGGAGATTTGCTATGGTTATTTCGGTCATGAGGCTTGCCTTTCGCTATTAGGTTTGATAGATGAGAGCAGTATGCATCTGGGATTTTGGTATGTAGTGGCTTAGAAAATGAATGGGTTGATTTAAACACTGTTGATTGTGTAATTATTTAGGTGTATTCTTTGAATCACTACTGACAGTGAAAAAAGACTGACAAGAGAAATAATTTTGCAATCGATGGTGTTTTTTGTTTGTTATTATATTGGTAATTAGTGTTTTGTAATGAATTTGTTGTTGATTTAACAGAAAGATAATATAAGTACATTTTGCTCTTTTTATCATGTAAAAGGTCTTTGTTGTGCGATTGTTTTTTGGGTGGTCGGCTGTTGGTCGGCATGTGATGGGCAGATGGTTGGCATATTTATTCGCAAAATAAGCCAATCATCTGCCTATCATTTACTAATCATATCTCGAGCACTTGGAATGGGATTTGTGCTTTTTTGTATCATTAATCACAAAACAAGAAATTATGGCAACTATATTACCTAAAGGGAAATTGAAAGGAATTAGTGGACCTATTTATTATAGATCCTTAAATGGAAAAGAGATTTTTCAGATGCGACCTAATCGTTCCAAACAGAGGAAAGAGAATAATACAAATGCAATAATGTTTAAGCAAACAGTAGAAAGTTTAAAGGTTTTGCGATGTAATATTGAAGCTTTTTTAGGAAAAAGACACGACAGTAAGGTACATCAAAGACTGACAGGTCAGGTAATGACATTATTGCGCAAACAAACCAAATTGCCTATTAAACAAACGACGATTTTTAATACTTCATTGATTGATCTCATTGGTTTTGATTGGAATATCAATAGTTTGTTTTTTAATACGTTTGAAGGAGAAATAACAACAGAGATTTTGTCAGATACAAATATAAGGGTTAGTGTTTTGCCTTTTGTACCTGTACAAGACGTGATATTTCCTTCTGAGTGTACCTATGCTACAATGCGCTTGGAATCGTATCAACTGACTGACAAAAATATTATACATAACTGTAAACAATCACATAAATCATTTGATTTTCAAAAAGGTGACACTTCTTCCATCACATTTACATTCGATATAGAGCCCCTGATTGTAGGTGTATTCACTATTGTAGTGGTAGAGATACAGTTTTTTTACCCTATTAACAACAATCCTAATCAGTTAACTTTATATAATTCTAAGGCTTGTAATCCAAGTAAAGTGGTGTATGTGAGTAATATGCAAATTGAAGAGAAGTAAAATTATTGTATCTTAGAGCAATGAAAAAGAGAATGTTTATGAGAAATAAGATGGTTTATTTACTACTGTTGTGTAGCATTGTAGTTAATGCATATGGGCAAAAAAAGAGTCAAAGGAAGTTTGTAGAGCCACCTACTTTAGTGTGTGGACCTGTAGCAGGTTCTATTAAGAATGATAATCTGTTGAGAAAACGAGAATTTGTAGAGGAGAATGATTCAATAGTAAATAAAGTGATATTGGTACTAAATGATCAATACGATAGAAAGTTCAAAAAGGAGTTTTTGGAAAAAAAGATTACTTATGCGCAGAAAGTGTCTGATATGTTAGATGTATTTGAGTTTTCTCTACAGAAAGATGTCACTTCAGAACTGGACTTGGATGGTACTGATCTTTATGAGTTTGATGATTTTATCAATGCTTTGTATGACTTTGTGAGTAGGGATTGTGAAAAACATTGTTATCCAAATAGTGAGAGTGTATCATTTAATAAGGTACACTTCAGAGAGTTATATTTAATAGTTGATTCAACGAATGGTAGAAGGATCTATAACGCTAATTTTAATTTTGCTAGACTAGTCACAATAAAAATTAATCCATTAGATCCAATACAATATGGTTTGACGCCAATGCAAATGCAAAGATCGTTTGATTATTTTGGAAAAGACAAGTAGTAATAATAGATGATATAACAAGTGAAATCATGAGTAGAATAAAGCAAATTATTTGTTTGTGGATAATTTTAATTGTTGGAGTACAAGTAAGTGCACAAGAGAGAAAAATATGTTTAGAAGGTAGTTATCAAGAAGCTGTCTATCCGCATGGAGATGATGCGCTAATAGCAATGTTTAAAAAGGCATTTGACTTTGATACGAAGGAGTACACAGGAGAGCTGGAAAGTTTGAAGTTAGTGACTAAGTTCGATATTACAGTAAAAGGAGATATTAAGAATATCAGAGTATGGAGAGGTACTAAGGATACAACTGATTTTAGAACCTTAGAAAGCGAGAAAGAGAAAGAACTTGCCAAATTGGTAACCAATACTGTTAATAAGATAGGTATGGTCAATGCTGCAACGTGTAATAACAAAAAGATAAAAAGGGATGATGCCGAATTAGTATTGTATATTAATGATGCATTCCCTCTTGTAGATCATATTTATTTATCAAGTATGCTCTTTGCATCTTCTGATAGTTTTTCCAAAGGAATGAATAAAAGAGAACCAGACGTAGAGGCCAATTATGAAGGAGGAATAGATACGTTTCGTAAGAAGTTTAGTAAAGAATTTAGAATGCCTGATGTCTCTGAGGATGTGAAAAGGATAAAGATAATTTTAAGTTTTGTAATAGAGAAAGACGGCTCATTGAGTAATATAACGGTTCTTGAAGATCCTGGATATGGGACAGCGAAAGAAGCCCTAAGAGTAATTCGTAAATTAGGGAATTGGAAACCTGCAACGTATCAAGGTAAACCTTTACGCTCACAGTTTACAATTCCTATCTCAATGAATTATTATTGATTAAAAAGAAGTAATCGGATAAGTAAGAAATACGTAGATCTGAATGGGGTGAAAAGAGATTTAAATATATGGACCAAAAAATATGAATAGAAAAGAATTAGTAAAAGATTTAAAACCTTGTTCTACCTTGATGGGAGAAGAGCAATATTGGAATATTATAGCAGCATCGTTAGCGAATAGTGATGATCAAAGTGAGCAGTATGCATATATCGTTAAAGCGTTGGATAAGTTAAGCTTAGAGGAAATTATTGGGTTTAGTTTGACTACAAGTCACTTAACGAATGAGATATATACTTCTCATATGTGGTGTGCAGGTTATATTATGAATGGTGGATGCTCAGATGATGGGTTTATTGATTTTAGAAACTGGGTGGTATCTCGTGGTAAAGAAGTGTACTATGCCGCTAAGGCTAAGCCTGATTCACTGATTAATGAAGTAGATGTAGCAGAAGATGAATATGCAGGTTTTGAGGAGTTTGGTTATGTTGCGGGAACAGTATTCGAGAATGCAACAGAGACTAAGATATATGATTATATCGACTCGCCTATAAAGTATAATCTTGATATTACGTTTGATTGGGATGACGATGACGAAGAGAGTATGCGTGTGATATGTCCACAGTTGTATGCGTATTACGACGAATAGAAAGTAATTAAAGAAATGAGAACGTATTTATCTTTGGCAGGAGTAGAGCAACAAAGTATAGGAGAATATTTGTACTATGAGTGTACTAAATGTGCTGTGGTTGTGTATAGTTACCCCGTGTATAGGGATAGTTGCGCATGTGGAAATATTGAGGTAGATGCCATAACATCGAGTGTATGTATTAAGGATAAGGATAGTTGTAAGGTTTTTGAAGATAGGGGAGAATAGATGGTTATGGAAAGAGAATATAGGTTAGAACTTGTTTTGAAAGAAGAATCGTTGGATTTTACTACTATTGTAAATCAAATAACAGATGCTTTTGACATAGAGATAACTGTAAAGAACCACAAAGGTAGATTGTTGGGAAAAGGTGTATGGGACGAAAGATATAGTTTTGAATTGGATGATAAATACGATGACTTATTTGGAAATCATGATCCCTTTTTTGTGTTGGAAATAAAGTTTGTTGCTACTGAGGATGAATGTATTACTACACAACAAAAAGTTTTGAAGAGATTGGCTGAGTATAATATATCATGGAATAGAGCAATATTGGTAAAGTATTGAATTACTTAGTATTCGTTGAAAAATAAAAAAGCCAAATGTTTTATTCTTCACTGGAGGATTTGTAGGTAGTTGTCTATTAAAAAGCGTAATAGACTTATTTAATAACGTAGATCATTTCTTAGGAGATTTCTACAAAAAATGTTTTAATTATGAAGAATAGCAAGTATTTAGCTATCGTGTTTGGAGTATGTATCTTGGAATACTTGATAGATCATTCAGATAGATTTTTAGAAGGTATAAGAGACGCTTTTTAATAACAAAGCTAATATATATACCCCACAGGTTATTTAACTTGTGGGGTATTTCTTATAAAAATGTAATATTGTTTTAGGTATATTATTTGTAGTAGGTCAAGAATTCCTCTACAAGATGAGGAGGGTTGGCTTGTTTTGTCCAACTAAGAGGGAGGTCATAGTACTCTAATTCGTGGATAATTACAGGGATGTCTTTCCCTAATTTCTCTTTTATTAGGTTTGATTGATGTAGTTCTTGCACAATTGAAATAATCACTTCCATAAAAGCTTCTTGTATTTGTTCGTCTTTTGCACAAATAGCTTTATAGGCAGTATCGTCGCCTTCGTCTTCTAAATCCTCTGCTTTATCCTGCTCATCGTCGGTATAGTACCATCCCGATTCTTTGATAAATTGACGTAAAGTGTTGTCTTCTCCTCCTAATGTTTCTACTTCGTCTTGCAACCAAAAGGCAAAGTTCCATTTCGCTTCCATCATATCACTGGCATTGTCTTGCTCAGCAATTACTTGTGACTCTGTGTTGTAACTGATATAGATAACAGGAAATCTCGGGTCGTCATCTTCGTTGTCTTTCCAAAAAGATAACGCGTATATATCTTCAATATTCTGATTAGCTATTGTGGTTATTGCTCTTTCGACTTTCTTTAATAAATGAGTATATAGTGCTACTTTGTCCATTGTGTTGTTTTTAGGAGTTTATTAAACAGGGATAAAAGTAGTAATTGTATTAGTGCAGAGAAGGATTTATACACATAATAAAGGAATGTATTTTGAAGCCTACCACGTCTTCCAATCTGCTGAGGTAAATTTCCATTCAGGAGTAACTATAACATCACTACTTATGTCATACCAAGGGCTATTGTTCTTTCCTTGTGGGTTTTTAAGTATTTGTAATTCTTGTGCAGGCATATAACTTTGTGCAAGTAGAGCTATTTTATCTCCCTTGTTATTATGTGCTATATCTACTACGATTACTGCATGACCTACTGGGTTACCAGACTGTATTAAGATATCGCCTATTTGTACCTGTGATTTGACAATGGTTTTTAGTTGTTGCTTTAGCGAAGCTGTGTTGGCATAGTTAAAAATGTGTTCCATATAGTTCCAGTATTTATCAGGGCTATAGTCTCCATTCGCGTAATCTGTGTAATAGCGAGGTTTACCATCAACTATAAAGTTAAACGCTATTTCGTTATAGCGCTTTTGTTGATAGAGATAATCAGCTCTAAGACGCATGGTAGCGTCTGCACATTGGTGTAGGTCTTTAGTTCCTATCGGAAGGTCTATAACAGAGGAATAAACATGAGTTTTGTTTTTTTCTTTACCATTGTAGTACATTACTTTTTCTCCAAAGGGTTTTAGAGGTAAATGTTGTAGATGATAACCAAAATCTTCTTTATTGTAGGCGTCTCTTGTGTATCCATTTGGTGTGTTATACCTCGTTAAGATTGTTGTAGCTGTTGAGTTGATATAGTTATCTTTTGCAATAGGTTCTTCATTGCTAATTGAAACAGGTGTTTGTTTATCTGTACTCTTCTGACAAGAGAAAATCAAGGTACATAATAGATAAAGAAGAAAGTGTTTCATAACAAAGTATTTGTTTGATAACGGTTGAGTAATGAGAATGGTATGGCTAAAAGTGTTAAATTTAAAGTATTGAAAAAGAATTGACTATGAGAAGAATATTGTTGTTAGTGGGATGTTTGATACTTTCGGAAATTGTGAGCGCTCAAGAATTAGAGAAAAGAGGGGAGTTGGTGTATGATAAGGCAATGGATAAGCCCTATACAGGTACTTATACTAATTATTATGCTAATGGTAAGACACGTACAACTTCTGCTTATAAAGAAGGGAAACCAAATGGGTTGTTTATAGCTTATAGCGAAGAGGGGAAGAAACGCATAGAACAATACTTTGTAGAAGGGGTGCAAACAGGATTGTTGAAAGAGTACTATGCATCAGGAGTGGTGAATATTGAGGTTTATTATAAAAACGGGTTAATGGATGGAGCTGGTGTAGAATATTATGAAAATGGTAGTATAAAGCAAAAAATGTACTATGTAGCAGGAAAACTACATGGGGATTTGGTTCAGTATTACGATTCTGGTAAGGAGAGAGTGATTACACCTTATGTAATGGGTGTTATAATGGGAAAAGGAAAACAGTTTTATGCTAATGGTTTGGTGTCTGTTACGATGACATTTAATGATGATAAGAAAGAGGGAGTCTGTGAACGATTTGATGAAGAGGGACATTTATATGCTAAGCTGATGTATAAGAATAATGTGTTGGAAGGTGAACAACGACAGTTTTATGCTAATGGACAAGTAAATAAAGTGAATAACTATGTGAATGATTTGAAAAATGGGAAGGAATTAGTTTATTATGAGAATGGTGTTTTGAAAGAACAGAACAACTATAAAAATGATGTTATGGATGGCTATTCACTGTATAACTATGAAGATGGTAAGAGGAGAGAAGAAGGAATGTTTAAAGATGGAAAAAGAGAAGGAATAACAAGATTGTATTATGAAAGTGGAAAGTTGGAGAAAGAGACTATTTTTAAAAATGGTTTAGGAAATGGACCTTCTAAAGTATTTTATGAAAATGGCAATGTAATGTGGGAAGGGATTTATGAAGATGACTACATAAAAGGAGAGTTACGTAGGTATTATGAGAATGGGACACTACAACAAGAGGTTGTTTTCAAAAATGATAAACGCAATGGATATGATCGCCTATATGATACTAATGGGAAGTTATTAGAAGAGAATTATTACGAAAACGATGTATTGGTAAAGAAATAGGGGAAGTTGAACAGTTTTTTTATTATATCTACCTTTTAAATAAAGCAAATAGCAAAATAACTTGTACAACAAATAAGAGATAAAACTTGAGTTTAAAAGACTCTTTAGATGATTTGTGACGAAGTTTGTTCATTGCTAACCAACCGCCTATTGTTCCTCCAAAAAAGCAAAGAGTGAGTAAGTTCTTTTCGGATATTCTGTTTTTTCTTTTCTGAGCTCTTTCTTTATCAAGGGCAAACACTGTAAAAGTGATGTAGTTGATAATGAATAAGTAGAGGAATAAATACTTCATTCGATTTTAATATTGTCGCAAAGGTAGTATTTTAGCTATTCTTAAAATAATAAAATATGACGTTGATAGAGTTTATTCAACAAGCAGTACAAGCATCAACAAAGAGTATAGATAATACTTTGTTGCTTTTGGGAGAGGGATGTACAATTCCTTTTATTGCGCGATATAGAAAAGATAGAACAGGTAATTTGGATGAGGTAGCAATTGAAAAGATTGCAAAATATAGTGAATTGTATGAAGGAATTGTGAAGCGAAAAGAGTCTATTCTAAATGCTATTGAAGAACAGGGTAAATTAACGGATGAATTAAGAACAAAGATTAGTACGAGTTTTGACTTATTAGAAATGGAAGATTTGTACTTGCCTTATAAAAAAACGCGTAAAACAAAAGCAGATACAGCTCGTGAGAATGGTTTGGAACCTTTGGCAAAGGTAATTATGACTCAGAATGCGACAGATATTGATTTTATTGCTGCGAAGTACATTAATGATAAAGTAGGAAGTAAAGAAGAAGCTATACAGGGAGCTTCTGATATTATTGCTGAATGGATTAATGAGAATATGTATGTGCGTAAGAGTTTGAGACGTAAGTTTCAACGTACTGCTACTATAACAACAAAAGTAGTAAAGTCAAAAGCAGAAGAGGAAGGAGCAAAGAAATTTGAACAATATTTTGATTGGGCTGAACCAATGTTTAAAATACCTGCTCATCGCTTGTTGGCTATACTTAGAGCGGAGAATGAAGGTTACATTAAGTTTGGTGTAGCAATTGACAAGAAAGAAGCTATTAGTTTTATAGAAGAGTCTGTAGTGAAAGGAAAGAATGCATGTAGTGCTATTGTAGAAAAAGCAGCAGCAGATAGTTACAAGCGTTTATTGGAACCAGCCTTATCTAATGAAACTTTGAGCGAAGCAAAGGAAAAGGCTGATATTAATTCAATACAAGTGTTTGCAGATAATTTGACCCAATTGTTATTGGGTTCACCTTTGGGAGAAAAGCGTATTCTGGCTATTGATCCAGGGTATAAAACAGGGTGTAAAGTTGTTTGTATAGATGAAAAAGGAGATTTGCTTTATAATGAAACCATATTTCCTCATCCGCCACAGAAAGATACTACTATGGCGATAAAAAAGATACGTTCAATGGCCAATGCTTATAATGTGCAGGCAATTGCGATTGGTAATGGTACAGCATCGAGAGAAACGGAGTTCTTTATTAAAAAGATCGCTTTTGATAAACCAGTACAAGTGTTTATAGTAAATGAGGCTGGTGCATCTGTATATTCTGCATCTAAGATAGCAAGAGAAGAGTTTCCTACTTATGATGTAACGGTAAGAGGGGCTGTGTCTATTGGTCGTCGTTTAGCAGATCCTTTAGCCGAATTAGTTAAAATAGATCCTAAGTCTATTGGAGTTGGTCAATATCAACATGATGTGGATCAAACGATGCTAAAAAAAGAATTAGATAATGTAGTGATGAAATGTGTGAATGCTGTAGGAATTAATTTAAATACGGCAAGTAAATCACTTCTAAGCTACGTATCAGGGATAGGAGAGAAGATGGCAGAGAATATTGTACAGTATCGTTCTGATAATGGACCTTTTGAAAGCAGATTGGAGTTGAAAAAAGTACCTCGATTAGGAGATAAGGCTTATCAACAAGCAGCTGCTTTTGTTAGAATTAAGAATGCTAAGAATCCATTAGATGACTCAGCAGTGCATCCAGAGGCTTATGGAGTGGTAGAAAAAATAGCAAAGGATATGAAGGTATCGATTAGTGATATGATTTCGAATAAAGAAGTAATCGCTAAAGTAGATATAGCAAAATACGTAACGGGTGAAGTAGGAGAACTCACGTTAAAAGATATATTGAAAGAACTTGAAAAACCAGGATTGGATCCCCGTAGAGTAGCTAAGGTATTTGAATTTGATGCTAATGTGAAAAAGATAGAGGATTTACATATTGGAATGGTGTTGCCAGGAATTGTAAATAATATTACCAATTTTGGGTGTTTTGTAGATGTAGGAATTAAAGAGAGTGGCTTGGTACATATTTCACAATTGAAAGAAGGATTTGTATCAGATGTGAATGAGGTTGTAAAATTACATCAGCATGTACAGGTAAAAGTAACAGAGGTTGATATTGCTAAAAAGCGTATTCAATTGTCTATGATACTTGATAAATAGGTATTGTTTGATTTTTTAAAGATATTTATTAAAAAAACAATTCTATAATTATACTTTGGCATAGTACTTGTTACTTGTTTAATAACCAACGCAGGGAACTATTGCAATAAGAATTGAAAAAGAAATTAAAAGTATAGTTTAGTAGTGTTTTTATTATGTTTTATAAGTAAAGTGCCTACCTTTAATTACTAAAGGTGGGCACTTTTATTTTGTATAAAAGTGTGAAGGAAAGGAGTTAACAAACAAAAAAAACGCTATACAGGATAATCCTATATAGCGTTGTATATCAATAAAAGAGTGTATTAAACTACTCTGATTTAGTTTCGTTGTCTTTTTTAGATGTTTGTTGTGTAGCATCATCGCCTTTTGTAGCATCTTTAAATTCTTTGATACCACTACCAAGACCTTTCATTAATTCTGGAATCTTTTTACCTCCAAATAATAATAATGCTACAGCAATAATAGCAAAGACTTGCCATCCGCCTACTAGACCTAAAAATATATGTAATGAGTTCATATTAATTTGTTTGAACATTAATAGGGACAAATATAGTAAGAAAATGGAATATGAGTCTGTTCCTCTATAAATAATTTAACGTATTTGTGTTGAAATCAAGGTAAATAGCCTTCAAAATGCGTAAAGAAATGCTAAAATAGAGAAGACTCCCGTTTTATAATTATTATATTTGTAAGGAAAAAATATCATTTATGTCTGGAAAAGGGATAAATAAAAAAAAGTGGAAGAAACGACTGCTGAGTAAATACAGAGTTGTAATAGTAAACGATCAGACGTTTGAGGACAAGTATTCGTTTAAATTAAATCTGCTAAATGTATTAGGGGGGACTACAACCCTTGTATTTGTTTTGATCCTTTCGACAGTGGCCTTATTGGCACTAACTCCTCTCAAAGAGTATATTCCGGGTTATTCTTCTTCTGAGTTGAAAACAAGAGCAATTGATTTGGCTTTAAAGGTAGATTCTTTAGAAACAGAATCGCGTACAAATAAAATGTATGTAGAATCTATTAAAAGAGCTTTATTGGGAGAAGTGGAGGTAACACGTGCTAATATAGATTCTCTTCAAATGATAGGGGTACCTGTCAATAAAATAGAACACAAAGATCCGAGTGAAAGAGACAAGGAATTGCGTGATATAGTGCGTATAGAAGATAAGTATAATATCTTTTCGTCCGCAAAACCTAAGGTAAGTCAGGTATTGTTTGCCCCTGTAGAGGGACAGATTGTGAGAAAATATGATCCGAGTAGCTATCACTTTGGAATAGATTTTTTAACACCAAATAATACACCAATCAAAGCAATTGGAAAGGGAACAGTTATGTTTGTGGATTGGACAATAAAAGATGGATATACAATTATTTTGTTGCACGAAGAGGGAGTTATTTCAGTATATAAACATTTATCTACCATTAATAAGTCAATATATGAAACTGTTCGTTCTGGAGAGGTATTAGGACTATTTGATGGAAAGAATGATGTAGGAGGAAAGAATGAAAATCCGTATTTCCATTTTGAATTGTGGAAAGATACGTATCCATTGGATTCAACATTATTTATAGATTACGAGTAATATGTCAATAAAATCATTAGGAGCAAAGCTATTTGCATCCATCATACATAAGAAAACACAAAAGTGGGTAAATAACCCTGTTGAAGCACAGCAAAGAGTTTTAAAACAATTGTTGGAGGAGGCAAAGTTTACTGCATTTGGTAAAGATCATCAATTTGAAAAGATCAGTACACATGCCGATTTTGTAAAACATGTACCAGTAAGAGATTATGAAGGATTGAGAACCTATGTGGATCGAGTAGTAGCTGGTGAAAGTAATGTTTTGTGGAAAGGAAAGCCTATCTATTTTGCCAAAACCTCAGGTACTACATCAGGAGCAAAGTATATTCCATTGACAAAAGAGTCAATGCCTTATCACATAACAGCAGCGCGTAATGCTATTTTGACGTATGTACATGAGACGGGTAAAGCAGATTTTGTAGATGGTAAAATGATATTCTTACAAGGAAGTCCTATCTTAGAAGAAAAGAATGGGATAAAATTGGGAAGATTGTCTGGAATAGTTGCACACTATGTTCCTGCGTATTTACAAAAGAATAGATTGCCAAGTTATGAAACAAATTGTATTGAAGACTGGGAAACTAAAGTAGATGCCGTTGTTGAGGAAACGATAGTTGAAGATATGCGAGTTATATCGGGGATACCAAGTTGGGTACAGATGTATTTTGAGCGATTGGAAGCTAAAGGGAAAAAGGCTGTTGGAGAATTATTCCCAAACTTTAACTTGTTTATTTATGGAGGGGTTAATTATGAACCGTATCGTGCAAAGTTTGAACAATTGATAGGAAGAAAAGTTCCTTCTATAGAACTATTTCCTGCATCAGAAGGCTTTTTTGCATATCAAGATTCTCAAGTAGAAAAAGGGCTATTGTTGTTATTGGATTCAGGTATATTTTATGAATTTATACGAGCAGATGAATTCTTTACAGAAAACCCTAAACGTTATACGATAGGTGAGGTAGAATTAGGTGTGAATTATGTACTGATAATATCTACGAATGCAGGACTTTGGGGATATAATATTGGAGATACAGTACAGTTTGTTAGTTTGACTCCTTACCGCATTGTTGTGTCAGGAAGAATTAAACATTATATCTCTGCCTTTGGAGAGCATGTGATTGGAAAAGAGGTTGAAACAGCCATTCAAGAAGCAATGGAGGGAACAGCAGTACAAGTAAATGAGTTTACTGTAGCTCCACAAATAACACCAAGTGAGGGATTGCCTTATCACGAATGGTTTATTGAATTTGGAAAAATACCTACTAATCTGGAAGCATTTGCACAAAGGATAGATGATGCTTTGAGAAAGCAAAATGTATACTATGACGATTTGATTGTAGGAAAAGTATTACAAAGATTAGTGATTACTCCTGTAGTGAAAGATGGTTTTCAGGAATATATGAAGAGCATTGGAAAATTAGGAGGACAAAATAAACTACCTCGATTAAGTAATGATAGAAATATTGTTGATCAATTGGTAGTAGAGAGTGAATAGAATATTAATGACGTAAAAGGAGAAAAATTATGAAAGAAATCAAAAGCATTTCAAGAACGAGAGCACAGGTGTCGTCGGCAGCAGTAGAGCGTATGTATATTACTATGCGCCATTTATTCAACAGAGGTTTTTATAAACCAATGGGAGTATCTGGAGATACGTTGCGAGAGGCATTATTGGAATTACGTCCAGAGATTTATGGAACAATTGCAGAGGAAAAAGTAGAATTAAATGGTTTGCTTTATGTAATAGAGCGCTTACCAATAGGAATAGAAGAATGTAGATATATCAACTTGACATCGGATGAGGGATATTCTTTTTCACACTTTCAAGCGTTAGTACCACCTAAACGCCGTAGAAATTGTTACCGCATTGACGAAGAACAAATGAATATTGAGATTACACGTGGAAGATCTGATATTTATGATGTTTTAACTCATTTGACTTTTATCTTTATTGAATCTCATAAGATTAAAAATCGCGTTTTGATTGATGAGGATGGTAAAGTGACTCGTGATTGGAAAAAGATTGAAGCGGCAGCAAATAAAACGGAGGCATTGGAATTAGAAGAAAAAGAGATTATTATGTCTCACTTATCTAATGTTTTAGGACGTTCGTTTGCAGAGGTATTAGATGTTTATGAGAAGTTTGCAACAGCAGATAATCCAGATCGTTTCTTAGATGTAATTTATTGGTTAGGTAAACTGGCGATTGAAGAGGATGTGGAAAATGATAAACGTACGATTACATTTAGTCCGTTATTGAGAGAACGTTTAGGGCATCATATCTACGGGGAAATATGGTCTGATAGAATTAAAAAGGTATTGACAGATAAAGGTTTGTTGAGCCGTCCAATACATATCATTAGTGCAAATATGCACAGTGTGATGAATTCTATTTTTGCGCCGTATGTAGCTAAAAGTTTTGTAGAAACAACGAATGAGTTGGAAATATATGAAGAGTTAAGTAAACCAGAGAATAGAGCGTTCAGACAAGAAGTAAGAGATAAGGCAGAACGTGAAGGAATGATTTTCTTAGCAGATCAATCAGGAACTAATATTGATGTTCAGATATTTGATACAGCTAAAATCAACTTTAGCGAAACAAACTTTAAAACACAACAAATAGAAGGAGAGTATCCTGTAATTATTGTGATGGATTATGCTTTTGGAGAACAAGCTTATGAAACAATTGATGAATTGTTGAAACCATACCAAAAAACGACAATGATTGATGTAGAATCTGTGTCTATTATGGGTAAAGCAGGTATCTTAGTAGGAGGTAAAGGAGATATTATGATTCCATTTGCACATATCAATGAAGGTACAGGAGATAATTATCCATTTGATAATGAATTGACAGTGGATATGTTTAAAAATGACGATATTCCAGTGTTTGAAGGTACAATGGTAACAGTGTTAGGGACATCTCTTCAGAATAAAGACCTATTAAAATTCTTCCACGATTCTACTTGGGGAGTAATTGGTTTAGAAATGGAAGGAGCTCATTATCAAAAAGCAATTCAGTCAGCTTCTAAAATTAGAAAGAGTATTAATCCGAATGTGAAAGTGAGATATGCTTACTATGCATCAGATAATCCATTAGAAACAGGAAGTACATTAGCTTCTGGAGGATTGGGTACAACAGGAGTAAAACCAACTTACCTGATTACTATTAAAATCTTGGAACAAATTTTTAATAGTATCTAAAAAAGTATTTTTATATAGAACTAAAGCCACAGTAACACATGATACTGTGGCTTTGTTGTTTTTAAGTTGAATTGATAGATAATTGTGAATTAAGTATTACTTTTAGGGACAATTGATAGGGAAAATGATAGTAACAGCAACACCTATAAAAGATTGTATGGTGGTAGAGCCAACAATCTATTATGATGATAGAGGGTATTTTTTTGAAAGTTTTAATGAACCAGTTTTTGTAGAGAAGACAGGAATTTCGGTGCGCTTTATTCAAGACAATCAGTCAAAGTCAAGTATAGGGGTTTTAAGAGGGCTTCATTATCAAAGAGGAGAATACCAACAAGCAAAATTGGTTCGTGTGTTGGAAGGAGAAGTATTGGATGTAGTAGTTGATTTGCGTAAGGATTCTGTAACCTATAAAGAAGTGTTTACTACCGTATTATCTGCTGACAACTTTAAACAAGTTTTTATACCAAGGGGATGTGCTCATGGTTTTCTGGTGCGTAGTGAAGAGGCAATATTTGCTTATAAATGTGATAATGTATATAATAAAGCTTCAGAGGGAGGTATTATATATAATGACCCTTCATTGCAAATAGATTGGGATTTTGATTTAGACAAGGTTATCGTGTCAGAGAAAGATAAGGTGTTACCTCTGTTTGAAAATGCTTTAGAATTATGGTAAAAGTTTTAGTTACTGGCGCTTCTGGTCAAGCTGGATTATGTTTGCAATCTATAGCAAATACCTTTACTGAAGTACAGTTTGATTTTTTAAATTCTGAACAATTAGATATTACTAATCAAATAGAAGTAGAAGAAATCTTTAAAGCATATATGCCTGATTACTGTATTAATTTTGCTGCTTATACAGCTGTAGATAAAGCAGAAGATGAAATAGAGTTAGCGTATAATGTAAATGCAGAAGGAGTAAAGAATATAGCAGAAGCTTGTAAAAAAGACGGAGTGCGTTTGCTTCATCTTTCTACAGATTTTGTATTTGAGGGAGAAAAAAAGACACCTTATACAGTAACAGATGCGACTAACCCAATTAATGTTTATGGAGCATCTAAGTTAAAAGGGGAAGAATATATACAAGAAGTAATGGAAGAATATTTTATTGTTCGCACTTCTTGGTTATACTCTGATTTTGGTAATAATTTTAAAAAGACAATATTGCGTTTGGCGGAGACAAAGAATGAGATTAATGTTGTAAATGATCAAATTGGCCGACCTACAGAGGCAGTAGATCTTTGTGCCTTTTTAATGCAGTTAATTGTCTCGAATACTATGCCCTTTGGTATTTATCACTTTAGTGGAGATAAGATTTGTTCATGGTATGATTTTGCAGTATCTATTGTTGAGGAAGCAAATCTATCCATGAAAGTACATCCAATAAGTTCTGCAGAATATCCAAGCAAGGCTAAGAGACCTAAATATAGTGTTTTGGGATAATTGAGTAATACGTGATGGAGAAATTAAGACTGTTTTTTAAAGCAAAAGAATATAAAGTAGTTCTTAATAACTTCTTGTCACTTGCTGTTTTACAGGTTTTAAATATTGTATTGCCTTTATTGACAGTCCCTTACTTATTGCGTGTAGTCGGAGTAGAGAAGTTCGGCTTAATTAGCATGGCATTAGCATTAGTTGCTTTTTTTCAACTGGTGATAGAGTATGGCTTTAATACTGTGTCTGCAAGGGATGTGTCTGTTGTGGCACATGATAAAAAAGCTGTAGAACAAATCTTTAATGAGGTAATGTCAACAAAGCTTTTTTTAGCAAGTATTTGTAGTGTAGTTTTCTTAGTTCTGATTTTTGTTGTTCCTCAATTTAGACTTAATGTTGAGGTTTATTTATTTACATATATTGCGGTTTTAGGACAAGCAATGTTTCCTGTATGGTTGTTTCAGGGATTGCAGCAAATGAAGTATATTACTTATATTAATGTTTTCTTTAAAACAATAAGTACAATATTCATTTTTGTTTTAGTAAGAAATGCTGAATCGTATTATTTAGCACCTTTATTAACCTCGTTAGGTTTTCTTTTTAGCGGTTTTGTTTCAATTATACTTATCAAAAGATTATACAGTATATCTTTTTTATTATGTTCTTTTAAAACGATTAAAAAACAACTGAATAAAGTTAAGTATCTTTTCTTTTCTGATTTTCAGGTAGCTTTGCTTGCAAATGCAAATGTTTTGTTGCTTGGTTTCTTAGTGAGTAATACTGCAGTAGGGTATTATGCAACAGCAGATAAAGTGATACGTGCTTTATCTAATTTACAGAATCCGTTAATCAATGCTTTTTATCCTTATATCTCAAAGTTGATGACAACAGATAGAATAAAAGCAATACAGCAAATCAAAAAAGTAGGTAGCTATATGAGTGGGGTTAATCTTGTCGGTTTAGCGATTTTGTTTGTTTGTGCAACATATATTTTTAAGTTGTTATTTGGTAACTATGCTACTGAGAGTGTAATCATCTTTCGAATAATGATTTTATTTCCCTTATTATCTTTTTTGGATCAGTTATTTGGTAAAATTGTATTGTTGATAAACAATAGGGAAGACTTATTTTTTAAAGTGTTCTTTTATACGTCATTGATTAGTGTACTTTTAAGTGTTGTATTGACTTATAGTTTTGGCTTCATAGGTACTGCAATAGGAAGTGCAATAGCGCAATTGTTTTTAGCTTTTGGAATGTGGTATTATGCAAAAACATATTTAAAAGAATAATGATGATGCCCAAAGTAAGTGTGATAGTACCTGTATATAATGGCGCTAAATATATAAGAAGAGCTATTGATTCTTTGTTGAAACAGAGTTTGTATGATATAGAGATTATTGTAGTTGATGATGGCTCTACAGATGATACGCTAAATATAGTAAAAAGCATAGTAGATGAAAAGATACGTATACTTTCTAAAGTAAATGAAGGGGTTAGTATTGCCCGTAATGTAGGAATAGAGATTGCAAGAGGTGAATATATAGGTTTTGTAGATGCAGATGATTTTGTGAATATTGATATGTATGAAACGCTATACAGTAAGGCAAATGATGCAGATGTAGTGTCTTCTGTTTTATGGATAGAAAGAGAAGGGAAGTACATTCAAAAAGAAAATGTACTAAAGCATAAAGAATATTGGACAAAGCAAGACTTTATAAAAGAAGTATTAGAAATATATTTAGCAGTAGAACATTTAGATTTGCTATCTGTTGTAAATAAAATATATAGGAGGGAGTTTTTATTAGAATATAACATTCTTTTTTCTCCTGCTCTGTCAATTGAAGAAGATGGAATATTTAATCTACAGGTGTATTTAACCATGCATGCAATGATGCATACAATGTACTCAGGGTACTATTATTTAGAAAATAAAGAGAGTAAAACAAGAGATGTTGTAGCGCATAAGGTATTTGAAAAACTAATTCAACGATTCAATTATGATTATAGTCAAATGTGTGATATTGCTTTTTCAGAGAGTGAATTACTTTCATTTAAATCATCACGATTAATTCATAGTATTTGTTTTCTTGTATTTAGAACAGCAACACAAAGAATGTCTTTGACTAATAAAATGCGATATATTAGTAGAATTTTAAAGGATAAAGATGTACAGATAGCAGCAGAACACTTGAATAATCATTATATGATGAGTAGTTCTATGTTTGAAAAAATGGTTGTTTATAGTGTAAAGAGTAAGAGAGTCATTCTTGTGAAAGGTTTAGTTTTATTCTTAACAATCGCTGATAAAATAGGAGTAATGTATTGGGTACGAAAATTAAACGATATCAAATGAATTGGAGAAAAGTATATAGTTTGCTATTCTTGATAGGACTATTCTTTTTACCTTTCAATAGTATTGAGGGGTATAAGGTGCTTAGTATCTTTAAAAAAGAAGGGAGTGCATATTTTTGGCTTCCTGCTATTGGAATTCTATGTACGAGTTTTATCCTTTTGAGAAAGAAAATAGAACTTCCTTTACTTACAAAATCATATAAAGTATTCATCTTGTTTATTTTATTTGCTATGTTTTCTACTCTGTTAAATAGTGGGGATATAGCAGACCATTTCTTCAAGCAGAAATCAGGATTTCACATGTTTGGTGTCAATCTTTTTATGTTACTTTTTGCGGGTGTAGGTATTGTTGCATTGGTATTAAATAGTTTTAAAGGAATAAAAGTTGAAACAGCTTTTTTAGTAACAAGAAGAGTTTTATTCTATTCTTTTCTCTTTGTATTTACGTATGCGCTTTTACAATTTAGTATCCTTAGGTTGCGTTTATTTGATTTAGAAGCCTTTTATTATTCATTGGATATTTTACCCTTCGTTAAAGGGCATTTGTATTATAACACGACAAGATTACACTCCGTTTCTTTTGAAGTTCCAGCTTTAGGAACATACCTTATTTTTATAGCTGGCTGGATGTTTAGTTATATACTAACACATAAATCGATAGGGAGGTTTTTACCATTTATGATGGTATTGTTGTTGGTTTATCTTTGTGGTGCTCGTTCAGCATTACTTTCAATTATTCCACAAATATTAATTGTTTTATTTTTGTACAAGCCATTGAGAGTTTGGTGTATAGAAAAGAAAAGACTCTTATTAGCGATATCTTGTTTCGCATTATTTCTTTTCGGATTTGTAAAAGGAAAAGAGATATATACTAAGTGGAACAATACAACATTAGAACAGCTTGTAGGAGATAGTGTTTCTAATAAAAGTAGAATTGGTATGCAGGTAGCGTCATTACATGTTTTTTGTGATTCCCCAATATATGGTGTTGGTTTAGGACAAGAAACATATAGTAAAATGAAGTATTATCCTGCATGGGCTGTTAGAGATAACAATGAATTTACTGACATGTATTTGAATGAAACGGATAGAATGTATCCTCCTGCTTTTAATGTTTATACAAAAATATTGGCTGAAATGGGGATTATAGGATTTCTTCTGTTTACTGCTTTTTTGGGTGCAATAATAAGAGAAATATACTACTTGCTTTCAGAAACAAAGGGTATCCATCAGACAATTTCAATAGCCTTGTTAATTTCTTTAGTGGGGTTGATGGTTAATTGGGCACAAAATGATGATTATATGTTATATGGTTTCTGGATTAGCTATGCTTTTGTAATGTTGTTGATTAAAAATAGTTCAAGAGATGAAGTTTATTAAAATTTCCGTGATTGTTCCTTGCTATAATTGTGTCAGTACTATTGAAGAATGTATTAATAGTATTGTACAACAGAGTTATCCTGTTGGTGAGATTATATTGGTTAATGATGGTTCAACAGATCAGACATTAGAAATGCTCTACTCTCTTGAAAAGAAATATAGTGATACTGCTTTTAGGATAACAATTCTAACACAACAAAATGCAGGTCCCTCTTCTGCAAGAAACAGAGGCTTAGATGTGGCATCAGGAGATTGGATTGCCTTTTTAGATGCAGATGATGTTTGGCATAAAGATAAATTAGAAAGACAGGTACAAGTAATTAATCATTATAGGGATATAGTTGTAGTAGGGGGAGGCAAAGGGAAGTTTAAAACTGAAAAAATAGCACTACAAGGTATTGAAGTAGGTTTGAAAAGGCTGTGTTTTAAAAATTATTTTCTTACATCTTCGACTATAGTGAAACAAGAAAATATAAATAAAATAAGATTTAATGAAGGGCAAGATTATTCGGAAGACTATCGTTTTTTTATGGATGTTCTAAAGAATAATAATTTAGGATTTTCAATTGATGCCAATGTATCTCGAAACATATACAACAAGAGAGATTATGGGGATGCTGGCCTTTCAAAAGATATTTGGAAAATGGAGAAAGGAGAGCTCTCAAATTATACTTATTTATATCAGAATGGAAAGATTAGTCAGGTGTTTTTTGTTTTGGTATATTGTTTTTCAATAGTAAAGTATTGGAGAAGAGTTGTGTTGAATTGTATGTATAAAATGGTGGAATAATGCAAAGTAAAGCGTTTGACTCAATCAGAGGGGTTCTGATTATTGTATTTAGTCTCTTTTTAGCCTTTGATTTCAAAATAGTTAATTTGGTACTTATAGCTTTAATTATACTATCTCTTGTTGATTATACGAAATCAAAAAAACTAATCAGAACGTTCTATGAAGAGAACAAAAGGTTTATTTCTGTTTATTTTCTTTTTGTAGGTTATCAATTAACTATTGCTACAATAGGACACGACTTAGGAGATAGAAGAACAGGATTATTGTTCTTAAGTCTGTTGATTCCTGTGGTGCTAACTTTATCAAATCAATTAAATACAATTCTTAAATCCTTTATAGGAGCATTAACTCTTGTGGTCTTACTTGGAATAGTGCAATTAGCAAACTACTATCTATCTTCTGAGTATTTTGTTTTAACTGTAGGAGGACATATTGATAAACTGTTAATTGTAGCACGTCCTTTTTTGAGCTATATGCTTGCAATAGGTAGTTTTATCTCTATGTATTTGTATCAAAGGGAAGTGAAGTATCGTATACTATATTTATTATTACCTTTTATTTATAGTGCTTATATTGTTTTTATAGGAAATAGAATTCAAGTATTATCTCTATTAATGGTTTTAGTTCTTTATTTTATATGTTATTTAAAGAGAGGAATCTGGTATAAGATTGGGGGGATATGTTTAGGTTTTATCTGTTTTGCTGGAATTTTTTCACTCAGTGATACATTACAGTCAAGGTTTGAATTAGAGTCTTTAAATAGTAGAAATGTTTTGGGTAACCTCTCTCATAAAGAACCGCGAGTAGAAATATGGAAGTGTGCCCATGGGGTTGTAAAAGAAGAATCATTTGATCCCTTTTTTGGATTAAAAAATAAACGTGTATTAGAGAATAAAATGGAAAGTTGTTATGTCACCAAAACCGTTGACAATCCAATGCATCAATATTTTTTAGAAGCTAAATTTGATACCCACAATCAGTTCTTGGAATACTATGTGTTGACAGGAATCTTTGGAGTAATTGGCTTTTGTATATTGTTTTTTGTTTTAGGATTAAGAGCAAAAGATTACTTTATTCCTATGGCGATATTGGTTTTGCTGTTTAATTTTAACTTAGTAGAGAATTTATTAGATACCCAGTTAGGGACTTACATGGTTGGATTCTCTTTTTTTCTGATCTTTTCTTTTTCAAGACAAACGTTTTCTAAGTAGTTTTGTGAAGCGTTTATTCGCAGGAGAGAAAAATAGAATCTTAAAGAATGTCTTTACTGCCTAAATAGATATCGAGTAACTGTTTAAAATTATCTTTTATATTGTAGGTGTTAAGACAGGTGTCATAGGCATTATCTCCTAATTCAGTCAGTAATGTAGGGTCAGTTAGTTGATTAATAAGCGGTTCTAATTCTTGAATAGTAGAGAATAAAAAACCATTGTACCCATTTGTTACTATATCTTTATTTCCGATAATGTTTGTAGCAATTATAGGTTTATGAAAGGTCATTGCTTCCAATACAGCAATTGGCAATCCTTCCCATAAAGAGGTTTGTAAGTAAACGTCTAATAGGTTTAGGTGTTGTAAGACTGAAGTATTATTATTAAACCAACCTGTAATTGTTATATTAGGAGCTTTTAGAATTTCTCTATCAATTCCATCCCCAATCCAAATAAATTGATGTTGAGGAAATAAAAGAGCAATTGCATTAAATAAGGTTGGGTTCTTTTGAGGCATGATTCTTCCAATCGTTCCAATTGTCAGAGAAGTAGTGGTAGAATTCTTAGGAATGTAAGAAGCCTGCAATTTGTCTATATTAACACCATTTCGAACCAATTTACTTGTTCCAATTTTTTTAGCAAGTTCATACTCCGTATCGCCACAAGCTATAGTTGTTCCTCCTAATAGGGCTTGAGTGAATTGTTCTATAACAAAGTATAATTTTCTTCTTGTTTTAGTAATATCTTGTCTCAAAAAAGAATAACCGTGAGGAGTGTAGAATATTTTATTTCTTTTTCCCCTTAAAAAAGCAGCTCCTCTGCCCAATACACCAGCTTTCGATGAGTGTAAATGAATAACATCCGGATTTAGCTGTTTGAAAAGTCGTCTTAGTTTGAAAGTTGCTTTTAGATCCTGTATAAGATTTAATTCGCGTTGCATTGTTACACAGATCAATCGTATATTTTTAGGAAAGTCATGTACAATTTGTTCTTCTGTAATTTCAAGTCGTCTATTGCTATAGATGATAGTAACATCTATAGCAGGTTTGTCACTCAAGAAATGAGACAAATCTCTGAGATATGTATATACACCACCTCCAAAAGATTCAACAACGTGAACTATTTTCATTTTTATATAAGAAAGATATGCAAAGCTACATCTTTTATAATAAGACAGATAATAAATGATTTGCGTGTTTCTTATTTTATATAAAGTTATTCATAACTTTGGATATTAAATAATAAATAGTAAAATGAAAAGAATACTTATAACAGGTGCCGCAGGATTTTTAGGTTCTCATTTATGTGATCGTTTTATCAAAGAAGGATATCATGTAATTGGGATGGATAATTTAATAACTGGAGATATTCGAAATATCCAGCATTTAATGCCTTTAGAACATTTTGAGTTTTATCATCACGATGTTACCAAGTTTGTTCATGTACCTGGTCATTTAGATTATATTCTTCATTTTGCCTCACCTGCAAGTCCTATTGATTATTTGAAGATTCCAATTCAGACGTTAAAAGTAGGATCATTAGGAACGCATAATCTGTTAGGGTTAGCTCGTGTTAAAGGAGCTCGTATCTTAATAGCTTCCACTTCTGAAATTTATGGAGACCCTTTAGTACACCCACAAACAGAAGAATATTATGGAAATGTAAATACTGTAGGACCAAGAGGTGTTTATGATGAAGCAAAACGCTTTCAAGAATCATTAACTATGGCTTACCATACATTCCATAATGTAGAGGTGCGTATAGTGCGTATTTTTAATACGTATGGACCAAGAATGCGACTAAATGACGGACGTGTAATACCAGCATTTATTGGACAAGCTTTACGAGGAGAAAACCTAACTGTTTTTGGAGAAGGTTTACAGACGCGTTCTTTCTGTTATGTAGATGATCAAGTAGATGGAATCTATAGATTATTATTATCAGATTACAGTTCTCCTGTCAATATTGGTAACCCAGAAGAGATTACTATTTTAGATTTTGCAAAAGAGATATTAGCATTGACTAATAGTGATTGTCAAATTATTTACAAAGATTTGCCAATAAATGACCCTTTACAGCGTTGTCCTGATATTACTAAGGCAAAATCAATCTTAGGATGGACACCAAAGGTTTCAAGAGCAGAAGGTATGAAAAAGACATATGAATATTTTAAGGCTTTTTCAACAGAAGAACTTAATGCAATTGAGCACAAAGATTTTTCGAAATATATTTATTAATGAATAAAGCTAATAGAAACTATTCTCATCTAATACATCCGATTACCTTAATATTAGATTTAGTAATATTAAATACAGTATTCTATTTCTTTTTTAGAGAAGTTGAGTATGAGTTTCTATTAGCTACTTTTTTAAGTATTTCATGGTGCTTTATTTCATGGATAACCCATTTCTATGAAGTACATCGCTACAGTAGAGTAGCTAAAATAGTACCCAATATAGTCAAGCAATTTGTAGGATTAGTTATCGCTGTTGCTGCGTTAAACGGAATACTTGACCGCTTTGATGAACCTTCCAGATTAGTCTATTTTACTTGTTTGTGTATGCTTATAGTCTCTGTACTAAAGCTTACTATTTATTTTGCCCTTAAATATTTTAGAAGAGCATTAGGAGGAAATTATAGAAACGTAATTTTTGTAGGCGATACAAAAGAATTAAAGGCATTAAGTGATCTTTTCAGAAAAAGAAAAGATATGGGATATCGCATACTTCATTATTTTAATAAAGAAGAGGCATTTCAATGTATAACAGCGTGTGTCCGTGAAAAGAAGATTCAAGAGATATTTATTTGCTTTGATTATATCGTCAACTCACGCTATCCTGATTTGTTTAATTTTGCAGATAATCACGCAGTTAAATTAAAGTATGTTCCTGACGAAAAACATTTGTCAACCAATAGTTTAAAAGTCCATTATTACGGTTATATTCCAATTATTTCACGACGTGAATTCCCTTTAGATAGATTAGGTAATAGGTTGTTGAAACGACTTTTCGATATTGTTTTCTCATCCGTAATTATTGTTTTTATTTTATCTTGGTTAGTTCCTTTAATAGCATTAGCAATTAGATGGGAAACAACAGGGCCTATTTTTTTTAAACAGAAGAGAACAGGATTGCACGACAAGGAATTTATGTGTTATAAGTTTCGATCGATGAAATCAAATACAGAAGCAGATCAACAACACACCATCAAAAATGATAAGCGCATTACTAAAGTAGGAGCCTTTATGCGAACAACAAGTATAGACGAACTACCTCAGTTTTTTAATGTTTTTAGAGGAGATATGTCTATTGTTGGTCCTCGACCTCATATGCTTGCACATACCAAAGAATATAGTCAACGCGTCAACCGATTTATGCTACGTCACTTAATTAAACCTGGTATTACAGGAATGGCTCAAACGCATGGCTATAGAGGAGAAATAGAAGTGGACAGAGATATTATTAATCGATTCAAATACGATTTGTTTTATTTAGAGAATTGGTCTCTTTTATTAGATTTAAAGATTATTTATCTCACAATACTAAATATGTTCAAAGGAGAAGAAAAAGCATATTAAAAAGCACCTATTGTTTTCAGTAGGTGTTTTTTATTATGTGATAGATTCCCAATATTATCTTTTTTATAATTATTTTTGACGCTTAATAACAAACAACACAATTAATGAGAATTTTATTATTAGGTTCAGGAGGACGCGAGCACGCACTTGCTTGGAAAATGCTTCAAAGCGATAAATGTGAAGCATTATTTGTAGGACCAGGAAATGCAGGAACTGCTAAGATAGCTACAAATGTAGCCGTTAATCCAAATGATTTCGAAACAGTAAAAGCAACTGTTTTAGAGCAGAAGATTGATATGGTGGTAGTAGGACCAGAAGATCCATTGGTAAAAGGAATTGTTGATTTCTTTAAGCAAGATGATACAATTAAGCATATTCCTGTAATTGGACCATCTATGAAAGGTGCTCAATTAGAAGGAAGTAAAGATTTTGCTAAAGAGTTTCTTATCAAACACAATATACCTACTGCTGCATATGCAAGTTTTACAAAAGACACGGTAGAAGAGGGTAAAGCATTTTTAGAAACATTAAAAGCTCCTTATGTATTAAAAGCCGATGGATTAGCTGCAGGTAAAGGTGTAGTTATTTTGGAGGACTTGGACGAAGCAAAAGCAGAGTTAGAAGACATGTTGGTAGATGCAAAGTTTGGAGATGCAAGTTCTAAGGTTGTTATTGAAGAGTTTTTATCAGGAATTGAACTTAGTTGTTTTGTATTGACAGATGGAAAGTCATATAAATTATTGCCAACAGCTAAAGATTATAAAAGAATAGGTGAAGGCGATAAAGGATTAAATACAGGAGGTATGGGTGCTGTTTCTCCAGTTCCTTTTGCTACAGAAGACTTTTTAAAGAAAGTAGAAGAGCGTATTGTTATCCCTACAGTGAAAGGATTACAAGAAGATAAACTTGACTTTAAAGGTTTTGTGTTTATTGGTTTGATCAAAGTTGGAGATGATCCATTTGTGATTGAATACAATGTACGTATGGGAGATCCTGAAACAGAGGTTGTAATGCCACGCGTAAAGTCTGATTTAGTTGCACTTTTTGAAGCTGTAGCAAATGAAACGTTAGATACAGTAGAGATCGAATTAGATGACCGTACAGCTACAACAGTAATGTTAGTATCGGGAGGATATCCAGAAGACTATGAAAAAGGAAAAGTAATTACAGGAATAGAAAATGTACAAGATTCTATTGTATTCCATGCGGGTACTACTTTAAAAGACGGAGAAGTAGTAACAAACGGTGGACGCGTAATAGCAGTTACATCTTATGGAAATAGTTACGAAGAGGCATTAAAAAAATCTTATCAAAACATAGATAAACTAAATTTTGATAAGATTTATTATCGTAAAGATATCGGATTCGATTTATAAGCCTATCGATTATTTTAAAAATGAATGGGCTGTAGTATCTTGCTCATCCTCTTTGTTCTCTTTAAATAGTTGTAATTTTTTCAACCAAAATACAAAGAAGTAACAAGTGATCAAGATGAAAATCCAAGTAAGCGTATTTGCAGCCCACCAATTTTGTAGCTCTAATTTTGCAAATAAATTCATTGGCATAAATAGAACCTTCTCAAAAAGGAATCCAAGTCCGTTAAAAAATGAAGTCATTATACTTTATTTTTAAATTAAATTAAATTATTTGATTATCCTGTGATAAGCAATAATATAGCGAACGAGCCAAATTACCAAATATCATTACAAAAATATAAAATATATAAATGTTAGCAAGTATTTTTAGTAAAACAAGACCGATTAATTATATCATCCTTACTATTTTGATAGCAGGATCTTACGCCGTATCTGTTTTTCACCTGCGTGATATCCAATGGAGTAATTATGAGATTGTAAAGAAGAGTAGTGTTTTTGTCTTGTTATTGTTAATGACATACTTGTCGCAATTCATTGCTACACGCAATAGATTGGTTAGTGATAACGCCTATGTACCCTTGCTTTTTGTTTCTTTTCTTTTGTTGTTTCCTACATCCGTAGAAAGTAGTAAAGTAGTTATTTCAGCTTTCTTTATTATGTTGGCTCTAAGACGAATTTTTGCTTTACAGTCGTTAAAACAGTCCAAAGAAAAAATATTTGATGCTGCGTTATGGATATTTGTAGCCAGTTTATTCCATTTCTGGAGTATACTTTTTATTATTTTGTTGTTTTTTAGCTTGACTTTTTATGGAGCAAAAGATTACCGAAATTGGATTATTCCCATTATAGCCTTCTTTGTTGTAATGACTTTCTTAGGAGTTTATCTGGCTGTAATGAATGAAAATGTTCTTATTTGGGCAACAGAAAAGTGTAGTATAAGTTTTGACTTCATGTATTTTGAAAATATGTATCAAAATGCAGCTCTATCCATTTTTGTATCTATATCCTTATTGTATTTTATATCTCAGGCGTTGTCTTTGCCTTCAAAGCCTTTTAATATGCAAAACACCCATAAGAAAGTAATTATATCATTTCTTATAGGTGTTGCAATTTATATTATATCAGCAGATAAAAACAATGGAATGTTGTTATTTACGTTTTTTCCTTTAGCAGTATTAGGTTCAAACTATATTGAAAATATAACTCAAAACTGGAGAAAAGAAGCGAACGTATTTAGTATTTTCCTTATTGGGGCAATTTCTTTTATTCTGCAGTGTTTTTATCTATAATTTATAACTTATGACCATAAGCTAAATCACCAGCATCTCCCAATCCTGGAACAATGTAATTGTGATCGTCCAGCTTTTCGTCCAAAGTAGCTACCCATAGATTCACATGATCAGGTAAACTTTCTTCTAAGTACTTAATTCCTTCTGGAGCAGCAATTACAACAGCAATATGCAATTCTTTTGGTTTTTCTTCCGTCATCAGTTTGTTGATTACCGCTACTAATGATTGACCTGTTGCCAACATTGGGTCAATAAGAATTAAGATCTTGTCTTGGAATGAAGGAGCAGCTTGATACTCAACTAAGATCTCACTTGCTTCACCATGTTTACCATGACGGCGATAAGCAGATACAAATCCATTCTCTGCATCGTCAAAAAAGTTCATAAACCCAGTGTGAAGTGCCAATCCTGCACGTAAAATAGAGCATAATACTACATTATCTCCAATGCATGTTGTGTGTTTTACTCCTAAGGGAGTTTGTACAGCAATATCTTTGTAAGGTAATTTTTTACTTAGCTCATACGCCATAATCTCTCCAATGCGTTCAATGTTTTTTCTAAAACGCATACTGTCTTTCTGAATCTTTACATCGCGAAGTTGAGCTAAAAAGTGATTTAAAATGCTGTTCTCTGCGGAAATATAATGAATTTTCATCTCGGTATAATTAGTACGATAAAGGTATAAAAACTATATTTGTAAATAAAATTATTAGTATGTTTTCAGAATTAGCATTTCCAATATTCGAAGAGAGTATTCGCGACTATCATAAATTTGACAATGTTGATCAACCAATCAACAACCCATATCCAAAAGATGATATCAAACATTTACTGTATTTAAAGAACTGGATTGATACAGTTCAATGGCATTTCGAAGATATTATCCGCGATCCTCAAATTGATCCTGTTGCTGCATTAACATTGAAAAGAAGAATCGATGCTTCTAATCAAGAGCGTACAGATATGGTAGAATATATCGATAGCTACTTTTTACAAAAACACAAAGATGTGCAAGTAAAGGCAGGTGCTAAAATCAATTCTGAGAGTCCAGCTTGGGCTATAGATAGACTTTCTATTTTGGCTCTTAAGATTTATCACATGAACGAAGAAGCGACAAGACCAGAAGCTACTCAAGATCACAGAGATAAATGCCAAGTGAAGTTAGATGTTCTTTTAGAGCAGAAGAAAGACTTAACAACAGCTATTGATGATTTGTTAAATGATATCGCTGCTGGTGAGAAGTACATGAAAGTGTACAAACAAATGAAAATGTACAACGATGAGGAATTAAATCCGGTATTGTACCAAAACAAGAAATAATAGTATCTTTGATATAAATTACAGAAAGCGTGAATATTCACGCTTTTCTTGTTCATAACCTAATTTATTTGTAGTGGCACATTCCAAACACATACTTATATTTCGATTATCAGCTATGGGCGACGTTGCGATGACTGTTCCTGTAGTACGTGCTTTAATAGCACAGCATCCAGATGTACGAGTAACAGTAGTATCTCGTCCTTTTTTCAAACCTTTCTTTAAGGATATAGAAAGAGTGGATTTTTTTCCAATTGACGTCAAAAAGAGACATAAAGGATTTGCAGGATTACTTCGTTTATACAGTGATTTAAAAGCGCTTAAAGTAGATTATTTTGCTGATTTCCACAATGTATTGCGTTCACAAATTATCCGCACACTTTTTAGTTTAAGTGGGGTTAAAGTAGCTGCATTAGACAAAGGGAGAGAAGGAAAAAAAGAATTGACTCGTGCAGAGAATAAGATATTTAAACAATTACCTACAATGTTTGCTAATCATCAACGTACGTTGGCAAGCCTTGGATTTGCTGTAGATTTAACGCATCCTCAGTTTCCTACTACACCAGATTTAGCTCCAGAATTGTTACAATACACCAAAGACCAAGATACCTATTGGATCGGAATTGCACCATTTGCACAGTATGATACCAAAGTATATCCCTTGAGTTTAATGCAACAAGTGATTGACACATTGGCTGAGCGCGAAAAATCGACTATTTTTCTGTTTGGAGGAGGTGAAAAAGAGATTGCATTACTGAACCAATTAAAACGCGATAATTATAATGTAATCGTGATGGCAGGTAAAGTAAAGTTTGATGCGGAGTTGAATTTGATACAGCATTTAGATGTAATGTTGTCAATGGATTCAGGGAATGCACATATTGCTGCAATGCTTGGCAAGAAAGTTGTGACACTATGGGGAGCAACGCATCCTTATGCGGGTTTCGCACCGTTTAATCAACCAGCGGATTACTGTATCACAGCAGATAGAGAGCAGTATCCACTATTGCCTACATCTGTCTATGGAAATAAAGAAGTAGAGGGGTACAAGGATGTAATGCAAACAATTGATCCGCAGATGGTGTGTAATAAGATAATAGAAGTAATTAATTCAGATAAAAAATAGTATTTTTAAGGGATAAAAGTAAAACCATGAGAATAGAAGACTACATCAGAGATATTCAAGATTTTCCGAAGGAAGGAATTGGATTTAAGGATATTACTCCTCTTTTAAACAATCATGCTGCAATGGTAGAAGCAACAAATCAATTGTTGGCATTGGTGGGCGATAAAAAAGTGGATAGAGTGGTAGGTATGGAGAGTAGAGGGTTCTTCTTTGCTACTTTATTGGCAGAAAAGTTGGGAGCAGGATTTGTACCTGTACGTAAACCAAGAAAATTACCACATGATACAATTGCTCAAGAATATAGTTTAGAATACGGTACAGATATTTTGGAAATGCATGCAGATGCAATTAAACCAGGAGAAAAAGTGCTTATTCACGATGACGTTTTAGCAACTGGAGGTACAGCAGAGGCTGTGTGTAAGTTAGTTGAACGTTTAGGAGGAGAGATTGTACAAGTGAACTTTCTAATGGAATTATCATTCTTACACGGAAGAGATAAATTAGCACAATATGATGTAAAAAGCTTAATAAGCTACTAAAATATCGTTTTATAAAATTTTAAACCCTATTAAAAGCCCAGTATATAACGGCTTTTAATAGGGTTTTTTTATGAGTGAGTCCATAGTAAGTCCATTCCGAATCCATTTTGACTCTATTAAATTAGAAGTTTTAATGGACTCTCAATGGACTCAGAATTGTATAAAAAAGGATTTATCAATAGTCGTGGTCAAGTAAAATTATGAGATACGATAAGAAAGAGTAAAGAGAATAAAATGAAATACGATTGAGGTAAAATTTATTGCTTCAAAACGTAAATTTTGCTTTAGCAATAGGTGTCGAAAGAAAGCAATAGGTGTGCAATTACAGATACAAAATTGTTCAGGCTAAAAAAGCAATTACCTATAAATTCGACTAAAATATCAGAACGATAGAACAAAGATATAAAAAATATTTTTTGCACATAGGGGCTAATGTCTTGCTGTATAAAGTCTTGTGCGTATTTTTAATTTTTTGTAAAAAAGCTTGGAAAATCCAAAATTAATTAGAAAACTTTGCTTCAGCTTCTTAAGTAAGCGAATTAATAAATGAAGAAAACCGATTTAAATATAACTTTTATCTCTAACAACATTGCTTTAGCAGCTGTTGCGGTTTTCTATACTTCTACATCGCGGGTATCGCGGTCGCGGGCTTAATTTTTTAGCCTTTTTTTAACTATAATGTCAGTTTGGCATTATATCTGTGTATATATCATTGAATTTTTAATGCTTTTCGAATAGTCATAGGCACTTTGTATTCTTTTGGAACAAATGTTTTTGGTTGTTTGAATCCTAATCACCTGTTTTTGAAATGAATTCAAATCAGTTTATCGTAATTCCTGCAAATGAAACACATGTAGGATATGCGGAACAAATTTGTGAAGAGATGGCTCAGTCGGCTCTTGCTAGAGGGACTGGTATCGCGAGAAGAAAACCAGAGTACGTTGCCAATAAAATGGTTGAAGGTAAGGCTGTTATTGCCCTACATGTAGATGGTACTTGGGCTGGTTTTTGTTACATTGAGACGTGGAGTCACGGTGATTATGTGGCCAACTCGGGACTGATTGTTAATCCTATTTTTAGAAAAGAGGGATTGGCAAAAGCTATTAAAAAATGTGTTTTCGAATTGTCGAGAAAGAAATACCCAAAGGCTAAGATATTTGGTTTAACTACAGGATTTGCGGTAATGAAGATCAACTCTGACTTAGGCTATGAGCCTGTACCTTATTCAGAATTAACTCAAGATGAGATGTTTTGGAAAGGGTGTGAGAGCTGTGTGAACTTTCAAATATTACAAAGCAAGGAAAAGAAAAACTGTCTTTGTACAGCCATGCTTTGGAATCCTGAAGACAAAGAGAAAGAGCTTCGGAATAAAATAGACCAAAAGACCAAAGCAAAAGAGCGCCTGAAAAACATGCAGAAAAAGTACTCTTTGCTGAAAAGATTGCAAATGCAATTGAAGAAAACAGTCAAAAAAACACATCTATTTTAATTTTAAAACACATCAATCATGAATAACAAAAAAGTTGTATTAGCATTTAGCGGAGGATTAGACACTAGCTTCTGTGTAATTTATTTAAAAGAAGAATTAGGGTACGAAGTTCACTCTGTAGCAGTAAACACTGGAGGATTTGATGCTGAAGAAGTAAAAGCAATAGAAGAGAGAGCGTATGCTTTAGGGGTGGCTTCTCATAAAACTATTGATGAAACAGAAGATTATTATAATGATAGCGTGAAGTACTTGATATTCGGTAACGTATTGAAGAATGCGACTTACCCACTATCAGTAAGTGCAGAGCGTGTGTGTCAGGCTACAGCTATTGCTAATTATGCTAAGAAGATCGGAGCAGAGGCAGTAGCACATGGTAGTACTGGAGCAGGAAACGACCAAGTGCGTTTTGATATGATCTTTAATATTTTGGTGCCTAATGTACAGATCATTACACCGATTAGAGATTTAAAATTAAGCAGAGAAGAAGAGATTGAGTTTTTACAGAAACACGGTGTTGAAATCAATGCAGAAAAAGCAAAATACTCAATTAATAAAGGATTATGGGGAACTTCAGTAGGTGGAAAAGAAACCCTAACTTCTCATTTATATTTACCAGAAGAGGCGTGGCCTACACCAGTTACCAAATCGACTCCTGAAACAGTGGAGATAACATTCGAAAAAGGTGAACCAGTGGCGCTTAATGGTAAGAAACTAAAACCTACTGAGGTTATCCAACAATTACAAGACTTAGCTCAACCATTCGGTATTGGTAGAGATATCCACGTAGGAGACACGATCATTGGGATTAAAGGAAGAGTTGGTTTTGAGGCAGCTGGACCAATTATCTTAGTAAAAGCACATCATACTTTAGAGAAACATACGTTGACGAAGTGGCAATTGAGTTGGAAAGAGCAGTTAGCATCATTCTATGGTAACTATCTACACGAAGGACAATTCCACGATCCAGTGATGAGAGATATGGAAGCTTTCTTGAGTAGCACACAGCAAACTGTGAGTGGAAAAGTAATAGTAGAACTTCATCCACATCGTTTTGTGGTAATAGGTATAGAGTCAGAACATGATTTAATGTCTAATAAGTTTGGTAGCTATGGAGAGATGAACAATGCATGGACAGGAGAAGATGTAAAAGGGTTCTCTAAAATCTTCGGTAACCAAGTAATGATTTGGCACAAAGTAAATAACCAAGACGAATAATATTATGCAAACAATTAAAGCAGGAATAGTTGGAGGTGCTGGTTACACTGGAGGAGAGTTATTGAGACTTCTACTACCTCATCCAGCAGTAGAGATTGCCTTTGTACACTCTAATAGTAGTGCTGGTAAGCCAGTATATGAAGTTCATACAGATCTATTTGGTGATACAGATTTGCGCTTTAGCGATAAGTTAATCCAAGATATCGATGTTTTGTTTTTGTGTATGGGACATGGTGATTCTAAAGTGTTTTTAGCAGAGAATGAGATAGATAGTGAAGTAAAGATTATCGACCTCAGCCAAGATTTTAGACTAAAAGATACTGCGGGAGCGTTTATATATGGATTGCCAGAATTGAACAGAGAGAAGATAGCGAAGGCACATTATATTGCTAATCCAGGTTGTTTTGCTACAGCCTTACAGTTGGCTTTGTTGCCATTAGCAAGTGCTGGTAAATTACCAGAGTCTATTTATATCAGTGCATTGACAGGATCTACAGGAGCAGGCCAGAGTCTATCGACTACTTCTCATTTTAGTTGGAGAGCAAATAATATATCGGTGTATAAGGCATTTACTCATCAACATCTTAATGAGATAGGAGAAAGCTTAACACAACTACAGCCGGGGTATGCCAAGAATATTAAGTTTATCCCTGAGCGTGGTGATTTTAGTAGAGGGATTTTTGCAAGTGTAATGTTTGAATCGACTATGACAGAAGATGAGTTGTACAAACTGTACAATGCGTATTATGAGTCACACCCATTTACCCATGTTAGCCAAAAAGGTATTGACTTAAAGCAAGTGGTAAATACGAATAAGTGTCTTGTATCTATTGTGAAAAATGGAGATGATGTATTGGTGACAAGTGCAATAGACAACTTGCTAAAAGGAGCAAGTGGACAGGCTGTTCAGAATATGAACTTGTTGTTCGGATTAGACGAGAAAACAGGTTTGCAACTTAAAGCTTCGGCTTTCTAAAAAACGTTTATTATGATGAAATTATATGATGTATACCCTCTTAATCCTATCGAAATTGTAAAGGGGATAGGGAGTAAAGTATATGACAACAATGGTCAAGAGTATTTAGATTTATATGGAGGTCACGCAGTGATTTCTATCGGACATACTCATCCGCACTATGTAGCGAGATTAAAAGACCAATTGGATAAAATCGGATTCTATTCTAATTCAATACAGATACCTCTTCAACAGCAGTTAGCTGCTTTGTTGGGGGAGGTCGCTGGGTTAGACAATTTTAAATTGTTTTTGTGTAATTCAGGGGCAGAAGCCAATGAAAATGCTCTAAAGTTAGCTTCTTTTTACAATGGGAAGAAGAAAGTAATTGCTTTTGATAAGGCTTTTCACGGAAGAACATCTCTTGCGGTTTCTGCTACTGATAACCCAAAAATAGTTGCCCCAGTGAATCAGACGGATAACATTGTATTCTTGCCTTTTAATGATGAGGAAGCTTTAGAACAAGCTTTTGCTTCTTATGGTGACGAAGTTACAGCAGTGATTATTGAAGGGATACAAGGTGTGGGAGGTATTCAGGTAGCTACAGATAGTTTCTTAGCAAAGATTAGAACACTGACTACACAGTATGGAGCAGTATTTATCGCAGACGAGGTACAGTGTGGGTATGGCCGTACAGGTTCATTCTATGCCGTAAATGATGGTGGAGTGCAAGCGGATATTTATACGATGGCAAAAGGAATGGGGAATGGATTTCCTATCGGAGCTATCGCTATCGGAGAGCAGTTTAAGCCTTGGCATGGGCAGTTGGGGACTACATTTGGAGGAAACCACTTAGCTTGTGCAGCTGCCTTATCTGTACTGGAAGTAATGAAGCAAGATAACCTAATGGCTCATACAGCACAGATAGGAAACTATCTAATCAACGAGTTAAAAAAATTAGACAAGATACAGGAAGTAAGAGGTAAAGGATTGATGATCGGAATAGACCTTGCTCCTGAGTTAAAAGATGTTCGTAAAGAACTTTTAGTGAAAGATTACATCTTTACAGGGACTGCAAGCCCTAATGTAATTCGGCTGTTACCAGCATTAAATCTAAGTCAAGCAGATGCAGATTTATTCTTGGACAAATTCAGCAATAGATTACAACAATTTTAAATTCGATTAAACAATGAAACAATTTTTTTCCGTTAACGATATATCCTCTCTATCTCAAGCAGTACAGAGTGCATTGACATCTAAACAGAGTCCTTTTGCAGATGAGACTCTTGGTAAGCACAAGACTATAGGTTTAGTATTCCTAAATCCAAGTTTGCGTACAAGGATGAGCACACAGAAGGCTGCCATGAACTTAGGGATGAATGTAATGGTGATGAATATGACATCAGACGGTTGGGCTTTAGAGACTAAAGACGGCGTAGTGATGGACGGAAATACTGCAGAGCATATTAAAGAAGCTGCTGCTGTGATGGGAGAATACTGTGATATTTTAGGATTGCGTTCTTTCCCAGGATTAAAAGATGCAGAAGAAGACTATAGTGAAGAATTGTTTAGCAAGTTCGCTAAGTACTGTGGAAAACCAGTAGTAAGTTTAGAGAGTGCGACAAGACACCCTCTACAGAGCTTCACTGACTTGATTACTATCGTAGAGCATTTCGATTATCAGTTTGACGATATACATGAGAAGTTGGTACCTCAAGGTAAGAAACCAAAAGTTGTATTGACATGGGCTCCACACGTTAAGGCATTGCCACAGGCAGTACCTAACTCATTTGCTGAGTGGATGTGTAGAGCACAGGCAGAAGGATTGGTAGATTTCGTAGTAACTCATCCAGAAGGTTATGCGTTAAAAGAAGAATTTACACAAGGCGCTACAGTAACTACAAACCAAGAGGAAGCTTTAGCAGATGCAGACTTCGTTTATGTAAAGAACTGGTCAAGTTATGAAAACTATGGACAGATTACTTGTACTGATCAATCTTGGATGTTGACTCTGGATAAATTAGAAGTGACTAACAAGGCTAAAGTAATGCACTGTTTACCTGTTAGACGTGATTTAGTGATCTCATCAGAGGTATTAGATAGTGAGCACTCTATCGTGATTCAAGAAGCAGGTAATAGAGTATGGGCAGCGCAAGCCGTATTAAAAGAAATGCTAAAAAACCAATAGATTATGCAAAGCCTTACAGTTATTAAGATAGGAGGTAATATCGTAGATGATGAGTCAGCGTTAAAAGCTTTTTTAGATACCTATGCTCAGATAGAAGGACCTAAGGTCTTAGTGCATGGAGGTGGCAAATTGGCAACGCGTATGGCTACTCAGTTGGGGATAGAGACTCAGATGGTCAATGGACGTCGTATCACTGACGAAGCGATATTGCCTATAGCTGTAATGGTGTATGCAGGATTAATCAACAAACAGATTACGGCACAACTTCAGTCAAGAGGTTGTGATGCAATAGGAATTTCAGGAGCAGACGCTAAACTGATACAGAGTCATAAACGTCCTATAGAGCCAATAGACTATGGATATGTAGGAGACTTTAAAGCAAGCGATGTGAACGTGGTTCGACTAAAACAATTAGTAGAGATAGGGCTTAGTCCAGTATTCTCTGCGATTACGGCGGATAAGGAAGGCCAATTACTAAACACCAATGCAGACACTATAGCGTCTAACTTAGCAGTAGCATTAGCCACTGAGTATAAAGTAGCTTTGATATATTGCTTTGAGCGCAAAGGTGTGTTGCAGGACATTAACAACGAGGACTCTGTGATTAGTACCATTAATCAAGAGAACTTTACACAACTAAAAGAACAAGGAGTGATAGCAGATGGTATGTTGCCAAAGATTGAAAACGCTTTGGCTGCTATCGACCAAGGAGTGAATAAAGTATGTATTAAGAAAGCAGAAGATTTATTAGAGCCTGAAGCTGGTACTACGATTCAACTTTAAAAAGATATAAAGTATAGTACAACTATAAACCATAAGAACACAAACATGAAAGATAACCTAACACAAGAGGCTATAGCTTTATTAGAAAGATTAATTGCTTCTCCTTCATTTAGCAAGGAAGAACACCTTACATCTGATCTAATTGCTGCGTATTTAGAGTCACACGGAGTGGCTATTCACCGCGAGCTGTTCAATGTATGGGCTTTTAATAAACACTATGACCCAAGTAAGCCTACTATTCTGTTAAACTCTCATCATGATACGGTGAAGCCTAATAAGGATTATACACGTGATCCTTTTCAGCCAGAGATTATAGATGGTAAGTTATTCGGATTAGGGAGTAATGATGCAGGTGGATGTTTAGTCTCTCTTATTGCTACGTTTCTGTACTTCTATGAGAAGGAAGGTTTGAAATACAACTTCTGTATTGCAGCAACAGCAGAAGAGGAGATATCAGGGCACAATGGTTTAGAGTATGTGATTCCTAAATTAGGAGAATTAGAATTCGCTATCGTTGGAGAACCAACACAAATGCACTTAGCTGTAGCAGAGAGAGGATTAATGGTTTTAGACTGTGTAGCTAAAGGACGTTCTGGGCATGCAGCACGTAATGAAGGAGACAATGCGATATTTAAAGCGATTAAAGATATAGAGTGGTTTAATACGTATCAGTTCCCAAAGGTGTCTGAAGAGTTTGGACCTATCAAGATGAGTGTAACGATGATTAATGCAGGGACACAGCATAACGTAGTACCTTCGACTTGTGATTTTGTCGTAGATGTACGTGTGACAGATGCCTATACAAACGAAGAAGTATTAGAAATGGTAAGACAGCATGTGGACTGTGATGTCAATGCTCGTTCTACTCGATTAAAACCTTCGTCTATATCTAAAGACCATCCGATCGTAAAGGCTGGTATAACATTAGGAAGAGAGACTTATGGATCACCAACTACGAGTGACCAAGCCTTATTAAGTATTCCATCGCTTAAGTGTGGACCTGGCGACTCTGCTCGCTCACATACAGCAGACGAGTTCGTCTATGTAAATGAGATCAACGAGGGAATAGCCTTGTATATAGAGATGTTAACGCAAATCGTGTAGCAAATGAAATTATGGCAAAAGAATACTACAGTGGATCAATCAGTAGATACATTCACAGTTGGACAAGATAGAGTGTTAGATATGAACTTAGCGGCTTTTGACGTGATGGGTTCACTGGCACATACACAGATGTTAGAAAGTATAGGATTACTGGAGGCTGAAGACTTAGTAATCATACAGAAAGAATTAAAACAGATTTACCAAGAGATCTTAGCAGGACAATTCACAATAGAGGATGATGTAGAAGACATACATTCACAAGTAGAGTTGTTATTGACAAGAAGAATTGGTGAAGCTGGTAAGAAGATACATTCAGGACGTTCAAGAAACGATCAAGTGTTAGTCGATCTTAAGTTATATTTCCGCCATGAGATAGAAGAGATTGTTGTTAAAACTAAAGAGGTATTTGAGACATTACAAGGATTGAGCAATCAATATAAGAATGTTTTGTTACCCGGCTATACGCATTTACAGATCGCAATGCCTTCGTCATTTGGCTTGTGGTTTGGGGCGTATGCAGAGAGTTTAGTAGATGATTTAGAGATGATGTTAGCTGCGTGGAAAGTAACGAATAAGAATCCATTGGGATCTGCTGCGGGTTATGGTTCATCATTTCCACTAAACAGACAGATGACTACAGACTTATTAGGCTTCCAGTCTATGAATTACAATGTAGTGTATGCACAGATGGGTAGAGGTAAAACGGAACGTATCTTAGCACAGGGGCTAAGTTCTATAGCTGCTACGTTGGCTAAGTTCGCGATGGATGGATGTCTGTATATGAGTCAAAACATGGGCTTTATTAAATTCCCAGATCATTTGACTACAGGATCAAGCATAATGCCTCATAAGAAGAATCCAGACGTTTTAGAGCTTATTCGTTCAAGATGTAATAAGATACAAGCTTTGCCTAACGAAATAGCTTTAATGACTACCAATTTGCCTTCTGGGTACCATAGGGATCTTCAGTTGTTGAAAGAGAACTTATTCCCAGCGTTTACTTCTTTAAAGGAGTGTTTAGACATTCTGAAGTTGATGTTAGACAATATCGAGGTGAATAAAGATATATTAAGCGACCCAAAATATGACTATTTGTTTAGTGTTGAGGTTGTGAATGATTACGTACTAAAGGGAATGCCTTTTAGAGAAGCGTATAAAGAGATAGGCCTGTCGATAGAGGCAGGTACTTATCAACCGTCAAAAGAGGTTAACCATACACACGAAGGTAGTGTAGGTAACTTGATGAATGATGCAATCAAAGCTGAGTTTGACCGTGTATATGCGTCATTTGGCTTTGACCAAGTAAATGAGAAACTGGTAAGTTTAGTGTTGTGATAGATTGAAAGAGGTTCTTCCACGCGGTGGGAGAGCCTTTTTGTATATAGATACAAAGGTTTCCTTTGTGGTTTGAATAGGAAACACGCTAAGAGCTGTAACAGATTTGTTATGGCTCTTTTCTTATAAAAAAGGTTTTTTGTGGCTTGAGGATATTACTTACTCAGACTCTTTGTCTAAGTACTCCTTTATTAATAAGGATATATATTTATCAGGATTAATATCTTCAAACTTATAGGTGGTATTATTAATTAGAGCATCAGATGTATTGGTAGTTTCTTCATCAGTCGATATATCATAGTAGTAATCAGTTTTATAAATCTTCTTTTCTTTATTAGAGTAATTGATAGAGGTATGTCCTCCTGCTCCATGCCAAGTTCCCTCGTATTCAAAGAGTAAAAACTCGTTCTTGATATACTTAAAGAAGTAATCAATATTGCCATGAAAACCTGTTGAGTTAAAAGATATAGATAATCCATCATTCTCTATGGTTAAGCTCTCAAGTTCTCTTTTGGTATAGTCGTTCTCAGTATATTCAGAAGGCATGACTACTTTAGACATTTTATCTAATCTATAGGTTCCATTTGCATTCTGTAACAGTATAATTAGAGGTCGGTAAATATAATGTTTTGTTGGATCTGACAACACCATAGCAATATCAGCAAGATTATCACTATTGAGATCACCTGTAGTTTGGTATTCTATTTTAAAGGATGTTCCTTTAGGGATAAAGTCTTCGGCAATACTTCCTGTTTTTGGAAAGTTGTATTCTTCTCCAGAACTTATTTCTTCTGTATTTTCTTCACTGTTATCAAAGCTTTCTTCTTGCGTAGAAGTGTTTTGATATGTAGGTGAGGCACTTTCTACTGGTGTTATATCTTTTTTGCAAGAGATAGTTGTATATGCTCCTAATAAAAGCACTAATAGGACATAGCTATTTAATCTGTTTTTCATAAGTAACAGTTATACACATAAGGATTTGTCTATATCCAAAGATATTAAATTCTGTTGTACAAAAAAGCCCTCTTGGAATTAGAGGGCTTAGAGTATATCTATTAAACGTCGTCGTAGTCAACGTATATTTCGTCAGAAGTAACGATAGCTTGACATGATAGGATTAATCCGTCAGCAATCTCATCGTCTGTAAGGATACTGTTCTTTTTCATCACAGCAGATCCTTTGATGATTTTACACATACATGAGCTACAGATACCACCTTGACAAGAGTAAGGTGCATCAATACCTGCTTTAAGCACACCGTTAAGTAGTACTTCGCTTTTTGGCATTTCGAAAGTAGCTTCTTCGTCATCAACCAAAGCCGTAACTTTTGTACTACCTCCTTGTGCTTCTACAGGATTTACACCATCTGTGTTAGGCGTGAAGATTTCAAAAGCTATTTTATCTTTTGCTACTCCTTTTTCTTGTAATGTTGCACTTACTGTATTAATCATGTCTTCTGGTCCACAAATGAAGAAACGAGCAAACTCTTTGTCTTTATGTTTGTTGTTCACCACAAAGTTGATAGCTGCTTTGTCAATACGCCCAAAGATTGAATCATTTTCTCTGATACGAGAGTAAACAAAGTGAATGAATAGGCGTTCAGCATATTGTTCTTGCAGTTTGTATAATTGATCGTGGAAGATTGTTTCTTCCGCATTTTTATTACCATATACCAACACAAATGTACTGTTTGGCTCTTGTTCTAATACTGTATTTAAAATGGCCATTACGGGAGTAATACCACTTCCTGCAGCAAAGGCAGCATAGTTATTAGTTGCAGTAGCATTAGGTTCAAATGTGAATCGCCCTTCTGGAGTTTCAACTTCTAATTGATCTCCAGCTTTTAATGACTCATTTGCATAAGTTGAGAATACACCATACTCTACTTTTTTTACAGCAACTCTTACTTCGTTTGAAGAGGGTGTTGAACAAATAGAATATGCTCTGCGTATCTCTTTGCCTTCGTGTAGGTGTTTGATATTTAAATATTGTCCTGCTTTGAATTGATAATCATTGATTAACGCTGCAGGTATATCAAATACTATAGACACTGCATTTGGAGTTTCTCTACGAACTTCTTTTACAGTTAATAGGTTAAATTTTGACATAGTTAGTTTTGTTTGAAGGGCAAAAATACGAAAGTGATTGAGTAAAAGGAAGTTTATTCGTTTGATTAAATAAAATTTATATACCCTTAAGTTCTATGTATATGTTTTTTTTATTACATTTGTTATACATAGAAATTAGAGGTATGAGAAAACAACAACAATTATATAAAGGGAGCCTTAGTGCGATAATCATGAAGCTATTAGAACAAAATGGCAGAATGTATGGGTATGAGATTACGCAGAAGGTAAAGGAAATTACTGTTGGCGAGATGAACTTAACCGAAGGAGCGTTATATCCTGCTTTGCATAAAATGGAAGCCGATGGTTTTTTGGATGTTGAGATGGAGCGTGTGGATGGACGTATGCGTAAGTATTATAAACTAACAGAGAGTGGAGTGAAAGAAACAGATTCTAAGATGGAGGAGTTGGAGAGTTTTATTAGAAATATGCAACAGATTGTTAATCTGAAATTGACTTAACCAACTTGTTTCTATTTGACCAACCAAAACCAATAAAGTATGAAAACACTAAGTGTAGACCAGGTTTCTTTAATTGAAGAAAGATTACTTTTTAAGTATAAGATTAAGTACGAAGATTTTCGCAATGAAATAGTAGATCATATTGCCTGTGAGATAGAGGAGGAAATGGATGAAGGAGTGTCGTTTGAAGATGCTTATGAAAAGATACGTATAAATTGGAACCCTAAGTTAATATCGGCAGATAAAGGATTGTTTAAGGGAATACCTCAGCTGATTAAAAATCAGTTGGATACTGATTTTAAAAAAATAGAGTGGAAATTAAATATAATCGGTTATTTAGTTGCTTTTGGAATAGCAATAGGCTCTAAGTATATCGGAATGAATTTGATAATGCTTTATAGTTCTCTTCCATTAGTGATGGGATTTAGTGTTCTTTTAACCTATAAACAAGTAAAAAACTTAAATGATTATCGTTTTGACTATTTTAAAAGGAAAGCGTTATTTATACTATCTCAAAGTGTCGTATTTACATTGTTATTACTTTTCTTTTCTTGGTTGTGGAATAAGGAGGGAAGTACGGATGTTTATTTAGGAGGTATAGTGTTGTATAGTTTCTTTATGAATTGTTATCTCCTAATTAAATTCTATAAATATTTTAAACACGGTAGATTGAATATAAGTTTTTAGTAAGTAAAATCAGTAAAGCATGAAAACACTAAATAAAGAGCAACTTATTCATTTAGATACTTTTTTATTGTCTCATTATCAGTTAAAATATGATGAGGTAAGAGAGGAAGTAGTAGATCACATAGCCTGTGAAATAGAAGAAAAAATAGCTATAGGAGCGTCTTATGAAGAAGCGTTTAAGGTGACATTGAGCAAGTGGAATGGTACTTTACGATCTTCAACAATGGGAATATATAGCGGTATTCCTAATTTTATTGCAAAGCAAATGATGTGGTCTGATCTAAAGAATCAGGTAAGGGGTATTCTGCTGATTGGCGTATTGCTCTGGACTAATGATTTTTTACAAGTGGTGAATGATTTGCTGATAGCTAAACTGAGTTTAATTCTTTCTATTGTAACAGTAATAGGTATATGGGGGACTTTGTTTTATCTAAAAAAAGAAGATAGTTTACGAATGACTTTTTATAAAACGCAATTAAGTGGAGTGTTTTTGTGTAGTTTAATTATTAGTACTGTTGCCTTGTTTAATACTAACTACCTCACTGAATCTTTCAATGTTTTCCCAAATACAGTGTTGGCTTTTATAACTCTTATGACAGGAATGTTTGCTACTGATTTTATTAGGAAGTTATGGAAAGAGCATAAGAGAATACTTATGAGTTAAAGAAATAATTAGAGGGATGAATAAGTTAGAAGAACAACATATTAAGCATATTAATCAATTTCTAATTGAACACTATCGTCTATACTATATTGATGTTAGAACAGAATTGGTAGATCATATTGCTTCAGAAATAGAAGAGAGGATAAATAATGGACATGCATACGATGCTGCTTTTATTGCAGTTTTTGCTCAGTGGGATAAAAGTTTGAAGTTGTCTAAGTTTTACTTTAAAGGAGTTCCTTTATTTTTAGCTAAGGAGTGGGCAAAAGAGAGATGGATAAGATTTGGGAAGAATGTAGTACAAGGACTATTAGCTGTTGTTGTACTTGTATTAATGGAAAGAATCTTGTCTGTACGTTTTGATGAATCAGATTGGTTTGTAATTTTATTTGGGTTCTCAGGAATAGGGCTTATTGCGGTTTTGTATTTACATAATATGAAAGTACTACAAGATACAACTATACAAACTGCAAGGGGAACATTCTTACGATTAGAGCAAATAAGAAGTTTCTCTTTTATATTTTCTGTATCATTTGTTATTATTCCTCAGATGGTACGAGGTTTTGGTTACTCATGGAATATCGATTGGTATTTAGAGTTGTATGTTTTCCTCTTTACTATGATTGTAGTAGATAAGATTAGTTGGTATAGAGAATATAGACAAGAACGATTATTACAGTTTAAATGGGGTAAAATAAAATAGTCATGAAAAAAGTATCCGAACAAGAAATAGCGCTATTACATCAATTTGTACAAAAACGCTTTGTTGAATTTTATGATGTAGAGTTAGAATTGGTAGACCATTTAGCTAATGGAATTGAACAACAGTGGGCGGATAATCCAGAGTTGCGTTTTGAAGAGGCAAAACAAATAGAGTTTAAGAAGTTTGGTGTATTTGGTTTTGTAGGTGTTGTAGAACAGAAACAAGAAGAGCTATCATCTCTATATATTAAAGAAATGATGCAATATGTAAAGAGCTTTTTTAGCTTTCCTAAAATTGTATTGACAATCGCTATTTATTTGAGCTTATTTGCTATAGGGTATAAAGGAGGTGAGGTAGGAATTAATATATTGAGAGGAGTTGCAGGAAGTCTTTTGTTTATTTTTTTAGGATTGGGAGTCTATTGGAATTACGATATTAGAAAGAATAGAAAGAGAAGAAATAAAAGTAGAATGTTCCTTTTAGATTCAATAGCAATTAAAGTCTTCTTTGGAGGTGCATTCATGCCTTTTATTATGCAAGTGCCCTTTTTTGTTTCACGAAGAACAGATGAATATTCAATTTTTGGATTAATCTTTATTTGTTTGGTAATCCTTTTATTAGGTTTATGGACTTGTATAATGTTTTTTATCTTCAAACCTTATTTTACACAACAGATAGAGAGAATTGAAAAACAGTATGCTTAAAAGAATTGAAATAAAAGAGAAACAGGTACTTAGGTATTAAAAAAAACATTATTTTTAACCACTTAATAATAAACGTAGTATGGTTGCAGTATTTTTAAAATTAATGAGTCAGTTGGTTGATTTCATCATGTCATTTTTTTAAGTAAATTTTAGAAAATATGGAATAGTGTGTAACAATTTACTTTTCTTTTCTTCTAATAAGATGTATTTTAATTTTATACAGGATGAAGAATTTATTAGTACTAAGCTTGTTGTTGTTTACACATTTGACTTTTTCTCAAATAAAGGGTGTTGTACGAGATGATAAGGGAAAACCTATTAGCTATGCTACAATTATTGTAGAGCGTACGCAACAAGGGACGATAAGTAATGATAAAGGACAATATGAATTATTACTTCAAAATGAAGGAGAATATAATTTAGTGTATCAGTTTTTGGGATATAAAACTGTGCGTAAAAAAATCAGCTATAAAAACACTCTTCAAGTAGTAGATGTTATATTACAAGAAGAAGAGTTTCAGTTAGATGATATCGTTATTAAAGTGGGAAAGAACCCTGCGGATGATATTATACGTAAAGCCATAAAGAATAAAGGAAAGAATACAGTAGGTATGTCTTCTTATACGGCTGACTTTTATTCTAAAGGAGTGATAAAAACACTCAAACTCCCAAAGTTTTTACAAAACAAAATCACAGTGAATGATCAGAAGGCTATAGGGATGGATTCTATAGGTAAGGGAATGTTATATCTATCTGAGACTGTTTCTGAATTGAAATATCAGAAACCGAATAAATTAAAAGAGCATATTGTCGCTTCTAAAGTAAGTGGTAACGATAATGGGTATAGTTTTAATACTGCTGATGAATCTTTCTATGATTTCTATGACAATTATTTAAGTATAGCAGGTATTGGAACAAAACTAATTTCTCCTTTGGCAGATGCTGCATTTAGCTATTATAAATATAATTTGGAAGCAGTAATTAAAGATCAAGGTGTAGTAATTAATAAAGTAAAAGTAATACCTAAGTCTAAAGCCCAACCTGTATTTGAAGGAGATCTGTATTTAGTAGAAGAAACAGGTGCAATATATGGTGTAGATTTAAAGGTTAGTGGGATAAGTTTACAAGAGCCTATTATAGAAGAGATTAATATTAATCAAAATTTCTTTTATAATGTTAGTAATAAAAGTTGGGTAAAACGCTCACAGAACATCGATTTGACCTTTGGAGCTTTAGGCGCTTCTATACAAGGGGTATTTTTAAGTGTATTCAATAATTATAATTTTGAACCACAATTTACCCGTGCAACTTTTGACAAAGAGATTTTATCCTTTGCTAAGGATGTGAATAAACAAGATGATTCTTTTTGGAATCGCAATCGCCTCTTTGCATTATCTGATGAAGAATTAAAGGACTATCACTTTAAAGATAGTGTTCGAGTTGTAAGAGATTCTCCAGCCTATAAAGATAGTATTAGAGCTAAATACAATAAGTTTTCTGTAGAAGACGTATTAATGGGATATACGTACACAGGAAAAGATGATAGATATAAGTTGAGTTATGATGGTGTGATAGGGATAGATCAAATAGGATTTAATACAGTACAAGGCTTTACTATGAATACTAATCTAAAGGCAACATTGTTTAGTAATGATAAAAAGTCTTATAGTATAGCAAAGGTAAACTTTGATTATGGTTTTGCTTCTGATAGATTCCGTGCTTATGGACACCTGTATCATAAGTTTAATGATAAATCACAATCTTCGTTTTATGTAAAAGGAGGAAGCCAAATTAAACAGTTTTATGGCGAAAATATTAATGAGTATATCAATACCGCTTTTTCTCTTTTAGCGCGAAAGAATTATGCTAAATATTATAATAATGAGGAATTGTATGTTGGGTATAGTGGAAAGTTTGTAGAAGAGGCTATTCTTATACATGCTGCAATGGGATATGAAGAACGTTCACCTTTGTTTAATAATGCCAATGGTTCTTTTTATCAAGGGAGTAGAGCATATACCTCAAATAATCCATTAGATCCTTATAATGATAAAAGTGCTGCAATAGATCTGCATCATCTGTATAAGTTTAAATTAGGAGTAGGATTGTCATTAGGGATGAAGTATATTACCTATCCTGATAAACGGGTGTATATGAGTAATAGGAAGTATCCTTCAATTAATTTACAATACGAGAAAGGGTTTGCAGGAAGTATTAATTCTTTAAATTATGATTTAATTGAGGTAAAGTTTAATCAGTTGGTACCTGTAAGTAATAAGGGTGAGTTAGATTATAATATTAAGTTTGGACACTACTTTGGAGGAGAGGGAATTTCATTTGTAGATCAAAAACATTTTGCAGGAAATCAGACACATTTGAATATTAATAGAGATGAATTGTCTTATTTCAACTTGTTGCCTTATTATAGTTTAAGCACTAATAAGTCATATATGGAAACACATATAGAATATGATTTTAAAGGATATTTAATCAATAAAATTCCTTTGTTGAGATGGACTGGTTGGAATGTTGTTGTAGGGTATCATAATGCAAGTACAACAGATAATAAACCTTATCAAGAGTTAACAGCAGGACTATCTAATTTTGGATTTGGTAAGATTAACTTTTTCCGTATAGATTATGTCCGTTCTTATTGGGGTACAAGTTTTGCCCAAGATGGAGTAATGATAGGATTTAAAAAGAGTTTTTAAAATAAAGAAGCCACATCATTGATGTGGCTTCTTTTATTGTATAGCTTCTAATTAGAAGTTTGATTTGAATTGCTCTAAGAAACGAACATCGTTTTCAAAGAACATACGAATATCTCCGATTTGATATAATAGCATTGCAATACGTTCAATTCCCATTCCGAAAGCAAAACCACTGAATTCATTAGGATCAATGTTACAGTTTTTAAGAACGTTTGGATCAACCATACCACAACCTCCAATTTCTAACCATCCAGTACCTTTGGTAATACGATAATCAGTTTCTGTTTTTAATCCCCAATAGATATCTACCTCAGCACTTGGTTCTGTAAATGGGAAGTATGATGGACGTAAACGTATTTTAGATTTTCCAAACATTTCTTTAGTGAAGTGTAGTAAGGTTTGCTTTAAATCTGCAAATGAAACATCTTTGTCAATATATAATCCCTCTACTTGATGGAATATACAATGTGAACGAGAAGATATTGCTTCGTTTCTAAATACACGTCCAGGAGAAATTGTTCTCAATGGAGGAGTGTTTTTTTCCATATAACGAACTTGTACAGATGATGTATGTGTACGAAGTAAGTGCTCTGGATTTGTTTGTACGAAGAAAGTATCTTGCATGTCACGAGCTGGGTGATATGCTGGAAAGTTCAATGCCTCAAAGTTATGCCAATCATCCTCAATTTCAGGCCCTTCAGATATGTTAAAACCAATATTATTAAAGATATCAACTATTTGGTTTTTTACTAAAGAGATTGGGTGTCTTGATCCGATTTCTAAAGGATATCCAGGACGTGTTAAATCACCATATAGACCTTGTACGTCTGTAGATTCTAATGCGTCTTGGATAGATTTTACTTTATTCTCAACCGTGTTTTTCAATAAATTGATAGCTTGACCAAAGTCTTTCTTTTGCTCATTAGGCACTGTTTTAAAGTGTGCAAATAAGTCATTTAAAATACCTTTTTTCGAAAGAAATTTAATTCTGAATGCTTCAAGCGTCTCTTTGTTATCGGTAGTAAACTGTTCCGCTTCACCGATGTACTCTTTTATTTTATCTATCATTTTAAGTAAAAGTAAAAAGCAAATTTACTGCTTTTCGATTAGACATAAAATTTAAAAACCTTAAATTTTACTTATATAACCTTGATATTATTCAATATATCCTGATTCTAAAAAATAATGTACAATTGCTTCCTTCATTAGTACACTTTGTTCCCCTGCTTTTAGTGGAGGTAGTTGTTCTTTTATATTATAATGTGGCCAACCATCATTATCAAAGTGTGCAAATTCGTAATAACCATAAGGTTCTAATAGTCGGCAAATAGCAATATGCATTAAATTTACTTTGTCGTCTTTCTTATATCTTTTCTTGATTTTACCAAGTTCTTGTACTCCAATTAAGTATATAATAGCTTCTAAGTCTAATGTATCACCTTCACCGAAACGATCTGATATTTTTGAAACTAAGGTATCCCACCTCTGTTTTAATTGTTCGTCTCTTGCCATAAAAATGTTTTATAAGTTGACAAAGATACGATTTAGTATAGTTTACAGAAAAATAATATCTTCGCACCTCCAAAAAGAAAGAGATATGTTTTTAGATTGTTTAGTAGTAATAGCATTAGGGTTTGGCGTATACAAAGGAATGACTCAAGGTTTTTTTGTTTCCTTAGCCTCTTTTTTGTCTTTGATGATAGGAACGATTGGTGCACTAAAATTTTCTAATTTAATCAAAGACTTTCTGTATAATAGTTTAGGTTGGGATTCAAAGTTTGTGCCTGTTATGGCTTTTGTATTAGCTTTTTTCTTAGCTGTATTCCTTACAAGACTATTGGCAAAGTTTATAACAAAAATGTTTGAGGCAGTAATGTTAGGTTTGGTTAATCGCCTATTGGGTATATTATTTCAATTTTTACTAACTTCTTTTATGGTATGTTTGGTCTTGTCCATGTTTGATGAAATAAATATCAATCATTTTTTAGCAAGTGAAGAGACTTTGAACACCTCTACTGCTTATCGTATGTATCAGTCGATATCACAAGATATTTGGCCAAGTGTATTTCAAATGGTGAAACATTTATTTGAAAAAAGCGTAGATGTTATAACAACAACTACGCCTGTGTCTGCTTAAATTTCTTTTACAGTATTTTTTTCAATCCAACCCTCTTCTTGGTTATCTAATCGTACTTTTATCCAAAGTGCTTTTGTTTCTAAGATATATACTTTGGTTCCACCATGTAATTCTTTTAGTGATTTAGAAGTGTTTTTGGCCTCTTCTTTTAGATTTACTTTTGGTTCAAATATAATAGCAGGGGGAGTTCTATCATTGTAATTTGCTTCAAAATTTGCAGCATATAAACTACCAGCAAACAATAATACTCCAATTGCCATTACCGAAAAGCTAATACGTTTTACAGTTGCATTATTTGCAAGAAAATATACAATAAAGCATCCTAATATCGAAAAAGCAATTCCTGTTGCAGTTTTAGCCCATCCATCAGAAGTTAATCTTTTTAAGGATTGATGTATGATATCTTGCTTATCATATTCTTTTACAATACTAATATCATCTTTCAAGTCTTTTTGAGCAAAGTTTAGATTTATTGCAATGCTCTTATTGTTAGGATCAAGTTTTAAAGCCTTTTCATAATAATAGATGGCATTAACGATGTCTCTTGTTTTAAAATAAGCATTTGCTAAATTAAAATATAGTTCAGGAGAATTGTCTACTCGATCAGCAATAAGTTGATACTCTTTTACTGCATCAGTAAAATGTTCTTTATCAAAAGTATTGTTGGCGTGTTCAAAATCTTTTTGCCAATTGCTTTCTTGTGCATGTACAAATAAAGTAAAAAAGAATGCAATGCTATATATAATATACTTTGTCATAACTATTTGAATTGTTTTTCTAATTGACTAATTACTTGAATAGCTGTTTCATAGTCTTTATTCATTTCTACTTGCTCTGTTGGTGTGTAACGTGCCCACTCACATGCATTTTTAAGTAACATAAACGACTCTATACCATCTTCTGCAATATTGCGTTGTCTAAGTATCTCTTCAATATTTTCGTTGCTCATTTCACTTGTTTCAATGTTTAACTTTGCTTTTAAAAAGTTGTGTAAACATTTTTCTAATGCTTCATAGAACAAAGTTTTGTCTGTAATATGTTTTTTAGCATTCGATAAGTATTTACGAGCCAATTTATTGTTTTGTCTAAGTCTGTTACCTGTTATATCTCCTGCTAATTTTCGTTTTTGATTAATAAATATCACAAACAAAGGCATCGCTAAGAATGGTAATATACTTAAGATATAGAATAATGTTGATTTCCAATACTTACTACTGTATGCTTCTATGATAGTTGCTTTTTTAGCATTTTTCTGAAACACTTCTGTATTAGATATTGTATCTGTACCCTTTGTTTCTTTATTAGTAGGTAACAATGGTCCATCTAAGACATTAATTTTAATCGTATCTGTTTGTATTGTTTTGTACGTTTTGCTTTCTAAGTCAAAATAAGAAAAAGACATCGGTTCTATAGCATATGTTCCTTTGTATTGAGGAATAATGGTGTATTTATTCGTTCTTTTTCCTTGTAGCCCAAAAACACCAGGGTTTAGTTGTTCTGCGTATTCAGGGTCATATACTTCTAAGGCAGAATGAGCAATAGGAGTTGGTATAGTTGCTAAGTTTAAGTTCCCTTTTCCTGCAACTGATACAGTAAGAGTGAAAGGTTCACCTGCTTTTAATTCTTTTTTAGAAGGGACTGCTTGAAACGTATATTGTCCAACTCCTCCATTAAAATCTGCAGGACGTCCATGTTCTGGTAATTCTCTTACATTAACAGCTAATTTATTTGTACTATATTCTTGCTCCATATAGCCATATTCAGGATAACCAAAAAAATCTCTTCTTCCAGTTGGCACTTCGGCTTGTATAATTAGGGAAAGAGGTTTTATAATTAACTGTCCTGTTTCTTGAGGCATTAAAACTTCTTGCTTGATTACAACATAATGATAATCTTGCCCTCTGTATTTTCCTTGTTTTACTTGTGGTTGTTGAGGCTGTTCTACACTATAAGTCCAAAATTTGTCATAGGTAGGAAATTCTTTTCCTCTATATCCAGAGATTCCAACACTAAAGTATAATTTATAAGTTAAGGTAATAGGCTCATTTAAGTAAGGGTTATTTTTAGATAATTCCGCTACTAAATGAATTCGATCCAAAGCATTTTGTTGTGCTTCATTTATCCTTTGTCTTGGATCAGGGCGATTAATTGCATCGGTAACAGTGATTGTTATAGGTTGCGTTTTATATACTTGGTCTTCTATTACTATTGAAGCAGCTCCAATAGTAAATCTCCCCTTGTTTTTAGGTTGCAAAAGGTAAGTGAAGGCTTTGCTCATTGAGCGTCTTCCATTTATCCAAGTTTGACTTACAGATTGACCAGGCCCTGCTACAACTACAAAACCATCAAAACGTGGAGGCTGAAAGTTATCTCCATCCCCATTCATTGAAAACTCAATTTGTATTACATCATTTAAAGGAATAGATTCCTTACTAACGTTTGCCTGGAATGTTATCTGAGACCAAATTATTTGGCTACAAATCAAGCAGAGAAATAAGATAAAATTGCGTAATGTTTTCATTTATATATTCTGTTACCAGTCTTTGGTTTTAGTCATTTATAAGGTGTAAAGATTCAAAAGTGTGAACTAATCTGTTACTTGTATAGTGATACTCTTTGTTATAATAGTCTTGTATTTCTTAATCTTGGGATCAAAGTAAGAGAATTCTATTGGATTTATTACAAAATTTCCAGTCTCTTGTGGAATAAAAGTATAAGTATTGTTTTTTGTACCCACTATTCTATTCTCTACAACATCTATTTGCTTTTCTTCAGTTGGTTTTGGAGTTTCCTGCATTGTTGTTGTAAGAAGTGGCATCTCCAAAAGGTATAGATTACCTTCACCACTTACTTGTACCTTAACGTTCAGTGTTTCTCCCTTCTTTATTTGTAATACAGTAGGTACAACTTTAAGATCAAAAGTGCCTACAGCATTTAGAAATTGCTTTGGTTTATTATCTTTAGGTAGGGCTAATGTACGTATGGTAACCTCTTGAGAGGTAAGATAAATATTATTTAAACTATCTAAATGAGTGAAATGAGCGGAAAGATCTTTTTTTATAGGAGTTGCTTTAAGTTGAATTTCAACTGATTCGGGAGGTATTGTTCTAATAACTTCATCTTCTTTTAAATAAACAAGTTCTACAGAAATAGTATATGAATAGAATTCTTCTCCATTGAATAACGTTTTAGAATATTCATCGCTTTTTTCAATATCCATTGGTGGATTTATATAATAATTATACGGTAAGGTAGATATTTGATATATTGGAGCTTTTGTTAATATTTTATAGGTAAGTATTGAAAGTTCGTTTTTATATATAGTTTGATTGCTTAATTCTACTGTAAAATGAATATTATTTAGTAATTCAGGTTTTTTAATTTTTATATTTAACGGTTTGGTTTTATAACTTTTCCGTCCTATTTTAAACTCAGCTTCCTCAATTGTAGAAACTCCTTGTTTTTTAGGCAATAATTGATAATAATAGTTGTATGCTATATGTTTTCTTTTTTTATCATCATTTTTGAAAGTTATTTGATAAGACTCACCTTTACGTATAATAGTAAAATCGTTAAATACAGGAGGATTGAAATCCATAGTCTCTTTTGCTGAATTTTCACTAAAATATGAAGCTGTAAAAGATACTTCAATGTGTTTATTCAAAGGAACACTATCTTTTTTTACAGTAGCCTCAAAGCTTACCTGTGCAACAGCAACCTGTGCACAAACAAAAGCAATGAATAGTATGTAATAACGCAGTGTTCTCATAGATTAGATGCTATTACCAGTCTTTTTTACGTTGAGTTGTAGCAGTTCCTTGTTCTTTTCCTTTTTCTCCTTTTTTGTTTTTATTGATTAAGCGTTGTTGTACCGCTTTTTCATCTCTGTTTACAGCATCTAACAGACGATCCATTTGTTCTTTAGATTGTTGTTGTTTCTTCTGCTCTGGAGTTTGTGGTTTGTCTTTAGGTTGATCTTTTTGATCTTCCTTATTGTCACCACCATTATCTTTTTTGTCTTTGTTAGGATCCTTACCGTCTTTATTATCCTTGTTCTGATCCTTATTGTCTTTGTTGTCCTTATTCTGATCTTTATTGTCTTTGTTTTGATCCTTATTGTCTTTATTGTCCTTGTTATCTTTATTTTGATCTTTGTTATCCTTATTATCCTTATTATCCTTATTGTCTTTGTTGTCTTTATTTTGATCAGGATTTTCTTTATTCGATTTTTTAGCAACAGCGTAATTATAACGCGTTTCATCGTCTTTCGGATTGTTGCGCAAAGCATTTTTATAGGCATTTTCTGCTGCGCTATAATTTTTGTCTTTCATATAGGCATTACCTAAATTATGGTAAGCCTGATGCTTTTCTTCTTTTGTTTTAGCTTTTTGTACTGCACGCAAATAAGCAGTTTCCGCCTCTTTGTTTAATTTTTGTTTGTACAGTGAGTTTCCCATATTATAATCTGCAGTAGCCTTTTCGGTTGCTTTAGAATTCGCAATTCGATAGGATGCCTCCGCAGAAGTATAATTTTTATGTTGGTAGCCTTCATTTCCCTTACTTAGTGCACGACCTACTGATTGTGCAAATGAAGTGAATGAAAAAAGCAGTAGTATTGTTATATAGAGAATATTCTTCATAAGTACTTTAAATAATCAGTTTACATTTATTCCTTTTCATTAAATAAGTTCATCTTTTTCATCCAAAGTGTTTTGCGTTCTAAGATAAACAAGTCAATAAACAATAAGATGAATGCTAAGCCTAAGAACCATTGAAATTGTGATTGGAACTCTGCTATTTGTTGAGATTCAAAATCAGTTTTTTCAATTTTATTCAAGTCGCTTTTGATCAAATCAACAATTTCTTGTGTATTTGAACCATAATAATATTTACCTCCAGTAGCTTTTGCAATATGTTGTAAGGTTGCAGGTACAAGTTTGGTTGTTACAATTTGGTTGTCCCAATCTTTTTTGTATTCTAAACCATTTGCTGTACGTATTGGTATTGGTGCTCCTTTTTCAGTACCTACACCAATTGTGATAATTTTTATTCCTTTTTCTTTTGCAATGGTAATAGCGCTATCCATTTCCTCCCCATGATCTTCTCCGTCTGATATCAAAATCATGACTTTACTTGTGCGAGGATTGTCATAATAGTTACTTGCTACATTAATAGCATCTTCAAAAGCAGTCCCTTGAGAAGAAACCATATCTGTATTCATTGATTGTAGATACATTTTAGCAGCATAGTGATCTGTTGTTATAGGTAACATAGGAAAAGCACTTCCTGCATATCCTACAATTCCTACTCGATCGGGGCCTAAGCTATTGATGATTTGAGAAACCAGTTGTTTCATTTTACTTAATCGATCAGGAGCCATATCTTGTGCAAGCATACTTTTAGAAACGTCTAAAGTAAAAACAATATCTACCCCTTGGCGTTTAACTGTTACAACGCGTGTACCTATTTTCGGGTTTACAAGACCTATAACAATAGCTGTAAGCGCAACTAAGTATAAACTTGCTTTTATTATTGATTTGTTTTTAGAACGATTAGGAGCTAACTTTTCTATAGCCTTCTCTGTAGCAAAATCTTTTTGCTTTCTTTTTTTCCACAACACGTCTGCAATAAATAGTAACACTAATACTGCGACTACAAGTAATAGAAAGAAATATTTTTTATTATCTAATTCCCACATAATACATTAAATAAAACCTCTAAAAAGCGTTTTTTGTAATATAAAATCAAAGGCTAAAAGTATAAAGCTTAGAAGTGCAAGTAAATGAAACTTCTCATCTTTGTTAACAAACTTTTGCTCGTCGATTTTGGTCTTCTCCATTTCGTTGATTTCATCATAAATCTGTTTTAGAGATTTAGTATCTGTTGCACGAAAGTATTTTCCTTTTGTTTCTTTCGCAATGTTTTTCATCAACTGCTCATCAATTTCAACAGGTATTTTTTCGTACACTAATTCCCCGTTAGGTTTAATAGCCACAGGTGACTCTGCCAATCCATTGGTACCAATACCAATAGTATATACTTTTATTCCAAATTCTTTTGCAATAGAAGCAGCTAACTTTGGATCTACTGTTCCGGAGTTATTTACCCCATCTGTCAAAAGAATAATGATTTTACTTTTAGCAGGGCTGTCTTTTAAACGATTTACAGCAGTTGCTAACCCAACCCCAATAGCTGTTCCATCTCTTAAGTCATTCGAATATTTAATGTCTTCTAATGCATTTAGAAGAAGTGTTTTATCACTTGTTACAGGGGTTTTTGTGTATGCCTCCGCAGCATAGATTACAATTCCAATACGATCACTCACACGTTGAGTAACAAATTGACCTGCTACTTCTTTTAAAGCTTCCAAGCGGTTTGGCTTTAAATCTTTGGCCAACATACTACCAGAGATATCCATTGCCATTACAATGTCAATTCCATGCGTAGAATGTACTTGATTGTCTACACTTACTACTTGTGGTCTTGCAAGTGCGACAATTAAAGCAGATAATGCCAATAAACGCAATGCAATTGATATAGGTAATAGTTTAACAATAAGTGATTTCTTCTGACTAACAGCTTTAATAGAACTAATCTTTATTGTAGCGCGTTGTTTTGTCCTATTCTTGTACCAAATAAAGAATGCAATAGGTATCAATAAGAATAGCCAGAAAAATTCAGGATGTAAGAAAGATATATTTTTCATCGTTGTTCTTCTTGTTTGTATTGCATTGATTCAAAAATGCGTTCTGTTAATTCTGGAGCATCCTCATCTGTATCTAAATAAAATACCCATATCTGATCTTTATTTAAACCATTTCCTGTAGTTACTCCTTCAAATAAGATGTTCTCTTCTTTTTTGTTTACAGGATTTTGAAATTTGAATTTCCCTTTTGTTTTTAAACCAGTCAAACCATTTGCATTCTCAAAAGGTTCTGATTTATAGTCCAAATCTTGTGCTTTAAAGTTCTGAGTCAATAACTGTATTGCATGTGTAATTGTTTCTTGCTCACTGTATTTAAACTCTTCATTTGTCTCTACATTGCTTAAAGAAATATAGATTGGATCGTTAATTGTTCCCAATACAAACTGCTGAATAGATTTAACACCATCTGGCATAGTTGCTTGTACAGTCGGAATATTCTTGCGGATAAGAACCTCAGGAGTTGACACTGTTAATCCAGGTGTACTTCCATAGGTACTTGTTATCCATTCTTTAGATAGTAATTTTTTTGTACTGTTAAACGTGAATACATGCCAATCTCTTTCTGCTGAAGTATTGATTAGATAAGTAATTCCAGCTCCAATTAATAATACAACTGTTGTTGCAATTGGTATCCATATACGGAATTGTTTTCTTTTTTTCTTTCTCTCTTCACGCAAGCGAATTCTCTCTGTTTGCGTAGCTGCAGAGATAGGGTAGGCATTATTAATGTCGTTTACAATCTTTTGAATATTTGTTGTGTCTTTTGAAATTTCTAATTCTGTTGGTTGAGATTTAGCAAATTTCACTAAGTCAGCGGTTTCAAGTACACGTCTAAACTCTTTAATAACAGTAGGGTCAATTTTAATGTTATTGTCGTTTAATGTAGCTTTTAATATTGTAACTGTTTGAAATGTAGTTAATTCTCTGGCAGATATATCAAAAGTATCTTCAATAAATGTACGCGCGATATCTGTCATATCAGAATAATAAGGTTTTGGGTCCCCTTTAATCCAATTTTTCTTTTCTTCTAATTTTTTAAGCTTCTTAACTGCCTTTTCATAGGGAGTTTTATACTTGTCATCTTCTGTTAGGTTGCGTTCTTGACGTTTTTTAATCAACCAATATACACCTACCCCGATTAGGAAAGATAAAAGGGCAAAAAACAAGTAAAACCAATTAGATGAAAAAGAAGCACCAGCACTTGAGATATCTTTAATGTCGTACAAAGGTGTTTTTAAAGTGTCAACTTGTACACCAGCAACTTGTATTTGTAAAGAATCGGTTTTAAACTGTTTTGAATCGATAATTACAGGTAATTGAGGCAAGGTTTTAGTTCCCTCATCAAAAGAAGTTAAATCATATCGCTTGATTAATTCTAATACATCATTTTTACTGACTGTATCAACAGGGTAGTTATCGACAACGTCAAAAACCCCTAATTGTTGAGATTCAGGAAAAAATACTTTACTGTCTTTTGCTACATAGGCACGAATAGTGTACAAAAAAGTGTCACCTATTTTGATGCCTGTAGTGTCAACCTTAGTCTCAATGGAATGTTGTGCAAATCCAATGGTGCTGACAAAGGTAAATAGTAGTATGTGTAATAATCTGTTTTTCATGGTGTTTAAAAGACTTTTATCTCGATTTAAAATATCCCAAAAGCTTTTTTACATAGCTTTCTCCTACTTCCATATTAATGGTTCCTGCTCCACATTTTTGAAATAATTTCAAGAACTTCTTTTCTTTTTTAGTAAAGTGTGTTGTATAAGCTGCACGTGTTTCGGCATCTGCTGTATTAACTAATTTTTCTTCGTGAGTTTCAGCATCAAACACGTTAATTAACCCAACATTTGGCAACTCTTTTTCTCTTCTATCATAGATGCGAATCCCCGTTATATCGTGTTTTTTAGCGGCAATCTTCAAACTATGCTCATAATCTGGTGTAATGAAATCTGAAAGAACAAATACAATGGCTTTTTTCTTCATTACTTTAGATAAGTACTGCAAGGCAACATTAAAATCAGTTTTCTGACTTTTAGGTTTGAAGTCAATTAATTCTCTAATGATACGCAATACATGTGTTTTTCCCTTTTTAGGAGGGACAAATAATTCAATCTCATCAGAAAATAAGATTAAACCTATTTTGTCATTGTTCTGAGTCGCTGAGAAAGCCAAAGTTGCTGCCATTTCAGTTACAATATCTTTTTTGAATTCATCTGTAGAACCAAAGTCTTCTGATCCACTGATATCTACCATGATCATTAACGTAAGTTCTCTTTCTTCTTCAAAAACTTTAATATAAGGTTCGTTGTAACGTGCAGTTACATTCCAATCGATCGCTCTAACATCATCGCCAAATTGATATTGACGCACCTCAGCAAAGGTCATACCTCTTCCTTTAAAAGAAGTGTGGTATTCTCCTGAAAATATATGGTCGCTCAAGCGCTTTGTCTTGATTTCAATCTTCTTAACTTTCTTTAAGATGTCTTTCGTATCCATTGTTTGGTATGCAAATTCGTTCAACGTTTAAGACCTATCTGTAGGAATACAAATAGGTCTGATAAGTCAATAAAGTACTTTCTACTAAGGCACTTCTATTTCGTTTACAATCTGATTGATGATGTCTACCGAAGTGATATTTTCAGCTTCAGCTTCATAAGTAATCCCTATACGGTGACGTAGTACATCTATTACTACAGCTCTAACGTCTTCAGGAATTACATAACCTCTTCTTTTGATAAAAGCATAACATTTTGCAGCAAGTGCTAAATTGATACTTCCACGAGGTGAAGCTCCAAAACTAATCATTGGTTTTAGTTTCTCTAATTTGAATTGCTCTGGGTAACGTGTAGCAAAAATAATGTCAAGAATATATTTCTCAATTTTCTCATCCATATATACTTTTTTCACTGTTTGCTGTGCACGCATTATTTGTTCTAAAGTAACTACAGGATTCACTGTTACTTTCTCTCCTGATAAGTTTTGACGAATTACCAAACGCTCATCTTCCAATTTTGGGTAGTCAATAACTGTTTTTAGCATAAAACGGTCCATTTGTGCTTCTGGCAGTGGATAAGTTCCCTCTTGTTCTACAGGGTTCTGTGTTGCCATAACTAAAAATGGTGGATCAAGTTTGAAAGTATCATCACTGATTGTTACTTGTCTTTCTTGCATTGCTTCAAGTAAAGCAGACTGTACTTTTGCTGGAGCACGGTTAATCTCATCAGCCAAGACAAAGTTTGCAAAGATTGGTCCTTTTCTGATAGAAAAGTCATTCTCTTTTACATTGTAAATCATTGTACCAATTACATCTGCTGGTAATAAGTCTGGTGTAAACTGAATACGGCTAAAAGAACCGTGTACAGCTTTAGACAATGTGTTGATAGCTAAAGTTTTTGCTAATCCAGGAACTCCTTCCAACAAAATATGACCTTGTCCAAGTAATCCAATTAGTAATCTGTCGATCATATATTTTTGACCTACAATTACTTTGTTCATTTCCATTGTCAAGATGTCGATGAAAGCACTTTCTCTTTCAATTAATTCGTTTAATTCACGAATGTCATAATTTGAACCTATAGTTTCCATACTTATTTTTTTAGTCTAAAAATGCTGTTTTACAATTCTTATCGCAAATTCAAAAAATAATCTTTACGTAGTTGTTAACGTATGGTTAAATATAAAGAAGTGTGTAACGAATTAGGTCTGATTTATGCGTTTCTTTTTATAAATTTAAGAACAAAAAAAATATGTTGTGATTAATAAGCGATTACTTATTAAAAATTTATTGGCTCAATACGATGAAAATAGTTTCTATGATAAGAAACGCCAATTGAATTTACATACCAAATCTGGCAAAGCAAAGTTTTTAAAACACATTTGCGCCTTAAGTAATTCCAACCCTACAAATAATTCATATTTAGTAGTAGGAGTTGAGGATGAGAATGATCAAATTGTGGGAGTTGATTTTTATGACGATAGCAAGATCCAAAATCTTGTCAATGCCTATTTAGAGAATCCTCCTAATATTACTTATGACAATATTGCCTTTCCTATTTTACCTCATGATAGAGTAGTGGGGTTGGTTACTATTGAGCCTAATCAAGAAACAACAAGTTTTAAAAGACCTATTTCTGATATTGTAGTTAATACTTCTTTTACTCGAGTAGGTAGCACCTCTGTTCCTATAGAGGATGTTGTATTCTCAATTCCAAATAATAAAGACATTGTTGCCAGCATAGAAAAGAGTTCACAGAATAATCTGAGTAACATTTTAGAAAGCGTTGTGACATTTATGGCAGAAACACACAAAGATTTAAGACCTAAGTACTGTGTGTTTAAAGAGCAATTTATTATCTGTTGGGGTGCTACAAAGAAACTTGTGAGAGGAACTCCTTTTTATTCGCGCATGGATATTGAGTTTGTCAACGAGCAAATAAAATTGTTTTATTCAGCTTTGGATGCCGTAACGGTATATTATGATGACAATGAGTTTATCATTACAGAGTATTTAAACTTGGGGCTTAATGACAAAACGAGTTATTATCCTTTTGAACAAGTTGCTATTTATTTTCATGACAATGGCAAATACACAATCTCACGGACTTTGCTGTTTGAACCTCCTACTTACAACACCAATATTATTCAGCATATCTACAATAGTAGTCTAAAAGTAATCTATAAATTGAAAAGAGAAGAACGTTTATCTTCTAAAGAAGAGAGAGTTCTTGGGAGATTGTGTTTTAATATGATGCTTTGTTTTTTAAATGGGTTTGAAGAGGCTAAAGAAGATTTGATCTCCGTTAAAGATTATTTAAAAAAAGCTAATGACCCTCAGCTGTTTATCGCATTCAAAGAAGTAATGCGTATCTTGCGCAAATTAAAATACGAAACAGAACAGGACGATGAGTAGAACATTAGTAATTGGAGATATTCATGGTGGATATAAGGCTTTGTTGCAAGTGATGGAGCAAGCAAAAGTAACCACATCAGACCAATTAATTTTCTTAGGAGATTATGTTGACGGATGGAGCGAATCGCATGAGGTAGTTCGTCTATTAATGAAGTTGCAATACACACATAATTGTGTGTTTTTAAAAGGAAACCACGAATCGTTGTTGATGGACTGGTTGATAACTAAAAAAGAGAATAAAGTATGGGAATTTAATGGAGGAGATTCGTCTATTAAATCTTATAATAGCTTATCCGAACAAGAAGTAAAAGAGCATTTAGACTTTTTTGATGCTTTGCAATTATATTATAAAGACGATAATAATCGATTATTTGTTCATGCAGGGTTTACCAACCCGAGAGGTATTGAAGCTGAGTTTTTTCAAGAATATATGTATTGGGATCGCACGTTATGGGAGATGGTTATGGCAATGAATCCAGATTTGCAACCAGATAGTCCTTTTTATCCTAAGCGTTTACTACATTATAAAGAGATATTTATAGGACATACACCTGTTACTAATTTTGGACTATCAATACCTACAAACTATGCCAATGTATGGAATATTGATACTGGGGCAGCCTTTATGGGACGTATCTCCATTATGGATATTGATACAAAAGAATATTGGCAAAGTGACGTTGTTGCTAATTTTTATCCTCACGAAGAAGGAAGAAATCATAAGAAATAGCCAATATTTGTTATATTTGCAAAAAAAATAACTATATCATGAAAAAAATAATTGCATTCTTATTTGTAGTTGGTGGTATTTTCGGAGCAAGAGCTCAGGCACTTAATGAAGTGAAAATTAATATCTTTAACACTATTGCTATCGCTTCTGCAGAGGTTGGATACGAGCACTTCATCGACGTAAATCAATCTATTGGAGCAGATTTACATTTGAATGACCGTTTTTCTTATGCTGCTGAAAAGAGTGGAAAGAAATTCAAAACAAACAGTATCGGATTAAACTACAACTACTATTTTGGTGGAGAAGATGGTGAAAATGGAAGTGGATACGTTGTTACTCCATTCTTAAAATACCGTTTTGGTAAATTTGAAGAGAATAAATGGAGAGATACTGCTGCAGGTGTTGCAGAAGAGTACACTCATGAGACAAACATGAACAGTATGATCATTGGTTTAGGTTTCGGATACAAATGGGCGTTAGGTGATTCTTTCACTATTTCTCCTTTTGCTAATATCGCAAGAAACTTTAGTGGTGAAGTAAATGATCGTTTCTCTGCTATTGAAGTAAATGCAGGTGTAAACATCGGATTTAGATTCTAAATTATACCGTTGTTCAAACGATATAACCCAAATAAAAAAGACTAAGCAATTGCTTAGTCTTTTTTATTTGGGTTTATTTTTTTAGAAGTCAAACTTGATTCCTTGTGCCAAAGGCAACTGAGAACCATAGTTAATTGTATTTGTTTGTCTTCTCATATATACTTTCCAAGCATCAGATCCAGACTCACGTCCTCCTCCTGTTTCTTTTTCACCTCCAAAAGCACCTCCAATTTCAGCACCAGAAGTTCCAATGTTTACATTAGCAATTCCACAGTCAGAACCCGCGTGAGACAAGAATAATTCCATTTCTCTCATACTATTTGTAAAGATAGATGAAGACAATCCTTGTGGTACACCATTCTGCATATCAATTGCTTCTTGAATGTCTTTGTATTTCATTACATACAAGATAGGAGCAAATGTTTCTGCTTGTATAATTTCAAATTCATTCTTTCCTTCAATAATACAAGGTTTTACATAACAACCACTTTCATATCCAGCACCTTCAAGTACTCCACCTTCTACAATTACTTTTCCACCTTCTTGTTTCGCTTTTTCGATCGCATTTAAGTAATCTTGTACAGCAGCTTTATCAATAAGTGGACCTACGTGATTTGTAGCGTCTAATGGATTTCCTATTTTTAATTGAGCATAAGCACTTTGCAATACTTGAATTGTTTTATCATATACACTTTCATGGATAATCAAACGTCTTGTCGTAGTACAACGTTGTCCTGCAGTACCCACTGCACCAAACACAGCACCTACTAATACCATACTAATATCTGCATGTTCAGATACAATAATAGCGTTGTTTCCTCCAAGTTCTAAGATTGTATTTCCAAAACGCTCAGCTACTGTTTTAGATACGTGGCGTCCGATTCTTGTAGATCCTGTAAACGATACCAATGGAATGCGGTGATCGTTGTTCATTAAGTCTCCACATTCGTTTCCTACCACAAGGTTACATACACCTTCTGGAATTTCGTTTGCTTTAAATACTTTTGCGATAATGTTTTGACATGCTACTCCACACAAAGGTGTTTTTGAGCTTGGCTTCCATACACATACATCTCCACATACCCAAGCCAACATAGTGTTCCAACTCCATACTGCAACAGGGAAGTTAAATGCAGAAATAATACCTACTATTCCAAGTGGGTGGTATTGCTCATACATTCTGTGCATTGGGCGTTCAGAATGCATCGTTAATCCATATAATTGACGTGATAGTCCTACTGCAAAGTCACAGATGTCTATCATTTCTTGTACTTCACCAAGTCCTTCTTGCAAACTTTTACCCATTTCATAAGATACAAGTTTTCCAAGATATTCTTTTTTGGCACGTAATTCTTCTCCTATTTGACGTACGATTTCACCTCTTTTTGGCGCTGGTACCAATCTCCAAGTTTTAAACGCCTCCTCTGCTGTTTTCATTACTTTCTGGTAATCTTCAGCAGTAGATGCTTTTACTTTTCCAATTAATTGTCCATTTACAGGAGAATAAGACTCAATCAGTTTTCCATTAGAAAACGTGTTAGAACCAGTAGATGTACCATCATTTACCTCTTGTAAGCCCAAATGTTTTAGAGCCTCTACGATGCCAAATTGGTCATTTGTTGTTGCCATTATAATCTAAATTTATAGTTTTTTGTAGTTTGATAATGGCTAATATATAAAAAATATTCACAGCAAAATAACTGTAGTACAAATAGGTGTTTACTATTTTGTAAACTTCGCATCTGCTTCCATTACTGTCCCACATTTGCAACAAGTGCGAAGTTCTTCAGACGAGTAAAAGTGTTTGAAGTGTGGTAAGAAGTCTGTTTCAATATCTGTTAGTGCAAAGTACACTTCATACAATTTGTGATTGCAGTTTTCACAATACCATATTAGTCCATCTTTTCCATTCGCATCCTTGCGTTTGCGTTCTACCACAAGCCCTACAGAGTTTTCTGTTCTTATAGGTGAATGATGTGTTTTGGCAGGTAATAAATAGATATCTCCCGCATTTAAAGTAATGCGTTTGCGTTGTCCATTTTCTTGTATATCGATATAAATAGTACCTTCTAATTGGAAGAAAAATTCCTCAGCTTCGTTATAGTGAAAGTCCTTGCGTGCATTAGGGCCACCAACTACCATAATTATGTAATCATCCGACAGGGGATATATATTTTTATTCCCTACAGGTGGTTGTAATAAATGCTTGTTGTCTGCCACCCATTGCAGCAAATTAAAAGAAGTTGACGTACTCATACGCAAATAATTCTGTGGTTAGTTATTCTTACTCAGCCACGATTGTGGATTATTAATATCTGAGTTGTGCGAAAGTAAGAATTTTAATACAGTTTTTCCAGAACTATTCTGTCCAATAGTACCAATAGTTTGTTTGTGAGATACCTTATCTCCTTTACTTACTGATACGCTACTTAAGTTTTGATAAACTGTAATGTAATCTCCATGTTGTATTAATACTGCCTTGCTTCCTCCAGGTAATACTTGTACTTGTAGCACTTCCCCTTGGAATACAGAACGAGCAGATGCACCCGCTTCTGTTGTAATCTCTACACCACTATTGTGAATGGTTAGGTGTGTTTGTACAGGGTGTGGTTGATCTCCATACCCCAAAGAAATATACCCTTTAGATACTGGCCATGGCAAACTACCTCTATTCGCTTTAAAGTTGTTTGCTACTACTTGTCCTTCTGGTGTTAATTCAAATGTAGCGTCAGATACTTTAGTATTAGTCGCTTTGGTTGTAGTAGTCTTAGTCGTTTTAGTAGTAGTTGTTTTACTACCTTTTCCTGCATTTTCTTTTGCTTTGCGTGCCGCTTCTTCTTTTGCTTTACGCGCTGCTTCTTCACGAGCTTTGCGGTTTGCTTCTTCAATAGCTTCTCGAATCAACTGCTTGATTTTTTGATCAATAGCTTTTGTTTCTTTTTGCTTTTTAGCAATTTGCTCGTTGTATTTTTTCTGATCTTTTTTTGCTTCTTCAACCAAAACTTTTTGATCAGCTAAATCTTTTTGTAGTACTTTCTCGTTTTCTTGTTGCTCGTTGTACAAAGTTCTCTGTGTATTCTTTTGTACTTCTAAGCGTTTTAGCGATTCAGATAATTCGTCTGCCTTTTTCTTTACTTCTTCACTTTGCATTTTTCTAAAGTCTGCATATTGCTTTAGGTATTGCATTCTTTTATAAGCCTGTAAGAAGCTATCAGAAGAAAGAATAAACATCATTTTACTTTGAGAAGAACGAGTTTTGTATGTTTTTACAATTGTTGCAGCATAGTCTTGCTTCAGTTTTTCTAACTCAGCAGCTAAAGCTGTTGCTTCTGCTTGTGCACGCGTAATGTTTGAGTTGGTATTGATAATTTGTTTTTGAACATTTTTCAACAACTCTTGGTTTAAATTGATTTTTCGGTTTTGCTCGTCAATTTCACGCATATAGTTACGTTCCTTTTGACGCTCTTTTTGTAGGAGATCCTTTACAGTTTTAATCTCTATTAAAATCTGTTGTTTTTTGCGCTCCAACTCTTCTTGGGTTTCTTTCTTCTGTCCCCAAGATGTTATTGCTAATAAAGAAAATGTTATACTGATTATCGTTCTTTTCATCGCAGCTCTGTCCTACTTTTTGTCTTTCTATTTTAAACCAATTCTTTTGTATCCGCTTGGCACAGCGTATCTTATTCTCAATTCTTCGCCAAAAGTTACCTTGTCATAACGAAGATTCAAATTTATGCTTTTTTCTTGTATCGCCTTGATATTAATTTCAGTTGGAACAACATAGTCTTTTACTTGTTGATAAGCAGGATAACTAATAGTTACTTTTCGATTAGTACTCTTTTGCTCTATCTCCTCTTTTTTAAGCAAAGCTCCTTTGTCTTCAAAGTAGTAATTAGATATTAAGTCTTCCTCTTTGGCAGGAGATAATTTGTGTAATCCTCCTTCTATACTTGCCAATAAGTTTTGATCTGTAGTACTGTTAAGTACCTGCCCTAATAATAAGTTTTGAAGATTGTTGAAGTCCAAGTCTGTTCCTACATATTGACTCAAAATACTAAAATCTCCGTCAAAGTAAGTTTTGTTTACTATTTCGTAGTACTGCACTTTTTCTGGTGTGATAAGTGCTTTGGCTACACTGATACCAAAAACGCGAACATTCAAAAAGATTTGTTTGTCTTTTTCAATCATAATATCAGCAGAAGCATTATTGCTTTGCGTATCTGATTCAAAAGAAATAGAACTTCTTATTTGTGAGGTACTAAAGTTTTGTGCGTTTTTGCTGTGTTCATTCAGTATATATAGAGCTGTTTTGTGTTTGGTCGCATCTACTTCGTCCAAGCCTACACCTATCTTTTTAGATTTACAACTCATCAAACTTAAGGTAGCAAAAACAACTAATAATATTTTTTTCATAGGTAATCAATTCTTTCAAACTTCTTCGAAGATAGATAAAATAAATCCGTTTTAAATTGTTTTTAAAACGGATTTATGATTTTTTATTCTAATACAGAGTAGTCTCCAATACTGATACTACTGTGTTTTCCATCGTATTTAGCGTGATTTCCTATCATGGCATTGTCTAAGTTAGCATTTAGAACCGTGCTATTTGTTTGAATCAAACTGTTTTTAATTGTTGCATTTTCTACCACACAGTTTTCTCCTAAAGATACATTTGGACCTATAGTTGCATTTTTTAATACAACGTTGTCTCCAATAAAACAAGGGGGGATAATTGTACTATTTTCTAATGTAATTTGTTTAGATACATAGTTTGCATTTTCTTGTTCCAAAAAGTTTAGCATTCTTGTATTTGTATCTACTGTTACATTTTTGTTTCCACAGTCCATCCATTCGTCCACTTGACCAGGAGCAAAACGCATCCCTTTTTGCTTCATGTTTTCTAAAGCATCTGTCAGTTGGTATTCTCCTCCTTTAATAATGTTATTATCTAAAAGGTATTCTAATTCTTTGCGTAAGTTTTCTCCGCTTTTGAAATAGTAGATACCGATGATAGCTAAGTCTGATACAAACTCTTTTGGCTTTTCAACAAAGTCAACAATGTCGTTGTTTTCATTCAATTGTACTACACCAAATGCACTTGGGTCTTCTACTTGTTTTACCCAAATTACGCTGTCTGCATCTTTCTGTAAGTTAAAGTCTGCACGGAATAAAGTATCAGCGTATGCCACTACAATCGGTCCTTGCATACTCTCTTTAGCACATAGTATTGCATGTGCAGTTCCTAAAGCTTCATTCTGATAGTTGATTGTTCCTTTTGCTCCAAGCTTTTCAGCAATAGCAATTAAATCTTGTTCAACTTGTTTTCCAAAACTTTCGTGTATGATGAATGCGATTTCTTCTATTTTGTCATTCAGTACTTTAGCGATATCCTCTACCAATCGGTGTACAATTGGCTTTCCAGCAATAGGGATTAAAGGTTTCGGTACAGTTAAAGTATGTGGGCGCAATCTTGAACCACGACCAGCCATTGGCACAATAATCTTCATTTTATCTCGGTTTTGTTTTTTAAGTTATTTTGTTCCTGTGCTTCCAAATCCACCAGCACCCCTTTCTGTTTCAGACAATACTTCTACAGTTTTCCATTCGATTTGCTCATATTTTGCAATAACCATTTGAGCAACACGTTCTCCATTTTCTATGGTAAATGGTTCTTTTGAAAGGTTGACTAATATAATACCAATTTCACCTCTGTAATCTGCATCAATAGTACCTGGCGAGTTAAGTAAAGTGATTCCTTTTTTAGCCGCTAATCCACTACGGGGTCTTATTTGTGCTTCATATCCTTCTGGAAGCTCCAAGAATAATCCAGTAGGCACAATTGTTCTTTCTAATGATCCAATAGTAATTGGTGTATCAAGATTCGCTCTTAGATCCATCCCCGCAGAAGAGGTTGTTTCATAATGAGGCAAAGCATGTTGTGATTTATTGATGATTTTTACTTCAGTCATGGTCTACTTATAATTTGAAAACAAATATACTAAGAATGTTAATATATCAAGGTAAATTAATGAAAGGTGTTGAGTTTTATTCAATGGAGGAGTGTAGGCTTTTTTACTGTTTCTTTTGTGTCAAAAGAGTTAAAAGTAAAAGGGCTTTGAGCTAAGGTAGAATCAAGCTTTTACTGATTATATTATAGTATAAAGAACAATTACTTCAATATTAACTCAAGAATACTTCAACAATGCTTCAGCAAATGGCTTCTCTTACAGAGCATTCTCGAGGTATTGTTGAAGCATCCTTGAAGCAATTTGCTTCTATGCCTGTATTTGCTGACTTTAAAAGAGGTTGTAACTAAAAGTGAAAGTAAAGAGGTTTTTTTGTAATTGAATGGTAAATAATGATTTATGTTGTTTGTATTGCTTTTTTTACATAAAAAAATGCGTATGTTTTTTTGATAAAAACAGCTATAAAAGAGCTTATTTGTTTTTGAAACACCAAAAAATGACTCACTTTTTACATTTTAGTCGTTTGGAGAAGTATAAAAAAGGATAAGAAACAAAATAAGTGTGTTGGTTTTTAGAGAAGCTGTCTTGTGGGTGTTTTTTACTGTAGATTACAAGCATTTTATTGTGGTAATCTTGTTTTTGAATTGGTGTGGAGGAGTTGTTTATCTTTAAGTGAAAGATTGTAAATTTGTTTTCACTGTTTTTTTGCAGTAATTTAAAACAATGGAGAACCAAAAGATATTTAGCTTAAGTACAATTTTAAATCGGGTACAAACTGTTTTTGACGATTATATGTCGGGCAAAAGCTTTTGGATTCGAGTAGAGATTTCGAAGCTTAATCTTGATCGCAAAGGACATATTTACCTCGAATTGGTAGAAAGTAAAGAGGGATTTACTTTGGCAAAGTGTAGAGCAACTATATGGAAGAGCAATGCTAATTTGATTATAGAAGAACTGGGGGATTCGGTAATGCAGGTGCTAAAAGAAGGTTCTGAAATATTGTGTTGTTGCGAGGTAGTGTTTAGCCCCATATTCGGATTTTCTGTCAATATTAGCAAGATTGATGTAGCTTTTAGTTTGGGTGAAGTAGAAAGGCGAAAACGAGAAACCTTGATGCAATTGCAAAAACAAGGACTGATTGATAAAAACGCAAAGCTGCGCCTGCCCTTAGTATTGCAGCGTATCGCATTGATTGGTTCTGTTGGTACAGCAGGTCATGAAGATTTTATCAATCAATTGTATACAAACGAGTATGGTTTTAGTTATGCTATTCAGTTTTTTGATACACGTGTGCAAGGACTGGATGCAGCAAAGGAACTGGTGAGTAGTTTGAGAAGTTTACCTTATAAGGAATTTGACGTTGTGGTAATTTTGAGAGGAGGAGGTTCTAAGTTTGATTTAGAAGTGTTTAATGATTTGAAGTTGGCTGTAGAAATTGCGAATTGTCCTTTGCCTATATTGACAGGAATTGGACACGAAACAGATAGTACAGTTGCAGACTTTGTGGCTCATACCTACTTTAAAACTCCCAGCGCAGTAGCCGCATTTATCGTTGAAAGAATGGTGCAATACTATGGAGGAGTGGTAGCGTGCTATAGAGATATTCAGTATTTATATAAACAACGAATAACTGAACTAAGGCACCAGTTGACGATTGTGAGTAGAGAAATAAAAAGTGAAGCTATACAACAAGTAAGAAACGAAAAAAGTAATTTACAAGTTGAAGCGAATCGATTGGTACACGATGTTAAACGAATTTTGTCTGTCGCTCAAGAAAATTTGCGATTAAAACAACAAGTAGTACAATTGAAACCTAAAATTGTATCACAACGTGCAACAGTGCATTTGAAAGAACAGATACAAGTAATGGCTTTGTTGACACATGGCATCGCACAGCAAAAGCAGGCAGAATTGGAGATGATGTCACAAGTGCTGCGTTATCAAAGTAAACAGGTTCTCAAAAAAGAATATATCAAATTGCAAACGCTGGAAGAGCTACCGCTGTTACTGGATATAGAGAACTTGTTGAAAAAAGGATTGGCAATAGTCACCGTAGATGGGGTACCTATAGATGAACAAACAACTATATTGGCAGGAAGTACTTTGGAGGTACAGATAGCAAACAAAATATATCAAATAATTGTATCACAAGGTAAAGAAATAAGTAGATGGAACAACTGACCTATGAAAGCGCCTCAATAGAGTTGGAGCGCATATTGGAGGAATTAAAAAACGATGAAGTTTCGGTAGATGAATTGGCCTTAAAGGTAGAACGTGCTTCAGAACTAATTACTTTTTGCAAAGAAAAATTGACAGCTACAGAACAAAAGGTGGATGGTATAATAGAGAAAATGGGATTATAAGTAGTTTTCTTCATGGGATAATAAAAACAAAGGATCTGCACAACTGTGAGATCCTTTGTTTTTTACTTCATATTTTTATTTAAAAATTCGCGTATATCATCTGAAGAAGGTAACTCAAAAACTTCTAAATGGAAGAATGAGATAGAGGCTAATAAGTGGTCAAATATATCGGCCATTACATTCTCGTAAGTAGCCCAAACCGTGCTATTGGTAAACATGTATAGTTCTAAAGGTAATCCGTGTTCGGTTGGTTGCATATGGCGAACCAATAGAAAAAACTCTTTGTGTATATTTGGGTTTTGTTGAGCATAACGCATAATATAAGCTCTGAACAGTCCAATATTTGTCATGCGACGCCCATTGACTGGCATTGTTTTATCTACTTGGTTGTGTTCGTTGAAATCGTCTATCTCTCTCTGGCGTTCTTCTATAAAAGGAGCTAATAATTTGATTCGTTTTAATTGTTCTATTTCTTCTTGTTCTAAGAAACGGATTGACGACATTTTGATATTAATACTACGCTTGATGCGTCGTCCACCAGCATTTTGCATTCCTCTATAGTTTTTAAAAGAATCGCTGATTAATAGATAAGTCGGTATTGTAGTAATGGTTTTGTCAAAGTTTTGCACCTTTACTGTACTAAGGTTTATTTCTAAAACAGTACCATCTGCTCCAAATTTAGTCATCTCAATCCAGTCACCTACACGCACCATATCGTTGGTCGATACTTGAATGCTGGCTACAAAACCCATAATCGTATCTTTGAAAACTAACATTAAAATAGCGGATGCAGCTCCTAATGAGACTAAGAATGTTGCTGGAGATTCGCCTGAAAGGATAGAATATAAAATAATACCTGCAAAACAGTATAGAATAATACTGGCTACTTGTGAATAACTATCTATCGGATTGTCTGCCAGTTTTGGTTTTGTTTTGGCGTAATCGCGCATACTGCGGATAAGCGAACGGACAAGTAAAGTGACTGCTATTACAACTAAGATGTTTGTAACTGCAACAGTAAAGGCCGTAAGTTCTGGAAATCCTTTGAAAAAGATAGGAAATAGAATCTTTGCCAAAGCAATAGGAATCAGATGTGTGAAATTGTGAAAAGTTTTATTGCGTATTAAAATATCATCGAGCTTTGTTTTGCTCTTGATAGAATAAGCTCGTAGAATAACCAATATAATATTGCGCAGTACATAGTCTAATAGAAACATCAAAATTGTAAATACAAGCAGTAAACCAATGGCAGTAACCATATGTGACCCAAAGTCGTCTAAGTTTAGTTTAGAGACCCAAGAGAATATTTTATTGTAGATACTGTTGAGCTCTCCCGTATTGATTATGTTGTTTTGCAAAAAAGTGATAGGTTGTATGTTAAACATAACAAGATGTTTTATTTATTGGTTCTATTATGTAAATATAAGAGGTATTTAAGGAGATTGGGTGTTATAGAATTTTTAAATTTTTGATATAGCACAAGAAATAAGGTGGTATTGAATAATTCTTTTTAATAAGGGAGAATGAAGAGCAACTAATGGATTGTAATAAGTAAGGGAAAATAAGGGAGAGAATGGCTGTTTGATCAAAAGGTATAAAAAAAGTTCTCTACGGTGATGTAGAGAACTTCTATATAAATGTTGGCTTTGACTATAATTGATTCAACATACTGTTGATTTTGTCTAAGTTTGGAGTAAGAATTACTTCAATACGTCTGTTTTTAGATTTGCCTTCTGGAGTATTGTTACTCATTAAAGGAGCATATTCACTTCTACCTGCCGCAGTAAGATTTTTCTTGTCTATACCATTGTTTTCTGTCAGGATATTTACAATGGATAATGCACGTCTGGTAGATAAGTCCCAGTTGTTTACTACACCATCTCCTAAGTTTCCACTGATTTTGTCGTTATCTGTGTGTCCTTCAATTAATACTGTAATATCTGGATTTTGTGCTAATACCTTACCTAATTCAACAACTGCTTTTTTACCATCTTCATTTACTGCCCAACTTCCTGACTTGAAAAGTAGTTTGTTTTCCATAGAAACATACACTTTACCATGTTTTTGTTCAATAGATAATCCTCTACCTTCAAAATCGTTTAGTGCTTTGGATAAGCTATCTTTTAGGGCACGCATTTGTTTGTCATTAGCAGCTAATATTCCTTCAAGCTCTTCGATGCGTTTTGACTTAGTAGCTAATTCTGATTTAGCTTTGCTCAAACGGGCAGCTTCTGCCTCTAAAGATTGTGTACTATGTGTTTCTAAGTTGTTGTACGATGCTTCTAAATCTTTTAATTTAGTTTCTGCAACTGCTATTTCTATATTTAGTTTATTGCGCTCTGCTTGTAATTCTTGCAACTGAGTATCTAATTGTTTTTTTAGATTTTCTAAGTCGTTTTGAGAACTCTTTAATAAATCAATATTCGAGTTTAACTTGTCGTTTTCTGCCAAAGCATCTTTGTACTGTTGGTCTAATTCATTATAAAGTCTTCTTGTAACACAAGAAGAAAGAAGTATAGTGGCTAATAATCCTAATCCAATTTTCTTAATCATATTCTTATCATTTTATAGGTTAACTATTTTTTTATTTCGACTACAATAGGACAGTGGTCAGAGTGTTTTACATCTTGTAAGATACTTGCAGAGACCATTCTTTCATTCATTGTTTGAGGAACTAAACAATAATCAATTCTCCATCCTTTGTTGTTGTTTCTTGCATTGGCTCTGTAGGTCCACCAACTGTATTGGTGTGGTTCTTTGTTGAAATGTCTAAACGAATCAATGTACCCATTGTTGATAAACTTATCTAACCAAGCTCGTTCTTCTGGCAAGAAACCAGATGTTTTAGCATTGCGGATTGGATCGTGAATATCAATTGCCTGATGACATATATTGTAGTCTCCACAGATAATCAAGTTTGGTATGTCTTTGCGAAGAGCTTCTATATAATGATAGAATTCATCCATGTATTGATATTTAAAATCTAAACGCTCAATGTTTGAAGCAGATGGTAAATACAATGACATAACAGATACTGTATCATAGTCTATACGAACATTACGTCCTTCAAAATCCATATAATCAATTCCTGTACCAAACACAATGTTTTTTGGCTCTTCTTTGGCTAAGATAGCTACACCACTATAACCTGCTTTTTGTGCAGAGTAGTAGTACTGGTAAGGATATCCTGCGGCAGAGATCTCTTCTGTAGGAATCTGATCTTCTTTGGCTTTGATTTCTTGTAAACAGATTACATCTGGATTTTCTTCTTTAATCCAATTAATAAATCCTTTTGTAATAGCTGCACGTATTCCGTTAACGTTGTATGAAATAATCTTCATGATGTTCATATAATAATTGTATGTCAAAAATAGAAAAAATAATAATTTTGCACTTCATATACTACACATGTTTTATATGAGAGCGTGTGTAAATTGTGATAAAATGCTTTATTAGGTGACTTTTTTGCCAAAATAAAGGGTAAAGTGGTTGGAATAAATCTTTTAGGTGGATGACGAAATGAGAAGTAAAAAGAGTATATTGTAACGAATAAATTTATAAACAAGGATTAATCAGTACTTTAATATATACTATTGAGACTAATTATGATTTGTATTGAGCTAATTATAAAATAAGGTGAAATAGCTAAAGATTTTAGTATATTTGTACTACTAAATTTTGAATATTGATGGGGTTAGTAACGGCTAAAGAAGTAGCGAAAGCGATTAATTTAGATAAGTATGGTATTTTTGGAACGTTTACAGGCTGGATGTTAATGAAAGCGCTGAAAATAACTACGTTGAATGATATCTATGACCGTAATAAACACTTAAGTGATTTAGAGTTTTTGAATTCAATATTGAAAGAATTTCAGATTGAGTTTGAGATTGATCCAGAAGAACTAAAGCGACTACCTAAAAAAGGTCCTTATATTACGATATCTAATCACCCATTAGGGGGAATTGATGGTATTTTGTTGTTAAAATTAATGATGGAACACGATCCCGACTTTAAAATCATTGCTAATTTCTTGTTGCATCGAATAGAGCCTCTGAAACCATATATCATGCCTGTTAATCCATTTGAGAATAACAAAGATGCAAAGTCAAGTGTGATTGGAATAAAAGATACCCTTCGTCACTTGAGCGATGGCAAACCTTTGGGGATATTTCCTGCAGGGGAGGTGTCAACGTATAAAGATGATCGATTAATAGTAGATAAACCTTGGGAAGAAGGAGCTATTAAATTGATTAAAAAAGCGAATGTACCTGTGGTGCCTATTTATTTTCACGCACAGAATAGTAAATTGTTCTATACATTATCTAAGATAAATCCAACATTGCGTACAGCAAAATTACCTTCTGAGTTGTTAACTCAAAAGAATAGAGTAATTAAGGTACGTATTGGCCGTCCTATTTCTGTTGAAGAGCAGAATGAGCATGGTGATCTACAAGATTATGGGAACTTCTTGCGTTTTAAAACCTATTTGTTGTCTAATGCATATAAGGATGATGAAAATAGAAAATGGGTTAAGGTGCCATCGTTTAACTTTAATATGCCAAAAACAGTAAAAGAGGTTGCAGAAGAATCTCCAAAAGAGCATATTGTAGCAGAGATAGAAGCATTAAGAAAAGGAGATTTCCGTTTACTACAGAGTAAAAATTACGAGATATTTTTGTGTAAAAGTGAGATGATACCTACTATTTTGAGAGAATTAGGTAGGCTGAGAGAAATTACTTTTAGACAAGTAGGGGAGGGAACCAATAATTCGTTGGATTTAGATCGTTATGATAAGTATTATCACCATATGTTTTTATGGGACAACGAGGCACAACAGATTTGTGGTGCTTACCGCATGGGATTAGGCTCTGAGATTTATAAGAAATATGGAATAAATGGGTTTTATTTAAACGAATTGTTCCGTTTTGAATCTGAATTGTATCCTATGATGGCGCAATCTATAGAAATGGGTAGAGCCTTTATCTGTAAGGAATACCAACAGAAACCAATGCCTTTATTCTTATTGTGGAAAGGAATTGTACATACAACATTGCGTTATCCAGAACATAAATATTTAATAGGAGGAGTAAGTATAAGTAATCAGTTCTCTGATTTTTCTAAATCTCTAATGATTGAATTTATGAAATCACATTACTTTGATCCGTTTATTGCGCAGTATGTGACTCCAAAAATGGAATACAAAGTAAACCTTAAGGATAGTGATAAAGACTTAATCTTTAATGAAACTGATGCAGATTTGAATAAGTTTGATAAGATAATTGAAGATGTAGAACCAGGAAAGTTAAGACTACCTGTTTTGATTAAGAAATATATCAAACAAAATGCTAAGGTTATTGCATTTAACGTGGATCCATTGTTTAATAACGCTATTGATGGATTAATGTATATCAAAATTGCCGATTTGCCAGAAAGTACAGTAAAACCTGTAATGGAAGAATTTGAAGCAGAATTGGAACGCAAGATTCAAGAAGAAGCAAATAAAACGAAAGAATAGATATAGTAAAAGCCACTCGATTGAGTGGCTTTTTGTTTATAAGAGTTTGATCTTATCTATTATAATTTGAGCTAATTTCTCTTTGCTCTCTATGGTCCAACCAGCAATGTGTGGAGATAGTAATACATTTTTAGCTGTGATTAAGTATTGCATGGGCTCAGGTAAACTATTGTCTGAGAACATATGCTCAAAGGAAGACTTTTCGTATTCCAAAACATCTAATGCAGCTCCCTTGATTTTTCCTGTTTGTAATGCAGCAACTAAATCAGCTGTATTTACTGATTTACCACGAGCTGTATTTACGAACCAGAAGGGTTTTTGAAACTGATTAATAAAATTACTATTAATCATATGCATGGTTTCTGGAGTCTGTGGAGTATGTAAACTAAGAATATCTGCTTGTGCTTGTAGCTCTGTAAGAGTAACTTGTGTTGCATATTGATTTTCTAAGTTTGGTTTGATATCATAGAAGATAACTTTACAGTCGAAGCCTTGTAAACGCTTGGCAAATGCATTACCCATATTCCCATATCCTATAATACCAACCGTTTTGCCTTCTATTTCGTAACCTCTGTTACCTTCTCTAATCCAAATGCCTTCTCGTACTTCTTGATCTACTAAGTTTAACTTGTTTAAAAGGCTTAGTAACATCCCCAAAGCGTGTTCACCTACAGCAGTTCTATTGCCTTCAGGTGCAGCAATAAGGGCTATATTTCTTTGTTGAGCATAGTCACAATCGATGTTTTCTAATCCAGCACCTACTCTTCCAATAAATTTTAAGTTAGTTGCTTTGGCTAAAAAGGGTTGATCAAGTTTAAAGCGGCTACGAATAATAATACCTTCGTAGTCTGCAATAGTCTGTTCAATTTCTTCTTTTGTAGAAGTGTAATCTTCTATGTTTTGATACCCCATAGCAGATAGTTGTTCTATCATCAATGGGTGATTGCTATCAAGATGTAAAACTTTTTTCATGGGTATATGTGTTTTAGAAACCTAAAATAACCTTTGCGATTGAAAAATAAATTAGAATTCCGAAGATATCATTACTTGTTGTAATAAAAGGACCTGTGGCTAAAGCAGGGTCAATACCATATTTGTTTAGGAAAATAGGAACAAACGTTCCGATTAAACTGGCAATAATAATTACACTTACTAATGCAGTAGAAACTGTGATACCTATAATATAGTCAACACCTAATAAGAAGTGACTTCCTAACATCATTAATATGGCTAATAAAAAACCGTTTAACAAACTAAGTGTTACTTCTTTTAATAATCGTTTCCAGATAGATCCTGTAATACTATTATTAGCTAATCCTTGTACTATAATAGCAGATGATTGTACCCCTACATTTCCTGCCATTGCTGCAATTAAAGGAGTAAAAAAGAATAGTACACCAAACTTTTCCATAGCCCCTTCAAAGCTTCTTGATACATTTACAGCAATAAAACCGCCTATCATAGCTAATACTAACCAAGGTAATCGGGCACGAGTAAGCATTAGAATACTGTCATTTGCTTCAACATCTTGAGAGATACCTGCTGCTAATTGGTAATCTTTATCTGCTTCTTCTTTAATTACATCGACAATATCATCAATTGTAATACGCCCTACTAAACGTCCCATTTCGTCAACTACAGGAATAGCTTCTAAGTCATATTTCTGCATGATACGGGCTACCTCTACGTTTTCGGTGTCTACTTTTACAAAATCAACCTTTCGAATATATACATCACTGATGTGCGTAGTGGTAGAGGAAGTAAGTAAATCTTTTAATGATAAACGCCCTTTTAAGCGACTTTCGTCATCCACAACATAAATAGAATGCACTCTTGAAACATTTTCTGCTTGTTTGCGCATTTCTTTAACGCATGTAAGAATAGACCAGTTTTCGTTTACTGATACAAATTCTTTAGCCATTAATCCACCAGCAGTATCTTCATCGTAGCGCAATAGCTCTACAATGTCTCGGGCATGTTCTAAATCTTCAAGTTCGGATAATACTTCTTCTTTAATGTCTGGAGATAATTCAGATATAATATCTGTAGCATCATCTGTATCTAATTCATCTAATTCTTCAGCAATCTCTTTTGGAGATAAAGAGCTTAATAGTTTTTCTCTAACGTCTTCATCTAATTCCAAAAGAATTTCTGCAGTAACTTCACTATCCAGTATATTAAAGATGTAGAATGCTTCTTCATCTTCTAATTCATTCATTATTTCTGCAATATCTGCATAATGGATGTCTTGTAATATGTGAAGTAACTCTTTTTCATTTTTCTCAGCAATTAGTTCTTCAAATTGTTGGATAGATTCCTTACTGATTTTAAACTCCATAGGCTTCTATTTTTTTTGTTAGCGCTATAAAGTCAGTATAGTCTAACTGTTCAGGTCTTAAATTAAATATTTCTTCTGCTCTTATTTCTTCTGGTAAGTTGAAAGTTTTTAAGCTATTGCGCAATGTTTTTCTACGTTGATTAAAAGCTGTTTTAACTACAGTGAAAAACAATTTCTCACTGCAAGGTAGACTATAGTCTGCCTTACGAGTCATACGCATAACTCCAGATTTTACTTTAGGAGGAGGGTTGAAAACGTGTTCTGATACTGTAAATAGATATTCCGTATCATAGAAAGCTTGTGTCAATACAGATAAGATACCATATGTTTTGCTTCCTTTCTTTTCACAGATTCTCTCTGCTACTTCTTTTTGGAACATACCTGAAAATTCTGGTACAAAATCACGTATTTCTAAAACCTTAAAAACAATTTGAGAGGATATATTATAAGGATAGTTTCCAATAACTGCAAAAGGTTCTTGTTTAAAAGCTCCTACAATATCAAATTTTAAAAAATCTTGAGAAAAAATATGATTGTGTAGTTTTAGATAATGACCATGAAGATAGTCTACAGATTCTGTGTCAATTTCTATTACAAAAGTTTCAGTAGGTTTATCTAATAAGTATTTTGTCAATACACCCATACCTGGACCAATCTCCAAAACTTTCTTATATCCCTCTAAACTAAGGGTGTCGGCAATTCGCTTGGCTACGCTTTCATCTGTCAAGAAGTGCTGTCCTAAGTGTTTTTTTGCTCTTACTTTATCCATTGTATGTTGTATATTAGTGTTCACTGATTAGTTCAAGTTCTGTTTTAAAAGTAAGCATTAATTCTCCGAATAATTTCTTAGACTCATTTTCAAAACGATCAAAATCCTCTTTGTAAAATTGTTGCAGTAGCTCTTTACTTTTTGTTTCAAATTGAATAGAATAGGTTTTTCCTCCCATTTCTTCTTCTACTAAAACCTTTACCATTCTTGCCTTGTCAAACTTTCCAGTAGCCAGTATTCCTGGGATGTAAGCATTCTTCATCCATTGAATCCAAGTATCATGTGCGCTTTCGTGGATATTAACCGTGATATTGTATATAATCATATTATACTATTTGTAACTTTAGTAAATCAATTGCAAAGATAAAAAAAGCACCAAATAACTCTTTTGTGGGATTTGGTGCTTTTTTAAGTTTTATATTATGTGAATAAAAGGATTAGTCTATAATATCAAATCCTGTGTATGGTCTTAATGCTTCAGGAATTACAATTCCTTCAGGTGTTTGATAGTTCTCTAATATTCCAGCTAATACACGTGGTAAAGCTAATGAACTTCCATTTAATGTATGCACTAATTGGTTTTTACCTTCTTTATCTTTATAACGCAATTTTAAGCGGTTAGCTTGGAAAGTTTCAAAGTTTGAAACAGAACTGATTTCTAACCATCTGTCTTGCGCTGTTGAGAATACTTCAAAGTCATAAGTTAGGGCAGATGTGAATCCCATATCTCCACCACATAATCTTAGAACTCTATAAGGAAGTTTTAACTCATCTAAAATACCTTTAATGTGTTCTACCATGCCATCTAATGCTTTGTAAGAATTATCTGGATGTTCAATACGAACGATTTCTACTTTATCAAATTGGTGTAAACGATTTAACCCTCTTACATGTGCACCATATGAACCTGCCTCTCTACGGAAACAAGGTGTGTAACCTGTACATAGAATAGGTAATTCACTTTCTTGTACCAAATTGTCTCTGAATAGATTTGTTACAGGTACTTCTGCTGTAGGAATTAAGTATAAATCATCCACTCCTACATGATACATTTGCCCTTCTTTGTCAGGTAACTGTCCAGTACCATATCCAGAAGCTTCATTGATTAAGTGAGGTACTTGATATTCTTTGTATCCAGCTTCTGTGTTTTTATCTAAGAAGTAAGAAATTAATGCACGTTGTAAACGAGCTCCTTTTCCTTTGTAAACAGGGAAACCTGCACCAGTAATCTTAACTCCTAATTCGAAATCAATGATATCATATTTTTTCGCTAATTCCCAGTGAGGTAAAGCTCCTTCATGTAAAGTAGGTACTTCTCCTGTTTCAAAAACGTTCAAATTATCTTCAGCATCCTTTCCAGCAGGTACTATATCGGTAGGTACGTTTGGTAAAGTATATAATTTGTCAGTTAATAAAGCAGATACGTTGTTTAACTCTTCTGTTAATTGTTTGCTTTGATCACGTAATAGAGAGGTTTTTTCTTTAATGATTTCTGCTTTTGCTTTCTCACCATTTTTCATTAACTCTCCTATGCTTTTGGATAGCTTATTTGACTCTGCTAAAACATTGTCTAATTCAACCTGTGTGCTTCTTCTTTTCTCATCTAAATCCAGCACTTCTTTCAGCAAGTCTGTAACATCAAGATTTCTCTTAGCCAATCCTTTGATGACTTTTTCTTGATTTTCTCTAATAAAAGCTATCTGTAACATATTTTATATATTTATTGATATAGCAAAGTTATTAAATTGTTTCTTATAACGTGTGTTTTAGTGTAATTACCTTTAGTTTTAATTAAAAAAGAGGGCTTTTTTTATTGAAAAAATAGCAAGTAGGAGAAATTAAAAACAGGGATTCAAAGGTTATTTTGTTTAGTATTAAATGTTTACTTCTTTCTGGGGTGTAATTTCCGGGATAGATTACGTTAAAGAAAAGCAATAGTTACAGTTTAACAAATGTAGATTTTGTATTTTAGTCGGTAGAATACGCAAATATGAGTCTCATGTGAAAAAAGAATCAAATAGTTCAAGTAAAACTCTATTTTTGCAAGAAGTATTTTAAGAATGTAATATATAAAAATGGATATACTTATTAAATTATCTCAATTCTTATTGAGTTTGTCGTTGTTAATTATTTTACACGAGTTTGGACATTTTATTCCAGCAAAATTATTTAAAACACGTGTAGAAAAATTCTATTTGTTTTTTGATGTAAAGTTTTCTTTGTTTAAAAAGAAAATTGGAGATACAGTATATGGTATAGGTTGGTTGCCATTAGGAGGATATGTAAAAATATCTGGGATGGTTGACGAAAGTATGGATACGGAACAGTTGAAAAGTGAACCACAACCTTGGGAGTTTAGATCTAAGCCAGCTTGGCAAAGATTAATTATTATGCTTGGAGGTGTTACAGTAAATTTTATTTTAGCGTTTGTTATCTATATAGGGATGACTTATGCTTATGGAGATTTATTTCTGTCAAATAAAGACATTAAACAAGGAATATGGGTACAATCACCAGCTTTATTGGCAGCAGGATTAGAAACTGGAGATAAAGTTGTTTCTGTAGATGGTAAGGAGATAGTGAAGTTTAACGATTTGCCAGAATCATTATTATTGGCAAAAGAGGTAACAGTAGAAAGAAAAGGTGAAATTAAGCAATTGAAGATGCCTGTTGATTTGGTAGATCAAATCATGCAGAATAAAGGTAGTGGTTTAATAGGATTGCGTATTCCTTTTGTTGTGACAGGAGCAAGTGAAGATTCTCCAAATAAAGACTTATTTACATTAAAAGATATTATTAAAAGTGTAAATGGTGTTGCTACTACTTATTTTGATGAAGTAGCTCCTATATTAATGGAGAATAAGAATCAAATTGTTCCTATTGTTATTGATAGAGATGGAAAAGAGATAAAAGTAGATGCAAAAGTGAATGCAGAAGGGAAATTAGGTATCGGTTATGCAGCAGCATTACCTTTGGATAATTTAGAAAAATTAGGATTGTATAATATTAGCCACGAAAGATATTCTTTAATGGAATCAATTCCTGTAGGGTTGGTAAAAGGAAAAGATAAGATTGCAAGCTATTGGAAACAGTTGAAATTGATGGTTCAACCAGAAACTGGAGCGTACAAAGGAGTGGGAGGATTTAAAGCAATTTATGATATATTTCCTCAATATTGGAGCTGGGAAGTGTTTTGGGGAATTACTGCAATGTTGTCAATTATGCTTGGAGTAATGAACTTATTGCCAATTCCTGCTTTAGATGGAGGGCATGTATTGTTTTTATTATACGAAATGATTTCAGGTAGAAAACCAAGTGATAAGTTCTTAGAGAATGCGCAAATGGTTGGCTTCTTTATACTTATAGGATTGCTGTTGTTTGCTAATGGGAACGATATTTACAAGGCAATTTTTAAATAGAAAAAAAGTGCTAATTGCGTTTGTAGATTTTAAAAATCGTTTTATATTTGCACCGCAATAAAGGTAATAAACCTTCCTCCTTAGCTCAGTTGGTTAGAGCATCTGACTGTTAATCAGAGGGTCCTTGGTTCGAGCCCAAGAGGGGGAGCAAAAAAGCCAGACATTACTGTCTGGCTTTTTTTATTGTCTTTTTTAGAGATAAAAAAACCTATGCATAGCATAGGTTTCCTATTATGAGATTTTAAATTATTTACTTTTTTAATTGGTAATCTTGTTTTGTATTTGCTTTAGCAACAACTGTATTTAATATATTATTATCTGCATCACTTATTACAACTACCACCTTTAAGTTCTCTACTTTTTGAGCTTTGTATGTAACTGGGGTACCATTAACAGTAATTTCTTTACTTTCTAATGTAATTGCTGAATCAATATAGTCTCCTCTAAATCCGTTTGGAATGGCAATTAATGTATTATTGTGTACAAAATTCTTTGTCCATCCAGATTCTACTGGAGGAAAGAATTGTGTTGCATTAGATTGTCTAAAAATTAAACCATCTTCTAATACAAAGATTGCATATTTTAAGCCCTTCTCGAAAGTTTTTGCTAATTTGATAGATATATCAATTGTTCCTGAATCAATTTTTAAATTCGAATTAATTTTAACTCCAATAGGAGATCCTTGACTTAGGTAGGCATCAATTGTACTTTTAATTCCATTTGTAGCTCTGAAATCTATTGCTCTATTAGCTCTTGCAAAAGGGTATCCATTTACTTTCATTTCTCTTTCAAAAGCTTTACGTTCTGTAGGGAAAAAATCAAAAGGGTCATAACCTCCATTATTTGGGTCTGCTGATACAGAATTGTGAATGGCAATAGCTTGAATTTTTTCTCCGTTAGTCTTTTCTAATTCTTCGATGTCATGAGCTACAATAGGACAATATTGACACCAAGCTCCTGTGAAATCTTCTACCAACACTTTGTGTTGAAAGGGAGCAGGCCCATCTGTTTTTCCTTTATCTTCTCCTTTATTTGATGAATTGTCATCTTTTGAACATGATGTAAAAGCTGTAACTAATGATAGTATTACTGCAAATTTTAATAAATTTTTTCTTTTCATGATTATATGTGTTTTTCGTTGGTTTTTTTTGTAAAAATAAATATAATTTTTACATAATCAAGTTGTGACTGATTATTTATTTTATATATATTTACCGAATTGATTAACAAAAGTTATATTTATGAGAAATTTATTTGCATTTTGTATTTTTTTACTCCCGTTATTTGTTTTTTCGCAACAAACAGAGTTGCCAAATATTGTCTTAAAGGACTTGAATGGAAAGGATGTTAATGTAGCAGAATTAGGAAAAGGTGATCAACCCGTTATTGTTAGTTTTTGGGCAACATGGTGTGGACCATGTCTTAAAGAATTAGGAGCGATTAATGATGTTTATGATGATTGGCAAAAAGAGACAGGAGTGAAAGTAGTTGCTGTATCGATTGATGATGCTAAGTCTGTGAAAAGAGTAAAACCATTAGTTAATGGTAAAGGATGGGATTATCAGGTGCTTTTAGATGATAATCACAATTTGAAAAGAGCGATGAATGTGGCAAATGTACCTTTTACAGTATTAGTATATAAAGGTAAAATTGTGTATAAACATACAAGCTATACACCAGGTGTAGAAAAGGAATTGTTTAAACAAGTGAAAGCTGTTGCAAAGAAATAATCTATGAAAAGAGTTATTACAGTCTTAGGTTTATTGTTTGTTTTTTCGAATGGTTATTCCCAAATCAGAGGGGGATTTGAAAATACAACACAGTGGTATGTAGATGATAAAAAAGTAAAATTAGATGATAAAGAGGCAGAAAAAGATCGCTTGCATTCGAATTCTTATCTAAAATTGGATTATGATTATAAAAACTGGACAATTGGCACACAGATAGAAAATTATATGCCAAATGCTTTGCTAAATTATAATCCAGAATTCAAAAAGACTCATTTTGGATCTGCTTATTTACGTTATAATAATGTGGAAAAGGGAATTGATGTGACTGCAGGACATTTCTATGACCAATTCGGAAGTGGATTATTGTTTCGTGCTTGGGAAGATAGACAAATTGGTATTAATAATTCTGTATTTGGTTTAAATGCTAAATATAATTTTAATGAGAATATTAAAGGAACTGTTTTAGGAGGTAAGCAAAGAATAGGGATGGGATTTGATTTTGCAAAGTCTTGGATTATGGGAGCTAATTTCTCATTTGATATTGCTAATATGCTTAAAAAAGAAGATTTTGATTTAACAGGAGAAATAGGGTATGTTGGACGATTAGAGGATGAATTGGAGTATAATAGTGATTTAGATAAATTGACTAATGCATTCTCTATAAAAACTGATTTTGCAAAAGGAGGTTTTTATGTTGGAGCGGAGTATGTTTATAAACAAAATGATGTATTAGTGGAAATGGATCGTATATATCCTAATATTTCTCATTATGGAAGCGCATTATTAATTAATACAGGATATTCTAAAAAAGGAATGGCATTTAATATTAATTTGCGTAGAATGGAAAACATGGCTTTTTATTCTCAACGTGATTTTAGTGGAAATTTTTATTTAAAAGGTACAATGAATTATATCCCTGCTCTAACTAAGCAGTATGATTATTCTCTGCAAAATATTTATGTATATCAAGCACAACCTTTTTTTGATATGAATATGCGTAGAAAAGTTGGAGAAATTGGAGGTCAGTTTGATTTTTACTATGAATTTGCTAAAGGTTCTACTTTAGGAGGGGAATATGGTACTAATTTAGTTGTAAATGGTTCTTATTGGGCAGGTATTAAAAATGAAGTAAACGGAGATAAAACTGGTTTGAAATCTGAATTCTTAGGTTTTGGAAATAAGTATTATTCAGATTTTGGTGTAGAAGTACGTAAAAAGTGGTCGAAAGATTGGTCTTCTATTTTTATGTACTTGAATCAGTATTATAATAGCCCTTTCTTGGATGGTAAAGAATATGTGATTAAATCAAATATTTTATCTGCAGAAACGACATATCAATTCTTAGAAGATAAATCTGTTCGATTAGAGGCGCAACATATGTGGGCGAATGGAGATAAAAAGAACTGGGTAGCTGGAACAGCTGAGTTTGCTTATAATAATAATTGGTCTATGTATGTGAGTGATATGTATAACTATGGGAATGATGATACAGAGAAACGTATACATTACTATAATGTAGGAGCAAGTTATACTAAGGGCGTTACACGCGTGTCTGCTGGTTATGGAAGACAACGTGGAGGATTGCTTTGTGTAGGAGGAATATGTAGAATGGTATCTGAAGCAGCTGGATTAACAATTGGTATTACAACATCTTTTTAGTAAATAGCGTTTTTTAGATATTTAGAGAACAGCTTTGTCATTATAAATGATAAAGCTGTTTTTTTTTGTGTGTTTTTCTTTCCTTTAGTTACACTTCATGTATATGTGACTATTGATTTTCCTTTATTATATGTAAGGAATGAAAAAACCATTCCCTCCACCCATTCCTTCCACCCATTTCCCCACCCAATTTCACATTTTTTCTACCACAATTAATCTTTAAGGAAGATAAAAACACAAAATCCACCACCTTTTTTACTCTAACTTTTAACTCAAATGGCTAATAATCAATTTTCTAATGAAAACAAGAAGAACTATCCACCTCATTTCACACCCCAATTCACGGGAG
>JAITMD010000010.1 GCA_031277535.1 Flavobacteriaceae bacterium
TTTTGAAAAGTTATCTTTTATAAATCAGCGGAGAAAGAGGGATTCGAACCCCCGGACCTGTTACAGTCAACAGTTTTCAAGACTGCCGCAATCGACCACTCTGCCATTTCTCCAGTGGTCTGCTTTACTTCCGTATTGCGAGTGCAAATATAGCACTATTCTACACTTATACAAAATAAAAAGGCGTAAAAAATAAAGTTTTTTCACGCCTTTTCTTTAATTATTTAAAATACAATATTTTATATAATGTATTAATATTTTACATATGCTGTAATTTCTAAACCATAGCCTGTCATTCCTACTCTTTTTGCTTGTTCAGAGTTTGTCATCAATTTCATTTTAGCTACATTTAAATCATGTAATATCTGTGCTCCAATTCCAAAATCCTTTTCATCTCCTGACAATTTAGGAGTATCCATATCTAATATTCCTTCTTGTTCTTTAATTACTCGTAAGCGTTTTAACAAACTTTCACTTTGATTTTCCTGATTTAAAAATAATATAACACCTCTTCCCTCTTCATTAATCTTCTCGAAAGCTGACTCTATTCTCTTATCTAACTTACCACTCAAAGCATCCAATAAATCATTATTACCAATCATTGAATTAATACGCGTCAATACACTTTCTTCTGCCGTCCAAGTACCTTTTGTCAATGCCAAATGCACTTGTCCATTTGTATTTTGTTGATAAGCTTTCAAATTAAATACTCCAAAACGTGTTTGAATAGCAAACTCTTCTTTTTTCTCTATCAAACTATCATGCTTCATACGATAAGCTACTAAAGCTTCAATAGAAATAATCTTCAAATTCCATTTCTTCGCTACTTCAATCAATTGAGGTAAACGAGCCATAGAACCATCCTCATTTAAAATTTCCACTAAAATACCTGCGGGTTTAAATCCTGCTAAGCGTGCTAAATCTACAGCTGCTTCAGTATGTCCTGTACGTCTTAATACTCCTCCTTCTTTTGCTATTAAAGGAAAAATATGTCCTGGACGACCAAAGTCTTCTGGTTTAGCGTCATCATTTACTAAAAATTCAATTGTTTTCGCACGATCATAAACAGAAATTCCTGTTGTACATCCATGTCCCTTTAAATCAATTGACACTGTAAATGCTGTTTGATGCAATACTGTATTATTTGTTACCATTGGATGTAAATCCAATTCTTTACAACGCTCTTGTGCTAACGGTGCACAAATTAATCCTCGACCATGAGTAGCCATAAAATTAATCATCTCTGTTGATACCATTTCAGCTGCGGCAATAAAGTCGCCTTCGTTTTCACGATCTTCATCATCTACTACTATAATCACTTTACCAGCGCGAATATCCTCAATGGCTTCTTCTATAGTGTTTAATCGAATATCATTATGTGACATTATAGTTGTTTTTGTTGTTATTTTTTCTTTTTAAATAATTTTGTAATTGGTTCGAATATGGTCTCAAAATTAATCACACCACTATCATTTGTAGCTTTAATTGTAAGAAAAACTGCTAAAGGAAGTAGTGTAAGTATACCAATCCAACCACCTAATAAAGGAGGAATACCATCTTCTTGTGCTAACTTTCTACCAAACGTATTAACGAAATGGTAAATAATAAAAATCAATACTGCAAATACAATTGGCAATCCTAAACCTCCCTTTCTAATAATTGCTCCTAAAGGAGCTCCTATGAAATACATTAAAAAACATGAACAAGCAATTACAAACTTCTCATACAAAGCTAAATAATGCTCATTAACACGTTTTACTTGACTAAAAATAGAATAATCATTACTTTCTGTATTAAATACCAAATTATTAGTATAATCTATCGCAGATTGCAGAATACGTTGTTTTGAATCATTTGGGTATTTTGCAAGTAAATCTTTCCCTGCTTTTGAATCTTTCAAACTATCAACTACTTTATGTGTAAAGATATTATCCGTTCGAATTAGTAGGTTATCTGTATTAGATTTCTTTTCTGTCACAATACTCTTTTGTAATGAATCGATTGTATAATTCAATTCACTAATATTAAGCATTCCATAAGTATTCGTTATTTCTTCATTGTCTCTACCTTCATTTTGAAAGCTAACAATATCAATATTCATTGTATACTGTTCAAAAGCAGTTTTTACAAATGGTTTTTTATTTTGATCACTTGATGATTTTGCAACAACATCTTCATAGTAATTGCCATCAAACAAATGTAACTTTAATAAATTACTATTTTCATTTGTCTCTAACTCCCCATTTGTAGAACGAATAACAGCTTTATTTTCATAACCTGATGCTGATTTAATATGCATTGTAACGTTATCTAAATACTGTCCCTTTTCTCCCGATTTTTTATCTACCTTAATGTTTACAGTTCCTAAATCATTAAACTGTCCTGCTCCAATAGCCATTGCTGGCTTAGTCTGTACAATTTCTTTTCTTAAATTAATAAACTTATATTCTGCCATTGGAATCACATTATTTGCAAACCAAAATGACACAAAAGCCAAAATACTAATAAAGATAGACAATGGTTGCATAGCTCGCTTCAAAGATATTCCTGAAGCTTTCATTGCTGCAAATTCATAATTCTCTGCGAAACTACCAAAGGTCATAATAGAAGCCAAAAGCACTGAAAGTGGTAACACAAGTGGAACCATTTTAGGAGAATAGAACAATAAAAACTGTATGATAATAAATACATCTAAATCCTTACCTGCCAATTCTGAAATAAAAAGCCAGATTCCTTGAAGAATAAAAATAAAATAAAGTATAATAAATACAGTAAACAAAGTAGCTATAAAGCTCTTTAAAATATAACGATCAAGTATTTTCACAAGAAAACTAATCTATGTTGTTAATATAATAATCTGAGTAATTACTCGCAGTAAAGGTAAAGTGATTTTTTGACAATGTTTGATTCGTTTTAAAAGAATTAACCGTTAATGTTGATTTCGAACCATCTTTATTCACTTGTATCTTATTATAAATCGCTTTTGTCTTATTGTCTATTCCTAATAAAATTTCTTTTATCCCTGACTTTTTATCTGTTGGCACCAATTTGATATACTGAATCTGCTTTCCTTTGTTGTTTTGCAAAATGTCCCAACTTAAATTATACCCTGTACTGAAAAAGGTTAATAATTGACTTGGCAAAATATTATCTTTACTATTAGCATTATATGTTGACACAGTTACCTCTTTATCTTCAGAAGAAATAGTATACACTTTTTTTCCATCAAAAATACGTTTCACTCCCATAAAATCTAAATAGTATAGATCTTTCTGTATATCAACTGTACCATTTAACTCCTTAGTACTATTTCCAGTACTCTTATCAACTTGTACATAAGAAAATCCAAGTGATACATTCTTATATCCATTAATTGTCTTTGTTACTTCATTTAAGTAGTTCTTTGCTTTCTGGCTATTTTGTGCTTGTACACCTAATGAAGCCATAACAAATAGGCTAATGCATAAAACTCTTTTCATCATCATAAATATTTAGAAATTATCTTCTTCGTTATCAAAAAACTGATCCAAAGCCACAAGATCTGGAATCAGTACACTTCTTGCTTTACTTCCTTCAAAAGGCCCAACAATACCCGCAGCCTCTAATTGATCAATCAAACGACCTGCTCTATTATATCCTAATTTTAGTTTACGCTGTAATAGAGATGCTGATCCCTGTTGAGCTGTTACAATTATTTCTGCAGCATCTCTAAACAATGAATCTCTATCACTAATATCTATGTCTAAACTTCCTTGTGATCCCTCCTCACCTACATATTCTGGTAACAAATATGCTGTTGCGTAAGCCTTTTGAGAACCTATATATTCAGTCAACTTTTCAACTTCAGGAGTATCTACAAAAGCACATTGTACACGAATCATGTCATTTCCTTGTGTATACAACAAATCTCCACGCCCTATCAATTGATCAGCTCCTCCTCCATCTAAAATAGTACGAGAGTCAATTTTAGAAGTCACTCTAAAAGCTACCCTCGCTGGAAAGTTTGCTTTAATAATACCTGTAATTACATTCACTGATGGACGTTGTGTCGCAATAATTAAGTGAATACCTATTGCACGTGCCAACTGTGCCAATCGAGCTATAGGTGTTTCCACTTCTTTTCCTGCTGTCATAATCAAATCAGCAAACTCATCTACAACTAAAACAATATAAGGTAAAAATTTATGTCCATTCTCTGGATTTAACTTGCGTTGCTTAAATTTCTCATTATACTCTTTAATATTACGCACCATTGCATCCTTCAATAAACTATAACGATTATCCATTTCTATACAAAGAGAATTCAATGTATTAATTACTTTCGTATTATCTGTAATAATAGCATCTGAAGCATCTGGTAATTTTGCCAAATAATGTCTTTCTATCTTATTAAATAAAGTTAACTCAACTTTCTTAGGGTCAACCAAAACAAACTTTACTTCTGCTGGATGTTTTTTATAAAGCAAGGAAGTCAATAATGCATTTAATCCGACAGATTTTCCTTGTCCTGTTGCACCAGCCATCAGTAAGTGTGGCATTTTTGCCAAGTCAACTACAAAAGTCTCATTAGAAATAGTTTTACCTAAAGCAACAGGTAATTCCATTTCTGCTGTTTGAAATTTTGGAGAAGCAATTACACTACGCATAGATACAATTGTAGGTTTATTATTAGGCACCTCAATACCAATAGTTCCCTTCCCTGGTATTGGCGCTATAATACGAATCCCCAAAGCTGATAAAGACAATGCAATATCATCTTCCAAATTCTTAATTTTAGAAATACGTATCCCTGCCTCTGGTACAATTTCATATAGAGTAACAGTAGGTCCTACTGTTGCTTTAATTTGAGCAATATCAATTTTATAATTGCGAAGTGTATCTACAATTCTATTTTTATTTTCTTCTAACTCTTCCTGATCAATTGTTATACCTCCTGAACCATAATCTTTTAACAACTCTATAGATGGAAATTGATAATTAGACAACTCTAAAGTTGGATCAAACTCACCAAAATCATGTACCAATTGTGCTGCTAAATTCTCCTCATATGTATCTTCATCCTGAACTGCTTCTACTACAAAATCATTTGTAGAACTATTCAGTATCATTGTCTCAAAAGATGAATCCTTCATTTCTTTCACCGAATTTGTTTTCAACTCAATACTTGAACTATGTTCAATTGTTGGTTTGATACTCTTTTGATCAAATAAAACTGAATTCTCCTTATTATCTTTACCACCAATAGGTTCTATTGTTTTCCCTACTTCTACAAATGGCTGTTCTATTGCATCAACTATGGTTTCACTTACGTTAGTTACATTAGTTGTTTGTTCTTCTGTATTAATAGAATCAAAATTTGGATCATTCTTTATTGATGGTAGATTAACAGGAACCTGTTTTAAAGAATCGCGAATATTAGTTGGTGATAATTTAAAGCGAAACAAAGCAAATACAATTCCTAAGAATACTAATAGTAAAATAGTACCTGTTGTTCCTGTATAATCTGCTAAATAACTATTAATATTATATCCAATACTACCTCCCAACAAAGGGTTGTAATTCCAAAAGAATCCTAAAAAAACAGAAAGTAAAATCATAGAAATTAAATCCCAAAAAATCACACGCTTAATTCTTTGACCTGCAATACCAAAAAAACCATATATCCCGCAAAAAATCAACATTTTAGAGAAGAAAAAGGCTCCTACTCCGAAACCATCATAAACAAAGAAATGAGCTACAGAAGCTCCATACTTACCCAACCAATTTGTAATTTCTACTGTACGATCATCCAATAAATTGATATTACTTTGATCTTCAACTCCTGTCAACAAATAAGAGATAAAGCTCAGAGTAAGTGCAATTCCTGTAATAATCAATAAAATAGTAAATATAAAAGATCGATTTTTGAATACTGTAGTATCAAATTTCTGATTGTCCTTTGCGTTTTTTGTATTTGTGTTTTTCTTTTCTGTTTTCATTTTTTATTCTCAATAGTACAATACGAGCCCCAACATAGTATAAAATAGTAAACTGCTATCAACTATTTCTTTAAATATAGAACAAATTAGTCAATAGCAGCTTTCTATTCTTTTATTTTAATACTTCTAACGCAGCAGCATAATTTGGTTCTTCACTTGTTTCTGCTACTTGCTCTGTGTAAATCACCTTACCTTCTTCATTTACAACAACAACCGCACGAGATAACAATCCTTCTAATGGACCGTCTGCAAACAATACACCATACCCTTTACCAAACTGAGCGGTTCTAAAATCAGACAACATTTCTACATTTGCAATTCCTTCTGCTCCACAAAAACGACCTTGTGCAAATGGTAAATCGCGAGAAATACACAATACAACTGTGTTGTCAAAATTTGCTACTTGTTGATTAAATTGTCTAACTGATGTAGCACAAGTTGGTGTATCAACACTTGGAAAAATATTTAACACTACTTTTTTACCTGCGTAATCTTGAAGTTTTTTAACTCCTAAGTCTCCTCCTACTAATTCAAATTCAGGAGCTATTGTCCCTACTTTAGGTAAATCTCCAATCGTATGAAATGGATTACTTTTTAATGTTACTGTAGCCATATTATTTTTTATTTAGACTTACAAAAATAACGATTTTTAGCTAAGAATAATAGATAATCCCTACTAAAAAAAGAGTTGTTTTCACTGATAAATTCTGACATTACACTAAACAAAAAAACAGTTATTTTTCAATAACTGTTTTATATATTTTAAACCTAATTACAACTCTATATTATAGAGTTTCATTTTGTTATATAATGTTTTTCTATCTATCCCTAATACTTGAGCTGCTTTTGTTTTATTAAACTTTACTTTCTCTAAAGCTGTACGTATAGCTTGTTCTTCATTGCGAGAAGAAAATAATTTCAAATCCTCATCATCTACCATAGTAACAATAGGAACTACTTTTTCTGCTCTTTCTTCAAACATTTCTATTGGTAATACAGTCTTATCAACCACCTCATCACGTGTCAATAAAACAGATCGCTTAATAATGTTTTTCATCTCACGTAAATTTCCTGGCCAATCATAAGTAAGAAACACTCGTTCTACTTCAGGAGAAAAAGTTTTCACTGTTTTCTCTAATTCCGCATTTGATTCTTTTAAAAAGTGCTTAGCAAACATTAAAATATCTTCCCCTCTATCTGCTAATTTTGGAGCTACAATACCAAATTCATTCAAACGATGGTACAAATCTTCTCTAAATTCCCCTTCTCTAACAGCCTTAGGTAAATCTTCATTTGTAGCAGCAATCACGCGAATATCAACATCTATTTCATTGCTACTTCCTACTGGTTTTACTTTTCTTTCTTGTAAAGCACGTAATAACTGCACTTGTACTTCATAAGATAAATTACCTACCTCATCCAAAAAAATAGTCCCTCCATTAGCTGCTTCAAAATGTCCAACTTTGTCACTTACAGCTCCTGTAAACGAACCTTTAATATGTCCAAAAAATTCACTCGATGCCAAATCTTTAGGTATAGCTCCACAATCGACAGCAATATAAGGTTTATCCTTTCGCTTACTTTTCAAATGAATTGAATGTGCAATATTCTCTTTTCCTGTACCACTATCACCTATGATTAAAACAGACATATTAGTTGGAGCTACTAAGTCAATATACTCGTGTAATTGTTTTGAAACAATACTTCCTCCTTTCACATAATCTGGAATATCATCAAGATCACTATCTGCAGAAACTTCCGATTTTATTTTCTTTTCTTTTATTGTATTAGCGTCCACTGTCACAGCACTTTTCTTTTCTAAAGCCTGCTTAATGGTCAACGAAATTTCATCGGGATTAATTGGTTTAGCAACATAATCAAATGCCCCAAGTTTCATTGCATTAACTGCTGTTTTTATTTCTGTATACCCTGTCATTAAAATTACGTGGGCAGCTGGACAGTGCTTCTTAATAAACTTCAACAACTCGATACCATCACTATCTGGCAATCGAACATCTGTCAATACAATATCAAAACACTCTTTTACTATAATTTGCTCAGCTTCAATCGCTTTAAAGGCATTTGATACCACATATCCTTTCTTAGTTAGGAAAGCTTTCAACATTTCACAAAACGGAACATCATCATCTATTACAAGAATCTTGTGACTCATATACTTCAAAATTTATCTGATAGATGCCAAATTTAATGTTTTATAATTCAGAATCCTACTCGACTTTCATAAAATATAATTCACAATCAAAACTTAAGAAAAAATTAATGAAACTCACCTTACTGTTTTATTATTATTCAGCTCTACAATCAAATCGTTTCACTCTAATTCCCTAAACTTACAAAACAACAAAAGGGAGCTTAAGCTCCCTATATGTCTGAAGATTTCTCTTCTTCACCTTACTAACGATCTTTGTATTACCTCTCGGCAATCTTTTCTTTTAAAACAAACACTTAATTTTCTTTTTCAATAACTTTTTTAAGTTTTGTTGCTTAAGCACTAAGCTTACTTTTTTTATAACACCTTACGTTATTATAGAATGTAAAAATCATGCCAAACCAGTCCTACCATACCTTTGTTACAAAAAACAATGAAAATCAAACATTTACATATTTATTCAAAAAACAAGTTCTAATTTCACTCTTATAATTCCTCACACAAATTGAGGAAAGTTTACTCAAAAATTAGAATGGATACCCAATTGCAAAGTTAAACATCAGGTTATCTTTACGCCAACGAGGGTCTCCAAATTGAATATCTTTTACAACCCAACCATTTCCATTAGTTCCATAAGGTACACGCAAAGGAAACGCAAAATCAAAACGCAAAACCAAAAATGTAATATCAAAACGCAATCCTGCTCCTGCTCCAACCGCAATTTCATTATAAAACTCATTTGAAAATTTTCCACCTATACGGTCTGGTACCTCACTTAGGTTCCAAATATTACCTGCATCTACAAATAAAGCTCCATGAACAATGCTAAAGAGTTTTTTTCTATACTCCAAGTTCATTTCCAAAACCATATCACCTGATTGATCCGCAATAAACTTTGATTCTATAGTATGAGGATCAAAAGTACCAGGTCCTATTGTTCTTGCTCTAAAAGCTCTCAAGCTATTTGAACCACCTACATAAAACTGTTTTGTATAGGGCATATTCTTTGAATTTCCATAAGCTACTCCTATTCCTCCATGAAAACGAGAAATAAGTTGAGACGTCTTACTCAAACGCATATAGTGTCTAAAATCATGTTCTGTTTTCACATACTGACTAAATGGGATTCCTAAAATGCGTTTCTCATCTCCTTTATCTGTATTTGCCCCCATAATCAATCCAGTAATATTTCCTGAAAAATCTACTCCTCCTCTATAATAAAAGGTATGTCGCTTGTACTGTTTCATAGTATTTGTATATGTAAACGTATAAGAAGGTCCAAATGTCATTTGCTTTTCCACAACTCTCTCCAAAGAAGGATTCCCAGCTGCTTGTTCTCTATACAAATCAGTTACTCTTTCTGGACTTACATAATTCCCATCAAATATATTCAACAAGTGTTCTTTAGTAGCACTTTCCTTCCATAAATACCCCCAAGATGCTTTAAGTGATTTCAATGTATATAATTGCCTACGTTCCAGATACTCCCCTCCTACTGTTAGTCGTGTTTTAGGAACATATGAACTTGACGAACTAAAATCCCAAGGTGAAATAATTCGTGGCCAAGTAATACTTGATTCCAAACCTACTTTATATACATCATAACCATTCCCATTAGATCCTAACTGAAAATCTCCTCCTCCATAAGCAGAAACAGACAGTACTTCTGCTCCTTTAAAAATATTCTTATGACTCCAATTCAAATTAAGCTCTGCTCCACTATAGCTGGCAGAATTTGTTTTACCTAAAAGCTCTAAACGCAAAGCTTTAGGTTTATCTGGTGTCAAAAAATAATAAACATCTAATTTGTGATTTATACTATCCGTCAGTACAAAAGAGTTTCTAACAAATTTAAACACACCTAAGTTCACCAACCTATTCAATGATAAATTATGGTTATCTCTATTATAGACATCCCCTTCTTTCAAATAAATAGAGCGATCAAAAATTGAGGGCTTAAATTTTTTGACAGAATCCAAAATATGAAAATCTTTATAAGTATAAATCTTACTATCGTTTTTATCAAAATGCTCTCCTCCTAATTTATAATCTGTATTAATATACACGTCTCCTATTGTATACTGTTGTAAAGCCAGCTCAGGTGTTTCCTTTTTTACTTTCACAAACAAATCCACCTGGTGATTACCAACAGTACTATCTACCTGAATCAATAAATTATCTGCACTAAAATAATAGTACCCTTTATTTTTTAAATGATTATCAAAGCGAACACGTTCATCTTTAATTGCATCAAGACTATAAGCTTGTCCTGCTTTTAACTTAGAAAACTTCTTTCCTCTACCTAAATATTGTAACAATGGAATAGAATCGTTAGGGTATATTACACTTCTAATAGTATACTGTTTTCCTGGTTTAATAGTATATACAATTCCCTTCTTCTTTTTACCTGAAGAAATTGTATCATGAGCCACCATTACATTAAAAAAACCTTCATTTTCTAAGCGATTAGACAAAATAGAACTTGTGTAATCTGCATCTACCTGACTAAAATACACAGGTGGTTCCCCCATTTTAGTGCGAAGCCAAGTACGTATCATACCTTGTTTTTCTGGATTACCTCCTAAATTATAAAAATACAATTTAGGATGCATTCCTAAAAAGCTACTATTAGGAATTGGCCGAGTCAAAGCTTTCAATCCTTCTGTTGCTTCAAATTTCTTTGTTTTACTCCAAGCTACATCTTCCAACTTTATTTCACTTCCTGTAAACAAAGCTTCATCTTCTGGAATATATTTAGTTACACTACAAGAAACCAATAATAAAGACAAAGTTCCTATCAAAGCGTTCTTTACAATCTTACTACTGCTCTTTCTTAGTTTCATCTTTTAATTGTTTTTTCAATTGTTTCTTATCTCTCGAACGCTCAAATAACTCTTTAAAGTTTTCATAACTCATAGTTATAATAAAACCTACTCCCGTTTCTACAATTTGTCCCTGAAGAGCCACTTCGTATCTGTTTTTTCTATAAACGCGTAGCAAATAACGGCCATCTTTAGACAAAGCATATTCCAACTCAATATCTCCAGCAATATTGGTTGCTTGTTCATTTTGACGTTGCTCACCTTCTACCTCAAAATTACTTCCTACTGTAACTTTTAAACGATCTGCAAATAAACGTTTAGATACAGCTACATTCAAATCTGTACGATTGCTACGAGAACCACTTGAAAAATCTTCAGAGGAATCTAAATCAAAACTCAATTCTACTCCTGCAATTAGATTACCCGCCAAATTATTCAATTGATCAGATAATAAACGACTCACACTTTGTCGAGCCATTGCATTTGCACTCATGCCGCCAGCGCTACTTTCAAATGGATTTTCTCCAATAAAACGATTTAGTAACAAAAGAGAGAATACTTGTTTATTCAACTCTGTTTCATTAGTACGTATTTGATCCAAACGATTTTTAGTATTTGAAATCACATCTCCTGCCACACTCGTTGTTCCATCTTTTAATCGAATATCAAATGATATTTCTGGTTTCAACAGCTCACCTTTCATCATCAATAATGCTTGAAAAGGGATCTTCTGTTTGTACATATTTTGTTGCGTAGGTGACATTTCACTTAGTTGCCCCTCAAGCAAGTCACTTGGGGCTGTTTTTGTTTCATAAATAGCAGTCAAATTCAGCATTGCAGCAGTTGGTTCTCCCATCCATACAATCGAACTACCTGGCTCAACCACGAATCTACGTTTCATAAAATTCAATGACAAATCATAAGCTCCTTCTGTAAATTCATAACGTCCAGTCAAGGTAATTTTACCTGAAGCATCAATACCTCCTACTAAATCCCCATTTCCTTTAATAACAACCTTATCTCCACTTTGTTTATCCATAATCATGGAAAACGTAGCTTCTTTATCTACCTTGATAGACAAAGTAACATCCAATCCACTTAATGCTGTTTTATTTAAATCTTCTTCTAATCGTTTTAATTCAGCCAAACGCAAGCTTTCCTGATCAACAAACTCTACAATTCCTTCTCTATCTGCTATAGATGGATCCTCTTGAGGCATCACAACTGTAAAAGAAGTTTTTTTACCTATTTCAATTCCTCCTGTAACAACAGGTTTATTCAAATCTCCTCTAATTTTAATATTCGTATCAAAAATCAATGTACCATAATACATATCATTATCTTTTGCTGTAGAACTAATTGCTTTAAAATCTACTGCCTTAATATCTAAGTTAAAAGCAAAATCTTTATATGTCTTAGTTAACACTTGACCATCCACAATCAACAAATTTCCATCACTATCTGTGATACTAAACTTATCAAACTCAATTCCTCTATTAGTAAATGATATTTTCTCATTAATATTTTTAAAATCAGCACTAATAGGATTTACGTGAAAACCAATCTGATTAAAATCTATACTTCCTACTATTTTTGGATCATCAAATTTCCCTTCCACATTTATGTTTCCAGACAAATACCCTTTTGATTCTGACAAATTATCCTTAGAAAAACCTTCTAACGCTTTCATCTGTAATTTATCCAATAAAATATTCAAATCCATTGTCTGTTTATCAGCATCTATTTCTCCTTTCATTTCCACTTTATTCTCTCCACCCTGTAAAACCATTTCAGCTAAAAATTGACTCTGAGACTTATTCTTTACAGCAAAATGCAAATTTCCTAAAGGCATTTCCATCACCTCCAAATTAGCAATATCTAAATCAGTAATAAACCTAAAATCAGCTGATAAATCTTTTAAATAAATCTCTCCATCCAACGATCCAGCAGCCAATACTTTATCCTTTTGAACCATCTTTGTCAAAGTCTCAATATTAAAATCATTGAACTGTATTTTCAATGGACTATTAGCTATTTCTTTTTCAGAATTGACCTTCATAAAGCTTTTCCCTAAATTCAACTCGAAATCTTTAATGTAAAAGCCTTTGCTATTCAACACAATCTGATTATCTGGATTAACATCCCACAACTGATGATCCAATTTAAAACCGTTAGGATCTAAACTTATCACTAAAGTTTCTTTTTGCGCTTCTGCTTTTCCTGCAATCACATAAGTTTCTACCTCTTCTTTATCTTTGATATTAAGGTTATAGGTAATTGTATTATCATAAATATCTCCTTTCAAATTCAAACGACTTAAAGCGATATTTGCATTTGAAACCTTTTCTAATCCTAATGAATAGATTAATTTATCATCTAATGGCTGTAATCCAATATAAATATTAGATAATTCATAATCTCCATATTGCAATATTGGAATATCCCCCACCAAACTAAAAAACTTGCGTTCTTCATCAAACCTTCCCATAAAAGACATGGTGGAAATTGTTTTTAAATCCGGTAAAAACTTCTGAATTACAGTATTATCCTTAATCTTCAAATCATAAATAAAACCTTGTCCTTGCTTTTGAGAAACAGCCACTTTAGCTTCTTTATTTGTATTTTCTCGTTTAAAATAAGTAGACAAACTCTTATTCATTACATCTCCTAATGTACTTAACTGATAATTTCCATCCATTGAAAAATCAAGTAACTCAGAAGCTATACTTAATCTTCTATGATCTTTTTCTGCTGTAGCTTCTATTTCAATAGGCTTTAAGCTAAATGAATTACCATCTAAATTAAACTCCATATTGCGCAAAATCACTTTCCCAACCAAACTATCAGGCATTACATTATTCATTTGTACATCTAATACCCCCTTAATAACATTAGGTTTTTTATCTAAGTGTAATTGTTGTAAATCAATATGTGACAAATCCGCCAACATGTTTAAACTCAAGTCTTTTTTAGTCCATTGCCCATCAGCTGATATCTTAAACTGTAAATTAGGATCATTATTCACAGACTTTACTTCATATTGCCCTTGATTCATAAGAGCTTCCACTATCAAATTATTATACTTATACCCATTAAATACAGCTTTGTCTATTTTGAATTGAGCAACCGCATTCGCTTTTTCAGGAATCAAACTTGTTCCTTTCACATTCAATTGCATAGTTATTTTACCAATTGAATCATTTTGAATAATACGTCCTACATCTAAATCTGTTGCTGTTGCATGAAGAGTATATGCTTCTCTTCCTTTTACTCTTTGATCAAATTTTGCATCAAAGAGCAAACTACCTGCACTTGTTTTCACATGCATCTTAGAAGCAATATTTTTTGCATTCCCTTTTACATTTCCTTTTGCTTTAATTAAAGCAGGTATAGTAATATTGGTAGGTAACACTCCTTTTGGAGCAAGAGCTTTTATATCATTTGCTGTTGTTTGAAAATTATTTAGATTAAGATCTATAATCGCTTTATCTGCATCAGGCAATCCCTTTATTAATCCATTAAGTTCTATAAATGTTGATTTTAAACCACGCAACACAAAGTGGTCTATCCACAAATTATCAACTGTTCCTTTCGCTTTTGCTTCCAGTCGAATTTCTTCCTTTTTAAAATTAGAGATACTGGGTGCTTCAAATATACTTGGCATCAAGATATAAGCATCTTTTAACCCTATATAAGAATCCTTTAAATTAATATCTAAAGAAGCGTCTCCCAACTGCTCTTTTAACTTTTTAACGTCTTGATAATTCAAGACCATCTCAGACTTTAATTTTGTATGAGGGGTTTCTAAGTAAAAATCTTTAATAAATGTCGTTTGCTCACCATACAAGAAATAAGTGCGAAACTCATTCAACACAAAACCACTTTTCTCAGCAAACTTAAATTGTTCTAAATTCCCTGTAATACTTGTCGGTGAAAACTGAAAATTCTTTAATTCTACATTTAATTTACTTATTCCAATATGATTAGGATCAATTCCAGCAACTTGACGTTTTACATTCTCATCATCATAGGTAAAATCGATTCCTTCTAAAGCTAAATTTCGGATTCCAAACCTCCAAGGAATACTTGTATCTCCTGTAGGGGCATCTACTTTTTCTTTAAGAACAATTATATCTTTTTTCTTTGGAAGAAAAGTCACCTTAGCTCCTGTATCTGCCAATTTTAATTCTTTTATATCTATCTGCTGATTTTCTAAATCGAGTAATTCAAATGAGGTAAGAAACTCTTTCAGTGATATATTAGCTGCCAATGCCATATCCTCATCCCTATAGTCTACGTGAATGTTCTGAAACAGGACTTCTCCTAAATCTAATTTTGGCAATGAACTTTCTTCTTTTGAATCTATCTGTTTTTCTTCTATAACACGACTTCCAAATGCCTTTTGTTTGTGATAGGCAACATTTACATCTTTAACAATTACCTTAGGAATAGCAAATTTCATTTGGTCTAAATCGAAATCTTTGAAACGAGTAACAAAATCATCTAACTTAAATTGCAAATGATGTCCATCATAAGCATCATCAAAAGTAATATTGATTTTTTTCAAATTAATTTGACCAACCTGAATAACCATAGATGAAGGAGTATCATCTTTCTCTTCAGAAGCAAATGCATCAACGATATAATCAAAATTAAAACGTTGTAGTGTATCGCGTTTTATATTTGCATTTAAACCTTCTAAGCTTATATCATTTACCTCAACAGTACTAACTAATAACTTAAATAAATTAATATCTACTCCTACATACTCTGCTGCAACTAATGTATCTTGTTGTTGCGATTCCATGTATAAGTTCTTAACCACAATTGTATTAGGAAAAGATATTTCTATATGGTCTAATTGTACTGGAGTTCCAATTTTATCCTCAACAAAGGTAATGGCATAATCCTTAACCTTATTTTGAACATAAGGTATTTGGATAGCTACAATTAATAATAGTAACAATATAAATAAAGTTAATATTATCCATGCGACAACCTTTGTTACTTTTATAAGTACTTTCTTCAAAACAAGCTATTTTTACTTCAAAAATAACAAAATTCACATCAATAAGAAAAGGTTTTAAAGGATATATACGAAGTTTATATAAACAAAAAATCCCCGAAAAGGAGACTCTAAAGTATTTTAAAAAAAATGGCAAGCTACCTACATCGCACCGCTACAACCTCATACCTTTGCTGCGTTCCCACCCTGGAGGATTAAGAGGGAGCTGGTCGTGTAGGACTTGCCGGTGCAAATATACAACCATTTTATATTTTTGCAAGCTTTTTCTACAATTCAATTTAGATTTGTATATTGTATTAAAATTATAAAGTGTCATGAAAAAATATAACACACTATCTCTCTTAACCTTAGCAATCGCTTTTACTGCTTGCAGTGAACAAAAAAATTTAGAAAAAAATGTTTTATCGATTAACACAAGTAGCTTAAAACAGCTATATCACTCGAATGAAGCTCTAAAATTGTCATTAAATTTGGCAGAAAATACACAACTTGATTCTGTAGCTTACTTTTTAAACAATACAAGAATTGGATCTGTCAAAGGAAATGAAGCTTTGGATTATAGTTTAAACAATCAACCCTTAGGAAAAACAACAATCAAAGGAGTAGCTTATGCAAGTGGTAGCTCTGCCGAAGTAACCAATACAATTGAAATAGCATCTGCCATTACCCCAAAACTACTGAACTATAAAATAGTTAATACTTACCCTCATGACAAAACGGCTTACACACAAGGCTTAGAATTCTATAATGGTATATTATATGAAAGCACAGGAAATGGTGAAGGAGGAGCATTAGCTGGAACGCAAGGAGTAAATAAAGGAATTTCAAGTGTACGTCAAGTAGATTATAAAACAGGTAAAGTAATTAAAATTCATAAATTCCCAGCAGACATCTTTGGGGAAGGATGTACTATACTAAACAATAAATTATATCAATTAACTTATAAAAATAACAAAGGACATATCTTTGATCCTGAAACGCTAACCTTAGAAGGTACTTTTAACTACTTTCAAAACATGGAAGGTTGGGGTCTTACTAATGATGGAACTTATTTATATATGACCGATGGTTCTGAAAAGATCTATAAACTTGATGCTAAAACCTTCCAAAAAGTCAGTGAAATAAGTGTGTATACAGATAACGGACCAGTTCCTTATGTAAATGAATTAGAATGGGTAAATGGTAAAATATATGCTAATTTCTATGGAATACAAGCTGTTATCGCTGTTATAGATCCTAAAACAGGTGCTGTAGAAGGTGTAATTGATTTTAGTAAATTGGTAGATTTATTAGAAAAGCATCCTGACTTAGATGTGTTCAATGGTATCGCCTATAATCCTCAAACTAAAACATTTTTTGTAACAGGTAAAAACTGGGATAAAATGTTTGAAGTACAAATTACAGAATAACATTTTTATAAATTATAACAAAGAATGCTGACCAATGGTCAGCATTCTTTGTTTTACAAACTATACGTTATCCGTTATAAGTTTATTATTATATAACTACCTTTTTATTCATACAAACTCACCCCATTCACATCTGTAGTCAGTACATCTGACATATAATCAAATAAGGGTCTCATTGCCATAAAAGTCTTGATTACTTCCTCTTTAAAGTTAGGAGCTAATACTTCTTTATCCGTAAAAGAGCGCATCACTAAGTATTGCTTCTTGCGCAATAAGTCGATAGCAGGATGCTCTTTATCAAAGCCTTTAGGAGCAGTCTTTAACTCCTCTCCTTGTAGCGTTCCAAAATATCTTTGGAATTGTTCATCACTTATAATATCCCTTAGTTCACTATCATCCATCGCTATCTCTTTGCGAATACGCAATAAATCTTCCTTATTAGGTTCCCAAAAACCTCCACCTACAAAGCTTCGTCCTGGCTCTATATTCAAATAATATCCACCTCTAAGCATTGGCTTAGTACGTCCTAAATGCAAACCAAAATAAGTCTTATACGGTGTCTTATCCTTTGAGAATCTTACATCTCTATAAATGCGGTGTACATGTAGCAGATCAATACTATCATGATGTAACATCTCATCGTGTACATCCTTAAAAAATTCCTTAACCTCAGCAAATACCTTATCAAACTCTGACTTATGATCTGCAAACCAAGGTTTGTTGTTATTCTTTTCTAAAGTGACTAAAAAGTCTATATGTTCTTTTTTTAACTGCTTCATAATTTTGCTTTTAATTCTTGCCAATGAACTACTTTCTCCTGAAAGCTCATCCTTGCGTTTGCACCACTTGGCGATGGTAAAGTTAGTAAAGATACTCCTATAATGTCACCTATGTATTTGTCGAAGTATTGTCTTGCTTTCTGACTAGAGAACACGATAGTCTTAATAGTTGAGTACTGACCTAAAAGTCCCTTTATATCATTAGCCTGCTCAGCTACAATATCACTATCTAAACTACTCTTGCGTTCACAAGACTGTAATACATCCCATAGCCCAATTCCTTGCCTCTTAATCATCGCAATCTTATCAGCATAACAGTCAGTATAAGCCTCTCCAAAAATAGTGAACAATATCTTCCAAAACACATTCTGTTTATTCCCATAATACTCTTGATGTTCTAATGACTTGATACTTGGCATCGTTCCCAATACCAGTACTTTAGTACTCTCATCTACCACAGGTTTAAAAGACTGAATTCGTTTATTATCTGTCATATCTCAAAGATATTATTATTTATCCTAAAACCATAACTACCAACCTCATGCCATTCATTTTGCTATAATTTAGCACAACATTTCTCCTAATACGATTCTTTTAAAGCAAGTCAATCACTTTATTACTCATCTCCATTCCTACCACATTATAAAAAGGCATTCATGCGACTCTGCTCAAAAAAACACTCCTGTTTTTTTTGAATTTACCACCAAATAGACCTTAATTAAGCAAACTAAACTTAAAATTATAGATACTTTTTTTCTAAAAACAACCTATTTACTCACTTTTTAGACACTATATTAAAAAAAAAATTTCATTTTTTTTAATATAGAAACGATTAAAAAAAGACATAGATAACTAATTTACAGCAACTTAATTAAAAACAACTATTACTATGCTTAAAGACGCATACTGCTTCAATCCTACTATATATAGGCATTGAAGCAAGATTGTTGGACAATTCAAGGACAATACCTCGAGATTAGTGGGCAAAAGAAGGCTTTTGTCGAACAATTGTCCTCTTATACTCCTTTTATTATCCTATCATCTCCATTCTGATTACTAGTTAAACTATTCTAAGCTCATATCTACATTGCTCTGTTATGACATCATAGACCACAAAAAAAGCCTTTGAGTCAACTCAAAGGCTTATATATACTTAGTCTGATATTTAGTCTAATTTTATAAATGTGCTTGTCGATAAGCTAAAGGTGACTGACCAACCTGCTTCTTAAAATAACGACAAAAACTGGTGCTATCTAAGAACTTCAATTCTTCTGCAATGAGATAAATCGGTTTATCAGTAGCAATGAGATAAGATTGAGCTTGTGTAATCAGCAATTCGTTGATAATAACAGAAACAGTTTTTCCTGTTTGTTTTCTTACTAATGTTGTCAGGTACTTAGGAGTCAGCTTCAGTTGATCTGCATAGAATGCCACGCTGTGCTCCACCAAATAGTTCTGATGGATAAGATTATACAGTCTGAAGATAGTAGTTTCTTTTTTTGAACTGGGTTTTAAATTCACCTCATCTTGTTCATAAAATCGATTGATATGAGCAATTAATGAATACAACAAATACTTCATTGCGTCTGTGTGAAATACAGACGCTTCATAGTTTTTATTCTCATGGAGCAATGTATAATAGTCTATAAACACCTTCTGATTATAGTCACTTAACTGAATGATTGGTCTTCTGACAAGTTCATTTAAAAATTGATAGTTGGTAGGTAATATCAAATCTTTAATCACATCTAAGTCAAATATAACACATAAGTATTCGCCTTCTTGCTCTGTAGTAGGAATAGAGAAAATGCGCTGAGGAAAGACAGTTAATAAAGAACCTTTAGTCAATACCTCTTCTGTATTATTAACTTTGACTATAGTGCTTCCCTCTAAACAAAAAGACAACAGTATTCCTTTATTTATAAACTCATTGGTTTGAAACAAAGAAGGTATAATTGTATTTGACTTGAGAATATGAATAGAATTCATCACTTATAAATAACTAATTAAGTTGTTCAAATTTAGCAATAAAAACAACCTTCTGCATATATATTAAACAAAACAGTCATCTGACAATTAGTTTACCCAACAGACCTTTGCACTAAATAATATACACCTATGACAAGTAAGAATATAAACATACAAAATGAAGAGTACACCCTACATATAAATTATCAAAAGAATGATGTACTGCGACATGAATTTAATAGACTATGTAGAGAAGTGTGGGAGTTTGACTTCGAAGGATATTATCAATCTGGATATTGGGGAGAGGATTGTATTCTTTACTCTCTATTTAAAGGAGATCAAATAGTCTCTCATACCACACTAAGCATCTTTGACCTGACTAAAGATGGACAAACTATCAAAGTCGGCCAATTAGGTACAGTAATGACAGAGCCTACTTATCAAGACAAGGGCTTATCTCGTTTCTTATTAGAATATATTAAAGCAGAATACGCTACTATATTAAAAGGGTACTTTCTCTTTGCGAATGATACGGTGTTAGAGTACTACCCTAAATTTGGTTATACTGCTATAGAAGAATATCAAGCGAGTATCTCTGTAGATTCTACTCAAAAGTCACATCATTCATTTGAGAAATTAGACTTAAATCAGCCAGAGTCTCTTGCTCTATTTAAACAATATGTCGAAGATGGATATACCTATAACCGACTAGATACTAAAAATGTAGGGTTGGCTTTCTTTTACTGCTATGCTACGTATGACTTTAGCTTTAGAGAATCTGTGTATTACAGCAAGAGTTTAGATGCTATCGCTATCTTCGAACAAGAAGAGGAAGAAATAACAATCTATGCTATCTATCAGAAAGATCACACCCAACAACAACTTAGCGATATTGTCAATGCTTGTGCTCAAAATGAGGCAAAAACCATCCTTTTTGCCTTTGCTCCAACATTAGAAGGAGCTACTTACAAGCTCTATAAAGAAGACGATGACATTACACTAATGGTGACGGATGAATTAATCTCGTTACTTGATGATAAACAAACCATGGTAACTTCTCTATCACATACTTAAAAAGTAAAGCTATCTTCTTGATAAAAAGAGATTATCTATCTACCTAATAAAAAGTATAAAAATGTAAAATAGAAAAGGCTGTCCAGTAAGACAGCCTTTTTCTTATTCCATAAACTCTTTCGGATATTCTACTACACCACTCACTCCAGCTAATGTATTAGGCTTAAACTCGATAACCATACTATTTTGCTCTGGTACATCAAAAGGCAAACGAATATCATATCTACTTGCTAATTGATATCCAAACTTAGGGTAATATGTTTCGTATCCTAAGACAACTATCGATGAATACCCTAACTCTTGTACCTTTCTGTGCCCTTCTGTGATTAGCAATTTACCTATACCTTGCTTCTGATAACTCGGCAATACAGAGACAGGTGCTAGAGCCAAAGATTCGATTACACTCGTAGATGATACAATCTTAATCTCCGTAAACAAGATATGTCCCACGATCTCCCCTTCTACTTCACACACTAATGATAAAGCAGGAACAAAATCTTTAGACTGACGTAAACGCTGTACTAATAGATGCTCTCTATGATCGCTCATTTCTTCTGATTCAAAGGCTAGTCTGATTACTTCTTCTACCGTTTTATAATCCTGCTTTTGTTCTATTCTTATGACTTTATTCATTGTTTCTTCATTTTATTCATGACTATACACTAGTTCTTCTAAAGCAAAGGTAAACTTCATGCTTTCAATCAGTACAGTGGCTTTCTTCCCTCTTATCTCCAGTATAGTCCCCGTCTTTCCTTTCCCTTCTCTCTTCACATAGTCTCCTACCTTTAACTCCATAGGAGTAACTAACTCAAGTACACTTTTTTCAACTATAGGTTCTATAACTTTCTGAGCCCTCTCTACAGGTTCTTCTATAGTTACTATTAACTCTTTTTTCTGTTTGAGCTCTGCTACTTTGGCAGCTACTACTTCTTGTAATTCTTGTTCAATCAACAGATAATCCGCATCTATCTTTTGAGAAGCATTGATTAATATCTCTTCTGACACCCCAATTCTTCTAGCTACATCTAAAGCATACGAACTTCCCGGATGTCCTTGTGACAACTGATACAAAGGTTTCATATCTTTAAAGTCATAAAGCATCGCTCCATTCTGCAGTCCTTTAGTGCGCTGAGCAAACCCTTTTAGATTATAAAAATGTGTAGTAATAATACCAAAACATCCTCTGTTATTTAACTGTTCTAAAATACTCTCTGCGATAGCTCCTCCTAACTCTGGCTCTGTACCTCCACCAAACTCATCAATCAAGATTAATGTCTGTGCATGGGTATGTTCTAAGAACAGTTTCATATGATTTAAATGAGCTGTATAGGTACTTAGATTATTCTCTATGCTCTGTCCATCTCCGATGTCCATAAAGATATGCTCAAAGATACCTGCCTTAGAATCTTCTGACACTGGAATCAATAATCCACACTGTAGCATATACTGTAATAGAGCCACTGTCTTTAAAGTAACAGACTTACCCCCTGAGTTAGCACCTGATACCACTAAGATACGATTATCCCACTCTAAAGTTATCTGTAGTGGGTTAAGCGCTTTATCTTGCGTCTTTAGACTAATCTGTAAAATAGGATGGTAGGCATTTTTCCATGAGATTTGTTGTTTACATTCTACTACAGGCTTCACTGCTCCTATTTTTTGAGCCAATAGTGCCTTTGCTCTTAATAAATCTACTGTACCTATAAAGTCGTAGATCTTGTTTAATGCTATATAATGCTCTCGAATAGAAGTCGTCATTTCCATTAACACACGTACTACTTCTCTTCGTTCGTCTTGCTCTAAAACGAACAATCTCGTATTCTCTTGGACTAACTCTTCTGGTTCGATAAACACCGTTTTTCCTGAGCGTGACTCATCGTGTATCACTCCTTTAAACCTACGCTTAAACGAAGCTGTAACAGGGATAACCATACGTCCATCTCTCACACTTGCTGCCATCTCATTGTCTGTCAGTCCTGCTGCCTGTGCCTTGCGCCATATAGTATCGAACTTCTTCTGTATCGTATTAGCTACTTGTACTTTTTCTTTTCGAATAGCAGCTAACACCTTAGAAGCACTGTCACGTACTTGTCCGTTTTTATCTATTACCTGATCTATTCGCTCTAGTAAATCACTTAATAACACTACCCCCTGTCCTACTAATGCCACGGTAGGATAAGAGTATACTTGATGGACTTGTGATGTGATAATATGGTATAGCTTCTCTGCATTGAGCAAAGTATGTTTAATCGCTATAAACTCTTCTGTAATACACCACAGCCCATGGTCCGTCATCACTTGACTTACAATAGTTCGTGTGTCTGTATAATTATCCAACGGAAAGCTGCGTTCTGCATTCAATAGCTGAACAAATTCTCTTACTTGGTTTAGTTGATTATTAATGACTTGATAGTCATACTGAACAGTTAATCGATTTACTCTTTCAACACCAAAAGGGCTTAAACATCTGTCTATAAGCATTTCGCGAATTACATTAAAACCGCATTTTTCTTCGTAATTATTTGGGAATATCATATTGATTCGATACCTCGTTAAATGTCCATTCATCTAGAATGAAGTATTATAAATAAGACTCTATATTTTCGAAACTTATACTACATAATCATATTATCTCATAGCTATGCATACAACTATGAAAACAATCAACTTATACTAATTAGCTAAAATCTACCCGGTGATTTTAGTATAAGTAAGCATTAAAGAATGGCTTTTACTCGAAAATAGGCTATAATACGGACATCAAACAGTTTTAGGTATGAATACTCTTTTAAGAATACTACGACTACATTATAGGTAGTTATTCTGTGTACAAAGGTATACATATATAAGTCTAAATGAACACCGTTTGTATAATATACAAAAAAAGCAGGTATCCCCTGCTTCCTGTTATTCATATAATACTTCCAAAATGTCTTGTGCTTGTAAAATAGCCATGGCATTCATTTCTTTTAACTGATGGATGTGTACATACCTCAACACCTGCGATAAGAAGTTCATACTGATCTGTACTGCTTCCGCTATAGAACGTCCCATGGTCAACTGTGCAGATAGTGTACCAGTAAATAAATCACCCGTACCGACTACCTCTACTGGAATGTTCTCTGCATAGAAATGTGTTAACACTCCCTCGCTAATTAGAATTACTTCTACCTGATGATCTGTGTTCTCCTCCATCTCAGCAGTCGTCAAGATAATCTGTTTAGTAGATAATACATCATGTGCCCTTACTGCCTCTAATAATTGTTGCTCATTGGTGATATGCTGTCCTAAAAGATACTCCAGTTCAAAATGATTAGGAGTCAATATATCTGATAAAGGCAGTAATTGTTCTTTCGAATAATCAGCCTGCTCTTTTGGGATATAAAGTCCATCTGTACGCGTATCTCCAAAAACGGGGTCATAGATATAGGTAATGTTATTCTGTTCTTTTAACTGCTGGATCAACTGTGCGGTTGAGTCAATGATATCTTTGCTCTTTAAATATCCACTTACAACATATTGAGTATGCTGGGCTGTATCAATTTCTAGTACTCCTCGAGCTAACTTATCAAACAAGTCTTTAGATACTGCTTCTCCATAATAAACAGGCTTGTCAGTATGACTTGACAGTAAAATAGTGGGTAGCGCCACACAATTAATTCCGTGGAGCTGTATAGCAAAGCTTGCTGAATTATTCCCTACATATCCTGTAGAAACAGTGCTCTGTATAGAAATAACGTGAGGTTCTTTTATCGTATTTGTCATGATAACCTAATGAGTAAACACTTATGTGGTCTTGTCATTCTAATTCTTCAAGACAGAGAAGGTTTACTACTGTGTTTCTTAAATTATTTTCTACAAAATTACAACTATAATCAGCAAGAGAGATAGTCCAGTTTAAAGAAAATTGACAAGAATACGAAAGACAAAAAAGCAGACTTAGGTCTGCTTTTTTGTCTTTCTTTATTTTTTAGTAATTAAAATCATATATGGACTTAGTTCACTAAAAGTAGATAAAGATAAATCCTTTGTTAAATATGCTCCAAATGGCTGAGGAGGTGTACTATTATCAATAGTACGCTTCATTACTGCTCTTATTAAATCACCTGCTTTGTTACTCACGACAATAGAAGGTAATCTCATTAAAACTCCATCACCTGCAGGATTTAAAATAAGCTGTCCATGATCTGCACCAGTCACAAATCTCCAAGTTTTACCATTATCACTACTTACCTCAATTTTTAAGGAAAAGTAAGGCCCCATAACAGAACTACTCTCTGATTCATTATTATTAGTAGATAAATAAAGATTAAAATAACCACTATACATATAGTAACCATCATACTTTATCTTTAACATATTAACGCCTCCTTGCTCAATTCCTAAGTTATTGATTTTAGTATCTTGTATATTCAAAGGCATAAGTACATCATTAACTTTATTATAGGCAGTTACTCCATCTTTGATCAATGTAGTTGTCTCAAGTCTAGCAGAATACATTTGGACATCAATACTCTTTTCTGTTTTATAAGTGATAGATCCATCTGAATCGGTAGCATACGCCTTTCTAAACGAATTCCCTTCCAACTCATTGACATTTCTCATTCTTACCTTTCCACCAATATCAAGTTTCTCTGTTGGTAAAGTTACATCTACTCCTATATTCTGAGCATACCCTATTACATTCAAAAGCAATAGTACTAGTGTTACAATTCTAATTTGTAAAAAATCTTTCATCTTTTCTAAATTATAATTTATTTATAATCAAGGCATAATATGGTATATTACCTGTACCTGCTAAACTAAACTCTGTCAATGTAGGAGCTCCAAGTAAATTATTACTTGAATTTCTAATTCTTAAAATTCGCATACGTATTAAATCCCCCTGTTTATGTTTTGTAATAGCATTGGGTAAATTAGCAACCATATTTCTTGAAGAATAATTAACTAATGGTTTTAGATAACGCAGTGCTGTAATAATCTCCCAAGTGTTTCCATTATCATGACTTACTTCTATCTGAATCATAACATCTAAAGTTAAAGGAGTTGCACTATTAGGTGTTCCAATATAAAAATGCAAAAAAGAACTATATTCATAAAATCCTTCCTCTATAATCTTAAAATTATTTGTACCTGTTGGTTGTGTAACACCTAAATTATTATTTACAATATATTTTTCACTCAATGGTACAATCATGTCTCGTCCCGCATTATAGTCATTCAAAAAAAGACCTGAAATATAGGTTGCGCCTTTTAACACTGAAAAAACTTGAGTTACAAGAACCGCCTCATCTCTTTTACCTATCACACCATCTTGATTAATAAAAAGAGGACGTATATCATTATCTTTTTCCTTTACATCTCTAAGTCTGATCCTTCCATTAACATCTAACGTCTCTGTCGGAATATCAATACCTATTCCAATTTTTTGTGCATATCCATATTGTAGAAACAATATCAAAACAACTAAAACTATTCTATATCTCATTACAGTACATTCTTAAATTTACAACTTATTTACTATTAGGTTATATCCCTTTAACCCAAGCTCGTTGGTTAATTCAAATCTAGTAACCTCACTACCTAAATACACTGGAGGATTACTTCCACTAGCTACGGCTCTAATAAAACTTAACCTCACTAAATCATTTGCTTTATGTTCAACTATCGCATTAGGAATTATTAGATTATTCACTTCTCCTACATAATCACTCCCTGTACTTGAAGTAATTTTTCCAATTCTAAAAAGAATAATTGATAATTTCTTCCAAGTAGCCCCATTGTCACTGCTATAATGTAGTAGTGCATATACTTGTATTGGATCAGAGGGATTAACTAATTTACTAAGTAAGTTAAGAGATACATTATAACTATAAAAACCGTCCTTAGCTATTTTTAAATAATCTCCACTTTCCGTGAAGCCAAGATTATTAACTATAGCATCATTAAGTTTAATCGGAACAACAACGCGTTTCCCTGTATTAAAATCATTTACAGCAGTTGCAGGTGCGAATTTATCGTTACCTACTCCTGCATAAATCTGTGCAGGAGTATCAACCTTATGCGGACCTAAAACACCTTTCTCATTAAAGTACAATTGTTTTATATTTTCATCTTTCAAATAATTTACACCACGCATTCTTATGGTTCCATTGACATCTAACATTTCTGTAGGTACATCTATACCTATTCCCATTTGGGCATAGATAAAATTACCTAAGAGAATGAATACGAATAACAGCAATTTTCTTTTCATAGCAATTTATTTATAAACACAAAATTAACATAAATAACAACATATAAAAATAAAAATACATATAACAAAATAAAAATAAACACACCAATACCTTAAAAAATCAAAAAAAACACACAAACAAAATATAAAAAATATTAAAACATATATTCAAAAATATTATTCACAATAAACATTCACTTTACACTCCAAAAAAAAAGCAGACCAAAGTCTGCTTATCTATTCATTATGGTATAAGACGCTCTGCTCTTAACTGTTCAAATAGCTCTATGAAGGAATCTTTCGTTGTTTTATAAGCTGTAAAACCAAGCTTTCTACTCTTAGACATATCCGTCACAACTTCTATCGGTCTGCCTAAATCAGCATCTGTATGCCAAGCAGAGACTAACTGCTTTAATGCTATAGGTTGTAAACCGTTCTTTGCTACAATAGTCTGCCATACATCACTCTTTTGTGCCAAGATAGGTTCTAAAGGTCTAATCTGGTCTTTATATCCTTCAAAAGGTATCTGGAAGTAATTCGCTAACTCTTCCCATAGTTGTTTCCATCTAAAGACATCTCCATTTGTCACATTAAATGCTTGATTAAAAGCTGATTCTGTAGTAGCTGCCCATACCAGTTGTTTGGCTAATATTCTTGCATCTGTTACATCTGATAAACCATTCCACTGCGCTTCAGAACCGGGCCATACAAGAGGTAATCCTTCTTCTTTACAAATACTTGCAAGTACAGCAAGGGTAATCCCCATATTCATCAGATTGCCTACTGCGTGACCTATTAGCGTATGTGGGCGGTGTACACTCCATGTAAAGCCATCGCGATTAGCTGCGACATATACCTCGTCCTCTTGGGCATAATAAAAGTTTTCTAATGCTAAACGTGGATGTTCTTCTCTAACGGGAGTTATAGGTAAAACACCTGATTTAACATAAGACTCAAAAGGCCCTAAATAATGCTTTAATCCCGTTACTAAAGCAACGTGTTTAACTGTCTTTTTGGGAGATAGTACATCTAACAGATTTCTAACTAATGTCGCATTGACAATGATATTCTCTGCTTCTGTCTCTTTTCTCATCCATGTAGTAAAGAATACGTGTGTTAGTTCTATATCTTGAAGTACTATAGTTAAGCCTTCTTTATCTAATAAATCCGCAGCAACAGGGGTAACTCCTTCTATAGCTACTTTTGGATTTCTTGCTAATCCATATACTCCCCATCCTTGGGTGATAAGTTCTTTGACTAAATTGCTTCCTGCAATACCACTAACACCAACTACTAATGCATTGTTCTTCATAATTAAATTATTTGAGAACAAAGCTATATTAACCTACATCGTTATACATTGATTTAGAATAAGGCTTTCTCTTGATCTAGATCAAGAAGATTACTTCATTTTTTTCTTAATACGACTCACTGTTTCTGGTGTTAATCCTAAGTATGAGGCTAAAAGGTTTTGTGGAATACGATTAACTAATTCTGGATAACAAGTAATAATCTGAGCATACTTCTCCTCTGCGTTAAAGGCAATATTACTCAAGATACGCCTATCTTTATTTACCAGGCTTCTTTCGTATAAGATTCTGAAGTAACTATTCATCACAGGCATATCTATTACCAATTGATCATACTTCTCCTTAGAAATCAAAAATAATTCTACTTCTTCTAAAGCATCTATATTTAGTATTGCTTTCTCTCCAGTAAAGAAACTATAGGAATCTGACATCCACCAACCTTCCCAACCAATGAAGTTTATGTTCTCAACTCCTTTCTCATCTAATGCAAAAGACTTCAACACTCCCTTAGTCACAAAAGCCATATACTTGCACATCTCTCCTTCTTGTAGAAGGTATTGGTGTTTCTTTAATTTCTTAGGGATAAAATAACTTTCTAATTGTACCAGCTCTTCTGCTGTCAATTCTACTTTTTCTTGGATGTGATAAAATAAGGTTTCGAACATAATAAGTTAAATACATTGTTAAGACAAAAATAAGTATTTAAAACAGGTTTTTAGTACCTTTAGCTATTCATTAGTACACTATGACTATCATCTCTCAACAAGACTTACTTATTCCTTATCCAAAGAAAGTAGAGCTATCTATACAGTTTGACTATGCCATAGTGGATATCCACAATAGTTTTGACTACTTAGAGGAGTTATGGGAAGAGATTGTCTCTACTATGGCTAATGCTATTACAGATAGAGGAATTACCATACTACAAGGTACTACAGCTATTAATGAGGACTATACCCTTATTATGTATAATATAGTCATCTTAGCTGTCCCTCCTTTTATTAATTTCTCTTTTGTGTATAATGAGTTAACACAGAAAGATCTACCTCACCAATTCGTTATTATTACTCCAAATTACTATAACAGTGAGGAGAAAGACATATTATTAAAAACGAAATAATCAGCAATACTATTATGAAATTAAGCACTACAAATAGAACTAATCTTCCAAATCACAAAGTACTCAAAGAACTCTGTAAATCACTTGCTACATTAGATGCTATACTCTGCCAAGATTGGGAATACAGATACTACTTATACAATCACAAATGGTCTGAACAGGAAGAATTCTTTCAGATGAGGGATGGTGAGGGAAATGATATGGTTATCTTTTTTAGAGAAGAAGGAGCGGTAATCAATGGATTTGAACATGAACTTTATGATTATGAAGAACAACTTCCTAATAAAGATGATTTGACTATTAATCTCCCTGATCCATACATCGGATTTATCTTTAGTGAATATGTCACCAGCATTGGTACTACGTATTGCATCTGGAGTAATGAAGATCAACAGTGGACTGTAGGCAATGTCACAGATAAAGAAGACGGTTCAGAACAACAGTTATACATTTTTGACAACAATCCAGAGACCTACATCAACTGGGCTACTACTTATTATTTCGAAGATGAGGAAGAGGTTATGACTATTGAGAAAAAAGAGATTATCAAACAAATTTATCAAGGTAATACACTAACAAGAGATATGGTATTAGTACTTAATCCCGAATTAGAAGATTGGGACTTACTAAAAGAAGATATTATTGAAGCTAATTATCCACACTCTTTATAATCAGCAATGATCAAACTAGTTGATAACACAGACTTATCTCAAGTTTTAGAAGTACTAGAAGAAGTAAAAAAACATATGCTCAGCCAAGACATCGACCAATGGGATGAAGCATATCCCAATAAAAACATTATCACTAATGATATTACAAAGCAACAAGCTTATGTTTATACAGATAAAGAGGAAATATTAGCTTACATGGTCTTAAACGAGGAATACGATATAGAATATAATGACCTCAACTGGAGCACTTCTACTCCATTTACAGTAATACATCGTTTGTTCGTCAAACCCGCTGCACAAGGAAAAGGCATATCAAGTCGAATGATACAATATGCAGAAGAATATGCAAAGACAAACAAGTACGCCTCTATTCGCTTTGATGCTTATTCTCTAAACGATACAGCTAATACTGTATATCTAAAGAAGGGATATCGATTAGTAGGTCAAGTACAGTTTAGAAAAGGAGTGTTTAACTGTTATGATAATGCTATATAAAAAAGCTTACTCGATTGAGTAAGCTTCTTTACTTTTATCTATCTAGTTGTATATCCCCATTTGCAAAAATAGTTTGCCCTGTGATCCACCAACCATCAGTTACTAAAAATTCAACTAACGGAGCTATATCTTCAATCTTTGTCAATCCTCCTAAAGCAGATGCCGATTTATGATATGCTACTGCATCTTCAGATTCCTGACCATAAAAGAATGGTGTATCCATAGGTCCTGGAGCAACACTAGTAACAGAAATACCTCTATATCCAAACTCTTTAGAAGCCATACGAGTGAAATGTTCAACAGGAGCTTTAGCACCTGCATAAGTAGAGTACAATCCTGTATATGCAGCTAATAAAGATGTTACTATTGTACATATCTTTCCGTTATCATTTAAAACACAACCTGCTTCTTGAATAAAGAAATATGCTATCTTAGAGTTTACTTCAAACATGGTATCATACTCCTGTTCTGTCGTTTCTAAAAAAGGCTTTTTAAGCACCATACCAACAGTATTAATAGCAATATCTATTTTGCCTAATTGACGTTCAGTCTCAGAAAACAAGTGTTTAATACTGTCAACTTTTCTAAGATCAGCTTGTAAAATAATAGCTTTACCACCTGCTTCTGTTATTTCTTTTAAAGTATTTTCAGCTTCAGCTTTAGTACTGTCACTATTATAGTGGATAGCGATCTTAGCTCCTTTAGCACTAAAACCTTTACTTAATAATCCTCCTAAATTTTTAGCTCCACCTGCGATAAGAACTACTTTGTCTTTTAAATTTTTCATTGTCATTTTTTTATTAATAATGACAAAGGTGCTATTAAAGAATAGCATAAATATGGTGAACTTTTCGGAATCTTTACATGCTTAATCCCGTACTTTGATATGTAATTTTCTAAATTGTCCAGGTGTTTGCCCTGTCATTTTCTTAAAAAACTTACTAAAGTTAGAAGGATCATAGGTAAGTCTTTTAGCAATCTCTACTATAGAATCAGGAGTTACTAATAACATCTGCTTTGCTTCTTCAATAATCCGTTGATCATAAAAATAACAAGGGTGATGTCCTGTTGCTTGTTGTATAACATCAGTCAAATGTTTGTGCGAAACACACAATTCACTTGCTATTTCATTAATCTCTAAAAACTTCTGCACCTTCCCTATAACAACATCACTAACGTGCTTAGACATATACTCAAAGTACTTAGATACTAAAACATGTTTATTTACTATTTCTTCCTTCATAACTATATATTTTATTGCAATACATTGTAGTAATTAAAACAGAAGTTAAACTACATTCTACTTCTTCACTTCTTTAATGATCTCAAGTACATTATAACCAAAAATCAAAACACCTGGAAATCCTAACAGAAGTGCACTAATACTAACTTTATAATCTACTTGTACTATAAATGTAAATACACCAACACCCGAAAAAACTAAACTAAATAAAAACAAAAGTACATTTTCAATAAACTCTTTCCATCTCACACGTCTTTCATACTTAGCTCTCCGATTAAAGTATTCTTTATTTTTCGCAGTAGCATCTTCTTTCCATTGTTTATATAACTCTGAATACTTAAGAAAAGTATCACAATACCCAATCATATAAATTTTATACTCTGATTGTATTACTTTCTGATAATAGGTCTCATCCATATGAAAGGATAACAAGCAATCGTAATACGTATCACATAGATCATATATTTCACTAATATCAATCTGGATACCATCACCTCTTACACTTACTTCCTCTTCTAAAAAGCTGTAGAAGTCTTTTCTAAGTTGGGTTCTATCAGCACACTCCTCCTCATTGTTTTGGTTAATATGTTTTCTAAGATTATCCAAAGCAATGTTTTTCGGTATTTTAATATAGATATCGCGTTCGTCTTCTATCCCTTCGTTATGATCTTCTGCTCGAAGGAGAAGTTCGCGTTCTATACGTTCTCTCTGTTGTAATAGTAGTTCTATAGAACACAGTTCTTGCCACAAGCTGGGAACATTAGATATGTTCTCTATTGCCTCCCATTCACTACTTTTATTTATAAAAAACAAATACGCTCTATTTGCCATACGTTACTGTTCAATTGGTCTTATAAAAATAACATATTATACCAACAAAAAAACCGAGTCCATACAGACTCGGTTCTTCTTATATATTTCTCTTTATAGCATATTCACTTGGTTCTTCATTCAAGTACATCTTATAAGGTGATTGTTTAGTATGAAAAACATCTAAGATGATTATATCTTCTTGTACTATTTCATAAAGTATCTTATACTGATAAATAAGAATATAACGCATGTTGTGCTCTCTACCACTTTTAGAACAATATTCAATCTGTCCTAAATAAGGAAAACTCAGCAAATCGTCTATTCTCAAAACGATCAAATTACTAACCTCTTCAGCCTTTACTATACTAACATAATTGACATAATAATCATATATTATTTTCAACCTACTTAAAGCATATTCAGACCATACTATTCTCATAGCATTACCACTTAGTAATCATTTCTTTTACTTGCTCCTGTGTATAATATCTCCCTTCTTCATAATCTTTACGAGAAATAGCCAAGCGCTCTTCCAACTCTTCTTCTGTCATAGGAACAAACATTGCCTCTTCCTCTACTAAAGAAGTTACATAACTACTAATCTTATCTAATAGCCTCTCATCTTGAATACTTTTTAAGTAATCGACCAACAGCTCTTTCTTTGCTTCTATACTCATAACCTATTCATTTATAAAGCACAAAGATAATCATTACTCAATTGCACAAAGCTCTATCAATCAAATATTAACAACAAAAAAACCGAGCCTATACAGACTCGGTTTCTCTCTTTATAACTATATAAGTGGGTTTACTTCACTTCTTCGTACTCTACATCTTGTGTACCATCCGCTTCACCACCTTGGTTTGGCTGTCCTTGTTGAGGACCTGCTTGACCACCTTCAGCTTGAGCTTTGTACATTTCTTCAGATGCTGCTTTCCAAGCTTCGTTGATTTTATCTAAAGCTGGTTGGATAGTATCTAAGTTCTTAGTTTCGAAAGCTGTTTTTAATTCAGCTAAAGCACCTTCGATGTTAGATTTATTACCATCAGATAATTTATCTCCGAACTCTTTTAATTGTTTCTCTGTTTGGAAAATCATAGCATCTGCCTCATTGATTTTCTCTACACTTTCTTTTGCTTTTTTATCAGCATCAGCATTTGCTTCTGCTTCTTTTTTCATTCTTTGGATTTCTTCTTCAGTTAATCCAGATGAAGCTTCGATACGAATATCGTGAGATTTACCAGTTCCTTTATCTGTAGCAGATACTTTAATAATACCATTAGCATCGATGTCGAAAGTTACTTCGATTTGAGGCACTCCTCTTTGTGCTGGTGGTAAACCATCTAAGTGGAAACGACCAATTGTTTTGTTATCATTAGCCATTGGTCTCTCTCCTTGTAATACGTGGATTTCAACTGATGGTTGGTTATCCGCAGCAGTAGAGAATACTTGAGATTTCTTAGTTGGAATAGTTGTATTTGACTCAATTAATTTAGTGAATACACCTCCCATAGTCTCGATACCTAATGAAAGTGGAGTTACGTCTAATAATAATACGTCTTTTACATCTCCTGTTAATACACCACCTTGGATAGCAGCACCAATAGCTACAACCTCATCAGGGTTAACTCCTTTGTGTGGTTTTTTACCGAAGAATTTCTCAACTTCTTCTTGGATTCTTGGGATACGAGTAGAACCTCCTACTAAGATTACTTCATCGATATCTGATTTAGATAAACCAGCATCTTTTAAAGCTTTCTCACATGGCAACATAGAACGACGTACTAAATCATCTGATAATTGCTCAAACTTAGCTCTTGTTAATGTTTGTACTAAGTGTTTTGGTCCTGAAGCTGTAGCTGTAACATAAGGTAAGTTAATCTCTGTTTGTGTAGCAGATGATAACTCAACTTTAGCTTTTTCAGCAGCTTCTTTTAAACGTTGTAATGCCATAGCATCTTGACGTAAATCTACTCCTTCAGCAGCTTTAAACTCTTCTGCTAACCAGTTGATGATTACGTTATCAAAGTCATCTCCTCCTAAGTGAGTATCCCCATTAGTAGATAATACTTCAAATACACCGTCTCCTAACTCAAGGATAGAGATATCAAATGTACCACCACCTAAGTCATATACTACTACTTTTTGATCTTTTCCTGTTTTATCTAATCCGTATGCTAACGCAGCAGCTGTAGGCTCGTTAATAATACGTCTTACTTTTAATCCTGCGATTTCTCCTGCTTCTTTTGTCGCTTGACGTTGTGCGTCATTAAAGTAAGCTGGTACAGTGATTACAGCTTCTGATACTTCTTGTCCTAAGAAATCTTCAGCTGTTTTTTTCATTTTTTGTAGAGTCATTGCAGAAATCTCTTGTGGTGTATATAAACGACCATCGATATCTACACGAGGAGTATCATTATCTCCCTTAACTACTTTGTAAGGTACTGCAGTTACTTCTTTCGCAGCCTCACTATATTTCTCTCCCATAAAACGTTTGATAGATGCAACCGTTTTAGTTGGGTTAGTTACAGCCTGACGTTTTGCAGGATCACCAACTTTAATCTCTCCACCTTCAACGAAAGCTACGATAGATGGTGTAGTTCTTTTTCCTTCAGCGTTTGAAATTACTACTGGCTCATTTCCTTCCATTACAGAAACACATGAGTTTGTAGTCCCTAAGTCAATACCAATTATTTTACTCATAATATTTTTATAGTTTACTTTTATACTTATTTAAATTGTTCTGAGCGTTGAGCTCGGTTACTCTTAAACAATCTTTATGCCAACAGAAAAAAAAGAATATTCTGTCTGTTTTTAGTCAGACAATTGCTAAAAACAATGTCATATTGTCATTTTTAAAACAATCTACACCTATTTTTATTACACATTTCGTCAGTATTGTACTGACATAAAAAATAAATTGATTATTAACTTGATTCTATACCTATTATTAAAATCAAAAACAGCCACTAACTTTTGTTAATGACTGTTCTCTTTTACAAACTGGCTATATAAATCTATTTCTTAATCAAATAACACCTATAAAACTAATACTGAGCTATTAAATAATTAATTAAATCTGTTGTAGTAACAATTCCTGCTAATTTCCCTTCTTTATCATGTACAGGTAAAGAATGAAAGCGTTGTTTCGAAAACATCTCTGCTACTTCTTTTATGGATGTATCATCACTTACAGATACAGGGCTTTTAGTCATAATATCTTCTAACTTATAAGCATCATAAATATCATTTAATGCTTCGGTATCTATTTCTGAATTACTATACCCTATTTTTAGCACATCATTAATACTAATAATTCCGACTAATTTGTCTGCTTCTACCACAGGAATATGACGTATATTATAATCTTTAAACAACTGATTTACTTCACTTATTTTTTTTGTGTTAGGTACAGCAATTAAAACTTTCGCCATAATTTGAGCAACTGGAACTCTTTGTTTCATACAATTTCGTTTTATAAGTTATTATTTTTCTTACATCAAATTTCTGTCTTAATTCTACTTAAAAACATGACAAACAACAGTTCCTATTCTTTATTTTTTTCGTACCTTTTATACTTCATTTGCTCACTTATTTTTTCTAATAAAACTTCTTTTGATTTATTTAGTAAATCAAAATCAATATACTCTTTAGCATACTTATTTCCTATTTACTTCAAATATTCAAAATACCTTTAACCAAGGGTGTTGGTAAAGTCTTGAATATCTTAAATAAAAAACTCAGTACAACTAAAACACATTTCTACTAATTTTTACAATCCACGTTAAATAAATAGATTGGACTTGTGTCTGAATAGAATTTAATTATCTTCGTATTATATAAATTGTATAGGATTTTATGGAATGTATTTCTGTATTTGATATGCTCAAAATCGGTGTTGGACCATCGAGCTCACATACTTTAGGTCCATGGAGAGCCGCTGAGCTTTTTTTAAAAGAATTGCAAGATCGCAATATCTTCTCTCAAGTTTCTTCTTTAAAGATAGACTTATTTGGTTCACTTTCTCTTACAGGAGTTGGACATGCTACTGACTTAGCTGTTATGTTAGGATTGAGTGGTGCTGATCCAGAATACGTTCCTGTTGAAGATATAGGTGGCATTATTGCAAAAATAAACGATACAAAAACGCTTGTTTTAGGAGACAAATTACCTATTACTTTTAATCCTAAAGAACAGATTGTATTCAATAAAAACTTTCTTCCTTTTCATGCCAACGGAATGACTTTTACAGTACAATACGGTGCACATGAAATTTATGAATCAACCTTTTACTCTATTGGTGGAGGATTTGTGGTAAAAGAAGAAAATGCTGAAAATGTAGAAAACGACGAAATAAAAGCAACCTTCCCTTTTCCTATTGACAAAGCAACAGAACTATTGGCATACTGTAAAGAACAGAATATGTCAATCTCTGAAATAGTATACGAAAACGAAAAGTCTATTCGTACAGAAGATGAGATACACCATGAGCTTATGCGTGTGTGGAATACTATGTTGGAGTGTATGTATATTGGTTGTCATACAGAAGGGATACTACCTGGAGGACTTAATGTACGTAGACGTGCTTATGACACACATGAAAAATTAAAAGGTGATTTGCCTTATAATACACCTCAGGAATGGTTGCAAACTATACGTAAAACAAAAGTATACTTCAGACAAATACTGAAATGGGTAAGTTGTTTTGCTTTAGCAGTAAATGAGGTAAATGCTTCTTTAGGTCGTGTTGTTACAGCACCTACAAATGGTAGCGCTGGTGTAATACCTGCTGTATTGATGTACTATATGGTAATAGAAAATCACAAAGCAGGCGAAAAAGAAATTAAACAGTTCTTAATGGTAGCTGGCGAAATAGGCAGTATCTTCAAAAAAGGAGCTACTATATCTGCTGCTATGGGTGGATGCCAGGCAGAGATTGGCGTATCGAGTGCTATGGCAGCTGGAGCATTATGTGAACTTATGGGGGGAACACCTGAACAAGTAACTGTTGCTGCAGAAATAGCTATGGAACATCACTTAGGATTAACATGTGATCCTATTGGAGGTTTAGTACAAGTACCGTGTATTGAAAGAAATACAATGGGAGCTATTAAGGCAATCAATGCTGCAGAATTAGCTTTAGATACTGATCCTAAAAATGCAAAAGTACCTTTGGATAAAGTAGTAAATACAATGTGGGAAACTGCAAAAGACATGAATAATAAATACAAAGAGACTTCTGAAGGTGGACTTGCTATAGCTGTAAACTTAGCTGATTGTTAGAATTAATGAAAAGATTATTTGGAATCCTTTGCTGTTTAATCAGCTTAAGTAGTTTGGGGCAAACTACAAAATATATAGCTACACCTACTAAGGCATATGAAGATGCAAAAGCTACAAAAGAAGTAGGCTTTTTTACAAGAGGAGCTCATTTGTCGAACCTTATCAAGGTCAATAAGACCCTTTTGAAAGCGGAAGTTGATTATAGTACTCCTCTGTATATTATAGATGTACAGAATGTAAAAAACAATTTGAATAGTGCAGATGAGGTAGAAGAATCTCCTGCACCTGTTATTGATGCTGACGATTACTATGGTAGTCCTCATTTATTTACTACTGTAGCTGGTTTAAAAATGAGAGAGTATCCTAATAGTACATCCAATGTTATTACAGTATTATTGAATGGGACAGCAGTACCTATAGACTATTATCCTTATGATTCTGAAGCTTGGGTAGCTGTAACTTATAATGATTTGAAAGGATATATTCCGGTAAAATATACAGGCAAAAGACCAATTATGAATCAGTTGATTACTGCATATAAAAAAGCTACAACTGTTGAAGATCAAAAGAAATATGCAGAACGCATTTTGGAATTGGGATGGAATGGTACAGATCAAGAAGCAATACAAGGATTAACAACCTACGTTGATTATGCTCAGAAAAACAATCTTACTGAAATTTTAAGTCTTACTAAATTACAAATAGATGTTTTAAAAGCAGTACCTATTGATCAATTTGATAAAATAGCAAAGATGAAAAACAAAAAACTATTTGGTTTTACGCTTAACAGCGAAGTAGAACCTCGTAATGGTTTTAGTTTAGCTACTTTGGAGAAAAACTTAGGAAAAGTAAAAGATTCGTACGCTAACTTAGACGACTGCGGTTTGGGGGACTATGAAAGTAATGTTATCTTCTATACTGCAGAATGCATTGGTCATGATGTAGCAAGAACATATATGTTGCGCAAATTAGACATTATCAATGGAGCAGGATTTAAGATAAACAATACCATTGTATCAGATCAAACAACAGAAAAAGAATTTTTGCAAATAGGAAAAGGTTATATAACTTCGATACTAAACAATCAATATGCTTATATGATTGCTGTTGGAGATGATGCCTACAAGTTTACTTTTGTAAATGGTAAGCTATCTCACGTAGAACTAATTTATTTCTGCTAATTCTTGGCTATAAATTCTTTTTACCTAATTTTACAACAAATAATAAAACAAGAAAAATGTCTGTAGCGAAAAAAGATTATAAGAAAGTGACTACAAAATCACTTATCGATATGAAGGCCAACGGAGAAAAAATATCAATGCTAACTTGTTATGACTTCTCTATGGCAAAGGTATTAGAGGCAGGAGGTATTGACGTTATGCTTGTAGGAGACTCTGCAAGTAATGTAATGGCAGGACACGAGACTACTTTACCTATCACTTTAGATCAGATGATTTACCACGCACAATCGGTAGTACGTGGAGCTGACAGAGCGCTAATTGTTGTGGATTTACCATTTGGTTCTTACCAATCGGATCCTAAAGAGGCTTTGCGTTCTGCTATTCGTATTATGAAAGAAAGTGGTGCACACGCTGTAAAAATGGAAGGTGGAGAAGAAATAAAAGACGGTATTAAACGCATCTTGGATGCTGGTATTCCAGTAATGGGACACTTAGGTCTTACTCCTCAATCAATTTACAAATTTGGTACTTACACTGTAAGAGCAAAAGAAGAGCAAGAAGCAGAACAATTGATGAAAGACGCTAAGATGCTTGAAGAGATTGGATGTTTTGCAGTTGTATTGGAAAAAATACCTGCTGCATTAGCTAAAAAAGTAGCTGAAAGCATTTCTATCCCTGTTATTGGTATTGGTGCTGGTAGCGGTGTAGATGGACAAGTATTGGTAACTCATGACATGATTGGTCTTACTCACGAATTTAGTCCTAAATTCTTACGTCGTTATATGAATATCTATGAAGATATGAAAAACGCAGTAGCTCAATATGTTGATGATGTAAAATCTGTTGATTTCCCTAACGAGAACGAACAGTACTAAAAGAAAACTACTTATTAAAAATACTGAAAATATCCTTTTTGAAATAAAAAGGATATTTTTGTTTCAAATTACTACAAATGAAGATTGTTTCTACACCCGAAAACCTACAAGTACTACATGAAGATAATCATATTATCGTGATTAATAAACGCGTAGGTGATATTGTACAAGGGGATCAGACAGGAGATATGCCACTGAGCGAAATCGTTAAGCTGTATTTAAAAAAGAAGTACAACAAGCCAGGTGAGGTATATTTAGGTGTGGTACACAGATTAGACCGTCCTACGTCAGGATTAGTAGTATTCGCCAAAACGTCTAAAGCATTAACTCGTTTAAACGAATCGTTTAAGAATAGAGAAACACAAAAAACCTATTGGGCGGTAGTAAAAGATGCTCCACCACAAGTAGAAGATACGTTAGAACACTTTTTAGTTAGAAACCCTAAAAACAATACTTCTAAAGCTCATAAAAAAGAAGTACCTAATAGTAAGAAGGCAAAGTTGACATACAAGATGTTTCACCAGTTAAAAACATACTCTGCATTGGAGATAGATTTATACACTGGACGTCATCACCAGATACGTTGTCAATTGGCAGCTGTTGGATGTCCTATTAAAGGAGATTTGAAGTATGGAGCTGACAGAAGTAATCCGGATGGCGGAATTCACTTACACGCTCGTAAACTAACGTTTATTCATCCAGTAACTAAAGAAACATTAACCATTGTTGCCCCTACTCCTGATGAAGTAATATGGAACAATGTAGATCCTAAATAAATGAAAGACTATTCTCCTATGAATAGTCTTTTTTTGTTATCTCTATTTCGATATAAAACTATTAATTTTACTTTATCAAAAATGCTATACATGAAAATAGAAAAGCGATATACTAAAACCTTTGATTTTACAGATACTATTTTGTCTGCTACCCTGTCCCAAAAAGATGAGGTAATAATGGTTTTAAGCAATGGTGATGTAGTTAGACACAATACCGACACAAACGAAACAGACATCATCAGTACACTGAAAGACAGCATAGGATATACTGATGGTGGATTTGATTTCACAAGTCCTATCTCCATTTATACCTTAGATGAAATAATTGTTGTGGTTAATGATTATAAAAGGCATGGTTATGTTTTTAACCTAAAACACAACTATAGGTTAAACTTATTTAGAGGAGAATATTATATTGAAATAACGCAATACCCTATTGCACTATACAAAGATGAACAACAAGTTCCTCATTTAATCTATGCAGCGGATTGGAACCATGTACAAATACTTAACCTTGATACCCGTCAAATATTAACAGCTGCCAAATCGTTGATAGAACAAGGTGCTGAGGAAGACCATATTGAATTTTATAAAACACACGAAGAACACAACAAACTAACTTGGCCAAGTACTTATGATTATTTTTATGGTAAATTAAGTGTATCACCTGATAATAAGTATTTCACAAGTGCAGGTTGGGTATGGGGTTCTGCAGACTACTGTAATACTTATACTATTGCTGATTTTATTGAGAACAATAGAATCTTAGATATAAATATTGCTGCTGGTGAACATCTAAATAGACAAGTATGTTGGGTAAACAAAAACACTATTGCTGTAGAATATGATCCTTATGAAGAAGGAGAGGAAGAAACTACAAAAGATACCTTAAAAGAAATACACCTATACCAAATAGTTGATAATACTTCTGCACTGATTAAAAAAATACAGATACAACAAAAGAACATTAAATATAAACAGATGTACTTTGACACAACACTTAACTCTTTTGTATTATTAAATGAGTCAAGAGAAATCACAGTGATCACTAAGTCAGGAGAGATAGTATTACAGCAAGATGACATAAAGGTCAATGCATACGATACTACCACTCATCAGTTTTTAGAATACAGTGATAAAACTATTACTATATATACCTTATCAGAATAAACGACAAAGGCTATTTTAATCTACATAATCTTTACATTTTATTCTCCTATAGCAATTGATTTATTATTTCTTGACCATTCACTCCATGAGCCTACATATAGTTTAGGTGTTGGTAGACCAGCAGCAGTAATAGCTAATAATGTATGACAAGCCGTAACTCCCGAACCACAATGAACAACTATTCGATCTACAGCATATGATTTGAAAATAATTTCATACTTACTTCTTAGTACTTCATCATTTAAAAATAAACCTTGTGCATCCAAATTGAGTGTAAAAGGTATATTAATTGCTCCTGGTATATGTCCTGCTATTATATCAATTGGTTCTGATTTCCCTCCATATCTTTGAGTTTCTCGTACGTCAATAACCAAATAATCTTCTTCTTGTACATTGCGTTCTACTTCACTAATCATTGCTAAAGGTAATTGCCACTCAATAACAGGATACAAAGGTACTTTTGTAGGTACTACTTTATTATCATCTATAGGAAAACCTGCTTGTATAGCTGCTTGTAATCCCCCGTTTAAAACTTGAACTTTTGAATGTCCTATTGCTACTAACATCCACCAAAAACGAGCCGCTGCATTTGCACCATTTACTTTATCATAAATAATTACATGACTTTCTGGAGTAATTCCAAGTGCTTGCAATGTTTTTGTAAAATTTAGTGGACTTGGTAAAGGATGTCTCCCTCCATTAACTGCTGATTCTCCTATACAAGACAAATCTATATTCATATCTACAAACAATGCCCCTACCAAATGTTCTTTCTTATAATCTTCTTTTGCTGTTAAATTATTGGTTGCATCTATTAATATGATTTCCTCCTTTGCCTGATAAAGAAAAAATAACTCTTGTGCATCTATAATTGGTTTCATCTACTTTATATTACTTTAATTGTACAGTTACTTCTATTTGTTAAATTACAAATAAATCAAACACAATAAAACTCTTCATTTCAAATAATATTTTGAACATTCTTATTATTGATTCATTTATTGTAAATTGCTATACGATTATCCTATATCTTAGATAACTTTTATATGTACAAATCTCTGCTTCAATTATATCAAAAAGACCTTACAATAAGTCAGAAAGACGAATTACTTTGTTTGAAATATTTTGAAGCAATAAAAATATCTAAAAACACTATTTTAGAAGATGAGAATACAATTCCAAAATACTTATACTTTGTAGTGGATGGTTTTGTTCGTTTATATCACACTAATTCAAAAGGAGAAGAAGTAACAACTCATATTAACTGCCCTCCAGGTTTTATTACCTCTTACTTCCACTTTATCAATAGAACTAAATCAAATGACACACTTGCATGTATTACTGATTGTCAATTATTGCGTATTTCAAAAACAAACTTAGATACTCTAAATCAAGAAAGTCAGTCTTTCAAAGACTTTAGTATCCAAGTATTTCAACAATCTCTTGCATATAATGAAAAACGCTCTCAAGAATTAGCTACATTAACTGCTGAAGAACGTTATATAAAATTGATTGAAAAACAGCCTGAAGTATTGCAGTTTGTTCCTATTCAATATATTGCTTCATTCTTAGGTATGAATCCTAAGAGTCTTAGTCGTATTCGAAAACAGTTGTCAAAATAACTATTTCTTTTCTGTATACTTCACTCCACGTCTTTCTAATGCCTCCATAGATTCATTCTGAAGCGCCTCTATTTTCTAAACATCTTCGGTTACTACCTTCAAAAAACCTGCTATACTGTTTACTAAATCAAGTTGAAAATTAGCCTTCTTCTTTCCTCCCTATTTCCAATATACACAATATATTGTCCTTTCATATTCTTAGTCTTGTAGCGAGGATATGCATCATTTTCTTTTCCATTTTCTCTATCAGCTCTTAGTTCTCTATTAAATAGGAAGTAGTATTATTCTTACCTGCTATACTAACTTTACAACTTGTAGATTAAAATTCATATGTAGTAACTCTTGTGTATACAACTGTAGAGAGGCAAATGCATAACCATTTAAAAATTATTTTTTCTTAGACACTATTTTGTGATAGTTTTCAATAGCAGTATTAATGATAATATTTCCATCTATTCCATGCTTTATTAAAACATTGACTGTTCCTTCTATAGACTCTATATATTTTTGTTCAATATTATAAATCATTTCAATTAGCCCTTTACTATTTAATTCAGCATATTTTTTAGCTGTACTTACAGAAGTTATAATACTTGTTTTAGTTAAATAAGCTTTACCATTCTCTATTTTTACTAACTTGAACTCTTCTTTTGTAGTTAAATCAACCTTACTGTCTTTCGAAAACTCCATTTCCCTGCTATCTTCAGAAATAGTTGCATCATTAACTTTAGTCAACTTTACATTCTTAGCATCTTCTCTAAATAGATTGATTAGCATCTTTTCCACTTCTGAACTGAAAGGTTTAAAATTTTGATTAATAATTCTATTAATCTTCAATCCTGTACGTTCATCTAAAACTCCAAATGCGACATCTATCGAAGCTTTTTCACTATTAGTACTCAATAGCTTCTTATCTTTTAATTTTTTCTCTTCGTTTTTTACTAAATCTAAACTGAAGTTTAAATTTTTATTTATTCCTTCTTTCCAGTTAATAGTATATTGTTCTTTAAGTTCTTCGATTTCTGTAGATGGAAATTGAGCTCCTTCTTTTTTAGCCTGATTAATCATTTTCTCATCACCTGTTAAATTAATAACAGTAGTCTCTTTACTTGTTTTAGAAATATCAAAACTCATTCCTGGTTTCAGATCATAACTTATACGAACTGATTTTTGTGCTTGCACTTGTATAGAAATAAAAACACACAATGCAAAAAATATTACTTTTTTCATATTTTCAAATTTATAATAACAAATTTATCAATTTTAACACAATTAAACTATTTTAATTGCAAAACAATAGATTGATTTTCAAACAATACAAACAAAATAATTCATTTTACACAGTATCCTATTTATCATTTTTAATCCTCCTTCCTCTAACTACCCTTGATAATTTAAATCTTAATTGTGTTATTAAGAAATTAATTCTAACAATTACAAATTTTCGTACTACTAAATTCTATTAAGTAACATTTGTGAAGTGGATTGATTCATTCGTTATAGACATTTGTCTTACAAAACAATTAATTAAATATGGAGACAACAAACTTAGCTCTTGTATCAGGAGCCAATGGACATCTTGGGAATAACTTGGTAAGACTGTTACTTAAAGAGGGAATACCTGTTAGAGCAACAGTACGTAACATAAACAACACAGAGCCTTTTAAAGGTTTAGACTGTGAAGTGGTACAAGCTGATATTATAGATAAAAGTTCTTTTGTAAAAGCATTACAAGGTGTTCATACTTTCTATGCTGTAGGTGCTTCTTTTAAATTATGGGCAAAAGATCCTAAAAAAGAAATCTATGACGTGAATATGCAAGGAACCAAAAACACAATAGAAGCAGCTGCTGAGGCTGGTGTAAAACGCATTGTATATGTTAGTTCTATTGCAGCGTTAGATTACACCCATATCCCTACCCGAGAGAGCAATGGCTATAATCCTGACCGCAGAGATATGTACTATAACTCTAAAAATGATGGAGAACAACTTGCGTTTGAATTAGCAAATAAACTTGGTATAGAGCTTGTTTCTGTTATGCCTGGAGCAATGATAGGTAGTGAATCTTTTCTTTCTTTAAACGTATCTTATGGGGTTCTTAAGCTTATCATTAATAAGCAAATTCCAATTGATACAATGATTACACTAAATTGGGTAGATGTAAAAGATGTAGCCATGGGATGTTATCAAGCCGCTCTAAAAGGCAGAAATGGACAGCGCTATATCTTAGCAAATGAAAAGTGTATGACCATAACGGATACGACTAAACTAACTCAACAACTCTATCCTGAACTAAAACTTAAAGTACCTAATGCTGTTCCTAAATGTATGCTTTATACAATAGCAGGGTTAATGGAATTTATGGCTAAAGTAAGTGGCAAACCTCCTGTATTAACTACAAAAGACATCGCTATGTTTTCTGGTTTACAACAAGACTTTGATATTTCTAAATCAAGAAGAGAATTAGATTTCAATCCTAAACCAACTGAACAAGCGGTTGCAGATGCCTTAGCTTATTTAATGAAACACAAAGAATTATTAAAGTAATTTACAAAAAAAACTCTCTTTAATATTACTTTATTAAAGGGAGCTTTATCTATTGTTCCTTATACTTTTTACTTTGCTCAATCAAAAGTTTAATCAATTGATTTTTACTAATTTTTAATCCATTTGCAGAAATACTAATAGGAGTACCATACTGCTTAAAATTTGCTTCTATTGCCTTTCGTTTAAAAGAGTTTGTTACTTTATTTAAATACTCTTCTGGATTACTTACTACAACAAGGATAAACTTTTGAGAATAAGCTTCTACCTCTTCTATGCTAAGGATATCTTTCCAAGGTATTAACCCTGCAGAAACAGCAGTTGCATTATCCCATATTCCTTGATTATTAATGATTAATCCTGGTTTTGGATCAAACATTTTTTTAATATACAAGATAGCAAAGAATGTAAAGAGTATGATACTTGCTATACCTATAACAAATAAAATATAAGGGTTATTATAAATAGCATGATTTCCTTGAGGAGGAGCAAATACAAAACAAACACCTAATGCGACAAATACAAAACAAGCAAACATTAACAATGCCATCTTTGCTTTACTTAATGGTATAATAATTTCTTTTTCTTGATTCATTTCTTTCTTTTAACAAAAGTAAAAGAATTTACTTATTTAAAAAATCTCCTCAACCATCCCTCTTTCTGTTTAGTGTAAGGAGGATATTTTATACTCGATTCGAACCAAAAAGGTTTGTACAATATACTCTTGTAATGAGAGAATGTCTCAAAACCATACTTACCATGATAGTTTCCTATACCACTTGCTCCTACTCCACCAAAAGGTAGCGTATTAGTGCTTAAATGCATCAAACTATCATTGACTGCACCACCTCCAAAAGAAACCTCTCGAAGTATTTTATCAATTATCATCTTATCCTTTCCATAGATATAACAGGCTAAAGGTTTAGGCCGTCTCTTAATCTGTACAATAACCTCATCTAAAGACTCAAAACTAAGTACAGGCAATAATGGCCCAAATATTTCTTCTTGCATAATCTCATCTTCCCAAATAATCTCATCTAATATAGTTGGGCTAATAAAGTGTTTATCTCTATCTGTATTACCTCCATAGCATACCTTAGCTATATCAATTAAGTTCACTAATCGATCAAAGTTCTTAGTATTTATAATTTGCAAATAGTGTGAGGGTAAGTTATCTGTTTGTTGTGGATAATCATCCATCTCAATCTTTAGGTACTTTATCAACTCCTCTTTTATAGAAGCATCAACTAAGACGTAATCAGGAGCAACGCAAGTTTGACCTGCATTTAATAGTTTAGCCCATACGAGACGTTTGGCAGTCATCGGAATATCACAACCTTTCAGAATAATCGCAGGGCTCTTTCCTCCTAACTCTAAGGTAACAGGTACTAAGTTTTTAGCAGCCGCCTCATAAACAATCTTCCCTATAGTGGTACTCCCCGTAAAGAATATCTTATCAAAAGGTAATGACAACAATTCAGTAGTTTCTTCTATTCCACCTTCTACTACATAAAGATATTCCTTGTCAAAGTTTTCATTTATTAATTCGGCTAATACTTGAGAAGTACGCATAGGTAGCTCACTTGGTTTTATAATCACTGTATTGCCTGCTGCCATTGCGGTTAAGGCAGGTAATAAAGAAAGCTGATACGGATAATTCCAAGCACCTATTATTAAAGTAACGCCTAATGGTTCCGGCATAATATATCCCTTAGCAGGGAAGTTAGCTAAGCCTACAGAAACGCGTTTTCGCTTACTTAATTTCTTTATACTCTTGATATAATAGTTAATTTCTGTGTACACAATAGACAACTCTGTAAGATAAGTTTCAAAAGCAGATTTACCAAAGTCGTGGTATATTGCCTCTTCTAATAGCTGCTCATTTGCTTGCAACACTTGTTTAAGCTTCTTTAACTGCTCTATACGAAAAGAAATATCTTTGGTAGCATTACTATCAAAATAAGACTTTTGTGTGCTAAATACAGAGGTTATTGTGTTCATAGGCTATATATAACTAATCAAAGATAACTTATAAAACAGATATCTTTATACCGTTTCTAAGAAATGGATTATTTCTTTGCTCACTACTTCTGGTTTTTCAGCTAACAGGAAGTGTCCACATTCTTTTACTTCTTTCAATGTTAGATTACTTGTAGTATGAGGTAAAGACATCTTTAGTATTTCATAACCACTGCCTCCTATCCCTAATACAGGTATTGTAAGCTTACCATAACTTTTACTATCTTCTATGTCTTGAGGAAAAGCTTGATACCACGCATTAGAAACACGAATAGCTTCTTTGCTATTGTAAGCAGTAGCATATACTTGTTTATCAAAATCAGTAATACTCTCCTTATTGTAAACTAAATGATCGAACAACCAATTAATAACTAAGTCCATACGCCCCTCCAGTAATTGCTCTGGCAAATCTTTAACCTGATTAAAAGCAAGCCACCAAGGATAAGTATATTTCCCTCCTAAGATAGGAAGCATAGGCAATTGATACATTCCTGCATCAGGATGAGGGGTATCTAACATAATCAGCTTAGTAGTCACTTCTGGATAGTTACTTGCAAAACTAAAAGCTACATGTGCTCCTATATCGTGTCCTCCAATAGAAACCGTGTCAAAACCTAACTTCTGAACCAACTCATAAACATCCTTTGCCATATTCCTTTTCTCATAACCAGATGTAGGCTTGGCAGAATTACCCATTCCTCGCATTTCTACAACTATCACACAGTACTTTTCTGCTAAAGCAGGTATTACTTTGTGATAAGCCCACCAAGTTTCTGGATATCCTGGTATTAATACTAAAGGTTCTCCTTGGCCTCCCATTACATAATGTATTTGCGTTTCATTTACCTCTATATACTGACTTCTAAACCCTGGTAATAAACCTATTAATTCGTTATTTAATGATACTGTACTCATCTTATTAAGATATTAAATATTACTTATTTTCATTTGATAGATGTAAAACTAAATAGTATTTTTACACTATACAACTATGAAGTATAGTTCACACTTTGCTTTTTAAATATACTTTAACACAATGAAGCTAATCAGTCAACTTTCTAAAGAAACAGGAGTACCTATACCTACCATTCGATTCTACGAGAAGACAGGTTTATTTAGAAGTACTACCAAAGAAGAAGTAACCACTAATAACTATGCTTATTACGGAGATGACGTAGTAGATAAGCTTCGTTTTATACAAATGGCTAAAGCTGTAGGGTTTACTTTATCTGAAATTAAGGAAGTAATAGACGCTTGGTATGAAAAGCAATTTACCAAAAAAGCAAAGCTTGAAGTATTAAATCTAAAACTAAAGCAAATAGATGAAAAAATGAAGGAACTTAAAGCAATGAAAAAACAAATTGCTTTATGTAAGTATAATATTGAAAATGATGTTGTTTAATCATCAAGTTACAAATGAAAAAAGTATATATTCTTAGTGGTTTAGGAGTTGATAAACGTGTTTTTAATAACTTTAAGTTTGATGGACTTGACGTGGAATATATTGATTGGATACCTTCAACTAAAGAAGAAAGTCTATCTGCCTATGCAAAACGTTTGGCTAATAATATACAACACAAAGAGTCAATACTAATAGGTCTATCATTTGGAGGAATGGTAGCTATGGAAATAGCTAAGATTATTGAAACTAAGAAAGTAATCTTAATTGCTTCTGCAAAAAATCAATATGAACTTCCTTTATACTTTAGGATTATAGGAAAAATAGGATTAAACAAGATTGTTCCTGGCAAATTATTAAAAGCCAATAATTACATAACTAATTGGTTTTTTGGAGTACAAACACAACAAGAAAAATTATTATTAAAAAGTATTCTACATGACACAAACCCTGTATTCTTGAAATGGGCTATCAATGAAATTATTAACTGGAACAATACTGTTGAACCTATCAATACTATTCATATTCATGGTAACTCAGATAGAATACTTCCTATCAGCTATACAAAAGCAGATTACTGTATTAATAAAGGAGGTCATTTTATGACTATAAACAAATCAAGAGAAATTGAAGAGATTATACAGCATATAATAATCAATCTATAAAACATTATTATGAAAGAGAAATGGACAATGTTTAGTACCCCAAAAGAAGAATTAAAGCAACTACTTGTTTCTTTAGGTACATGTTTTATAGGAGAAGGCTTTATTCAAGTAAAAGATTATCCTTTTGAGCCCTCTATTGCTTATAACCAAACATTAATTAAAAAAGAGGACATTGTAGACTTTGATTACGATGCTCGACCGATGACTATTAGAATTAAAAATGAACTAATCTTTATCTCAATAAAACATAAAGAAGCTTTAATTCATTTTGCCTCTAAAAACAAAATAAAGATTGTCCTACGACCAGCAATATGGGATTTAATATTAGAGCCCTTTTTAGATACTGAATTTACAGAAGAGGGTAATAAAAGGGTAACTCGATTATTAGTAAAATATGGTTTAACACCAAAACAGATAAACCAATTAAGAGATGAAGTTGAAATACAGATGCTAAAGTATAACTTTGATACAACACTTTGGGAATGGTGTAGTCTTGACGCCTCTGATGTATTAAAAGCTATGCGCCTTAAATATAATCACACAGATTTTAGAATCTTCTATAAAAAAGTAATAGACATAGCTCTACTATCGCATCCATAATAGGATATATCCAATAGTTAGTTATTAACTCTGTAAACAACTCCAATATCGTTTAATCTTGAGACGAACTGTTCCTATAAAATAGAGTCTTCTATTTCTATAATAACTTCTACATCATCTAAAATTGCATCTGTATTAGACTTTGCTTGTTACAAAGACATTCCTAATACTTCTACTTGCCACTTTGTAAAAGACACTTTTTTAAAGCCTTCTACCCAACTATATATAACGACACTTTTCATACAAATACTTATTCTAAATTAACTGGTGTGATATTATATCTACTTGATAGATTATCCACTAAATGCTTAAACAGTACCAAAACTTCTTTAAGATATTCATAATCAAACCTTACTCCTTTAGTGTAAATTATCAATTCATAATTATTATCAAATAGTACCTCCTCGCTTGATCCTGCTTTATCTGTACTTATAAAAAGTCCTGCTATATCCAGATCTATATACATTCTTCTAACTAAGAAATTTAGGATGCTTGTTATACCTGGATTAGGAGAATGTACTAAATACTGTTTATCAAAACGTTTATCATTTGTCTTCTGTCTACTAATAAATAGGTTAATAAGTTTATTGATAAAACTTTTCTTATCTATTCTCAATGCTATTTTCTCACCATAAGAAAATCTACAATATACCTTTTTAGATTCTCCAAATCCATCAAAAGCTATATAAAAACCATTGTAGTTAATAACTGTTTTTGCTGAATACCAATAGGCTGCTTCATGAAATTCTCCTCCAATGAAGTTACTAAAGTCTTTCCAATACTGATTATTCTGTTCCAAAACTATGTTTTACTATCAATTGTTATAACTATATATTTATCAAGCTTAAAGGTATTTAATATAATTTAATTTTATCAATGAATCTGTTATGCATTTTAGGTTAAAACAATAAAAGCCATCTTCTCAGATAGCTTTTACTATGAAATAAAAATTTTAGATTATTCAGCAATTGCTTGCTCTACTTCGTCTAACATCATTTTGATAGACTTCAGTCCTCCTCCTGATAAGTACCATACTTCTGGGTTTAAGAAGATGATTTTATCATTTTTATAAGCATTAGTTTGTTTCACTAATGCATTAGCAAATTCTTCTTTACCCATGCTTGCTCTCTTAATAGCAGCACCTCTATCGATAACAAAGATATAATCTGGGTTTAACTCTTTAATAAACTCATTAGAGATAGCCTGTCCATGTGTAGAAACTTCTATGTTCTTATCTGCTGGTTTTACTCCAAAAACATCGTGAATAATACCAAAGCGAGAACCTTTGCCATAAGCACTTAAGCGACCTTCATTAGCCAGAACAACCAAGCCTGTTTTCTCTGATTTAGAAGTTTTATCGTTAATTCTAGCTAAGCGACCGTCTATATCTTTTAGCTCTTTCTCTACTAATTCCTCTTTACCGAATAACTTACCAATAGTACGTTGATTCGCTTTAAAAGAATTCATATAGTCTTTAGTATCGATATCTAAGTTAATTGTAGGAGCTATTTTACTAAACTCGTCATACATAGATGCAGTACGAGCAGAGATAATGATAAGTTCTGGTTCTATAGCATTAACCTTTTCCATATTAGGTTCTTTGATACCACCTACATCAGTGATATTAGCATCATCTGCATATTTTGATAAATAAGCTGGAATATTTCCTTTAGGAGCTCCTTTAAACTCTATACCTAAATCATCAAAAGAATCCATAATACCATAAGTAAGTACTACTGTATTTTTTGGGTTTACATTTACTTCAGTAGATCCTGATAAATGCTCTACTGATACCTTAGCTACATTCTCATCTGTAGTTTCTGTCTTTGTCTCTTTACAAGAGGTTAAAATTAAAGCTGAAGCTGCGATACAGCTTATTAAAAATTTACTCATAACAACTCGATTAGTTAAAATTATTTAAAGTATATGCACACTTTATTATTGCAGTTATCTACGATCATCATATCTATATCAAAGACTTCCTTCATGATATCTTCTCTAATAATATCATCAGTCAGTCCGAAATGGATTATCTTATGATCCTTAACTGCGGCAATGTAATCTGCATACGAAGAAGCATAATTAATGTCGTGCACTACAATAATTATGGTCTTTCCATAGTCATCTGCCAAGACGCGAAGTATCTTCATTATCTCAACAGAGTGTTTCATATCTAAATTATTTAGAGGCTCATCTAATAAGATATACTCTGTATCCTGAGCTAATACCATAGCCAAAAAAGTACGTTGACGTTGTCCTCCACTTAATTCATCTATATATTGATCTTGTATATCTGCAAGCCCCATAAAAGCAATACTCTCTAATACTTTCTCTTTATCTAGAGCGTTCATTCTCCCTTGTGAATGAGGAAAACGTCCAAACTCCACCAGCTCTTTTACTGTCAGTCGCACATTAGGATGATTAGCCTGCTTTAGTATAGACAATCGTTTAGCAAAATCTCTATTCTTAAAGTTTACTATGTCTTTATCTAAAAGATTAATAAGTCCAGAATCTTTAGTCACTAAACGGCTAATGATTGACAACAATGTACTCTTACCCGTACCATTACCTCCCACTAGACAAGTTATTTTACCTTTAGGAAAAGAAACTGACACATCATTTAAGATCATCTTCTCCCCATACATCTTCGATACGTTCTTTACCTCTATCATCCTTTGTTGCTTTTTAATAATAAATAAATAAAATACACCCCTCCTACGAAGTTTATAATAATGCTAATAGTAGTACTCATGTTAAACAAGTGTTCTACTAAATACTGCCCACCTATCACTGTTACAGATGTCAACAAACAACAAGCTAATACCATATAACTATGCTTACTACTCTTTACTAACTCATACGTCAAGTTAGCCACTAATATTCCTAAGAAAGTTATAGGCCCTACTAATGCTGTAGAAATAGCCACCATAACAGATATGATAAGTAAGTTAGCCTTAATCACCTTGTGATAATCTACACCTAAACTTATGGCATTCTCCCTCCCAAGGCTTAGAACATCTAACTGTCTAAAATATCTTGCACCAGCTATCATCGATACGATAAGTAACACTGCTGATATACCTAATAAGTTTAGATTAATCTTATCAAATGACGCAAACATAGCTGACTGTATCATCAAGAATTCGTTAGGGTCTATCAACATACTGATAAATGAAGAGAAGCTTCTAAATAAAGTTCCCATCAACAACCCTACTAATAACAGCAAGTACATACTCTTACTCTCTCGCTTAAACACAGCGTAATACATCACTAACGAGAAGCCTAACATCAGCACAACAGAGATAGCAAAGTTCTTCTCTGATGTCAGTATTTGAAAGGTTTTATCCCCATAAGCAAATACCAATAAAGACTGTAATAACAAATAGAATGAGTCAAATCCCATAATAGAAGGTGTCAATATTCTATTGGCAGAAATAGTCTGAAATATGATAGATGAATACCCTATAGCAAAAGAAATTAGGATCATCGCTGCTACTTTATATCCTCGTCTTGGCAGTACATAATCCAACTTTGTTCCTGTAAAAGTGAACATATAAATAGCAATAAATAATATCAATATAACTGCTAAAACTGTAATCGCTTTATTCTTATACATTTTTGGCACGTTTAAATATTAATATTAAGAATATCATTCCTCCAATTATACTAACCGTTAACCCTATAGGTATCTCATAAGGAGCAATTAATAATCTACTGATAATATCGCAGATCATCAAGAATATAGCTCCAATCAGAGCAGTATAACTGATTGTCTTCTTAAGATTATCCCCAAACATCAAACTAACTATATTGGGAATAATAAGCCCTAAGAAAGTAATAACACCTGCCGTAAGTACCACTACCGTAGATGTAATAGATACGAATACAAGTCCTAAATAGGTTATTCTCTTATGGTTTAACCCTAAACTGCTGGCTGTATCCTCTCCTAGACCCACTATAGTAAATTTATTAGCATATAGATAACTAAGTATTACAATAGGCACTCCTAAGTATAGGATCTCATAGTTCCCTTTAATAATAGATGAAAAGTCACCAATAAGCCATCCTTCCATATTCTGTACAAGATTTGACTTATAGGCAAAGAAAGTAGATATCGCATTTAGAATATTACCAAACACTATCCCCACTAATGGGATAAAAATAATATTGCGCATTTTAATCTTACTCGAAATCTTTAAAAAGATAACACTCGCAAGTAAAGCAATACCAAACGATATGATCATCTTATACATCATTCCTCCTCCTGGAAATAATATCATGCTAAACAATATCCCCATCTTACAAGCGTCAAGCGTTCCCATCGTAGTAGGTGAAACGAATTTATTCATTGAAATCTGTTGTACAATCAATCCACAAATACTCATTCCAATACCAGCAATCAACACAGAAATCATTCGAGGTAACCTACTTACTAATATAACTAACATTTCATCCTGAGTTAGGCGATGTATATCGAATATAGAGATATCCTTAACACCAACAAAAACAGAAATAAAAGAAACTATAATCAGTATAAGAATTAATACTATTCTTATCATTTACTCTTTTGTTTTTATTTAGAATCAAATTAAACAATAGCAAATATAAAAAAGTAAACTTGCTGACAAAAAAACAAAACATAGTATAACAATTAGTTATAATATCATAAACATATAAAACAAACTTACATGCCTAAGAATACATAATAATACATGGCTACTATTTATATTCATTAAAAATAATAAAACTATTATTACACTAACTTTAATTCACACAAAAGGTTTATTTTATCTTATTCTTAACAAAAAAGCAGTAATAACTGATGTCATTACTGCTTTCTTAAGTTCTATCTACTACTAATTTTATTTACTAATTTCTACCCACCCAGTCCTTGCTTTATCAAATGATTGAATAACATAATAATATGTACCTGATGGAAGAGCTTTTCCTTTTTTATCTTTACCATCCCATTGATTGGTATAATTTCCAACAAAAGAATATACTTCTGTTCCTAAACGATTAAATACTTTAATACTTGTCACTCCATGTAGAGTTAAATCAAAAACATCATTCATTCCATCTCCATTTGGAGAAATTCCTTTAGGTATTGGACAATCTTCATATTTAACTACAAAACTTGTTTCATCTATACAAGCACCATTAGGTGAAATTGCTACAACATAAACTTTCGTGTTATTCTTAATAATAGAAGTACCTGTTACAATTTCTTCTCTTTTTCCATTTTTCTCTATATAAAACTTATTATGAGGCCAAGCAACTGGAATAGTATACAATTCACAACTTAAAACTATATCTTCTATAATTTGCAATTCAGGCGTTTTACCTACTTCAATTTTAAACATTATTTCTTCATAGCAATTATTACCATTATCTTGCAATACATACATATCATATTTTCCAATGCCCAATACATCTCCTTCTTTATACCTTACTCCTTTACCTCCAGATTCAGTAAAGTATGCTTGATTAGCTTCTATTTTAGGTAGAATATAACTATTACAAACATTTACTGTTTCTCTTGCTTTTGGTTTTTCTCCTTCAACAAAAGAAAGATTAAACTCAAACCTTTCTATACATGAAGTATTTGGATCTTTAAATAAAAGATAAATCTTTTTATTCTCTCTTTGATCCGTTATATAATTTTTAGGGTCTTTTATTTGCTTTGTCCCATTTGCATCTTCATAATAAGTAATGATATAATCATAATCAGTTAATCCCGTATTTTCAAACATAACATTTACAGCTGGTGTTAAATCTATGCCTGTTGGCTGTATCGTGTTTTTACAAGCAGATATCTCTTTTGGTTGTTTTACTATGCTACTTATTAAAGGATATACTTCTACCTTCAATTCCCCTTTAGATTCACAATCATACTCCAAAAATTTAGCAACTATTTTATATACACCTGCTTCTTTTACTATCAGATTAGGTTCATGCTCTCCTATCAACTCTTCATCATCTTTATACCATTTTATATCGACTTTAGTCTTATCATCAGTTAAGTGAGATTCTATAGTATGTGTTTCATTTGCACACAAAGCAGTATTCGTTTCAATAAGCAAATCATCACCTAAACTAAAACTTGTTATATCCAAACTTCCTTTATTAAAAAATACTGCTGAATGACCACCTATTCCATAATTTCCAATAGCTAATTTTAAATGATACTTTCTACCAGGAACAACTGTTGATTTTGCACGCATTGATTTCATAACTCCTCTATAATTCACACTATTCCATTCTTTTGGTAAAAAGGATCTAAAACTTTTATCATATATAGAACCATTTTTTTCCAATGTGGGTATTTTCTCTTTATCTACAAAAAAATTATCAAAATATTTTCTAAATTCCTTAGGTCCTCCTCTTCTGTTACCATAAAAATACTGTTCTGGCGTAATTGTACCAGAAAATATTGGAACAGATGTTCCAGGCACAACAGCTATATTTTTTGTATCTTCTGTTTTCTTATCAGTTAGAAAAAAACCAATTACATCATATTCCCCCCAAAAACTACCACCATCACCTCCAAAACTGTAATAATCATTGGAAGTCATAAGAAAATCAAACGATATAGAATTAGATAAAGGAATAAAATCAAACTCTATTATTGAAGAATTATTAATTGTATGATAACCCGCATTCGAATTATCATCCACATCATAATAATAATACTTCTTGAATAGAGCTTTTAAATCCTCATCGCCAGGCCAAACAATTTGCCATGATCCTTGTTCTTGCTCAGAAGGACCTTTTGCATACTGTATTCCATTTGTAGCCAACATTACACCTTCTTTAAAAGAAAAATAAGGAGAATTAACAGAGAAATGTCCAATACCATTATCAGAACCATAATCAGTACCTGTTTTACTTGTTACATTGGATACTAACCCGCAGTTTTTATTCAATAAAATCTCTTTTACCAAATTTTCTACTGTTCGGTTATTTGTTGCATACAAATATTTTGGTATAGTTAAACACAAGCTAAAAAACACATCTTTTTCTTCCTTTTCAGAACCGACTCTCAAGTAATACTTTTTATTTGGTATCAAATCTTTTAATCTATGTATTGTATTTATTTTACTCAGTGAAAAGCATTCTACAGCATCAAAAGTAATATTATTACAAGGTTGATCATATAAAGCAAACTCTAACTCTAAAGCATCTGGCACTTTACTTTCGAAATCAAGAAGATTTAATAACAATTCTGCACTTGTTGCTGTAAACTCAAACCATATATCATTTTTAAAAAATCTATTACAACTTGGTAAAGGTGGTTTAGTTGTTAAAGTAGTACCTACCAAAGTTCCTTCTACTTTTTTATAACAATCATAGCCAGCTCCATTATTTATAGGAATATTAACAGCATTGAAGCATTCGTCATTTAGTTGATTAATAGTACTTATTGTAAACGGAGAAGACCAATTACTTTTAGAAGTACCATCCGTACATTTTGTTCGTATATATATTGTATAGGCTTTATTTGATATCAGTCCTGTAATGGTTGTTACAGGAGCTCCTGAAACATTTATAGTATTTATAGGAGTTGATGTAACACTCTTTCCTCTTTCAAAAACAGATACTTCCCAAGAAGTAGCATTATCAATCTGATCCCAAGCTATTGTTACACTATTAGTTGACAAATTTGTTATTCTAATATTATAAGGTTCAGCACAGTTCTCCACCTTTTCAATTCGAATATCGTCAATTATTAAATTCGAATAATCAGTATGTAAAACATTAGAAACCCATGCCATATTTATATCACTATCTTTGGCGATATCAAAAAAACGAACAACTTCCTTAAAATTACTTGTTTTTTCCTTGATTGGAGCTACAATAATAGTTTGAAAATCAGTCTTACTTATTCCAGAACTTGACAGAGCTACTCTATGTTCATTTTCTTCATATTTTTTATCAACGTTTCGATATTGATATTTTAAAATGTACTTTCCTGCTCTTAACTTAATTTTTGGAGAAATAAGATAAAATTCTCGATTATTCTCTTCTTCTTCTGTATTAACTGTATTTACAAAACGAATAGCTTGATCTCCTTCATAAACATCGTAATCAGTAAACCTCCACGGAAAAGATATGCTCGTTTCGTTTCCTTTGAAATCAAGTATTGACCAACATAAGTACTGCAAACTACCTTTATTGAACCCCTCAAAAAAGGGTGCTGTGTATACATTACATGCCGTTACAAAAGATGTAGATTCTGACCATATACTATACTCTCCATTTAAACATTTAGTACGTACATAGACGTTATAAGTTGTGTTAGATTTTAATTTATTACCTAAATAATCTGTTGTAACAACATTTACTTTAGATTTTGTCGAAATTCCTTTTATCACCTTTGAATTATCACCAGCTTCTTGTAAATAATACTCCCACCCGGTAGAATCATAATCATCTTTCCAAGAAATTGTAACTTGCTCTTTTTCCAAGCTATCTATCTTTATATCATAAGGTTCAGGACAGTTCACAACCTCTTCTACAAATACATTATCCAATAGAAAATATGTATAAGTATTTCCTGTAATTTCGTTTGTAATATGCCAGCCAATATTTACTTCTCCAACTAAATTTGATATAAATGCCTTTTTAAATTGATATTCCATTTCTTCATAGCGATCATAGACATAACTTGAATTAAAATAATCTAATTGAGAAGCAGTATAAAGTTGTTTTTTTATAACCTCTTTCGTAAATGCAGTAGGTAATATTCCATTATTTGAGGCTTTAACACTTAATTCTAATGTCGTATAATCTTTATTAGGATTATAATAATTACTATTGAAAGAATAGTGAAATTTTAATCGGTATACTTTCCCTTTCTCAAAATTAAACGTTGGAGAAAATAACCAATTATCAGTTTCTCCTATACTTCTATTTTTACTAACAATATAACTTAAGAAACCTGTTCCCTCATGACTAAAAATCCATTCCGAACTTGTACTTATAAACATATTCATATTTATACTTTTCCAAAAAGATTGATAATTATCAACTAAGTCTGTATCCACTCTATTACTATAAATTTTCCAACAAGTCAAAGTTGGCGAATCTTCTTCATTAAATCCTTCCCAAAAAGGAATCTGCAAAACATTACAAGCTGTACGAATATTATAAGGACCAATCCAATTACCATAATTCTTTCCTCCACAATTACTACGCACATATAATTCATATTCTGTAAATGGTGTAATTAAATTTCCTTTATCATCCTTGGTAATCCTATTTATTTTTAAATTTGTCACTAATCCATTTTTTTGTGGTATACCTCCACCTTTAGCCTGGACAATATACTCCCACTTCGTTGCAATCTCATCTTTCCAACCAAATGAAAATGAATCATGCTTCATATTTTCTACAAAAAGATCAAAAGGTTCAGCACATGGTAATTCTTCCAAAAAAACATTATCAAATGCCAAAGAAATTTTCTCATCTTCTATAAACCACCCTATATTAGCCTTTCCTTCAATACCTGTAAAAACGATTACTTCTGGTTTCCATTCTGCTGATATTGCTTTACTATTTAATTGTAAAACTTTAGTAAAGTTAGATTCTTTTATTCCTTGATTAGAAATCCTAACACTATATCTTCCATAAGGAAGATTACCAAGAAACCGATTTACACTAGCGGGGTAAACACGTGTGTTTTTATAATGATACTTCAATCGATAGATTTTTTTAGAATCTAAATAAAAAGAAGGTGATATAAAATTTGTATTTTGTGAATAAGTATATAATTCCAAACCATGTGTCCCTTCATACTTATGAATAGTAGATAAATCTATTAATTTAGGATCTCCTATTACATCTTCACTATATTTCCAACAATCTAATGTTGGAGAATCTGTATTAAATCCTTCCCAAAAAGGCAGTGGTACTGCATCGCAATACGTTTTAAATCTTACAGGTCCATTCCACGCTCCTAATGCTCCATTACTACATTTTGTACGCACATAAAAATCATACATTGTATTAGGCAGCAAATTATTTCCTGTACTGTTTTCTGTACTTATAACAACATTCTTTGTATTAGTAGATATTCCTATAGTTGTTTGAAGCATCTTACCTCCTGCCATCTGCACATAATATTCCCAACTTTGATTATTCAAATCTTTCCATTCAACATCTACAGATGATGATGTCAAAGTTTTAACTTTTATATCATCAATAGAAATTCCTATACAATCAATCTTTTCAATCTTTACATCATCAATACTGATATCTTGAAAGATTGTATTATCAACCTTCCAAGCAAAATTTACCAATCCACTGACCTTCTTTAAAAAGTAAGTTTCTTTTTTATATTCTTTGTCTTGCTTCTCTTTAGTTGCCCCCACAACCTCTACATATTCAATTCCATCAGTTGACATATACAATTTATAAGGGTTTTCTTGTTTTGATTTAAAATAAAAAGACAACTCATAAATACTATTAGAATCTGTGCCAAAATCAAATACAGGAGAAACTAAAGGTCTAAAATTCTCTCGATTACTAAATTGAAAAGCAGCAGCAGAAGTATTACCTATTCCAACATGATCATTAAGTACCCAACCACCTTCTCTTGAATTCAAAGAAGAATCTAACTGCCAACAAGAAACTGACAATGATGACTTATCAAATGATTCTAAAAAAGGAAAAGATGAGATAGGAGAACATTGTGTTCTAAAGACAATAGGTCCGTTCCAAGCTCCATTCTTACCATTTACACAGTTTCCTCTGATATATAATTCATACTCTGTATCACTTTTAAATAAGTCACCCTTTACATCTGTATGTAAGACATTAGATAAAGTATTTGTTGTTGCTTGCTTTATTGTAGGTTGATTCCCTCCTTTTTCCTGAATTACATAGTCCCAAGAAGAACTAATATTATCCTCTATGTTAAGTAAAACCTGATTTTGATGAATTCCCTTAACAGAAGCATTTACAGTTTCAGTACAATCTACTTCCCTAACTATTACATAATCAAAATAAGCTCCAAAATTTTTCCCCTTATTAGTGTGTAAACCAAAATAAAATGCCCCACTTGGAACGAAAAAAGAATATTGCTTAATATATCTATCTTTCTCTAAAAATATTTTGTAATTATTTGGAACTGATTTAAAGTCTTGAGGCTGATTTCCTGTTGTAGATAAATAAATCTGAAAATTGCTTTGTTCCTCAGCTTGTATTGATTTACTTGATTTCAATTCTACAATAACATACTTACCTGTACTCATTAAGGGTGGAGAAACCAACCAATCATCTTCATTCTTACTAATAGTATTGATGCCAATATTAGCTTGATCATAATTTATAAACCACGTTCCTCTTGTTGCTGTTCCATTTTTGTTTAAATCATAAATTGTCCAACAATTTGTAGTCGTATAGGGTGGTGAAACATTTTCGTTAAATGGTAAACTAAAAGGAGTACATGTAGAACTACTTGCCTTTATTTTATTTCCTCCTTTATTTTTGTCTTTTTGTACAGCAGTCTCTTTTACTACAAACATCTGACCTATTTCTACAGTTCCACCCCTATTAATAGCAAATAGTATAAAACTACACGAAATAACAAAAAATACAACAAGTAATATCTTTTTCATATACTTAAAATTAACATAACATTAATACCAAATATACATAATTTACAAATCAAAAAACACCATAAACAGTAAAAAACAAACAAAACAAAACTATATTCAATAAAAACTATACATTCATTATTAAAAAATCAACCTCTTACTTCATAAGAAAACCTATATGCATATTTTATAAACAAATTAAATTCTTAGTTTCAATTGTATATTTTAAACATCAAACTACTCTGCTTAGGTTCTAATTCAATACAATGTACTATACAAAGAAAAAGGAGTAAATTAGGTTTTATAACACACCTAATACTCCTTTATAATATATTTAAACAAACACACTTATTCTATATACAGATAAACTAAAGAATAATCTGCATTATATATCAACCACCTAAATACTAACAAATCAGCATTAATCTGTATTCTCCTTTATTTTCTTTTGGAGCACGGTGTACACATGGCAATACAGTCTGCTGTGGTGCATCAACTGCTAATCGCCAAAGATGTCCATTTCCTAAATTGACTGGATAAGCATTATCTTTCAATTGATAATGTAAGTCGAAAAAATTATCCTTTAAAAAATCCTCAAATTGGTCTTCTGGACCATCAAAAACACAAAGAAGCTGTTCTCTAATTTCAGGAATTAAGATCTTTTGTTCTACTTCGTCGTTCGCTACAATATCACTTGCAGCACCATAATAAGTACACAAAAAAGTATCCGAGCATATTGGAGCTCTATCTACATGAAAAGAATAAACATCTGTAGAAATGAAGCTATATTCATCATCGCGCTCATACTCCTTAAGCAAATTTAGGCTTGGTATCGCTCCAGCATCAGTTAGCAAAGTCAAATCCTCAATAATTATACTCCTTGCCTCTTCTCCACTTTCAGATAAGTCTAAGGCCAGAAGATCATCTATTGTTACCTCTGTAATGTTCTCTTTTAACGTTAGTTTTTGCACAATCTCCTTAAAATCACCACCAAGTGTACGCTGCCAACATAACGCATTATTATCTCCTTTAAAAAGAGTATTAATAAGATCTGTAAAGTTCGAAACTACTTTTATATGTTTGGTAGAGGGAATTACATTCATAAAAATAATATATGAACAAAAATATTGTAAAATAACTGAATCATATAACTTTTGAATGGTTTTGATAAAAACTATATCAACTAAACTACGTATGGAATTTAAAAATATAAAAAAAGGACATAATCTTTAGATTATGTCCTTTTACCTTGTAGCGAAGACGGGAGTTGAACCCGTGACCTCAGGGTTATGAATCCTGCGCTCTAACCGACTGAGCTACCTCGCCATTCTTGGGCTACATTACTTCTGTAATGCGAGTGCAAATATAGCGTATATTGTCATATTTGCAAACTCTTTGAGAAACTATTCTATAAAAAAATAAACATTATTTTTTAAACACTTTAGAATAAGAAACTTACTACCAGTAAAAAAATAAATATTTTTCTCAACAATCACCAATCTGAGTAAATATGCCTGTTCTCTCCCCTTTTTCCAAAACAAAAAAAGAGATAAAACATCTGCTTTATCTCTTTTCAACCTCTATAATATAGTCTCTGAATTAATTCTTAACAATTAACATCGAAGGAGCAAAGTTTAGCCAACGACTTCTACTTTCAACTAATTTCTTCCAGCTCTCCAAGCCAATCAGCATAACATCATATTCCTCTATAAACTCTTTGCGTATTGTACGATTCTTTATCACTCGAATATGATTAGGCTTAAACTGTTCAATCATGCGCAATTGCTCTTTAAAATCAATATTCTGTTCTATTTCTCCCATAGCATCCAATATAGTAACCTGAGCATCTGCGTTTGTAATCCACTTTTGAGCAAACTTCATTAAATTCAAATCTGCTTTACTAAATATAGGTAAAATCACATGACCAATCTTTTCAAAATCCTTATTAATAAAAATACCTACAGGTACTTTACTTCTATTTAATATCTGCTCAGTGCGCACATCAAACAAAGATTGTTCAAATAATTTCTCCTTTCCAGTTACTTTATTCAACAACACATTCGGATTAATAATACGAGTCGTAAACCCTAAAATATTACCAAGCACTGTCCCTCTATAAATAGAATATCCCATTTCGGTTAAAAACAAATCACACGTTTCATCATTGATGATATCTACGATATCAGTTTCAACATCTGTTGACACCTTATAAAGTGTGTGTACTTCCTGATTTAGTTCTTGTGCTTCTTGAATAATAGGTTCAAACATCTGTTCTTCATACAACTCTGCCCCATAAGCACTCACTTCAGTACTATCCATCAAATGCATGGCTGTAATATTCGTATTCAACTTATTTTGTCCTACAAAACTATGAGCCAACTTTAGCAAATCTTTCGGTTTACTAAATGCATCGAAAAACATATAAATCTGATAACTCGCTTTACTAATTACAGGAGTTTCTATCTCTTCTCCCTTATCCTTTCCAAAGATAAAGTTGATCAAATCCAATAATGGTCCTGTCATAAACGTAGTTGCCAATGCCATAATTACCATCATCGCAAATATCTCTCCTGTCAATACTCCAAGGTCAAAACCAATATTTAAAACAATCAATTCCATCAGTCCTCTTGTATTCATCAAAGCTCCAATCGTCAAACTATCTTTCCAACTGATTCCTACATATTTCGCTGTCAAGGCGCTTCCTATAAACTTACCTACTGTAGCTACAAGAATAATCATCCCTGTCACTTTCCACAAATAAGGCTCATTCAGCAATCCTATTTCTGTACGCAATCCAGTAAAGACAAAGAATAAAGGTAAAAATAATACCACTGCTATATCTTCTACTTTCTCTACAAATACTTCTCTAAACTTCACGTTATCTGGCATAATAGCGCCTGTCATAAAAGCCCCAAATAACGCATGAATACCAATTACCTCAGTACAATATGACGAAACAATTAAAGTCAATAAGAAAATAGCCACAAATGATTTAGACATTCCCTTACTATCAGTTTGACCTCTTCCTACTCTTGCCAAGAAAGGACGCACCATCTTCATCATCACAATCACATAAATAACAGCTAATGCCATAATATATAGTGAACTGGTAAAACTACCAGCCTGTACAATAGCAATAACAGCGGCCAACAAACACCAAGCTGTAATATCATCTGCTGCTGCACACGTAATTACAATTGTTCCTATACGACTTTTATGTAATCCTCTTTCTTGAACAATACGCGCCAATACTGGAAACGCAGTAATACTCATAGAAATACCTAAAAACAAACCAAAAGAAAGAAACTCTACCCCATCTGGAGCAAAAGAAGTAAAAATAAAATAAGCCAATGTCATTCCCAGGGCAAAAGGAATAATTATACTGGAATGACTAATTAATACTGCATCATGTGCTTTATTCTTCAGTACTTTCAAATCAAGTTCCATTCCAATCACAAACATAAACAGAATCAATCCGATTTGACTCAGAAAACTAAGGTTCCCCAAAGACTCTTTTGGAAACAACATATGTGAAAACTCCGGAAAGTGCATTCCTAAGAAAGAAGGACCTAAAGCAATACCTGCTATAATTTCTCCAATTACTGAAGGTTGTCCTATTTTTTTACAAAACCATCCAAAAGCACGTGCAACAATTACAATTGTAACAATTTGTGCTAATAATAATGCCAAAGGATTTTGTAAATTGTGTTGCAATGTCTCATAAAAGTTCTCAAAAACACTTTTGTCAGACACTACCTTTACTACATTATGTTCTAATAAAGCTCCTTGTTTTACCACCCAATACATCAATGCCGAACAACTACCTATTAAGGTAACATATAACAAGGTATTTTTATATTTCCCCATTTCTGCGAATATTTAATTACAATGCAAACTTCCGTTTTTTTATCTTTCAAAAAACAGAATATGCAGTCAATAACCATACCTTTGTAATGAAATAAGAAAAATTTGTAACAAACTACATCATTGCTAAAAAATCTGTTTTAAAAGCAGCTCCCAGCGTAACCATAATAGGCTTACTATTATCTCCCATCAATGTTGTTGTAATTTCGTCATAACTGAAAAAATTAACTGCGCGCAAAGCCAGTATCTCACTTTTATTAATACGACAAAACTTCTTTTTAGGTAACTGTTCTATCAATTTATCCAACGACATATTTTTAATTGTCAATTGCGTTTGATTATCCAACCATACAACTTTATCACGAGGATCTGTTACAGAAGTAGTAACCAATAAAATCGAATCAAATTGTAAGATCGCTTTTCCCTTATTGGTATTAACAGTCAAAAAGTCAACTCTTTCCTCTTTATCCAACAATCGCATTGCTTTGTGAATCGCTTTTTGTAAACGTTCTTTTTTAATAGGCTTTGTCAAATAATCAATTGCATCAATATCAAATGCCTCTACAGCATATTCTTTATACGCCGTAGAAAAAATGATTCCTTTATTGGGCAATAGTTGAGCCACTCCCAACCCATCCATTTCAGGCATATTAATATCCAAAATCACCAATTGATAATCTAATCCTGCCTGTTCTTCCAAAAACAATAAAGGATTGTTGTACGAAGCCACAACCTCTACCTCTGGTAATTGCTCACACAACATCTTAAGGTATTTCAACCCTAATAATTCATCATCTAATAGTATGCATTTTATTTTTGAAACCATCTAATTCTATTTTTAAGTGCATGGAATAAACTTCTTCATCTACCGATTTTTCCAATCGATAAAAAGGACCGTATATAATTTCTAAACGTTGTTTTAAAGCTTCTAATCCAAACCCACCATGTTCTTTTTTCAAACTCTTCTTTCCAGATGCTTTATTAGAAACAATCAAATCAAATTGTCCTTTTTTCAACTTAAACAACACCGAAATAAAAGCTTCATTACTTTGCAAATCAGCATGTTTAAAAGCGTTCTCTATTAACTCTACACAAATAAGTGGTGCCACTAAATCTTGCTCATAAAATATGTTCTCTTCTTCTATTACAGAACGCACATCCAAACGAAACAAGGGATTAAGCTTTATCTTATTAATATCTATTAACTTTAATGCAAAATCGTGTTCCTCTCTCAAACTCACCATTTTCTTTTGACTATCATACATGATGTAATCCAACACACCTGCCATCTTGTCTAAAGCAAAATAAGTCTGATAAGCCAATGATTGCACAGAATTCAATATATTTTTAAACAAATGTGGATCCAAGCGAGATTCCAACGTTTCGAGTTGTAAATACTTCATTTTACTATTTAGCAAATGATGTTCTTTTTCAAACAAAACTCGTTCTTTCTGGTAAGATAAAAGAAGGTACAATAACACACCTACTGCTATGACTAATAATACTATAATTATAATTAAATAAACCTGCATATCACCTATTTTCTACACTACAATTTGAGACGTACAACTATTGTTGTAATCCATTCTTCAATATATTTAATACCCTCTATGGTATCATCTGTTACATCCTCTTTAGATATTCTACAAAAACCAAAACTACTCGTTTCTTCTATTTTATTAGCAACAGACACAACATTTACTCCTTTTATTTCTTCATTACAGAAAGAGAACCTATCCTAAAAACAGAACAAGTCTGCTCTTTCTACCTTAGAACAGATATAAAATCAAACACCACAAACCAATACTACATTCTTGGAGTGGCTACTATTTTAGCAATTCGCATACGCATAGCCTGAACACCTTGCTCATCTGTTGTCTTAAAAAAAGCTTTAGTAGACAAAATAGTTGTTTCCTCCTCTGTCAATTTTCGCATGACTATGGCATCTGCTTCAAAAGTAAGCTTTATATTACTTTCTTTTTCTACTTGTATTTCCAACGCAAGCACCCCATTCTTTTCATCTACAAAAAAAGGTAATACTTTATTAATTGCCCCATTAAAAGAAGGCGAAACATAAGCCACTACGCGCTCTGGACGAGTAAACTCTGCTGTTCTTTTTTCTTTTTTTAATTCATACACAACTTCTTGTGCCTGATACCCTACAATATCTTTTACTTTACCTGTAAGGGTTTTATTGTAATTGAGTGTATCTATTTTCACTTGCATCTGCTCCATTCCTACATAGGGTTTGTCAAATATCAAATTCACTTCACTACTCATACCTACTGTGCCATGCAAATATGCATACCCTTGATTCAACAAATCATTCCACTTGTTCTCATACGTATAAGTCAATCCTTCTCCTTTATAGACAGCCTCATACCCTGCCACAAAAACTTGATTACGAATAAAGGGAAACTGCCCATACTCTACCCAAAAACGAGGATTATTCTTAAAGAATTCTTGTAAATAGGTCACTGTTTGTGGTGATGTTTTCTTTTGGTACTTTTCAAGCAAATCAGTTAATTGTACAGGATCTTCTACTGCGTATTGCATAAAGTCATTAACCTCTTTATCAGCAATAGCCAATTTGTAGTACAATGCCCCTTCTACAAATTCTTTCACTTGAGGTGCTTCAGTAGATTCAGATGCTTTTTTTTGTTCTATTACTTCTGGTGTTTTAACTTCTTCTTTCTGTTTTTGCCCACAGCCAAACAACATTCCAAAACCTAAAACACTAAATCCTACGACAACTTTTTTCATCTTTCTTTTTTTTATAAAAGTACTAAAAAAAGAGAGCATCCGGGTAATAATCTCTTTCGATCTAAACCACAAAAAAACAAGAATGATATAACCCTTTCTAAAAATTATATAACACTTCTATACTCAAAATAACCGAAATTTGTTTTATTAAAATATGAGGCAATGAAAAAAATATATAAGGTAAGTGGGATGACTTGTAATGGTTGTCGTACCAAAGTAGAAAACACATTAAATGAGGTTCACGGTATCGAAGCTACAGTTATATTAGAAACAGAAGAGGCAACTATAAACACTTCTCATGAGGTAGATACCTTAACCTTACAGAAAGCGCTATTGCAAAAAGGGAACTATATTTTACAAGAAATAGTAACCAAAGAAGATGGCACACAAGAAATTCTTCCTCCAGTAGAAATCAGTAAAGAAGATTTATACCAACAAGAAATTCCGGAAGGCATGGCAGACAAAGCAGGAAAATATTTCTGTCCGATGTTGTGTGAAGGAGATAAAGTATATGACACAAATGTAGGATGTCCTGTTTGTGGAATGAATTTAGAACAAATACCTGCTGCTAAAATTGAAAAAACAGTGTATTACTGTCCAATGCTGTGTGAAGGTGACAAAACCTATGAAGAACCAGGAGATTGCCCTAAATGTGGTATGGCATTAGTAGCCAAAACAATCAGTATTCAGCCAGAGGATACAACCTATGCAGATATGGTTAAAAAGCTAAAAATAGCAATTGCTTTTACCCTTCCTGTCTTTGTGTTATCTATGGGCACTATGCTTCCTGGTGATCCTGTACGTCAAGTGGTACCTCATCACATCAACAATTATTTACAATTGTTATTTACAATTCCAGTTGTATATGTATGTTGGATGTTTTTTAGTAGAGCATGGATTTCATTTAAAACATGGAACCTTAATATGTTCAGTTTAATTGGTTTGGGATCTGCGGCAGGACTATTGTTTAGTGTGGTTGCACTATTTTTTCCAGAGTTGTTCCCAGATGATTTTAAAGGAGAACATGGTATGCACCTATACTTTGAGTCTGTAGCTGTTATCTTAACCTTAGTGTTGGTAGGGCAAGTAATGGAAGCCAAAGCGCATAGCCGTACCAACACAGCAATTAAAGAATTACTTAAACTATCTCCAACAGAAGCTACGTTAATCACAGCACATGGAGAAGAAAAAATACAGATAGAAGCTATTGTCAAAGGTGACAAACTACGTGTAAAACCAGGAGAAAAAATACCTGTAGATGGACAAATTGCAGAAGGAGAAGCCAGCATTGATGAATCAATGATAACTGGAGAACCAATGCCAGTACACAAATTAAAAGGAGACAAAGTAGTAGCAGGAACAATCAATAGCAATAGCTCATTTGTCATGATTGCTGAAAAAGTAGGTTCTGAAACCTTACTGGCTCAAATTATTGAAATGGTAAACAATGCCGGTCGTTCCAGAGCGCCTATCCAAAAACTTGCTGATACCGTAGCAAAATACTTTGTACCTGTTGTTGTTTTGGTTTGTATAGCAACTTTCTTTATCTGGAAAATATATGGTCCAGAACCTAAACTTGCTTATGCTTTTGTCAATGCTTTAGCAGTATTAATTATTGCTTGTCCTTGTGCTTTAGGCTTAGCCACACCGATGTCTATTATGGTAGGTATTGGTAAAGGTGCTCAAAATGGACTATTAATCAAAAATGCAGAAGTATTAGAAACAGCCAATAAAATAGATGTTTTAATTACTGATAAAACGGGTACACTTACAGAAGGTAAACCTTCTATTGCTAAATTAGTAAGCACTTCTACTACCTATAGTGTAGAGAATTTAGTGGAACTGACAGCATCATTAAATCAAAACAGCGAACACCCTTTAGCCTTATCTTTTATACAGAAAGCAAAAGAGCTAAATATTGCTTTAACGCCAATAAAAATGTTTGCTAATCAAACAGGAAAAGGTATTCAAGGGGTAGTAAACAAAAAGCGTATTTCGGTAGGAAATGCAGCTCTAATGAAAGATGTACAGGCAACTATTTCTGATGCACTTTCTAAAGAAGTACAACAAGAACAAGCGACAGGTAAAACAGTTTCTTATATAGCCGAAGACAATCAAATCATTGGGTATGTAGTTATTGCAGACAAAATAAAAGAAAGCAGTCGTCAGGCTATTCAACACTTAATGAACCAAGGTATTGATGTAGTAATGATCACAGGAGACAACCCATTAACTGCAAAAGCTGTAGCAGATGAGTTAGGAATCAAACACTTTATTGCGGAAGCTATGCCACAAGACAAGTTAAATGAAATTAAACGCTTGCAAGAAAAAGGACATATTGTAGCAATGGCTGGTGATGGTATTAATGATGCCCCTGCCTTGGCACAAGCCAATATTGGGATCTCGATGGGTACAGGAACAGATGTAGCAATTGAAAGTTCAGAAATCACTCTGCTAAAAGGAGAATTAGATGGGATACCTAAAGCAATACAATTAAGCAAAAATGTGATGAATAACATCAAGCAAAACTTGTTTTTCGCGTTCATTTACAACAGTGTAGGTATTCCTATTGCAGCTGGTATTTTATACCCTGTTTTTGGTATTGTTTTATCTCCAATGATTGCTGCTTTAGCCATGAGTTTTAGCTCTGTGTCAGTTATTGCAAACTCTTTGAGATTAAAGAATACAAAACTGTCATAGCTTTTTCTTTATACACATCAAAAAACTACATGAATACAATACTTGGATTTGTAAATTTAATGTGTAAATCAAAGTAAAACAAGTTATTAAAAAAACAAGATCAATAATTTCTAAAGGGCTATTTTAAAAATAGTCCTTTTTTATTTCACCTTATTTCTCCCTCTCTCTTTTTTCACAATATTTAAACAGCATTGTAAGTCCATTATATTGCGGCAAAACAATAGAGTCAAAATGGATTCAGAATGGACTTGCTATGGACTCACCCATACAAAAGCCCAATAAAAATCCCCTAACAATATAAACCATTAGGGGATTTTTGTATTATAAATCAAAGTATAAAACTGTTATGTCATACAACAGTTCATTATTATTCAATATTTTGTAAAAGTAATTATTCTTCAATAGGCTGAACTTTTTGTTTTTTTACTAAGAATAAAGAGCCTAACACTGCTACTGCTAAGACAAGATGAACAACATTCCACATCATTTTATCCAAAGGAATTGGTATAAACGGTTGGAATAAAACAATCATCGCAAGATAAAAACCGAATAATTTGATATTAGCATTTAAGTGTTCTGTGTAAGCTAAAATACCAAACAAAACGATTAAGATAAACCGCGTAAACTCGAATAACTCTTTTGACATGGGTAATAGACACAACAAAAAAATTGCTACTACACCTAATTTTAATATTCTTTCCATTTTCAATAAATTTTCTTTGCAACAAAAATACGACAATTCCAGTCGATAACAATCATTATAACAAACAATTACGAATTGAATTAAGATTTTAAGATATATTTAAAAACTATTCGTGTAAGCCCACTTATTTTTCCATTGTATGCACTTTTTCTGGCAAGAAAATACTCAATTAAAACTTGCTTTTTTATTGCATAAAAAAAACTTACTTTAGCAACTCAAAATATTTATTACAACACAATGAAACAAGTAACTTTAAATCACATCCACGAAGCTTTAGGAGCTAAGATGGTACCATTTGCAGGTTTTAATATGCCTGTACAATACGAAGGAGTAAACGCTGAACACGAAACAGTAAGAAACGGAGTTGGAGTGTTTGATGTATCTCACATGGGTATCTTCAAAATTTCAGGACCAAACGCTTTAGCATTAATCCAAAAAGTTACTTCTAATGATGCATCAGTTTTAGTAGATGGAAAAGCGCAATACTGCTACTTCCCAAATACTACAGGAGGTGTAATCGATGACATTATTACATATAGAGTAAACAAAAACGAATATTTGATGGTGGTAAATGCATCAAATATTGATAAAGATTACAATTGGGTTAGTTCTCACAATGATATGAATGCTACTTTAGAAAACTTATCTGATGGGTATTCTATCTTGGCAATCCAAGGACCAAAAGCTATTGAGGCAATGCAAAGCTTAACAAGTGTAAACTTAGCAGATATTAAATTCTACAACTTCGTAATCGATACTTTCGCAGGAGTTAAGGATGTAGTTATCTCTGCAACAGGTTATACAGGTTCAGGAGGTTTTGAAGTTTACGTTAAAAACGAAGATGTAGAAGCAGTATGGAACAAAGTATTCGAAGCAGGAGCTAACTGGGGAATCAAACCTATTGGATTAGCAGCACGTGATACTTTACGCCTTGAAATGGGATACTGTTTATATGGTAATGAGCTAAACGATGAGATTTCTCCTTTAGAAGCTGGTTTAGGATGGGTAACTAAATTTACAAAAGACTTTATCAATTCTGACAACTTAAATGCAGAGAAAGAAGCAGGTATCAAAAACAGATTAGTAGGATTTGAACTAATTGGAAAAGGTATTCCAAGACATGACTACGAAATCGTTGATGCAGAAGGAAACGTGATTGGTAAAGTAACTTCTGGTACACAATCTCCTTCATTAGGTAAAGGAATCGGTATGGGATATGTTCCAGTAGCTTTAGCAGCTGAAGGAAGCCAAATCTTCATCCGTATTCGTAAAAATGACGTTGAAGCAAAAGTGGTAAAAACGCCATTTTACAAAAAATAAGACAAAAGGAAAGGGAGTTTGAAAATAAGCTCCCTTTTTTTTTGTGATATATTTGAATTATACTCTATTTTTGCATATATAAAATTAAGTAACAATTATTATGGGAAGAGCGTTTGAATTTAGAAAAGGACGTAAGCTAAAACGTTGGTCTGCTATGGCAAAAACGTTTACAAGAATTGGTAAGGATATCGTAATGGCTGTAAAAGAAGGTGGACCTAATCCCGAGGCTAACTCTCGCCTTCGTGCTGTAATACAAAATGCTAAGGCTGCAAACATGCCTAAAGATAACGTAGAGCGTGCTATAAAACGTGCTACGGATAAAGATACTGAAAACTATAAAGAAGTAGTATTTGAAGGGTATGGGCCTCACGGAATTGCATTCTTAATTGAAACAGCAACAGACAACAACAATAGAACAGTAGCAAACATCAGAAGTTACTTCAACAAATGTAATGGTGCTTTAGGTACACAAGGTTCTGTTGAGTTTATGTTTGACCACACTTGCAACTTTAGAATTCCTGCCGAAGAAGGTAGAGATTTAGAAGAGTTTGAATTAGAATTAATCGACTTTGGTATTGATGAGATCTTTGAAGATGAGGATGGCGTAATGATCTATGCTCCTTTTGAAAGTTTTGGTGCTATTCAAAAAGAATTAGAAGGTAGAGGTATTGAGATCTTATCTTCTGGATTTGATAGAATTCCACAAGTAACAAAAGAGTTAACAGAAGCTGAAATAGCTGATGTTGAAAAATTGTTAGACAAAATTGAAGAAGATGACGACGTACAAAACGTTTTCACTACAATGGCATAAGCTATAAACATACAATTGTATATAAAAAGAGGATAGTATCTGAGATACTATCCTTTTTTAGTTTGTGTATAAAATATGACCTAACAGTCTAAATCTACTAATTATATATTCAATATGGGGGATTTCTGCTCTATTCCCTATGTAAAACCTTTTGTCTAACCATTTAGTTTCAACTTTCTATCCACTCCTTAAAATCACTTACTCGTTCTCTACTAACCAAAATATCATCTAATGTTGTAGATTTCATATTCACTTTTAATCTTGAGTTGCTAAATGCAGCTATATCTTTGATGTCTTTCAATTGAACAATGTGTTTACGACTGGTTCTAAAGTAAGCTTTAGAATCCAACATGCGCTCTATCTCTTCTAAGGTATTATCTACCAAATAATCTCTATCGTCTGTTGTTTTTAAATAAGTTCCTTTGTTTTCACTAAAAAAACAAACAATGGTAGAAGTAGGTATAATCTTTATTTGCGTACCTACACGAACAGTAAAACGTTCTTTATACTCTTTGGCTGAGGTATTCATAAACTGCTTAAACATGGTAAGCTGTTCCGAAAAAGCAAAAAAGGCAGAATGCTGTTCTTGAAACTTAAGCATCGCTTGTTGCAATTCGTCTTCCTGAATAGGTTTCAGCAAATAGTCAATACTATTCAACTTAAATGCGCGTAAAGCATAGGCATCATAAGCCGTTGTAAATATGATTGCACTCTTCACTGCTACTTGATCAAAAATGTCAAACGACAATCCATCAGACAACTGAATGTCTAAAAAGATTAAGTCAGGATGAGTATTGCTTTTAAACCATGCTACTGCCTCTTCTACACTTGTCAGCTTTTCTATAATGCTATAACCTAATTTTTCGATCTTGCGTTCAAGTGCACGAGCTGCAGGTTTTTCATCTTCAACAATAACAATTCTAAGTGCATTCATATTTATAATTTCATTTGATATTCGTAAGTCTTTTTTAATCGCTCAAATTCTCTGCGTTCTAATCTGTCTTGCCAATTCTTTAATCCAGGAATAGACTCTGCATAATAAAAAGAGAATTGTATAATGAGCATAACAAGCCAAGCTAAAGGTAGTTCATAAAAAAAACGATCTGCTGTGTTGTAATTTTGTGTTTGTATGCCTATTCTCACATGGGCAATTCCTATAAAATAATGGTAACACAACACCGCTGTACACAATCCCCAAAGTGTAAGATTAAAAAACAATCCTAACCTTCCTTTTAATCGCACCCTCAAAAAACTTTTGTAGGCAGCAATTGCTTCTGGATTTTTTAATACCTCATTCATTGGTTAGTTCCATTGATTGTTATTCTCTTTTTTATGTTTTTCCATGTGTTCACGTATCTTTCTATCTTCCCAATCCTTACCTAAAAACAGATTGTAGTTATACGTTTTCATATAATCTGCTGCTAATCCTATTCCCCAAGAAAACACAACAATCAAACTCCACATAAAATGACTATTAGTCATTACATTCAATATGATTAAAAACAAATTAACCATAATATAAGAGGTTAAGTGAGCATAAAACTTCTTTATCTTCTCTACTTTCTTTTTCGCTTCAATTAATACTTCTTGCTCGCTTTCTTGTACATCTAAAATTCTCATGTGCTCTATTTTTTTAGTTAATATGGGTATTTTTACTTTAAATTCTACTGCTGTTTCTTCAATTAAAATGGGTTTATTAGACAACAACCCATAACGTTCGATAATATTCTGTAACCCTATACCTCTACGATCATCTGTTTGTGTTTTTTTATTCAAATTATTAACGATACTCAAGTAACCATTAGATTCTTCTGTAATAACAATTCGAATAGGTTTAGAAGAACTTACTTTATTGTGTTTGATAACGTTTTCCAACAAAAGCTGTAAACTTAGTGGAACCACTTTTGCGCCTTCTTGCTTGACAAGGTGTGGTATTTCAAACACAATAGAATCTTCAAAACGCATTTGCAATAACTCTACGTACGTTCGTGCAAAATTTAACTCCTCTTCTAAAGGGACTAATTCTTTATTTTTCTGTTCTAAAATATAACGATATGTTTTTGATAAAGAATTAGTAAACTCCTGTGCTTTATCAGGATTTTCTTCTATCAAGGCATTTAATACATTAAGACTATTAAACAAAAAATGAGGATCTAACTGGTTCTTTAAACTTTCGAATTGTGCAGATACACTCCCTGTAATCACCCGCTGTTCTTCTATCTGTTGGTCTTTTGAAAGGGAATTAAATGTAATATCAAAATAGATAAACAATAAGATTGCTAACAAAAGAGTGAAATTAAAGATTGATCTAAAACTTCCTTGATCAATGAAATAAGAGTATCCATCATTCCCTATAATCATGATATCATAAACCTTTAGCCCAAAGCTAACAATCCAAATACCCAAAAAATTAATTCCTGCTACTGTGGCAGCAGCGATGTGAACATTACTCGGTTTTTCGGCAACATAAGCTTTTAAATGGCTTAGGTATTTTTGAGACAAAAAATGATTGAGCAAAACAAGTACTACTGCAAAGGCAATACTATATCCGACAAAAAGATAGATGTCTAAAAAAAACAGCTTCAATACTTTTTTGAATAAGAAAAAAACAATTCCTACTAAAAGGATTACTTTGCCTATATTTAATTTCATGTGATTCTGTATATTATTTATTCTGAAAAAGAAAACGACAGTTTGATATTCAAATGGCTTTTTCTATCACTTAAGAGCATATTGCGACAATAAACTCGATCAAATGTACTATAAGTAAAACAATAAATTTCATAACCTTCTCGATTTGTTGTAGCAAAGATGTTGTGAAAAAATTAAGATAAAAAATAAGATAGGATGAACTGTTGAATTTGATAGATGAATTGCAAAAAAGCAATAAATACGTGCAAAATACCTTTGTAAACACAGTAGAATTAACTCTTGCATATCTCTACTTCAAAATATACAATTACTTCTATTCAAGTATTAAATTATTGATGCTCAACAAGCTTGAATGAATAAAGAATTTAGTTGATAAATTAGCTTTTGTTTGCAAGGAATAATTAATAATAATCTTAAATTTGCTTTTTTCAATCCACAAATAAGATTATGGTATATAAGTTTAGAGTAATCCTTGATACAGAGGAAGATATCTTTAGAGATATAGCAATATTAGAAGATGATTCTTTAGAAGATTTACACAATGCAATTGTCAACTCATTTGGTTTTGATGGTATGGAGGCAGCTTCATTTTATGCATGTGATGACCAATGGACACAATTAGAAAATGAAATCTCTTTGTTTGATATGGGTGAAGAAGATAGTCAGTCTAAGACCATGGCCTCTACTCCTATCAACAGTATTCTTGACGAAGAGCAAACAAAAATAATCTATGTGTACGACTTTTTAAATATGTGGACATTCTTTGTTGAATTGGCTGCAATGGAAGAAGAAGAACCAGGACTTGCTTACCCAGAATTACTGTTCTCTCATGGAGAATTACCAGATTATATGCCTACCAAATCATTCACAGCGGAGACTATTTCTAACGATGATATTTTTGGAGAATTCGATGACGACTATAACGACGAAGACTTTGATATGTTTGACGGAGATGAAAGCTTTGAGGACTTTGGTTACGAAGACAATTGGAATTAATTTCGATAACCATCAATAAACAATTCTTTATTAACAGCAAGTAGTGTAATCACTTTTTGCCTTACCATTTATTCGCGATGATTAACTTATTTAACGCACACGTTGAAACACTTTCTATCCACAGAGTAGGAAATAAAAGTAGAAACGAAGCTATCTTTTTATCAGAAGAACCGTATAACTTAAATGATGAAATTGCTCCTTTATTAAAAGAGTATTTCTTTAAACCATTTAGAGAAAAAGAGGAAAACTACTATCAGTTTGCACATGATGTAGATTTAGAATTCAATGAAATGTACAATATAGCAGGTGAGGTATTCAACGCTCCATCAGCTTCTAAATTTCATGAGGCTTCTAAAAAAATAACAAAGCTTTTATTTGAGCAATCAAATCATCCACATATCAAAAATGGAGAGGTATATGTTTCTTACTTAACAAACTTATCTATTGACAACAATGTTGTGGATGCAATAGGTATCTTTAAAAGTGAGATTAAAACAGACTTCTTACAATTCAATGAAAAAGGAGCTAATTTAGAGATGATTCTTCAACAAGGAATCAACCTAAACAAATTAGATAAAGGATGTATTATATTCAATTATAAAAAAGAAGAAGGATACAAAATTCTAACAATTGATAGCAACAAATACGATGCTCGCTATTGGTTAGAACACTTCTTAAATGTAGATATCTTCCAAGATGAAGCGTTTATGACTAAGAAGTACCTTAAATTCTGTCAAGACTTTGCAAAAGACGTAGTGTTGCCTGCTGAAGACAAAAAAGAAGAAGTGATGTTTATGAATCGTTCTGTAAACTACTTCGCTAAAAATGACGAATTTGAAGAAACAAACTTCTTAAACGAAGTAATCGACAATCCAGATTTAATCTCTGAGTTCAAAAACTATAAAGTTGATAAAGGAGAAAAATATAGTATTGAAGATACAACGAACTTCCCTATCGCTAATAACGCGGTAACAGATGCTCGTAAAAAGATTAAAAATGTAATCAACTTGGATACAAATATTCAAATCAAATTGGATTTTATCAATCCAGAAAGTGCAGATAAATTTGTAGAAAAAGGTTGGGACGAAGAAAAACAAATGTACTATTACCTTGTTTACTTCAACAAAGAACAAAAATCATAACAGTCTGTTAGCATTATAAACAAAAAGAGATGTTTTTAAAATAAAAACATCTCTTTTTGTTTATAATAACCTCTACTATTAAGGAATATATTTCTTTACAAAGTTAGGTTTACGCTTCTCTAAGAAAGCATTTCTTCCTTCTTTCGCTTCTTCTGTCATATATGCTAAACGAGTTGCCTCTCCTGCAAACACTTGCTGTCCAACCATACCATCATCTGTAAGATTCATAGCAAATTTCAACATTTTAATAGAAAGTGGTGATTTAGCCAACACCTCTTGTGCCCACTCATATGCTGTGTCTTCTAATTCAGCATGAGGTATCACAGCGTTTACCATTCCCATTTCAAAAGCTTCTTGAGCTGAATAATTACGTCCTAAAAAGAAGATTTCTCTCGCTTTCTTTTGACCTACCATTTTCGCTAAGTAAGCAGATCCATAACCTCCATCAAAACTTGTAACGTCAGCATCTGTTTGTTTAAAAATTGCATGTTCTTTACTCGCTAAAGTCATATCACACACTACATGTAAACTATGTCCACCACCAACTGCCCAACCAGGAACAACTGCAATTACTACTTTTGGCATAAAACGAATCAAACGTTGTACTTCCAAAATGTTTAAACGATGCATTCCATCGTCTCCCACATATCCTTGGTGCCCTCTTGCCTTTTGATCTCCTCCACTACAAAATGAATAAACACCATCTTTTGGAGAAGGTCCTTCTGCAGATAATAAAACTACCCCTATAGAAGTATCTTCTTGTGCATCATAAAAAGCGCGGTACAACTCTGCTGTTGTTTTAGGTCTGAAGGCATTACGTACCTCTGGTCTATTAAAAGCAATACGAGCGACTCCATCACATTTTTTGTATGTGATATCTTCAAACTCAATTGCCGTTTCCCATTGAATCTTACTCATAATATAGAATGATTTTATTGTAAAAATAACCTATTTTTTCACATATAACACTATATTATCGTAGGATGCGAAAAATTCTTTAACATTTTTAGACACTATCCACTATGTACCAATTCATTAAATCTTTAGTTTATTTAAAAAATTCCTCTCCCTCTCTTTATTATATCCCCATACCTCAGCATACCATAAAACATACACCTCCATTTATAAATACATAAATTGAGAAGTTTGCCCTCTCTAAGAAACTCCTTTTTAATAGAGTAAATACAAAAGCTCAGCTCTAAATAGAAGTACTTGTAATTGTTATCAAATTCAAAATATATTTCCACTTCTGCTCGAAAACAACTACTTTTGAGTGAATATTCTAATAATTAAAAAATGAAGAAATTCTCAATTGAATTCAAATGGGCAGCTCTTGCAACATTAGCTGCATTAATATGGATGATTATTGAAAAATCACTTGGTTTTCACGACGAAAAGATTCGTTATGAAATAGGATTCACTACACTTTTCAACCTTATTCTTATTATTTTCTATTGGTTAAATATCCGAGAAAAAAAACAAGATTATTACGAGGGCGTAATTACATGGCAAAAAGCCTTTATTAGTGGGTTGGTCTTAACTGTAATGATTTCTTTCTTCTACCCTTTAATTCAGTATATTGCTTACAACCAATTGACTCCTGATTTTATGCAACGCTTACAAGATGCATTTATGGCAGAAGGAAGAATGAGTTTAGAGGATGCACAAAAGAATGCAAGTTTTGATTTATTTCTTCGTAATGCGGTGTTCAACAATCTATCTTTTGGTGTAGTATATGCTGCAATAACTGCTTATTTTATGCAAACAAAAGGAGCACAAGAGCTACAAGCAAACAAAATAAACAAACCAGAAATGGTTAAAGTAAAAAAGAAAAAAAACGGTAAACGATAATTAAAAAACAATTAATTATGAACTTAAATAATATTCCAAATATAAAAAACTTGGATGCTGACAATTTCTTTTTGTTAGCAGGTCCATGTGCCATTGAAGGAGAAGAAATGGCAATGCGCATTGCAGAACACATTATCAAAATAACAGATAAACTACAGATACCTTACGTATTTAAAGGGTCATTTAAAAAAGCGAACCGTTCTCGTATTGACAGTTTCACAGGAATTGGAGACGAAAAAGCACTAAAAATACTTCAAAAAGTAGGAAAAGAATTCGGCGTTCCAACTGTAACAGATATTCACGAAGTAACAGATGCTGCTATGGCTGCAGAATATGTAGATATATTGCAAATTCCTGCTTTCTTAGTACGTCAAACAGACTTAGTTGTAGCCGCAGCTAATACTGGGAAAGTAGTGAACCTAAAGAAAGGACAGTTTATGAGTCCTGAAAGTATGAAACATGCAGTACAAAAAGTTATTGATTGTTCAAATGAAAATGTAATGGTTACTGATCGTGGAACAATGTTTGGATACCAAGACATGATTGTTGATTACAGAGGTATTCCTACTATGCAACAATATGCAACAACAGTATTAGACATTACACACTCTTTACAACAGCCAAACCAAAGTAGTGGAGTGACTGGTGGTCGCCCTGATTTAATTGGAACTATTGCTAAAGCAGGAATTGCTGTTGGTGTAGATGGATTATTCTTAGAGACACACTTTGATCCAGCACATGCAAAAAGTGATGGAGCAAATATGTTGCACTTAGATTATTTTGAAGACTTAATGACTAAATTGGTTGCTATTCGTCAAACAGTAAATAAATTCTAATATTTTTTTTCAACTTTTTTACAGGCCTACACTTTTTATTTCCAAACAGTTAAGAATAGACCTGTAAAAAAGAACGAAAAAAACATAAGATACTTCTTGTTTTTCAAGAAAACAGCCCTATATTTGCACCGTTCTAAAAATAAGAACATAAGCAATCAGGCTTAGGGGAGATACTCAAGCGGCCAACGAGGACGGACTGTAAATCCGTTGGGAAACCTTCGCAGGTTCGAATCCTGCTCTCCCCACCAAAACGTTCATACACAGATTTTAATTATTTAGGCGATATAAAAATATTCGGAGGGGAGATACTCAAGCGGCCAACGAGGACGGACTGTAAATCCGTTGGGAAACCTTCGCAGGTTCGAATCCTGCTCTCCCCACTATATGAACCTAAAAGGGCATCTTTAAAAAAGATGCCCTTTTTTTATGAAGTAATTTTTCGCTCATTTGAACGGATTAACTAATGCTTTATGTCCCCTATTCCAATCATCCCAATATTGCCATTCATCTTTGATATAATCTCTATAAATAATAGTATCTTTTTTTATAACACGAATTAAAGAAGAATTAGAGTCTTTACTAATTGAATCCCCTACCTCTATAATAGGATATACACTACTAAAATAATTAAACCGAGTTCCGTCTGACAAAATAATATAAGGAGTATCTCTATTGGCAGTATCTTTTCCTTTTTCAATAACCACTCCTCTATAGTCTCTCAATAGGTTTTCTCTCAAATCTCTATCATTTCTTGTAAACTTATTATCAGTAACTATTAAATACAAGAGCCCTCCTACTACACCAAAAACCATTACTAAAATGACCCATGGTTTATTTGCTAACCAAGATAAATCCTCTGAACTATTATTTTTAAAGAAATCCATAAACTTATACCTTCTTACAATTGATTATATTCTTCTTTATTCTCTTGTTGCAACATATCCATAAACACTCGAGCAGATTTCTTCTGATAACTATCTTTTAAACGCATTATAACTGCTTCTCTACGCATATCGCAGTCTGTAATAGGTATTGCCTTCAAATAAGGTTCTCCATGTACGCTTGCAAGCGTTAAAATAGTTTGGAAAGCACCTGTTCGAACCAGATCAATCACTGTCGATGTATGATTAACCTCAACTACCACTTGAGGAGTAATAGCGTAGTGTGTAAACTGTTCATCCAAAAAGTTTCTTGTACTAAAACCTTTTACTGGTAATGCCAATTTTAATTGTTCTACTTCTTTAAAAGTCATTGCCTCTTTTGAGGCCCATATACTCTCTTCCCAAACAATAACAAACATATCCGAAGTCATCAAGTTTTCATGAACAACCCCTTCATGTAATTCCCCTTCATAAAAAGTAAGAGCAAAATCAATTTCTTGACGCATTACTGCATCAATTAGCTCTGTAGTGGTACCAAAGGTTACTTGCAATTTTACTTTAGGATATTGTTCTGTAAATATCTTAAAAGTACTTATTGCTAACGATTTCAATCCCCAAGTCAAACCAATGTGCAACACACCTTCTTGCAAATTGTTTAGGTCTTCCAACATCTGTTTTCCATCATTAGCTGCATGAATACTCTTTTCTGCATAGGTAGCAAACAATTTTCCTGCTTCTGTAATTGTAATTCGCTTCCCTATACGATCAAACAAAGGCATTCCCAATTCATCTTCCAACTGTTTTATTTGTTGAGATAATGTACTTTGTGTAATATACAAATGCTTTGCTGCCTCTGTAAAATTGAGCAACTCCTTAGCTTTTAAAAAATACTTTAATTGTCGTAACTCCATAAGTAAATCGTTTTTACCGATTGATGTAATAGAAAAATACCTTTTTACAAATTTAGAACTATACAGTAACTTTACATCAAAATTAAAGAAAAAATGTCAGTAACTACCTATACATCAATTCTCGAAACAGAAAAAGCAGTAAAGGGTACCGTGCGATACAAAAGAATAAAATGGAGTATATTCTTAGTGGGTGTCTCTGTTTTTGCTCAACTATACAATTATCAACCTTTATTATCTGAAATCACTTCTTACTTTCAAATTACACCAGCAGAAAGCAGTTATTTAGTTTCAGCTTCTACTTTTGGTATGGCGATAGGTTTATTGCTATTTGCATTTATTGCAGATCAATATCCTCGTAAAGATATTATGATGTTTTCATTGACCACCTCAACACTCCTAACCCTCTTGTCTGTTTGGAATACTGATTTCGGTATATTAATTAACATCAATTTTATCAAAGGAATATGTATCTCAGGAGTATCTGCTGTTACTTTAGCCTATTTAGCAGAAGAAATAGACAGCAAAAGCATTGGGACAGCTATAAGCTTTTACTTGGCTGGAAATACATTTGGAGGTATGTTTGGACGTATTACAGCAGCCTTAGTTAGTGGATGGTACAACTGGCAAACAGCAGTATTAGTTATTGGAATTATTGCAGTAGGTATTGCTATTGCTTTTTATATATTATTCCCTGAATCACACTTCTTTACTCCCCAAAAAATGCGTTTCAATAGAAAATTCAAACAAATGCTTTGTCTGTTTAGCAATCCTAAACTACTTGCTATGTATATTGTAGCCATCTGTTTAATGGGAAGCTTTGTAAGTGTTTACAACTACTTAGGTTTTAAATTAGAAGCTGCACCTTACAATTTACCACATTACCTTATAGCTCTTATTTTTTTAATGTATGCCTTTGGTATTTTTGGAAACCTCACAGCTGGTAAATTATCAGATTTATACTCTCCTAAAAAGATATTATTAATAGCATTAGGTCTTCTACTCTTAGGTATTGCACTCATGTATTTGGAAAACATACTCCTTATTTTATTGGGATTAACAATATTTACCATTGCTTTTTTTAGTGGACACACCATTGCCAGTAGAGTAGTGACTACATTAGGTAAAAAAGCCAAAAGCTCCGCTACTGCACTTTATTGGTTCTTTTACTATATGGGATCTACTGTTATTGGAAGCTCTACGGGTTTATTTATCAACAAGGGGCATTGGAACGGATTTTTTATTTCCCTCATGATTTTAGCAGGTATTGCATTAGTTGCCACTTATTGGACAACGCGAAAAGCTAACTAATTTTATTCAAAGGATGTGTTGCGCTCCAACCAAACAGAAGGTGTTACAGTAGAATCTAAAATCTTTAAATTTAAAGTTAAACTATAATGATTAGCTACTTTAAAAGCATCTTCTTTTGAATCTGTTTGATAGAAACAAATGTGTTCATTTGTATTGTAAAACATATTAATCTCATACACTTCTGTATCAGCATGTGTTTCAGCACCTGCACCACGTACTGCATGTCTTTTTTTTGTTTTAAATACAGAGATATAATCAAACGAAGGTAAAGCTTTCCACTTTCCAATATTTACTCCAAATAAACTATAGATTGTTCTGTATCTTTTATTCTCCAAGTCTATTTGACTTCCTGAAGTAGACAATAAACGACTTCCAAAACCAAACATCAGGATAGTCCAAAAAATAGAACCATTTGAAACAAAAATATACAATCCCAATAAGAATAAACAAATCCCTAATAACTTACTTGCAAAGCTTATAGGCTTCAAATGTTTTATAATATCCATAACAATCTATTTCATTTTTTAAAGGCGCAATTTACTTATTTTTCAGTTAACATTATTTAACAAAAATAAAAAATCCTTAATACTTATATGTACTAAGGATTTTCTATAATTATTTTGTTCTGTTAGAACTACCAAACAAACATTGGTCTTTCTTCCATCATTTCATTTACTTCATCAGCTACCTCTTCTAACAACTCTTCGTTTGTATGATCCATTATCACTCTATCTATCAAAGCAACAATAGTTTCCATATCTGCTTCTACTAAACCTCTTGTTGTAATAGCAGGAGTACCAATACGAATACCAGAAGTTACAAATGGAGATTTGTCATCAAAAGGAACCATGTTTTTATTTACTGTAATCTCTGCTTTCACTAATGCTTGTTCAGCTTCTTTACCAGAAATATTTTTATTTCTAAGGTCAATAAGCATCATATGATTATCTGTTCCTCCAGAAATGATGTTATATCCTCTCTTTACAAATGCTGCAGCCATAGCTTTTGCATTTTTTTGTACTTGCATCATATATTGGAAGTACTCATCTGTTAATGCTTCTCCAAATGCTACAGCTTTAGCTGCGATAATATGCATTAATGGTCCTCCTTGGTTTCCTGGGAATACTGCACTGTCTAATAAAGCAGACATCATACGCACTTCTCCTTTAGGAGTTGTTAAGCCAAATGGATTAGGGAAATCAGTTCCCATCATAATCATTCCTCCACGAGGTCCTCTCAACGTTTTGTGAGTAGTTGTTGTAATGATATGACAATGAGGAACTGGATCATTCATTAATCCTTTAGCGATTAAACCAGCTGGATGAGAAATATCTGCCATTAAAATAGCACCTACACTATCAGCAATCTCTCTAAAACGTTTGAAATCCATATCACGAGAATAAGCAGACGCACCAGCAATAATTAACTTAGGCTGTTCTTTAGTCGCTACTTCTTGTATTTTATCATAGTTCAACAAACCTGTTTCTTGATCTACTCCGTAGAATACAGGATTGTAAAGCTTTCCTGAGAAATTTACAGGTGATCCATGTGTTAAGTGTCCTCCATGAGATAAGTCAAAACCTAAGATCTTGTCACCTGGTTTTAAACAAGCAAAAAACACAGCTGTATTTGCTTGTGACCCTGAGTGAGGTTGTACGTTTACATACGCAGCTCCAAATAATTCTTTTGCACGATCAATTGCAATTTGCTCTACCACGTCTACGACTTCACATCCTCCATAGTAACGTTTGTTTGGATATCCTTCTGCGTATTTATTTGTTAGGCATGAACCAGCAGCTTCCATTGTTTCTTCACTTACGAAGTTTTCTGAAGCAATTAATTCGATTCCATGAATTTGTCTGTCTTGTTCTTCTACGATCAAATCGAAAATTTCTGAGTCTCTTCTCATTAGCTTGTGTGTTTCGTTAAATTGCTTTCAAATGTACAAAAATCGTTTGTTAATTTGCGGCTTAATTATATATTTGATAAAACTATTAAACGCAATAAATAAGATTATGATGATAACGGCAAATGATCCAAATAGAAGATCTTGGCTTGAGGTAGAAGCACAATCAGATTTCCCTATACAGAATATTCCTTTTGGGGTATTTATCACTAAAGATGACGTAGTTACAATTGGAACAAGAATTGGAAATTATGCCATTGATTTAAGTGCTTTACAAATGTTGGGCTACTTACAAGGTATTGAATTAACAGATGATGTATTTTTACAAGATACTTTAAACGATTTTATTTCAGCTGGTAAAAAAACTTGGCGATCAGTAAGAAATCGCATTGCAGATATTTTTGATGCAAATAATGAAACTTTAAAGAACAATGCAAAACACAGAGAGGCTGTTATTTTCAAAATAGAAGAAGTAGAAATGCAACTACCTGTATTTATTGGTGACTACACTGATTTTTATAGCAGTAGAGAACACGCTACTAACGTAGGAACAATGTTCCGTGATCCTAAAAATGCCTTATTTCCAAACTGGTTACATATTCCTATTGGATACCATGGTAGAAGTTCTACTATTATCCCATCTGGAGTAAATATCAAACGTCCAATGGGACAAACTTTACCAAAAGGAGAAACAGTGCCTGTTTTTGGTCCATCAAAAAGAGTAGATTTCGAATTAGAAACAGCTTTTATTACAACAGATGCCAATTTATTGGGAGATAATATTCCAATAGATGAAGCAGAAGAACACATCTTTGGTATGGTATTATTAAATGACTGGAGCGCTCGAGACATTCAAACATGGGAGTATGTTCCTCTTGGGCCTTTCTTAGCAAAAAACTTTGCTTCATCTATTTCTCCATGGGTAGTTACCTTAGATGCGCTTGAACCATTTAGAGTAGCAAGTCCAGTACAAGATCCAACACCATTTCCTTATTTACAACAAACAGGAGACAAAGCTTTTGATATTAATTTAGAAGTATATATTAAACCTCAAGATGCAGATGAAAAACTAATCTGTGAATCAAATTTCAAGCATTTGTATTGGACAATGAGTCAACAATTAGCTCACCATACAATTAATGGATGTAAGATTAACTCTGGAGATTTAATGGGATCAGGTACTATTTCTGGACCAACTCCAAACAGCTACGGTTCCTTATTAGAGCTTACATGGGCAGGTGCAAATCCAATTGAAATGTCAAATGGAGCAAAACGTACGTTCATCGAAGACTACGATACCATTACAATGAAAGGTTTCTGTCAGAACAATGAAGTACGCATTGGTTTTGGAGAAGTAACAAGCATGTTGTTACCAGCAACAGTTACCGTATAATTGCAAATGATTTAATTAAATCATTGATAACACAGATTACTAATCTTGTGCTACTAAAACAAACAGTAAACAGTGTTCAACTGTAATAAATACCCTAAAGCCTCAGGAGTTTTTCTCTTGAGGCTTTTATTTTACCCCCTCTTCCCCTTCCCTTTAAAAAATTACTACATTTGACATCTAAATACCCTAACAATGTACACAGAGCAAATTAAACGCATCAAAAACAAACTCAATCAACTTGAAACATTAGATCAAGACTTAGAAGTATTTGGTGCAGATACTCATGAATATACCTTAAACCCAATACTTACAACAAAAGCAGTTGTTGAATTTGAAAAACAACACCAAGTAAGTCTACCTAAAGATTATGTGGCTTTTATCACACAAATAGGTAATGGAGGGGTTGGACCATTTTATGGCTTACAAACTTTAGCAGATGCAAGTATAGACGAAACTGCAGCCTTAATGGGGCAAGCAGATGCTACAAGTCTTTTAAACAAAGTTTTTCCTCATACAACTTCCTGGAACCCAGTTGACAAATTAGAAGCAATAGACAATAAAATAGAACAGGCATTTAATGAAGGAAACAGTGATTTAGAAGAAGAGCTATATCACCAACGCTTAGAAATAATTGGAGAGCCTGAACACGATTACGGACGATTAAACTTATGTGACTATGGCTGTGGCATTACCATATTCTTAGTTGTAAATGGTCCTCAACAAGGCATTATGTGGACAGATGACAGAATAAACGATGGTGGGCTATATCCAAGTATAGAATTAGAAAACGAAAAAGAGCTCTCTTTTTTAGACTGGTACGAAATGTGGTTAGATAACAGCATTGCTGACTTTGAATAAAAGATACATAAAGGGATAAGGGAGTTCAAATAAATTACAATTTGTCTGGACAGCTTTAGTCGCCATAACACCTATTCAATAAAAAAGCCCATCTTCAAAAATGGGCTTTTCTATTGATATCAGTCACATGATATATAGTATATCATATAATTCTTAGTATGCTTAAATCCATAATCGATTAGATTACCTAAAGCATGAACTAATTTCCGACTCTTTCTTTCCTATGTACATCTTGCAATCATCAACTATTAACACCCTACAGCTGCTATAGCTGCTACTGCCTTTAATTCTTTACATTCTTCCCCTGTACACGGCTGAGAAAGATATAATGTAGGACGAGTCATATTATAATGAAAAGATGTTTCTAATATCAAATCCAATTTTCCATCTTGATTTAAATCTCCAGCAAATAAAATACCCCCTGGCATAGCATCATCTGTAAACGGACATGAATACAATAAAGTCGTACTTTTTGAAGTTCCTTCATTTACCAGAATATACAAGCGATAATCTTTTACTTCATAAACATACATTGGCAAACTTTCTCCATCTGTGTTAGCTAAATCCGCAGAAGAAATATCCAGCTTTTTCTTCTTTCCTGTAGCAAACAAGGTATACTCTTTTCCTTTAAAAGTAAAAGTAACTTCATCTCCTGGATAAACATATGCTGGTAATTCTTCTTTTACATCTACTGTTCCCACTTTAACGCCAGTACCTTTAGTAAAAAAGTATTGATATGCCTTTCCATTTTCCACAAAAACCTCTTTACCAGTATATTCGCCATCCTCTTCGTCCAGCACAACATCATACACCATTTTAGTTAAAGGTGTCGCCTTAGCAACAACCCTTTTTTTTCCATCCTTCAAAAGACCTAACCACTGTTTGTTGATTACCTCATCACTAACCTCATCTCCATGAAAAGTACCAATTGTCAGCATTTCTTCTTTAAAGCGAAACACCTCCTCATCCTTATCAAAGTAAGCCTCCTCTTCAGCTATAAAGGCATTTTTTTGATCTAAATCCGAAGCAAAAACCTCAAATCCCTCGTTGTCTTTTCCCATACTCACAAACAAAGGATCCTTCTCCTCTTTCACTGTTTCCATTACTACAGTAGGAGCTTTTTCCTCTTTTTTATCCTTACAAGAAAGTACTCCAACAGCCAAAAAAGCTAAAGTTACTATACTTAAAAATCTTCTTTTCATACAACTATTTTTATCAAGATACCTCTCTATACAACGCAAAAATAAGTAATTACCACCAAACAAAAATCAATGAAAATAGGGAAGTTTTCAGCCTCCCTATTTCCTATTATCTTTTCTCAAATATTCTTACTCCTCTTTTAATCGAATCGCTAATATCTCTCCTGTAGCACATACTACCTCATTAGCACTCAATGTCATATCTACCCATATTTTGCGACCTTCTATACTTCTCAACTTCCCTTTTAGCACTAACTCTACCCCCATAGGAGTCATCGCTTTAAAATCAACTTTCAAAGACGCTGTTACACAACGCACAGGTATAGGAGTTTCTTCCATAGGGATTCCCTCTGTACTACACACAAATACTGCTGCAGATCCCGTACCATGGCAGTCCAGTAAAGATGCTATCAATCCTCCATAAACACTACCAGGCAATGCTGTATATTTCGCATCAGGAGTAAAACGCGCAATGGTTTCCTCTCCTTCCAAATATGTTTTTAATTGATGGCCTTCTTGATTATTCTTTCCACACCCAAAACAATGAGCTAAATTTTCTGAATATAAATCTTGTATTGCTTTTTTCATAATGAATTAGTTGAATTTAATATTACAATATAAGTTTTTATTATTGAATAGAAAGATCAATAAATTTGTCTTTTATTTTATTTCATTTACTCATACAAAGAAACGGTCTTTAGAAAAACAAGCACCATTACAAACAATTGAAATTCATTGTGCTATTAAAAAATTATAGACAAATAACTTAATCTATTTCATCAACTCCTCAAAAGTCACTTGCAACATTAAATATGCATTTTGATATGCATCCCTATCAATTGATTCTATAGCTTGTTGCATCAAAGCTGATTCGTTAACAAAAAATTGATGACGATACTGTCCTTTTTGTGTCTCCAAATTGCTGTTTTTGACATTGAATCCTGCAATATCTACATATCCTTCTGCATTGACATACAACTGTTTAAACTCTTCTAAATACACAGATGCCATCACTAAATTAGCTTCTTGTAAAAAGGTATGTATTTTGTACAATAAAATATGCGGATAGCTATTATCGTTAGCAGTTCCTATTTCTTCAATTTGTTTTCTTTTGTACTTCTCATTTTTAAAGGTCAAGTGATTGGGAAACAAATCTTCACGGGTAGTATATACTTTATCTATATAATTGATAAACTCTTTTTTTAGTGCGGTTGGCAATTGATGCAAGCGTTTATTCAAATCTGATTTACTTATACTAATTTCACAACTTCCCAAAACTGTAGGCTTACATTTAAAGGTAAAATGATAAATATACTTTTGATTGTCATATAAGACAATATATGATAAAGGCATCTTTTCACCGTGTTTTAAAGAACAATAAAACAACGGAATAAATACTGCTTGAATATCATCTTCTTCTTTAAACCATATTCCTTCTTCATAAAACATCAACATTTCATTGGCAAACTTTTTATCCTCATAGATAGCAGTTACAACTCCTTCATCATTTGTTAATTTAGCGACAACAGCTGTAGGCGCTCCTATTTTAGGGAATAGTCGCTTCATATCATAATTGTTACAAGCGGCATCTACACGGACATATAGTGTATTTTCCCCTGTGAGGTCTTCCCATGTTTTAACTGTACTTGTGACATCTGGTTCATGATTTTGACCTATTGCAAAAGAAGACAATAATAAAAATAATATACTCCATGCACTTAGTTTCAAATGCAATTTAATCGAACTATTTTCTTTATTACTATTCATCCTTTTCTTCTTTAGTACACTTTAAAATTGGAGCTTAAATGTAGAAAAATAGATTTAGATAAACTAATCGAAGGAAACAAGAAATAGAAAACAAAAAAGCAGTAAACCTATAGAATAGATTTACTGCTTTTTCATATATGTTCAAGAGAGAAGCTACACTAAGTAAATTCCTTCTTCTTTAATCTCTATTTTCTTTTCTTTATACAACATCCCCACTGCTTTTTTAAACATTTTTTTACTCATATTTAAAACAGTTTTAATATCTTCTGGATGGCTATTATCTGTTAGTCCTAAGAATCCATTGTTTTGTGCCAAAGCCTCAATCACAACATCCACACTTTCAACCATTCCTGAAAAACCTACTTTTTTACGACTTACATCAATCTTCCCATCTTCACGAATATTCTTAATATAACCAATGATACGATCTCCTGTACGGAAGTCTTCAAACACTTCGTTTTGATACATCAATCCTTTATGTTTTTCATTGATAATAACATTGATTCCTAATTCTGTTATATGAGAAACAATCAGCTCTACCTCTTCTCCTATACTTACTGTAATATCCTTATTATCTAGAAACTGATTTAACTTACTTGATCCTACCAAACGATTACTCTTTGGATCCAGATACATATGAATTAAATAACGCTTACCTTCTTGCATTGGACGTGCTTGTTCTCTAAATGGAACAAACAGGTCTTTTTCCAATCCCATATTTACAAATGCACCAACCTCATTAACATAACTTACTTTCAACAAAGCAAATTCATTGATATATATAAATGGTTCCAAGGTAGTGGCAACCAAACGTTCTTCTTGATCAAGGTACACAAATACAACCATTTCATCTCCAAAAGAATATTGCTCTGGTACATATTTGTTTGGCAATAAGATATCTATTTCTCCATCTGTTAAAAACAACCCTACACTTGTAGCTCTTGCTATCTTTAACGTATTATCATCTCCTATTTTTATCATAACTCTTCTTCTATCTTATAATTATTTGAATTCTAAATCAAACACTTCTTTTAGTAATTCCATAGTAGGATTTACATTTACAAAGTGTTCAAACTTATCTTTTGTGTCAAATACTTTTTTAACGAGTTGTATTTCCTCGTTTACATTTATTTTAATCTCTAAGTCGTAGTTTTTAAGTTTACGTCTCAGATGATTTGCTAAATCTGCTTGTTGTTCGCTAAAACTAAGCCTAGACCCTTCATTTGGTAATTCTAAATGAATATGTACTCCTTTTAAAACTGGAATAGTCATTCCCATTAACGAATACATCAACATCAAACCATTTCTTCCCATCTTATCCGCATACCACTCCCATTCAATCATAAGCTGTTCAAAACTAAATGCTTCTCTTGGTAAATCATTAGGATTAACAATTACCTTTTCCAATGAAGATTCGAGATCTTTCTTTGCCCTAATACTATTTAGAGACAAAGCTGAAATCCTCTTCTCTGGCGTTGGAACAGTGCCAATTGATGAAAATTCTTGTTCTACAACAGGTAAATTCTCTTGTTCTACTACCTGAGTTACTTGTTGCTGTATAGTAAAAGAAGAAGGAGATATTGTTTGTACAGGAACTTGTTGACTAATTGTTACTACAGGCTGTTCTACTGATTGATCTACCAGAGCCAGACGTAATAAATCTGCTGCTATTATGAATTGCTTATCTTTTTTTTTTCGCCTTCAAAAACTAAAGACGCCAACTGCATTAAACACAATTCTACTAATAGACGTTGATTTAGACTTGCTTTATATTTCAACTCACAATCTGTTGCAATCTCTATTCCTTGTAATAAAAAGCCCATAGAGGTTCTATTAGCTTGCATACTGAATTGTTGTCTCCCTTCGTTTCCTATATCTAAAAGATTAACTGTTTCTGGTGTTTTACACACCATCAAATCTCTAAAATGCGAAGCTATACCACTCACAAAATGATGTGCATCAAAACCTTTAGCTAAAATATCGTCGAAAGCTAATAACAAGACTGGTATATTACCTGCCAAAATTAAATCTGTAATTCGAATATAATATTCAAAATCAAGTACGTTTAAATTTTCTGCTACAGCTTGACGCGTTAAATTACGTCCACAGTAAGATACAACACGGTCAAAAATAGATAATGCATCACGCATAGCTCCATCAGCTTTTTGAGCAATAATTCTCAAAGCTTCCTCTTCATATGTGATTCCTTGACTACGTGCAACTTCTGCCAAATAAGCAGCTGCATCTGCAATTGTGATTCGCTTGAAATCAAAAATTTGACAACGAGAAAGAATCGTTGGAATAATCTTATGTTTTTCTGTCGTTGCTAAAATAAAAATAGCATGACGTGGTGGTTCTTCTAAAGTTTTTAAAAAAGCATTAAATGCTGAAGCAGACAACATATGCACCTCATCAATGATATAAACTTTATACTTTCCTGTTTGAGGAGGAATACGTACCTGATCAATTAAATTACGAATATCATCTACAGAGTTATTCGATGCTGCATCTAATTCAAAAACATTAAATGCAAAATCCTCATTTGGGTCATCGTAACCTTCTTGATTTATTTTGCGTGCCAATATACGTGCACAAGTCGTTTTTCCTACTCCTCTTGGTCCTGTAAACAATAACGCTTGCGCCAAATGATTACTCTCAATTGCATTAACTAATGTATTGGTAATCGCTTGCTGTCCCACAACATCTTTAAATGTCTGTGGTCTATATTTGCGGGCTGATACTATAAACTGTTCCATATTTTTTGTCTTAGCACAAAGGTAATCTAATTTTTAGAAAGCGAAAATTATTCTCTTAGCTCAGAAGGAAAAAACTCTGTGTCCTTCACTTTAGCTTCCCATTGTTTTGCTAAGTCTTTAAACTTAATAGCAGGTTTTCCATTAGATTGTTGTAGCTCATAACGGAAAAACAAATATTGTAGCTGTGTTTCAATATAAAAATCATTCAAATCTTCATCTGGATGATATTCCGATTTTAGATTTAAACTAAAAGTTCTTGCTGTTGTATTAGACCAAAAAGCAGTCCATCCACTTCTAAACTCTTTAATCAATTGATATGTTGTCTGTCCTGTTTCTCGATGGATTAACTTAATAAGAATCTTACCATCATTACGAGATAGTTTTTTCAGACGTTCTTTGAATTGCTCTTCCAAATAGGCTTGTGCGCGTTTAATATATACACGTTTTTCTCTATTAGTCTTCATTTTTTCCAAATTGCTATTCAGTATCATTAAATTATCCGCAGTAGCTTTTGCATAAGGATATACTCTTCGAATACGATTGCGAAGAATATTCATATCTTTCTTGTACTGAATTTCTTTATTATCAAAACCTATATATATTTCAGGGATAGAATACTCTTGTATAGTATCTCCATCAATAATAATTTGATGCTGTATATCTGGTACAGGTACAAGCTTCTTCTCTTGAGAAAAACCAAGAAAAGTAGTTAATAAAGCGCAAAGAAGTAAACCGTTTTTCATTCCTATAAATATACTCAAAATTAATCTATTTTCTTAATTTGATACCTTTCTATTGAGTAAATTAGCAAAAAATAAAATCATGAGTACAAACACAATTCTAACAAATGAGTCAATGCGTTTTTTAGAGACTTATTTGAACAATACATCTGCAACAGGACATGAAGTAAATGGGCAAAAGCTGTGGATGGAATACTTAAAACCTTATGTTGATACTTTTATTACCGATACTTATGGAACAGCTGTCGGTATTATTAATCCAGACGCTCCGTATAAAGTAGTTATTGAAGGGCATGCTGATGAAATCTCTTGGTATGTAAAATACATTACTGAAGATGGCTTTATTCATGTAGTACGCAATGGAGGAAGTGATCATATGATTGCACCGTCTAAAAGAGTACACATTCATACTAAAAAAGGAATTATAGAAGGTGTATTTGGTTGGCCTGCTATCCACATCAGAAATAGAGCAGGAAAAGAGGAACAGCCTAAAATAGAAACAAACTTTATAGATGTTGGTTGTGATACTCGTGCTGAAGTAGAAGCATTAGGCATTTACAATGGTTGTGTTATTACTTATCCTGATACCTTCACCATCTTAAATGGCAATCGTTTTGTATGTCGAGCAATTGACAATAGAATAGGTGGTTTTATGATTGCAGAAGTAGCACGTCTATTAAAAGAAAATAGCAAAACCTTACCTTTTGGATTATACATTGTAAACGCGGTACAAGAAGAAGTTGGTTTGCGTGGAGCAGAAATGATTACACAAACAATAAAACCTAACGTTGCTATTGTAACTGATGTGTGTCATGATTCTCATACTCCTATGGTAGAAAAAAATATTGAAGGAGATAACAAAATCGGAAATGGCCCAGTAATTGGTTATGCACCTGCTATTCAAAATAATTTACGTCAATTAATTGAAGATACTGCTGAAACAAACCATATACCTTTTCAACGTAATGCGATGAGTAGAGTAACAGGTACAGATACTGATGCTTTTGCTTACAGCAATGGAGGTGTTGCTTCAGCTTTAATATCTCTACCTTTACGCTACATGCATACAACCGTAGAAATGGTACATAAACACGATGTAGAAAATACAATCAAATTAATCTATGAAACACTTCTACAAATTGAAAATGGAGAAACGTTTTCATATTTCAAGTAGTAACAATGTTAATGATAAAAGACAAAAGGGTATTGCAATGCAATACCCTTTTGTTTTTTATCACTCAATATCTGTCTAAATGATTCTATTTATATGATCTCCTTCCATCATTCATTACTACTATAATAATTTCTAACATCTTATAATATCAAAATTAAGTTTTCAAAAACAACTTGTCTTTTAAAACAGATGAGAATCATATCTTTTCGGCAAAAAACAAAAAAAGCCGCTCCACAAGGGAACGGCTTTTACTATATTAAAAAAGAGTCAACTTATTTCACTTCTTCAGCAACAAGCAATTCTTCTTGTGCTTCTTTGTGACGTCTTTCAATTTCTTCTTTATCTTTTCTTGGCATAGTATCAACTAATACTGGAGTAGCTAAGAATAATGAAGAGTAAGTACCTACAATAATACCAATCAACATAGCAAAGATAAATCCTCTAATTGAATCACCTCCAAAGATGAACATAATCAATAATACTAAGATTAATGTCAATGATGTATTAATTGTTCTTGATAAAGTAGTATTTACTGAATCATTAACGATTTTATTGAAATCACCTTTTGTTTTTCCAGCAATGTACTCACGTACACGGTCAAATACAATTACGGTATCATTCATTGAGTAACCAATTACTGTCAAGATTGCAGCAATAAAGTGTTGGTCAATCTCCATATGCCAAGGCATAAATTTGTAAGTAAGAGAATAAATACCTAATACAAATACAACGTCATGCGCAACAGATACAATAGCTCCTAAAGAATATTGCCATTTACGGAACGAAATAATCAAGTAAACGAAAATAGCAGCCATTGAACCTAATACAGCCCAGTATGCATTTTGTTTTACGTCTTTCGCAACACTTGGTCCGATTTTAGACGCTTGAATAATCCCTTCTGTTTTACCTTCTGTAGCATTTACAAATTGTTCGTAAGTAATAGGACTTGAGTAGTATCCTTTTAAACCATCATATAATTTCTGATTTACTTCTTGATCCACTGCTGCACCTTCTTCTTCTACTTTATATTTAGTTGTAATCTTCAACTGTTCTTTGTTACCAAATACTTTAGCTTCAACATTTACCCCAAATACTTCTCCTAATTTTTCACTAACTGCGTTTGCTTCAACTGGTTTATCAAATTTCACTTGGAAAGTTCTACCTCCAACAAAATCTGTTCCCTGATCAAATCCATTAACAAAGAAAGAAGCAAAAGAAACAACTACAATGATTAATGATAATCCGTAAGTAAACTTCTTAATTTTCAAGAAATCAAAATGGAAGTTTGTGAACCAATTTTTAGTAATATTTGTGCAGAAAGCTAAACTTCTACCAGCTTTAACATCTCTATCCATAAAGATACGAGCAATAAAGATTGATGTAAACAATGAAGTAGCAATACCAATTAATAAAGTAGTAGCAAATCCTTTAATAGGTCCTGAACCAAAAGCAAATAAGATAACCCCTGTTAAAATGTGTGTTACGTTTGCATCAACGATTGGACGCATAGCACCATGCCAACTATAAGACTCCTTAATTGTTTCTGCCAAGCTCATCCCCTTACGCAGACATTCTTTTGCTCGTTCAGAGATAATGATATTTGCATCTACTGCTGTACCCATTGTTAATACGATACCCGCAATACCTGGTAAAGTCAATACTGCACCTAAACTTGCTAAAATACCAAACATGAATAGTAAGTTTGCCAACAAAGCAACGTTTGCATACCATCCAGCTCTACCATAGTAGAATGCCATCCAAGCTGCAACTATAATTAAACCAGCAATAGAAGATAACATACCTGCATCAATTGCTTGTTGTCCTAATGATGGCCCTACAATTTCTGACTGAACAATATCGGCACCTGCTGGTAATTTACCAGCACGTAAAATATTAGCTAAGTCTTTTGCATCAGCAACTGTAAAGTCTCCTGAAATAGAAGATCTACCACCCGCAATTGCACCATTTGTTACCCCTGGAGCAGAATATACTACATTATCTAAAACAATAGCAATATTAGACTGTTCTGTAAAAGCTTTCCCAGTCATTTCTTCCCAAGTCTTCGCTCCTTTAGGGCTCATTTGCATTCCTACAACTGGGCGACCAAAGTTATCATACTCATCTTGAGCACCTGTAATTACACTACCACTTAATGGAGCAATTCCTTCGCGGTTTGTTTTTAATGCATATAACTCAACTAAGTCAGGCATTTTTTTCGATGGTTTACCCCATACGAAACGTGCATATTTCTGATCTGTAGGTAATAAATTACGTACATCATCTCTTTTCAAGAAAGCATTTACTTTAGCAGTATCTTTCGTTTGAACAAAGCCTAAAATTGAGCTTCCTGGTTGTCCACCCATCACTAAACTAAACAATGGACCAAAGTCTTGTTTGTTTTCTGCTACAGCTGTAGAATCTTTTTTAGCAGTTCCTAATAAAGCATCAACATCAGCTTTCTTACCATCTGTTGCTTTAGTTTTAGCTTCTTCTTTTACTGGAGTTTGAACAACAGCTTTTTCTGTAGTTCTTAAATGCTCATTAGCTGCTTGTAAGAAACCTCCAATTTGTTCAATTTTATACGTTTCCCAAAACTCTAATTGAGCTGTACTTTGTAATAAGTTTTTGATACGATCTACATCCTTTGCTCCTGGTAATTCCACTAAGATACGTCCTGTGTCACCTAACATTTGAATGTTCGGTTGAGATACACCAAATTTATCGATACGCTCTCTGAATACGCGGTAAGCACTTTCAATAGATTCTTTTACTTTTTTGTCAAGGATAGACTTTACTTGGCTATCTGACATATCGATTGTAATCTCGCTTAAATTTCTGTTAGCAAAAATCTCTGGCGATGCAAGTTTTACTGTTCCTTTCGATTCTTTCTCAAAAGCAGTATAAAAAGCCTCTAAGTAACTTTGATTACCTTGACGCACTGACTCAGCCTCAGCTAAAGCCTTGTTGAAAACCGCATTCTTTGAATTATTAGCAAGACCTTTTAAAATGTCTTTAATTGAGATCTGCAACGTTACGTTGATACCTCCCTCAAGATCCAAACCTTTGTTGATTTGTTTCGCTCTAACTTCATTAAAAGTCTGCCCTAAAAATACCTTTTGGTTACCAATAGAATCTAAAAAGTGTAGCTCCTTTTGAGAGTCACCCTTAGCAAAAGCTTTCGCTTTGTCTTCATAATGGTTGGTAACAAAGGTGAATGAAAGTTGGTAAATACTTACCAATGCAAAAATAATTGCAAAAAATTTAACGAGTCCTTTGTTCTGCATTATTACTAAAAATTAAAATAAATATTTTTTTAAAAAACGAGCAAATATATGATATACACCAACATTAACCAATTCTTTTATCAAGAAACTTGATAAAAATGAATAGTTGCACCACTAAAATATCACTATTCAAAATTCTTAAACTATCCTAAAAATTTTCCTAAATCTCCATTAGTTGCTCTTACTGCATCTGCACTTGCATTAAACTTAGCCATTTCTGTACCATTAAGCTGCAAGTCTACGATTGCTTCTACACCTTGTTTTCCAATAATACAAGGTACACCAATACAAACATTATTTTGCCCATATTCTCCTTCTAACAAGACAGAACAAGGCATTAAACGTTTGCGATCATTTAATATACTATCAACCATTGCTGCAATAGCAGCTCCTGGTCCATACCAAGCAGAGGTACCTAACAGTTTTGTCAAAGTAGCCCCACCTACCATTGTTTGCTGTACAACTTCTTGTAGTTCTGCTTCACTTAACAAACTACTCACAGGAATTCCTTTATAAGTAGCAAAACGAGTTAATGGAATCATTGTCGTATCTCCATGACCACCAATTACCATACCTTCGATATCAGTAACTGGTTTGTCTAATTTTTGAGACAAGAAATACTTAAAGCGAGAAGAATCTAATAAACTTCCCATACCAAAAAGTCTATTTTTTGGTAAACCTGCTATTTTTAATGCTGCAAAAGTCATTGTATCCAAAGGATTTGTTACAATGATAAATATAGCATTTGGAGAAACAGTCAATGCGTTTTCAATAACAGATTTTACTATCTCTGCATTTGTACTAATCAATTCCTCACGTGTCATACCTGGTTTACGTGGAATTCCAGATGTAATAACCACCACATCACTATTTACCGTTTTAGAGTACTGTTTTGTGATTCCCTTTACTACTGTATTAAATCCCGAAGTCGTAGCACATTGCATAATATCCATTGCTTTTCCTTCTGCATAACCGTCTACAATATCCAACAAAACTACTTCACTCGCAATTTGTCTATATGCAATAACATCAGCTGCTGTAGCACCAACATTACCTGCACCAATAATAGAAACTTTCATATTTTATTCTTTTTACAAGTCAATTATATACAAAAAAAGGTCTGGCGTATTTGCCAAGACCTTTTAAAATAACTTTTTAAAACCTAAGCATCAATTTTAGCGTAAGTTGCATTTTTTTCAATAAATTCTCTACGTGGTGGAACTTCATCCCCCATTAACATTGAAAAAACACGGTCTGCCTCTACCATATTATCGATAGTTACTTGTCTTAAAATACGGTGCTCTGGATTCATTGTTGTATCCCATAACTGCTCCGCATTCATCTCTCCAAGACCTTTGTATCGTTGAACTGATGCTCCACTTCCCATTTGATCCATTAAGGATATACGTTCTTCATCAGACCAAGCATATTCTTTTTTCTGTCCTTTCTTAACCAAATACAATGGAGGTGTAGCAATGAATACGTGTCCATTTTCAATTAACCCCTTCATATAACGGAAGAAGAATGTTAAGATTAATGTGGCGATGTGGCTACCGTCCACATCGGCATCACACATAATAACCACTTTATGGTAACGCAATTTTTCTAAATTCAAAGCTTTACTATCTTCTTCAGTACCAATAGTTACCCCTAAAGCTGTAAAGATATTTTTGATTTCCTCGCTTTCAAAAACTTTGTGTCCCATTGCTTTCTCAACATTCAAAATTTTACCACGCAAAGGTAAAATTGCTTGAAAAGCACGATCACGTCCTTGTTTTGCTGTTCCACCAGCCGAATCTCCCTCTACAAGAAATACCTCACATTTTGTTGGATCTTGTTCAGAACAATCAGATAATTTACCTGGTAAACCTCCACCTGTCATTACTGTTTTACGCTGAACCATTTCACGCGCTTTCTTAGCTGCATGACGTGCTTGAGCTGCCAAAATTACTTTTTGAACAATTATTTTAGCATCATTAGGATGTTCTTCTAAATAATTCTCCAACATTTCAGCCACAGCCTGACTTACTGGTGATACAACTTCTCTATTTCCTAATTTTGTTTTGGTTTGTCCTTCAAATTGAGGCTCCATCACTTTTACAGAAACAATCGCTGTTAATCCTTCACGGAAATCATCTCCAGAAATTTCAAATTTTAATTTATCTAATAAACCTGAAGCGTCTGCGTACTTTTTCAATGTACGAGTAAGTCCCATTCTAAATCCTTGTAAATGAGTACCTCCCTCGTGCGTATTAATATTATTCACATAAGAATAAATATTCTCCGAATAAGTATCATTATAAATCAAAGCAACCTCTACAGGTACCTCTCCTTTATCTGATTCCATCCAAATCACATCTTCGATAATTGGCACACGATTACCATCTAAGAATCGAATATATTCTTTTAAACCTTCTTCAGAATAGAATGTTTCTTTTTTAAATTCTCCTTTTTCATCTACTTCTCTACAATCTACCAAAGTAATGCGCAATCCTTTGTTCAAGAATGACAACTCTCTTAAACGAGAAGCTAAAGTATCATACGAATATTCTAATGTTTGTGTAAAAATAGTTGCATCAGGTCTAAAAGTAACAGCAGTACCACGTTTCTCTGTTTCTCCAACTACTTTTACAGGGAATAATGCTTTACCACGAGAATACTCTTGTTCATATACCTTTCCTTCTCTAAAAACTGTCGCTTTTAAATGATCTGATAATGCATTCACACACGATACTCCTACTCCGTGCAAACCTCCTGATACTTTATATGAATCTTTATCAAATTTACCTCCTGCTCCAATTTTAGTCATTACAACTTCAAGAGCAGAAACTCCTTCTTTTTTGTGAATGTCTACTGGAATACCACGTCCATTATCTTCTACGGTAATTGAATTATCTTCGTTTATACTAACTGAGATAGTATCACAATGTCCTGCCAGCGCCTCATCAATTGAGTTATCTACTACTTCATATACTAAATGATGAAGACCTCTTACACCAACATCTCCAATATACATTGAAGGACGCATTCTAACGTGTTCCATCCCCTCAAGGGCCTGAATACTATCCGCTGAATAATTACTCTTATTAACTTCTTCGCTCATAATAAATTTCTAAAATAAGTAACTACAAATATAACATACTTAACAGACTTTATCAACTTTCTACACTCAATAATACACCTTTTAAAGTCAAAAAAATGCTTTATAAGATAGTTTTCAACAAACTTCAAAAACTTCAAATCTATTCATTTACCAAATCCTATCTTTTCTTTCTTTTCAAGCTTAAAGCTATCTAAGTACATTCAATCTTTTTTACTCCTTACAATCACTTCCTAAACTACATAAAAAAAGGACTGCTTACAATTAGCAGTCCTTTTTTTATATAGTTCTTCTTTTCTATTCTAAAAAATGAATCGTGAATTCATTATTATTAAATGTAAAAGTATCTCCCATCTTTCTCCCCATTGCCATTTTAGCAATTGGAGCGTCAATAGAAATCGGCAAAATAGAAATATTATCTATATCTACTTTTGGCAAAGCCGAAGACAAAAACAGATATACTGAATTTAATCTTACTACACTTCCAAATTCAACCACTTCACTTTTTTTCGCTTCATCTACCTTTGAAATTACTTCAAGTAATTCAAGGCTTTCGCGAATTTTGCTACTTATATTTTCTTGTTCTAAGTGCATCATTGACAAAGCCGTTTCATGTTTATCTCCAGCAGAACTCTTAGCATCGCTTTGAGCACCAGCAGATAAATCATCAACTATCCCCTGAAACGCCTCTACCTTGTCATTTAATCGCTGTACACATAGTGTTTTGAGCTTCTCTTTTAATGTCATTCTCTTTTAAATTATTACCTCTAAAAACAGTTTGTTGTTTGTAAATGCAAAAGTACCGTTTTATCTATCACTAAAAAATATTTAACTTTTAATTACTTCAAAATAATCGCAATACTTACCAATTTAAACGAATTTTTTAATATTATAAGTCAAATTTGTACACTGCCCCTCCCATTACCTGAATACCTTGTGCTCTAAATGATCCCCATTGATTGTATTCTTGATTCAATAAATTGTTTCCTTTTACAAAAACAGTCCAGTTTTTTGTTGGGCGATAACCAATTTTCACATTAAAATCTACATAAGAATCCAAATTTACTTCTTCATGCACATAACTCTTCTCATTTGAAACAACATCAATTACTTCGCGAGTAAAACGATCTTTGCGAGAACCTACAAAATACAAGTCAGCCCCTGCAAACCATTTGTCTGTAAAATCAAACTTAAAATCTGCTCCAATTTTTGATGTTGGTAAGTTCCAAGCCTGTCCAACTGCTGCATCGTAATTATTATATTCCCCATACAAACGCATTGCTACGTCTTTATCAAAGTCAAATGTTAACTCTCCAAATAAGTTTAATGTCTTCATGTCTCCATATTCTACATTAAACGAATTCCCAAACATATAAGCTTTTCTCTGTCCCTCTAAACCAAAAGGATTAGAAACAAATAACGCTCTATCTCTTTCATCCTTATAAGAAGCTCTAATGTTATAAGAAATCATATGATCTAATTTCCCTTTTAATCCAAAATAAACATTAAAGCGCTCATCAGTAGGCGTTATACCTACATTAGGAGCTACAAAAGGATTTGCTTCAACAAACTCTCTATAAGTATTCTGCTTTAATCCTCCTTCAATACCTGCATATGCATTAACAATATTCTCTACCAACTTATAAGAAGCTCTTACTTGTGGGTAAATATGGAAACTATTGTTTGTTGTATCATCATAAGTTCCATTGTTGTTATAGATTCCCAATCCCAATTGCACAGAATAGTTTTCATCAGCAAAAACAACACTTGGCTCTAATCCTACATTAAAATTCTTATAATAGTTACTATTATTCCCAAATGGTTCTTTATAAGTCGTTCCAACATAATCTAACACCAAACCTAATCGAGCTTGCAAATCACTAATTTGTGTTTCGAATTGAGGTTTAATTCTAAAGCTATTCTCAGAAGTACTATAATCATCTGAAAAATGATTGTAACTTAATTTTACTTCAGACAAAGGGATATTTCTAAACTCTAAATCCCCATCTACAAACACATTATTGTATTTCTGCTTTGGATCAATTTGTGAAGCAACTATTTTACTTTCTTCCTCTGTAATATTCTTTGTAGGTAATCCGTACCAATTACTCATTTGTGTAAAACCTCCTACTTCAGCTTTCCATCCAAAATTTTTCTTTTGACCTCCATAAATAACAGAAGCCTTACTTTTTGAAAATTTATCATCCAACAACACATTCTTAATACCACCTTGTGAAGAGAAATGATCTATTCTACCAGCTATATAACTATCCGCATCCAATTTTTTACTAATGAATGCCTCTGCATTAAGGTTCATATAATTACCAATACCAAACAACACATAGTTATTTAATGCTGCCAAACGCGCTTCTCTATCTACTTCTGCAGCTTTTCCTTTCTCAGGCACAAATGTTGACGCCACAGGAAAAGAGTTAATCGTATAGACTACTTGTTTCTTTTTAGTATTAGCATCCTCATTCATATTTGGCGTCTCGCGCACTTTAAATGCATCTGAAATAGTAGCATCATAAGAACGCACAACATCCACAACCTCTGTACCTAAATCACTTTTCTTCTTTTCTTGCGCAACTAATATTCCTGCTGATAAAACAGTACATGCAATAGCGCTATATATTTTTCTATTATTCATCTTTGATTCTTCTAAAAATTAGACTTATTGTGCTACTGACGAGTTTCGTTTAGACTCTTGCCCTCTCATATAGTCGAGTTCTTTTTTAGCCTCTGTTACTACATCATTAAACTCTCCAAAATTCTTAATCACACTATCCAAAATATAAGTTGCTTGATAACTATCTTTTAATGCATAAAAGTTTTTCGCCATCAATATCAAACCTTTTGCTCCATAGTATTTATAAGAAGAATAATCTTTCGCTAATTTCTGTACTACATCGTTAGATGCATCGTATTTTCCATCTTTATTTTTGAAATACGCATCAAAGTACAATGCTTCTGCTGCCAACTCACCTTTAGCTGTTTTCAAAACATCTGCATATCCTTTTCTTGCCTTATCCATATTACCTGTATCGAAAGCAGTACGTGCAATAATAATCTGCGCATCACTTTTCACCTTTTCATCAAGCTTACTCATTTGCAACACTTTTTCTGCATACGCTAATGCATTTGTATAGTCTTTTTGCCCATAGTACAACTTCATCATATTTGAACGAGCAAAAACTCTGTTTTGTTCTTGAGCTGCCTCAGCCTCCAGACGTTTTAACGTGCGCAATGCATTACCTTCTTCTTTATTCTTAAGGTACATCTCTCCTAATCGAGCCAAAGAAATTTCTGTAAATTCATTCTTTGAATCACTTATCACACTTTCATAATGCTTCGTTGCATTAGCATAATCCTTTTCTCCAAAATACAATTGTGCAGCATAAAAATGCGCTTGAAGTGCTTTCATTCCTGTAGGGAATGCTTTTAGATATTTCTCATACCCTTCAATAGCAGCTTTTGTATTATTCTGTGCTAATTGTTTCTCTGCAGATTCATAAGTATCCTTATCTAAATCCGCGTCAGTAACTGTTACAAAAGACAATCCTTTTACCCATGCAGCATATTGATCCACCTGACCATTATCTACATAAATCAAACGAGCATTTTGAACAGCTTCTAAAGCTTCTCCTGATTTAGGATAATCTGTTACAACTTTTTTAAACTTTGCTAATGCATCTGTATTATTGTTTGCATTGTATTGAATCAAGCCTTGACGCAACAAGCCTTTAGCTGCAAACGAGCTCTCTGGGTAGCTTTTCAACAATTGATCAAAAGCAGTCATTGCTTTTTGTGTCTGTCCCATCACGACATAACTCATCCCTAACTCATACTGTGCATCATCAGCTAAATTTGACTTAGGATACTCCTTCACAAAACTTGTTAAATCTTCTGCTTTTTTAGACATTCTATCTACAAAACCATAAGACATCGCTTTTTGAAATTTCGCGTATTCCACATCACTCTTGTTTGCTTCAATTACTTTATTGTAAGCATCCATTGCAGGCCAATACTTTCCTGTTACAAAATTACAATCTCCTAAACGCAAATAAGCATCATTCTTTCTTACCTCCTCTTTAGCATTTAAAGTTGTATATGCTTGAAAATATTTAGCAGCTGTTGTATAGTCTTTTTGCTTGAAATAAGCATACGCTAAATTATAATTTACTGTTTGATATTCTGTAGTACCTTTAGCTTCCGGACTATTCATAAAGTTCTCATAGAAACCTATTGCATCTTTAAAACGATTCAAATTATACAACGCCTCTGCTTTCCAAAAGTAAGCTCTGGTTGTATATGTTATATCTTGTTTTTCAGCAATTGACTTGTCAAACAATTTAATAGCTTCTTCGTTATTTCCATCACCAAACACTTCTAATCCGCGATAAAAAGTAACCAACTGATATGCTTGTTTATTTGTTGTCGATTTGTTTTTCTCCAACAATACCAACGCTTCTTTATAATTCTTAGAGGTAATATATGAATCAATCAATAGTCCCTCCAATTCTGTTTTATATGGAGAAGTAGGATACTTTGTCAAAAAGGCATTCAACACAGTTGGTGCACTTTGATAAGCATTTCCAATATCATAACTCAACTTAGCGTAATTCAAAAACGCATCCTCTTGAATACTTGGGTCAAAACTCATCTCTGATGCATTTTTAAATGCATTCAATGCTTGTGTTTTTTTATGGGTATGCAAATAACTCTCTCCTAAATGGTAATAGGCATTTTGAGCAATTCCATTATTTCCATCAATAATCTTATTGAATTGTTCAATTGCTTTTTCGTAATCTTTTGCTTTATAATACGTATACCCTAATTGATAGAAATCCGTATTACTCCATTTACCTTTCTTCCCTTGATAGTTTAACAAATAAGGTAAAGCTTTATCATATTGTTTCAAGTTAAAATAACTCTCTCCTATAATCTTCGAAAGCTCAGATTTCTCCTCTGGAGTTGATTTATTGATTTGAGATAACCCTTCGTCAATTGCTTTTTGAAAGTTACCTGTCTTAAAGTTCATATCTGCTTGGAAGTACCCCATTTTCTCTTTGTACTTTGCCTTACTTTCTACTTTTTCAAATAGTTTTTTTGCATCATCAAAGTTATCTGTATCATAAGCAATATATCCTAAGTAATAAGTAGCTTGCTCTCCCCATTCACCTCCTTGCTTTACTTTCTCAAAATATTTTTTAGCCTCTTTTCTATTCTTTTTTGCAAAATAACTATATCCCTTTTGGAAATTAAAACGATCCATAGTTGCCTCACTCGCAATAGCACTCTCTTTTACTTTAGCTGCGTATTGTAGAGACTTTGCAAAATCACCTTTCATAAAATAATAGTCCGTCACCTCAACATATGCTTGGTTCTGTTTTGAACTTGTTGGGTAATTTCTTACAAAATCATCTATTTTTTCCTCTGCTCCATTTTGATCTAAACGAATTGCACAATTTGCAATATAATAAGCACAATCTGACTCCAACTCTTTATTAGTTGCTTCCTTTGATTGCTTTACTTTCGTAAACAATAATTGAGCTGCTAAATATTGCTCTTCATTATATAACAATACAGCTCTATTAAAATCTGCAAACTCTGTGGTATAATTGATGGTTTGTTGAGCATTAGCTGTAGTAATTCCTCCTATCAGTAATGCCAAATAAGCCGCTCTATTTATTTTGTACATTTAATTCGAATTTATGTTGTTCAAATATATTATTTATACTCTTAATAACCGTTTTTATCTGATTTTATTATTTAAAAAAATACAATATTTCTACAAAAAGTATGAATTTAACCACACTAAAACGATAGGTGCTAAAACCGCTGTAAGTATTCCATTAAAAATCATTCCTACACTGGCAAAGGCACCAAATTTATCACTAACCTCCATCGCCCGCATTGTCCCCATCGCATGAGAAGAAGTCCCCATTGCTATTCCTTGCGACATTGGATTAGTTACTTTAGTTAAGTTCAAAATAGAAAAACCAACCATACTTCCAAAAATCCCAGTAACCATCACAGCTGCAGCTGTAATAGATGGAATTCCATTAACTGCTTTAGACACTTCCAAAGCAATAGGTGTACTCACTGATTTGGGGGCTAATGAATTAATAATTGCTTCGTCTGCTCCCAACCATTTTGCCAAAAACACTACAGACACCACTCCTACTAAACATCCTACCAATTGACTACAAAAAATAGCCACTATTTGTTTTTTAATTTTATCCCATTGCATATAAAGTGGTATTGCCAATGCAACAATAGAGGGTTGTAAAAATATATCAATATACTTACCCGACACTTCATATTTCTCATAAGGAATATCAAGCAACAGTAAATAACAAATCAACACAACCATCGACAAGATAATTGGGTTAAAAATAATCCATCTATACTTCCCAAATAAATACACACCTGCTGCATAAATAGCTAATGTAAGAAACAGCAAAAACATAGGACTCTCTAAATAACTCATTTTTTCTTACGCATTAATTGGTGAGTAAATCCAGTAACAAAAACAACTAATATTGTACTGATTAAAGTAGCTACCAAAATCGGCACTATAGCTTTACTAAGAATATCGAAATAGTTAAGCATAGCCACACAGGGCGGAACAAAGAATATCCCCATATTTTTAAGTAGAAACGATCCTATATCCTGAACGTGATCTACTTTTACAATTTTGAGTTGCAGCATACTCCACAACGCAATCAACCCAATTATACTGGCAGGTAATTTCAAACCTGTTAAGTAGACAATTAATTCTCCGAATGTTAAACATCCAATAACAATCGCTACCTGTTTAATTAAATTCATACTGCGAATTATTTTTTAACAAATTTACAATAGCTCAGACCATAATACCTAACAAAAAGACGGGATTAATACCCTCTTAACAGTACATCACTTATTCTATAAAGGCATTTCTATTCCTTTGCACTAAGACACAAAAAAAATGCTATTAACTTTTCAGCTAATAGCATTTTATAATTATAATTTTATTACTTCGCAATATTAATTGCTCTTGTTTCTCTAATAACAGTAATTTTTACTTGTCCTGGGTAAGTCATCTCTGTCTGAATTTTTTGAGAGATATCGAAAGACAATCCTGCTGCCATTTCATCTGTTACCTTTTCACTTTCTACAATTACACGAAGTTCTCTACCTGCTTGAATAGCGTAAGCATTTTTAACTCCACTAAAATCATTTGCAATACTTTCTAAGTCTTTCAAACGTTGAATATACGAATCCAATACTTGACGTCTTGCTCCTGGTCTTGCTCCTGAAATAGCATCACATACTTGAACGATTGGAGAAATTAACGATGTCATTTCTATCTCATCGTGGTGAGCTCCAATTGCATTACATACTTCTGGTTTCTCTCCATATTTCTCTGCCCATTGCATCCCTAAGATTGCGTGTGGCAATTCACTTTCTGTTTCTGGCACCTTACCAATATCGTGTAATAATCCAGCACGTTTTGCCAACTTCACATTCAATCCTAACTCTGCAGCCATTAATCCACAAAGCTTAGCAACTTCTCTTGAGTGTTGCAATAAGTTTTGTCCATAAGAAGAACGGTATTTCATTCTTCCTATTACTTTAATCAATTCTGGATGCAATCCATGAATACCTAAATCAATTACTGTACGTTTACCGATCTCAATAATCTCCTCATCAATTTGTTTTGTAGTTTTCGCTACTACTTCTTCAATACGAGCAGGGTGAATACGTCCGTCTGTTACCAAACGGTGCAACGACAAACGTGCAATCTCTCTACGCACTGGGTCAAAGCAAGAAAGAATAATAGCCTCTGGTGTATCATCTACAATAATTTCAACACCTGTAGCTGCTTCAATAGCTCTAATATTACGCCCTTCACGACCAATAATTCTACCTTTTACATCATCCGACTCAATGTTAAACACAGACACACAGTTTTCTACTGCCTCTTCTGTACCTATACGTTGAATTGTATTAATGATAACTTTTTTAGCTTCTTGTTGTGCAGTTAATTTAGCCTCTTCTAATGTATCTTGAATATAAGCCATTGCATTTGCTTTAGCCTCTGTTTTCAAGCTATCAATAATTTGATTTTTAGCCTCTTCTGCTGTTAATCCAGAAATAATTTCCAATTGCTCAATTTGAGAACGGTGCATACGATCAACTTCTTCTTGCTTTTTATCAATTACCTCTATTTTATGATCGTATTCTTGGATTTTCTTTTCACTTTCGTCAGCAGCTTTTTTCGCTTTTGCCAATTCATTTGAAATTTGAGACTCTTTATCTCTCGTTCTCTTCTCCGCTTCTGCTATCTTTTTATCTCTGGCTAAGATTACCTGCTCATGCTCTGCTTTAAGTTCAATGAACTTTTCTTTTGCCTGTAGCATTTTTTCTTTCTTAGTAGCCTCTCCTTCAGCCTTTGCATCTCTAATCAAGGTTTTAGCTTCATTATTAGCATTTTGTAATATAGAGGAAGCCTGGTTTTTTTCCAAGTACTTCGCTATACCAAAGCCTATAGCCAAGCCAAGTATTAATCCTCCAATAATCAGTAATATTCCCATAAGTGTTTCAAAAATTATATATAAAAAAAAGCCCACATTAGTCGTTGGATAAACTCGCAGTTGACAAGTTTTGAGTTAGCTTGCTTTTCAAGGATCTGCACAAGGCAGCATGCTTTAGTTGCAAAGATTCACCCATTTTAATTTGTTAGTGTTGAGTTTATCAAATATATACTAATGTGAGCAGTGTCGTTAGTCTTTTTTATGTAAAGAACGTTGTATTTTATTTGGATAAGATACGGTCTAAAGCTTCATCTAAGCGAATTAATCGCTCAACAGATTTATTGTATCCTTCTGTAGTGTCTATTGTTCGTTGCTCATTTTGTGAGGCAAACTGTAAAGCACACATAGCTAAAACATCTTGTTTATCGCGTACAGCATAATTCTCTTCAAACTGATGAATCATAACATCGATTTTTTTAGAAGCAGAGCGTAATGCCTCTTCCTGCGAATGCGCAACCGTCAAAGGATACACGCGATCTGCAATTGATATCTTTATTCTAAATGGTTCATCGTTACTCATAAAATATACCTACTTTGCAAGATGAGCGATACACTGATCTATCTCTCTTATCAATGAATTTATCTTTAATTTTGTATCTTTTCTTCCTTCTTCACTGCCCAATAATGAATTAGCTAATTGCAGTGATTCATACTTTGCATAAACATCGTTTAGCTTCGCTTCATTTTTCTGAATCTCATTATTAGCAATAGTTAAACTATTTTTCAACTGTTTATTCTCAGCCTCCAATACATTCAACCTTTGTATAAGTTTTGCAAACTTTACTTCTAAAGAATCAATTATGTCCGTTAGTTCACTCATTACACTTTCTAATTCACTATACTTATACGACAAAAATACAATTAGTATTTAAAATTAAAAAGTTTTCTTATAAAAAAAAGAGGATGTTTACTAATTCGTTCTATTTCACCACAATCTATTTTATTATTACTCAAAAAAACACTAATTATTGCTAATATTCTACTATATCAACCAACACTTCATTCCTGCAACAACCTTCCTCCTCCTTATTTCCTATCTTTCACTATTTTAAACTCTAAATCTCTTATAGCGCTATACACAAGAATTTATTAATCTTACCACTTCATTATCTTACAGCGTCTATTAACACAAAATTACTTCTCTGTTTACCATTTAAAATAACTTACTTTACTTGTTCAACTTAGAATAAATGGCGGAGTCTAAGAACTGCCCATTAAAAAACAAATGCTCTTTAAAATGAGCTTCTTTTTCAAAGCCACATTTTTCTAACACCTTCATTGAACCAATATTAGCGGGGTCTATTAAAGCTTCTAAAGAATGAAGTTTCATAGTCGAGAATCCATATTCAATGATTGCATTCAGTGCCTCTGTTACATAGCCTTTGCCGTTAAATTGTGGAAGTATCATATAGCCTGCTTCTGCTCTATAGTGCTCTAATTTCATACGATAAAACCCTATAGTCCCAATCATAACTCCTGAGTCTTTTAACGTAATTGCCCAGTTTACACACTCTTTATTCTCCATTCTTTCGTCTATAGAACGAATATAAGCTTCAGCCTCTTCTATCGATTGTGTTAATGGAACAGGTATATATTTCATAATCTCTGGATTAGAGCGCAAGGCAAACACTGTATTTACATCGCTTTGTTCTAAACGCCTAAGCTTTAATCTTTCTGTTTCTAATTCTGGAAATATTAATAGGTCTATTTGTAACATATTTTTGTTATTGTTCATTTTTATTTTTAATGTAGAGAGACGCATAAATGCGTCTCTCCAAATATTGTAATTATTTTGTTACTTCATCTATCAAATAGAAGATAGATTTAAAATTAACTCCTCCATATTCTGTCAATCCTATCTCACAAGTACGGCTGGTAGAAAAGGCATCTTTAGCATCAGCAGGTATTTGTTCCTTTAGATGTCTGTTACCATGTTTGTTTAACTCCGGGAAGGTAAATCCTCTATCTCCTGCAAAACCACAACAGTTACTATCGATGTAATTTACTTTTTCAGCACATAGTTTTGTCAATTCCAACAACTTGCCTTCTAAACCTACTTTTTTAACCGAACACACAGGGAATACACTAATCTCTTTACGTGGGTTCTTCACAGGTAAGAAAGGCATAACATAGTCTAACATAAACTCTATAGGGTCATACATCTTAAGTTTACCTCCTTGGTGTGCTTCGTGAAAGGTATAAAAACAAGGACTCATATCAAACAGCACAGGATACTTGCCATCTTCAGTAGCTTTTAATAAAGCAAGTTCAAGTTCAGAAGATTTGGTATGTCCTTCTTCTTTTAATCCCTTACTGCTAAAAGGCATACCACAGCACATATTATTTACATTCTCTGGATAGATAACGGTAAAGCCAGCGCGTTTTAGCAATTCTACTGTTTTGACAGTTAAGTCAACATCCGACTTAGGGTAATCACTTGATTTACCCATCGTTCTATTGATACAAGAAGGGAAGTAAACCACCTTTCTATCTTGACCTGCATTGATGATCAAGTCTGTTATTTTATGTTTATTGCCCTTAGGCATAGCTACATTCCACTGAGGTATTTTGTTACCTGATATTTTACGCATACCACTGGACATACTTGTCATAATCTTATTCCCTAAGATATTCTGGAACACACCTACTGTGTTTAGCGCTTTGCGTCCCATAACAGTAACGCGCTCCATATTCTCGACAAAGTATTCTGCATTTTTTCTATCCTTTTCAGTGATAGCATTATGACGTAGGTCTTTGATGTATTTACCTGTGTCAATCTTAACTGGACAAGCTAAAGCACATAGTCCATCAGTAGCACATGTTTCGTCAGCGTAGTAATGTGCACTATTGACTAAGTTTTCTAATTCTTCTGTATTTTGACCTAAACTTTTTAGTCGTGCTATTTCTCTACCTACTACGATGCGTTGTCTTGGAGAGAGTGTTAATCCTTCTGACACACAGTGTGACTCACAGAATCCGCATTCTATACATTTGTCAACTATCTCATTCGTAGCAGGAGAAGCCTTAAAGTTTTCTAAGTGAACATGAGGATTAGCATTGATAATCACACCAGGATTAACCAGGCTATGTGGGTCAAAGATAGCTTTGACTTTTAGCATAATATCATACGCTTGTTGCCCCCATTCTTTCTCAACAAAAGGAGCCATATTACGTCCTGTACCATGTTCTGCTTTTAGCGAGCCATCAAAGCGATCTACCACTAACTCTACCAGCCCATCCATTAAGCGAGCATATCGATCTATTTCTTTTTGAGTAGAGAAATCTTGAGAAAACACCAAGTGTAGATTACCTTCTAAAGCATGACCAAATAGCACTGCATCATCATATTTTAACTCAGCAAATAAAGCTTTCATTGCTATACAAGCATCTGCTAACTTCTCTACAGGAAATGCAACATCTTCGATAATACACGTAGTCCCAGTTACTCTAAGTGCTCCTGTGGTAGGTAATAGTCCATTTCTTGCCTTCCAGTTAAAAGCATATTGTTGAGGCTCTGAGGTAAACTCAAAAGGTTTGTAAGTAGGAGTCGATGTAATCGCTTCTTTAATCTGTTGTTGTTTAACAGACATTTCAGCCTCGTTCTCTGCCTGAGCTTCTACTAATAAGATACATGCAGTATCAGGTAGTGTTTTGAAGTATGCAGGAGCTAAAGCTTCGTTTTCTATTGATTTGATACTATTTCTATCTAACAATTCTACTGCAGCTACAGGACTTTTCTTTAAGAAAGGAACGGCTTGGCAAGCTTGTTCTATTGTTTCGAAAATCATTAATGTACAAGCCTTTTGCTTGTAATTCACTACCGTGTTATAGGTTATATCTGAGATAAAAGCTAAAGTACCCTCAGACCCAATCATGATGTGCTTGATGATGTCATATGGATCGTGATAGTCGATAAAGGCGTTTAGACTATATCCCGTAGTATTCTTGATTTTAAACTTGCGTTCTATTCTGTCGTATAAAGTACGATCAGCGTGAATAGCATCTCTTAATCGCTCTATTTCTTTGATAATTTCAGGGTGCTTATCAGCAAACTCTTTTTTACTCTCTTCACTGGCTGTATCTAATACTGTTCCATCATAAATCACTATTTTGATATCAGCGATAGTGTTATAAGAGTTCTGTGAAGTACCACAGCACATTCCACTGGCATTATTAGCAGCGATACCACCAATCATGGCAGCATTAATAGAGCCTGGGTCAGGGCCTATCTTACGCCCATAAGGAGCCAAAATAATATTAGCTCTTCCACCTATTATACCAGGTTGAAACTTCGCTTGTAACCCATTATTTAAAATCTCGTAGTTTTTCCACTTGTGAGTAGCCACCATTAATACAGAGTCTGTTACAGCCTGCCCAGACAGACTCGTTCCTGCCGCTCGGTACGTCACTGCTACATTGTGCTTTGTCGCAGCTTGTAGCGTAGCTACAGCCTCTTCGTGATTGTGTACTTGAACAACTATTTTTGGAACTAAGGTATAAAAACTTGCATCAGTACCATACGCTAATAACTGTATCGGATTAGTAATAATTCTATCAGAATCTATATGATTAGCCAGTTCTTCCTTGAACTTTTGGTATTGTAAAGGTAGCATACTTTGTGTCTTTTTTATTACGCTACAATTTACAAAACATCTCAAAAAGATAGAGAAGCAAAAGTCTGTTTATACTGGGTTTAAATAAGTAAGATGAGATTCTTCGTTTCACTCAGAAGAACATAGCAGGTGTGTGTCCTGCTGATGAAAGAAGCACCTCGCACAGAACGCCACAAACTATATTAACTACAAGTTTTGATACTTCGTGGATTTCAAAACACATATCCCTGAAAATCAAATCTTTTTTAGTATATTTGCAATATACTTCGCTACAAACAAACATTTTAAACTCTTGAGCAAAGAGTACTTTTTAAACGCAAAATGTTTGAATACTTAAACAGTAAATAAGTCAACTGTACAAAATTTCATTTTATTCTTTAACGTTATTTTTAACATCCTTTTTCAAGCCAAAACTGAGATTTTACGCACCTTCGTTCGGAAGTTGTTCCGAGAAGCTTCGGAAACAACCCCTATTTTTCAAGCTATTTCCGAAGCGTGTCCGAACAACACTAAACCAAAGCCCCTCCAACCCTTGTAAACACTGACTTCAAAGCAATAAAAATCGCCTTTTTAAAACAAAATATGTTAATTTTTTAACAGAAGTAAATAATACCAAATCAACATTGCCGCTTACCTCCCACACACAAAAAACAACCGTACTTATAACATTCAAAGAATTATCTATATAAACAACTAAATAACAACACATTATCTATCACAAAACATATAATACTTTACTTTATATATCATCGAATAGCTTTTTACATTTAACTATATCGCCTCTTCCCTACCCAACACTAAACTTCTTTTTAATTGATATACTACTTGTTTTTTCTGTTTTATACAAGATTCTAAATGAAATAGAAGAACAAACAAATGTTAAAGCTTATTTTCTTATTTTAGCATAAATAAATGCCACTAATGAAAAAGAGTTTACTACTTATTGGTTTACTAAGTCAGCTAACACATGCACAAGTAAAACAACAAATAGAATTTGCCAATCCGCTAAATATTTCGATTAATGCCTCTGGAAACTTTGGAGAACTAAGAGGTTCTCACTTTCACACAGGAATAGATATCAAAACACAACAACGCATAGGCTTACCTGTATACGCCCCTGCTGATGGGTATGTATCGCGCATTAAAGTATCTACTTGGGGATATGGAAAGGCTCTTTATATTGACCATCCCAATGGTATAACTACGGTGTATGGCCACTTAAATGCCTATGCTGGAGATATTGCTAAACTGGTTAAAGACAGACACTACAAAGAACAAAAGTTTGAAATAGAACTTTTCTTGAAAAAAGAAGAGATCAAAGTTAAAAAGGGTGATATTATTGCCTTTACAGGAAATACGGGAGGTTCTGGTGGGCCACACCTACATTACGAATTTAGAGATACTAAAACAGAACACATAATCAACCCTTTGCAAATGGGGATGGACAAAATGTTGGTGGATACACAAGTACCAACAATCAATACACTTTATGTATATCCAGTAAGTGATGATGCAGTAGCAAACAAATCGCAACAACCTGTACTAATTTCTCTAAAACAACAACCAAATGGTGAATACGCATCAGAAACTGTTTATGCACAAGGAGCTATTGGTTTTGGAATAGATATCTATGACACCTCTGACTTTAACACCAACAAGAATGGCGTCTATTATGTACAGACCTCGGTAAATGGTAAATCTTTATTTGGCTATAAGTTCAATGAGTTTTCATTTGCTGAAACAGGATATGTCAATGCCTTAATTGACTATTCGCATGCTATGGCCACCAAGCAAAAAGTACAAAAGTTGTTTTTTGAAAAGAGCTATCCTCTAACAGTGCTAACTGTTGATAATGCAACTAATGGACTGATTGCTGTACAACCAGGACAAAGTTACAACTATCGCATAGAATTAAAAGATTTTCACGGCAATACCAAGGTTGTGAATGTTCCTATTGTATATCGCAAAGAAGAGGCAACTACCTTGAGAAAACCAACTATAGGTACCTATAAAATTGAAGCTGATCGAGAGTTTATTTACGAAAAAGACAATATTGCTATAAGTATTCCAAGTCAGGCATTCTACCGCAACTTTACCATGGATATCAGTTCTAAAAACAATGTTTTAACGCTGCACCGAAATACAGAAGCTGTTGCTAAAAACATTATGATTGCTTTTAATACAGAAGGTATGAACTTGAGCAATCCTGACAAAACCTTTATTGCGCGTACCGATGGCAATCGTAAAGATTACCTCAAAACATATAAGAAAGGAACTAAATTTACAGCTTATGTCAAGAGTTTGGGGCAATATCAATTATTGACAGATGAAACAGCGCCTGAAATCTATAGTCCTTCTTTTAAAGAAGGCGATAGTCTTAATAAACAAAAGAGTATTTCTTTTAAAGTAAGGGATGTTCTTTCGGGTATAAATACTATAGAAGGAACAATCAATGGGCAATGGATATTGCTTGACTATGATTATAAAACACAACAAATTGTACACTATTTTGCAGATGGGATAGTAACCTCTGGCAAAAACAATGTAGTAATAAAAGTAACAGATAATGTAGGCAATGAGAACAAATTGGAAACTCATTTCTTTCGACCATAACACAATCACACATGAATAAATTTCTTTCTATCTGTATCGTCTATTGCTGTTTCAGTCTAAATATGTGGGGACAAAACGCACAAATTAAAGGGGTTATTCTCGATAAGTTTGATGTGCCTATTCCTCAAGTAAAAGTTAGTGTTGCACAGCATAATACACTGACAGACAAAAATGGGTTTTACTTATTGGAAATCGTAAATACAGAGGAAGAAATAAAAATATTCTATAACAAAAGCAATTATATAGAAGCTACAGTTAGCACTACTTTGGTACCTAACCAAGTAAAAGAGATCAACTTACTTTTACTTCCGCAACAAAGCCAATTAGACGAAATATTTATTCAAAAAGGATATGAAAATCTAACTTCTGCTATTGTAATCCCTTCTACCATTTTGCGTCAGATACCAGGAGCCAATGCTGGGGTTGAAAACCTTTTAAAAACACTACCAGGCGTTAACTCCAACAACGAACTAAGTACACAGTATGCAGTACGCGGAGGAAATTATGATGAAAACTTAGTCTATATCAATGGAGTAGAAATATATCGTCCTTTTTTAATTCGTTCAGGACAACAAGAAGGACTGAGTTTTATAAATTCTCAAATGGTAGAGAACATTCACTTTTCTGCTGGAGGGTTTCAAGCAAAATATGGAGATAAATTATCTTCTGTATTAGATATTCAATATAGAAATCCTCTACGCAATAAGACAAGTATTGAAGGAAGCTTTTTGGGATTAGCAGGTACAGTAGATCTGGTATCTAAAGATCAGAAATGGAGCGCCATAACAGGAATAAGATATAGAAACAACCGATTATTGGTTAACAAGCAAGAAACCAATAGCACCTACAACCCTTCTTTTGTAGATATGCAAACTGTGGTAAACTTTCGTCCAAGCAAACAATGGAACTTTAGTTTTTTAGGAAATATTACAGGTAATCTATACAAGTTTAGTCCTAAATCAAGACAAACACGATTTGGAACAATAGACAATACTGCTACATTAAATATCTTATATCAAGGAAACGAAGAAGATAAATACAGTTCTCTATTTGGAGCTATTGAAGCAAACTATCTAATAGACGATCAAAATAAAATTAGTTGGACAGTTTCTGCTTACGAAAGCAGAGAGCAAGAATATTATGATATAGAGGCCAGTTATTTATTAAATACGAATAAAGCTCCAGATGCCACTATAGCTATCTCTCCTATTAATGATCAGGCAACCAATACTCCCAAAGGGATTGGTAGTCAATGGAGCCATGCCCGTAATGATTATGACGCCTTAATTATTAGTTCGAATATCAAGGGAACCCATAAAATCAATGATTCTCAATTGGAATGGGGTATTAACTATACCCATGAAAACATTAGAGACCGAATGGTAGAATGGGAAATGGTAGACTCATTAGGTTTTACAGTTGTAGATCCTACTTTAGGACTTAATAGACCCGATCCGTATCAACCTGACGAGATGCCTTTTGCGCCCTATCAAAACTTGCGATCAAAACACTTTGCTACAATTAATCGATTGGCAGCTTACACCCAGTGGAGTAAACAATACGACATGCAAGACTATAACTTATTTGTTCATGCAGGCGTAAGAGGACAGTTTTGGAATATTAATGAAAATAGTAGTTCAAGCAATATAGCTATTAGTCCTCGTGCACAAATAGCTCTAAAACCTTATTGGGAAAAAGATATGCTATTTCGCCTATCTGTCGGTTTGTACCAACAGCCTCCCTCTTATAAAGAGTATAGAGGAATGGATGGAACATTAAACATGGATCTGAAAGCTCAAAAATCCCTTAATGTGGTATTGGGTTATGATTATAGTTTTACTATCAAAAAAAGACCTTTTAAGTTACAAACAGAATTGTTTTACAAAAATATGACTGATGTAAATACCTATACGCTTGACAATGTTCGTATACGCTATCGCGCAGACAACAATGCCATTGCGTATGCCTATGGAATAGATATGCGTTTTTATGGAGAATTTGTTCCTGGTACAGAATCTTGGTTGAGTTTTGGTTATTTAAAAACAGAAGAGAATTACGACAACAAAGGATATATTGCTCGTCCAACAGATCAACGTTTGAAATTTGGGTTATTATTTCAAGACTATATGCCTCAAATTCCCAACTTAAAAATGTATTTAAACTTGGTATATAATACAGGAGTGCCTGGAGGTTCGCCTGCCTATGATAATCCTTATTTGTATCAAACACGTTTAAATGATTACAAACGAGCTGATGCTGGGTTTACCTACATTTTTAAAGATCAAAAAACAGGATTGAACAAAAGTTGGTTACAAGGAATAGAGCATTTAGAGTTTGGATTTGAGATATTTAACTTATTTGACAATCAAAATGCAATAACTAATACTTGGGTACGAGATGCCTATAGTAAACGACAATATGCTATTCCAAACTATATGACAAGTAGAACATTTAATGTTAAAATTAATTTGACCTTCTAATTTGATTGAAAACGCTAACAAAATATGTATATTTGAAGGACTAATTTTTTGTATATGAAAATCACAAAAAGCTTACTTATGTTAGCTCTTGCAGGTACTTTATTCGCTTGTAAACAAGAAGAAAAACCTAAAGTAATTTACCAAGGTGGAGAGCAGACAACAAGTACAACTGATACAGGAAAAGACAAAGAAAGACAAGACGATATTCGCATTGCTGACTTGCCGTTGGTGATGGGGAATTCTAATTACCTTATTCATCCTATTGGAGAAGTAAGAGTGTATAGCAATTCTTCTAAATATAGCATGAACAAAGTCAATCAATTTTCATATACCGTTTCGAATTATGCTCCTTTTGAATTGACAGGATATTTGCAAAACTTAATGTTTCAACACAAAGATTCTACTGCTATACGTCCTTTGACAACAGAAAAAGTGCAAATACAGTCTGTTTCTTATTTGAACACTATTGCTGAGAAAACGAAAAAAAACATCCTTGTATATATAGTATATGATGGCGATACAAACTTGGACAATAAGATTGACTCTAATGATATCAAAACGCTATACATTAGTGATGCCAGTGGATTGCACTTTAAAAAGCTAAGTGAGAATTTACAAGAAGTTTTAGATTGGACTGTTATTGATGCTCAAAACAGATTGTACTTCCGTGCAGTAGAGGATATCAATAAAAACGGTGCTTTCGACAAAGACGATAATATTCACTACTACTATGTAGATTTGTTGTCAGACAACTGGGAGGTAAAATCATATGATCCTTTAGTTGTACAAACTCCTACTTCTACACCAAGTGAATCAACAAAATAATAAAATATTTCAAAAGCCTATAGTTAATCCTGTAGGCTTTTATTTTTTTATTTCATAGGGGCGATAAATCTACATTTTTGCTTTATTACTCCATGGGTGACAATTTTCTAAAACAGTACGCAAAAAAGCTCTGTTGACGTGCATATAAATTTCTGTGGTAGTAATAGACTCGTGTCCTAACATCAATTGAATTGCACGTATGTCTGCTCCATTTTCTAATAAATGAGTTGCAAAAGAATGTCTAAAAGTATGTGGACTGATTACTTTATGTATATCTGTTTCGATTACTAAACGCTTGATAATCGTAAATATCATAGCACGTGTAAGCTGCCCTCCTCTTCGATTCAAATACAGAATATCGCTTGCTTCTTTTTTGACTTTGACTTGTGTACGCGTTGTTTGTATATAGAGATTTACTAACTCAATGGTATGTTCATCAATTGGAACAAAACGATGTTTGCTCCCTTTTCCAATAACTCGAATAAATTCTTCTTCAAAAAATAAATCAGACAGACGTAAATTAATCAATTCACTAACACGTAGCCCACAACTATACAACATTTCTAACATTACCTTGTTGCGAAATCCCTCTAAAGTACTTTGATCAATTTTACTAATAATCTCGTCAATTTCATCAACAGAAAGGACATCAGGTAGTTTACGTCCAAGTTTAGGAACTTCGACCAATTCCGCTGGAGACTGCACCATCTCTCCATTTAGCATAAGAAAGGTAAAAAAACTCTTTAACCCTGATATAATGCGTGCTTGTGTGGTTGGTGCAACAATAGCTGAGAGTTGATAAACAAACTCATTAACTATTTCTGGAGTAATCGCATGTGCTTCTATCCCTTCGTGTCCGTTATCTAAATAATTAGCAAACTTCTGAATATCTAACACATAACTTTCTACAGAGTTAACAGACAGCCCTCTCTCTAACTTTAGATAATTACTAAATTGCTTTATTTTGTTCTCCCAACTTTGATTCATTATGCAACTGAATAAGTATTCAAATATACCCACAAAAAAAAGAGCTCCCAAATAGAGAGCTCTTTAATATAATATGTTTAACTACAAATTAGAATTTGTAAGTTAAGCTAAATTTAGCAGTATCAAAGAAGTTGTTGAAAACGTTGATTTTTGCATTAGTTTCAGAAACATTTTTAGTCTTAGTATCTCCTTCTTTCACATTGTAATTTTCATAAGCGAAGATATCACCTAAATTAAATCCAATAGCTAATTTTGGAGTAACGAAATAGTTCATTCCTACAGTAACACCAGCTTTTATACCAGTTTGTTTCTCAGCAATTGCAACATTTCTCTCTTTGCTTTCTTTGTATCCTAAACCAACTTCTCCATAAGTTTTGAAACGTTTTCCTAATTCTAAGAAGTAGTAACGAGCAAATGCACCTGCATAAGTAGTGTTATAATGAACACTAACACCTTCTTCTTGTTCTTTACCAAATCCTAATTCAACCCCAACTGCGAATTTATCATTTAAAAAGTAAGCAGCTTTAGGATTAAAGTTGAAATTTGTAGTTTTTATTTCATCACCTGAACCTTCTGGTTTAGTAGTCTTATCACTGATTGTAAAAGCTCCTTCAACGATAATGTTTCCTTGTTCGAAGTTATAAGCTCCTTTTTCTTTTTCTTGTGCGTTAGCAGCATAACCAAAAGCAGCAACAGCTACTAAAGAAAGTACTAATTTTTTCATATTCACTTAATTTTTAAAATTAACTATGACGAATTTACATCTGAATCAGTATATCACGGCCATTTTTTAATAAATAAATAACAATTACGAAACAATTTAGAAACATCACTAAAAACATAACATTGTACTTCAATCAGTTATACGAACAGTACACCTGTGTTAAAAATTACTTAATAACTCGCAATTAGAGTAAAAACACGTCAAAATAACCACATTTTACGAGGTCTAAAAAAAGGAAAAAGAGCCAAAAACGTCAATTATATCCTAATACTAAAAAAAATTAGTCATATATTAGATATATTTGTCTAATACTCTAAGCTATTTCACCATGAAAATATTAGTACTAAACGGGCCTAATTTGAATCTATTAGGTATAAGAGAACCACATATCTATGGAACAGCTACTTTTGAAGATTACTTTACTTCTCTTCAAAAGAAATATGCTACTATTGAATTAGTATACTTTCAATCGAATAGTGAAGGAATAATAATAGATAAACTACACGAAGTAGGTTTTTCTTATGATGGAATAATACTTAATGCTGGAGCCTATACTCATACTTCTGTTGCTATAGCTGATGCCATAGCAGGAATTAAAACACCTGTTGTGGAAGTACATATATCTAATACACATGCAAGAGAAGAGTTTCGAAAAAAATCTTTTTTATCTCCCTATTGTAAAGGCACAATTTTTGGTTTTGGATTACACAGTTATGAATTAGCTTTATTTTCTTTTGTAATTTAAACATGTATATAAAAAAGACAATCATTTTATTGAGCTGTCTATTCTGTGCTTTATCTGTATTTGCTCAAATAGAACAATTAAAGGGAACTGTGACCAGTTCGCAAGGACAACCTATAGCTAATTGCTTCGTTTTTATCAAGAATACAACACATCAAACAACAACAGATACTAATGGGAATTTTAGTATTACTGCAGAAAAGCGCCAAACAATTACTTTTCAGAAAGAAGGGTTTGAAACCAAAAAACACTTTATTTATTCACATAGCAATTCTGAAACTATTCAGGTGAAACTAACTTCTTTAGATGAAGCCAGTTTACTTTATGACGAACCTCAAGATTTATATGCTGAGTTTTTAATCTCCCAAGTAAACTTATTAAACCCTGCTTTTGAAACAAACACTAAAGTAGATTATTACTCTAAAGGAAAATTAGAATTAACCTCTGCCAGAGAGCGCTTTTTAGGGCAAAAGAGAAAAGATCTTGTACCATCGTTAGACTTAGATACTTTAAGTAATTATATTTACCTATCCGAACTTAAATCGCAACTATACTTTCGCAACCTACAAGAAGCAAAAGAAAAAATTATAGCTGTAAAAGAAAGAGGTGCAAACAAGAATATTTTGTTTCAGACAGGTACGGATAGTGATTTCAATTTTTACAGTAAAAACGTATCTACACAGGTAAATATCATATCTCCTATTTATCAGCATGCCTCTTCTTACTATTACTACAAATTGGAAAGTATAGATAAAGATAAAGAGGGATATTACAACTATTGCATTAGCTTTACGCCAAAACGTTCTCGCGAACCAATTGCTGATGGACAATTAACTATCAACAGTAAAAACTATCAATTAGTTTCTATTGAAGTACGAATGTTTGGCACAAACGTCAATTTAAAAAACATAAAGGAATTAACTGTTATACAAGACTTTGCTTATAATGAAAAACTAAAAAGATATACTAAAACAAAACAAACCATCGACTTAGAGGGGCGTTTTTTAGTATTTGACTTTTCTGGAATATTTACCAGTTTTTATAGTAATTATGAGGATATAACGGGAAGTAAAAAATATGAAAAAGCAAATGAGCTAATTACTTATAGTCCAAATTTTGATAAACAACCTGACAGTTTTTATAACCTACATCGCCCTATTCCTCTAACTAAAAATGAGCAAAGCTTTTTTGATGCAAAAACACTTTTCTTAACAGAAAACACAAAAGCAACTTTAGATTCTATAGATAAACGCACCAATAACTTTACTTTATTCAAGTTAATTAAAGGATACGAATACATTAATTCTTATAATAATACAAAATATACTTATCACGGTTTGATTTCTACCTTTGCCTTTAATGCCGTACAGGGCTTTAATGTGACCACAGGTATAGACTATGCTAAGCTATATGACAATGATCAACAGACTAAAATGGGGATGGTTGTAACTTATGGAACTAATGAAAGTAAGTTTAGATTTTCAGGATATGCTTCCCATATTTTTAATGAAATAGATTACAATACATTAACTTTTTCTGGAGGAACAACTATATTGCAGTTTAATCAAGATGATCCGATTAAAACTCCAATTAACTCATTTGCCAGTGCTTGGTTTGGAAAAAATTACGCGAAGTACTTTGAAAAGAAATTCTTTAAAATACAATACAGTCAATACGCTTTTAATGGTATTAAATTAAATTTAGGAATAGAATATGCCTTAAGAGAGTCATTGAAAAACTACGTTGTTTCTCCTCCTTTTGTTCCAACTATGGAGTTTGAATCCAATAACCCTTTAGACCCTACTAATCACGAGAGCAAACCTTTTATCAATAATAGTTTGTTCAAAATCAACTTGGCTTTTGATTTTGTATTTGATCAAAAAATAATTAATTACCCTAACAAAAAACAATATATTCCTACATCAAAATTCCCAATACTCTCTTTTGCTTTTGAGAAAGGATTAAGTTCAACAACCAGTGATTACAATTATACTTTTGCTCAATTATCTACCAAGTATAGTAACAATATTGGAAATCTTGGAAACTTATTTGTTGGATTAAGTATTGGAAAGTTTTTTGAAGAAAATAATATTGCTTTTACAGACTATAAACACTTTAATGGAAATCAAACTTTTGTAGGCTCAACACCAATTTACAACAAGCATTTTAACTTGCTTCCTTATTATGAATATAGCACCAATAAGCACTTTGTTGAATTTCACGCAGAACATGATTTTCGTGGTTATATTATTAATAAAATCCCTTTATTAAACAAAACAAGATATTCCTTCATAGCAGGATTTCATGTATTATCTATTCCAGAAAAACCAACATATAGAGAATTTAGTATAGGATTGAACAACTTTGGTTTTGGAAAAATACGCCCTTTTAGAATAGACTATTTTACCACTTTATCAAATAATACACCTAAACGCCATGGTGTTATATTAGGTATCAAAATATTAGACTTAATACAAAAATAAAAGCCTTCTCTGTACAAGAAGGCTTTTGTATATTTTTATGTATCAATAAACTTATTCAACGATACGTTCAATTTTTGCACCAAGTGCTCTTAAACGCTCATCAATACGTTCATATCCTCTATCTATTTGATCAATATTTTGAATAACACTTGTCCCCTTAGCTGAAAGCGCTGCAATCAACAAAGAAATACCTGCACGAATATCAGGTGAAGACATCTTAGTTGCCTTTAATTGAGACTTAAAATCATGTCCTATAACAACAGCTCTATGTGGATCACATAAAATAATCTTAGCTCCCATATCAATTAATTTATCAACAAAGAATAGACGGCTTTCAAACATTTTTTGATGAATTAATACCTCTCCTCTTGCTTGAGTAGCTACTACTAAGAAGATACTTAACAAATCTGGAGTAAGTCCTGGCCATGGCGCATCTGCAATAGTTAGAATAGACCCATCAATAAAACTTTGTATTTCGTAACCTTCTGTATGAGCAGGAATATAAATATCATCCCCTCTTTTTTCTAATGTAATACCTAAACGACGGAAAGACGCAGGAATAACACCTAAATGTTCCCATCCAACATTTTTAATAGTAATCTCACTCTGTGTCATTGCCGCTAAACCAATCCAAGACCCTATTTCAATCATGTCTGGTAACATAGCGTGTTCACACCCTCCTAAAACTTTTACACCTTCTATTGTCAATAAGTTAGAACCTACTCCTGTAATTTTAGCTCCCATACTATTCAACATTTTACACAATTGTTGAATATATGGTTCACAAGCTGCATTATAAATTGTAGTAGTCCCTTCTGCTAATACAGCTGCCATCAAGATATTGGCTGTACCTGTAACAGAGGCTTCCTCTAAAAGCATATCTGTTCCAATTAACTTATCTGCTTCTACACCATAAAAATACTCTTCTCTATTGTATCTAAATGTTGCACCTAAACTAATAAAACCTTCAAAGTGAGTATCCAAACGACGTCTTCCAATTTTATCTCCTCCAGGTTTAGGAATATATCCTTTTCCAAAACGAGCAAGTAATGGTCCAACCATCATAATAGAACCTCTTAATGACTTCCCTCCTTGTTTAAAATCGTCAGAAGTTAAGTAATCTAAATCCAAGGCATCTGCTTGAAAAGACATCTTGTTATCTCCCAATTGCTCAATCTTAACTCCTAATTTGGCCAACAACTCAATTAACTTATTAACATCAATAATATCTGGAATATTAGACAGAATCACCTTTTCTGGTGTTAATAAAACAGCACATAGGATTTGTAAAGCTTCATTTTTAGCCCCTTGTGGATAAACTTCACCTTTTAGTTTATGCCCTCCTTCAATTCTAAATGTACTCATGACTTTCTCGCTTTACTTTGATAATTTTGCTTGTTAAACTTCTTTTGATTGTTATTATTGTTGTTGTTATTTTTTTGGTTGTTGTTTTGACTGTTCTTTTGATTTGAGGTATAATTTGTCTTATTTGATTGCTTTTTATTGACTTGCATTAAGTTTGCTGTAGTAGAAAGTTCTTCTTCTTTTTTAGCAAGATTAATTCTTCCATCAGATAATTCATACAAATGCTCAAAAATAACTTCATCTTTTACTGTCTCCTTATTCCAACTTAAGTAACTTTTTTTCATATGGTTTGCAATAACCATAATCAAAGCATCTTTCATATCTCCATCTTCAAACTTTAGTGCTTCGTTAATCATGTAGGTAATATTATTACCATAAAAACGGTATTTAGGATGGTGTTGTGGGTAATCTAATTTCTCAGGTTTACTATGTACACTTTCTCTTGTAGCTATAGGAAAAGGAGATTCTACATCTAATTTGAAATCTGCAATCATAAATAACTGATCCCATAATTTATGTTGAAAATCTGGTACATCTCTCAAGTGTGGATTCATATCCCCCATCACTTTGATGGCATAGTTTGCAGCTTTATTTCGTTCATCTTGATTCTCCATTAAACATATTTGTTCAATGAACATCTGAAGGTGACGCCCATATTCTGGAATAACTAATTTATTTTTTGTGGTATTATAACCTAAATGGGTTACAGCTTCTTTTGAATTGAACTTCATTCATTAAAAAAATTACAAACTTAATAAGTCGATTACTTGCTAAAGATAAGATTTTCTATAAGGAAAATAAAACTTCTATGTTCTTAATTAAAATGCCATTAATCCTTCTATAGTAGAAAGAGCAATATATTTATCTACAATAGCTTGAGCACTTTGCATTCTAACTTTTACAGATACACTTGTAAACTTGTTGTTACTTGAGTTACGCAACTGAATATCAGCTTTCATTCCATCAAAGTGTTCTTCTACTTGAGCTACTTTTTTTGGATCTCCAGGAACAATAAATTTGAAAAGATATTCATTAGGCCAAGTTCTATCTGTTTCTAATTGCTCTTTTAATCTATCGTAAAATTCTTGTGTTTTTGTATCCATAATATAAATATATTACGCAAATGTAATCAATTTTACAGCATTAGAATTCAAAAGATGTAGTTAAAAGTCTTTCTGAACCGACAAATTGTTATAATTTTGTGCTTTGATTTTTTAAAAGAAATGAACACTAAACTCATTTTAATTATAGGAGGTCCTGGTTCAGGAAAGACAACCTTAATTGACGAACTAACCAGAAGAGGATACGTATGTTATCCTGAAGTATCACGCGCAGTAACAAAAAAAGCACAAGATCAAGGAATTGATCAGCTCTTTTTGACAGAGCCTTTATTATTCAGTAGACTTTTATTAGAAGGAAGAATTGATCAACACAAAAATGCAGAACAAGAAGACGCAGATTTAGTTTTTATTGATAGAGGTATTCCTGATGTTTTAGCATATATGCATTATACAGGTGATGAGTATCCTGAAAGTTTTGATTTAGCATGCAAACAGCATTTGTATCATCAAATTTTCTTGTTACCTCCTTGGGAAAGTATTTATGTTAGTGATGCACAACGTTATGAAGATTTTGAACAAGCAAGTCAAATTCATGAACATTTAGTTGATACCTACAAAAAATATGGTTATGACTTAATTGAAGTACCAAGAGATACTGTTGATCATAGAATTCAGTTTATCTTAGATAAAGTTTAATTTATTAGATGGTATTAATCATCTGATTTATGATATAGTACAATACCAACATATTTCTATGTTGGTATTGTACTTTTACACCTTTAGTTCTTTTTTCTCTTGTACAAGTAGTTATTTTTTAATTATTAGCTATATCTGCAAACTTCTTTTATTAAAAAACGTAACAAACTCGATATACTTTACTGATATTCATATAAATTCAGTATCTTCGTTTACGTATTCTAAATACTTCATATCTTATTTTTATGAGTTTACTGATAGAATTACTACAAAAACATTGGCAGCATGATTTTTTTCGTGAACCTCAAGAAAAAATCATTGAAACAGTACTAAATAAAAAAGACACCTTTGTATTATTACCTACTGGTGGTGGAAAGAGTATCTGTTTTCAAATACCTGCATTAGTTATGCCAGGAGTTTGTATTGTTGTATCTCCTTTAGTTGCTTTAATGGAAGATCAGGTCAATAATTTAAATAAAATGAATATTAAGGCTACAGCTATCATTGGAGGCACCTCATTAGAGGATATTGATGCTATTATTGATAACTGTACTTATGGCAATTACAAATTTTTATATTTATCTCCAGAACGTCTAAAGCAAACTTGGTTGATGGAACGCATTGAAAAGTTAAATGTGAACTTAATTGCCATTGACGAAGCTCACTGTATTTCTCAATGGGGAAATGATTTTCGTCCTGCTTACTTAGAAATCATTAAGCTGCGTGAACTTTTACCCGAAATTCCAATGATTGCCCTAACAGCTTCTGCAACTGAAAGAGTAATTCATGATATATGTATTAATTTACAACTTAGAGAACCTGTAGTCTTTCGCAAAAGTTTTTATCGTTCGAATCTTGTTTATGGGGTTTATAACGTAGAAAATAAATTTACTACTATAGAGCGTATCTTACATAAAAACCCATTACCCACTATTATTTATGCAAGAAATAGAAAAGAGACACAGTCTTATGCTCAATGGTTAAACGAACGCAATTTCAAGGCTATTTATTTCCATGGTGGGCTATCCAGTTTTGAAAAGAAAAAACGTTTGCAAGAATGGGTAGAAGAAAAATACCCTATCATAGTGGCAACAAATGCTTTTGGTATGGGAATCGACAAAAAAAATGTCAAAAATGTTATACACATTCAGATTCCTGAAAATTTAGAAAACTATTACCAAGAAGCTGGTAGAGCTGGTAGAGATAACAACAAAGCTTTTGCTTCTATATTAATCAATAAAAAAGATCTGGAATCAATTAAAGATTGGCAAAATAAGAACCTATTTGATAAAGATTTTTTAAAATTGCTGTATCGCAAGTTAAACAACTTTCTAAATATTGCTTATGGAGAAGGGTACAATACAACTTATAGTTTACAGTTCAATCAATTTTGTACTCATAATAAATTCTCTTACATAAAAGCTTACAATGCATTACAATTTTTAGATCGACAAGGAATTATTAAATTGGTTCAAAATAATAATAGTAAAACTAAATTATTGTTTACAGCTTTAAGTGGAGACCTATTAGATGTGGTATATGACGATGAAAGAGCTGAAAATATTTTACTTTTTATATTGAGGAATTACAATGGAATACATGAGTATGAAACTGATATCAATTTAGAATTTATAAGTGATCAAACTGAAGAAACAGTTGAATATATAGAAAAGTGTATAGGATATTGGCAAGAAGAAGGTTTATGCCAATATGTCCCAGAAGATAATGACATAAGCATTACTTTTAACGAAGTATGGGAAGAGGATAGAGTATTATATCGTACCTTCCCATTTTTAGAACAACAAAACAATTTAAAAATAGAACAATACAAATCAATGTTATTTTACATCGAAAATGAAGACATTTGTAAGAACAAAATACTTCTTCGTTATTTCGATGAAAAAGCAGAAGATGATTGTGGTAATTGCTCTGTATGTGTTGAAAAAAAACGTAAAGCCCCCGGCATAGATTTTCAAAAATACAATAAGTTAATACTTTCAAATTTAAAAAACGCACCACAAACACTTAGTGATCTAAGTACACTTATACAATTGGGAGAACAAGAAACAATGGTTTGTTTACAGCTATTATTAGAAGACAATGCTATTGTAATAAATTATAAAAATCAATATTTATTAAAATGAAAGAACTACGTATCATATTCATGGGAACACCTGACTTTGCAGTTGGAATTCTTGATGCGATGTACAAAAACAATTATAATGTAGTAGCTGTAATTACTGCTGCTGATAAACCAGCTGGACGAGGACAAAAAATAAAATACTCTGCTGTAAAAGAATATGCTTTAACACACAACCTTCCATTATTACAACCAACAAATCTAAAAGATCCTATATTTTTAGAAGAATTAGCTTCTTATGATGCAAATTTACAAGTTGTTGTTGCATTCAGAATGTTACCAGAAACAGTATGGAAAATGCCTGCTTTAGGAACCTTTAATTTACATGCATCCTTACTCCCTGACTATAGAGGAGCAGCTCCTATCAATTGGGCTATTATGAATGGTGAAACTAAAACAGGTGTTACGACTTTTTTTATCGATGAAAAAATCGATACAGGTGCTATTATCCTAAAAGAAGAAACATTAATTGATCCAAATGAAAATGTAGGACAACTCCACGACAGACTAATGGAATTAGGAGCTCAAACTGTTTTAAAAACACTGGATTTAATTGCACAAGGAAAGGTTAATACTATAACACAACCAAACGAAGACACAAAAACAGCTTACAAATTAAATAAAGATAATTGTAAAATAGACTTTTCTAAAACAGCTCAAGAAATACATAATCATATTCGTGGATTAAGCCCTTACCCTGCAGCTTGGTGTACATTACTAAATAATGGGATAGAAAATAATATTAAAATATATGACTGTAACTATACACTTGATACTCATGACTTAAGTATAGGTGTAATTAGCATTGAACACAAAATGTTAAAAGTTGCTGTTAAAAATGGCTTTTTAATAATTAACTCACTGCAACTACCTGGAAAAAAACAAATGAATATCAAGGATTTACTAAATGGATATAGTTTTTCAATAGATGCAAAACTAACATAAACAACTACATAACAATAAGTTACAAAATAAAAAGATTTAATTCCTATTAAAAAACACAATTATTTGATTTTTAATGTTTTTACTTACACAAACCCTTGTTTTATAACATATTTAGTTTAAATTTGTAATAGTACGTTAATTAAATTAACCATTAAAAAAAAATTAATTATGAACAAAACAGAATTAATCGACGCAATTGCGAAAGATGCAGAAATCAGTAAAGTTGCAGCTAAAAAAGCTTTAGAATCATTTTTAGCAAATGTTGAAAAAACTTTAGCAAAAGGAGATAAAATTTCTCTTATTGGTTTTGGTTCTTGGTCAGTATCAGATAGAGCTGCAAGAGAAGGAAGAAACCCTCAAACAGGAAAAACTATCAAAATTGCTGCTAAGAAAATGGTAAAATTCAAAGCTGGATCTGAATTAGATGCTGCTGTAAATACAAAAAAGAAAAAATAATTCTATTATAAAATTAGTATAGAATTTTAGAATAAGCTCTACTTGTCAAAGTAGGGCTTTTTTTGTACCTTGTAGTATCTAATACAACGTTACAAACTATGTCTAAAAACAATAATACAATCAAGCTAACTACAGGGACATTTTTTGCTTCTCTTCCCAGTAGAATTACTGATGATTTACTTTTTTCAAGAACTGTATTATTACTTGTAGAACACAATGAAAATGAAACTTTAGGTTTTATTCTAAACAAACCTTCTCCGTTTATCCTAAATCAACTAATTAAAGAAACTTGTGCTTCTTTTACAGTGTATTATGGAGGGCCTGTTGAACAGGATAATTTATTCTGTATTCACCAACGCCCAGACCTTATACCAGACAGTAAATACATAGAAGATGGTCTTTATTGGGGAGGGGACTTTGAAACTATCTTTGATCTAATAAATAGAAATGAAATTAACAAAAATGATATTCGCTTCTTTTTAGGATATGCTGGTTGGGGAGCCAATCAATTATTAGAAGAATTTTCGAACTTATTTTGGAAGAAAATTAAATCTATTCCGCCTGATGAATTATTTAAACTATCATCTGATGCTTCTTGGAAGAATAGCATTGAAGAATTAGGGGAAAATTATAGATTATACAGCAATGCTCCATTAGATCCAACTTTCAATTAAGAAAGTCGGATCTTAGCATTCAATTTAGCCACTAAATCTGTTGCTAAATTATTTACATATGTTTTTTTTCGATACTTCGTAATAGGTTGTATGCCAACAATTACGTTTGTGATAAACATTTCATCTGCTTTTTGCAATTCAAAAGGTGATACCACTCCTTCTTCGAAAGAATATTCAGGATGTTTTTGAAGTAACTCTATTATTTGTTTGCGCATTATCCCTTTCATACATCCATCAGCTAATGAAGGTGTTTTTACTACTTTATCTTTTACAACAAACAAATTTCCATTCAAAGCTTCTACTACATTTTTTGCATCATTTAAAAGTAAACAGTTTTGATAACTATTTTCTTCTGCAAAAATACTTCCTGTAATATTTACTAATCTATTGGTTGTTTTTAATGTTGATAACAAATGAGCAGTTACATAGAAATCCTTATATAGTTCAATTTCATAATCCTTATTCGAAATTTGATACACTTCATCTTGTAGAGGCTCACAAGTAACAATATAAGCAATATTTCTATCGTTAGGCAAATACTTTCCTTGTCCTTGACGATATACTGTAAAACGCACTCTAATTGCGTTACCTTTTTCTTCTACACTATCAACTGTTTTTAAGATTTCATCTTGGAAAAATTCCATTGTAAAATCTATAGGGATTTCCATTCGCAAAATTCTCATGGAAGACATTAATCTAAAATAATGATCTTCTAAAAATAAAACCTTACCATCAAGTACTTTAATTGTCTCGAAAAGAGCATCTCCATATAAAAATCCTCTGTTTTTTTCTATATCTATGTTAGTATTAGATACAATAATGCCGTTAACATTAATCATATATTTAAAATTCTGATTACTATTAACGGCAAATATAAGTTTAATTCTCTTTATAACGTAATTAGGCAGAACCTAAAACTTGTTTCAAATCCATAATCTGATTTTCCCACAATTGTTTCGATTCAGAAACTTCATCTGGATAAGCAAAATCAACTACTGTAACAATAACATCTTTCGTTAATTCGTCTTTATGTATTTTAATTTCAAAATAATAATCAGTGTCTTCATCTTCTTCATCCAACCATCTGTATTTAATACGTTCATCCACTTTACGTGTTACAACACGAGCCTTTTCTTGTGAATCTCCCCAAATAAATGAATAAACCTCTCCTCTTGAATTTACATTATCAGCAAACCACTCACTTAATCCTGAAGGATCAGATACATATTGATATAACAACTGAGGTGACGAATTAATCAAAAACTCCAATTCGTATTTTTCCTTCATAGCTTTTATTTGTTAAATTATTTTTTCGAATATAATCATATTTACGAAATAAAAAAATATTTTTTTAGCAGAAATACTTTTGGAAGTTTGAAAAAGTATCCTATCTTTGCACCCGCATTACAGAAGTAATGTAGCCCAAGAATGGCGAGGTAGCTCAGTCGGTTAGAGCGCAGGATTCATAACCCTGAGGTCACGGGTTCAACTCCCGTCTTCGCTACTACACAGGATATATCGAGAAAATTCTCATATATCCTGTTTTTATTTTCAGCCAATTCATTGTTATTCTGAAAGATTCGCTTCACTAAAGTCTTAATTCGCGTGGTTCGATAAATTTCTTTTCTAATCTATTATGTCAAAACTTCTTGGTTCTTAAAAAAATAGCTAATTCTTGTATATTTAATTTTAAACATATTGTATGGTTTTCATCATTATCCCAATCTTCAATAATTATATACATTAATCAAATACCCATATAGTAAATCCTTTATATATTCAAATAATTTAATTAATATGTTTTTTTCAGGCATAGTTAATGTGGCAGTAATAGCATCACAAACTATTATCATGAAAAAACTATTCGCTACCATTCTACACACCAATCCACAAAATTCAAACACATTAGATTTAATACTAAATATAGATACATTAAGAAGTATAGTCAATTATTCATTCTTACTTGTTTTTATCATTATTACAGTAGTAATTTATAAAAACACTCATTATCAAAAAGAAACACTGCTATATACCTTAAATAAGCATAAATGGCTTTTTACTACCATTACTTCGGTCTATATACTCTTCTTTTCATTCATTCATCTTTTAAGTAATTTAAACTAAAAATATCCTGATATAAGCTTAACTCTTAAATAAAACAATCACTAATAAGCCCCCTAACAAAGACTTCTTTATCAATATTGTGGATTTCTACAATTTCCAGTATTTTTATCATCAAATTACAAATTTGCTATGAAAAGATTATTTACACTTCTTTTATTAATAGGTTGTTTACAAGTCACCTACTCTCAAAATATCTATAAAAAACTATCACCTAATCAAGCTGATTATAAAAATATAATTGATGAATTAGGAAATCCATTAGCAGGAAAACCTATTCAAATCATTCACTTTATGGGGTCTCAAACAGGAAGTTATATCTGGTATTTGAATCATAAAAAAGCTACGAAACCAAGTTATATAACAGATAAACCTTTTGATTTAGTTTCTGGAATATATATAGAAGATCATGGTGGATTGCTTGATATATTTAAATTTCAAGATTTTGCAAGTGAATTAGCTCAACCAGACTATTTACTAAATTATTGTATTGTCACACAAACAGATAAAAAAAGTCAACCTGAATTCTACTTAACTTACTTTGAAAGTTCTGATGGTTTAGATGCTAAACCCTTAAAAGTAATTGTTTACTCAACGAAACCAAATACAACACAGTATCAGAAATCTAAAGTTACTGCATACATTCCTTATCAACAAGAAGATAAGTATCATCTGGTAGAAGATGATAATTTTAAAAAACTACCCGAAAAAGTACGCAAGCATGCTTTTGATATTCTAAAAGAAATTAAACAGAAGAAAATACTTGATTGAAAATAAGAGAGGAGATACTTAAATAGTATCTCCTCTCTTATTTTTAATTTTTTATTCTTCCTCTTCATCATCATAGAAATCATAAAACAAAACATCTTCAGTCATTGTTTTATCTACAAACATATCTAACTGTTCAACTTCTTCTGTAGCAAAATATACACGTTGTGTTTTTCCGATACTTTCAGACAATCTATACAGACGTGGTTCCAAGCGATTTCTTAACTGTTCATCAACATCATCAATTATATACATTTTTAATTGATTTACATCAAATCCAGCACCACTAAACAATTCATTTAAACGATTGGCAGTTCCTATTAAAATGTCATTACCTAAAGATAATTGGTTTTTATCATCATCTATATCAGCATGTTCATAAATAGGATATACACGTACTCCCATACCTCTACCATACTCTTGGAACAATTCAACTAACTCATCAATATCCTTACGACTTTTTACCACAATCAATACTTTTGTTGCAATATCTGTCTCAATCACTCGATCGATGCGTTGTAAAGCTGCTATAACCATTGCTGTAGTTTTTCCTTCTTCACTTGGCGCAAAAGTTACCACATCAACCCCACTTTTTATAATACCAAAAGTTCCTTTCTGTAAAGGTGTTGGTTCTTCTAATCCATTGCGTTGCAAATTACTTTGCAATAATGTATTTATTTTTTTTAACTTCATATTTTATTTATTCGCAAACAACTCTACGTCTTGCTTCGAAATTTCTTTACCTCCTAATATTATTAAACGTTCAATAACGTTTCTCAGCTCTCTAATGTTTCCTGTCCAATCATAAGCTTGAAGCAATTCTATAGCCTCTTTAGAAAAAGTTTTGGGAGTAGCTCCTTGTTCTTTTCCTATTTGTTTTAAAAAATGCTCTATCAAAAGAGGAATATCATTTCTTCTATTATTCAACGAAGGCACCTCAATTAATATTACAGCCAAACGATGATATAAATCTTCTCTAAAACGTCCTTCAGCAATTTCTTTTCTCAAATCTTTATTTGTTGCTGCAAGTACTCTTACATCAACTTTTAAATCTTTATCTGCTCCAACTCTCGTTATCACATTTTCTTGTAATGCTCTTAAAACTTTTGCCTGAGCAGACAAACTCATATCACCTATCTCATCCAAAAAAATAGTACCATTGTTTGCTTGTTCAAATTTTCCTGGTCTATCTTTCACTGCAGATGTAAATGCTCCTTTTACGTGCCCGAATAATTCACTCTCAATCAATTCTGCAGGTATAGCTGCACAATTTACTTCCACTAAAGGAAAATTTGCTCTATTACTCTGTTGATGCAATTGATGAGCAACTAATTCTTTTCCTGTACCATTAGGTCCTGTAATCAAAACACGAGCTTCAGTAGGAGCCACCTTCTCTATCATTTCAAGAATTCGCTTAATAGGATCACTCTCACCTATTATCTCATATTTCTTAGAAACCTTTTTCTTCAAGATTGTGTTTTCTACAACTAATTTACCTGAATCTAATGCATTTCTTACGGTTGTCAACAATCGATTTAAATCTGGCGGCTTAGAAATATAATCAAATGCTCCTAAACGCATGGTATTAACAGCTGTTTCCAAGTCTCCATGACCAGAGATCATAACAAAAACTGTTTGAGGTTTTATTTTTTTTGCTTCTACCAATAATTCCTCACCACTCATCTTTGGCATTTTGATGTCACTAATTACCAAATCGTAATCTTCACTTTTAATCTTTGTCAATCCATCTTCACCATCTACTGCCCCATCAACAATATAATCTGATGACTCTTCCTCTAATATTTTTGTTAAGACTCTTCTAATAGAATCCTCATCCTCTACAATTAATATTCGTGAACTTTTATTCATAACTTTTTTAGATTAGGTCGATAGTTTTTAATACTTAAGCCATTTATACAATTCTTTCCAACTTGGGCGTTTTCCATACATCAATATACCTATGCGATAAATCTTTGCTGCTAACCACACAACTCCCATAAAGCTTCCAAACAATATAACCAATGATACTATAATTTCCCACAATGGAACGCCAAACGGAATACGCATTAGCATTACAATTGGAGAAGTAAATGGAATCATTGAAAATACAGTAGCAACGGTACCATGTGGATCATGCATAACAGTAAAGAAACCAATGTAAACTCCCAACATTAAAGGTAATAAAATTGGCAACAAAAACTGCTGTGTATCTGTTTCATTATCTACTGCAGCTCCAATAGCAGCATATAATGAGCTATATAAGAAATATCCTCCTATAAAAAACAACAAGAAAAAGAAAAATAATGAAAAAAGAGGTAAAGCCAATATCTCCGAAATATACTGTTGCGCATTCTGCATTACAGTAGGAGATAGAGCATCTCCTGCTTGTGGAATTGGGTTATTGGCAATAGCAGCTGTAGAATCTACTCCAAACAATAAATTAACTCCAATAAATAAAACACCTCCTACAACACCCCAAATCAAAAACTGTAATAACCCAGCCATAGAAGTACCTATTATTTTCCCCATCATTAGCTGAAAAGGTTTCACAGATGAAATAATAACTTCAATGATACGATTTGTTTTTTCTTCTATTACAGAGCGCATTACCATATTTCCATAAATAATAATGAACATCATAATAAAATAACCAAACATCCCTCCAATAAATATTTTGATTTCATTTAACCCCTTCACTGTTGTTTCTCCTGTTGCTTTTGTCAAATTCAAATTCACAGAAGACTTTGCTTCATCAATTACAGCAACATCAATCCCTTTATTCTGCAAATTAATATGTGTAATCTTATCTTCAATTAATAGCTCCACCTTATTGATAAAACTCATACTTGGGCTATCTTCTGAGATATACACAATATTCTTCTCATATTTGCTAATTGTATCTGCTTTTGGAATGTATAACACTCCTTCATATTTTTCAGCTACAACGCTATCTTTAAGTGTTTCAATACTTACTGTTGATCGATCTAAATAATCATAAGCCTCATTACTTTCAAATTGTTTGTAAAACAAACCACTTTCATCATGAATAGCAATTTTCTTTTGATCCGAGCGCATCGAACTCAAATAACCAACTACAAATGCTAATGCTACAAAAAGTAAAGGGCTCACAAAAGTCATTACAATAAATGACTTATTGCGAACTTTCGATATAAACTCTCTCTTAATTATTAAAGATAATATACTCATTATTTATTTACTGTTTGAATGAAAATATCGTTTACTGTTGGAAGTTTCTCTACAAAATGTGTTACTTGTCCATACTGCGTTAAAATATGTAACAACTCATTAGGTGTAGATTGAGCTAAATCAACTTCTAACTGCAATTCATTATTTAAAGATTTAAAATTAGTGTGTTGCATTGTAAAATTCATTGACATTGCAGCTAACAAACGTTGTACATCATCAGTCAAGATTCCCACTTGATATAAATTTGTACGATGCTCTCTTTTAACATCAACTAACTTTCCTTCAATTAATTTATTAGATTTATTAATCAAAGCAATATAATCACACATTTCTTCTACACTCTCCATGCGGTGTGTAGAGAAAATAATTGTACTCCCTTTTTCTTTTAATTCAAGAATTTCATCTTTAATTATATTAGCATTAACTGGATCAAAACCAGAAAAAGGTTCGTCTAAAATTAATAATTTCGGGCTGTGCAAAACAGTTACTACAAACTGTATTTTCTGAGCCATTCCTTTAGATAACTCTTGAATCTTTTTATTCCACCAACCTTTTATATCTAATTTATCAAACCAATAATCCAATTGAGCTTTAGCTTCTGCTTTAGACAGTCCTTTCAACTGCGCTAAATACATCGCTTGTTCACCAACTTTCATTGTTTTGTACAATCCTCTTTCCTCTGGCATATAACCAATATCTTTAATATGATGCGGATTTAAAGGAGTTCCGTCCAAGATAATTTGTCCTGAGTCTGGATATGTTATTTGATTAATAATACGAATCAAAGAGGTTTTACCGGCTCCATTAGGTCCAAGTAAACCATAGATAGTACCTTTAGGTACTGTAAGAGAAACGTGATTTAAAGCTGTTTTATCAGCATACTTTTTTACAACGTCTTTAACTTCTAATATAGGTTGCATTAATCACTCGATTTATTTATTCGTTGTAAAAATAACCCTTTTTTCCATTCTATGGAAAAGCATTTTTTAAAGATTACAAAAGGGTATAAAAAAACCCAACCTTATCGTAAAATAAGGTTGGGAAAAATTGCTATGAAAAAGAAAATCCACTGTTTAATAAGTGTACGTCAAAAGTACAATAATTTTTTGATTACGAAAACATTTCACGAACTTTTTCAAAAAAAGATTTCTCACTCTTCGAAGGAGCTGGTTGAAAGTTCGCATCTTCCCTCATATTTTCAAAGAATTCTTTCTGATCCTTTGATAATTTTTTAGGTGTCCAAACATTAACATGTACTAATAAATCACCATTTCCATAAGAACTTACGTCTGGTAAACCTTTTCCTTTTAAACGCAAAATCTTACCAGATTGTGTTCCTTCCTCTATTTTGATACGTACTCTTCCATTAATTGCATCTATCTCTTTGCTTGCTCCTAAAACAGCATCTGCAAAAGAAACATACAAATCATAGTGTAGGTTTTTACCTTCACGCACTAATGTTTCATGTTCTACCTCTTCAATCACTACTAACAAATCCCCAGGAATACTATTACTTCCAGGTGCTTCATTTCCTTTTCCTCCTACTTTTAATTGCATTCCATCTGCAACACCAGCAGGTATATTGATTGATACAGGTTCATCTGTAAAGATCAATCCTTCTGCATCTGCTCCTGCAGGTTTATGATCAATTTTTTGTCCACTACCATGACAACTTCCACAAGGAGAAGCTGTTTGCATACGTCCAAAAACTGTATTAGCAATCTTAGTCACTTGACCTGTACCATTACATGTCGGACAAGATTTATAAGTAACACCAGGCGCTTTTACCTTGCGTTTTACTTTTATTTTTTTCTCCACTCCATTAGCAATATCTTCTAATGTCAGTTTTACTTTTATTCGTAAACTTGTTCCTTTTATAGTTCCTCTTTGACCTCCACCGAAGCCTCCAAAGCCACCACCACCGAAAGCACCACCAAAAATATCACCAAACTGACTAAAGATGTCATCCATATTCATATGACCTCCGCCAAAGCCTCCGCCAAAACCACCTGCACCATCAAAAGCGGCATGTCCATACTGGTCATATCGTGCTTTTTTATCTGCATCACTTAACACCTCATAAGCCTCAGCTGCTTCTTTAAACTTCTCTTCAGCCTCTTTATCTCCTGGATTCTTATCCGGATGATACTCAATAGCTTTTTTACGATAGGCTTTTTTAATTGCAGCAGCATCTGCTCCTTTATCAATCCCTAATATTTCGTAATAATCTTTTTTCATTGTTGTTTATCTTTATATATAGTGCCTAAATTATTGTCCTATCACAACTTTAGGAAAACGAATAATCTTATCACCTAACTTATACCCTCTTTCTATCACATCAAATACTTTCCCTTTCATTTCATCTCCTGCTGGAATCTGTGTCACTGCTTCTGCCAAATCTGCATTAAAGTCATCTCCTGCTTTAATTTCAACCTCAACTAAACCTTTACTTGACAGTGTATCTGTAAATTTAGTAGCAATTAACTTAATCCCAGTTAAATGGTCACTCTCCCCATGTTTTTCCAACTCAATAACAGCACGATTAAAATCATCCAAAATAGGTAACATAGAAAGCATTACTCCTTCACTTGCAGTACTTAACAATTCTAAACGCTCTTTTGCAGTACGTCTTTTATAATTCTCAAATTCAGCAAATAAGCGCAAATATCTGTCTTTTTCTTTTGCTAATTCATCTTCTACTGTATCAGCTTGTTGTTCTGTCTCTACTCCTATTGTTTCTGTTTCATTCTCAACAGTTTGATTCAAATCTTGCTCTTCTTTATTTATATCTTGGTTCTCAGTGTTCATATTCGTTCATTTAAATTACTAACCAACTACTTAGCAAATCCTTTGCCAACTTAACTTTTCTGTCAATTTGACATCTTAATTTCAATACAAATCTTAAAAAAACAATACAAATCCTTCCAACAAGACATAAAAAAACCTTTCATTGAAGTGAAAGGTTTTTTTATTTTTTTTAAACTAATTAGTTATAAATATTTTTAAGCGCAACATCTAACTTAGGAAATTGAAAGATAAAATTAGCTCTCAATATTTTCTGACATCCCACCTGTTGCCCATCCAATACCAAAACAGATTTATCTCCCAACAAGCACTTCAACATCCATTCAGGTACTGCTGGCATCCATAAAGTACACTTCAATTGATCTGCCAATACATGCATAAACTCTCTATTAGTTACGGGAGTAGGAGCTACTCCATTATATATCCCTTCTAATTTTTCATCCACAATGAAAGTCAGCATACGAACTAAATCATCAATATGAATCCAAGAATAATATTGCGCTCCAGTGCCCAAAATACTTCCTAAGCTCTTTTGGATCATACTTGTCATTTTGGGTAGTGCTCCAAAATCCTTATCTAACACCAATCCTATTCGAACAATAGTTACCTTAAGACCAATGTCTTTAAATGCTAAATTAGCAGTTTCCCACTGTTGTACAACATCACCTAAAAAATGAGGATTAACGTGATAATTATCTTCTGTTTGCATCGCTTCTAAATTCGCATAAATACCTATTGCTGACGCAGCCACAACTTGTTTTATTTCATGTGATATCGTAGATAATTTACTGATCAAAAAATGAGTAGGAATAATTCTGCTATTCACAATCAACTCTCGTCCAGATTTAGACCATGAACCAGCAATAGTAGCTCCAGCTAAGTGAATCAAGGTTGTAACCCCATCAAAACACAATTCATCAATCTCTCCTTTATAAGGATCCCAAACATAACACATACATCCCTCTATTTGAGTAGAAGAATTGCGTGTTAATACATTTACCTCAATTCCCTTATTCAGAAATTGCTTGATTAAATGCTGACCAATAAATCCAGACGCTCCTGTTATTAATACTTTCATTATTTCTTTAGTTTCAAAGTCCATTCAAAATTCATCACAGATACCTGTTCCCCCTTTTCGTTGGTACCTACTGACTGCATCCAAACGGTAACTCCTTCACCAGTTCTGATTGTTTCAGCGATAGCTTGATCCAGTTTATATCCATCTTTACATTCAAAGAAGATACGTCCTGTTGCCTTCTTTGTAAATGTACTGTTATTGGTAGCTACAAGCATTGATATTTTACGTCCTGAATCACTTATTTTTTTCATTACCAAAGCACCTGTTGATAATTCTGCTGCCATAGCTTGTACAGCAAAATACATCGAATTAAACGGATTCTGGTTTTTCCATTTATGTTTAACAGTTGTAATTGCCTGTTCATCCGAGATAGATTTTAATCTTACTCCTGTCCAAAACGCTGAAGGCAATTTGAAAAACAAAAATTTATTAATATTAGATACAGAAAATTTCATACTACTTAAAATTTTATAGAAAGATACTAAAATAATTCCCAATCTCAATTTGAAAAACAATCAAAACATTAATATTCTCAAAACATATATATTTAATACTCATCCCTTACGAATAGTATAATTTATAACGAATAAAAAACATCATTTGTGATTAATTAAACCACTAACACAATTACTTTTATTCCTTTCTCATCACTTAATAACGCTTTCCTTATTTTCAATCTGTGTAAAACAGCTGAAAACCAACAATTAATAATTTAAAATCTCTATTTTCTCTTTCATAAACAGTTATTAATTGTTAATTATTTCTTAATTATTAGTACTATGTAATACAAAATACCATCTATTGTATATATCTTTGCTATATCAAATCATATAACTATGAATATAGAAAATACAAAAGCACAGATGCGCAAAGGAATCTTAGAGTTTTGTATACTATCTATCTTAAAAGAGAGAGACTATTACACCTCTGAAATACTGGACGAGTTAAAAAAAGTAAAACTACTTGTCGTTGAAGGAACAGTTTATCCTTTACTAACGCGCCTAAAAAATGATGATGTACTTACCTATCGTTGGGAAGAATCAACATCTGGTCCACCTCGTAAGTATTATAAACTAACGGAAAAAGGAGAAGAATTTCTACAAGAGCTGGCTATTACTTGGAACGAATTAGCTTACGCAGTCGAAGCAATAACAACTAACACTATCAGTCATGAATAAAACAGTAACGGTAAATATAGGAGGTTTAGTTTTTCATATAGAAGAACAAGCATATTTAAAATTAGATCAATATTTAAAAGCAATACGCAATTCTATTTCAATTGAAGAACAAGATGAAGTAATTCACGATATTGAAATTCGTATTGCAGAGTTATTCTCTGAATATATCACTACAACAAATCAAGTGGTTACAACAGCTGATGTAGATCGTGTAGTAGAAATTATGGGTAAACCAGAAGATTATAAACTAAGTGAAGATGAAACTACAGATCAACAAAATTCATCAAACACAGGAAACTATATCTATACAAAGCAACCTAAATTATATAGAGATACACAAAATGGAATGATAGGTGGTGTGTTAGCTGGATTTGGTCACTATTTCAAAATAGAAGCTGTTTGGTTAAGAATCATTTTTGCTGTTTTACTACTATTCTACGGTACAGGAATTTTATTATACATTATTTTTTGGGCTGTAGTACCAGAAGCAAAAACGGCTTCACAACGCTTAGAAATGCAAGGTGAACCTATCAATATTGACACAATAGAGAAAAAAGTAAAAGAAAACATTGAATATGTAACTAATAAATTTGGCGAAGTAGATTACGAAGGAATCAAAAGACAAGTAAGAAGCACAGGGAATAACGCTGGTCAAGTACTTCAAAAATTCTTTGGTATTTTCTTTATCATCACAGCTTTGTTTGGTTTATTAGGTACTGGGATAGCTTCTGTTGCGCTGTGGATTAATAGAACAAATATATTTGCTGATGAGTTAAATTATTTTCCTGTAAAAATGCAAGAGACATTCACTGATGGGGTTTTAGTCATGTTATTATCATTTATTATGATACTTCCATTTATTGGATTACTTCTAATAGGTTCAAAATTGATCTACAACAACATTAAGTATATCTTACCTTCTATCATTCTTCTATTTGTTTTATGGTTAGCAGCTATCTTTGCTTTTGCCATTCCATTTGTCAACATGAAAAATTATGACGATATCAATCTTGTAATTAAAGAAAATATCCTAAACGGAGAAGATGCACAGCAAACCGAAGACTTTGAATTAGATTCAGAATACAAAGAATTAAAAGTAATTGTAGTTAACCCGGTTTTTTTCGCATCAGATAGGAAAAATATCACCCCTTATGTTGTAACTGATACTACAGCTCTAAAAAACATTGATCTTGAAATCCTACCAACATTTCAGAACAATATTTATGGTACTTTTACTGTAAAGTATGTATTAGGAAAAGAATATCACAATCAAAAAATAACCACTAAAAATATTTTAGATATCAACCAATTCTATGATAAAGAAGAAAACACTTTATACATTTCAGAAGAACCTAATTTAAATGATTCTTCACAAGAAAGCAATAGTAAGCTAAATACAAAATGTACAATATATCTTCCTATTGACACAAAAATACATTTAACAAACATATTCCAATCTACTATTGATAATATGCCAAACATAAAACCAAACACTTGGTATCAAATGCAAAAAGACAATACACTATCAGAAGTAAAAAAATAGAATACGTTTAGTAAGATTTTCAATTACAATTTATTACAAAAACAAAAAGCTCGTTTGAAATTCAAACGAGCTTTTTATATATAATTGCGATAGACTATAAACTGTGTCCAGCTGCATTTTGTGCATCTTGAACCATTTTGTCATTTGCTTTAATAGCAAACTCTACACGTCTATTTTTTGCTTGTCCTTCTTTAGTTGCATTAGTAGCAATTGGATCAGCAATTCCCATTCCTTCTGCTTTCATACGTTTTGCAGATACACCTTGTTGTGTTAAGTATGTTTTTACTGTTGTTGCTCTCTGACGAGACAAACGCAAGTTGTACTCTTCTTTTCCTGTGTTATCAGTATATCCGAAAATATCGATATCTGTATCAGGATTTTGTTTAAATACAACTACCAACTTATCTAAGTTCTGTTTAGCCTTATCAGTTAAAGTAGCTTGGTTTAAGTTGAAGTTAACTGAGTTTTCACCCAATACCATATGAATACCTTCTCCTATTCTTTCTACTTCTGCACCTGGCAAAGCTTCTTGAATCTCACGAGCTTGTTTATCCATTTTGTTCCCAATTACTCCACCTGCAGCACCACCTATTACTCCTCCAAGTACAGCTCCTAAAGCACTGTTTCCTCCTTTTCCAAGGTTGTTACCTAAAATTCCACCAATAATTGCTCCTCCAGCAGCTCCAAGAGCAGCTCCTTTTTGCGTATTGTTTGCATTTTTAACTGAGTCACAGCTTGTAACTGTAACAGAACCTACTAATAAAGCTCCTGCTAAAACTAATGTTGATACTTTTTTCATACTATGTTGTTATCTTATTTTTTTATCTTTTTAAAACACATATCTTTCTTCTTATCCCAAAAATCAAGATATGTCTATTCCACTCCTTTGTAAGTTTTTATTCCTTTACAAAGTATTAAACAGTTCTTAGTTGTTTTTTACAAAATGGTAAGTCAAATCATATGCTTTACCACCTGCGTAAAATTGATCTACTAAATCAAATGATGTAGCTGTCTGATTCTTAACTTTCAATCTAAAACCTGTTGTTACCTTCTTAGCTTTTGTTCCTTGGTCTACAAACTTAAACTCAAAATCTCCATTTGGAGTAATTACCCATTTAATGTTTTCCTCCAATGCAGGACAAGAACCTCCTTGTGTAAGTGCTATTGTTCCAGAATTATTATTTGAAACAAACTTCCACTGACTTCCTTTAAAACAATCTGCATCTGCAATTTCAAAAGACGTCACTTTAGCATATTTATCACCAATGCGACTAACTTCTGTCAAAGTCCAGTTTCCTTTAAAACCATATTGAGACTTTTTATCCATTGTAGGTTTACAAGAAGCCATTGATAATCCGATAAATGACAACAAAATTAACTTTTTCATACTGTATTTATTTATGATTACAATAATACAAACTAATTGAATAAAATGGATAATTTGGACTTAAAAATTTACATAGTAATGACAAATTGACACATTCAGCTAATTGGTATCTTTTTTGAAATTAATCCTACTACAAAAACAGGAGAAGAAACTCCTATTTATAATTAAAAAGTAAATATATTTTCATAACATAAATAATTGATTTGTATGACATCTGGAAAAATTAATGTTACTGTGGAAAACATCTTTCCACTTATTAAAAAGTTCTTATATAGTGACCACGAAATATTTTTAAGAGAATTAATATCTAATGCTACTGATGCAACATTAAAACTTAAGCACTTAACTACTATAGGTGAGACTAATGTTGAATATGGCAATCCAATTATTGAGGTTAAAATAGACAAAGAAAACAAGAAACTTCACATCATCGACCAAGGGCTTGGTATGACAAAAGAAGAAGTAGAGAAATACATCAACCAAGTAGCTTTCTCTGGAGCTGAAGAATTCTTAGAAAAATATAAAGACTCTGCTAAAGACACAGGTATCATCGGACACTTTGGTCTTGGGTTCTACTCAGCATTTATGGTAGCTGATAAAGTAGAGATCTTCACTAAATCATTTAAAGAGGAGCCTGCTGCACATTGGACATGTGATGGTAGCCCTGAATATACTTTAGAGGCTTGTGATAAAACAGACAGAGGAACTGAGATTGTATTGCACATTGCAGAAGATTCATTAGACTTCTTAGAAGACTATAAAATCCGTGAATTATTGACAAAGTACAATAAATTCATGCCAGTGGCTATCAAGTTTGGTACACATGAGGAAGGTGAAGGTGACGATAAAGTAGAAGTAGATACAATTATCAACAATCCTAATCCTGCATGGACTAAACAACCTGCTGACTTAACAGATGAAGATTATAAAAACTTCTATAGAGAATTGTATCCAATGCAATTTGAAGAACCATTATTCCACATTCACCTGAATGTAGATTATCCATTTAACCTAACAGGTATCTTATACTTCCCTAAGTTAAATGCAGATCTTCAAATGCAAAAAGATAAAATCCAGTTATACCAAAACCAAGTATTTGTAACAGATAACGTAGAAGGTATCGTACCAGACTTTTTAACGATGTTAAAAGGAGTAATCGATTCTCCTGATATTCCATTAAACGTATCACGTTCTTACTTACAAGCTGATGGTAATGTGAAAAAAATCTCTAATTACATCACTCGTAAAGTAGCAGATAAATTAAAGTCTTTATTCAATGAAAACAGAGAGGACTTTGAGAGCAAATGGAATGATATCAAGATTGTATTAGAGTACGGAATGTTATCTGAAGATAAGTTCTATGAAAAAGCAAACTCATTTGTTCTTTACCCAACAGTAGATAATAAATTCTATACTTTAGAAGAATTAAAAGAAGCTACTAAAGACAACCAAACAGATAAAGACGGTAACTTAGTAATCCTATATGCATCTAATAAAGATGCTCAACACAGCTACATCGCTGCTGCTAAAGAGAAAGGATACCAAGTATTGCTATTAGATTCTCCTATTGTTTCTCACTTAATCCAAAAATTAGAGAGTGACAATGAGAAAATGACTTTTGTACGTGTAGATGCTGATCATATTAGCAACCTAATCAAAAAAGACGAGAACACAATCTCTAAATTAACTGATGACGAACAAAAATCACTACAAGAAATAGTAGAGAACATCGTTCCTAAAGATAAATATACCGTAAAACTTGAAGCTATGGATAGCACTGCTGAACCATTTATTTTAACTCAGCCTGAATTCATGCGTCGTATGAAAGAAATGAGTCAATCTTCAGGTGGTGGTGGAATGTTTGGTATGGGGAACTTCCCTGAGATGTACAACCTAACAGTTAACACAAACTCTGAATTAGCAACAAGCATTATCAATAACAAAGATGAGGCTGTACGTACAGAAAGTATCAAACAAGCAATGGATCTTGCCAAATTATCTCAAGGTTTATTAAAAGGTGAAGAACTTACTGCCTTCGTTAAAAGAAATTTCAACAATTTGAAATAAGAACATAATACCTCTAAAAAGAGCCTGTAACAGTACTGTTACAGGCTCTTTTTTATTCTATTCCAATGTGTTTAACGATCGATGTTTTGCTCCCCATTCACTCAGTTGCTTCCATATAGGAATAAGTTCTACAGCAATATCTGTTAACTCATAATCCACTCGTGGAGGCACCTCAGCGTGTACAGTTCGTTTAACTAAACCTTCTTTTTCCAACTCTCTAAGTTGTAATGTTAGCATACGTTCAGTTATTCCATTAATCTGATTTCTCAACTCACTAAATCTCAACTTACCGAACTCCAGTTTACAAAGGATTAGCAACTTCCATCTCCCTCCTATCTTACACACGGCATAAGTTAAATCACAGCTCTCCGTTATATATGTTTCATTCAACATATTAGTTGAATTTTCTTTTCTTTTTCCCATTACTTACAAATTTGTTAGTACCATACATTCAGTTGTATACTATACAAATGTAGTAACTACCCAATACATTTGCTCTTGATTAAACAGAAATTAATATGAATTTATCTAAGCAAATACAAGAGGTACTTACCTATATAGATGGTATAGAAATACCAACTACTCTTACATCTCCACAAGAACAAGGTCGTGCGTTCTATGAACAATTTATTCCTATGGCAGGTAACAAAGAAGAAGTTTATCTTACAAAAGATCAACTACTCGCTATAGAGAATCATCAAATTCCATTGCGCATATACCGCCCAAATAACCAACCTGTATTACCCGCTATTGTTTACTTCCACGGCGGTTGGTTTAATGCTGGAAGTTTAGAAACACATGATACACCGCTCCGCCAAATAGCTAATCAGACACAAGCAATAATTATCTCCGTAGATTACAGACTTGCACCAGAACATCCTTTCCCTGCTGGACTACAGGATTGTGAAGCAGCTGTATCTTGGGTGATAGACCAAGCCCTATTCTTAGGAATTCAGCCTAATCAGATAGCTATAGCAGGAGACAGTGCTGGTGCAGCATTAGCCACCACTATCACTCGAAAACTACGTCATAAAATAAGTGCTCAAATCCTTATCTATCCTGTTACGGATAACAGTCTATCATCTGCATCTTGGACAACCTATAAAAACGGACCTATTCTAAACTTAAATGGAGCTATAGAAGCTTGGCAATGGTATCTCCCTCATCATAAGGACCACAGTAATCCAGATGCTATTCCTTTATTCGCAAACGATCTTGAGCAATTGCCTCCCACATTTATCGCTATCGCTGATCATGATCCCTTAAAAGATGAAGCTATTGTATACGCCAAAAAATTACAACAACAGAACAATACAGTGAGCATCAAAACATATGAAGAAACAACACATGGTTTCTTTCAAATGGGTGTGTATTTCAGCCAAGCGGATGTATTAATACGCGATATAGCTAACTTTTTACAAACTTCTAATTTATCAAAATGAAAAAATACGCTTATATAGGTTGCTTAGGTTTTATAGCTGTTATCACTACCGAGTTTGGAGTGATAGGTATTTTACCACAAATCGCAACTCACTACAATATATCTATAGATAAAGCAGGATTACTACTTAGTGCTTTTGCATTAGTTATTGCCTTAACAGGCCCTTTTATGACTTTGTTATTATCAGGTTTAGACCGCAAAAAAGTAATGCTTTCTGCCATCGTTATTTTCCTACTGACAGGGATAATATCATCTCTATCTCCCCCTTTTTGGCTACTCCTATTAGTGAGAGTACTACCTGCCTTTTTACAACCTGTATATATTGCCACAGCACTATCGGTAGCTATAACAAAAGGAGAAAAGCAACATGAAAATGAATTAATGAGTATTGTATTTAGTGGGGTAGCCATTGCTATGGTATCCACAGTCCCTTTTGCAACTTGGTTAGCAAGTAAGTTTTCATGGGAATACTCCTTTTACATACAGACTATTGTTAGTCTCATTGCTTTAATTGTTATTTCTCTGTTTTTACCTCAGATGCCTATAACAGAGAAAAAATCATATGGCAGTCAACTACAAATATTAAAACAACCTATTTTTATCGCCAGTACAGCCATGAACTTCTTTATGATTTCTGCCTGGTTTTCTACTTATAGTTACTTTGCCGAATACCTCAACAAAGCCAAAGGAATGGATGGTACTATGGTCAGTTATATATTATTTATCTTTGGCATTATAGGAGTAATTGCCAACAGAATAGCTGGGAAGTTATTAAACAAGAATATCGCTAAAACTACAGCTTTATTCTTATCAGGTACTATCCTGATTCCTATACTGCTATACTTATCAGGCAGCAATACCATAGCAGTAATATTAGTAATAGCCCTCTGGGGATTCTTATATTCTCCAAGTTTTCTTAACGCCTCTACCTATATGATTTCTTCTGCGCCACAATCTTTAGAATTTGCCAATAGTTTAGCAACTTCCTTTGGCAATATGGGAGTTTCGTTAGGCACCACCTTAGGAGGCTGGATAATAGCAACACAAGGAGTTCAATACACTCCATGGTTAACATTCCTATTTGGAACATTAGCTTTTATGATGATTTTACTGAGAAATTACTTAGAGAAAAAAACAACACCTCTTTGCACTTAATTCCCACCTATTCAATATCTTAAAACTTGTAACATTACTGTTACAGGCTTTATCTGTATTCTAACATCTACCCCACTCCTTTCTAATATTCTTATACTCTACAATATCTCCTCTTATATTTCCCAATAAACTGGTTATTGGTTATACTGAAGATTATAGTTTACACAACAATACGTGTGGAATAGCTTGTCCTATTGGTAACACAGAAATTATCCCTAATAGAGAAATCACAAATACTCATTTTCCTCTTACAAAGTAAGGTATTATAAATCACAAATATAACATCTATTCCTGCACATAAAAAACATCAAAAACAGATAAACAACTCGTTATCAAACAAGTAAAGCCCACTTATAGAATAACCAACTTGTCAAACACAAATTCTTGTATGCTTCCATGAATTTAGTATTTACTTTCTTATACCGCAATTCTATTCTTAGTCCCTAATTCAAGGACAATACTTGATCAATAAGAGGACAATGGTTGGACAAACATAGTCTCTACTCCAGTATTCTCGAGGTATTGTCCACCAATTGTCCAAGGATATTAAACCAAGTACCGATTTTACTGGGATTAAATGGTGGTCTATACAGATATAAAAATGTTACAAAAACCATATAACGCTAAAAATCAATTAATTATAAAAAAGTGCATTTAAAAAAAATAAATCGTTTTTTTTGCTATTGAGCCCAAAACAGCAATAAATAAGACTTATTTGGAAAAAAAAGTATCATATGTTTCTATAAATTTCATTAAATAGGGCATTTAAACCTCAAATTAGAAAAAAAATTTCTGTTTTTTTATTCATAGAAAACAGCTTCATCCAAACAATCAAACCTTATTTATTTTTATGAGAAAACTCTTCTTTCTCTAATATCAGTAGTAACTTCATTTCAAGTAAACACTCAGGTAACATAAATTTAAACAGAAGGAAAACAAATACTCTTCGCAGGTAGTTCTTTAAAAAATAGATTTTACGTATCTTTAAGTTTACAACCTACAGCTATATCCATGCAAAAACTACTTTACCTCTTACTTCTCATACTCTTTCCTATCAGAGGTTTTTGTGGAGGTTTGTCAGCATGGACAGAGCAAACACCTTACAACAACAGTTTATATTATCCTGGTACAGGTAATCAAATAACATTCTCTTCTAATCAAATAAATCAAGAAGTGAATTTTACGCACTTTTATTTTTATCACGGATACATCATTGCTCAAAATGAAGAAGAAGGGTTTTATCTCATCAATGAAAAAGAGAATACAATACAATCTTTTACAGAACAACAAGCCTGGAAACAAGAAATCAAAGAGAAAGGGCTCAATCCTTTGCTCAAAAGATTGTATGATAGTGATTATAGCAGTTTCTTTGGGACAAACATGGAACTTGGAATATTAGTCTTGCTCTTTTTTCCTTTTCCTTTCTTATTCCCTATTCTATGGATAATTGCATTGATAACTATCTTTTTTAAAAAGCAACAAAAGAGAAGAAGTTTTAGAAAAGTGTTTATAATACTTTATCCCTCAATCTTATTGGTCTTATATCTCTTATTCCTCTTTCCACAAAGTCTATGACAGAAGGTATGAAACAAGATATAATCAGACATTTGTCCTAACGACTCACTAAAATATTAAGTAAATTTGCAACGCAAAAAAGTAAAAAAATGAAAGAACAAAATACAGCAAAAGGTGTTTTACTTGTCGCTCTTGGTGCGTCGAGTTTTGGTATGTTAGCATCGTTTGTTAAACTTGCTTATGCACAAGGCTATACAACAGCAGAAGTAACATTATCGCAAGTGCTTTTAGGGTTGATTTGTGTTACGTTGATTAACACTCTACGCAAAAAAACAACTGAAGAAACAAAAGCTACTTCCAAAGATATTCGTCAACTAATCTTAGCTGGTACATCTATGGGGTTTACCTCTGTGTTGTACTATATGGCAGTAAGTTATATTAATGCATCTATTGCTGTAGTATTATTGATGCAATCTGTGTGGATAGGTATTGTATTAGATAGTATAGCTACAAAAACATTTCCAACACGGCTAAAAATAGCATCTGTACTTATCATTTTAACAGGTACTGTATTGGCTACAAACATACTGGCAAGTGAGATTCAATTAGATATTCGAGGAGTTATTTTTGGATTCTTAGCAGCTTGTTCTTTTGCAACTACTTTATTTGCGTCAGGGCGTATTGCCAACCATTTAGCAGCACCAAAACGAAGTATGTTTATGCTATGTGGAGCAGCTATTATTGTATCTATTTTTGTACTGATAACTCAAATAGGGCCTAACAATTCAGAGGCAATGATGCAGTTTTACCAACAGTTTTCTGACAATACCTCAGGTATTAGAAACTTCGACTGGAGTATCTTTTATAGCTGGGGGTTAGTATTAGCTTTATTTGGTACAGTGTTACCTCCTATCTTCTTAAACATGGGATTCCCTTTAACGGGTGTAGGATTAGGAAGTATTGTTTCGTCATTAGAATTACCTGCTTCTGTAACTGTTGCTTTTTTTGTATTAAACGAAAAAGTAATTTTACTGCAATGGGTAGGAATATTAATGATTTTAAGTGCTATCGTATTAATGAATAGTAACTTACTATTTAAAAAGAAAGAAGCTTAATCCATAAGCTTTAATTATACTTCAAACCGTCCAATACACAATGTATTGGACGGTTTTTTTATGGCTCTTTTTTAGTGCTCTTTTTTTAATAAAACAACTTATCCTTAAGTCACAATTAAGTGACAAATGACAAATTGATTATCTTTGACTTATCAAATTAATCAATCCATGCGAAAATTACTTACTCTTTTTATTCTATTAAGTATACAATCTTCTTGGGCACAAGCACCTCTAAAGCCATTCTATTTTGATTTGAGTTACCAACGAATAGAAAAAGGTTCAAGAGCTGAATATTATGCAACACATACTCCTATTGCTAATAGTAAACTATCTGATATAACCATTTATCGCATAGAAACAGATGCTATAGTTGCAAAAGGAAAAGCGGTATGGAATGGCGAAAAGATAGCGTTTCAGAGTAATGTGTACACCTATCTGCCTGATGGTAAAATACTAAGCATTAAATATTACGACAAGCACAAGAATAAATTTACTCATGAGGTAAGTTACAATCCTGCAACAAACGATTCTTTGGTTATGTTACATGAGCCATCTTCTCGTTATGCTGGTGAAATATATGATTCGTACAGTGGTAAATTGTTTTATACACGCACAAGACAAGAGATTCCTTCTACTGAAATTGTTTATAATCTAACTAACCAAGCAAATAAATTAGTAGTTACCTATAGCAAAGAATACGAGTCTATAGACGACACGTATTACAATGAGAAAGGAACTAAAAAGTACTTCCTTACTTTTAAAGGCAATGAACCATACGAGGGGAAAAATGTAATATTAAGTGATAAATCCTTTGCCATTGCCATACTAAGTGATTTTGTAAAAGGACAAGAATTCAACCGAATAGCTTATTATTCTACAGGAGAGATCAAACAAAAAAACAGCCTCAAAAATGGCGTGAGTAAACAAGAGACTTTTGACAAAACAGGTAAACTTTTAGGCACTTATACAGAGAAAAAAGTAGATGAAAATACTGCAACTGAAAAATCTGGAGTTAAATATGTGTTCAAGCATTTGTTTGTAGATTTTGATGCCATATTAGAAGAACAACACTATAAAAATGATCAATTACAAAAAAAGGTAAGTTACGAGTATGCGCAAAAAACAAAGTATGCTTCTATTGTTACTTTATACAAAAATAGTTATCCCTACCTTACAGAATACTTTGATGTAAATCGTCAAAAAGTAGATCAGGCAACCTATTTTGAAAACAGTGCAAAGATAAAAGATGGATTACAGATAAACTCAATGTTTTTAGATATCTATTGGAAAAATGGTGAAAACATCAAAGAGATAAATAAATACTATTCCCAAGCTATTTTCTCTATTGAAACTCCTACACTATGTACATATTATTCAGAAGAAGGAAAAGAATTGGGTAAAATTACTATATATGAAGGATTTAATGGTCATCGATTATCAGATTCAGGAGATGGATATATCCTTATGTACGATATTCCATTACTTACTACTAAATATAAAAACAAAGAGATGGTCTATAAAGCTAAATATGCTTTCGACAAAGAAATACCTCACATTGCTTCTGAAAAGTTTTACAATGCAGAGCAATTAACTCAAGAAAATCTATACTACAATAATGGTAACTTAAAAGAACAACTATTTAGTACAGACAACAAAAGGGAGGAGTATAGCTTATACTATGATTCAGATGGCAAACAAATAGGTAAATATGATTCTGTCAATCGAACAGGAACTAAATATACCATTAACACAGAAGATCAAATAGAAAAGGCTGAAACATTTGAAAAAGGAGTTCTTACACATTTAAAACAATACTCTCCAACAATACAAGGCGATATAACAACTTTATCCCCACTATATTTACAAGCTGACATTTATACAAATAAGGAAGGACTATTCTATAATGCAAAAGGAGAATTATGGAAAAAATGTACTTATAAAGATGGTAGACCTTATACTGGAACAACTGTTGTATATGAAAATGACAAGGTACTAATGACTCCTTATGTGAATGGTGAAAAACAAGGAGTGCAAACAACGACTACTTCTAATCCAAAATATATAGAACGCAAGCATTACAACAAAGCTCAACTGCTATATACAGAAGAAACATTTGATGGCATAACTACATTTGTAACTTACTTTGACAATAAAAATGAAATAAGTAAACAAACTGTGATGAAAGACCAATTCCAATTGGCTGAAATTATCTATCGAAATAACCAACCTTATGAAGGGACACAAGTAGAACTTGTGGGGCATACAACAATTTGGACAACATTCGTAAATGGACAACAAAAAAGAAAACAAACGAAAGATACTGTTTCAAATATCGTAATAACAACGCAAGAGTATGATAATAATACACAATCTACTCTGACGCATTACAATATAGATGGTAGTATCCAATATCGCTATGGTTTAGACAATAAAAAACATCTACAAAACGATTTTTTAATCAATACCCCAAACAACAAAACTTATAAAGCGAAACTTTATAGTGGTCGAATTGCAGAAGGAACAATTGCTATCTATGACTATTGGGATAGAGTAGATAAATCTTATAAAAATTCAAACAATTATATCTTGCTAAGTTGCAGTGATGATGTAGTGACAATTCAAAAAATAGATAAAGAAACACATCAAGAAGTAAGTAAAGAAGTAAAAAACAAATATGCCTTTGAAAAGGAAATATTCAACTCTATGATTGGAGAAGATAACCTATACTTATTTGAAAAATAAAAGATTATTATTCTTTATTCAATAGGCTAATGAAAAGGCTTCTACTTCATTTTTTTACTAATAGAAATTACTCAACAGATTCACTGTTTTCAGTGATTTTGATAGGTCTGGTCACTAAATTATTACTAATTAGAAGAAATATTACTTCAGACTTCTTTACTTTTACCATCGATAAAAACACATATTAAATATTACAAAAAAACAATCTATGAATAAGACGATTTTCTCACTTGCTATTTTGTTCTCAACATCTATGTTTGGACAAGTTGTTCGAGATACTATTTGGCAAGATAAAGTTAGCTATCCTACGTCAAAAGAAAAGGCTGATACGTTTACTGTTTATAGCACTGCTAAAAACAAAAAGTTATCAGATATAGAAGTATATCATATCAAAACAAAACAACTGATTCAAAAAGGAAAAGGAACAAAAGGGGATTATGAATCACCATCATTTGAAGGGGAAGTATTGAACTATGATAAAAAAGGGAAAAAGACCAATTCAAGTTTCTATACAGAAGGATCATTAACTAAAATGAATTCAATTCATCCAATTACAGGAGAGCAATACACAATGGATTTTCAATCAGGTTCAGGTTCCCCTTACACAGGTAAGATGGTACAACTGTTTGAAAATTCATATATCTATGTAGAATCTGAAGAAGGAGTATATTTAAGCTATTATATCTTTAATACAATCTTTCCAAAAAGTAAGTTAGTGTACTTATTTGATGAGAATAACGATATCTCAGGAGAAGAATTTTATGATGCTAAAGGAGATTTAAAATACAAAGCAAACTATGTAGACAATGCTATTAATAGTGGGCAATCTGTAACGTTAAACTATACAACAGGTACTATCGCTACTTTAAGTGAATACGACAAAGGTACATTGACAAAATCTACAGACTATTTTGTAGATGGAAAAATAAAAGCATCTCAGGTAAAAAAAGGAGATACAACTACAACAACCTACTTTGATCCTAAAGGAAAGCAGTTAAGTGTATATAAATCTAAGTATAACGAAACTACCTATGAATCAAACGAAGATGGTACATCCTATTACTACAGTACTGATAGCGAAACACCTGATTTGGTTAACCAAATAACAACCTACAAAGACAATGTTTTATTAAAACAAGTGGAATACACAATTGTAGGTAATAAAAACTATGTAAGTAGTATTTCTTCATACAAAGACTCATATCCTACAAAGATTGAATACTTCAATGCAGATGGATCTACAAAGAGTACGTTGACATATGTTGAAAATTCTTATACACCAAAAGAAGGTACATCATACGAAGGTAACACTACTACTGTTTACAAAAATGGTATTGCAATAAATAAAACAACGACTTATTCTAACGGAAAAGTATTTGAAAAGGCAACGGATAAACTTTCTGTTTTCTATGATAAGAAAGGGAAAGAGATGGGACGTCTTACTTACAAAGCAGATGAATATGGTTATTCTACACCGACAGATGGAACAATGTTTACATTGGAAGGAGATAACTTATACAGTGAAACTCGTTATGAAAAGGGACAAACTTCTTATGAGGGGTATTACAATACAGCAAATAGCAAGAATAACTTAACGTCTGAAAACTTCTATAAAGGAGGAACTCTTACAAAAACGGTAAAATACTATAGTAATGGTAAAAAGCAACAAGAGGAGACTTATGTTAACACCTATTACAACTACGAACCTACAACTATTTCTTACTTTGATCAAACAGGGAAAGCGTTAGGTACATATGATGGTGTAAAACAAACAGGAGTAAAATATGAGTATTTTGATGAAGAAAACATAAAGTCTATCACGAAATACAAAGAAGGTGAAGTAACTTATCTAAAACAATACCAAACAGATTACAACAGCTGGGAGGCACAGACAAAAACTAAGTACTACTTGCAAGCTGAAATTGACTATACTAAACAAGGTAAATTCTATAATAAAGAAGGTAAATTAATTTCTACAGTTACTTACAAAAATGGTAAGCCTTATAGTGGATTAGTTATTGAAGCTGACGATTACAATAAAACAGAAACAACATACAAAAACGGAGCAAAAGAAGGTGTTGAAACAGTAAGTTCTGCTACAGATGATACAATCTCGCAAAAGAATTACTATACAAAAGGAGCAAAAACAAAAGAAGAATACTTTGCAAATGATGCTATCTTAAAAGTTTATCCTTATGTAAATGATATGATTCATGGAGACGCAACTTTTTATGATACAGAAGGAGCGGTACTATCAACTTTGACTTATGAAAATGGTGTTCCTATGAATGGAATATCTATGACGGCTGATTATGAACATACTACAAAAGAAACATATGAAAACGGTATTATCGTTTCTAAAATAATTTATATGTATGAAGATTATACGCCATTAATGGAAGAAACTTATGTAGATGAAAGTACAGTGGAGCGTAAAATATACAATGAAGATGGTACAACACAATATATCTATCAAGTAAGAAACTCTAATTTACATGGTACTTACCAATATTTTGAAAAAAATAAAGTAAAATATCAAGCACAATTGGAAGAAGGAAAACTTGTTTCGGGTACAATTATGTTGACTGATTTCGGTAATGACGAATACAGTTATGAAACACCAAGTTCATATACTTTAATTACAGCAACTAATAAGTCAGTTAAAGTACAGAAATTCGATAGAGAAACCAATAAATCAGTTTTTCAAATGGATACTAAAATCAAAAAAGGAGAAGCAAAAGATAGTCCTATTTTGAATAAAAAAATTCAATCAAGTAATCTGTATCCTACCAATCAGTTCAACACTGATTACGGAAACTATTACTATTAATCGTAATAATCAATTGAATAAAGTAAAGGATGTACGTGATGTACATCCTTTTTTTTGTTTATTAATTTAATTTTATTAATTTAGTATTAAACAAAATTAAAACAAATGTCAATAAAATTAAAACTACCTATACAGTGCCCCAGTTGTGAAAGTGGCTTAACAGTAACTCAACTTTCCTGCCCTACTTGCGAAACAACTGTAAACGGAAAATTTGATTTACCCTTACTATCAAAGCTTTCTTTAGATGAACAAGCTTTTATTCTTGACTTTTTTTTGAGTAGTGGCAGTTTAAAACAAATGGCACAACAAATGAATATTAGTTATCCAACGGTAAGAAACAAACTGGATGATATGATTGAAAAAATAAAGCAAATGAAAAACATAGAATAACTTAAAAACCAACCAATATTATGACAGCAAAAAACTATTTAACCAAACCCTTTGAAATTGTTCAAGAAAGAAATCTTTTCATGATTGGAACAAGTATTCTATTGATGGCGTCTATTTTTGCTTATCTCACACATGCTCGTTTTGATGGTGTAATAGATATGCATATAGGTAGCTTAGTACTATGGTACCAACCTCTGATAGATAATATTATTAATACTGCATGCTTAACACTACTCATGTATCTTCTATCATTGCTACAAACTACTAAAACTCGCCTTATTGATCTTTTAAATGTTGCATTAATAGCTCGTATTCCTATCTATTTCATCTTGTTAACCAATTTAGGAGGAGTAAATGAAGAAACAAGTAACTATTTAATGACCAATATAACTAATCCAATGGCCATAACTAAATTACCTGAGATTAACTTAATTATGTTAGGAATATCAGCTCTTGTTGCTTTGGGAGCTTTGGTTATCTTTGGTATCCTTATCTACAAAGGATATAAAACAGCGACTAATTCAAAACAGACATCACACTTAATTCTTTTAATACCTGCTGTAATTATCGCTGAAATTAGTTCTAAACTTCTTGTTTATTTATACTAAACTCAAAAACTATATGAAAAAACTATTATACACTTTTTTAGTTGGTTTTATTAGTCACTTTACTATTGCACAGACACCAGTTCAAATAGACAATGAAATAGATGGAGATTTATATATTGCAAATAAAGAAAGTAAACAATTAGCTATTATCATAGCTGGTTCTGGACCTACGGATAAGAATGGAAATAATCCTGGTGGAGTAAACGCAAACTCTTATAAATACTTAGCTGAAGGATTAAAAGCGAATGGTATCAATACTTTTACTTACAATAAAAGAATGTTTGCTCAAATCAAAAAACAAACCTTAAATGAAGAAACAATTCAATTTGAAGACAATGTAAAAGATTTAAATTTAGTAATTGATTACTTCAAAAAAGAGTACCCTCATCTTATATTAATAGGACATAGTGAAGGAGCATTAGTTGCTACTCTTGCAAGTCAAAACAATACTATTGTAACTAAACTTATCTCTCTTCAAGGACCCGGAGAAGCAATTGATCAAACTTTATACAAACAATTGACTGCTCAGGCTCCTTTTTTTGCTCAAACTATAGAAGACATTCACAATAAACTTAAAAAAGGAGAAAAAGTCGAAGATATAAATCCTATGTTGATGAGTATTTATCGTCCTTCTGTACAACCTTACTTAATATCATGGATGAAGTATAATCCAGCTGTAGAAATACAAAAAGTAAAACAACCTATCTTAATTCTTCAAGGAGATAAAGATTTACAAGTAAAAACTGATCAAGGAGATAACTTAAAACAAGCGATGCCTACTGCAACACTTGTTACTCTAAAAGGAATGAATCATGTTTTGAAAAACATTGCCGTTGATGAAGAAAACTTAACAAGCTATAACAAACCAGAAGTACCCTTACATAAAGATTTAGTACCTACAATTGTAACCTTCTTAAAACAATAGAATGGAACTATTTATTATTGTAGCTTTGATATATATTGGTATCAGCTATCTACTTACTCCTGAAAATGCTGATGGTTTGTTGGCTGGTTACAACACAATGTCTGCTGAACGTAAAAAGCGCTATGATATTGTTTCTATTGTAAAAGTTTTAAATCTAACATTACGCTGGAATGGTATATGTATAGGAATAATAGGTGTAGCTACTGTATTATTAGAATGGCCAATTATAATTTATCCTATATTGCTATGTGGATCAATAATATCATTAATGGTAGCTAATGTATATACTCGAATAAAATTTTCTACTGATCCAATGCATTGGTATGATTGGTTACTTCCAATTGGCATTATCATAGGAACTATTATTATGACTTACATTTTAATTGCAAACAACTAATACAATACTAATGTTTCTCTTTTTAATATGTATAAAATAGAAAAAGTATCACTCCAATTCAAAAAACAAAACAAATAATCAAAAAAACCACAAACTAAGCAAATACAAGTAAAAACAATCATTTAATTTCAAAACACAAACAGTAATTTACAATTACATAATGTTAAATTTTACAATTAATTAACATTAATATTGTTTAAGAAACTTTTTTAAGTAATTTAGTGAACAAGAAACACAACACTAAAACTCAAAATACACCTTATGATTGAACTTTACATAATTGGTTTAGGTTTAACTACATTAGGTTTTCTAAATGTTTATAAACCTTCAAAAAAAATTGGCGCATGGGGATACCGCAGTGAGCGTTCAATACAAACAAATGAGAACTGGCAATTAGCACAGTACACTTGTGGAAAAGGATTAATAACAACTGGATTGTTTATTCTATGTTTAAGCGTTGTATTTTCAGTGATGTACTTTGAGGTACACACAAAGTCAACTTTAGCTATTTCCGCTTGTATCTTTGCCATTTTTGATACAATTATACAAACAGAACTTGCTTTAGCGAAACAAACAGAGCGAAGTTAAGTACTTGTATTCTCATATTATTTTCATTTATTACATCCTCTCTTAAGTTTACAAACCTTTAGAGAGGATTACTTTTTTAAAGGAAAATAACTTTCACTTATCTTCATCTCTTTCCACAAAATATGTATCGCCACAGAACGAACAATAATGTATGTTCTTGTGCCTCTCAATTCTTCAGCATAAGTTTGTACAAAAATATGAAGTTAAACGACAACATTATAGGTTTTCATCACTATGCTATAAAAGCACAAGATTATAATAGCACCATCCTTTTCTATGAACAACTAGGCTTTGTACGAGTGCATTCAGGGGCGCTACCAGATTTTAATTTAAAGCAAGCTACTATGCTGTACCACGCTAAAGCGAACCTTTATCTTGAAGTTTTCGATAAAGATGCAGATATACCAACACAAGGTCGAAAGCGATTAACTGAAGATGAACACATCGAAAATGCCTTATTGCATATCTGTTTTACAGTGAAAGATGCTGACCAAGCCAGAATAGAAGCTCTAAAGGTAGGAGCAAAAGACTTGAGTGAAGGTACTTTTGATATCACTTTATCAAATAATCAAAAAGAAATAGCAGTTAGGAATAGTCTAGTTTATAGTCCTAATGGAGAGGTAATCGAATTCTTAGAAGAAGTTTCCTTTCTATAAATTATCTAACGATTGAAAAGATTTTAATACACCAATAAAATCTTTTCCTTTTTCTGTTAGTGAATATATTGATGAGGTTTTACTCTTTGTTTTACTAACTAAATTATCATCTTGCAATTCGCTTAATTGTTTAGTTAGTATTCGCTCTGATAGATTAGGTAATACATCTATAAATTCATTATACCTCAGCTCTTTTTCCATTAAGGCAAAAAGCAATGACAACTTCCATCGTCCACTTATTTGCATTAATACCTTATGAGCAGCACAATACTCTTTTAACGTATTTTCATTGCTAAAATTTGTAGAAGATTCTTTTCTCATACCTTGTTTTATTTACAAGACCAATAAGGTCATATCTTTTAAAGCTTGAGCAGGTTTAGAATACCAGAATGGCTCAAAGTCTTCATTTGTAAACTCCTCAAAGCTTTTTTTCATTTCCTGATATGTCATAGTCTGAGATGCTTTCTCTTTTAATATCTCTACAAAGTGTATAAACCAATCTCCTACTACTCTATCTACATCAATAGCAATAGTATCTCTCTTGGTATAAAACACCAATTGAGCCATTTCAAATACACGACTTTTCTTCTTCTTCTCGAAGTACTCAATATAAGGGAATGTACCCAGCCATACTACCTTTTGATTAGGTTTACATACTGTTAGTGGTTCATTGTTTAGACATGAATGTATATAATCTGAAGCAATACTCGTGCGAGGAACTTTAAAGTCAAACCAGTCATTTAATGACCAGTCAAAACACATTCCATGCATATAGTTAAACAATGACTTCTTTAGCCCAAAAGAAAACTTGTCATGTATCGCACCATTCTTCTCTACGTGAGGAACATCATTATTAGCGAACGTCCCCATCTCTGCATGTACTCGCTCTACTTTATACTCTTCAGGATTCATACCTACTGGTGAATGTGCTGTCATCGCAAACTGATGCCAGAAACCAGACTGCATCACTCCTGCCTCAAATAACTGACGCACCATCTCTAAACTGTCTATGGTCTCTTGAGCAGTCTGTGTTGGGAAACCATACATTAGATATGCATGTACTAATATACCTGCCTCTGTAAAGTTTCTATTCACACGAGCTACCTGTTCTACAGTAACTCCCTTATCTATCAGTTTTAATAATCTATCTGATGCTACCTCTAATCCACCAGATACAGCTACGCATCCAGAAGCTTTTAGAAGCAAACATAAGTCCTTTGTAAAACTCTTCTCGAAGCGAATATTCGTCCACCATGATACTGTTAGTTTACGTCTGATAATCTCTAATGCTACCTCTCTCATCAAAGCTGGTGGTGCTGCCTCATCTACAAAGTGAAAACCTGTCTCTCCTGTCTGTTCTATCAGTGTATGCATACGATTCACTATCTGCTTAGCTGCTATGGGTTCATACACCTTGATATAGTCTAAACTAATATCACAGAATGTACACTTACCCCAATAACATCCATGTGCCATCGTCAGTTTATTCCATCGTCCATCACTCCACATACGATGCATAGGATTCACTACCTCTATGACAGATATATATTCAGTCAAAGGCAAATCAGAGTAATCAGGAGTTCCCACCTCGGCTTGTTTATAATCTCGTTTTAATGGATTATTGACATAAACTACTTCTCCATCTTTAGCTATCAAGGTACGCTTTAGCTCCTCTTGTGCTATCTTTCCCTCTACATATAGAATCAAGTTCTCTAGTGGAGCCTCTCCATCATCTAATGTAATAAAGTCAAAGAACTCAAACACACGCACGTCCTTTAGAGAACGCAACTCTGTATTAGGGAACCCTCCTCCCATCGTAATCTTGATATGAGGATAGTTATTCTTAATGTATTGTGCACATCTAAAACTACTGTATAAATTACCAGGAAATGGTACTGAGAATCCCATTATCTTAGGATTAGTCTTATCTATTAACTGTTGTAATAGATCAAGAGTGATCTCATCTATATAGGTCAAGGGCTGATGTAGTGCCTCATACATCTCATCGAATGTATGTGCAGAACGCCCAAGACGCTCAGCGTATCGACTAAACCCAAAGTTAGTATCGACAGTCTCTACGATTAGATCTGATAAATCTTCTAAATACAATGTCGATAAGTGTTTAGCCTTATCCTGTATCCCCATTGTTCCAAATGCCCATTCTAACTCTTCTAGCTGCTCAAAGCGAGAAGCTCTAGGCAAATAATCCTCCTGTACGATAGCATGCGCTAATGTAGGATTCTTACCTTGTAAGAAAGCAATGACTGCATCTATAGTAGAGATATAATCTTCTTCTAAAGCAAGAATACGGTGAATATTAGGAGACACCTCCTCTATGTGTTCATGCACATAGTCAAACAAATCCTTTAAGCCTTGTTTGCTAAACAACTTTAATATTACCTCTATCCCTAAATCAGCCTGATAACTATCTATATTTAGGGTATTCAGAAACCCCTTAATATAAGCCGTAGCTGGATAAGGTGTGTTTAACTGTGTAAACGGAGGAGTTATAAAAGCTATTGTTGTATTCACGGTATCTAATTTTGGAGTGCAAAGATACTACTATTCAATGGAGTAAAAAACTGTAGAACTAAAACACATTAATCAACTTTTCTGCCCAGAGAAGCCAGTAGCACATCCAAAGAAAAAAGAATGAAAAGTATTATCTAATCCTGCTGATTTAAAATACTCTGAAGCCAACTTAGCATCTTTAAATTGTTTAGTATATCTCCATAACATCTTATACTCATTAACTCGTCCAAATAGAATGGTGCCTAATACTGGTATAAAACTACCTATATAAATACTATAAAAAAATTTAAGCACTTTATTATTAGGTTCTGAGACTTCTACAAACGAGAATTGACCTCCTGGTTTAAGTATTCTATTTACTTCATTAGCTAAGGCTTTTACCTGCTCATTATTAAAAGTTTTTAAACCAAAAGAACATATAACATAGTCATAATGATTAGATAGTAATTCATTCTCTAATACATTCTGTAACATTAGATTTACTTTTCCATCATACTTTTTATTATTCTTATTCTTTGCCTTCTCTAACATCGACTCACTATAATCCAAAGCAGATATAGTAGCATTTGGTAATTGATGAGTTATCGCGTTCCACATCTCCCCTATTCCAGTCATTAGATCGATAACTTCTACCTTTTCATTTGTTACTTTGACTTTCTTTAATACCTGACTGCGCCAACATATAGAAAAGCCAAATGAAGAGATATAGTTCACACGTTCATAAGAACTGCTCATCTGATTAAATAAACTTTTAGTGTACTCTGTATTATATATGCTCTGATTCATCGTGTTTATACGCTATGCTCTAATTATAAATATCCTTTATCCGAGCTAATTTAATCATTTCAAATCGCACAATAGTTTATTTCTATATATAAATCCTACATAAATTTAACATATTTGTATATTTGTATAAAATACTTAGAAATATGGAGAATCCACGTATTCCAATTTACAACATCTGTAACTTACTCGACAATAACAATATCTCACAAGACTGTGTTGTATATCGTTTAGAAGAGTATATTTCTAATAGACCTAATCTTGTATCGTCCCCTCACAGACACGCTTTTTACCAAATATTATTTGTCTCTGAAGGAAAGGGAATGCATTCTATTGACTTTGAGAAATTCTCAATTGAAGAAAAATGCTTGTTTTACCTAAATCCCTCACAAGTACACAAATGGGAATTTGAACCAGGAACAAAGGGTTTCTTGATAAACTTTAGTGAGAACTTTCTGCGTACATTCTTAGTTAATCCAAACTATTTAAAAGAGTTTACATTCTTTGGTGGTAACGCTCATTACTCTAAATTTTCTTGTGAGAAATGCTATGAGACACTGCATACTAAATTTGAGAAGATATATTATGCATACTTAGAGAATCAACCTATCCAAAAGGACTATATGAAAGTCCTAATGTTAGAACTATTCTTAGAGACGCAATTATTCTTAGTCAAAAAAGTATTCGAACCTGAAGAACACAGTGAAACAAAGGGATCGCACTTCATTATTAAAAATTTTGAATCACTTATAGAAACTCATTTTATAGAAAAGCGCCTACCTGGAGAATATGCAGAGATGTTACACATCACTCCTAATCACCTTAACTCGCTCTGCAAAAAAGTATTAGGTATAACTGCAGGTGAAGTTATCCGAAACAGAGTTATTTTAGAATGTAAGAGACTATTGATTAATGTCAATCTGTCTATTACAGAGATCTCTTATGACTTAGATTTTAAAAACAATGCTTACTTCTCTCGTTTCTTTAAAAAGAACACAGGATTTTCACCTGAAGAATTTAGAAAACAGAACTAATAATTGATTAGATAAATACAAATCCTCTTTATCACACTGATCTAAATTGATTAGTGTAAACATCACCACGTTTAGTGTAATATTTTTAAGTAGTTAGGGTTCTAACTTTACCGAAAAATAAAAACACATGGATTTTCCTCTATTTCATTTAGACTGGTTGAATGACCGCTTCCTCATAGCGATGATAGCGATTATTCACGTATTTATAAACCACGGCTTAGCTGTTGGATTTTTACCTTATATCACATTATTAGAACAACAAGGAGTAGTCAAAAGTGGGCCAGAAGATATCACCGATTTAGCTTGGGATAAGATGGTACAACGTATGATGATGGTTGGTTTTGTCATCACTACTACGATGGGTGCTATGACAGGAGTCGGTATATGGTTTTCTGCAGCACTTATTAGCCCTAACTCTATCGGAAGTTTAATACGCGTATTCTATTGGGGTTGGTTTACAGAGTGGATTGTCTTCGTATCAGAAGTTATCTTTATTATGATATACTTCTTAACTTGGAAAAACTCTAATAAATCACTTCAAGCGAAACAACGTCATATCAGATTTGGTTGGTTCTTATCTGGGTTCTCATGGCTGACAATGGCTATAATCGTAGCTATTTTAGGATTTATGATGGATCCTGGTAACTGGGTACAAGATCAATCTCTATTAAGTGCATTAACTAACCCTATCTACTTACCTCAGTTATTATTCAGAACACCTACAGCTATGGTGGTAGCAGGAGCATTTGGTTTCTTACTAATTATGCTATTTACTAAAAAAACAAATGCCATCAGACCAGTAGCGTTAAAGAGTACAGCTACATGGATATTGCTTTGGTTACCACTATCTATACTTGCTTCTATCTACTACTATAATATAATACCAGAAGCAATGACTGCGAATATGAGTACAGCAGTAGGTACAATGGATTTTGCTAAATACTATAATTTATTAAAATACATCATTCTGATAGCAACTAGTTCACTAGCTCTATTAGCCATCTGGACACTTTGGAAACCTAAAAAGGTAAACCTAATTATGGTTATCATACCATTTGTCCTATCACTTGGATTCTTAGGAATATTCGAGCGTGTGAGAGAGTTTATTCGTAAACCTTATGTAATCGGTAACTATATGTATTCTAACCTAATCAGAGAAGAAGACTATCCTCTACTACAGCGAGATGGAATCTTAAAACATGCTACTTATACAAGTATTACTGAAATCACTGAGGACAATAAATTAGAAGCTGGTAAAGACGTATTTATGATTGCATGTTCTAGATGTCATACCAGCCAAGGGATAAACTCTATCGTATATGTATTCGAAAAAATGTATGGCGAAGGTAAACCTTTAGACATTAACTCTATGAAGGCGTATATACCGAATATGCACAATGGTAGAACATATATGCCTCCGTATCCTGGTAACGACAAAGAATTAGATGCATTAGCACATTACATATTCTATTTACAGCAGAGTGGAGCAAGACTAGAAGGGGCGCAGAGTGCAGGAGCACATCTTAACCCTACACACTCTGTAGAACATTTTATAGAACAAAAAACTAAACAACAATAATCATGAATAATACTCCATTACCAAAAGATATACCCTTAGACTTACCTCTACCAGAGTGGTTATTAGTGATACTCCTTGTCGTATCATTCTTAGCACACATTTTCTTTGTTAACCTAATGGTAGGAGGTTCTATAACAGCACTATGGGCTGAAATTAAAGGGCTTAAAAACAAAGAATATGACATACTTGCACAAGAGATTGCAGCGACTATAACAGTGAACAAATCATTAGCTGTAGTATTAGGGGTAGCACCTCTTTTAAGTATTAATGCATTATACACGATATACTTCTACTCTGCTAACGCACTGACAGGTATTATGTGGATATTAATTATTCCACTAGTAGCCATTGTATTCTTACTTACATACTTACACAAGTACACTTGGGAGGCCATGGCTAATATGAAATTACTGCATATAGCCATCAATTTATTAGCAGTAGCTATGTTCTTATTTATTCCATTAATCTTCTTGGTGAATGTTAACTTGATGCTATTCCCAGAGAAATGGATGAGTGTAAAAGGATTCTTATCTGCTCTAGCATTGCCAAACGTATTCCCAAGATACTTCCACTTTATCTGTGCATCATTAGCCCTTACAGGTCTATTTATCACATGGTATATGGGGCGCAAAAGTTATCCTTTTGAAGAGCACTTCAAAGTATTCACAAGAGCGAAGGTAAAACGTTTAGGATATCAGTTAGCTTTAGGAGCATCTGTAGCACAGTTTTTATTTGGTCCTATCGTAATGGCTACATTACCTGCTAAAGGTTTTAGTTGGGGAATGATGGGGGTTATCTTATCAGGTGTAGCTGTAGCAGTATATGCTATATACTATATGATCCAGACACTAAGAGGTACAGATGAACAGTTAGATAGATATTTTAAAAGAATAGTTATCGCTATGGGTATTGTAGTGTTATTTATGGGAAGTGGACGTCACGTCTATAGAGCTAATGCACTAAACCCACACCGTGAACTTATGGCTCAAAAAACAGCTGAATTCGAAAAGGCTTCTAAAGAAGCAAGAGAACAAGCTCAAAATAAACAAGCAGAAGATGATAAAGCTATAGCTGATGCTCAAGCTTCTGGTGATAACACTGCTAAAGGTAAAGCTGTATTTAATAACTACTGTGCTGCATGTCATAAAGAAGACACTAAACTAGTAGGTCCTCCTGTAACAGAAATGAAAGAAATCTATACAGGTAAAAAAGAAGACTTGATTAAATGGATTAAGTCTCCTGGTAAAAAACGTGCTGATGCTCCACAAATGCCTCCTTTCCCTCAAATTACGGATACGGATATGGAAGACTTGACACAATATATATTAAACGTAAAATAACAACATTATGATTATCTATTTTGCTATTATTATGATAGTTTCTATTCTTATTCTATCAGCAATACTTATTTCTAAAGTTCTGAAAGTATATCTCATTACAACTAAAAACAAAGAACTATGGAAAAAAGAAATTAGAGAAGAAAAAGACTATCAATTCATAAAAGGACTTTATTAAGTATAGTACTCCTTTTTTTTTTCAACAAAACTATACCAAAAAGTACATCTCATGTACACAAAGTCCATTACTTTGAAGTTAAGTAATATAGGGATTACATAACATCTAAGTTGAATAGGCTACCATTTGATTGGTAGCCTATTTATTTTTTAGTCCCAACGATTATCTCTTGATATGGCAAAACTACCTCCACCAGTAAAAAATATTCCTAATGCAACAAAAGCATAAATTCCCAATAGTTCTACCTTCCAACCACCATTGTCGTTAAGGCTAAAAATATCAGCACTTTGCACTAATAACATAGCTGTTATACAATTGATGGTAAACACAGCAGATGCAATACGCGTTCTAAAGCCTATTAGAATCAAAATTGGCGCTATTACCTCTCCTACATATACCCCGTACCCCATAAAGGCGGGTAATCCCATTGATTGCAGCACTTCCTGAATAAATCCTATTCCGTGTATCAACTTACCAATACCATACAAAAGCATGAGTAATCCTATAGCAATTCTACCAATTAATAATCCGATGTTTACATTGCGATTCATATATTTTATGTATTAAAAATTAAACTTACCGAACACCCCATAATTTTCTAAATGATCCCAAGAAGTATTAAACTGATCCAGATTGATGGCAATACCAAAAGATACTTTGTTCTTTTTAACCCCTAAGCGAATTTGTTGAAAACCTCGTGTGCACTCCTCTGTATTAACATTCCCAACGGCAGACAAACGTATCAACGCACTGTATTCCTCATTTATCTTGGGAGTATATTCTACTAATAACGATTGCTCTAAAGTCCACCCTCTTTGATAAGTAGCTCCTACTGAATAAGAGAATAACAAATCGTTCTTCGTTACTGTATATTGCACAGATCCAGTAGCAAACTTTCCAGGATTCTTCATTCCTATCGCTGTATTGAATGTAAAATTGGGTGCAAATTGATATGCTATAGTATTTCGAATAAAAAAGATATTATGACTATCTCCTTTATACTCTGTATCAAACACAACAAGGTTTTGAAGTTTTACCTTTTCGCTAATTTGATAACTTATAGTATGGGTATAAAAATAAGAACGGTTACCTACCATTCCCTCAGAAGTGTATTGTATAGATTGACTTCTTACTGCTTGTACAAGTAATAAAAAAAAGGCTATAAAAAAACGGGCTATCTTCATTGTCTTACGTTGTTTTGTTTTGTAAGACAAATGTATAGTCCCGTGTTTTTATAGCTCTTAAGATATCTTAAGAAAGGTTTTCTATATGTTTTTTCTTGAGATAACTCAGAAACTCAGGTGTTACCCCCAAATAAGAAGCAATCATGTATTGAGGTACACGTTGTTCTATATTGCGATACTCTTTCACAAATCTTTGATAACGTGTATACACATCACTACTCATATGTTCTATCGTGCGCTCTTGCAAAGCAACATAAGCACTCTGTATCTTTAATCGAAAGAAAGTAGATATTGTAGGAATAGTTTGATACAGTTGCTCTAAATTCTCTCTGCTTATTTGTAAGATTACAGCAGGCTCTATCGCTTGTATATAAAGCTTTGACTCCTTTTGAGTCAGATAACTATACAAATCATTAATCCACCACTCTTCAATGCCTAATTGCAAAGTATGTTCTTGACTTTTTTCATCTAAGTAAAAACACCTTGCGCTCCCTTTCGCAATAAAGCGCATATGCTGAGATAGTTGTCCTGCTTCCAACAAAAACGCCTTGCGCTTTAATTCAACCACCTCAACTACCTCCATCAGTTTACTGACCTCCTCATTAGTCAATACCACTGATTCTTTCAAGTGTTTTTCCAGCAATGCAAAATAAGGCTCGTACTTTTCCATTTAAATTTAAATTCAAAAACAAAAATAAAGTATTCTTTTAGACAAAAACACTCTCTTCTGTGTGACATTAAAATAAAAAGAGAGAAAATATATTCCTCTCTTTTCAAAACGTTATACTATTTGGTAATCACCACAACTCCAAAAATCCCTCCCTTGGAACCATACATTACATCCGTTTGTTTTGATTTTTCGTAGCGTATTTCTTTTACCTCTTCTATTTTCAAACTTGCCAAATCTGCTGACTTTACAAAGCTATTACAGTCATTTTTTTTATCAACCAATAGAACATTAAAATCACCACTTTCAATTGTGGGCATTGCTCCTTTGTGATACAAGCGACATGAATTAATGTACAGCTCTTCCACATACTTCTGCAAACTAAGCTTATTCTCTGGTTTTACTTGATTTGGCAACTCGTACATTACTGTCGAAACCTCTTTGGCTTGTTCTTTTTTCTCTTGCTCTTTTTGAGGTTTCTGTGCAAAAGAAAAACTTGTAACACACAGTGCTACAGCTATATATTTTATACTAATCATGGGGTATAGAATGAGAAATAATTGTCCTCCAAAATAATCTTTCTATTCTTAATAATAATCTAAAAACACAAAATTAAGTGTGGATGTTTTCCCCTATTTCAAACACTTAAACGATACTTATTTTACAAAACAACTTTCATTACCTTTATTTTGTTATTTTTATGAAAAAATAAAGAAATGCCATTCAAAAAACTTGTGTTTTTCATTATAATTATAACACTTAACTCTTGCTCTACACTACTAAACAAGAAAACATATCCTGTTTATGTAACTTCTAATGAACAACAAGCTACTGTAAAGATAAAGGATAGTATATACAAACTACCTGCACGAGTTCAAGTCCAAAGATCGAAACAAGACCTTGAGGTAACCTTACTCACTGATTCTCTTTCTCGCAAATTTAATGTACAAGCAATACTGGATCCTAAGTTCACTTATCTTAACTTAACAGGAACCATATTTGCACCTATTAACTATGCAGTAGATTTAACAACACAGAAAAAGTTTTACTATGGCAAGCATATTTTTTTAAATATGGCGCAAACAAATGATACAATCTATACCAAACCAACAAGAATAGTTCGATACCTTTCCTATAAACCAGATACGCACCAAGGGGATATCAATGCTTACCTAAGTGTTCCGTTTTTAAACTTTTTTCACTTCAATCTTCCAAATACAAACACATCTAAAGAAGATACTGGAATGTTTTTATTTGCAGCAGGGATAGAATATTATCACAAAAACAACGAGTTTATAAACATCGGTATTGGATCGTATGCAAATATTTATGACAGTGCAGTAAGAGACAAATCACTTATGTTCTCTCACTTCCTTAACATTACAAACAATCATAGAATTAATCGATTTACGTTGGGATATGGACTTGGTTTTTCACATAATATTGTAACTCAAAAATATTACCTCTACTCTCAATTTGAAGATGAGGTAATCAGAATCAGAAGAACACAAAATACAATAGATCTTGTATTATCAGCACAAATGCAAGTAGTCAAAAACATAAATATAGGTCTAACCTACAAACCTTCTGTTTATAGATTAAGTAGTCCAAGTGATTTTGCATACAATCATGTAATCAGTGCAGAAATAACTGCGAAACTGCGTCTAAAAAAGAAAAAATAAGTAACCTATCAAAAAACTATGGGTATTACGTGCATTATATCCTGTCCAAATTTTAATGATAGCTACTTTATCAAACCCTGTTTTAGGAGTAATCAAACTTCCTTCAAAAGAGACACTGTTTATCTTTTGTTTCCAATGAAAAGCAGGAACATTACATCGTATAGTAGTGACAGAGTAATTCTCTTTTATAGGAACAAATTATTACAAATATTTAGTTAAACATTACTCCTACAACGACTTAAAAACCTTTTTAATATAAACAAGAAAGCTATTCTAACTTTCATTAAACCCAAATTCAGCATTAGACGGATTAACGAGAGTCAATTATACAAAATAACTCTGAACTTATGAAAAAAGCACACTATAATATGGTTTTAGATGAAGTGAAAGAGTTATAAAGTAGAATTAACTCGTAGTATTTGGCAAATGCGGAATATGGGTTATAATAGCCTTTATCATTATTACTAAATAAAATAGATTACCACACTAATACCTTTTCTTCATTCTTCCATAGTAACAAACGAAAATCTTCATAAATATCAGCAGTTCCGATAGTATGAGTATCTCGTACAGATTTATTTAAAGTAAGTTTGTGCAATATCCCTGCATAAGTACCTACATATAACGTTTGCTCGTCATCAGATAATACCATTCCACTAATAGTTGAACCTAAGAAGTGATGCCACAACTCTCTTCCCTCTTTATGTATCGCTCTGATATAACCAAATGCATCTCCTAAGATGTAATAATCTTTAAGCGACACACCTGCATACACACGCATTCCTTCATCTAAATAAGTAATATCCTTGTGCTCCTCCCATCCTGGAATATTTGCTCCATTTAATTTCTCTACATCCACCCCTATTGATATTCCATTGTAAAAGTGACATGAATTAGTCAATAGTTGTTTATCGTCTTTTGCAAACAAACAATAATGCGGATAAGAAGACTGTGGACCTATTACACCTATTTTATGTCCTCTTGCATCAAAAATCAAATAATCACTACTTTGATCTCCTACTACGATATATTGATTATCATAAGATAGTGTCGCATTCTCCATATCTATTTGTGTACCATAATCGTCATCCTCTTCAGGCTCTGGGTGTAATAATTGCACTTGATTAGGATGTAACAAATAAATACCTACTGATGAGATAAGCAACACCTTCTCCCCATCATTAAATGGCATAAGTCTTGTAATTCCTGTATTTACTAAATTCATTAGATTAAACTCTGCAATCACTTCTCCATCCCACCCGCTACGAGTTACTATTTTATCAGCATACGCTATCGCATATACCTTATTTTGCATAGACTGTCCTATACTTCTAATTCCTTTATCTAAAGCAGTAAGTACCGTTCCTTTCGCTACATAAGCTTGTCTACTTTCATAAGAAGTTCCCTGCATAAAAGCAATTACATCTTCTGATATATAACATAAATCTCCTATATAACTCCCTTTTTCATCCAACATAGATACTACAGGAGCATGTGCAGGTGGAAACTCCTCTCTAAACTGCTCTACTGTTCCATTAGCATTTGCATCTCTTAATAGCTCTATAATCGCTCCTGCTATCTTTCCTCTTTTATCTTCTGCTTCTTCTCCTTCCCATTTATCCCAGCCATGTGTTGTACCGAAGGCAACCATCTCATTAATAGCCTTTGCATACTTTTCTCCTTTTTTATACCACTTATGTTGTAACTCTTCTCTTGTTTTCATACTTCTTGTTTTATTTCTGTAGCTAAAATAACTACTTATTTTATCTCTAATCAATAGCTTTATTCAGTTACTTTTCGCTCTCCTAAATGCTCTATCAAACGCAAAAGATAACCATCAGGGTCTTGTACCAAAAACTGTTTTTGTCCAAACTCTACATCATCTGCTCTATACCAGCGTTCTTCCACCTCTACAAACAGTTCATATCCTACTTCTTGTACTCGTTGTATAATTGGTTCTACAGCCTCTACTTCTATCTGAAAATTAATTCCCCTACCATAAGGCTTTTCCATTACAGCCGTTTCCCATTCTCTACCTTGAGGATTAAACTGTTCCAACATCACTTGTGCTCCTCCTAATCCCAAATAAGCGAAGAACTCTTCTTTTCTATCATATAGCACCTCAAATCCTATACAATCACACCAAAATTGCAAGCTATCTGTTATATCCGAAACAACAAACTCTGGAACCAAGGCAGCCCATTTTATTTCATCACTTCTCATACTATATTCTTTCAGTTAAAAGTACAACTTATTAAACACAAAAAAGCTACCCAGCAGGTAGCTTATATCATTTTAAAACTAATACTCTTCATCTTCTGTAAAAGAAAACTCACTCCATATCAACTCCCAAAAAGGATTACTTCTATCAAAGCGAGCATTAAACAATGGCTCTATCACTTCTTTTGTCTCTTCTAATTCTACAAGATATTTCATATATTGAACATACTCTTCAAACTCTTGAAGGGAATTCGCTGCTATCAGAGTTTCCCACATTCCTCCGCCATGCTCTCCAAAATACACAGGAAAGTTCTTATTTCCTTCTGTTATATCAATCCAAAAAGGATCATTTGCATAGCCTCCACAGATTACATACCAATTAGGATGAAAGTCACCTTCATTTACTCCCGTGAGATTCTCACCTGTATTACTATTATACTTGTATCCACTCTGAAAACCTTCTATATCACCTTTTGGAGGATAAAACTGAGGCATAAAGTAATGATCACACGTTATCTCTTTTGCTACAAAATCTGTAATCACTTTTGGAAATTCCATACACAGTCATTTTATAGGTAAATATAAACCTATTCTCTTCAATACTAAAACACCTCAACAAAAAAGGGAAGTATTCTATCACCACAGATAACGCAGCAATCCGTACCATGCATTCAACAAAAAAACGAAAATACAAAAGAACACTAAACACTACCTACACTTGCTTCCCTTTCATCATTTTATTCCAATACAAATAAGGCAACATATATTTTTTCAATGCCCACAAACGCCAATGCTCTTGATCGCTATTAGTAATAAACATCTGTTTCAACTTTGAATCAGGTGTAAACTCATTTTTATAATTAAATTCTGCCAATACCATTTTGCCATATCCTGTTACTAATGGACAAGAAGAATATCCTTGATAATCTTTATTGCTTACTTCTTTCTGATTGACTAAACTCAACAAATTATCCACCACTACAGGAACTTGTTTTCGTATAGCTGCACCTGTCTTTGCTGTTGGCAAACCTGCTACATCTCCTAATCCAAATACATTGCTATATCTATTGTGTTGCAAACTATTCAAATCAACATCTAACCACCCTGCTGCATTAACTAAATCAGACTGTTTAACAAATGACGGAGCTACTTGTGGTGGCGCTAAATGAAGAAAGTCAAAAGACATCTCTACTATACTATCGTCTGTATTTCCTATGCTTCCATCAGAAATAACAACACACTTATTATCAGGCATATTTGTTCTTTTAAAGTATGCTTTTTTTTGCTCTACATCTATTTTTATTGGATTGTGAAAAGGCATAAAATCAATACCATATCTTTCTACAACCTTCATTAAAGTATCTGCAATAGGTTTTACCCCAAAAATTACACTACCAGGCATCGGGAAATATACCTTTGCTTGTTTATCTATTCCTTTTTTACGAAAATAATCACAAGCTAAATACATGATTTTTTGAGGAGCTCCACCACATTTAATCGGAGTATTAGGTTGAGTAAATATAGCTGTTCCCCCCTTAAAGGCTTGTAACAACTTCCATGTATACTCTGGATCTATATAATTACTACATACCACGCCTTTTTCTACAGCATCTGCCAATCCCTCGATTAAAGACAAGTCATTAACAAGTCCTGGGCACACCACTAAATAATCATAACTATATTGTTTCCCCTCTTTTGTACTCACTTTATTGTGTTCTGCGTCAATAGACACCACCCAATCACAAATCCAATCTACCCCTTGAGGAATCAAGTCTTTGGTGTGTTTTATTGTTTTCTTTTTATCATAAGCACCAGCTCCTACCAAAGTAAAAGCAGGTTGATAATAATGTAATTCCGCTCCATCTATAATTCCAATCTCCAAACTGGAATTTTTCTTTTTTAATTGAGCTGCTGTCATTATACCAGCAGTCCCCGCTCCTATAATGAGCATTTGATAGTGAGTTTTCATAATATACTTTTTTAGTTAATATAGCAAACTATTAATTATAACTCATCTGCATTGTAACATTTGTTACAATACACTCCAATAATTATCATTTACACATTAAATCAACAAAAAAGAGAAGTAATTACTCACTTCTCTTTTATTCTTCCATCGTAATAAAAACCACCCCAAACAACCTTCCTCTACTTCCATACAAAGCACTTATATCAGGACTATTCTTATAAATTAATTGACTTTATCTCTTCTCTTTAAATATCAGCTAAATCTTTGGTATAAATAGGTTTGTCATTATATGTACTGTTTTTATCTATTAATACAACAATATATTCTCCTACAGGAATAGTAGGAATAGCCCACACATTACACCATGCACTACTCAACTGATATAGTTGTTCTACATACTCTTCTAAGTTTATTTTCCTCTATCAACAAAGGTACAGAAAACACATCTGGAGCAGGAGAGCTAAGAGTTTCATACTGAACAATCATAGCACTTGAATATAGCATTATTCATTAGTATGCCAATAGCATTTTTAGCATAAGATATTTATTCTTAAAAAGAAAAAAAAGAGAGGTAATCTCTCACCTCTCTTTATATATAGCTTAGCACGCTTATTTCTTATTCTCCTTTTTTCGCTCTTCTTGAACGAGCCAATAAAGTATTTTTTAATAACATAGCAATAGTCATCGGCCCTACCCCTCCTGGTACAGGAGTAATAAAAGCAGCTTTCTTGCTTACCTCATCAAAATCCACATCTCCAGCAATAACATATCCTTTTGGATTAGTAGCATCTGCAACACGAGTAATTCCCACATCCACTACTGTTACTCCTTCTTTTACCATATCCGCTTTCAAAAAATAAGGTACACCTAAAGCAGAGATAATAATATCTGCTTCTCTTGTAATTTCAGCGATATTTTTTGTACGACTATGAGTTAATGTTACTGTAGCATCACCAGGATACCCTTTACGACTCAACAAAATACTCATTGGACGTCCCACAATATGAGAACGACCAATCACTACTACGTTTTTACCTGCAGTTTCTACTTTGTAGCGCTCTAACAATTCCATAATTCCATAAGGAGTAGCTGGTAAAAATGTTTCCATTTCTAATGCCATACGACCAAAGTTAGTAGGGTGGAATCCATCTACATCTTTATCCGCATCAATTGCTAATAAAATCTTTTGCTCGTCAATATGCTTTGGTAAAGGCAACTGAACGATATATCCATCAATCGCAGGATTAGCATTCAATTCTTTTACTTTAGCTAAAAGTTCTTCTTCTGTTGTTTCTTCTGGCAAAGAAACTAATGTAGATTCAAAACCTACTTTTTCACAAGACTTAACTTTACTTCCTACGTAAGTTAAACTTGCTCCGTTTGTTCCCACAATAACTGCTGCTAAGTGAGGTACTTTTTCTCCACGAGATTTCATCTGTTGAACCTCAACAGCAATCTCATTCTTGATATCTTCCGATACCTTTTTTCCGTCTAGTAGTTGCATCAAAAATAGTAATAAGTGTGTTGTTGTATAAATAAAGAAGGTTTAAACCTCATAATGAACCTTAAACCTTCTTCTATATTATTGCATTCCTTTCATTTGCCCCATCATTCGCATCAAATTCTTTCCTTTTGCCCCTTGCATCATCTTCATCATTTTGCTCATTTGATCGAATTGCTTAAGCAATTGATTTACTTGTTGTATATCCGTACCTGATCCTTTTGCGATACGCGCTTTTCTTTTTGCATCTAAAATAGCAGGCGTAGATCGTTCTTTTGGAGTCATTGAGTGAATGATAGCCTCAATATGTTTAAAAGCATCATCTTCTATCTCTACGTCTTTCAACGCTTTTCCAACTCCAGGCAACATTCCAACTAAATCTTTCATGCTACCCATATTTTTCACCTGTTGAATCTGAGTTAAGAAGTCGTCAAAACCAAACTCATTCTTAGCGATTTTCTTTTGAATTTTACGTGCTTCCTCTTCATCGTATTGCGCTTGTGCACGCTCCACTAAAGAGATAACGTCTCCCATTCCCAAGATACGATCTGCCATACGATCTGGATAGAACACATCGATTGCATCCATTTTCTCACCAGTACCAATAAACTTAATTGGTTTATTCACCACTGATTTAATCGAAATAGCAGCCCCTCCACGAGTATCCCCATCTAATTTGGTAAGGATAACCCCGTCAAAGTTTAATCTATCATTAAAAGCTTTTGCTGTATTTACCGCATCTTGTCCTGTCATAGAATCCACTACAAATAGTGTTTCATGTGGTGCAATTGCTTTGTGAATATTAGCAATCTCAGTCATCATCTCCTCATCTACTGCCAAACGACCAGCTGTATCGACAATCACTACATTGAATCCATTTGATTTTGCATACTTAATCGCGTTCTCCGCAATTTGTACAGGATTGTTATTTCCTTCCTCAGAATAAACCTCAACACCTAATTGTTCTCCAACTACGTGCAACTGATTAATAGCTGCAGGACGATATACGTCACACGCTACTAACAATGGTTTTTTATTCTTTTTAGTTTTTAAGAAGTTTGCCAATTTACCAGAGAAAGTAGTTTTCCCTGATCCTTGTAAACCTGACATTAATATGATTGAAGGAGTACCAGATAAGTTAACACCAGCAGCCTCACCTCCCATTAATTGCGTCAATTCGTCTTTAACGATTTTGATCATCAATTGTCCTGGCTGTAAAGTTGTTAGTACTTCTTGTCCTAAGGCTTTTTCTTTTACTATATTAGTAAAATCTTTAGCAATTTTAAAGTTAACGTCGGCATCCAATAAAGCTCTACGAACCTCTTTTAAAGTGTCTGCTACATTGACTTCTGTAATCTTGCCATGTCCCTTAAGGATATGAAAGGCTTTATCTAATTTATCACTTAAATTATCAAACATATCGGTATTATTTTAATACTTTGAGGTGCCAAAGATACTATTTAACTCGTTAAGTCACAAAAAGCAAAAGCAACAAAACATACTTTTTTTAAATATTAACTATATTTCTATTATTTCACCATATATAGTAATACAATAAAGAGCACTTTATACTTCATCAAACCAATATTTTATCAGGTACTCTTTCTACTTTCTTACTTTCTACTCAATAGACAATACTCATAAAAAATGTATTTTATTGTAAAACAATACAATAACACTATTAAACTCTCTTTTTACAAACTTTTGCTGTTCACCACTCATTAATTACATAAAAAAATATTTGATTATTATATTTTTAAAGTATTATTTCATTTTTATACAGTATTTTTTATGTTTTAGTAAATAAAATTTATGTCTTTTAAATAATTACACATATTTTGCATGAAATTAAAATACATAAATAAATGAAAAAAAGAGTTTTAAGCTTGCTTGGAGTAAGTATTTTGTTTTTAGGTGCATTATCAAATGTGGCATGTTCAAGTGATGACGATGCAAAACAAGAGGTAACAAAAGAAACAAGAACAGCTATTATGGCTAAACACATTTGGATCACTTCTAAAATTGTTGACAACAAAGGAAATAACATCAGGCTTGACGTGATGCCTGGAGCAATGTACGCAGGTTATGCTTACTATAACACAAATGGTACTTTTAGAATTGTTGATTTTAAAGATGGTCATAAAATGTATGGATTATGGTCTTTAAAAGACAATGATACCAAAAGACATTTAGTAGCTTATAAAACAGACAACACTGTAGCTTTTGAGCGCTCTGTTGAAATTGTAGAATTAACAAATCAAAAATTCACTTACAAAATTGCAGACACGAATAATCCAGAAATTATTTATAGCGTAGAACACATTCCAGTAACTAACCATCCTGAGCCCAAAACTCCTGCAGAAGTACTTGCAAGTGTTGAATGGAAAACAACTAAAGTATTCGATATTACAAATGGAGAAGACAAAGCTGTTGAGATGGATAGAACACAAGCACCTGCTTCTAACTTATCTGGAGATGCTTACTATGTAAACAAACACGGAAAAGATTATTTCCCTAAACTTGCAGATAATAATTATGCTAATGGTACATTCTTAATTACTGAATATGGAGATAAAACTAAAGTACGTTCTCAAGGAGATTGGTATGTTTCATTAGATGGTAAAGCAAGAACTTTAATTGCAAGAAAACCTGATGGTACAGTTGCTTTCCAAAGAACTGTTTCAATCTTCGAATTAAACAGTAAAAAATTCACTTACGACATTGAAATGAACAATGTTAAAATGAGAGTTGAACACGAACCAATAAAATAACATCCAAATAGTAATGAGGTTGTCTCTATATCCAAAAGAGACAGCCTTATTTTTTTATTCACCTAATCTTCATATTCACTTAATATTCATCTTCAATCCCTAACCTACATTTAGTCCATTAATTTGACTATAATGAAAACACCAAGAGATAAGTGGTTACACGACTATTATGATTTGTACTGGAATGATCTATATAAATATTCTAACAATATTATCCATGATGATACTGTTGCGGCAGATATAGTGCAAGATGTATTTATTTCTATCTGGAACAACTATGACCGACTACATATTGAAAATCCAAAAGCCTACCTCTTCCAAACCGTAAAAAACCAAACACTTCAAACACTCAAAAATAAAAAGTTTGATACTGTGCAATTAGAAGTCGTTTACCATTTACTATCCGACAATGATCTACTGACCACCGAAGAACAAATTATCTTTAAAGAGCAACTTCTACAACTTATATATACCAAAGCACAAGAAATACTACCTACAAAATGCTTAGAAGTATTTACGTTACGTTACTACAAAAATATGTCTTACAAAGAGATTGCTTCCAATCTTGTTATCTCTGAAAGCACTGTTGAGAATCATATAACCAAAGCCTTAAAACTTTTAAAGTCAAACCTTCCTTTATCTATAGACTTCTGTCTTTTATTGTCTTACCTCACTTTGTCAAGCAACATAAACTGTTAAGCGATTGTTATCTATTTTACTAAATCGTTAGCTCTTACTTTTTAAGTAGGGGAACATTATCCTTTTTCACTCTTAGCTATATCTAAGTCAAAAAATGATAATGGAAGAAAAATTCAAAACAATCTTATCAAAGTATCTAACACATATTGCTTCTAAAAAAGAAAACACTATTGTAGATCAGTTTGTAGATCAATTACAGCAAGGAGTATACCACATAAAATCCAAAGAAATAGAACAACAATTAAAAGCACAGTTTTATCATTCTTTACTAAACCAGACTATTAGAAAGAGAAAACGCAAAAAAAACAAAATACTATTTTCTCTATCTATCATTACTTGTCTTTTGCTAGGTGGAACCTCTTATTTCTACTTCAACACTATTCAAGAAAAAACCTATTATACTATCAATCAACCTACAACAATAGAGTTAGAAGACCACACCTTAGTAACGTTATACCCATCAAGTAATATTACAGTTACCCAAAACTACAATGAAAACGACCGAACAATCAACTTAACAGGTAAAGCATTCTTTCAGGTAACAAAAGATTCACTAAGGCCTTTTATTGTTCAATCATCAAAATTCAAAACTACTGTTTTAGGTACCTCATTCTTGGTAGATGATACAACAGAACTATCTGAAGTAAAAGTAAAAACAGGAAAAGTAAAGGTAAATATCCCAAATCAGACTGATTATGTTATTCTATATCCTAATGAGAAAGTAATGAATCTGAACAATCATTTAACGAAGTACAATGCTACTAATGAGCAGTTATCTACCAATACTGCAATCCTACAAATGAATGATACTTCTTTCGAGCATTGGAAACAGATTATTGAAAGCGAATTCAACATTCGCATATATACGAAAAACAGTCAACTACAATATATCAAAATTACTGGTGACTATCGAAATAGTAGTCTAAACGACATATTAGATAGTTTCTGCTTCATCAACAATTTGTCTTACTCAATAAACAACAACGTAATAACTATTAACTAATTATATAACTATGCTTACTAATCCTAACTTAAGGACAAAAATTCGCTTGCACATTATTTGTGGACTCCTGATAGGTTCACAAAGCTTGTATGCAACAAGTCAGAATGCTGTTGCTACTCCAATAGCAACCAGCATTTCTCTAAACAGCAATAAAAGTACTATTGCTACGATTTTTAAAAAGATAGAAGAGCAAACCTCATACAAGGTTGTTTTCTCTCCTACTGTGATAAATCTACAAACAAGCATTACCTTATCGCAGTCCAACAACGACTTAAATGTATTGCTACATGCTGTTGCAGAAAATACAGCTACATCGTATAAGATAAAGAACAATCTTATCTCATTTAAAAAGAACGAAAACAAAACAGAGCAAAAAGTACAAACTACTCAGATTGTAAAAGGCAAAATTGTCGATCAAGCAGGTCAAGCTTTGCCAGGTGCTGTAATTGCAGTTCAAGGCAAATCCATTAGTACATCAGCAGACTTAGAAGGTCGTTTTTCTATTTCAGCAAAAACAGGGGAAGACAAACTTGTAATATCTTTTATTGGTTTTTCTACTAAAGTGGTAGCTGCACAGTCAGATCTATACATTCAGTTAGCCGAAAGTTCTAACGATTTGGACGAAATTGTGGTAGTTGGATATGGTACACAACAAAAAAAGTTAGTATCAACAGCTATCGAAAAACTAAGTATTAATCAAGATAATATGCGTACTGTGGCTTCTCCTGTAGAACTACTACAAGGAAGAATGGCTGGAGTAAATATTAATACAAGTTCTGGAAATTTAGGTACTGGTGAACGTGTTTCTATACGTGGTATTTCTTCCATTAGTGCAAGCAATGAGCCATTGTATGTAATAGATGGGATACCACTATACAATCCAAGCGCCGAATTGTATGGTATGGGAGAACCTATGAGCTCCTTAAGTACCTTAAACTTAAAAGATATAGAATCTGTAGAGGTTCTAAAAGACGCCGCTGCATCTGCCATCTATGGTTCAAGAGCTAATAATGGGGTTATTATTATCACCACTAAAAATGGCAAAAAGAATAGTACTAATATAACTTTTAACTTCAATACTGGTTATTCTGAATTTGCCAATAAAAACAAAATTAAAATATCTGACTCTAAAACGTATATTGCCCAATACAACGAAGGAGCAGACAACTACAACAGACAATACAATCTGCAAGTAGGAGATAAAGACTTTAAGACTCCTATTTACAATCCCTTTGGCGATTTGCCAGATACCAATTGGTTAGACATCATTACGCAAAAAGGTAAAGTAACAGACATGGACTTGTCTTTTTCTGGTGGTTCAGAAAAAACGACTTATTATATATCTGGGGCATATATGCAACAAGATGGTGTAATTAAAGACAACAGCATGAAGCGTTTTAATATAAATACCAAGCTTCAAACAGATGTAACTCCATGGTTAACTGTTGGTACAAACAACAATATTTCTTATGTAAGAAACAATCAAGTACCTGGTCCAAATCTGGGAACGACTATTGTAGCAAGAGCTATAGAGCAACGTCCTTTTGACAGACCTTACAAACCAAATGGTGACTATTATGTAGGTGGAACAGAAGAGCTTTTACGTCATAACCCTATGCAAATTTTAAACGAACAAACGGCTTATTTAGATCAATATCGCTACATCGGAAACTTGTTTGCAGACATTAAAATAGGTTCTCACCTATCATTTAAAAACTCGCTAAACACAGATTTCAACTATACTTACGATTATTTATACTACAACGAGAAGCACCCTTACGGAACAGGTGTTGGTCGATTAATTGATTCTAAAAGATCAATAATAAACTTAGAGACAGAAAATGTATTAACATACAAAAACACATTCAATGAGTTTGGTTTTACCGGAATGGTCGGACATACCTTTCAAAAAGTAACAAACAATACAACGGGAATTGACGGACGTGGTTTCCCCTCTCCTTCTTTTGATGTAATTAATGTCGCATCTGAGATAACAGGGGCTACTGGTTATACAACAGAATATGCAATGGAATCTTACTTTTCGCGTATCAGTGTAGATTACTTAGGAAAATACATGTTGAATGCTTCTTTGCGAACAGATGGTTCTTCCAAATTTGCTCCTGATACCAGATGGGGTTGGTTCCCTTCTATTTCATTAGGATGGAATATCGAAAAAGAACAGTTTATGCAAGACATCGACTTAGATGCAAAACTTCGTTTAAGTTATGGAAGTACAGGTAACCAAGAAGGAATTGGCAACTATGGTTATATGTCTTTATTTTCTGGAGGGAAAGATTATGGTCTATCAAGCGGAATTGCAGTTTCGAGCTTTGGAAACAACAATCTAACTTGGGAGAAGGCAGACCAAACCAATATAGGACTTGATTTAGCCTTCTTGCAAAAACGCATCACACTTAGCGTTGATGCTTACCAGAAGAAAACAAACAACCTATTGTACAGCATGCCTATTCACGCAACTTCAGGTATGTCGAGTATATTGACCAACATAGGTTCTATGAAGAATACTGGTTTAGAAATCTCTTTGGGTACTGACTTTGCTTTTGGTGACCTTACTTGGCAATCTAACTTTAATATCGCTACCAACAAAAATAAAATTACTCAACTAATAGAAAACAATGGAGAACCTTTATCTATTGGAGGAAACAGAGCTTTACAAGTAGGAAAAGATATTGGGGCTTTCTATTTATTCATACAAGATGGTATTTATCAATACGATGGAGAAGTACCACAAGCACAATATGACAGAGGAGTAAGAGCTGGTGATGTAAGATGGAAAGATAAAGACAATAATGGCCTTATCAATGACAATGACCGCGAAGTTGTAGGCAGCTCAAACCCTGACTTTTTTGGTGGGTGGAACAACAGCTTTAAATATAAAGGTTTTCAATTAGATGTATTAAGCACTTTTTCTTATGGAAATGATGTATATGCGGGGTGGAAACCTTCTATATTAGGCAAAATAGGTGACAAGTTTCCTGTCTTAAACGAAGTTTACGACAATCGATGGACAGGCCCAGGTAGCACAGATCGCTATCCAAGAGCAATAATGGGTGATTCTAACAACAACAGAAACTCCGACCGTTGGTTAGAAGATGGTTCATACTTCAAAATTCAATCTGTAACATTTAGTTACACGTTTGATTCTGATTTCTTAAAGAAATGGAGTATTAAGGGACTAAGAGTTTATACGCAAGCAACCAACCTATTCTTATTTACTAAATACTCAGGATGGGATCCAAGCGTGAGCCCAAGCTTAGACCCGCGCTTTTATGGAAATGACGCTTTAGGGGTACCACCTACTCGTTCTTACTCTATTGGTATGAACATTAACTTTTAACACAACAACCATGATGAACAAGATAATAGCAACCCTTTTTATTTACCTATGCTTATGTAGCTGTAGCAAAGAATTAGACTTATACCCTCGCACAGGTATTTCACCTGATAAAGTAACACCTAATGACCTAAAGGCATTAGAGAACGGAATGTACAATAGTGTACAGAACAATCCTACTCGAGAGGCATGGATTACTTTCGATATTATAGGAGGCAACCTGGGAAACACAAATACAATAAACAATACGCTAAACCCCTTAAATGGCTTAGTAGTAAGCACATGGAAAGGATATTATAGTGCACTATACCAAGTGAACAATGTTTTGAGTATTACCGAAGCTCTTCCTTTAGACGAAAATACACAGCGCATTAGAGGAACAGCACATTACTTTAGAGCTTACCTATTCTTTAGCCTTACAACGCGTTGGGGAGATATTCCATTACTAACCGTTAACTCACTTGACAAACCTGCTCGAACACCTCAAAAGCAAGTATGGGAACAAATAGAGAAAGACTTACAACTGGCAAAAGGCTTTTTGGCTGATTCTAAAAGTTACTACTATGTTTCTCAAGATGCAGTATTAGCACTACAAGCGAGAGTTTTTTTATCTCAAAACAAAAAGAGTGAAGCGAGCATGGTAGCAGAAGAGTTAATTACAAATGGAAAATACGCTTTAGACAACTTTGACAAAATATTTAGAAAACAAGCTAATAAGGAAGTAATCTTTGCTTTTGAAAACCTAACAACTGAATCGTCAAATACTATTAGTACGCTATTTTACAACTATGGGCATCCCAACAAAGGTAGTTATGTATATCCACCATCAAAAGATGTAATAGACCTATTTACAGAAGAAGACAAACGCAAGGCTATTTCTCTTATAAATATAGGTGGACAAGACTGCATCAACAAATATCCAAGTGGACAAACAGGTACAGACCCTGTCATTATATCTCGTATTGCAGAATTGTATCTCATCAGTGCAGAAACTTCTGATCTTTCGTTAGGAACTACTCGATTAAATGAATTGAGAGCTGCAAGAGGTCTAAAACCAGTACATCCAGCTACAACGCAAGAAATGCTAAAATTAGTTTTAGAAGAAAGAAGAAAAGAACTTCTGGCAGAAGGATTTGCCTATTACGATTACGTACGCACCAATACAGCAAAACAATATTTAGGTCTATTAGACTTTCAACATTTACTACCTATTCCTGGTGGCGAACTACAATTAAACGAAAAATTAACTCCTAATCCTGGTTACTAATGAAATCACTTAAAGTATTATTATTCTTTTTACTTGTTGGCTTACAAGTATCATGTCAAACAAAAAATGACGACAATCTAACAACTTATAATCCCATTCCTAAAACAGAAATGGGAACCAATTTGGTACAAAAAAGCAACCTTATAGGACAGATCTTTAAAGATTCCACATATACTGTAACAGACGGAGTGAAAGTAAACGAAATGAACTACTTATCGAAAAAAGGAGTAGCTATGAAAACTTTTGTCTATACCATAGACCTTCACAATCCGAAGTTGTCAGTTGTAGCTTCAATGCCACACAACAAAACAGAGTTTGCCATGCAACCAATGACAGGACAAGCTACTGCTCTATTAAACCAAACTTTTGACGTTATTGGTGGTGTAAATGGTGATTTTTATGATATGACAACAGGAGTGCCACGTGGTATATTTGTTTTTAACGGAATGGTATTAAAAAACAGTTACACTACTCGCAATGAAGGATACTTAGCTGTAGATAAACAAAACCGTGTAACGATTGAAGAAATTACTGACTTTAAAGACAAGGCTTCTCAAACACAACAAGCTGTGTCTGGTGGTGTTTGGTTGGTAAAAAACGGACAAACAGTAAAGCAAACAGATAAAGAAATACACCCTCGTACTTGTGTAGGTATTACAAGCGACAACAAACTATTACTTATGGTAGTTGATGGTAGAAACTATACTTGGTCGAATGGAATGAATTACGAAGACTTAGGTTTATTTATGCAAGCTATTGGTTCTCAAAAAGCATTAAACTTAGATGGTGGTGGTAGTTCTACATTTTTCATCAATCCTAATACGACAGTCAACAAATTTTTAATTAGAAACTTACCATCTGATAATGGCGGACAAGAAAGAGCTGTTGGAAATGGTATTATCATTACAAAATCAAAATAAGAATGAAAGCATCTTTCACACAATACAGTCCTTATGCGTTATTACTATTAATTGTAATACAATTCTTTATTGCTTGTAGTCCTGATGATAATAAGTACGGATTTGCCGTTGCCGATCCTAACCTCAAGATCTCTCAAACAACACATGAAGTAAGTAAAGAAAATGGAACTAAAACAATTACCATAGAAGCCAACCTACCTTGGAGAGCCAATAGTACTGCCAATTGGATTACAATAAACAAGGCACAAGGCGATGCTGGCACACATGATCTAATTCTTTCTTTTGATAAAAACTTTGCCATCGAAGAAAGAAAGGGAATAGTTGAGATTTGGATTAACAGTACTGCCAAACAAAAGATTGTGGTAACACAAGAAGCTGCTTCTTTAGAAGACACTTACACGCATTACTATGTAAAACCAAATGGAACAGGAGATGGTACTTCTTGGGAAAAGGCTGCTAACTTATCAGCAGTATTAGCCCTTGCCTTAAACAACAACGATATTATTCATCTTACAGAAGGCAAATATACCCCTGCTGCACATCCGCTTATTAATACAAATCAAGAGAAAGACTTTACTTTTTTAATTCAATCCAATATTAAAATTATTGGCGGATACCCTGCAGATGCAACGACAAATAGCAAGCCAGATAGTAATAGACAAACAATATTATCTGGTAACAATACAAGCGTACACGTTGTTACGGTTTTGGCACAAAAAATTGCTAACCTTTCTGTTCAGTTAGAAAACATTACAATAACAGAAGGAAATGCAGACGCTGCTGCATCAAACCTAACAATAAAAGGGTTTACTGTTCCAAGAGATCATGGTGCAGGAGTTATCACTATGGAATCGTACTTAAGTTTAAACAACTGTAAAGTGATTAATAACAAATCTGGTCGTCATGCAGCAGGTATGTTTGTTACTCAGAAAAGTAATGTTATCGTCAAAAATTCGATGATAAACGACAACGTAGGGTTAAATAGCAATTCTAATGCAGGAGGTATTTTTATCAATAATGCTTCGATGTCTATTTACTACACAGATATCAGTAATAACCGTGTAGGTGGTGTAGCTGGAGGTATACAAACCCTAACCAATTCGGAAGTGAATATGTACAACGTTAGCATTACAAACAATCAATCTAATAGTAATGCAGGAGGTTTTTATCACCGTGGAAGTTCAAAAGCAGCCTTAATAAACTGTTATTTCTACAACAACGTATCTACAGAAGGAGGAGCAATATCTACACATGATGGTAGTACAATGTCTTTAATCAGTTCTACACTCTACAAAAACGAATCTAAAAAATTATACGGTGCTATTAACAATCAAGCCAACAACTCAATTGCCATATACAATAGTTTGTTGTTTGAAAATTTTAGTACTGTAAACAATAATGGAATAAATCCAGTAGGACAAGTTAACTTCTACTCCTCTGCTATTCATCAAAATATCTATGACGAAAATGAAAAGCTACAGGCCACTTTTTCTTCTAAAGATTTAGATAGTACAAATCCTTTTGCAATAAAACCCATTGCAGCCAATAGTCCAATAGCTACATTAGGTATATCTGTTAATGATTTAATGGTATTAAGGAACAAATTGAACCTATTTATAACCGCAGAAGAAATAACTGTGGATCTCAATAATAAAACAAGAGATAAAAGCAAAACAATAGGTGCTTATACTTACTAAACAACTGAATATCCATTAAAAAAAACAGGATTACTATTATAGTATCCTGTTTTTTTATGCACTATAGTGATGGGATAACTTTTATAGAAGCTTTTTTCTTTCTTATTTAAAAAAACAAAAAGGATTGTGTTATTCAAAAAAACAACTCACTAAATTTCTTATAGTACTTTCCAATTTTCTTCAAAAAGATGTATTATTCTATTCCTTCTATTCTATTTTTAAAATACTCCCTCACAAAGGCCACTATAGAGCCATTTAAATAAAAAAAGGTAGTTACTTTTTTAAAATAAAAAAAAACTTAATCACATAACATTCAATCACTTATGAATTAAATACTAATTTCATTCTTTTCTAAGTATGGATTTAAAGCCAATAAAATTGAGTATACATTTAAAATTCATCGACAATTGAACGAGAATACACCGTATTTTATTGAGTAGAGAGAACTTTTGTCGTTGAATATATGTTTTATACTTATTTTATTCTCCTTTAAAGTCCTTTCAAAACTGCTGTAAAGTTACCTTCAAATAGGTCTAATACGTCGAATAGATACCTTTGATAGTCTTCATTTTTAAAAGCAAATTGAGTCAAAGACTGATGTACACACAGAAAAAAAAATTTGCACCTCTTTGATTAGCGAAATAATCATGTTGATGTGGTTGCTAACTTGCAAATAAAAAAGTAAGAGTCATGGCAGAAATCAAAGAAGGAATTTTAGGAGGAGTACACGGAAAAGTGGGTACCGTAGTAGGAGTTATGTGGAGAGGTCGATATTACATACGCTCTATACCACGTCGTTCCAACAAACCCGCAACTGACAAACAAGTATTGTGCCGCAGTAAATTCGGTATCGTTTCTACTTTTGCCAGTAAGTTTAAGAACTTTGTCAATCGTCATTGTCCTCCTGCTTTGCTCAATGGAAAAATGGCTTCTGGCAAAGAACAACTAATCTCAATGCTTAGCAAAGAGGGTGTAGTTGTTATTGATGGCATACCATGTATAGATATATCTGCTGTAATTTTGTCTATTGGGGTTTTACCACCTGCTGTAATCAAGAAAATCAATGTGTTGAAAACGGGACGTGTAAAGGTATCTTGGGACAATAGCATTACAAACTTAATGACTAAAGGAACGGATACATTGACGCTTGTAGCCTATCACGAAGATTACGGTGAAACAATAGAAATAGAGTCTATCAGTAAACGCGAAGATAAGTTTGTACATTTTGATTTACCTAAAGAATGGACAAATGGGAATGTACACTTTTGGAGTGTATGGAAGTCTGCCAATGGTGTGTTGCTTAGTACAAGTGCTTATCACGGAATTGTGCCTTTGGGAGAAACACTTATTGAGGAAATAGAAACAGATGAAAAAGCTGCTCCAACGGATGTTGTTGACAAAAAAACAGGTACAGATACTCCATCTACTTTATCAGACAACAACAACTCTCAAAACCATATTAATGATACTACAAAAGAAAAGAAGAGTGCTCTAAAGATTCCATCCGCCTCATCTAAACAGGATAAAGTTGATGTAATCTATGAACCACGATCTGTTTTGGAGACACTATTACCAACAGATAATAAGAATAACGAAGAAGAAGTACTTGATGAATGATGCTTCTTGAATATTAGATATTCAAAAGTGTACTTACCTCCATAATTATTTGAGGGATTGTCTAATTCTTATACAGCTAACTACAAAACTATTACTAAAAAAATAATAGGAGTAAAACTTGAATAAGTAACACTAAAATGGAACAGAATAGAATTCTAAAAAAAATCACAGTACATTCTAAACAATTTTAACAATTCACATACTTAGCTTGTATAAAAAATGTTTTATATATACTTTTGAACCTCTTAAAAAACAAAATAAGTGTAAAAAAAACAAAACATGATACACTTATTAACATAAAACATCATATAAAAACACAAAAGATTAAATGAAAAGATTACATACATTATGCTTCTATCTATTGTTTTTTGTCTTGTACTTATGTGGGACAACAGCTTTATGGGGACAAAAACCTGTGCTCATCGACACGCTATCCTTAAGTCAGAAAAAAGAATTACAAGACAAATACACAACTCAAAAAAAGGAGTTTTATACAGTATTAGGGCAAAAATACAAATCGAAAGAACTGAAAGAGATTAAAAATTACTTTGATGAAAACTATGCAACCATAGAAAAGCGTATCGAAAAGAACGAATTGCTGGAGAATTCCCCTTTCAATACCTATTTGAATAACTTAGTGAATCAAATACAAGCTAAAAACCCTGAGATTCCCAAAGACCTAACCATATTGGCCTCTCGCGAATATGAAACCAATGCATACAATCTTGGCGAAGGAACTATTATTGTTAATCAATATTTGTTAGAAACATTAGACAACGAAGATCAATTAGTTTTTACATTATGCCATGAGATTGCGCACCAGAAGATGCAACATGTTTTAAACGCTATATATGAGCAAATAACACTAAATAACTCAAAAGAGCTGAAGAAAAAAACAAAAGCACTTAAAAAACAAAGGTACAAACAAAAAATTAGTGCAGATGATTTGTTAACCGAATTGAAATACAAAAAATCAGAAACAAGTAGAATAAAAGAAATGCAAGCAGATTCCTTAGGCTATATTTATTATTCTAAACTTGGTAGAAGTCCGGAACAAGTGGCACGTACTTTGGAAAATCTGAGAGATTCGGACAAAGAAAAAGACTCACTATTAGTAAAAGATTACAAAACTATTTTTGCTTCTCTTAAAATTCCTTTTAAGGACAAATGGTTTGAAATGGAGAATTTCGATTTATACCACTATCAAAAAAACAACAAGTTTAACACTGACTCATTGCGTACGCATCCTAACTGTGACATTCGCATAGATATGCTTAATAAAATTGATACAAAGGTAAAATCAAATTCGATAAAAAAAGTAGTGGGCAAAAGCCCCGAATTCACGCAGTGGAAAGAAAGTGCTGTGTATCAAAACATCTTGAACGAATACATGATGAAGCACTATGGCAATAGCTTATATGAGGCATTAAAACAATATAAGAGTACTCCAAATGAGTTGTTGAAAAAATGGATTGCAGCGAATTTTAAAAAACTATATGAGGCAAAAAAGTCCTATACCCTTAATCGCTATGTAAGTCAGGTAAATGTGAGTAAATACACTAACAGTTATAATCAATTTAGCTCTTTTATTTACAATATTAGCCTCGAAGACTTAGAGTCAATTAGCACAAAAATAAAATAAAAAACTCTCGAATAAAAAGACTACAAATGAAAAATATTCTTATAATGGTGCTCTTATTTTTCAGCACTTTAATGCACAGTCAAATTGTTGATTTACAAAAACTATCATCTGGACGATTGTTTAGGAGTAACGTTTTACAAAACAGACAAACAGATGATGTCTATGGTTACTTTTATATCTTTTTTGATGATATAATTGACAAATACCATACCCAATATAGTTATGTGTTGTTAGATAAAAACTTAAACAAGGTAACTTCAGGAAAATTTGTAGAAGTAAAGGGTAGAGCTGTAGCTGCCAACAAAATTAGTGTCTTTTATAGAGACAACTATATCACTATCAAGTTTTATTCACAATGGCAGGTTTTTAACATATATGAAAATACATCCTATCGAGTTCTTGACTTAAAAGAAAATAAACTTTCCGAACCTTTTACTCTTGATGATAATGCTAATAAAATATATGGTTTAGATACTAAAATATTAGAAGACCCATTTACTTTTTCTTATAATGCTAATCCTTTCGGATATAGTATAAATACGCCTCTTAAATATAGCACGGATAACTATTTTTATCCTGATTACATACCAACTGCTGAAGATAAAACTGTCCCCAATAAACTACATTTTTTAGATAGTAAATTAGATCCTATTTGGTTTTATGAATACACAAAAACAGAAGGTAACAACAAATATATAGATATTACTTTTTCAAACTCGAAAAACAATACTGATGATTTAGTTGCTATCAAACAATACAAGGGCAAGAAGAACTTAAAAGAATTAGCAAAAGGGAAACGCTCTAACTCATACTTATTCTTTAATAAAGACACTGGAAAACTATTAAATGAATTTTCTCCATTTGGACGACAACAGGCTAATGGCATTACAGCAAAAGAAGTAGATAATACAACAATCATTCAGAAAACAAAAGGAAAAGTTACTTTTATCAATCGAATTATGACTGATAAAGAAAAAAAATTTACAGCTAATAACGATAAGATTATTGGTCTATCAAAAGTTGACTATGATATCACAGCAGGTAAAGTTATAAATCGCAATTTCTTTTTGTGGGAACAACTATCACAATATCTTTCAATTGATCAGTTTGGTTATGTAAGAGAAAAAGGAGAACCAAATAGTTATTTATACCTCCATGATGCTCTATTGCAATCGAACGGTAACTTATTATTGATTTTAGAGCAATACAAACCAATAAGTGTAAGTATAATAAAGCATTGGGGAGTAAAAATCAATGATCTTTTCTTTGTAGAATTAGATCCTAAAATGCAAGTGGTAAACTATAAACGTATTTCTAAAGAGTCAAGTAAACATACAAATCTTAATCAAATTGTAGGTTTGGATGCTGCACTTCAATACAATGCTTTTGATTATAGTGGTTACCAAGATTTAGGAAATGACAATTATACTTTCTTTTATTTCAACAAACAAAAACCTGAAGGTGGTGGCAAGAAAATATGGGTTATTGGAATTATAAAGTATAGCAATGGCACTTTTACAGAGGAAAAATTAAACTTAAAAGGAAAAGATGGAAGTGAGTTAATGATATCTCCTGCTAAAAATGGATATATTCTGATTACAGAAGAATTTAAAGATAAAACAAAAGGTATAGAAGTGCGTTTAGAAAAAATAAACTAATCTAAACCTATTGCCTTAGCTTACTATGAATAAAAGGGTTGTTGTACTGACAACCCTTTTTGTTTGCCTAAAATTGAGAGCTTATCACCTTCTGTCTTTAGTAAGATGTTTATACACTGTAATTAATGCATTGTCTTTATTTTTAGGTCTATTTGTTTCTCATCTCCCATTTATCCTTAATTTTGCGTTACTAAATAATACAATAAATGTCTCAGCCTAAAGCTATCTTTAGAAGATTTACTTCGGACGTGCAGTCAATCGCATGGCCTACTAAGTTTACTTTTCCTTTTTATTATGAACCACATCCATTAACTATACTTGCTGCAGAAGAATTACAGCAGGAGTTAAACACTCATCCTTTGATTGCTCCCCTGTTTGATACAAATAACTCAGATCGCTTACCTTGTGGTAAAATGTTTGGTGTATTAGTAGTCAAAAACAAAGAGGGAGAAATAGGATATTTAGCAGGATTCTCAGGTAAATTGGGTAGTCATACTGATTTAGAAGGTTTTGTACCACTTATCTTTGATCTGTGGAATGAAGATGGTTTTTTTGCAAAAGAAGGGATAGAAGTAAAAGCTATTAACGCGATTAATGCTAAAATAGAGCAATTAGAATCAGACCGCATATATATCAAGGCAAAGGATCTTCTAAAACAACAAATAGCTGAAGAGAAAATAGCTATTGAACAAAAAAAAGCTGAACTTAAAGTATTAAAAAACGAGCGCAAGGCAATCCGTAAAGAACAAGAGAACATCTTGTCTGCAGAAGACTTCCAAACCTTAAATGATGATTTAGTTAGACAAAGTTTAAGAGATAAGTATGAATTGCGCGTTTTGACAGAATATTGGCAAGAACAAATCAATACTTCTAAAGATATTACTACTCGTATCGAAGAGGAATTAAACTTCTTAAAAGAAGAACGAAAAAATAAATCAAATGGGCTACAACAAAAGTTGTTTGCAGCATATAAATTCCTCAACTACAAAGGAGAAGAACAAAGTTTATTAGACATATTTGCCAAAACAGTAGTACAACAACCGCCAGCTGCTGCAGGTGATTGTGCTGCACCTAAGTTGTTGCAATATGCCTATGAGCATCAATATACTCCTATTGCGATGGGTGAGTTTTGGTGGGGAGAATCTCCAAAATCTGAAATAAGAAAACACCAACATTTTTACCCTGCTTGTCGTGGAAAGTGTGAGCCTATTTTAGGACATATGTTGGAAGGTTTAGAAGTAGATGACAATCCTTTACTAATCAATCCAGCACTTAATAGACCAATTGATGTAATTTATGAAGACGACTATTTTGCTGTAGTCAACAAACCAGAAGACTTTTTGTCTGTTCCAGGAATTTATATTTTAGATTCTGTATATGAACGTATGAAACTTAGGTACCCAGAAGCTACAGGTCCTTTAATTGTACACCGTTTAGATATGGCGACTTCTGGTATCTTAATTATTGCAAAAGACAAAGATTCGCACAAAGCATTGCAAAGTCAATTCATTAAAAAGAGTTTAGAAAAGCGATATGTAGCCATATTAGATGGAATTATAGCTGAAGACGAGGGAATAATAGAATTACCTTTGCGAATAGATTTTGATGATAGACCACGTCAAATGGTGTGTTATGAATATGGCAAATACGCTAAAACCAGATGGGAAGTAATTGAGCGTAAAGATGGAAAAACGAAAGTATACTTCTACCCTATTACAGGGCGTACACATCAATTGCGTATGCATGCGTCTCATCCTGAAGGGTTAAATACACCTATTGTAGGAGACGATTTGTATGGCACTAAAGCAGAGCGATTATACCTACACGCAGAGCGCATTACATTAAGACATCCCAAAACATTTGAAGAAATTACTTTTCAAGTGAAAGAAAAGTTTTGACATTTGTTTTTACTACCTTTAGTTATTCATCTAACACAATGGTATGACTGACAAAGAATTGCAATTACAGAAACACAAACGCATCGCAACGGGACTATTCTTTGCGATGGCTTTGGTCTATTTACTAATGGTTTACACCTTAAAGTATATTCCTCAAAACTGGATGGGATATGTAAAAGCTTTTGCAGAAGCGGCTATGGTTGGAGCCTTAGCAGATTGGTTTGCTGTAACAGCTTTGTTCAAACAACCGATGGGTTTCCCCATTCCACATACCAACTTAATTGTCAATAGCAAAGATAAAATTGGGGATAACTTAGGAGCATTTGTTACAGATAATTTCTTGACCTCTGAGAATATCCGTCCTTATATTGAAAAAGTAGATTTAGCAAATATGTTAGCGCAATGGTTGAATGTTTCTAAAAATCAGCAAATAATAGAAAAAGAGTTTACCACAATTATACAATCTCTTTTAAGAGATAGTGATGAAACTAAAATAACTGCCTTTTTAAGTACCAAAGCAAAACAAGGAATAGAAAGTCTTAATTTTCAATACTTTGCTGCTAAAGGTATTTTATATATGACTGAAAAAGGAGAACACAACAGATTAATTGATTTAATTATTCCGAAAACGCAACAGTATATAGAAGATAATAGAGCTAACATCTATGATAAAATAATCGAACGCCAACCTTTATTGGCCTTAGTAGGTGGAAAAGCTGTAACAAATCAATTAGTTATGGGAATGAACTCTTTTTTAGATGAAATAGCAGCAAATCCTACACACAAACTAAGAAATGAATTAACTCTTCGTTTAGAAGCATTGGCTATAGAGATAGAGCACTCTCCACAATGGAAGCAGAAATTTCAAGAACTAAAAGATCAATTTATTAGTATAGAAACTATTGATTCATATGTAACTGATTTTTGGAAGTCAACGAAAGAGAATCTAACAGAACAATTAATCAACGAACATTCTACTATCCGTCAATACATCAGACAAAATATTGCGCATATTGCTTCTGACCTAAAGAATAATGAAGCAATGAGACAAAAAATAAACAAGTGGATTCAACATACCATTTATCGCTTCGCATTAAAAAACACAAAAGAAGTAACTGCCTTAATACGAAATACAGTAGAGCGTTGGGATGGAAGAGAGCTCAGTGATAAACTGGAATTAGAGGTTGGAAAAGACTTACAATTTATTCGTATAAATGGTACAGTTGTAGGAGGATTAGTAGGTTTATTAATCTTTATTATTACGCGATTAATCAGTTAGAACAATATATATACAGAAAAAGCAAGTGAATCACTTGCTTTTCTTATTATTGTTTGATGTATCCTACAGTGTATTTTAATTTCTTCCCTTTTATTCCTTCACTGTAAAGAATTTCATTGGGTTCAGAAGCTTCGACATAATCTAAAGCTATTTCTATTGCTTTATCTCCTTCTTCAAAAAACAAAGTTCTGATACGCATAGTGCCTTCTATTGTCATTTTCCCACCTTCTACTATACGAAGAGGTTTCTCTTTCATACTTTGTCCTTTATTCCAAAACACTAAACGATACTGTTCATTTTCCATTTCATCTATTCGTATAAGAAAAGGATCTACCTCTGCAATAGCAATAGCTTGTTTAAACTTTTTCAAGCTCTTATTTACGCTTTTCTTATCTTCTTTAACGAAACCTTTTCGTCCTTTAGTTTCAGCTTTAGATTGTCGATTAACAATATAAATATACCCTTCATCATTAATCCACAAATCACCTTCTTTAAACATTGTTCCTCTCCATCCTACAGTACTCCAATCTGCCATAGATGAATTAGCTATTTCCTCTGCAAAAGCTGTATCAAATATCTCATTAAATCGCTGTACGAACTCTTCTTTATTCTTAACATCCGGAATAGGATACTCTCTCTTCAAAGGATAATATATTTTAGCTGCTATTCCCTCTTTATCTTTTGCCTTAAAAAGTTCAATCACCTGATTCACAAAGGGCACATTATCTTCTGATACTCCTTCCTCTTGACTATATCCAAAAGTTGCTAATAATACAAAAAAGATTACAATATAATTTCTCATTACCAATCAATTAAACAAAAGTATTTAACTAATTACATACATTAAAAATAGTTAAACACCTAAATTACTTTTCAAATATAAATCAAATAAAACGATTGACTGACTAATTTTAAAGAAAAGTCTCTTCCCTTTGTTATCTATTGTATAGTATTACACAAAGGTTAAAATAAAAAATACAGTTATGGCATAGATAACTGTATTTCTGTGACCATGATGGGATTCGAACCCATACGTCTTGCGACACCACCCCCTCAAGATGGCGAGTCTACCAATTCCTCCACATGGCCTTATTGCTAAAACAAGTATAGTTATTGTTTTTTGAAGAGTTGCAAAAATAAATAAATTCCGCACACTGCAAAGAGAAAAACAATGAAATATATAAAAACAAAAAAGCTATTCTGTCTTAGAATAGCTTTTATACGTGTGACCCGACTGGGGCTCGAACCCAGGACCCCAACATTAAAAGTGTTGTGCTCTACCAACTGAGCTATCGAGTCTTTCCTCTTTTTTTAAATGCAAAAGGAAGCATTAACCAATAAAATAAGTGACCCGACTGGGGCTCGAACCCAGGACCCCAACATTAAAAGTGTTGTGCTCTACCAACTGAGCTATCGAGTCATTGCAATACTTGGAATTGAATTTTCGTTTGAATTTGTGACCCGACTGGGGCTCGAACCCAGGACCCCAACATTAAAAGTGTTGTGCTCTACCAACTGAGCTATCGAGTCAATTTCAATTCCTGATTGCGGGTGCAAATATAGGACGTTTTTTTTTAAAACCGAGTGATTTTTATTTTATTTTTGTGTTTAATTTCAATTAAATCCTTAACTCTCTCTATTACAAGTTTCTATTTTGAAGAAAAAAATAATTCTCTTAGGCTATATGGGCGTTGGTAAAACAACAATTGCAAAAAATCTTGCAAATGCACTACATCTCCCTCACTTGGATTTGGATCAAAAAATAGAAGATAAACTACAAAGTACAGTTTCTTCTATTTTTGAACAAAAAGGTGAAATCTTTTTTAGAAAGCAAGAACATCTTCTATTACATGAACTAATTGAAGCTGATGAAGCTTTTGTACTCAGTTTAGGCGGCGGTACTCCTTGTTATGCCAATAATCATGAAATCTTACAACAAGAAGGCGTAGAATCCTTTTATTTGAAGGCAAGTATAAAAACATTGGTTGAACATTTGGAAAATAAAAAAGCGCACCGTCCACTTCTCAATCAGAATTCAGACGATACGCTTGAAACGTTTATTGCAAAACACTTATTTGACCGTAGTTATTTTTATCATCAAGCAAAACATATTATTTCTGTTGACAATAAAAGTATTTCAACTATTGTAGATGAGATCAAACAACAATTAAAGAATTAACTCAAATAAGCATATTCTTCTTCTCCTTCAAAAACAACTTGGATGTGTTCTAATAAAGAGGTTGATAATGATACCCCTTTAAAGTCTGCTTTAACAGGGTAGTTTTTGTGATTTCTATCAACCAATACAGCTGTTTTCAACTTCTTTAAAGGAACTTCTAAGAAAAACTTTACACCATATATTAATGTAGCTCCTGAGTTTAACACATCGTCAACTAAGACTACTGCTTTATTGCTATACTCCTCTTTGCTCATTGATACTTCGATGGGCTGTAGAGGATTTTGTTTATTGATTTTCACTTCACATAATGCTATCTTAAGAGATGATATCTCTTGAAGTTCTTTTGCTAACTTTTGAGCAAAGATATATCCGCTATTTGCAATACCTGCAATAACAATCTCCTCCTCATCGACAAAGGTTTCATATATCTGGTAAGCAATACGCTTAGCTTTGAACTTGATTTGTTCTTTGTTTAAAATAATTTCTTTAGTCATTTTGTTTTGTAGTTATAAAAAATAACTCTCGGCCTGCTCTTGGCTGGATTGAGTTATGTGCTGTTTCTAATACATCTATTGTCAATTTTGAACGCAGCAAGGGCAAATATTCTTCCTTACTTCCTCCAAATGGTGGTTCGTTTTGTTCAAATTCACAATCAAACAAAAGTCCAACTAATTTTCCATTTTCCACCAATAATTCACTCATTTTATCAACATATTGTTGACGCATTTCACGTGGCAAAGCGCAAAAAAAAGTTTGCTCTATTATAAGATCATACTCTCCTTCGTGTTCAAAAAAATCTTCTAAAACGACACTACCATATGGAAAATCATTCATTAAGCCATAAGCTTCCAACGCTGCAACAATTGTAAAATCTAATCCTGTAATATTGGTAAAACCTTGTTCCTGCAAATACATTAACTCATGTCCATGCCCTAATCCTGGTATTAAAATACGTATATTTTTATCCGTTAGCTGATCAATATAGTCTTTTAAAGGAGTACTGATTGTTCCAATATTCCATTTTGCCTGGTTATTTTGATATTTCCCTTCCCAATACTCTTTATCCATCAATTTCTTCGTCATCTTCATAATCTAAAAAGTCAGTAATATCTCGTAAATCTTTTTTAGTAGGACGCCCTGTACCATTTCCTCTGTAATGGCTCTTAGCTAATTTTAATAATTCTAAGTGCTCAAAAGCTTCTTCAGGTGTTTGATCCCTTCTATAAATATCTACTAATTTCGCTCCTACTCTATTCTGAGGAATATCCAAAACAGTTAATTTGTAAACTATTTGATCTTTTCGCATCGTTATATTATCTGTAGGATATACCTCTCTGGAAGCTTTTGCAACCTGGCCATTTACAGTTATATGTCCTTTTTTACAAGCTTCTGTTGCTATATTTCTGGTTTTATAATATCGTACACACCATAAGTACTTATCAATACGCATAATTATATATTAAAATTCATTAACAAACTATACAAAAATAAAGTAAAATTGTATCTTGCGCTATTAAAAAAAATCAAAAAATGAATAGATTATATAGCTTAGTATGCTTAGTTATTCTTGCCGTATTCATGGTAAACTGTAAAAAAGATGATAATGGAGGGGGGCTACCTTATGTTCCACCTCGTGAAGCAAAAGAAGTTTATACTGAGAATTTAAAAGATATTGAGTTCTATTTAGACAATAACTATATGATTGAAGATGGAGATAATATCTCTTTCGACAGTATTACAAGTGGAAAATACAAGCAACAAGCTGTATTGCGTAAAGATCCTCGTTTGAAATCGATTGATATGTCAAATGACGATTATATTTTAATGGCTTTTAGTGATCCACAAAATCCTTATGGACCTACAAAATACAAATACTTAAAATCTGCTGATACCATTAAGTATAAAATCTATTATTTGTTACTTAACGAAGGAAAAGGAGAAAACGTTACTTCTATAGATTCACTATATATGAAGCGTTCTACTACTTCATTAAAGAATACAACATTCAACAATTTGGGTAATCCATTACATGGAGCGTATTACTCTTTTCCTATTACAATTCCAGAATACACAAATATTGTAAAAGCACCTTTAAGAACAAATACTGGAGACAGACAATTAATTACTAAATTCTTAAAAACAGCAACAGGTGTTGGAGAAACTAACCAAGGACTACCAACTTATGACAAAGGTAGTGCAGGAAGAATTATTGCATTTATTCCTTCTGGTTTAGGTAAATTTAATTATGCTGATGGAGGTTTAGAAGCTTATAAAGTATATATCACAGATATTACATTAATCTCTAAAAAAGAAAGAGATCATGATAGAGATGGTATTCCTTCTAAATTTGAAGTAAAACAAGTTGTTGAAAAAGGCACTAAGGTAACAGATGCAGAACTTAAAGCAATGAACTTGAATATACATGACTATTTTTCATACGATACAGATGGTGATGGTATACCAAACTTTTTAGATATGGATGATGATGGTGATGGTATCTCAACAAAAGATGAATTGTCTTATAAAATTGATGGTGAAATTAAATACTACCAATACTATGATGCAAAACTAAAGACTTGCTCAGGTATTCCAAGATATTTAGATATTAAATGCTTCCCAGATCGCAAAGATGGTGAATGGGTATGGCCTACTGCGTCAAAATAACAAAAGGTCGTAATTTAAAATATATTAGTCGGTAACGAAAGAATTTTCGTTACCGACTTTTTTTATTTCTTCTCTTATTTTTATACAAACTATACTAAGCTATTTTTTACGTATTTTTATAATACATTAATATTAACACTATTAACTCATGCATAATACAAAGTCCTTTTTACTTCTATTTTGTTTACTATTTGTCAGCTCTTCCTTTGCTCAAAGTGTTATTTACTATGATAAAGACTGGAAAGAAACAACAAAAGAAAAGCATGTTTATTATAGACCTTTACCTCTAAAAAAAGTTGGAGAACTAATTTATATCAAAGACTATTATAAAAATGGTCAACTACAATACCAAGGATATTCTTATGCTGATGATGAGAATGCTCGTGTTGGTGATATATTCTGGTACACAGAAGAAGGTTATGACTCTTCTTCTTATTCCTATGACAATTTTACCAATACAAAAGAATTAACATATTACTATATTGATGGAAAAGAATGGAAAAAAATACTTTATAATAATAGAGGTGAAAAGCAATTAGAGACTACTTATATTCAAGGTAAAAAACCTATAGTAGGCGAATATTATAATGAGGAATATTTTGGTATGTTTAATGTATCTCGATTCTCTCAAGACTACGTTTCTCTTGAAAGAAATAAATCTATTAATAAGGATGATATTTCTTTAAAAAATCAAAAGCAATATTTATCTACTGACAGCAAAGATTATAGTGAAATAATATATTGGAGTAATGGTAACAAAGCAAAGGAAATTCTATGTAAGAACGTACCAAGATATAAGCAACATATAATTTCTTCTAAATACTGGGATATAAATGGTGCCCCATTAAATGCCTCAAATACTGAATATAAATATTATACCAAATTTGGTTTAGCTCAAGCTATAAAATCAAAACAAGAGAAGTTACCTGAAGGTCATGAATTTAACGATAGAATAACAACCTACTACCCTAATGGAAAAATTAAGAAAATAAGACAAAGTTCATGGAAAAATACTGAAGTATACTCTTATGATGAAAAAGGAAAAGAAAATATCCAATTATTCAAAGAATACACAACCCCTTATGATGGCTTCTTTACAGATACAATAAACAGTAAAATAACCCAATATCGTCTAAACAAAGGAATACATATAGGGGAAGTGATTACCACTAAATACACGACTGACAGTATCTTTGCTAAGGGAATTTATAAAGACAATAAACCTTATGAAGGTACTTTCTATAACTTAAATAATAAAAGGATATTATCTTCTTATAAAGACTTCTTATTAGATGGCGTTCAAATCGTATACTCTAACTATTATTATGATATACCAGAAGAAATTTATACAATGAAAAAAGGAGTAAAAGACGGTTATAGAAAAGTATACAAAAAAGGTATATTAATCAAAGAAGAAGAATTCAAAAATGGTCTACCTATTAATGGTTCTTCTATTGAGGGTAAACAACTGAAGAATTATAAGAATGGAGAATTAGTTAGCATTGATTATTATAAAGACAAAGACTATAATGACGAACTAAGAGATCTTCGATACACAGAATATTATACGAAAGATCAATTGATTAAAGTTAACTACTATACTTTCAGAGTTATAGAAGATATGCAATCAAGTTATACTGGTTTTTATAACAACGGAAAGCCTTATAATGGATACTTTCTAAGCCCTGAACCAATAATAGATAATATTTATTTAGTTGATTATTATGAAAATGGTGTAAGATTGTATCAGTATAGTTTTGACTTTTTAGAACAGTTAGATACTATCAATAAATTGCAATATGACCAACGTACTATTTTTAAAAATGGTAAAATAACTACAGGCTACAAATATATATCTGATAAAGGCGTATTATTAGGATTACGATATCTAAACGGACAAATAAACCTTATAGAGATTAATGCTTTTGGAATGCATGCTTTCAATAGAAACACATATGAATTAAAAAATAATGCAGTAATTATAAAAGACTTTTCCTCTCCATTATATTTAAAGATAGTAAAAGGTAGCAAGTACTTACAAATGGAAATATATGATCAAAATGGTAAAGCAGATATCAAAGCCCCACAAATAGTCAAGGATAAAACACCTGATTCAACTAAGATCTACTATATAGAAGACAATACTTTAAAAGAGTATAGTATGTCTTTATTTAGCGATGAATACTATAGTGCATTGGAGAGTAACTATAAATCACAACAATTATTAGCCTTATATTATGGCTTTCCTCCTTTCTTAACTCAAACTCCACAAGAATATTTTGCTGAGCTTACTATACAATATGAATTTGTAGTAGATGCTATGGAAGCATTAAAAGAAGCTACTAACAAAGAGGAAGCAGAAAAAAGACAAGCTGATGCAATAGAACAAAGACTATCTAATAATAACAGTAATAATCAATTTAGCTTTTTAAAATACAATAAAGCGGGTAAACCTTCGGAAGGAACAGATATTACCAAAATAGGCACAACTTATAAAGTGGATTATTATATAGAAGAAAGGTTAGTTAAAACGATTACCTACAAGAACCTGAAGCACCTACAAGAAAAAGATGGTCCATTAGCAGAACTTATAAATATTTACAATAAGTAATTCAAAAAAAAGAGGCTATTCATAATTTGAATAGCCTCTCTTATTTCATTTAAACACGTAAATATTTACTATTTCTTACGTTTAATAACTGCTTGCGCTTTCTCAACAATTGCAGCAGCATTTAAACCATATTTATTCATTAATTCTTCTGGAGTACCTGATTCACCAAAAGTATCTTGTACTGCCACAAATTCTTGAGGTAGTGGGTTATTTAAAGCTAATACTCTTGATACACTTTCTCCTAATCCTCCTAAGAAATTATGTTCTTCTGCAGTAACAATACAACCAGTTTTAGCTACAGATTTTAAAATAGCTTCTTCATCCAAAGGTTTGATTGTGTGGATATTTATTACTTCTGCAGAAATTCCTTTAGCTTCTAATTCTTCTGCCGCAATTAAAGCCTCCCAAACCAAGTGACCTGTTGCAACAATAGTAACATCAGTTCCTTCATTTAACATAATAGCTTTTCCAATTACAAACGTTTCATCAGCTGGCATAAAGTTTGGCACTACTGGACGTCCAAATCTTAAGTAAACAGGCCCTTCATAATCAGCAATAGCTAAAGTAGCAGCTTTTGTTTGATTATAATCACATGTATTGATTACAGTCATATTTGGAAGCATCTTCATTAATCCGATATCTTCTAAAATTTGGTGAGTAGCTCCATCTTCTCCTAATGTCAATCCAGCATGCGAAGCACAAATTTTTACATTCTTTTCAGAATAAGCTACTGACTGTCTAATTTGATCATAAACACGTCCTGTAGAAAAATTAGCAAAAGTACCTGTAAAAGGTATTTTTCCTCCAATAGTCATTCCTGCAGCTAAACCAATCATATTCGCTTCTGCAATACCTACTTGAAAAAAGCGTTCTGGGTGATTCTTTTTAAAATCATCCATTTTTAATGAACCGATTAAGTCAGCACATAATGCTACTACATTCTCATTCTTTTGTCCCAATTCAGTAAGTCCTGCTCCAAATCCTGAACGCGTATCTTTACTTCCTGTATTTGTATATTTTTTCATCTTAATTTCAATTTTGTAGATTAATAATCTCCGAAAGAAGATTCTGGATTTTGTTTTAAAGCTTCTTCTAATTGAGCATCACTTGGTGCTTTACCATGCCAAGCATGAGTACCCATCATAAAGTCTACTCCATTCCCCATTTCAGTGTGCAACAACACACATACTGGTTTTCCTTTTCCTGTTTTAGCTTTAGCTTCTTCATATCCAGCAATAATTGAATCGATGTCATTCCCTTTTGCTACTTCAATAACTTCCCAATCAAATGCCTCAAACTTAGCTTTTAAAGATCCTAAATTCAATACATCTTCTGTTGGTCCATCAATTTGTTTTCCATTTAAGTCAACTGTCGCAATTAAATTATCCACTTTTTTAGCAGATGCATACATCATTGCTTCCCAATTTTGACCTTCTTGTAACTCACCATCCCCCATTAACACATAAACAAGGTGATTGTCATTATTTAATTTCTTCGCTTGTGCTGCACCTGTTGCTACAGATAATCCTTGTCCTAATGAACCAGAAGCCATACGTACTCCAGGTAATTTGTCATGCGTACATGGATGTCCTTGTAGACGTGTATTAATTTTTCTGAAAGTTGCTAACTCACTCACTGGGAAATACCCACTGCGAGCCAATACACTATAAAACACTGGAGAGATATGTCCATTAGATAAGAAGAATAAATCTTCATCTTTACCATTCATATCAAATCCCTCTTTTCTGTCCATTAACTTTTGATATAATGTCACTAAAAACTCAGCACATCCCAAAGATCCTCCTGGGTGTCCTGAACTTACAGCATGTACCATTCTAAGAATGTCTCTTCTTACTTGTGTAGTTAACTCTGTTAATTGTTGTGTGTTCGGTTTCATTATTTGTACAATAAATTATTCGTACACAAATATACTATTATTTACCTTAAATCAGCCTATTTATTCTATTATTGAAAGTAGCTTTTTCTCTCAATTCCATTTTAATCTTCCCCTCAGAATCACTTGTTTTTATACACTTAAAGAGTTAATTTTATCACCTATACATTTATACAAACTAAATAATTCATCGTTTTCTTCCTCATTTTATTATTTTTTAATCCCCTATAAATATCCTACTTTTACCCAATAGATTCTTTTTAAATATCTCATTATCCATTAATCAAATTTTAAAACTAATGAATGATACAACTCTATTACACACCAAAAATCTAAGTATAGGATATAGTTCTAAAAAAGAAACAAAAGTAATACAGACAGGTATCAATATTGAATTAAAACAAGGACAACTGATTTCCTTATTGGGAATAAATGGAATAGGAAAGACAACCCTATTGCGAACTTTAGCAGGTTTACAATCTCCCTTAGAAGGACAAATAATACTGAACAGTACTTCTTTAATAAATTATTCACAAACAGAATTAGCTAAACAGATTAGTGTTGTATTAACTGAACGAATTCCTGATTCTAATCTTTCTGTTATAGATTTATTACAAATAAGTCGTATTCCACATTTAAACTGGAACAATAACATAACTAAGAATGACTTGTTCTATATAGATAAAGCTATCACATTAACACACATCGATCAATTAGTGAACCTTAATGTTAATACACTAAGTGATGGACAACGCCAACGCGTTTTTATAGCCCGAGCTATTGCACAAAACACCCCTATTATTATTTTAGATGAACCATCAAGTCATTTAGACTTACATCACAAGGTTGACCTGTATTTACTATTAAAAAATTTAGCACATAATGAAAATAAAGCTATTCTATTTTCAAGTCACGATATGGACCTTTGCTTAGAAATAACAGACGAAAGTATTGTATTCCAAAAAGATACTTGCCTACAAAACACAAACAGCGCCCTAATAGACGCTGGTATATTTGATAATTTTTTTAATACAAATAATCTCTTCTTTGATAGACAACAAAAACGCTTTAACTTAAAATAAGTTATTTGCTATTATGTCTCTTATTGGGCAATACATTATCTATTGTCCATTCTACAATATGATTAAAAGGTTCTTTGCGGTAACTACAATCTTCTTTAGTGCACAACTCACATGAAAAAGGTTTGCAATCATCTACATGTACAAAAATCTCAATTTCATCTCCAAACTTATCTTCAATTTCTTTTTGTAAAGCATCTACCTCTTGATGTGCCTCTACGACATTAAAATACCAAGGAACTGTCATATGACAATCAAAATGCAATACACTACCATATTTTATAATACGCATATTGTGTAAATCAATCCAGTTTGGTCGTCTTACTGCTTGTAAGTGTGCTACTACTTCATCTAATAGTAATTCGTCTGTTTCATCCATAATACCAGAAACAGCTCCTCTTACAATTTTATACCCTGTAACAATAATTATCATCGCAAAAATAAGAGCGACTCCTGCATCTAACCATGCATAACCAGTAAAATACAAAAGAATAAGTCCTATAATAATACCAATTGTAGAATAGGTATCCGACTGTAAATGTCTTCCACTGGCAACAAGAGCAAGCGATTTATTTTTTTGCCCTTTTTGTATGGCATACCATCCTAAAATATAATTAACTATAGCTGTAATAGCTACTAAAATAATTCCATAGTCCAACTTACCAATAGGTTGAGGGTGCACTAAGTTTTTTACTGCTTCAAAAATAATAACTACACCAGCCATTATTATTAAACCTCCTTCAATAGACGCGGAGATAAATTCTACCTTTCCATGACCATAGGGATGATTACGATCTCGTGGTAAAGAAGATAAATACAAACTATACAACCCTATAAAGCCACTAATCACATTAATAACACTTTCCAAGGCGTCTGTTAAAATAGCTACGGAATGAGTCATTGACCAGGCAATTACTTTTATCACAAAAAGCAATACTCCTACAATAGCTACAATCTTTTGAAACTTATAATTTTCTACTGACTTAGTATTCATGTTTATCGCTGTTTATAATTCATTTACTTCTATAACTTCTCCTACTTGCATTCCTTCTAAACAAACATTTCCTACGCGAACCCTTACTAATCGCAAAGTTGCATAACCTACATATGCTGTCATTTTACGCACTTGTCTAAACTTCCCCTCAGTCAGAACTATACGTACCCAACTGGTAGGTCCATGTCTTTCATCTCTAATGCGTCTTCCTTCACCTATCCAATCTGGCAACTGTAAGATACGCTCTGCTTCACAAGGTTTTGTCGTATATTTTTCTCCTTTTACTCCAATTTCTACTCCACAACGCATCGCTTCTACAGCATCTTCTGTAATTACTCCATCTACTTGTGCATAATATTCCTTCTCATAATGTGAGCCTCTTACACGTTCACTGGTCATTCCATCCGTCGTCAATAATAACAATCCTTCTGAATTTTCATCCAAACGTCCAATAGCCATTGTTCCTTCCGGAAAATCATATAATTCTCCTAACTTCTTTTTTGTACGTTTCTTTTCATAGATAAATTGACTGATATAACCATGTGGCTTATATAATATGAAGTGGCGATGATTATGAGAATGTTCTGACATAGTGTTTTTGTTTTCGCCCACAAAGGTATTCATTATCGCGTGACCTCACCATTAGGATTTCATTATAATTGTAATCTTTCCTTTAAATTTATAGGTGTTTTAATAGCATACAATCATTTATGTAAACAATAATAAGTATATAGTAATTACAATTTATTTGTCTTCTTTTCAAACACATTTCTATCGTGCAAAATAGCAACAAAACTTACATTGTAGTTTCTTTTTTTGGGCTTTCTACCGACTTAGTATAGAAATCATCTATTGCTTCAATATATCTTTGTCCATGTGTAGTACCACTTAAAGCTTGGAAACCTTGCAAATGCCCACCTTTAAACATGACTACTTTACTTTTAGGATTTAAAAAACTTACTCTATAACTATCGTCTGGTTGAGTTAAACCATCCCTATCTCCTGTAAATAACAAAATAGGTAAAGTTAATTTACTTATTTTCGTTGTATAATTTTTAGCTTCCTCTGGCAAAATATAATCCTTCTTTAAAAATTCCGTCAACCGAGTAGTTATTTCTTTTGGATCAATCATAAATCCCTCTGTAATCAGATAATCATACTTTTCAATTTGGTAAGCTTCTGTAGCAGAAAGTGAACCAGTAGATAAGGCCCATACGCCTATTGGAGACTTAAAACGTTTTTTTGTATACTCCAAAACAGTCACTAAATCGGTAGTAAATTCTTCATAATACAAAGATTCTTCTTTTACTGGAAAAGCTTGACTTTGTCCATAACCTCTATAGTCAAACATAACAATAGTGTAGCCTTTTTTAAGCATTTCAGAAACTTGTCTTAACCAGTACGACATATTTCCTGTATCTCCATATGCTAATACTAATACCCTATTGATATTATCTTTAGCTTGAGGATAACAAATCCACGATTTTAATTTATAACTATCTTTTGTCAAAATTTCGACAGCTTCATACTTTATATTCGAATTCGATGGATGATCCACATACTCTTTTTTGGGAGTACCACAATATCCTATTAAACTAAACACGCTAAATAAAACAACTAATATCTGATTCATAACTATTTTATAATCTGTTTATCAAATATACAACATTCCAATAGTCTGAAAAATCCCCTACTGATTTTAACTATAAAAACAACTCTCCACCCAATTAAACCTACCTCTACCAGATATTCTATTTCACAAAATCTTTCGCTACTTTTAAGCCTTAAAAAGGAGTTCCTACTCATTCTCAATAAGCGATATATTGTTTGTAAATATCCTTGGATAACTAAGAAAAAGAAGAAGGACAAGTATCTTTAGAAATAAAAGTCAAGATAACTTCAATAATAGAAGACCGATAAACACTTAAATAAAGTTTTAATTAGTATTTTTGTTTGATATTAAATCAAACAGATTATGCAACATATCATTGATCGTTTCATCAGTTATGTAACTGTTGATACGGAGTCTGATCCAAACTCAACTACTTGCCCAAGTACAGAAAAACAATGGGATTTAGCAAACAAATTAGTTGAAGAGTTAAAACAAATAGGTCTTGAAGAGGTTACTATAGATGAAAATGCTTACATCATGGCAACAGTACCAAGTAATGTTGACCACGATGTTCCTACTATTGGATTTATCGCTCACTTTGATACTTCTCCTGATTTTACAGGTGCTAATGTAAAACCACAAATCGTAAAAGACTATGATGGAGGGGATATTGTTTTAAACAAAGAGCAAAATATAGTATTATCTCCTTCTTATTTTAAAGACTTATTACAATACAAAGGACAAACGTTAATTACTACTGATGGTACTACTTTGTTAGGTGCTGATGATAAAGCAGGTATTACAGAAATTGTTTCAGCAATGGAACACTTAATCAAAAACCCAAATATCAAACACGGAAAAATTCGTATTGGATTTACTCCTGATGAAGAAATTGGTAGAGGAGCACACTTATTTGATGTAAAGAAATTTGGAGCAGAATGGGCTTACACAATGGATGGAAGTCAAATAGGAGAATTAGAATATGAAAACTTTAATGCTGGATATGCTAAACTTACTTTCTCAGGTAAAAGTGTACACCCAGGATATGCAAAAGGAAAAATGATTAACTCTATCCTTATTGCTAATAAGTTTATCAAAAAACTTCCTAAACAAGAAGTACCAGAGCAAACTACTGGATATGAAGGTTTCTTCCACGTAAACCATGTAACAGGAAGCATCGAAGAATCTACAGTTGATTTAATTATCCGTGATCATAACATGAAAAAATACGAGAAACGTAAAAAATTCATTGTTAAATTGGCTGATAAAATCAACAAAAAATATGCTAAACAATTTGGTGGACCTATCGTTTCTTGCGAAATAGGAGACCAATATTTCAATATGCGTGAAAAAGTAGAACCTGTAATGCACATTGTAGATACAGCTGAACAAGCAATGAAAGATTTAGGTATTAAACCGCTTATCAAAGCTATTCGCGGAGGTACAGATGGTTCTCAACTTTCTTATATGGGATTACCTTGTCCAAATATTTTTGCTGGAGGACACAACTTCCATGGAAAGTATGAATATGTTCCTGTAGAAAGCATTGTAAAAGCAACAGACGTAATTGTTAGAATTGCGGAATTAACTGCTGAAAACGCTAAAAAATAATTGTATCTATCATTAGATACAAAAAGGAGATTCATTTGAATCTCCTTTTTGTATCTAATGATAGATACAAAAAGGAGATTCATTTGAATCTCCTTTTTTTATCTTACCTCTTCAGTATTACCCAATAAATGTTTCTTTAATTCATTTTCTTGTTCAAGTAATTCTACTTCAACCGTTCTACGTTTTTCTTTTCCTTCCTCCTGAATACGAACTATTTCATCTATTGTACTAATAATATCCGCATTCACTTTTCGAATAGTTTCAATATCTACAATACCTCTTTCTGTTTCTTGTGCTATTTTAATTGTAGAATCTTTAAGCATTTCACTATTTCGCTTCAACAATTCGTTAGTTGCATTTGTTATTGCTTGTTGGGCTCCTAACGCTTGCTGAGAACGTGCGATACCTAAAGTGATAACCATCTGATTTTTCCATAATGGAATTGTATTTATAATAGCTGACTGTAGTTTTTCCATTAACATCAAACTATTATTCTGCACCATGCGAATTTGTGGAGAATTTTGAAGAATAATCATTCTTGTCAACTTCAAATCATGCACTTTACGATCAAATCGAACAATTTGTTGTTCTAAATCTTTATATTCTTGAATTTTTGCTGGATCATTTTCATTTTCTAATTCAGCTCTTTTTTGAGGCAATTCGATTGTATTCAATTCATGTAATCGCTCATCACCAGCAGCAATGTACAACGATAAGTCTTGAAAGTAATTCTTATTTTCATCAAACAACTTATCAAACATTGCAACGTCTTTCATCATCAATTTATAATGACGTTCAAGCTCTAATTCTATTGCATTAATATTTGTCTCTACTTTGCTGTACTCTGCTTGTAAACGAGCAATTTTCTTTTTTATAGTATCAAAAAAAGGAATAATACTTTTTTTATTAGCAACTCCTTCAAAAGATTTTATTTCCTCTCTTAAAGAAAGTAAAAAACCTGATGTTTCTCCTAAATCTTTCGTTTTTACTTGTTTTAATGTCTCGTCTGCAAATGCTCTTGCTCTCAATTGACTACCTGCCCCGTATTGTAATACCTGAGTAGTATTGGTCAAATCAATACTTTTCTTATATGACTCTATTTGCTTTAATTCCTGAGGAGTAAACTCCACTTTTACTTTTGGAATTAAAACACTTTCTGTACGCAGTTGTTGAATATCCTTTTCCATAATTTTTATAATAATCTTTTATTTTTTAAATCTTGTATATACGTTTCCACATCTACTTCTATATCCAAATGTGTCTTTTTATCCTTTTGTCTTAACTCGTTTTCAAAAGCATTTATGGCTAATAAAAGGGTACTCCTAATTTTCTCTTTAGCCTCTTCTACAGTAGCATTATTCAATTTAGATAATTCTATTTGATAATACTGTTGTAAAATATTCTCAATAGAATAAGCATGCCTTACTATAAACAACTCGCTTATATGTCCCTTCTTTTCAGTTATTGATTTAGTTAACTCTATCATACTAAAAATACTTCCCCTTACTTCTGCATGCTTAATTCTCTGTTGCCACAATAGCAACTGCCTAATAAAATCATCAACAGATAGTACTTCATCAATCTCTTCTCTCCTTATAAAATCGGTATAATCATATGTATCATTCCAATCTACATTTATTATAGAGGCTAAATGAACTCTTCTAAGAAATGTTTGTAAGTAAATAGCTATTACTACTGCTCCACTAAATAAAATGCCAAATAAAGTAAAATCTAACTCTTTGCTCTCACTGTAAAAAAAATACTTATAATACCCTATACCAAATAGAAAAGTCCATGCAATACTTCCATACAACAAAATTTTAAGCTTTCCTCTTATTCCCATATATACCATAGCTATAGGTGGAAATAAAAACGGGAACAATATGGCGAGGAAACAAACACTTCCAACTTTAATCTCCCATTGCTTCGACTTACCTGTAAACCATCCCATTATATAAATCCTCTACCTCTTAACACAGACAAATAAACAGACGATTCACTATCCACTTCAAGCACTTCTCTCTCTATTAATTGTGTCAATTCATTTTCAAAAGCAATACGTACATAACAAATCAGCTCTTCCAGTCGCAAGATACTTTTTTCTACCTCTATCGTTTGAAGATAACTCTGAGTCAATCTTATATACTGCAAAAGTGCATTACTCAAAGTAATCACATGACGTTCCATTAATTGCTCCGTCATTCCAACATGACTAATCTCTATAATTTGAACCAAACGAACTATTTCATTTATTTCTCTTACAACATGCTCATTTGCTATTTGTTGACTAAAACTTCTTAAATCTTTAAGGAAGCCTTCAGTACTGGAAACAGTAGATACAAGATTATTTACTTGTGTTACCACTGAATTATAATTGTACATTTTATCATCTTCTAAATAAATATAGTTCTTTAAATCAAGTCGTTGCAAATATTCTGGTAAAGATAAAGCCATATAAACAACGTAAATATAAAAACTAATAAAGCTTACTAATAAAATTGAAAAAGGATCACTTCCAGATAGTAATACCATAAAAGCGACCACCAACACAAAAAAGTAAACAACTCCTAAAAACAAGGCTGTCCCATTCCATCGACTTAATTTTACATACCTCCCCAATAAAAAAATTAATATAGGTGTCAACAATCCCAGACTAAGAAAACTAACAACACCAACACTTCCCAAAAAAAGAACTGCTTGCTTTATTTCCCACATCTTACTTTGATTTGTAAACCAACCCATCTTTTATTCTACCTAATTTTAGACATTTAAAAATATGCAATTACTGATAAAACACTAATTTAAAAACTATTACAACAACCCTTCATTATATAAAGATTGAATATATACATCTGCTTCAACTTCTACAAACTTATTCTGCTGTTTCAAATCATCTAAAATTTCTTGCTTAATTGCAGCAATTGCAATGTCCAATGTACTTCTTAATTTTTCTTTTATCTCAATTATTGCAGTATAGTTCAATTTACTCAGCTCTACTTCATGAAACTGTCTTAGTAAACTTGTTAATGAAAAAACATGACGTTCCATAAACAATTCTGTCTGACCCTTTTTTATTTTATCAACTTTACCTAACAATATAATCAGACTCACTATCTGATCTGACACTTGTTGATCTACAATCAATTTATCCCAAGATTCCAACTCTACAATAAAATCTGCTAAAGTTTGTACTTTACGTACTTTCATACTTCTTATTAGTGCTAAATAATCATACTCTTTCCACTCTAAATCCATAAACTCACTTAGATGAACTCTTTCCAAAAACTCTTTAGTATTAGCTGTAACCAACACCATAGAATAGACCATAAAACTTCCAACTAATATCATTCCTATAGCATCTGAAAGATGTAAATAACTATTACCAGACCGTTTCCATACATAAGCTATAAAACACATATATAGAAAATCAAAAGCAAAGAATATTCCCACACTAATCAAACCTCGCATCATTTTACTCATCTTAGCACGAGTTCCCATATACCAAATTCCAATAAAAGTAAGCACAGGAAACACCACACAAAGCAATATTATCCACCCCTTTTTTAATTCCCAACTAATAGGCTTTTCTGTTAACCATCCCATTATATTAATCCTTTAGATTGGACATAATTTTTATAAAAATCTGCTTCACTCACTTGTGATAACACTTCAATGTCAAACATATCGATAAGTTCCTTCTCAAAAGATTTTCTCGAAAACACAATAACCTGAAACAACTTCTCCATCATTTGATCAATATCTAACATAGGCAAATCTTGTAATTCAACATATTGTTTTAATACGCTATCTAATGCAGAATAATGTTTTAAAAAAAACAAACTACTGCGTTCATTATCTTTTTCTACAATAAGATTTGCTAAATGTCCCATTTCTAACAAATGCTCTTTCATTTCTGGATTATGAATTGTCTCTTGATAACTACTTAACATCTGTAGAAAAATCTCTTTTTCACTTAGTTCCTTTGCTTCTAAGTCTCTTATATTTTTCTTGATAATACGGTAACTATAAGAAACATTGGGTTCTAAATGCATATATTTCTTTAAATCCAATCGTTCCAAATATTCTCTTAAATGTAAAGACATAAAAATGGTAAAAACATACGAACTACCCATCATTTTAAATAATGTCAAATCGACGTTTTTACTTGAGATTTCATAAATCGTAATACATCCTAAAACAACCCAATGAATTACTAATACAATTGTAGATTTTAATGCCCACTTGGGACAAGATACCCTTTTAGAAGCAATAAGAATAACTATAGGTCCCAATGCTCCATATGTTAATAGCGTAAAAAGGACTAAACAAAAAAACAGAATAAAAGATTGCAATAGTTCCCAACCTCTACTTCTTTCCGTATATCTACCCATAAAATTCAACAAATAATTACATCACTTTCATCTACTCAAACAGTACTACAATTTAACAAAAATAATACAAACAAAAAAGCCCCAACACAATGTGTTGGGGCTTTAAAGATTTTATAGATCTAAAGGATTAGTTTCCTTTTTCCATTCTTTCTTTTAATTCAGCTAAAGCATCGATATCTCCTAAAGTTGTTTTCTCTGTTGCTGTAGAAGCAGCAGTTTCAACAGCTTTTACATTTTTCTCTTCTTCTTCACGGAAGATAGAAGTATGAGATGCAACTACTCTTTTGAACTCTTTGTTGAACTCGATAATTTTGAAATCAGCAGCTTCTCCTTTTTTCAATTTTTTACCGTCTTCTTTCTCTAAGTGACGAGTTGGAATAAATGCAACTACATCATCTTCGAATACTACAGTAGCACCTTTTTCAACTAATTCAGAGATTTCTCCATTGTGGATAGTACCAACAGCATAAGCTTCTTCGTATTTATCCCATGGATTAGCTGTAGTTTGTTTGTGTCCTAAAGATAATTTACGTCCTTCAACGTCTAACTCTAATACAACTACTTCTAATTTATCTCCTACGTTTACGAACTCAGATGGGTGTTTGATTTTCTTAGTCCAAGATAAGTCAGAGATGTAAATTAATCCATCAATTCCTTCTTCTAATTCTACGAATACACCAAAGTTAGTAAAGTTACGAACGATACCAGTATGTTTAGAACCTACAGGGTATTTAGCAGTGATATCAGTCCATGGATCTTGAGTCAATTGTTTGATACCTAAAGACATTTTTCTTTCTTCTCTATCAAGAGTTAAGATAACTGCCTCTACCTCGTCTCCAACTTTTACGAAATCTTGAGCTGATCTTAAATGAGTAGACCAAGACATTTCAGAAACGTGGATTAAACCTTCTACACCTTCAGCAACTTCGATGAAAGCACCGTAATCAGCTAAAACAACTACTTTACCTTTTACTTTATCACCTACGTTTAAGTTAGAATCTAAAGCATCCCATGGGTGAGCGAATAATTGTTTTAAACCTAATTGAATTCTTGTTTTCTCATCATCAAAGTCTAAGATAACAACGTTCAATTTTTGATCTAATTCTAATACTTCACTTGGGTGATTAATTCTTGACCAAGATAAGTCAGTGATGTGGATTAATCCATCTACACCTCCTAAGTCAATGAATACACCGTAAGAAGTGATGTTTTTAACAACACCTTCTAACACTTGACCTTTTTGTAATTGACCGATAATTTCTTTCTTTTGAACTTCGATATCAGCCTCGATAAGTGCTTTGTGAGATACAACAACGTTTTTGAATTCATGGTTGATTTTTACAACTTTAAATTCCATTGTTTTGTTCACATATTGATCGTAATCACGGATTGGTTTAACGTCAATTTGAGAACCTGGTAAGAATGCTTCGATTCCGAATACGTCAACGATCATACCACCTTTAGTTCTACATTTCACGAATCCATTAACGATTTCTCCTGTTTCATGAGCAGCGATAACTCTATCCCAAGCTTTGATTGTACGAGCTTTTCTGTGAGATAAAACTAATTGTCCGTATTTATCTTCTCTTACGTCGATTAATACTTCAACTTTATCACCAACTTTTAAGTTTGGATTGTAACGGAACTCGTTTAAAGAGATAACACCTTCAGATTTAGCGTTGATATCAACGATAGCATCTCTGTCAGTGATTCTTACTACTACTCCTTCTACAACTTCTTCGTCATCAGTAGAAATAAAAGTTTTCTCTACTAAGCTTTCAAATTCTTTTAATTGAGTTTCTTCTACTGCATCGATACCATTTTCATAGTTATCCCAGTTAAAATCTTTTAAAAACTCTTCGTTTGTTTTTGTAATTTCAGACATTTCTGATAATAATTTGTATTCTGGTTCTTATAAGTCTCTTACTATCAGTATAAACCCCCAGAAGATGTTTAACATTTTAAATAATTACTTTTAGCGAGACAACACTGAACTAAAAGCGGTGCAAAAGTATATCTTTTTTTTTACAAACAAAAGAATATACATATATTTTTGAATCTTAACTTTTTAATAACGAAATACTTGAAAAAAATATAGGTCAACAAAGCTTTCTTGTTGACCTACATCTATATATAAAAAAAGAATTAAATCCTTAAATTAACTACTCGTTTTCATTAACCACTTGAAGCGAACGCTTCTTTTTAAAAGCTTTAAAAACCTTACTGCCTTTATACAAATTCCAATTCATCAATCCTACGCTTAACAATACAATAAGCAAACCTCCTATTTGTAAACTACTCACATAATCATTTGCAACAAAATAACTTAAAGCAACTGCAACTAAAGGATTAACATAAGCATATGTACTAACTTCAGTAACAGGTCTATTTTGGATTAACCAAATATAAGAACCAAAAGCTAAAATTGAACCAAAAGTAATAAGATAACCTAATGAGAACCAACCAGCTGTTGATACCTCTGAAAACTCAAATGCTGCAAACTCACCATTCATCATCCCTACGATAGCAAACAATACACCTGCTGTAATCATCTGCCAAGAAGTTTGAACCATTACGTGTAATTCCTCTTCATTTGTTTCAGCATTCTTTTTTGATGCATATTTTGAATATAACGAACCTACCGTCCAAGCAATTGATCCTAAAACAAGTAATCCCATACAAAACAAGTTCAACAAACGTTGCGACTCATCTCCTGCAATACTAACTTGTTCTGCAAATAACATAATCACTCCGACGAAACCTAATACTAAACCGATTACGATAGGTGGACTACTAAAATTATGCTTCCATTGTTTTTTATCTAAAATAATAAACCACAAAGCTGCTGCTGCTGCCATAATTGCAGCAATTCCACTTGACACATATTGTTCAGCCCATATTAATGCTCCCATATCTACAAACAATAATAAGAAACCTGTGATACATGCTTGCATTACTACTTTTTTACTAAACAACTTATAACCTCTCATCTTGCAATAGGTCAATAAGATCATACTTGCAGCAAAAAAACGCAATGCTCCTAATACAAATGGTGTAAAATCACTTAATGCTTTATGTATAAAAAAGAAAGTAGAACCCCATACAAAGTAAACTACTGCATAAGCAAAAAGAACGGCACTTTTATTTGTATTTTTTGTAACTGTTGACATAACTATGAAAAATTATCTGGTATTATTAATTTATTATCTTCTTTAACTGTCTGCAATACTATAATAGTACGCGTTGAAATAATTCCTTGGATCTTAGATAAAGAATTTCGCATTAGATTGACTAATGCTAAAGAATCAGAAGTACGTACTTTTATAATATATCCATCATCTCCCGCAATATCATGCACTTCTAAAACTTCTGGTATCTCAGCTAATAAGCGTCCTGTCTCTTCATCTCCAATAATTTCATCTACTTTGATAAAAATAAATGATAACATTTTCTGATCAATTGCATTAGGATTTATCTTTGCATGATAAGCCAAAATAGCTTCTTTAGCTTCTAACTTCTTCACTCTCTCTAACACAGCAGAAGGAGCCATCCCCAATTCGCGAGCTAATTCAGAATTATTGATACGTGCATTATCTTGCATCATACGAAGAATTCTCAAGTCAATCTCATCTAATTTATAATCCATATTACCTTATTTCGGTTGCAAAGATAATATAAAGAATTTTATTCGGCAAATTATAGTAAAAAAAGAATTTATTTCTTTAGTTAAATATTTGTAAAGAAATATATTCGAAAAAGACATTGTAACAAATCAAAGATATAGTACTTTTACTACTACATAAAGCAATAAAATATTGCTATTTTTTTTAATAATGTAAAAAAAGGAAAGATTACTTAAAAACCTATCAAAAACAGGAGATCTTACTACAAAAAAGAAGCTTAATAAAGCGATAACACATATTAAAACTATTCTCAGTATTTTATATGAAACCTATAAAAACAAAAAAGCCTGACTCTTTTCAGAATCAGGCTTTAAAAAAAGGGCAACGACATACTCTCCCACTAATAGCAGTACCATCTGCGCTAACGGGCTTAACTTCTCTGTTCGAAATGGGAAGAGGTGAGCCCCGCCGCAATAACCACCCTAAATCGG
>JAITMD010000013.1 GCA_031277535.1 Flavobacteriaceae bacterium
CTACAATAAGTGGTTTACATCTTCCACCCAACATATTTACCTCAGATCAACAGAAAAATATTCAATCTCTTCAAAAGTTAGCGAATTTACATCCTCGTATTATCTGTTTTGGTCATGGACCAATTATGCGAAATACGAATCAAGAGTTTGAGAAATTTGTTGCTAAGTATAGTGTAAATGTCTAATTATTAAAATATTTGGATCTTGATTAAGAAAAACTAACTCAGTTAATAGATATTATAACTAAGTTAGTTTAATAGTAATTACTCCCTCGTACAATCATAGGCTTTTATGCAATAATTCAACTGTACTACGCATGTCAGGGTGATATGAGGGGGTATATTTTATATAACCTAATTCTTGGAGTTCTTTTAGGTATTTATGATACGTTGGTAACGTATTAATATGGGCATATTTCATCAGTCTACGCCTACTTATTCTAATTAGTTTACCTTGTTTTTGTATAAACGCAAACTGTATAATCCCAATAAGTAGAGCAAAATGCCAAACATTGAGTTTAGCATCATTTTTAAGCTCTACTATATAACGAAGTAGTTTATTTGATATACTCATGTGTACTACTCATTAAAAAGGTTTTCAATATCTGCTCTATTGTAATAATAGGAACCAAGTATCTTTCTATATCTAAGCTTTCCACTAATACGAAGTGTTTGTAGTGAAGCTGCTGAGATACTAAGTAGTTGCCTTGCTACTTTAGCCTTTACCCAATCAAGTGCATCTTCTCTTGAATTCTTAGTAAAAAACTCTTTTAATTCTGTAACGATTGTTTGACTAAACAGCCTTAAATCTTCTTTTGTGATTTGATTGTCCATTGAAATTACATTTTAAGTGAATAACTAATGTAAATGGATAGAATTACCAAGACTTAATTAGTGTAGTAATAGGTTGTATTTGTCTTTTTATTGGAATAAAGTGTTGTAAAATAATTAATACTCTTTTTCCATATACTCTTCCAGTACTTCTTTTAACTTATCCAAATAACATGTTTTGGATTTAGCTCTTGTTTTCATCCGATGAAAGGCATGATGTATATCTAAAAGCTTTATACCAAATAACTGCTGAAATAAAACGGCTATTTTGCGTATTTCCCCTTTCCCATTGTTAATTGATCCCGATAGATAAAGTGCGTAGATTAGTTCTATAAGCGCATTTTGTGATTCTGACCACACTAAGTTAGATGACGATATTGAATTGTTATCAATATCATATTCTTGTATTTTTTCATGAATGTAATTCTGAAGTAAGTCATGAGACACAATACGTGCTATTTTATAATCATAATAGGTGGAGAAAAGAGAATCTATTTCAAAGATAAAGCTATTTATACCTATAAGTAGATCTGTTTTACCAAGGGTAAAGTACTCGATGTCTTTGTCTGTTCGATTAGCATTATAGTATTTATAAAATTCATTATGAGCAAAATACTTCTTATACTCAAGGTTTAATTCTTCTAAGTGCTTATGATAGTATTTGTTCTTAATAACAACATCTATTGGGCAACTTGTTTCTATCTTATAGATCTTGTTGTAAAAGATTAGTTTACCTAAGATTTGAGGTTTAACTTCTTTAAAAAAATCAATTTCGTCTTTTTGATTTTTGAACCCTACTTGAAGTATTTCTTCTTTTAGCTTCATAAGTAAAAGTTTTAAAAATTGAATCATCTCGTAAGTTTTTGAAATAGAAGTTGAATCAATTAAGTTTAGTTCAATTTCCTTTGATTCGATTGTCTTTAATACACTTGTGTAAGAAACATTTTGTGTCATAATTATTGAGTTTAGGTTGGTTAATTTTTGTGCATTAACCTTCTTTCCAAACTCTTTGTAGTAGCCCTTTTAAAATAAAGCAATACCTATCTAAAAATCAATACGTAAAAACACGGTAAATATGCGGAAAACACGTATTGTTTATTATTTGAAAATTGCAAATATTTACAACATAACTTTTAAATGTTTAGTTTTATGGAAATTAACCAAAATTCAGCAACGGTAATTAGCCTTGAAAAGGCTATTGAACTCACACATTCTTATCAAGAACAAAATCCAGAAAAGCCCAATAGTTATTTCGTAGGACTTGATAAGATTAATGAACTATTACAACAAAATGGATGCATAGGAGTGCGTATTTATCCAGGAGTAGATCCTGTTGGTAATACAAGCAATATGGTCTTAGTTGGAGTTGATGTAAACGCAGAGGATTTAACAAGTGGAATCATGCTTGATGAGCTTGTTACTTGCCCTCCGTATTGCGGTAAGAAGTCACAACTTGTAAGAAGTAAATAAATGATTAATCAGATACTTTTATATATTGCGCTATTAGCAGGTTGTGTTCCTTTGGTTTTGTTTTTAATTAAAGGATGTTCAGTAAATAAACATAGGGGTGTTTTTGCTTTACTGTGCCTACTTGCTTTTTCCTCAGTATATGAATGTATTGTAAGTATCTGTTTTAGAGTAAATATTACTGCATGGTACTGGGTTTATTCTTTATTAGAATTCGCAGCAATATGGTATAGCTTTAAAATATTAGTAGTACAAAGACCTAAATGGTTTTTCCTGACTTTTTTAGGTCTTTTTCTTTTATTGTACTGTTATTCATTTATCTATTTAGTGGATTACCCTGTATTTATATTTAAAGCCATAAACAAAGGGTTTGTTACAATTTTTGTATTACTGAGCAGCTTTTTATGGGTAAGACAAGTCTTTGAACAAAAAGTAATCTTGCGGTTGTATCAAGAAAGCAGTTTTTACGTTGTTATGGGACTTTTTTTCTACTACAGTACAACTATCTCACTGTTTATCCTATCAAATTATATTTATCATCACGATGCTGATTTTAATGGGTATTGGTTAGTAAATATTATTTCAAGTTTAATCCTTAGAATCATCTTATCAATTAGCGTATGGAAAATGAAATAAAACTATTTTTTTGGCTTAGTACTTTTGTTATGATCTCACTTTGTATGATTGTGATAATTCTGGTTATCATTTATCAGAAAAATCTAAATAAATACCGCAATGAACAACTTGCAGAGCAGTTGCGAACAAATTTATTAGTAGAGCATAAAGAACGAGCAAGAATAGCCAAGGAGTTACACGATGGTCTTTGTGGAGATTTAGCTACTTTGAATAATTTTGTTAGTGCGATTAAATTAATAAAAGATAAGGACTTAGTTGCAACAACAATTATAGATATTCAAGAAAGTGTCTCTCAATGTTATGACGAAGTGTTGAGAATTAGCTATAATTTATCTCCGCCCCTGATTAAGGATAATCCAATCAATTTAATTTTAAGTAGTTATTTAATTAGAATATCAAGAATTACTCCTATAGATATAACTTTCATTTCAAATAATGAGACTTTTCATCTTAGTGAGCTTGAACGATTAGAAATCTATCGAATAGTGCAAGAATTGATTCAGAATATTATAAAACACAGTCAAGCTACTTATGCAGAGGTATTTTTACAATGGTATGAACAGTATATGATACTATCAATTAAAGACAACGGAATAAAATACGATTTTAATGCTGATTTAAAACGACAAAAGATAGGTTTAGGTTTAAGCAATATTAAGACAAGGATACAGCAAATAAAGGCTGAACTTATCCTACAAAATAATCAGAGTAATAATATCATTCAATTAAAAGTAAAGAAGCAAGATGGCAATTAAAATAGGTATTGTAGATGATCATAAGCTTTTTTTAAAAAGTTTTTCTTTTCTTCTTTCTCAAGTAGAAGGTATAGAAGTTGTTTTTAAATGTACAAATGGTATAGAACTGTTTGAATCACTGAAAACAAAGAAGGTGGATATTTTATTCTTGGATATTCAAATGCCTGTTATGGATGGTTTTCAAATTGCTTATCGATTAAACGAAAAATATCCTGAACTAAATGTTCTTATACTTAGTAGCTTTAATGATTCATATAGCATTGAAAGAATGCTTAAGTATAATATAGCAGGATATTTAACTAAGAATATTGAGCTTACCCAGTTAGAAAAGGCTATACATTCAGTATTTAATGGAGGTGTGTATTATGATAAGAAAATCAGAGAATTAGTAAAATATTTACAGACTCAACAGCAAACTAAAGATGTAACTATCACAGATAAAGAAGTAGAGATTATAAGGTTATTTGCCAACCAATATAGTGGTAGAGAGATTGCAAAAAAGTTAGATGTTAGTATTCGTACTATTGAGAAACACAAGGAAATACTCATGCAAAAGACAGGAGCAAGTAATTTCATTGGAGTGATCATTTTTGCCATTACTAGACATTACATTACTGAAGATGACCTGTGTTAGTCGTGAATTGTATATTTAAAATAAGAAAGAAATAACCGTGAATATTTATGGTATTGATAATATTATATATCAAGAAAAAGCAATCACTGATTTATTAGAAAACCAAATCATACTAAAGTAAACCAATTATGAAATTTAAAATCTATATGAGAAGTCTTTTTTTACTTTTTTTCTCATCAATTACTGGATGTACAAAGGCTAATGAGACACAACAGTGGCCTACAACGTTAAAAATGAAAGATATTGGGGTTGTACAAACCCATTTTGATTTTTCATTTAATAAACAAGAGAATACTTTTTTTGCTGAGAGCCCAAAAGGAAGTGATAAACTTATTTTAGGGGGAATGAAAGCAGGTGTGGCTCGTCTGTTTAATAAAAAGTTAGAGGGAGGAAGTTTAATAAAGATTCAAAAGGGAGAGATTAAGGGGGACTCTTTAAAAGGAGTTATGACTACAATGTTTGGTAATTTTTATTTTAGGGCTATTAAAACAAATGATAAGATAGAGGGAAAATTACTCAATGGAAAAAAAGAAACAGTTGGTTTATTTAATTCAGATTTGAATCTAAAGATTAAAAAGAAAGATTATAAAGCAATTTGGAATGATATAGAGAAAATAACTCAAGATAAGATATATAATAGATCTGTTTTAGATTCCAAGAAATGGCAGACTTTTAAAAAACAGATGGACAATTCTTGTGAGAAGTTCAGAGATGATTTAGAATTTCTAATGGGATTTTATTATTTCAGCAATGATTTAGGTTTTTCACATTACAGTGCTTTTATTGCGTGGGAGGATTGGGATAAATATATCAAATCTCAAACTACGGATTTTCCACATAAATTCTTAGATAGTGATACGTATTACGTAAAAATAAGCTCTTTTTCGGGCACTTCAGAAGATATGAATAAGGTTTTAGATCAAGTAGCTCAAAAGCAGTTTAAAAATCTTGTAATAGATTTAAGAGATAATTCAGGAGGAAGTATTGAGGCAGGAATGACGTTTGCAGAACGACTTGTAAAACAGAATATTGTGGGTGGAGCATTTCTTACAAGAAAATATTACAATAGGAAAAACAGTTTACCAACACAGCAAGAACTGAATCAATATGATGTTTTTAGCAAAGCAAACTATGAATTGCTTTTAAAGGGAATTTCTGAAAAAGAAGCTATTGTTTTAAAGGTTGAAGCTAAAAATACGATACCTTATCAAAAGCTTTATTTTTTGGTCAATGAAAAAACAGCGAGTACTTGTGAACCTATTTTACAAGGTTTTAAAGAAAACAAAATAGCTATTATAATCGGAGAGAAATCAGCTGGTAAAATGCTAAACGCAGAGGAATTTAAAATCAGAGATGGTTATACACTTTTTTTACCCACTGCAATGTATGTTACAAGTCAAGGTAAAATACTTGATCAAATAGGTGTTGAACCTAATATTTTGGTTAAAGAAGAGCTTTTAGAAGATAATCTACTAAAGTATATTGAAAATTAGGTAAAAACACGTATTGTTTTGGTATTTAGCTATTTGTAGGTTTGGATATCCCAAAATGCCAACACTATGAAAGCCAAATTCTCTCTTATTGTACAATACTTCTATGTATTACTTTTTGTTTATGCAGCCATAAGCAAACTTATCACCTTTGAAGCATTTCAAGTTCAACTTACTCAGTCCCCACTATTAAGCGCTTATGCCAGTATAATAGCCTATTTGGTTATTATTGTTGAACTTGTTATTGCACTACTCTTAATCTTAAAACAGACCAAAACTTTAGGATTATATCTCAGTTACGGATTAATGGTTGCTTTTACCATTTACATCTACTTGATATTAAACTACAGTGATTTTATTCCTTGTTCTTGTGGAGGCATACTTGAAAAGATGGGATGGACAGAGCATCTTTGGTTTAATATCATTGTATGTGTTTTGGGATTATTAGCTATCTACTTTCAAGAAAATGATAAAGAGAATAACAAAGTAAACAAAAAGCGATTTATCCTATCTACCATACTACTGACTATACTAAGCATAGGTATTGTTATTTTACTGTTTATTTCTTCAGAGCATATTATTAAAAAAGAAAATCCCTTTATAAGAAGATATTTACCCCATGGAGTAGTAGAGGATCAAACACTTGACTTACAAGTGAATTCTTTCTACTTTTCAGGTTACCACCATGATACTCTATACCTTGGTAATTATACTGCTCCACTTCGTTATATTACTATTGATCAAAAATTGCAAAGACAAGATTTTCAGATACAGATTGACTCTCTAAAACTTGTCTATACACATTTAAAATTTAAAACAATGTATCCTACCTTTTACTTAGCTGATGGAACTATTTCTATAGTGTTCAAAGGAAGGTTGGATAATCAAAATAAGCAAAAACCTACAGAAATACTAAGTTATAAACAGGCTTACTTTTCTGACTTTACCCCAATAGATTCCACTACTATTGCTTTTAAAGGGCAAAGTAGCAAGGACTACCAAAATGTACTGGGTATAATAAATCAAGATGCTACTACTAAAGTAAAACTCAATGCTGATCTACTACAAAGTGATTCAGATGGAGTCTTTGACACAGATGGAATAATGAGTTATAGTAAAGAAAAACAACAACTAATCTACACGTACTATTATAAGAATCAGTTTATTCAAACGGATCAAAAACTAAATCTATTAAACAGACAAAACACTATAGATACAACTAAAACAACAAACATTACTTCAGCTAAATTATCAACAGGAGAAAACAAAATGACTTCTCCTATAAAAGCTATTAATTCAAAGGTTATCGCTCATCGCAATCTCTTGTTTATAGTATCAAACTCAATGGGACAGAATGAATCCCAAAAGATGTGGAAACAAGCCAGTATTGTAGATGTCTATGACTTTACAAGTAACAGTTATATTGGAAGCTTTTATATCAACCACCTAGGGGAAGATAAGTTATCTGATTTAATTGTTACAGACCATTATCTCTATGGTCTATTTGACAAGAATCTTGTTCGTTACAAATTGGCCAGATCGCTAACAAGCAAGTTTCAGTAAGGTTTAGCTCAACCTTAAAAAAAGCTATTAATCACTTTTAATTTTTAGTATTATGAAAAAATTTTTAAAATCAGCAGGTTTGCCAATCGGAGTATTCGCGCTTGCTATCGGTAGCGCATTTGCAACAAATGCAATGAAGAGTTCAAATCTATTTGCTACAGAACAAGGTTATCAGAAGCTTGATTCTGATGGTTTAAGTTGTGTACCACAAATTGATTGTAGTACAATTCAAGGACCTGCTTGTACATGGAAAGATGCTCAGAATATTACACATAACTTATTTGGAATGCAGGAAGTCGCAGGACAAACAGTGTGTACTAAAGTGCTTTATAGAGCAAGATAGTATCAACTAATAAAAGAATGCCCTTTTTGGGCATTCTGCTTTATTAATCATAAGTGATTCCATCTTTTATCCATGAAATATTACTTCTGTTTTTGAGAAAAAAATCAAACCAATCAATTACCCGAAGAGTTAAATCTTTTTGTGTTTGTAAAGTGTTCATACTATGGGCTTGATCTTTATAAAATAAAGCAATATGTGGTACTTTATGTTCTTTTAATGCCATATAAAAGTGTTTGGTGTGTTCCCAATGAACATTGTAATCTTTCATACCTGTCCACGACAGTAAAGGTGTCTTTATTGTACCAGCATTAGTAATAGGTGAATTTTCTAAAAATTGTTTTTTGTTTTCGGTAAATGAACCTATTATTCTTGATTGCCCATCCTTTTTGTACCTCCAATAGTTAGGTTTATTAAAGTTATAATTATATGAATAGTAATCCCAAACAAAATCATTAACAGCTGCTCCAGATATAGCTGCTGCAAATAGATTAGTTTGACTAATGATAAAGTTAGTTTGATAACCACCAAAGGATTGACCTATTAAACCTAATTTCTTTTTATCAATAGTTGATTCTATCTGAGTAATTTTATCTACTGCTATTTCTACACATTGTAAGGCTGATAATCCAGGACCTATACTTGACCACTGAGTATCTGGCAAGAAAACAAAATAACCTAATTCATTCAGTAAAGGAATACTCAATCCCATGTAATTAGTAAAAGTAGGTATATCAAAATAATTTTTTAGGTGATGTTGATTTTCATAGATATGTACAATCATAGGATATTTTCCTGTTTCTTGATATTGTTTAGGATAAAAGAGAATGCCTTGTAAAGAATGCCCAAAATCATCTTTATATTGGATTATCACTTGTTTTCTCCAGTTATAATATTGTATAGGTAAATCATTTTTTAGATTAAATTTTCTATGCGGTGTATGAATTTCAATAGAGGTAGGAAAGTTGAAATTTTCTTTTTTATAAGCAATTATGCTATAATCTTTTGACCAGACAATATCATAAGTTCTATTATTTGCATTGTCTACTATAATTTTAGTATTTGTAGAATTAATTTTATAAAGTGAGTTTGTAATGCTATTAGAGTCTATTGTTTGCAGCAAAATAGGAGCCTTTGAATATACGTAAGAAGAGGATTGAACAAACTGATTTTTTAGTTCTGTTTTGTAAGAGTGAATATTTAAGATTTCACATTTTAAAAAAGGATTTGAGAAGTTGGTTAGTCTTTTGAATGTTTTTTGCGCTATATTGATTCTCCATAGGTTGTTTTGAGCAATTAATAGGCATAGATTAGGATCATCTGTCCAGAAAAGTTTTTCTTGATTTTCTAATTTGTTAAGTAAAAAAGTTTCTTTGTTATCGACTTGATATATCATCCATTTTCCTTGTTTTTTGAGGGCTATGTTTTGTCCAGTAGCAGAATAAGTGAAATTATGATTGATATCTGTAATAGAATCACCAATTAGGGTGTCTTTATTGGTACGAGTATCTTTAAGAAAGATATCTACTTTTGGGAAATAGGTTTGGTAGTCTTGGTGTTTTAATACGTCAAGATAAATGATATGATTTTGATTGTTTATGGCTATTTCAACTGTTTTCTTTGGAATTGCAAGCGAAGTATTGGTTTGAGTATCTAAATTGTATGTAAATAAATACTTGTCATATTTGAAGTTAGGATTATTCCAAGATTTTTTTTCTAATTCTTTATCATTGCCTCTCCATATATCTATATAATCTAATGTATCATGATCTATAAGAGGAATAGCTGTGCTGTAACTAATAATAATCTGATTGTTCGTTGTAAATTCAAAAGAGGGTTGAATAAGATTCTTTATATGATCAAATGAAGTGATAAAAGAGAGTTTTTCTTTTTTAATGTCCAACACATAGAGTTTTTTACAGGTAGTATAAAGTAATATATTATCTTGTTGTTTATTCCATACTACTTTATCAATTGAATAATTAAACTCCTCAAATTTGTGAGATTTTAAGTTTTTTAGATTAGTAATAGATAGTTTGTTTTGCTTATCTACAATAAGTAAATAAGAGTTGTTTGGATTTATATAATAGTTTGAGACATAATCAATAATCAACAAGGGATTCCATTTCCCTTGTTGATGTTGATTAATAATTAATGAGTTGGTCTCTTTTTGAAGGTAACCATAAGCGTATAAATCTATTAGTTTAAAGTAGTTTAATGCATTAAAAGTGATTGTCTGTTCTTTTTTCTCTAAGTTGACAATTTGTATTTGATTGTTCGAATTTCTCTTTGTTATAAAAGCAAAATCATTTAAAAAATCAATTTCTTTTACATTAGTCAGTACTTTTTTATCTTTTAAGTTAACACTATATAAATAAACTGTATCTGCATTTGTTTCATAAAGCTTATTAATAACAATCCATTTCCCATTGTCAGATAGTTTTGAAGGATGAAGTCTATACCAACTTTTTGAAATTTTAATAGAATCAGTCTGATTATTGGCTGCTAATGTTTCCCATACCAGTAACAGTAGTAAAAACATAAAGTAATACTTTATTTTAGTATCCATGGTTTTGTGGTAAAAGATTGGGATTAATTAAAATATCTTTTTCAGGATATGGTAATAGCTCATTTCTTTGTTGCCAATTTGGCTTATGATACGATAAAATAGATAGTCTATTATTTCTTTTTAGGTCAAAAAAACGGTGTCCTTGCTCAGTGAAGAATTCTTTATGACTCTCTATAAGTAAATAATCAAGAGCTACTTCTTTAGAAATATTGTAAGGTAGGTCTTGTAATCCTGCTCTTTGTCTAATTTTGTTAATCAACTCAATAGCTGGCGTGATTTTCTCTTGATAAATTAAAGCTTCAGCAAGTAAAAAATAAACATCTTCTATCCTAAAGACAATAGAGTACTCGTCTGTATTATTTGTTTTGTTTTTATATTTATATGGATGAGCCCATAATACAGTGTCATCTTGTTTGATTATTTTAATCCAATTGTCTTTTCGTCTGTCTAATGTTTCAAAAGATTCAACGAATGTTTTGGATAGTATTTGATTATTTGGTGTATTAACAAATATATAAGTCGATGCTTCTAAGGTAGCATTGCCTTGAGCATTCCAATGTAATTGCCACAGAGTACTTGACGCATTTTTTTTAAACACTTTATTAATATCCATTTGCAATTGATAATTTGGATTACTAATAATATTGTTTGCGTAGAATTCAGCTTTGACATAATCCTTTTGTAACAAATAATTTTTAGCAAGTAAAAGCTCTACTACTGACTTATTGGGATATATACGCTCATTGTCTCTATAATTGTAATCAAGTAAATCAAAGGCCAATAGTAAATCTTGTTGTACTTGCATTAGAATTTCAATAGATTTAGTTTTCTTTAAGGTATTGTTGATTTTGTGATCCGTTGTTGTTGTATAAGGAATATCACCAAATAGTTGTGCTAATACTTGATATTGTAATGCTCTAAGTACAAATGCTTCACCAAGCAAGTTTCTTTTTTGCTGTTCTGGAATTGTTTTAGAAGAGGTTAAACCTTCAATAAAAGAGTTGATTGCATAGATATTACTATAGGTATTTGTCCATATATTATTGATTAGGTTATTGGTAGGTAAAGGATTGTTGTTGTATATATAATAAAAATCATTTGTTGTATTAAATAAACTCTCTATTTCATCAGTGTACATCCCCATAAAATATCCCATTCCTGTTGTATTTCCAGATAATACTGATTTATTCCGCATAGTTAGATAAAGACCAGCAAGTGCAGAATTTGCGGTGTTAATGTCAGTAAATACAATTTCTCTATTGATTTGATTATCTGGTAGATCAATTTCAATTAAACTTTCACAAGATGTTACCAAAAGGGATAAAATACATGTAAAGCATAGTGTTATTATTGGATTTTTTTTCATAATAGTTGAGTTATAAAGTTAGTTGAATCCCAAAGGCATAGGTTCTTAAAGGAGGTAAATACCCCAAGATGTTAAATTCAGGATCTAACCCAAAATAATTGGTAATCGTCCACAGATTTTGACCTTGAAAGTAGATTCTCGCATTTTTAATCTTAGTCTTCTTTAAATCAAGGGTGTAAGACAAAGACAAGTTTTTTAAACGGACAAAAGAAGCATCACCAATTGTCTTGTCGCTACTAGAAAAATGATTAGAAAGAGTATATAAGGTATTGTCATTACCAGTGGTATAATAAGGATAATTAGCAATAGGGGTTTGCGGGGTAAAGTGATTTAACACTTCTACAGGCTGATTGGTTAAAGGACCTATTAAACCTATGTTATAATTGTAGTTGTAATTCTGTTGTTTGACAAAGTGAAATAAAAAATCTAAAGTAAAGTTCTTGTAAGAAACAGTGTTTTGTAAACCACCATGAAAATCAATATTGATTTCTTTTATAGCTTGTTTATCTTCTAAAGGTGTTAGTTTGCCATCTTGGTTAAAATCTTTGAATTGATATAAACCAGTTATAGGATCAATTCCTTCAAATTGGTATAATTTTTTTATACTTGTTGATCGACCAATTATAAAACTATTAGCATAAGAAGAGCCTTCAAGATTTGGAAAAGAGAGTAATTTATTGTCTAAAAATGAAATATTAAAACTACTTGACCAATTCCAATCTTTCTTTTGAATATTGATTGTCTGAATTGAAAACTCCCACCCTGTGTTTAATACCTTAGCATCTAAGTTGTCTTGTATATTTGGAAAACCTGTTGTTGAGGCAAGAGGTAACCCTACTAATTGACTTTTAGAAATATTTCTATACCAATTTATACTTGTATTTATTCTGTGATTTAAAACAGAAAACTCTAATGCAAGGTCTGTTTTGGTTGTTTTTTCCCAGCTAAAATCAGGATTGTATAAACGAGAAGGGAGTAAAGATGAAATATCCCCATATCTGCCAGTAGATATGGTATAAGTATCCAAATATTGGTAATCTCCTATATTATCATTACCACTTGTTCCATAGCTTGCCCTTATTTTTGCATAACTTAACCAAGGAACTGTATTTAAAAAATCTTCATTTGAAAACACCCAAGCTGCACCTATGGCACCAAAATTTCCAAATTTATTATTTGTTCCAAAACGAGAAGAACCATCTCTTCTGGCTGTTACATTTAAGATGTATTTATCCTGATAGATATAGTTAAATCTTGAAAAAACAGCTACATACTTGTACTGACTATTATTTGCTTGCGTAATATCACGTGTTTTCGCAGCACTGATGTTAGAGAGTAAAGCATCAGTAGTAAAGTTTGAGGCTGTAATATTTAAGGCATTTTTGTTGCTTTGTTGGTACGTTGAACCTACAAGTATATTAAAACTGTGCTTACTTATTTGTTTCACCCAATTTAATTGAGGTTCAATTAAATACGATTCATTATTGTAAATTGCTTTATTGGCAGTTGAGTTTGCACTACTATATCCTAAGTTAGGATTGTACACTGTATGAGGAGTTAATTTGTTTTCGTCAAAATTAGAGTTAGTTATTCCTGTATTTAATTTAAAGCTAAGCGATTGAGTTAATAAATAGCTTAGATTTGCATTGAGTATTAATGCAATGTTTTTAAAGCTATAGGTTTCATACATACTGGCAAGTGGATTCTCAAATGTACCATTCTGCCAATTTAAATTACCATTAGCATCATACAAAGCAGGAGCATTTGGAGCAAGGGTTAATGCAGTATTTGTAAGATCCGTAGCAATTAAATTATTGTTTTGAATCGAATAATTTGTAGAACTACTGATTTGTAATCTCTCATTATTACTTAAATGATTTAAATTGATTAAAACAGAATTTCTTTTATACCCTTTATCTGTGGGAAAGACAGTTGTATCTTCTCCATGATTAGCACTAATTAAGAATTGTGTTTGTTTATTTCCTCCAGATATTCCTAATTGAATATTTTTACTTATTGCTGTACCACCGATTAATTCTCTTTGCCAATCCGTATAACGGTTTCTATCCCAGTTGCCATTTAGATCATGGTAGTAAACTAAATCTTCTGGTGTACCGTCTTTTAAAAATGCCTCATCTCTCATTTCATTAAATTCAGTGGTGTTAAGTAACCTCATAAAATGAGGAACTTTACTAATTGCTGTTGACGAGGTAATCGAAAAATCTGTAGTTCCTTGTTTTGCCTTTTTAGTTGTAATTAAGATCACTCCATTGGCTCCTCTTGAGCCGTATATTGCTGTAGCGTCAGCATCCTTTAATATCTCAATACTTGCAATATCATTTGGATTAATAGCATTTAACGGGTTAGTATCAGCCATAGGTAGGATGGACACTGAAAAACCACTGTCTGTAGTTTTATCTGATGAAATAGGAACTCCATCAATAATAATTAAAGGTTTGTTTCCATCTATATTACTATTGGTTGTATTTCTTAAACTATTTCTACCACGTATTTGTATATCAAATCCTCCACCAGGAACTCCTGAGTTTTGTGTTATACTAACTCCTGCCATTCTTCCTTGAATAGCTTGTAAAGGATTCACCACTGGCTGAAACTCGATGTCTTTAGCAGTTACACGAGCTATACTTCCTGTACGTTCACGATCCTTTACACTATAATACCCTGTATTAACCACAATTTCATCAAGAGTACTACTATCTTCAGTAAGCGTAATATTAAGAACACTCCCACCAGAGTACACCATAGACTGATCTTTATAACCCATCATCGAAAAGGTAATTGTATCACCAGTGGTAATATAGGTGGTATATTTTCCATCTAAATCAGTTGTAACTACTGTAGTCCCAACTGTTACTATAACACCTCTAAGTGCGCCAAAGGAATCTTTTACCGTTCCCGATAGTTTTATAGTTGGTTTTTGTTTTGTATCTTGTAACAATTCAGATACATTAAAAAACAAATGTTTATCATTTGATACGGCATAGATTGGACTGCTAATTAAGCTAACAAAAAAGAGTAGCGGTATAGCCTTCCTAGAACCAAAAAAGGTTAAAATTTGAGTTTTCATAATGTTATAATTGATTTTGATATAAATGCTTTTCAATCATTAAGATTCTTATTGCCGTAGTACTTAAACAAGCCCGATATCAAAAGGTTAGTTAATTGGTAATATTTAATTCATACATAATTTTAAAAAACTATCCCCAAGCTCTAAAGCACGTCTCCCAAAATGCAAACTAGAGCAAAGGGATAGTCATGGACTTATAGCACAACTTAAAATCCCTTTAAGCTGTACTGTTTGTTGTTTTGTTTAAAATGCTCACTAAGGACTAAGCTTAAATTAACCCAACCCAGGCTAAAGCCCTTTAGTAAGCGGTTTTCTCCATAATTAATAGTGTTACAAGTGATTAATAGATTAATAAATAAAACAGTTAGGTAATCGATTCATAGCTTTTTTCCTTACTAACTAATCCATATTGCCTTTTAGTCGAATGGATGAACGAACTATTTTATGTGTGAATTAAAGGCAATAGTTATCCTGTACGCATCTAAAAACTGTTTTTAGACCTAGCGCAAAATGTGTTATAACTCTAACTAAATAGGTAATAGGGTAGCCATCTAACATTAAAGAGTTAATGTCAAATCAATCTACATCGATAAGATTTAGTTAAACTAAAGTTTAATCATAGGCTAAATGTGAGTTTAGTTACTACTTGTTTGTTGTTTAATAAAATGTAATAATTGAAAAAATCTCGAATAGAACATTCGATAAGTCCATTAAGGATAGATAAGGTATTGCAAGCATTCATTAATATAACGAACACTAAACAAATCCACCTTTGTTTTAAAACCTCTATATACCTAATTGGGAGACGGTATGAATAAGAGGTATGTAGTATGTTTAATATAAAGCGAAATTTAAGTATTTCAATAAAGTGAGAAGTAAATGACAAACCTATATAAAACAAGTTGGCATGGGTACTCACAATATCCGCATTAGAGGTACTGGCATACCAAACCACAGATAAGTGAGCCCATGCCTAGGTCATGGGCTAAGATACTTATTTTCTCGTGGTTTTTTTGAAAAGTGCCAGTTTTCTAATGCGAGAAATAAATAAGCTTTAGCTTATATTATATATGTCATTAAGACGAATAATTCATAATTGAATTATATCTAATACAAATATAGTAAATATTTTCCAACAACACATATATGTGTTGTTGGAAAAGTGACTAAATGCTAATATTTACTTTATGAGTAAAGTAGATTTAAAAGTTTTAAATAAAAACGTCGGAAGAATTATACGTGTTACTAGGCTTCGTAAATGTGAAACTCAATTAGGGTTAGGTTCTGAGGTTAATTTATCTGGTAATCAAATAGGTAGAATAGAAAGAGGAATTGGAAATCCAACAATTAAAACTCTTTATAATATTTGTACTTATCTTTCTATAACTATAGATAAATTGTTTGTAACTCAAACTGAAGAAAAGATAGAAGAATTAGAGGTAGAGATTAAAATGTTGGAAGTACTTCTGAAAAAAAAGAATAGAAAAAAATAATTAGAAAAGGACTGTTTTTAAAACAGTCCTTTTCTAATTATTTTTTGTTGTAGATCTATTACTTTTTATTTCAGTTTTATGCTCCTGTCTCACTATTCTTTTCTTCTCACTGTTGTATAGTAAAAATAAAAGAACACTAAAAAGGATTAAGGTGTAGGCTAACCATTTGCCTAAACGTTCTATAAAACGTATAAATACAGAGGCTTCAAAACTTGAAAATCCTTCCAAACCAGCTACATTTCGACGATAGAATTTTCTTCTATTTATCCAATATATGAGTGCTATTCCTATAAATAGGAAAATAATTGCAATTATTAGTGTAGTTGTAATCATAATATATAAGTATATTTTGTTGTTATTTAATCTTGGAAAAGATTTATTGAAAATAATGAAAAGATTTGTAATTATATTTTAAGTGTAGTTTAATATTAAGAGAGCTTAGTTTAATTACATCAAACTAACATCCCTTTTAAGCTCTATTTACATTGAGTATAACTAGTTTTTAGATCGATTATATTAAAAAATGCTAATATTATTATCAAGACCTATTAATAGTCTAATAGTTTTGTAAGCATAGATTTGGTACTTTTACCAAATAATAAGATTTAAAGTAATAACATTATAATGACTTATATTGTAACTAAAAATAAGCAAGAGTCTCTTGTTCAATTAGAGAGAATTATATCTGCCTTTGAGAAAGAATACTCTATATATAAATCGGACAAGTATAAAGAAGCACAATTGCGTATTGATTTTTTAAATCCATTATTAAAAAGTTTTGGATGGGATGTTGATAATGAAAATGGAAAATCACAGTTTTTAAGAGATGTTATTCAGGAGGAAAGTATTGATGTTCAGGATGATAATGTCATTAGAAAGAAAAATCCTGATTATACATTAAGAATTAATGGAATACGTAAATTTTTTATAGAAGCTAAGAACGTTACTATAAATTTAAAGGAAGATAAAAAAGCTGCATTTCAAACAAGAAGATATGGTTGGAATGCTAATCTTGGAATCTCTATTGTTACAAATTTTGAAACATTAGTTGTGTATGATTGTAGATATAAACCTGATAGTAATGAAAGTTCAAGTGTAGCTAGATATAAAGTGTTTAATTATAAAGATTATGTTAAATGCTTTGATGAATTATATGAGTTATTATCACACGAATCAATCTCAAATGGTTTTATAGATGATTATTTTTCAAATGTAGCAAAAGAGGTTTCTACTTTTGATGATGATTTTTTAAAACAAATAGAATCATGGAGAGGAGCTCTTGCTAGAGAAATTATAGCAAACAATAAAAATATTAATAATGAAGAGATTAACCTTCTAATTCAAAGACTACTAAATAGAATAATCTTTCTAAGAATTTGTGAGGATAGAGAAATAGAAAAGTTCGAAACTTTAAAGAAAATAAAGAGTTATGAAGAGCTAAAAGAATTGTTCTTATACTCTGATAAAAAATACAACTCAGGATTATTTAGTTTTATTGAAGATAACTTTGATTTTAAGATTGAGCTGAATTCAGATCTTCTGCTTAATATATTTAGTGAATTATATTACCCACAAAGCCCATATGATTTTTCAGTAGTAGATTCTGAAATATTAAGTCACATATATGAAAGATATTTAGGTAGTAAAGTATTTATTGATAAGAATAATCAAGTAAGTATTATTGAAGAACCAGAAGTAATTGCTTCAAATGGTGTTGTACCCACTCCTAAAATAGTTGTAAAAACTATTTTAAATGAGACTTTGTTACCTCTTTTTGAAGAAAAGTCTTTAGAAGAAATCTTTGATATAAAAATAGCTGATATTTGCTGTGGTTCAGGGACTTTTTTAATTTCAGCATACGATCTAATTTTAGAAAAACTTATTAATATATTAAAGTTAGAAACTAATATTAATGAAAAATTTATTTATAAGAGTTCTGATGAAGTTTATCAGTTAACCTTAAATGCAAAAAATAAGATATTAACATCTTGTCTTTATGGAGTGGATATTAATCCGTATGCAGTAGAAGTAACTAAATTTAGTTTATTTCTTAAAATTTTAGAAGATGAAAACTATAATACAATTGAAAATTATCTTTCAAAGTATAATAATAGTGTACTGCCAAATTTAGACCATAATATCAAGTGTGGTAATTCACTAGTAGATGAAAAATATTATGAGTTTAATTCTGGAATATTACAAGATGATGAATTGTTGTTTAAAATAAAACCTTTTTGTTGGAATAAAGAGTTTCCTTTCTTAATTGAAACAAAAGGATTTGATGCGATAATTGGAAACCCACCATATGTTAGAATACAGAATATTATTAAATATTCAAGTGAAGAAATACAGTATTATAATTCCAAAATGTCGAAGTACAACGTTAGCAATTCTAAAACTTTTGATAAATACTATCTTTTTATTCAACGTGCTATAGAATTACTTAATGATGAAGGAGTATTGGGTTACATTATACCATCTAAATTTTTTACTATTAAAAGTGGAGAGGATTTACGAAGGTATATTATAGAATCAATCTCACTTTACAAAATTATTTATTTTGGTACATTTCAAGTATTTCCCAAAAGAAGTACATATACTGTTATTTTAATTTTAGATAAGAAGAAGGCAAAGGAAATTCTATTTAAAAAAGTAAATAGAAGTACCCAATTATTATCTAATAATGAATTAAAGTATGATAGTTATGATTTAAAAGATTTTACATTTTCTCCTTGGATGTTTATATCGAAGGAAACTAGAGCTGTTTTTGATAAAATAAACACTAGTAATGTACAGAAACTTGGAAATATCTCTGATATATCAGTAGGTTTACAAACTAGTAAAGATCCTATATACATATTTACCCCAATTTCAGAAACGGATAAAAATTTTGTGTTTAAATATAAGAATGAAAAATTTGAAATTGAGAAATCAATATGTAAACCTTGTATATATAAATTATCCTTTGACTCATTTGATTCAATTTCTCATAATGCACAAATAATTTTCCCATATAAAATTATTGATGGTAGAGCTGAAGTATATAGCGAAAGGGAACTTGAAGATAAGTTTAATTTAGCTTGGAATTACCTAAATCGATTTAAAGACGTATTAAGTAAAAGAAGTGTAAATGGTAAAGATCCAAAATGGTATCAATTTGGAAGATCGCAAAGTCTTACTAAGTTTCATAGAAAAGATAAGTTGATTTGGCCAGTATTATCGACTAAACCAAATTATGTTTTAGATAATAAAGATATTCAATTTACAGGAGGTGGAAATGGTCCATATTACTCTTTATTACAAACATCAGAATATTCATTATATTATATAATGGGCCTATTGCAACATCCTATAATAGAAGCTATGATAAAAGCTTCAACTAGTGAGTTTAGAGGGGATTATTATTCGCATGGGAAACAGTTTATGGAAAATTTACCTATTGCAATTATTGATTTTGAAAAAAAAGAGGATAAGGAATTATACCATAGTATTGAGAGTATTGTAAAAGACATTATTCTAAATAATCAAAAAATAGAGACATTGAATATTGCATCAAAAAAGAAATTATTAAATGATAAGAACGAGATTTTAAATTCTTTATTATTAGAAAAAGTTAATGAAGTTTATGGTATTACAAATGAGGATATTTCTATTATAGAAAAAGATGAAATGTTAACGATTAAAACAAGTGAAGAATAAATATGGTAAATGTTGAAAGTATAGATTCAAAAAAACTTAGAGGAGGATATTATACACCTCAACCTATAGCTGATTTTATATGTAAATGGGCTATTCAGTCTGAGACAAAAAGTGTTTTAGAACCAAGCTGTGGTGATGGTAATTTTGTTGAATCTATAGTCAATACTTTTAAGAGTTTAAATGTAAAGAACTCAGAAATTAATAAGAGAATAAAGGCTATTGAATTAGTATCAGAAGAAGCGAATAAAGCCAAAGCAAGAGTAAGAGAGCTTGGTATATCTGAGTGTATTATTGAAAATTCAGATTTTTTTCATTTTTTGTTAGATCATAAAAATGAAGCGTATGATGTAGTGGTTGGTAATCCTCCTTTTATCAGATATCAAAATTTTCCAGAAGAGCATAGAAATTTAGCTTTTGATATGATGTTTAAAATGGGACTTTCTCCCAATAAATTAATGAATATATGGGCATCTTTTTTAGTAGTATCAGCTAGTTTATTAAAAGAGAAAGGAAAGTTAGGTATGGTAATACCAGCAGAGTTGTTTCAAGTGAAGTATGCTGCTGAGACAAGGGTTTTTTTGTCTAAGTTTTTCTCCAATATAACAATTATAACTTTTAAAAAATTAGTTTTTGAGGATATTCAACAGGAAGTTGTGTTATTGCTTTGTGACAAGGATCCTAAAATAAAACAAGGAATAAAAGTTATTGAAGTCGAGGATATTAATGAACTTATTAAAATTGATTGGGATGTTATTAATAAAACTGTCGTTAAAAGTTTAGATCACTCAAGTGAGAAATGGACAAAATATTTTTTAGATGAAAAAGAAATACAATTATTAAGAAAAATTAAAGTTGACACGAGGGTAGAACCAGCTAGTTCTGTCATGGAAGTTCGAGTAGGAATAGTAACTGGGCGTAATGAGTTTTTTATGTTAAATAAAGAACAGATTTCTCAGTGGAAACTTGAAAATAGTACTAAAAAAGTAGTTGGGCGTTCAGTGCACCTAAAAGGGGTTATTTATGACGATTCTGATTTTAATGAAAATGTAGATAATGGTTATCCTGTGAATATGTTTCTACCTGAAGAATTAGAAAAAGAAAAATTACCATTAGAAGTAAGAGATTATATTGATTATGGTGAAAAAAATGATTTTCACACTGGATATAAATGTAAAATAAGGAAACTGTGGTATATTACTCCTTCTCTATGGAAACCTGATGCTTTTGCTTTAAGGCAAGTAGGAGACTATCCTAAGTTAATAGTAAATAATACAGACGCTTCATGCACAGATACTTTACATAGAATCAGAATGAAAAAAGAAGGAATGGCTGATATAATTGCCTTATCTTTTCTTAACTCTTTAACTTTTGCTTTTACAGAAATCATGGGAAGGAGTTATGGAGGCGGAGTTCTGACGTTTGAACCTTCTGAACTAGAAGAACTACCTTTACCTATTTTGAACAGTATAGAAGGTATAGACATCAAGAAAGTAGATGAGTTAATACGCATGAGAAAGATAGAAGAAGTTCTTAATATAATTGATCATGAGTTATTGATAGTTCAATTGAAACTTAGTCAAGTTGAAGTGAATGCCTTGCGAAATATTTGGCGTAAGTTGTCAAATAGGAGAAATAATCGAAAAAAATAGCTAGTATTATTTTGTAATACTATGCCCATTGGCAAAGCTTGGCAGATTTATTCTCCCAAGCTTTGTTCTTTTGTAATGTTAGCTAACAAATTTAATTAACCTATTAAATTCTAACATTATGAATATAGATCGCACAGAGTTCCTTTTATGGATGGAGCGTATTATGACGCGCTTCGATCATTTGTCAGAACATATAAAAGACCTGCCTATAAAAACTCAAACTATAGACGGAGAAGAGCTTTTAGACAGCCAAGATGTAATGGCTCTTTTTAAAATAAGCCCTCGTTCCTTACAACGCTATCGCTCAGATGGTAAACTTCCTTATTATACAATTAGTGGTAAACTCTACTACAAAAGCTCAGATGTCAATCAGTTTATTAGAGAATGTTTTAAACATCCTGTACGCAAGAAGTAAATAGCAGCTAAAAGCCAAGCGTAACCTTTAAAGCATACTATTTACTGAACAGGCTTTCTTGGCTTTAGTTTTAAGTTTTTAATCATTTAAAACTATGTATTATGAGTACAGAAAACACAGAAAGACAAGTAGAGCATGACGTGCTTCTTGTCAATGATAAAACAAAAAATAAGATTCAAGTAGTAAAGGGGTTAGATAAAGAGGGAAAACTCGAAACAGTGCCAGCTACTAAAAAAAATCAAAATCAATTTTTAAAAGTTGATCGCAACGGAGATTTCTTTTCCAACTTCTTTTCTAATTTTTTCAGCCAGCTTAAAAACCCAACTCAGTTTACTTTTTTTAGAGTTCCGGAGCTTTTGACCATAAAAATGGCTAATCAAATGCAAAAGGAACTCAATCAATCAGGACCTACTCACGAGCTGTTTTTAAAACACCAAATAACAGAAGTAGGTAACGAGCCAAAGAAAGAAAACAAAGTAGCTGAACCTACAAAAGAAGGGGGGCAGTATAGTTCCAATAAATTTGATATTAAAGATATTGATTGGGATTCACTATCAAGGCTTGGACTATCAAAAGAAAAGCTTCAAGAAATGGATCTGTTAGAACCACTCTTGCAAGGTTATAAAACCAAGGATTTAGTAGCTGTAAATTTAGATTTAGGTTCTGCCGTGTTTTCTTTGGATGCAAGACTGTCTTTGCAAAAAAACGAAGAGGGCAAGGTTGTCATGGCACTAGAAGGAGTAAAGAAATACCCTAATCTTAATGTACCACTTTATGGACATGAGTTTTCAAAACAAGACAAGCACAACCTTTTAAAAACAGGGAATATGGGTAGGGTAGTAGAGCTTGTCCATCCAACAACAAAGGAAAAGATTCCATCGGTAGTAAGTGTAGATAGGCTAACCAATAACCTTGTAGTTACAAGAGTTGAAAAGATGCAACTACCACAAGAGGTAAAAGGAATTGTCTTAAATGAAGAGCAGCTCCAAACTTTAAAAGAGGGTAAACCACTACTTGTAGAAGGGATGACTTCGGCTAAAGGAAATCTATTTAATGCTGAGATACAGTTTAACGCAGCTAAAGGGCATATTGAGTTTTTGTTTGACAATACCAATAAACAAAGTCAAGCTCAAACACAAAACCAATCTCAACTCTCTGATGATTTAAAAACCTTTAGAGGGAAAGAACTTACTGAAAAACAGCAAAGCGATTTACTGGAAGGTAAACCAATTTACATCAAAGATCTGTTGGATAAAAGAGGAAATACGTATCAAGGGTATGTAACGTATAACAAAGAAACTAAGCAAGCAGACTTCTCGTTTCAAAATCCAAATAAACAAGAGCAGTCAAAAGCTCAAACGCAGTCAGAAAAACAAACAGATGAGCCAAAGAAAAGCAAAGGACGTAAAATGTAAAGCTAAAGACTATGATTGTAATTCTTGCAGAAAAACCAAGTGTAGCTAGGGAGATAGCAATGCTTGTTGGAGCCAAAACTAAAAAAGAGGGTTTTATTGAAGGAAATGGTTACTGTGTTACTTGGGCTATTGGTCACTTAGTATCACTGGCTATGCCTGAGGATTATGGATTTCAGGGTTTTAAAAGAGAGGCTTTGCCAATTTTACCAAGGTCTTATTTGTTAGTACCAAGAAAAGTCAAAAAAGCAAATAAATACACTCCTGATCCAGGGGCTTTAAAACAGCTTAAAATTATTGATAAACTGTTTAAAGTATGCACAGAGATTATTGTAGCCACAGATGCGGGTAGGGAAGGAGAATTTATCGCAAGATATATTTTTCAATACCTAAACTGTACTAAACCTTTTAAAAGGTTGTGGATAAGTTCACTAACTGAAAAATCTATTAAAGAAGGCTTACAAAATCTTAGAGAAGGAAGTGAATTCGATGGACTTTTTAGAGCAGGTCATAGTCGTAGTAGAGCAGATTGGCTTGTAGGTATAAACGCTTCTCAAGCACTTACTGTTTCAATGAATGATTCAGTGTATTCACTCGGTAGAGTACAAACTCCAACACTGAGTCTTATCTGTAAACGGTATTTAGAGAACACGTCCTTTAAAAAGAAACTCTATTATCAATTAGAACTACAACACTTAAAAGACGGTATACTATTTAAATCGCTCTCAACTGATAAATGGGAAGATAAACAAAAAGCAGAACAAGCTTTAAAACTCATTGACAAACAAAGTGAGGTTAAAATACAAAAAGTAGAAACCAAGACAATAAGAGAAGAGTCCCCGCTTCTTTTTGATTTAACCTCACTTCAAAAAAGAGCCAATGAACTCTTTGGATTTTCAGCAGAAGAAACCCTCAGTATTGCTCAAAGTTTGTATGAAAAGAAGTTTATCACCTATCCAAGAACTTCAAGTAAGTATATTCCTGATGATTTATGGGCTGAGGTTCCTAATTTACTAAAGGTGCTTTCAGATGATAGTAGATATAGTAACCTGCTTTTAAAACTAAAGATGGCAAGGCTTAATAAGAAGATAGTTAATGATGTAAAGGTTACAGATCACCATGGGCTATTAACTACAGATAGACTTCCTTCAGCGATTAACGCTAAAGAAGAGAGTATTTATCATTTGATTGCACAACGCGTATGGGAAGCAGTATTTGATCCTTGTGTAAAAACACAAACTGAGATAACCTTAAATGTTTTAGATTATGAGTTTAGTTTTAAGTCTTCTTCAATTATGGAGCTTGGATGGAGGGAGGTAAGAAAGGAGTTCTCTACTACTGATGAGGTAGTAATAGATTTACCAGATTTACAACAAGGGGAGAATCTAAAAATAAAAGAAACCAAAGTTCTTGAAAAATCAACAAAACCTAAACCACTGTATACAGAAAGTACACTTCTTTCTGCTATGGAAAATGCCTCGAAAGAGGTAGAGGATAGGTCACTTCAAAGTGTTATTAAAGATATGGGAATTGGGACAGCAGCTACACGAGCTTCTATTATTGAAACGCTTTTAAAAAGGAATTACATCATAAGAAAAGCCAAGTCACTTGTTCCAACTGAGAAAGGACTCAAAGTATATGAAATAGTCAAAGACAAACTTATTTCAGATGTACTTCTAACAGCTAAATGGGAATCTGCTTTTAAAGATATAGAAGAGAATAAAACCAATATGGAAGATTTCCATAGACAGATTGAGGATTATACTTCGGAGATAACAGCAGAGCTTTTAGCTATTAAACCAATCACTGAAATGGCTCATTTATCTTGTCCAAAATGTAAAGGGCATACACTTCAATTAAGAGAAAAGGTTGTTAAATGTCTGGATATTGATTGTAGTTGGGTATTGTTTAGAGCCATTTGTAGAGTTAAACTATCCATTGATGATATCACTGACCTAATACAACAAGGCAAAACCAAACTACTAAAAGGATTAATCAGTAAAGCTGAAAAAGAATTCGATGCTTATCTTATCTTAAAAGAAGACTGTACTACTGGATTTGAGTTTAAAAGTAAATAATTATTAGTAAACAAATTGAAGAGAAAGCCAAAAGATTATTTTTTTACGTTTTTATAAGACTAATGATTTTTGAGAAGAAATAATTAAAACCCCACCTTTTTTAAGATGGGGTTTTGTTTTTTAGCTTTTTAGATAGCTTCTTTATTGTTAATTTACGAGTTCTTCTCTTCAGTCATTTTTGTGTACTCAGCTATTAAATAACTTAAGTAGTCCCATTTAATTGAATTGTATGGGAATTTTTGTAGAAATTCTTGATTGTCTCCAAAAAGGAAATTGTAATTTTCTTCAAATTCTCCTTTTTTAAGCCAGATTACGTCCCCTCCTTTTTTTATGTAATATGATTTAATAACTCCTCCAGTAATTTTAGGTCCTCCAACAAAGCTGCCAGATGATGCTTCAGAATTCATTGAAGCCACAGGGTCAGCATACACTTCAATTTGGCTACTAAAACTTGGATTGATTAATTGCATTAAGTATTCATTTTCAGCTTTTTTGTTCTTTAAGGAAGCTTTAATGTTTTTTACATAAACTTCATCTGGATTGGTTAATTTAGTTAAGCTTTTGCTTCCCCAGTTTCGTGAATTGCTAAAATAATTCGCTACTTTAGCTCCCTTAACATATCCAGAAATAGGTAAATACATTTCTTCAATTTCATCTGCTTGGTATTCAACTTTATTACCAGTTGCATCTTTCATTTTGATCGATGTAATTTGACCTTTTTTTCTCGTTACTCCAGAAACAGATCCCGTTTTTTTGGTTCCGTCTTTAAGAATAAGGGTTGAATTTTTTTTAGAACTGATACTAACAAATATTTCATCAAACAGTATATCATCCATTATTTTTAACTGTTCTTTTGTGAATTTTACTTTTTCTTGTGCATGTGTTGGCACATTCATTACTGCTGTTGTTGCTAAAAAGCTAAAAAGTATTAATTTTTTCATAAAATATTGATTTAGCCAAAAATAACAATAATATCTTACCAATTCATTTTTCATAAAAATATATAGCTGTATTTATAGCTTATTATATATAGTTATCTTTTTAAAAGAATCTTCACAATAAAAGGTATAGCCTTTGTGAAAAATAGAGGAGTGAAAAAGTTAATTCTAAAAAACTTTGCCTTTTGAAATACCAGAGCTTAAGTTGAAATGGTTATACCAATAAAAATGTAATCTTAACAAGGTATGAGAGTTTTAAGAATACTAGTTACAGAAGATATTAGTATGTGATAAGTGATAATCAGTATATAAGTTTCTTGTGTTAGGTGAGCTTTTAAGAAAAGGTAAATGAGCCTTATAGTAAAGTAATAAAACAGATATTATGTATCTTTATATTTAGAAAATGATACAAAATGAAAACAGGTAATACCTTACAAACAATTAGTTACTCAGGTATATTTCTTTCTTGTTATACAGATAATAATCAGAAGTGTATTCATGCTACGCCAGAACATGTCTTAGTATATGTTTATTCAGGTGAGCAAATTATAGAAGATAGAAACAAGAAAATCAAGGTTGGAGCTGGGCAATGTGTTTTTATAAGACGCAATCATCAACTTACAATGTATAAAAATAATAAAGGGAAAGATAACTATAAGGGAATATCATTAACCTTCAATAGAAATGTTCTTAGAGAGTTTTATAGTAAGTTAAAAAAGAGTGATATTCCTAAGGGAGTTACTATATCTGATAAAAATGTATTTTCAATAGAGCAAAGAGCAGATATAACAAGTTTATTTGAGTCTTTAACTCCATATTTTAACCAAAATATTAAGCCTTCAGATCAGGTTATTCATTTAAAATTACTTGAAGGTATTTATGCTCTTCTTAATAACTCAGATATATTTTATCCCTTATTATTTGATTTTACCGAGCCTTGGAAAATTGATATCATGGAGTTTTTAAAAGATCATTATATGGATGAGTTAACGATGGATGAAATTGCAACATATACTGGTCGAAGCCTAGCAACTTTTAAAAGAGATTTTAAGAAAATAAGTAATCTAACACCTCAAAGGTGGATAATACAAAAACGACTAGAATCAGCCTATATTAAGCTAAAAGAAAAAGGAGAAAAAGTTCAGGATGTGTATATGGAAGTAGGCTTTAAAAACCCTTCTCATTTTTCAACTGCTTTTAAAAAGCAATATGGCATATCTCCAACAGAGGTTTAATAAATAATGAGCTTCTAGCAAAAGTAAATTGAACTTTCTAATAAAGTCATTATTTTAAGGACGCCTTATTTTTGCAACAGTTTGACAAAAGTATAAAACCATTAAAACTATATTAATAAAAATACCTTGAAAAGATGAATACAAAAAATGTAAAAGCATTTGGTACACAAGCACCTGAGGCAGATTTAAAACAAATGAATATTAGCCGTAGAGAAGTGACGGCAAAAGATGTGGAGATTGATATTTTATATTGTGGTGTATGTCACTCAGATCTTCACACAGCTAGAAATGAGTGGGGAGGTACACAATATCCGAATGTACCTGGGCATGAGATTGTAGGTAAAGTTGTGAAGATTGGTAGCGGAGTTACTAAATATAAAGTAGGAGATTTAGTTGGAGTGGGATGTATGGTAGATAGTTGCCGTGAGTGTGATAGCTGTAAAGAAGGTCTTGAGCAGTATTGTGAACATGATAATATTCAAACGTATAATAGTCACGACAAACACTTAAATATGCAAACTTTTGGAGGATATTCAGAAAGTGTTGTAGTGGATGAAGATTTTGTATTAAGTGTTCCTAAGAATTTAGATTTAGCTGCAACAGCTCCGCTTTTGTGTGCAGGAATAACTACTTTTTCACCTTTAAGACATGCTAATGTAGGTCCTGGTAAAAAAGTAGGGATTGTTGGAATCGGCGGATTAGGACATATGGCTGTTAAAATAGCTAAAGCAATGGGAGCTTATGTAGTTGTTATTACAACTTCACAATCAAAGGTAGAAGATGCAAAGCGTCTTGGTGCTGATCAGGTTGTCTTATCAACAGATGCGAATCAAATGAAAAACAATGCTAGAACACTTGATTTTATCTTAGATTGTGTGTCTGCTCAACATGATATTAATGCATATTTATCACTAATTAAAAGAGATGGAGGGTTAACTCTTGTAGGTGCACCTGAGCATCCACTTCCTGTATCTGCTTTTAGTTTGATATTAAATAGAATTAGTTTTTCAGGATCTTTAATCGGTGGTATTAAACAAACACAAGAAATGCTTGATTTCTGTGGAAAATACAATATTACTTCTGATATTGAACTTATTCAAATGCAAGATATTAATAAAGCTTATGATCGTTTATTAAAAGGTGATGTGAAATATCGTTTTGTAATTGATATGGCTTCACTTAAAAATAATTAGAATAATCAAAAAGGGAGATTTATTAGATCTCCCTTTTGAATTATAAATTCTATTAAGAGATATAAAAAGATAAAAGCGTCATAAGACGCCTTGATCTGCAAAAGAGTAATAACTCTCAGAAGTTATTATTAAATGATCCAAAAGAGCAATATCAAGTATTTGACTTGCTTGTTTAATCTTTTGAGTGATTTGTCTATCTGCATCGCTTGGTTGTAATTTCCCAGAGGGATGATTATGTACTAAGATAAAAGCAGTTGCTTTTGCTTTTAGTAAAGCTGCAAATATCAATCTTAGATCAACAACAGTTCCAGTAATACCACCTGATGATATCTCAAGTACACCAAGTACTCTATTATTGTTTGAAAGCATAAGTACTTTAAATTGCTCTAATAGTTCAATTTTATTTTCATCCCAAGCTTTTAAAGCTATTTCAAAAGCGGAGTAAGAAGAGTCAATTCTTGGTCTTTCAGACGCTTTAACCTTTGACTTGTAGATTAGTTCTATCTCTGATGCCACTAACCAATTGCTGTTTAAAACTGTAGATTCCATAATATTATATTTTTAAATTAATTATGGAGCAGCTACAGGTAATGCTTAAGCAAGCTCAAAAAGCAACGCAATAAAGCGAAGACAAGGTCAAGCATTTATGGGGGAATTTTTTGAAAGCGAACCGCGAAGTGTTACCTAGCTTAGTGAGATAATTGATAAAAAATAAAAACCCTATCTAAAAAATAGATAAGGTTTTACTTAAGTATAATTGGGGAGGTAATGAATAGGGAGGTTTACTTATGCTTTATTGTAGTCTTTAAAAATACCATTCTCTGCTGTTAGTATAATGGGTTTATCATCTGTTACAAGTATTGTATGTTCGTGTTGTGCACAATATCCTGCATTGTTAGATAAGAATGTCCAACCATCTTTAGCGGTATAGATGCATGTTGAATTGGTCGAGATAAATGTTTCTATGGCAACAACACTACCTTTTCTAAAACGTCTAGTTTCAAATCTATCGTAATAGTTCAAGATGCAATCAGGTTCTTCATGTAAACTTTTACCAATACCATGGCCACCTAAATTATTGATTACTTTGAATCCATTAGCTTTTGCTGTTTGTTCAATTATTCGTCCGACTTCATTTATCTTAACTCCTCCTTTGATAATTGAGATGGCTTTATACAAGGCTTCTATTGAAGTGTCAACTAATTTTTGATTGGAGTGAATGTCTTCTCCAATAACAATAGATGCTCCATTATCTGCAAAGTATCCATTTAATTCAGCAGATACATCAATATTTACAACATCTCCTTTTTGTAGTATTCTATCAGATGGAATACCATGAGCCATTTCATTATTTACACTAATACAAGTACATCCAGGGAAGTTATAGGTGACAAAAGGAGCTGAGTTAGCGCCATAGGATTTAAGTATTCTCTCACCAAAAAGATCAATTTCTTTTGTTGTCATTCCTTCTTTGGTGTAAGTAATCATTTGTTGTAGGGTAGTGGCTACAATATTACTTATTTGCTGCATATGCTCAAGTTCTTGAGCGGTTTGTATAATCATTTTTATTAGCAAAAGTAATTGTGGTAGGATAACTTACATAGTAAAAATTAGACATACTAAAATTGACTTCAAGAAGAATAATCACTGTATATTTGCCTTATTATGCCAATTAATCTATTAAAACATATTCTTGACAATCAAAGCAGTATCGAAAGTACTTGCCAAGTAATACGTTATGCTTCAAAGCAAAATAGTAGAGCTATTGAGGGATATTATTTATATACACAAGGTGATTTAGTAGAACAAGAGTGGATGTTTAATGATGGTATCCCTAGCATTATTTTGTTTGCTAAAAGACAAGATAGTGTAAAGATTAATACTGAGTTAAAAGAGATGATATTTGAATCTGGTTGGGTAGATAAAGGACTACAAAAGAAAGTCTTTATTAGTTATCCTAGAGATTTTGAATATTTACTTGTTATCCGATTTAAACCTCAGGTTTTTACTCAGATAACAAGTGCTGAATTAAACAATGCAATAAGTCAAGGATTACTCCCTATAGAAGATTTTTTAAGTAATAAGATTATAGATCATTTTTTTTCAATAGAGTCAATAGAAGAAAGAATTAAATACCTTGATTCTTATTTGAATAGTTGTATAGTTTGTGATACTAACTTAGATTCTTTAGATCAAGCTATTCAAATAATAGAGGATTCTCAAGGATTAATCACAGTAGGGGAGTTAACAAAAATATTAGGTGTAAATTACAAATGGTTAGAGCGTAATTTTTCTAAGCACTTACATTTTACACCTAAAGAATATATTAGTATGCATCGTTTTATGAGAGCTTACCTGAATATGCAAAAGGATTCATCCGATCTATTGGCTTTAGCTATCACTCATGGCTTCTACGATTATAATCACTTTTTAAAAGAGTTTAAATCCTATACAGGGCAGACACCTTTAGCATATTTAGCTAGATAGATTAAATCATTTCTTCTTATTAATCAAATGAACCAATTCAGGATCGTTTTCAATGCGTTTTAATTCTGATTCAATAATAGACTCAACATCAAATTTAACTTGCTTATAATTGACTTGAATCGTTTCATCTAAAGTATTATTACCCTTAGCATCTAAAAAAGAAGTTATCTGAGGTATCTTTTTATAGGCTTTCATTTCTTGAGATACCTTTTCATTATCAACTACTATTTCCGAGTGAAATATCTTTTGCTCGATACGTTCATCAAAATTATCCGAGATAGCTCCCACAAACATCCCTTGGGTAAGGGTAGATATCTTAGAAGCAGGAATAAGTGTGTCAAGCTGGGTAGAGAAGGAGGTAGAACGGTCGTTTCTATTAATGGATATACTTTGTCGCTTTTGAAGTATTTTGCCAAAGCGTTCTGATAGTGCTTTAGCGGTATCTCCAACAACTTGACCTGAGAAGATATTTCCAACTGTGTTTTGAATTACCTTACTTTCTTTATCTCCGTAATCTCTGTTAAGCTGAGAGAAGTCTTGAAATCCTAAACACACTGCTACTTTATTACTACGAGCTGTGGCAATAAGATTGTCAAGACCTCTAAAGTAGATAGTAGGTAACTCATCAATAATTACTGAACTTTTAAGTTGTCCTTTTTTATTGATTAGTTTTACAATACGTGAGTTATAAAGCCCAAGAGCAGCAGAGTAAATGTTTTGGCGATCAGGATTGTTTCCTACACATAGTATTTTAGGTGCTGCTGGATTATTAATATCCAAAGTAAAATCATCCCCTGTCATTACCCAGTATAGGGAAGGTGATATCATACGAGACAGTGGTATTTTGGCAGAAGCTATTTGCCCTTGTAATTGGTCTTGTGCTCCACCTTCCCATGCATCCATAAAAGGAGAGAGGTAGTTCTCTAAATCTGAATAGGAGGTAAGGATGGTAAATACGTCAGCATATTTTTTATTAAGGAGTTCAATAGCATGAGGAAAAGTGCAGTACTTTCCATTTTGGTAAATCTTCAAAAACCATATAATAGCTGCTAAGAGTATGATTGGAGATTCCACAAAAAAGTCACCTTGTTTTTGTATCCACGAGCGGTTAAGGTTAAGCATGATGGTATAGGCAGATTCATAAGCATCAGATATATCAGTCATAAACGATGGGTTAATCGGATTACAACGATGACTGCGACTTGGATCATCAAAGTTTATAACATAGAACTTGGGAACAATAGCGTATTTATCTTTGTGTAATAACAAGTGATTATAAGCTATAGTTGATAAATCATCAAACTTAAAATCGTAAATATACATCGAGAATCCCTTTTCAATTTGCTGTTTGATAAAGTTATTTACCACAGCATAGGATTTACCAGAACCAGGAGTACCAAGTACAATTGTTGCCCGAAATGGATTAACGATATTTATCCAACCGCTGTTCCATTTGCCTTTGTAGTAGAACCTTGAAGGAAGGTTAACAGAGTATTCATTTTCAATAAGACGAGTCTCTTGCATAAAACTCTCATTTTCAAAATTAAACACGTCTTGCATAAGGTTGTCGTTTAGGAGTCTGCTAATCCAAGCACCGGATACCAAAAGTAGAATATAGCCTAAGAAGGTACTTGCTATATACAGTATCACGCTCCAAAAGTATCCAAAATCAAGTAAAAAGAAGTTGAAAAAAAATAGACTAAAACCAACTGTAAAAACACCTATGATTTTAGATACTGTTATCTTTTCATGTTTTACGCCTTTGCCTCCCCACAGGCTTAAAGAGAGTAAAACCAAACAAAAAAGTTTAGTATAAAGTAAATGAGAAAACAGCCCTGCTGTTCGGTTGAAGTTTACCAGTATTCGATTTACAACATTGTGTGTTATTCCAAGGTTTAAAAAGAAAGAATAACAATACCAGTATAAGTGCATAAGCATTATTATAATACTTACTGCTCGCATAAATGCTAAGATTTTAGCAAGCGCTTTTAAATCGTCTTCTGAGTGCATAATAAATGTAATTAAGATTAACGATTTAAAGTAAAAGTAGATTTAAGAACACTAATTGAAATGGCACTAGGTAGTATTATTTGACCTCCATTGATAACAAGTCTACATTATTAAAACTTGTCAATTGTATTATAATTTCTATTTTTAAAAACCAATATTAATTATTATGAACCATTTAAAAGTGAAAGACTATCTGAAAAGCAATGGCTTTGAAGATCGTTTTATTGAATTTAAGGAGAGTACAGCTACTGTAGGTGAAGCTGCAATTGCGATTGGTTGTGATAGTGACCAAATAGCAAAGAGTATAACGCTTTATGCCCCAGAAGAGGGAGCTGCTATTTTGGTCGTCGCATCAGGAAATAGTAAAATTGATAATAAAACTTTTAAAGATACTTTTGGTATTAAAGCCAAGATGCTTAAATATGAAGATGTAGAAGAATTAGTCGGTCATCAAGTAGGGGGAGTCTGTCCTTTTAAGGTAAAAGAATCAACCAAAATCTACTTTGATGAATCTTTAAAAAAACACGAGGTGCTCTATCCCGCAGGAGGTAGCGCTAATACTGTAGTCCAACTAAAACAAGAAGAACTAATTGACTTGTGTGATTTTGTTGATTGGGTATCTGTGACAAAGTAGATTAATACAAAATTGTTTGCTATGTAATTCCAAATAGAACCACTTAGAGTCATTAGAGGTATAGTGATATAAGTATTTCTTATTTTGACTCAAATCAAGATAAGTAACTATGACAACTACCACTAAAAACAAAGGAGGAAGAAAACTAAAATCTAATCCTAAAAAATACAGACATGTTTTTAGACTCACCGAATCTGAAAATGAGAGACTGCTTGCTTTGTTTACATCATCAGGAATGACAAACAAAGCAAGCTTTCTTGTTTCAATGCTCTTAGATAGACAGGTTAAAATAGTCAAAGTTGATGTAGCTGCTTTGCAATATCACGGACTACTAACTAAACTGTTTAATCAATTTAGAGCAGTTGGAGTAAACTATAATCAAATGGTGAAGTTATGTAACCAATACTTCTCTGAAAATAGAGCGAGACGTTCTATCTCAAAACTTGAAGAGTATACCAAGGACTTATCAAAGCTTTGTTATTACATTATCAAACTAACCAAGGAGCTTGAAGAGAAACACCTTAATTCTAATCTATAAGTTATGATAGCAAAGATTGGTAAGGGAAGTAACCTTATTGGAGCTTTGTCCTACAATCAATTAAAAGTTGATAAAGGACAAGGCTCCATTTTGTTTACAAATAACTTACCTGAACAAAATAAATCTTCAAACTATATATCTCAACTTTATAAACATTTTGAACCTTATCTACTTTTAAATAACAAGACAGAGAAAGTTGTACGACATATTTCTTTGAATCCCAATCCAAATGATAAATTAACGGAAGAGACTTTAAATGAAATTGCTCAACAGTATATGAAGGCGATGGGCTTTACAGATCAGCCTTATATTGTCTATAAACACAGTGATATAGAAAGAGAGCATATTCACATCGTTACTGTTTGCACAGATTTAGAAGGGAAGAAAATTGATGATAAATATGATCATTTAAAATCAATGAAAGCTTGTCGTGAAATTGAAAAGCAGTTTAATTTAACTTCTTCTATAAATCAAACAAAAGAATTCAAGCAAATTCAGTTCACGCCAATTGATTATACCAAACATAATCTAAAAGCTCAAATAGCTTCTGTAATACGATATCTACCCAAGTATTATAAGTATGATAGTCTAACAAGTTATAATGCTTTATTATTCCTATTTAATATCAGAGCAGAAAGGGTAGAAGCATCTTACAATGGACAAACTAAACAGGGCTTAGTATATTTTGCGATAAACGAAAAAGGGGAGAAGGTAAGTAATCCTTTTAAGGCTTCATTTTTTGGTAAAAATGCAAGCTATCAAGAGCTTGAAAAGCATTTTAAATCTTCAAAAGAAAAACTAAAAAACTCACCCAATAAAGAGAATCTTAAACATACAATTGAGATAGCGTTAAACACAACAAATTCACAACAAGGATTTAAAGATGAGCTTTTAGATCATGGAATAAACGTTGTTTTATTCCAAAACAAAGACAATCGAATCTATGGCGTAACTTTTATCGATCACAACTCAAAAAGTGTTTATAAAGGCTCTGATTTAGGTAAAGAGTTATCAGCTAATATACTGAATCAAAAATGGAGTAGTACAGAAGATTATCCTCGTTCAATTTTAATACCTTCTCAACAAGCTAATACTAATGAAGCTGATGAGTTACATCCAATGTTTGAGTACTTATATTCTGAAACTACTGATTTTAATAATAATGAGTTTCTATCTTTGTTTAATCTTTTAAACAATAACCAAGAGATAGATTATGAAGAGTTAAGTTTTGATAAGTCTATAAAGAGAAAAAAGAAAAGAAAGAGGTTATAAAAAAACCTATAAATCAATTCGAAATATAGGTTTTTTTACTTGATTAATAGGATACTTAATTATTTATTAACTACAATTTTTTCATTTACTCTTCGTCCTTGATAATCAAAAAGGGCTAAGATGTATGTTCCGTTTGATAGGTTGCTACAATCAATTTGCGAAGTAGAAGCATCACCATTTAATACTGTTTTGCCTGCAATATCATATAGTTCAAAATATCTCCAATCTACTTCAGAAGCCCAGTATATTTTGTTTTTTGTAGGGTTGGGAAATAGTTTAGGCTTTATACTTTCCCATTTATCATTAGACAGAACCGGAGTTCCACAGTCAGTAGCTGCAAGTTTTGCAATAAAGAAATCAACATTTCCCCCTTTGTTTGTAAGCATAGATACTTTGGGATGTTGGTAAAATAGCGAAGAAGCGAAGTACCCACCTGTAATAAAGTTCCCATCCTTATCCATTTCTACAGCTAATAGAGCACTTGGTACAACTTTTACTCCCTCTATTTTATGTAGTGCTTTAATTTTTCCATCCTTTTTATCGAATCGCAAAATAGCAGGGTTTGAATAATCACCAATATTCATTCCAGGATCAAAAGAATCCCATGTTGCTGATCCAACACTTGAAGCAACGATTACTTCAGTATTACTAATTGTTAAACGTTCTCCTGAACTTGTTAGTCCATCAGCAGTACCAGTATTAGTTAATTTTGGAGTGCTAAGGTTGATCCAATCAATTTTTCCATTAGTTGGATTTAATTTCATAGTTGTTGCTTTACCACTTTCCCCGTTTATTTTAGTGTTACCAAAGTAGCCTTCTATATATACTTGCTTGTCATTATCCCATTTTCCAGCTACATTACCAGTAAGGTATACCTCTCCTTGTTGATCTGTTTTTACATCACCAGGTACGAAATACAATGTTGCATTAGCAGAAACTCTCCAAAGTTTTTTTCCATTGGTGTCAAAAGCTACAATATATCCTCCGTCAGGTATATGTGTACCATCAAAAGAGGGGTTTTTGAAACCATAACCCTTCTCATATAGGTATCCAGTTAAATAGTATTGTTTTTTTATGGAATCATACCAAAAGTGTTGTTTTGGTTGAATTTGAAAAGGAAATATTTCACCAGCTATATTATATGTTGAATCTGTTGTATTGCGCACCATATTATCATTAGTGGTAAGAGGCATTTTAAGTGCTCGTTTAACAGTTCCATTGGCATTGTAGACAATTACCCAATATTCGTGATAGTAATAAAAAGGTTTTGTTTCTTTTATGTTTATAAGACCATTTAAGTATGTACCAGGTCTAAGAGCTACCATCCAATGGGTTGTGCCATCATTTTCAGTTACTATTTTATTGGCAGAATAGGTAATATTGTTAACTTGACCTCCTAAATGTCCTGTTATTTGAGAGTATTCTGGAATTAAACCTTCAGGGTATTGTACCCACTGAAAACTACCATCAGTTGTTTTATATTTAGCTAAAGCTAAACTTTTAAATCCTGGATGAGGCTTGTATCTGTCTGCTTTTTCAACATAAGGCATCTGGGTTGTTTTGTCAAAGTGAACAGAATTGTTCATTCTGTTATATGGATTGACTTCAGTAGAGCTATAAGCATTTTCAATAATAAGACCTACATATAGGCCTTCATTATTATCTAACCCAATGCTATAGGCATAATCATATCCACTTCCTCCAATTACCTGTGTCCATCTGGTATTTCCATTGCAATCTAAAGAAATAAGTAGCACATCAGAAGCTGAATTGTTAAACCCCTCATAGTTGTATACCTCTATAGGTTGTCCATTGAATTGAGTATTTGATTGCCCTATAATAGCTAAAATATAAGAGTTATTGTCTTTGTCAACTTTTACATCTACTACCTGTTCAAAATTAATTGCCCTGTCAAGGTAGTGTCCTTTCCACGCTGATCTATTGTCATTGATGTTTTTCTGTCCACCACCACTAACAGCCCATACCCAATCATAGGTTGGGGGGGAAGTAGGGGTGTTTTGACTACACAATTGTAGACAAGGAAGTAAAGTAAGTATGAATAGTGAGAGTAGTTTTTGTTTCATTCTGTTTAGGTGTTTAAAGAAAATCAACTATAATTGAAATTGTATACTCAGGATAATATATTTTAGATGTATTTATTTGTTTTTTGTTTTATTCCAAATTGTTTTGGAAGTAAATTTGCCTATTTGATGTAATAGTGATACAATATACAAAATAAATTATATTAAAATTAACATAATTATCAAGTGGGTGATATTTAGGAACAATCTCTACTATTATTATAGGAGAGTAAGAGATTAGCTACTATAAATAATATGTAATCAGAAACCTTTTCTAAACATTGGTAGCCTTCTCTTAATATTGGGTATGTTGATTCATAATGGTTTTGTAATGAGTTGTTAATGTTTTGCTTATATGGGGAGGGTATGTTTGTTAAAACTAATTAACTTAAAAAAAGTAATGAGATTTAACAACACACTATCTACTTGGGCTATGAGCCTTGTATTGGGAGCAGTAATTGTTGGTTGTAGCGACGACAACTCAACAAGTGATGATTCAAAAAATAATAATTCTGTAGAATTGAAAAATCACTCAAAAACACCAGCGTTTGTATATGCAATGCCTGGTTTTGAAAAGTTAGAGATTTTTTCTCTTATTTCAAGTGAAGATCAATTAAAGGATTCACCTGATTTTGTATTTGGAGGACAACCTGATGGAGCAGGATTTATGAAAGACCCTAAAGGAGATGGGTATTTAATGATTACAAATCATGAGATTATGCAATCTGTTTCTCGTGTTTATTTAGATAAAACGTTTAAACCTGTCAAAGGAGAGTATATTGTAGATGGTATTGGAGGTATTACAAGATTGTGTTCTGCTACCCTGGCAAAACCTGAAGTACATGGATTTGGTCCTGTATTTTTAACTGCAGGAGAATCAGGTGAGGAGAGTATGGTACATGCTATTGACCCATTAGGTTCTACAGCTATGAAATCTAATACAGATAGAGTATTACCAGCTTTAGGAAAAGCAAGTATGGAGAATGCTGTTCCATTACCTACAGATGTATCTAATGGGAAGACAATTATTATGATTGGAGAAGATCAAGGGTATAGCTCAAGTCATCAAAGTGCAGGTCAATTGGTTATGTATATTGGTAATAAAGGTGATTTACAAAATGGAAAACTTTATGCTTTGAAACGTAAATCGGGTGGTTATACAGAAATGGATATGACAAAAGGGAATCAGTATGATGTAGAGTTTGTAGAAATCCCTGGAGCAAAAGATATGACGGGAGCGCAAATTAATCAAAAGAATATTGATTTAGGAGTTATCCGTTTTTCTCGTGTAGAAGATGTTGATTATAGAAAAGGAGCAGGTAAAGGAAATGAGATATACTTTACTGCTACAGGTCAGGCAAGTGGTGGAGCTCCTGTAAAAGGATACACAATGTGGGGACGTGTATATAGGTTACTATTGGATAAAAACAATATGCTAACAGGTAAATTATCTGTTATTGCAGAAGGAGATAGTAACCCAGGCAATAACTTGATTAATCCAGATAACTTATGTGTAACAGAAAATTTTGTTTACATTCAAGAAGATGGAGATTCGTATTATGCTGATGCTAAACATGATTCATATATTTGGCAATATAAAATAGCTGATGGTACTTATAAACCATGGTTGAATATGAAGCATGATAGAAATAATGCAGAATGGCAAAAGAATTATAACCAATCAGGACAATTACAGAAGTTTGGTTCATGGGAATTTGGAGCAATGGAGGATATCTCTGATTTAATTGGTGTACCAAACACATTCTCTGTAAATATTCATTCGCATACTTGGCAGAAAGATGAATTTGCTAACGCTGATAAGGCAGGAGTAAATAAAAATAAAGAAGGAGGACAAGTTGTAATTATTCGCAACGTAGAAAGATAATCAGAATTTTAAGCTAATAACCTCAAGTACAGTATTTATTATTTGTGCTTGAGGTTTATTATATTATATATGCAACACACATACAAAATAACACTTTTCCTATTGCTTATTTGCAATTTATGGGGGTGCAAAGACAAAAACAGTACATACCAAGATATAACTTTTAATACTTTATTGTTAGGTAAAATAGATACTTTAGACATTAGAATTGATCAAATGATTGATGTAGTTTCTAAAAAAGAAGATAGTACGGCTATACGTGATGCCTTTGTCAAGAGTAGATTGGCTTATAAAGAGGTAGAATGGGCAGTGTCTTATTTCTTACCTCATACAAATAAATCAATGAATGGGCCAGCATTAGATCAGTTAGATTTAGATGAAAACAAGTTTATTCCAGCACAAGGTTTTCAAGTTGTAGAAACGTTTTTATATCCAATAGATCAAAAAGAGGAAAGAAGTGATTTACTTATGGAAACTAAACGATTGAAAAATTTTTCCAATAGTATACGCAAAAACTTTGAAGTAATTACAATGACTGATAGTCAAGTATTAGAGGCATTAAAATTAGAGATTTTTCAAATAACGGCTTTGGGAATTACTGGATTTGATACTCCTGTAAGTAAACTGCAGTTTGTAGAGGCAGCTGCAAGTTTAAAAGGAGTAAAAGAGGCTATTGCAACACATCAATCCTGGAGTAAAACAAAGAAATATCAAGAATTATTACCTCGATTCGATCAAGCTATAACAATTTGTATAGAAAATCCAAAGAAAGAATCATTTGATTACTTGACTTTTATAACAGAGCATTTAGAACCTTTAGCGAAAGGAATAGTTGAATTGCAAAAAGAGTTAAGAATAGCATTTAATAAAGATAATCAAGTAGTGAAAGCAACGGCAGCTTCTTTGTTTGACAAGGATTTGATTAATCTAAATGCTTTTATGCCTGATTCTACTTATTATTCAACAGCTAAAAAAGTTGCATTGGGAAAAGAACTATTTTTTGAAAAGAAATTGTCTAAAGATAGTTTTAGAAGTTGTGCAGATTGTCATCACAAAGAAAAAGGGTATTCGGATGGCTTAAAAACAGCTTTAGATTTGAAGGGACAACCTTTAAAGCGTAATACTCCATCATTAAACTATGCAGCCTATTATCATGGTCAGTTTTGGGACATGCGTAGTGTAACCTTGGAAAGTCAATCTTCAGATGTAATTACAAATAAAGATGAGATGCATGGGAATCTAAGTGAAATTGTAGCGAATTTGAATAAATCAGAAAAATACCGAAAACAATTTGAAAAAGTGTACAATAGAAAAGAACCTATTGAGGTATGGCAATTAGAAAATTCATTAGCTGCTTATATTCGCTCGCTTGCAACTTTTAATTCACGCTTCGATTTGTATATGAGAGGGGATAAAACGGCATTAACAAATCAAGAGAAAAAAGGTTTTAATTTATTTGTAGGGAAAGGACAGTGTGCAACGTGCCATTTTATACCTCTTTTTAATGGTACTGTTCCTCCTCAATTTACTAATTCAGAACAAGAAGTATTAGGTGTACCACAAGATAAAGCAGGAACAATTTTGGATAGTGATTTAGGAAGATATATCTATAATACAGATCTAGCACAATTAAAATATTCATTTAAAACGCCTACTATTCGAAATATTGGACAAAGCGGACCGTATATGCATAATGGAGTATACACAAGTTTGGAGGAAGTAATGGATTTCTATAATAAAGGTGGTGGAATAGGATTAGGACTTAAAGTAGAAAGTCAGACTTTACCAGAAGATCCCCTTGATTTAACAATGCAAGAAATGCAAGATATTATTGCTTTTATGAAAGCACTGAGTGATAAGTAAACAGAAAAAGATAAGCCACTTGCTTATCTTTTTCTGTTTAAAGGAAGGTTTTTTTTAGTCCGATAGTGGATGTGATGTAATAAATCATAAAGAGTAGAATATGACAGTAGATGAAAAGTACTTGTATAAATAAGATTTTAATTATTTAAAATTCAATAAGGTAAGGTGGTTTGAGAAAATTATAGAGGTAATAAAAGGAATATATTATCCGTTTATACAGAGAGAAATAATATTGTATTTTAGCTTTTGAATAGTAGTAAAAAATAAGCTTATGAGTTTTTTGAAAAAATTGTTTGGCAATCAAGTGAAAGAAATTGAAACACTTGAGATAGAAAAAGAGTATCAAAAGTTTTGGAATTGGTTTGCTCAAAATGAAAAGAAGTTTAAAACCATAATTGAAACACAGGATAATGTAGTTGATAACTTTATAGAAGTCATTGCTCCTAAATTAAAGGCATTAAATCCTAATTTTAATATGTTAGCTGGAGGCAGACCTGGCAGTGCAACTGAATTTATCGTTACACCAGATGGAGTGTTAAAGGCTGTTCCATTTGTTGAAGATTTTATTGCATGTGCTCCAAGTATTGAAGGTTGGAGTTTTCTGGCTTGTAAAAATGCAAGCAAAGGAATTGCTTTGAGAATGGGAGACTTTGAATTAAGTGAAGATACTATTTCATTCGTTCCTTTGTTAAAAGAAGGGTATCCCGATTATATAGCCTTGCGCTTTATTGTGGAAGCATATACTCCAGAAAACGAAGATGAATTAGGAAATGCACTATACATTTTCTTAGACAATTATATTGGGGAAATGCTTACAATGACAGAAATAGATCATTTGGAAGTGAGAGGACAAGACGCTATAGAAGGAGAACTTATACCTATTTCCAAATTAGAAGATTATTTGAACTTTAGATCAAAAGAGTTTGTAGAGAAATATGATGGCATAAAACGCGATAGCGATTTAGATAACTATGTTGTAATGGAAATGAGTAATGAAGATGGAGTATATTTAGTAACGCTGAATAAGACTTTTCTACTTTGGGAGAAAAAAATGTCGTATCCATGGGTTATACGAATAGATATACCTTATAAAACAGAAGGAAGTGGAATGCCCAATAGTAAAGATGTTGCTTTAATGGATGAGATAGAAGATTTGTTAAGTGAATCTGGATTAGTATTAACCGTAGCTCGAGAAACAGGAGGAGGAGAACGCAATTTGTATTTGGCAACACAAGATTTTAGAGCAGCTTCTAAAGAGGTTTATAATACGTTGAGTTTGTATAACAATAGATTAGAAGCTTCATATCGTTTATATAAAGATAAATATTGGTTTGGTTTACAAGGATATGTTGAAGCAATAACTGAACAATAGAAATATATTGGATAGCATATAATAATTCCCCAGAATAGACGCTTTCTATCAGTTGTTTATTCTGGGGTTATTTTTATGGTATTGTTTATCTTTGTATCAAATAAATAAGTGAGTTATGGATGAGGGGAAAAAGAAAACAATAGGGAAGTTTTTAAGTTTAATACTTAGACATGAGCCAAGCAAAATAGGTGTTGTATTGGATGAGAATGGTTGGGCAGATGTTGAAGAGTTAATACAAAAGTGTGGAAAACACCGTATTGTATTTTCAAGAAAAGAATTAGATGAGATTGTAGAAACAAATAATAAACAACGTTATTCTTTTGATGAGACAAGAACTAAAATAAGAGCAAATCAAGGACATTCAATTAATATAGATTTGGAATTACAAGCAGTTGTACCTCCAGAGTTCTTATACCACGGAACAGCAGAACGTTTTTTGGAAGCTATAAAAAAAGAAGGGATAAAGAAGATGAGCAGACAACATGTTCATTTAAGTCAGGATAAAGAAACAGCTATAGCTGTAGGAGGACGTCATGGAAAGGTAAAAGTCTTAACCGTTTTGACAGGGAAAATGCATAAAGAGGGTCTTATATTTTTCCAATCTGCCAATGGGGTATGGCTTACTGACTTTGTATCAAAAGAATATATATCAAGTTAAAGAAGGCTATATATGAATGGATTAATAAAAGGAATGCTTGCGTATTATCCTCTTTCAGACAAAACAATTGATTCGTTTGATTCAATTTGTGAAGAGATGAGTTATACTAAGAATGACTTTTTACTGAGAGCTGGAGAACTATGCAATTATGTTTTTTATCTCAAAAAAGGGTTGTTAGGATATTACATTGATGATGAGAAGGGAGACAGTATTTATAAAATGTTTTTTGAGGAGCAAAGTGTAGTTACTGCTACAGTTGCTACTATTTTGGAAAAACCGAGTAGTTTTAATATTGTCGCCTTGGAAGATTGTGAGGTAATTCGTTACCCTGTTCGTACTTATAGAAGAATGTTGGAAGAGTTTCCTGATTTAGCGATGTATCACATTCGTTATATTGAAGACAATTGGATTGTTGCTAAAGAACCTTTAGAAATTTCATTGAAAAGCGAAACCGCCAAACAACGTTACTTACAATTGCAAGAACAGCCTTCGTTATTTAATAGACTAAAACAACATCATATTGCTTCTTATTTGGGAGTAACCCCAACGCAGGTAAGTCGTATTAGAAAAGAATTAAACCTGTAAAAAGAACTAAAACCCAAGCAAAAGGCTTGGTTTTTTTACTTTACTGTGATTTGTGCTATTTTACCTACTAATCGTTTAAGAACAAAAAGAAGAAAGCGTCCTAATTTTGTCATGTAATTATAAAACACAGATTATGTCGGTAAGTATAACAATGATAGCATATGCCTTATTTGTAGGAATAGGAGCAACATTATTTATGGATCTATATGCTTTGGTAAATAAAAAAGTATTTAATATTCCTTCATTGGATTACGCTATTTTAGGAAGATGGATTGGTTATTTTAAAGAAGGACAGTTTACACATAACAATATATTGCTAACTCCTTCTATAAAAGGAGAACGAATAATAGGGTGGAGCGCTCATTATTTGATAGGTATAACATTTGCTTTTGTATTATTAATAGTATCGGGTATTGAATGGGTAGCACACCCTACTTTTATCCCTGCTTTTCTGGTCGGAATATTGACTACAATAGCTCCTTTTTTTCTGATGCAACCAGCTTTTGGTTTTGGAATAGCAGCATCAAAAACACCAAAACCTACTGTTGCTCGTATGAGAAGTTTAATGACACATGCTATTTATGGAATTGGATTATATGTTGCAGGTATCGTATTAAATGCGTTAATATAATAATTGAGAATTTGGTCAAAATATCCATTACCTTTACTTTAAGGTCAACTACTAAGAACTACTAAATCGCATGAATGAAGAGCAATTGATTAAAGATATCAAAACGCCCCAAGAATTTATACAATTACATTTTCCAGAGCAAGAGCAGGCGCTTCAATGTATAGAGTGTAGCACTTTTAAATATAATACGGGAGAGGGGTTTTTAGAAATTTTCTCATTAGATGACTTACAAGCTTTTCCCAATCATTTTTTTGGAAGTCAAACCCGTAAGAAATTTTATATGATGGTCTTGATTACACAAGGTAGAATGGAAGAAATGATTGGACACAAAGAATATGTGTTTGAAGCCAATCAGATGTACTTTGTTGCAGAAAATCAATTGCATTTGATTGAACGATGGAGCGAAGATTTAAAAGGAGTGATGTGTTTATTTGACTCAGATTATTTTCTTCTTTGCTTGAAGCATCAGATAAAACTTAATAGTTTTCCGTTTTTTCAAGTAGGGCAACAACCTTATTTGAACTTGTCTGAAAAAGAAACAAGTATGATGGAACATCTGTTTTGGAAATTACAAAATGAAAAAGCACAGAAAAAAACATTCAATGACGATTTGTTGGTTCGCATGTTTTTGAATATTATTTTACTTGAAGCAGAGCGTATTTATAACCATAAAGATTCTAAAACACCTTTTGTATTATCGCGAAAAGAACAATTGGTAGCTAAGTTTCAATTGTTGGTAAATCAAAAAGCAATAGAGGTTAAGCAAGTAAGTGATTTTGCTACATTACTACATGTTCATCCTCATTATTTGAATGATGTAGTTAAAGAAGTAACCAGTGAGTCTGCCAGTGCCTATATACACAAAGTATTGATAGAAGAAGCCAAGTCAAGATTGATACAAACTAATTATACCGTTTCTCAGATTGCTATGGATTTGAACTTTACTGAAGAATCTTATTTTGGTCGGTTCTTTAAAAAACATACAGGGGTAACTCCTTTACACTATCGAAAAAAACATAAACAGCATTAATTGTATAACAACACGCCATTGTTTTATAGTTTGTATAAGCTAAGATTAATGCTGTTTCTTTTCGATTTTAATTTTGAATTGAGTGATTGTAATCATAGAGGTTAGTAGTGAATAGAGTACGTATATTTGAATAGTAACTCAGTTTTTAAGTTTATTTGTAGAAGCCTATCTAAATCATTAGATAGGTTTTTTATTGTATATGTGTAATGTGCTATTTTGTCTACCATGAGTCTTAGATAAAATGAAGAAGCGAGGTCTAACTTTGTGTTGTTCAATTTAATTAGATAGAAAATGAAATTAGAAGACATTTTAAAAGAAACAGATAAGCCCGTATTGTTACAATTTTTCGCCGAATGGTGTGGTCCTTGTAAAATGCTGTCTCGTATAATAGACGATTCAATGGATGCAATAACAGAACAAGTAGAATTAAAGCGTATTGATGTTGATGTTGATTCAGAACTGGCAGCAGAATTTTATGTTAGAGCTGTGCCAACTATGGTATTGGTCTCTCAGCGAGGAGATGTTTTGTGGAAACATACAGGTGTAATGCCAGCTCAAGATATTTTGAGAGAGTTAAAAAGATAAGTTATTGATAGATACTGTTGATGTATTTAATCAAGTAGATAAAGTAAGAAGTCAACATATGTAAAGAAATAACGGTTAAATAAGAATTACTTTCGTAGAGAAATTTTATAACAGACCATTATAGTATCGCGGACTATAGTAGGGCATAAAAGTGAAAAATATGAATAGTAAGTATTTATTTAGTATGTTGTTTCTTTTTTTCTTTACAAGCATTTTTTCTGCTGAAATAAAAAGAGAACAAGTTTATAGTCTTTCAATGAAGAAAGAATTACCTATTGTTATTGTTCATCCTGACAAGGGAAACAGTCAAACATTTAATACAATATATGTTTTACATGGATTTAGTGGTAATGCAGAACGCACACTGTTAAGTGATTTTCCAAATGTAGCAACCTTAGCAGATCAAACGCAAACTATTTTTGTTTTGGTAGATGGAAATTATAGCAGTTGGTATGTAGATAGTCCTTTAAAAAAGGATTCGCAATATCAAACTTTTATAGGGAAAGAATTAGTAGAGTATATTGATTCAAATTTTGCTACCAAAAAGGATAAAGAGCATAGAGGGATAATCGGATGGAGTATGGGAGGCTATGGAGCTATCAATATCGGTGTAACATATCATACGGTGTTTGGAGCAGTAGGAAGTGTATGTGGAGCATTAGATTTTTCTGCATTTGAACAATTGTATAAAAAGTATCAGATAGATCAAGTATTAGGTCCTTTGGAAACAGTAGCGAATACTTTTAAAACAAAGTATAAGATTGATAGAATGAAAGAAAGTAACCAATTCTATGTTGTGGATTGTGGTACAGAAGATCCTCTGTTACGTCTCAACCAAGATTTTCATCAGAGATTAGTAGAGCACAGAGTACCACATATTTATATAGAGCAATTAGGGAAGCATGACACTGCTTATTGGTCTGTAGTGTTGACAAACCAAGTGGTTTTATTCTCAAATTATTTTAAGAACTAACAGTTAAAAACAAGTAAAAGCTTTAAGAGATATTTCTCTTGAAGCTTTTTTTATGACAGAAAAAATGTTTTTACTTTGTAAGGATAAATAGAAAATATGAGAAAAATAGTTTTAACAGCCTTTATTCTTTGTGGTACTGCATGGCAAATTTTTGCACAAACTCCAGAATCATTTAAAAACGGAGTGATTGTGTCTGCACATCCAGAGGCAAGTAAAGTAGGAGTTGAAATACTTAAAAAAGGTGGTAATGCCATTGATGCAGCTGTTGCTGTAGAATTGGCTTTGGCAGTAGTTTATCCCAATGCAGGTAATATTGGAGGTGGAGGTTTTATGGTGTATCGAGATGCAAAAGGAAAAGTAGATGCTTTGGATTATAGAGAAAAGGCACCTGCACAAGCCAGAGAAAATATGTATTGGGGAGGAGATGGAAAAGCTATTACAGAATTAAGCATGAGAGGTGCTTTGGCCAGTGGAGTACCTGGTACAATAGATGGAATGGTAAAAGCTCATGCAAAATATGGCTCATTGCCTTGGGTAGATTTGGTTCAGCCTGCGATAGATTTAGCAGCTAAAGGTTTTGTTATAACAGAAAAACAAGCAGTAGAATTGACAAAATATCATGAAGCTTTTGTCAAGTACAGTACAGAAGGTACAGCTTTAACAACAAAAGAGACGTGGAAAGCAGGAGATCTACTTATACAAAGTAATTTGGCTGAAACATTAAAACGCGTACAAAAAGAGGGACGAAAAGGGTTTTACGAAGGGAAAACCGCCGAATTAATTGTTTCTGAGATGCAACGTGGCAATGGAATGATGACTTTGGCCGACTTGAAAAATTATGAAGCAGTGTGGCGTACTCCTATTGTAGGGGAATATATGGGGATGAAGGTGATTTCGATGCCTCCTCCAAGTAGTGGAGGTATTGCGTTGATTGCTTTGTTTCAATCTATAGAAAAATATCCTTTAACAAAATGGGGTTTTCAGTCTGAAAAAACAGTTCAGGTAATGGTAGAAGCAGAGCGTAGAGTGTATGCTGACCGCGCGGAACATTTAGGAGATCCTGATTTTTGGAAAGTTCCTCAAAAACAATTAACAACTAAAGCATATAACGTAGAGCGTATGCAATCTATGTCATTTGAGCAAGCAACTAAGAGTAGTGTAATTAAGGCTGGGGAATTGACAGGCCATGAGAGTGATGAGACTACACATTATTGTGTTGTGGATAAATGGGGAAATGCAGTTTCTGCTACAACTACTTTGAATGATTCATATGGTTCAAAAACAATTGTCGGAGGAGCTGGTTTTTTGCTTAATAATGAGATGGATGATTTTTCAGTAAAACCAGGGACACCTAATATGTATGGATTGATAGGAGGAAAGGCAAATGCAATAGAAGGGAATAAGCGTATGTTGAGTTCTATGTCGCCAACAATTATTGAAAAGAAAGGAAAATTGTATATGGTCGTGGGTACACCAGGCGGATCTACTATTATTACCTCTGTGTTTCAAACAATTTTGAATGTAACAGCGTTTGGTATGAATATGCAAGAGGCTGTTGCTGCACCTCGTTTTCATCACCAATGGTTGCCAGACCAGGTTGATTATGAACCTAACGCAATTGATGGTAAGGTTAGACAAGGTTTGGAACAGAAAGGATATTTATTGAAGGAGCGTAAACCTTATGGAAGAGTAGAAGGTATTTTGGTTAACAAAGATGGGAGTTACCAAGCAGGAGCTGATCCGAGAGGAGATGATGTTGCTAAAGGGTATTAAGAAAAAACAGAGAAATTTAAAAAGTCTTTCCATTTTGGAAAGACTTTTTTTTGTACCTGTAAAAAAGAGCCAATAATTTTCTACAGCTTAGTAAAATCATTGGTTTTGAGTGGATAATGTATGATAGTTTTTGTTTTTTATTGCGTGTATTCAAAAATGATGTCATTTAGTAAAAGATTAATTTTTTAAAGAGTTATTGTTCTATTGGTGTTGTTCAATGAAACGAGAAGATAGGGTGCAAAAGCTTAATTATTAATTAGCGGTATAGAACATAAAAGTAGTGTGTCGTATTAGGCTACTTCTGAATCTGGAGGAAAGCAGTTAAACTAAAAAAACAGGTTGCTATTTTAAGAGAATTAGTAATGACAAGGAAGTAACGTTTAATAAGTTGTTTCTTGATGGTCATCGATTGGTTTTAATATTACTGTAAGCATAGTGCAAGCATAGTGTAAGCATAGTGTAAGTATAAGAACCTTAAAAAATAATACTTAAACTATACTTGGATAATAATTGCACTATGCTTACAATGAGATGAAAATAAAAGGTTTGTAGTACTTCTTAAGAGGGTAGATTAAAAGCGAAAAGTAAATACATTGTATTTTCTTTAAAGGGAAGAGAATAAAAATGGATAAATTGTTATAGCAGTAATTTAATTCTTAAAAATAATGTTAATGTCTGTTTGAACATATAAAAGGCTTAAGAGAAAAATATGAATATAGAATAAGTTGCGTTATATTTGGAAAGCAAAAAAGAAAATTATGAAGATTGTAATATCACCTGCAAAGAGTTTGGACTACACTACTGCGTTGCCTACAACAAAGGAAAGTCAACCAGATTTTTTGAAAGAAGCAAAGGTAATTAATGAAGTTTTAAAAACTAAAACACCTCAAGATCTTGGTGATTTAATGAAAATATCAACTGCCTTGTCTGATTTGAATTGGCAACGCAATCAAGATCGTACATTTAAACAAAATAAGGGAAATAAAGCTGACTTTAGACCAGCGGTGTATGCATTTAATGGAGATGTATATGCAGGGTTAGATGCTTATTCTCTAACGACTGATAAATTAGATGTTTTAGAGCAAAAACTTCGTATTTTATCAGGATTATATGGTTTGTTAAAGCCTTTTGATAGTATTGAACCTTATCGCTTAGAGATGGGAACTAAGATGGCTGTAGGGACTTCTAAAAATCTATATGAATTTTGGAAACCAATTGTAGCCAATGCCTTAAATAAACAAATGGAAAAAGGAGAACTATTGGTTAATTTGGCAAGTACAGAATATTTTAGTGCTATTGATAAGAAAGTTTTGAAAGCTAATTTGGTTACACCTGATTTTAAAGAATTGAGAGATGGAAAGTTGAAGGTGATTAGTTTTTTTGCAAAAAAAGCAAGAGGGATGATGGTGCGTTATATCATTGATAATAATATTGAGGATATAGAAGGATTAAAAGGATTTAATATCGAAGGCTATGGTTTTAGTGAAGAGCATTCGAAGAACAACAATTTAGTATTTATTAGATAATTACATATATACCCCTACAAAATTATGGATACAGTACATTACATTAGTTCAGATGTATTTACGATTGAAAAATTAAATGAGATTATCACTCAAGGTCAAAAAATACAATTATCAGAAGAGGCACGTGCCAATATAGAAAACTGTCGTTTGTATTTAGATAAAAAGATGGAAACACAAGCAACACCAATTTATGGTATTAATACTGGATTTGGTTCGCTTTGCAATGTAAAGATAGATAATGACAACTTGAGCAAACTTCAAGAAAACTTAATGAAATCACATGCTTGTGGTACTGGAGAATTAGTACCAGCGCAAATAGTGAAGATTATGTTGCTTTTGAAAGTTAAATCATTGAGTTATGGTAATTCAGGTGTGCAATTGGAAACAGTTGAGCGCTTGATTGATTTTTATAATAATGACGTTTTACCAGTAGTGTACAACCAAGGGTCGTTGGGAGCATCTGGAGACTTAGCTCCATTAGCTCATTTAACATTACCTTTGATTGGTGAAGGAGAAGTTTATTGTGATGGATTCCGTCAGCCAGCTCATAAGGTTTTAGCTAAATTTGGTTGGGAACCTATTAAGTTGAAATCAAAAGAAGGATTAGCACTGTTGAATGGAACACAGTTTATGAGTTCTTATGGATGCTATGTGTTGATTAAAGCGATGCGTTTGTCTTATTTAGCAGACGTAATTGGTGCAGTATCATTAGAAGGGTTTGACGGTAGAATTGAACCATTTAACGAATTAATTCACTATGTACGCCCTCATAAAGGACAGATTGAAACAGCACAATTCTTTAATGAAATTTTGGAAGGATCAGAATTAATTGGTCGTCCAAAAGAACACGTGCAAGATCCATATTCTTTTAGATGTATTCCTCAAGTACATGGTGCATCAAAAGATGCAATAGGATATGTGAATCGCGTATTTAAGACAGAGATTAACTCTGTAACAGATAATCCAAACATTTTCCATAAAGAAGATATTATTGTGTCAGGAGGAAATTTCCATGGACAACCTTTAGCTTTAGCTTTAGACTTTTTAGGAATTGCAATGGCTGAATTGGGAAGTATCTCAGAAAGAAGAACGTACCAATTGATTTCAGGATTAAGAGGATTACCTCCTTTCTTGGTGTCTGATCCAGGGCTGAACTCAGGGTTTATGATTCCTCAATATACAGCAGCAAGCATTGTAAGTCAGAATAAACAATTGGCTACTCCAGCAAGTGTTGATAGCATCGTGTCAAGTAATGGACAAGAAGATCACGTGAGTATGGGGTCTAATGGAGCTACTAAAGCATTGCGTATCGTAGATAATTTGGAGCGTGTTTTGGCGATTGAATTACTAAATGCAGCTCAAGCTTTAGATTTTAGACGTCCTGCTAAATCAAGTGAGTTCATTGAAGCATTTGTAAAAGCATACAGAGAAGAAGTTTCTTTTGTTGGTGAAGATCGTATTTTACATTATGATATTGAAAAATCAGTACGCTTCTTAGATTCTTTTCAAATTGAATTAGAAGACTAATAAGAATTGATAATTATAAAAAAAGTCCTCTCTTTTTATGAAAGAAAAGAGAGGACTTTTTTATTATATTGTTATATTTGTAAGTAATTGTTTAAAACTTATCCTTTTGGTAACTATCAATAAGTTAAAAATATTAAATGACCCAATTTATGGGTTTATATCTATTCCTAATAGTCTATTATATGATTTAATAGAGCATCCTTATTTTCAAAGATTAAGAAGAATCTGCCAGATGGGAGTTTCTTATTTGGTTTATCCTGGTGCACAACATACTCGTTTTCATCATGCATTGGGATGTATGCATTTAATGCAAATGGCTGTGCAAGTACTGCGTTCAAAAAATGTGAATATATCAGAAGAGGAAGAAATGGCCTTGTATATTGCTATTTTGTTGCATGATATTGGACATGGGCCTTTTTCGCATGCTATGGAAGAAAGTATTGTAGAAGGAGTACATCACGAAGAGATTTCACTGTTGTTTATGAAACAGTTAAATCAAGAATTTGATGGACAGTTAGATTTAGCAATTAAGATTTTTCAAGGTCAATACCATCGTAAGTTCATGCTACAGTTGATTTCGAGTCAATTGGATATGGATCGCATGGACTACTTAAAAAGAGATAGCTTTTATAGTGGTGTGGCAGAAGGAAATATAAACTCTGAACGATTGATTCAGATGTTGAACGTTGTAAACGAAGAGTTGGTAATTGAAGAAAAAGGAATCTATTCTGTAGAAATGTTTTTAGTAGCTCGTCGATTGATGTATTGGCAAGCTTATTTGCACAAAACAAGTGTGTGTGCTGAAATGATTTTGGTACGCGTTTTGAAAAGAGCAAAGGAGCTAACAAATAAAGGAGTAGAATTATGGTGCAGTGAGGCTTTGCAATATTTTTTAAAGCAATCTTTTAGTTCAAGTAGTTTTGATAGTGACGCTTTGAAACAATTTGCTTTGTTGGATGATTCGGATGTAATTAGCGCCTTGAAAAGTTGGCAATTTCACAATGACTTTATTTTATCGCAACTGAGTAAAATGATTATCAACCGAAAATTATTACGCGTTGAAATAATTGATGATAATGAAGTTGCAAAACAAAAGGTTGAAGAGAATAGAAATAAATTGGTGGAAGAATGTCAGTTGACTAATGAAGCTGCAAAATACTTCGTGTTTAAGGGAAGCATGAAGAACCAAGGGTACAATAAAGAAAAGGAACCTATAATGATTTGGAAAAAGAATGGAGAGGTAGTAGATGTGTTAAAGGTTTCGAGTCAAATAAATTTAAAAGGTTTAGCAAAAGAGGTGACAAGGAATTTTGTTTGTTATCCAAAAAATGCTTTTGAAAGTTAAATCTCAATTATATTTTATATTTTTGCCGTAATGAAAATATCAGCAGAACAAATCGCATCAGTATTAGGAGGAGAGATTGTAGGGAATCCTGCAGTTGAGGTTAGTACATTGTCAAAAATTGAGGAGGGAAAAGAAGGTTCAATTTCGTTTTTATCTAATCCGAAATACAACCATTATATATATACAACTAAGGCATCTGTGGTAATTGTTTCAAATACATTTGAAGCAGAAGCAGCTATTGAGGCAACTTTGATAAAAGTTGAAGATGCATATAAAGCATTTTCAAAGTTGTTGGAGTACTATAATCAAGTAAAGTTGATGAAATCAGGAATAGAACAACCTTCAGTAATTTCGGAAGGAGTTACGTATGGAGATGATCTATACCTTGGAAGTTTTAGTTATGTTGGAAAGAATACAAAGATTGGAAATAACGTAAAGATATATCCAAATACTTTTGTAGGAGATAATGTTGTGATAGGAGATGATACTATTTTGTTTGCAGGGGTACGTGTGTATTCAGAAACAGTGATAGGTAATAATTGTACTGTTCATGCAGGAACTATTGTTGGGTCTGATGGATTTGGATTTGCTCCAAATGAGGATGGAACCTATACAAAAGTCCCACAAATCGGAAATGTTGTCATTGAAGATTTTGTAGAAATAGGATCAGGAACTACAATTGATAGAGCAACTTTGGGATCTACAATAATCCGCAAAGGAGTGAAATTGGATAACCAAATTCAAGTAGCTCATAATGTGGAAATTGGAGAGAATACAGTGATTGCTTCACAAACAGGAATTGCTGGATCTACAAAAATAGGAAAGCAATGTATGATTGGTGGTCAAGTAGGAATAGTTGGTCATTTGGTTATTGGAGATAACGTAAAGATACAAGCTCAATCAGGAGTAACAAAGAATTTGGAAAGTAATACGGCAGTACAAGGAAGCCCAGCCTTAGGGCATGGAGATTTCTTGAAGTCATATAGTCATTTCAGAAATTTACCAAAGATTGTAGACGAATTGAATAAAGTAAAAAAAGAGAGTAAATAGAAAGTTAATAGTCTTCACCGATATTAAAAGATTTTATTATGGTTAAACAAAAAACCATCCAGAACGAAGTAACGTTAGAAGGAGTTGGATTACATACAGGACAAAATGTTGTAATGACATTGAAACCAGCACCAGTAAATAATGGATTTACATTTGTTCGTATGGACTTAGAAGGGCATCCTGTAATTGAAGCAGATGCAAATTATGTTGTAAATACACAAAGAGGAACTAACCTTGAGAAAAAAGGAGTACATGTAAATACTACAGAGCATGTATTGGCTGCATTCATAGGTTGTGACTTGGATAATGTGATTGTTGAGCTAAACGCATCTGAACCTCCTATTATGGATGGATCATCTAAGTACTTTGTTGAGGCTGTTGAAAAAGCTGGAATAGTAGAGCAAGATGCAGAACGTGATGAATATATTGTAAAAGAAGTTATTTCTTACGTTGACGAAACAACAGGAAGTGAAATTATCATTATGCCATCAGATACATATCAAGTAACTGCTATGGTTGATTTTGGAACAAAAGTGTTGGGAACTCAAAATGCTACTTTAAAGTCTATGGAAGACTTTAAAACTGAAATTTCAGAAGCAAGAACATTTAGTTTCTTACATGAGTTGGAAGCTCTATTGGCTCATGGTTTAATTAAAGGAGGAGATTTGAATAACGCAATTGTTTATGTGGATAAAGAGATTTCTCCAGAAACAATGGGACATTTAAAAACTGCTTTTGGTAAAGAAGAAATTACAGTAAAACCAAATGGTATCTTAGATAACTTAACATTGCATTACCCTAATGAAGCTGCTCGTCACAAATTACTTGATGTGATAGGAGATTTAGCTTTGATAGGAACAAGAATTAGAGGTAAAGTAATTGCTAATAAACCAGGACATTCAGTAAATACTAATTTTGCTAAGAAAATGTCTAAGATTATTCGCAACGAAAAGCGCAATCAAGTACCTACTTTTGATTTGCACGCAGAACCGTTGATGGATGTAAATAAAATCATGTCATTGTTACCACATAGACCACCGTTTTTGTTGGTAGATAAGATTTTAGAAATGTCTGATAAACATGTTGTTGGGGTTAAAAATGTAACAATGAATGAACCATTCTTTGTAGGACATTTTCCAGGAGCACCAGTTATGCCAGGAGTTCTAATTGTAGAGGCTATGGCACAGTCTGGAGGTATTCTGATTTTGAGTTCGGTACCTGATCCAGAAAATTATATTACATTATTTATGAAAATAGATAATGTTCGTTTTAGAAATCAAGTTCTTCCAGGAGATACTTTAATATTTAAGTTAGAATTACTAACTCCAATTCGTAGAGGTATTTGTCATATGCAAGCAACTGCTTATGCTAATGGTAAAATTACTACAGAAGCTGAATTAATGGCACAAATAGTTAAAAAACAAAATTAAAAAAGACATTATGAATCAACCTTTAGCATACGTACATCCTGGAGCTAAAATAGCAAGAAATGTTGTTATTGAGCCTTTTACAACGATTCATAATAACGTTGAGATAGGTGAGGGAACTTGGATAGGTTCTAATGTGACTATTATGGAAGGAGCTCGTATTGGAAAGAATTGTAAGATTTTTCCTGGAGCAGTAATTTCAGCTGAACCTCAAGATTTGAAATTTGAAGGAGAGGTTACCACAGTAGAGATTGGTGATAATACAACAATCAGAGAGTGTGTAACAATCAATAGAGGAACAAAGGATCGTTATAAAACAATAATTGGGAGCAATTGCTTAATTCAAGCATATAGCCATATTGCACATGATTGCATTGTGGGTAATAACTGTATTTTTTCTAATTCAAGTACATTGGCAGGTCACGTAACAGTGGGTGATTATGTTGTATTGGCAGGGTTAGTAGCAGTACACCAATTTTGTACAATAGGATCACATTCTTTTGTGACAGGAGGTACTCTTGTGCGTAAGGATGTTCCTCCATATATTAAGGCTGCTCGTGAACCAATTTCTTATGCAGGGATTAACTCTGTAGGTTTAAGAAGAAGAGGTTATGAGCCAGAAAAAATAAGAGAAATCCAAGAGGTATACCGTATTCTGTATCAAAAGAACTATAATACAAGTCAAGCACTTGAAATTATAGAAACAGAAATGGAAGCGACTCCAGAAAGAGACGAAATAGTAATGTTTATTCGTAATTCATCAAGAGGAATTATGAGAGGATATTCAGGAATTTATTAGAATTAAGTATTAAATAAATATATTTAGAAAATGGCAACTACAGCTGATATTAGAAACGGTTTATGTATTCAATACAACAATGATATTTATAAAATTGTTGAATTCTTACACGTGAAACCAGGAAAAGGGCCTGCTTTTGTTAGAACAAAGATGAGAAGTGTAACTAACGGAAGAGTATTAGAAAATACTTTTTCTGCTGGACACAAAATTGAAACAGTAAGAGTAGAAACACATAAATTTCAATATTTATACCCAGAGGGAGATCAATTCCACTTTATGAATGTTGAGAGTTATGAGCAAATTACTTTGTTGAAAGAGGTGTTAGATGCTCCAGAATTAATGAAAGAAGGTGAAACAGTAATGGTTCAAATCAATGCTGATACTGAGTTACCATTATCTGTAGATATGCCTGCTTCAGTTATTTTAGAGGTTACATATGCAGAACCTGGTGTAAAAGGAAATACAGCTACAAATGCAACAAAACCTGCTACAGTAGAAACAGGAGCAATTATAAATGTGCCTTTATTTATTAATGAAGGAGATAAGATTAAAATTGATACATCAAATAGCGCTTACATGGAGCGTATCAAGGAGTAGTTATTTTTATAAGTAATATAAGATGCGTTTTGCAAAAGTTCAAGATTTACAAACAATAGCTGAGATTATTGGTTGTAAATTCGTAGGTGATCCAAGTTTTCCAGTATACGGAATCAATGAGATTCACGTAGTACAAGAAGGAGAAGTAGTATTTGTAGATCATCCTAAATATTACGATAAAGCATTAAACTCTAATGCAACGATTGTTTTGATTAATAAAGATGTTGAATGCCCAGAAGGTAAAGCACTTTTGATCTCAGATGATCCATTTAGAGATTTTAATAAGTTGTCTAAGTTTTTCAATCCATTTAAACCTGCTACAACAGTACAGGCAAAAGATGCAGTGATAGGAGAAGGGACAATTATTCAACCTAATGTTTTTATAGGACATAATGTTGTGATTGGGAAAAACTGTTTGATTCATCCCAATGTAGTGTTATACGATGGAACTGTAATTGGTGACAACGTAGTAATACATGCAGGTTCTATATTAGGGGCTGATGCTTTTTATTATAAAAAACGTCCAGAAGGATTTGATCCATTAGTTTCTTGTGGAAGAGTAGTTATTGAAGATAATGTAGGAATTGGTGCAGCTTGTACTATTGACCGAGGAGTTACAGGAGATACTACAATCAAAGAAGGAGCTAAAATTGACAATCAAGTTCATATTGGTCATGACACTGTAATTGGTAGTCGTTGTTTGATAGCTGCACAATGTGGTATTGCTGGTTGTGTTGTTATTGAAGACGAAGTTACCTTATGGGGGCAAGTAGGAACTACAAGCGGAATTACTATTGGTTACAAGGCGGTAGTTTTAGCGCAATCAGGAGTTTCAAAATCATTAGTTGGAGGTAAAGTTTATTTTGGGTATCCTGCAGAGGAATCAAGAGAAAAACTTAAACAATTAGCTTATGTGAAACGTATTCCTGAAGTGCTGGAGAAGTTGAAGAATCAATAGGAATTGTAGTCTTATAAGTCTTTTTTTTAAGAAATATAGATAGTAACAATGAAAACTTGCATATATAATCATTAAAAAGTTTTATTGATTAATAGAATTGTTTATTTTTGTGTACGTAAGTTTAAATAAATAAAAACAAGATCATGAGTGTTTTAGTAAATAAAGATTCAAAAATAATCGTTCAGGGATTTACTGGAAGTGAAGGTACTTTCCACGCTTCGCAAATGATTGAGTACGGAACAAACGTTGTAGGTGGTGTAACTCCAGGAAAAGGAGGATCAATGCACTTAGATCGTCCAGTATTCAATACTGTTTCAGAAGCAGTAGAAAAAGCAGGTGCAGATACTTCTATCATTTTTGTTCCACCAGCATTTGCTGCTGATGCAATTATGGAAGCTGCGAATGCAGGTATTAAAGTAATTATCTGTATTACAGAAGGAATTCCTGTTGCTGATATGATCAAAGCTTATGATTATATTCAAGGAAAAGACTGTAGATTAGTTGGTCCTAACTGTCCAGGTGTTATTACTCCAGGAGAAGCTAAAGTTGGTATTATGCCAGGTTTCGTATTTAAAAAAGGTACTGTAGGAATTGTTTCTAAATCAGGTACTTTAACTTACGAAGCAGCTGATCAGGTTGTAAAACAAGGATTAGGTATCACAACAGCTATCGGTATTGGTGGAGATCCAATTATTGGAACAACTACTAAAGAAGCTGTTCAATTGTTGATGGAAGACCCAGAAACAGAAGCAATTATCATGATTGGTGAAATTGGAGGTCAATTAGAAGCTGATGCTGCTCGTTGGATTAAAGAGAATGGTAACAAAAAACCAGTTATCGGATTCATCGCAGGAGAAACTGCTCCTAAAGGAAGAACAATGGGACACGCAGGTGCTATTGTAGGTGGAGCTGATGATACAGCTGCTGCTAAAAAACGTATCATGGCAGAATGTGGAATTCACGTTGTTGATTCTCCAGCTGAAATTGGTAAAAAAGTAAAAGAAGTTTTAGGATAGTTTTTCTAAAATAAAATATATTAAGCCTTGGTGAATTACAATTCATCAAGGCTTTTTTTATTGTAGAGGTTTTTGTATAATTTGTAACAATTATATCTTTTTTAGAACTATATTTGTTGTTAAAATTTTAAAAAGTATGCCGAAATTGCCGGTTTTGATGTATCATAACGTTTGTGATGCAAAGGAAAAAGTTAATAGTTTATGTATTCATAAAGATTTTTTAGAATTACAATTTAAGTATTTAGTAGCTAAAGGTTATAAATCATTGCATTTGAGTGAATTAAAAGGAATGAAAAAACTACAAGGTAGATCTGTAGTGATTACTTTTGATGACGTTACAACTAATCAAAAAGAGTTTGTATTACCCCTATTAAAAAAGTATAATCTAAAAGCTAATTTCTTTATACCCTTTGCTTATATAGGTTTGAGCGATCAGTGGAATGATGGAGCAGAACCAATTATGACAGTGGATGATTTGAAGAGTTTGGGAGAGTTGGTTGAGTTAGGTCATCATTCATATTTGCATCGTCCTTATGCGAGCTTGACTAAGGAAGAAATTGACGAGGATTTTAAGAAGTCGTATGATTTACTTAATGAAAAGGGATTGAATGTATTTGAGTCGTTAGCTTTTCCTTACGGGAACTTTCCGCGTAAAGAACCAAGGAAGAGTGAGTTTTTCCAAGACTTAAAAAATAATGGTATGCATTATGGCTTGCGTATTGGAAATCGATTAAATTCATTCCCATTTAAGAATCCTTATTTGATAGAGAGAATAGAGGTGAAGGGAGATAAAAGTATGCTGAAATTTAGAGTGAATCTGAAGTTCGGTAAATTGGTTTAAAATTTTTTTAGAAAAATAGTAAAGAGTATGAAGGAAAGAATTTCGATAAGTGTTACGATGCTTGTAAAGAATTCCGAAAAATATTTAGAGCGAGTACTAAAGTCTTATCAAGATTTTGATGAGATTATAGTATTGGATAATGGGTCGACTGATGCTACAATCAGTATAGCTGAGAAGTTTGATAATGTAAAGGTTTTTAAATCTGAGTTTATAGGTTTTGGGCCATTAAAAAATTTAGCAGCCTCTCATGCAACGTACGATTGGATCTTGAATATGGATAGTGATGAAGTGATGACTGCAGAGTTATTACACTGCATTAGAAATATTGATTTTGCAAATAAGAAAGTAATCTATTCGATGCTGTGTTTAAATCATTATCGAGGACGTATTATAAAGGCTTGTGGTTGGTATCCTAACATTGTGAGAAGACTATACAATAAAGCAGAAGTAACATTTGATAATAAACAAGTACATGAATCATTGCAATTTAATGCAAGTGAAGTTAAAATTGTAGAATTCCCAGCATACTACTTACACTATTCATTTGATGGAGCAGATGATTTGATCCGCAAATTGCAACATTATACTTCTTTGTATGCAGAACAAATGAAATATAGAAAAGAAGCAAGTGTGTGGAAAGGATTTACGCATGGATTCTTTGGTTTTGTGAAGCATTATTTTTTAAAGAAAGGAATGTTTTATGGAGGTGATGGATTTGTAATAGCCAGTGCAAATGCCATGGGATCTTATTATAAATATGTAAAATTAGCAGAAGCAAATCAAAAATTGAAAGTAAGTTTATTAATTACAACATATAACCGTGTTGATGCTTTAGAAGCAGTTTTAGTATCTGTTCTACATCAAGAAAAACTACCTTACGAAGTAGTGGTAGCAGATGATGGTTCGAGAGAAGATACAATAGAATTAGTTAAGAAATATCAAGAGATCTTTCCAATCCCGTTAAGACACGCTTGGCAAGAGGATGATGGTTTTAGACTTTCAGAATCTCGCAATAGAGGTCTTGCTTTATGCACAGGGGAATACATCGTTATGATTGATGGAGATATGGTATTGCATCCTCAGTTTGTTATAGATCACATAAAAAATGCTAAAAGAGGTTTCTTTGTGCAAGGTGGACGTGTGATGTTTAATGAAAAGAAAACAAAAGAATATTTAAGTACTCCTGATAAGTATAAACGTGTTCATTGGTTTCAACCTAATATTGAAACACGTTTTGAGAAACGCTTGTCTGCTTGTCACTTACCTTTTTTAAATAAACTACAACAAAAAGATATTACATATAGTCATAAAGCGATTAGAGGATGTAATATGGCCTTCTTTTTAGATGATGTAATAGCTATAAATGGTTTTAATAGTGATTTTGTAGGATGGGGAAGAGAAGATAGTGAATTTGTAGAAAGAATGTTTAATTATGGAATTAAACGACATAATGTAAAGTTTATGGCGATTGCCTATCATTTATATCATAAGGAGGAAGAGAGAGCCTCTTTACCAAAAAATGATCAGTTGTTAAAAGAAGCAATAGCCAATAAATTAAACTATTGTGAGAATGGGGTTAAACGGTTTTTAGGATGATTTAGTTATGAGTAAGAAAGGTAAGGTAACGTTAGTTTTGACAAGCTGTAATAGATTTGATTTATTAAAGCTGACTATAGAAAGTTTTTTGAAATATAATACTTATCCAATTGATAAGTACATTTTTATTGAGGACTCTGATAAAATTAAGAGTTTAGAAAAAGTAGTTTATAGTTTTTCGGAACTAAAAGACAAAGTTATTTTACTTCATAATCCTGTGAATTTGGGGCAACTGAAAAGCATTGATAGAGCATATAGCTTTGTAGAAACAGAGTATGTTTTTCACTGTGAAGAAGACTGGATATTTTATAGAAGTGGTTTTATCGAAGATTCCATAAAAGTATTGGAATCTTACCCTAAAGTAATTAATATTTGGCTAAGAGAACGCACAGATACAAATCATTGTAAAGTGCTTGATACATGTGAGGTATTTGATAAACACAAATTGTATAAGTTTGATTTAGAAGATAAAAAAGAACCTTTTTCATTTACTTTTAATCCTTGTGTAAAAAGAATCTCAGATTATGAAATGATAAAAGGTGGATATTCAAAGAATGGAATGGAAGATGTTATCAGTAAGTTTTATGAAGAGAGAGGATATTATGCCGTTATATTTGAAAAAGGATATGTAAGACATGAGGGATGGCATAGACGCGTTCTGGCAATGGAAAAGAAGAGAAGTGCCATACAAAAAGAGGCGGATGCATTGTTCAAAAAATATAAAGCAAAAGTTTATAAGCTTATAGGGATATTTGGGAAAGGAAAATAACAGAATTAAATAATAAAAGCATCATATTCTTATGATGCTTTTATTATTTATAACGATTGATAAAGCTTAATCCACTGTTTAGCAATTTCTTCATCATTAAATTTCTGAACAAATTGTTTTCCTTTGAGAACAATAGATTTACGAAGCTCAGAATCTTTTAAAAGTCTGTCAATGGCTTCTGTTATCTCAATTATATTATTTTCGTTAATATAGATGCTATCTGGTCCTCCAGCTTCAGGAAATACACCTGAATTTGTTGTAATAACAGGAGTACCTGAATACAATGCCTCAATAATAGGAATTCCAAATCCTTCAAATATTGAAGGATAGGCAAATACTGTAGCTAACTGATAAATATGAGCCAACTCAGTAAGTGTAATGCCTTGTAGAAAAATAACCTTGTGCTTGATATTATTAGCCTCTATATATTGTTCTATCTGAGTAGTATATTTTGTTTTTTTACCGATTAAAACTAATGTTGTATCGATGTCTTTTATTGCTTTAACTAAGCTTAATGCATTTTTGCGTTCTTCTAAAGTACCTACATTCAGCACAAATTCTTTTGGTAGATTATACTTTTGACGAGTTTGTTCTAAACTTTCTGGAGTATAAGTTTCTTTAAAAGCTTGAGCACAACCTTGATAGATTACTTGAACTTTTTCAGGAGCAACTTTTAAATATTGTACAATATCAGCTTTTGTTTGTTCGCTAATAGCTACAATAGCATGAGAATGATCCACTGCATATTTGAATTTTTTAAAATGTGCTTTTCTATCCCAATACGAATATAAATGTGGATAACGTTCAAAGATCAAATCATGGATTGTAACAACCGTTTTTACATTGGAAGGTATATCTGTAGGTATTTCACCAGAAAGTCCGTGATAAACGTCTAAAGTGCGCGTAACAGGTTCTTTACCGATACAATAGGTTCTCCAAATAAAATGTAGTTTACGCATGAGTCCTTTTGGACTAATTATTTCAAAATGATTTGAAGCATCACTAAAGAAAGGAATGTTTTTTGGTTTTGGATTAAACAAAACATATGTATTAGAAGGGAAATAGTGATGAATAATGCGGACTAAGTCTCTACTATAATTTCCTAAACCTGTATTGTTGTGAAATAAACGCTTCGCGTCAAAACCTATTTTCATTTCTTGTATAGTTAGTGTGATATTATGCAAATGTACTGATCTAAAAGGATGTTTTGATATAAAAAAATAGAATGTTTATTCCCTCAAAAAGGTAAAATAAGCATTCTATTTATTCAATGAGTTTATCTAAGAATGTAACTTATACTGCTACATTATATTCTCTCAAAGCATCATTAAGAGAGGTCTTTAAATCTGTTGATGGTTTTCTTGTTCCAATGATTAAAGCACAAGGAACTTGATATTCTCCTGCGGGGAATTTCTTTGTGTAAGAACCTGGAATAACCACAGAACGCTCTGGTACATATCCTTTTATTTCTATTGGTGTTTCTCCTGTTACGTCAATAATTTTAGTTGATGCAGTAAGAACAACATTAGCACCCAATACAGCTTCTTTTCCTACGCGAACTCCTTCAACTACAATGCAACGAGAGCCAATAAAAGCGTTATCTTCAATTATTACAGGCGCAGCTTGTAGCGGTTCTAAAACTCCACCAATACCAACTCCTCCAGATAAGTGCACATTTTTACCTATTTGAGCACAAGAACCCACAGTAGCCCATGTATCCACCATCGTACCTTCATCTACATATGCTCCTATATTTACATAAGATGGCATTAAAATAACTCCAGACGAGATATAAGCTCCATGACGAGCAACAGCATTTGGTACTATTCGAATCCCTTTTTCTGCATAATTTTTCTTTAATGGCATTTTGTCGTGATATTCAAATATACCTACTTCAAATGTTTCCATTTTCTGAATAGGGAAATACATAACAATAGCTTTCTTTACCCATTCATTGATTTGCCAGCTTGTTTCTTGTGGTTCTGCAACTCTTAGTTTTCCTGCATCTACTAATTCTACTACTTCGCGAATTGCATCTTGTGTTTCCTGATTTTGCAATAAAGAGCGATTCTCCCATGCCTTTTCAATAATCTCTTGTAAGTTGTTTGTCATCTTGTTTTTATTAAATAGGGTTTTTACGCTTTGTTTTCTCTTGAAAACGCAACAAATATAAGGATAAATGACTAAAAATATCTTTTTTTTACAATTGAGATGCGCGATTAATGAGGTAGCATTAGTGCCTTTTAAATGAGTTATCTTTTGTAGTAATCTATCGAATGAGATAAATCATAAATAAGGTAATGCCAAAACATTTGATACTTAAAAATGGAAAAGTGTTGATCTTTAATTTTCGATTTATTAGAGTACATAAGATGAGAAGTGGAAGAATGTATAAACTTAACTTCATTATAGGTAACCATTCAACAGCAAAGTACTCAAACAACCAGTGTACTTTGTTTTGCCGAATATATAAAATACGGTTCAGCCAAAGTGCTAAATTCAACAAGCAACAAATAAATAAGATGGGATCTATAATAGCGTATATGCTACTGTTTATTAATTGTCGGTCTTTCGTTTGCATTGCTTAGATTAAAGGCTGTTTGAAAAATAAGTTGTGTACGTTTTTGCAATAGAGGGAAGTCTATTTTATCAAAAGTATCTGTTTGTAGATGGTAATCTTCGTGAGTACCATTGTAAAAAAATGCAGCAGGAATTCCTTTTTCTGCAAAACTGTAATGATCCGATCGATAGTATATCTTTTGAGGATCATTATCGTCATCAAATTTGTAATCTAATACTAACTTATTACTTTCATTATTGGACTGTTCAATAGTGTTTTGTAAGTCTTGACTGATTTTGTTTGAACCTACAACGAAGATAAAATCACCTGTACCTGTAAATTCTGAACTATTACGTCCGATCATGTCAATGTTTAGGTTGGCAATGGTTTGTTGGAGTGGAATAATAGGATGTTGTACGTAATAACGCGAACCAAATAGACCAAATTCTTCTCCAGTTAGATGCAGAAATAGAATAGAGCGTTTTGGTTTTATTCCTTTATCATATAAAGATTTAAAAACACGAGCCATTTCCATAACAGCTACTGTTCCCGATCCATTGTCATCAGCGCCATAATAAATCTGACCTAATAAAGTACCTAAATGATCGTAGTGTGCACTAACAATCAATACTTCTTCTGGTTTTCCAGTTCCTTGAATATATCCCCAAACATTTTCACTGTCTTTTAAACGCATCATACTATTAGCCATAAAAGAGGCAGGTATTTCTTGTGTATACGTTTGTGCATTAGGAGGTGGAAGAATACCTAATTTTTTGTAATATGCTGTAAGAAATGCGGCAGCTAATTTTTGACCTGGCTCACCAGTTCTACGTCCCGCAAATTTGTCAGAAGTAAATGTTTTTAAGTTTTTCTTTATAGAATCTTGATTGATTTCTTGATAGTAAGAAGATCTTTCTGCTGTTTGTTCTTTTTTAGATTGAGCAAAGGTATTTGATACAATAAAGATGTTAAGTAGTATTGTAACAAATAATAGATTTTTCTTCATGATTTAATGTTTTAATAGGGTAAATATACTAATCATATAGCACAATTTGTAAGTACTCTTTTTTATTCTTCTTGAGAGTAGCTATCTTTGATAAAATTTGATTTTACAATGAGCAAAGTTGTTTTTATCACTGGTGGTTCATCAGGAATTGGTAAATGTATAGGAGAGTATCTTCTTTTAAAAGGATTTAAAGTTTATGGAACAAGTAGAAATCCAGAGAAAGTAGTATCGTCTAAATTCCCTTTAGTAGCCTTAGATGTTCGCGACGTTCAGAGTATTAAAAATGCGATAGCTGAAGTACTTGAAAAAGAAAAGAACATTGACATATTGATTAATAATGCAGGAGTTGGAATTACAGGACCTATTGAAGAAATACCAACAGAAGAAATATTGAATAATTTTCAAACCAATGTATTTGGGCCTATTGAAGTTATTAAAGCGGTGTTACCCAATATGCGCAACAGAAAGAGTGGGCTGATAATAAATGTTACTTCTATTGCTGGTTATATGGGACTACCTTTTCGAGGAGTATATTCCTCTTCAAAAAGTGCTTTAGAGATGATTACAGAAGCTTTGCGTATGGAACTAAAGGCTTTTAATATAGAGGTAACAAATGTAGCTCCTGGAGATTTTGCAACTAATATTGCTGCTGGTCGATACCACGCACCAGTTTTGTCTAATTCGGCATACAAAGAGATTTATCAAATGTCGTTAGATATGATGAATGAACATGTGGATGAAGGAGGAAATCCTATGGAGATGGCAGAAGCAATCTTTAAAATTATTAATACGCCCAAACCTAAAGTTCGCTATAAAGTAGGAGCTCCAATGCAAAAGTTTTCTCTTATATTAAAGAAAATACTACCAAGTAAGATGTATGAGAAGTTGTTAATGAATCATTACAAAATTAAAGGGTAATTTTAACGAACAAAATGAGATTGAAGCATATTTAATCGTATTTTTGAAGAGACACAAGAATATTATTTTTTTAAGTATATATAACTATGAAATTTTTTATTGACACAGCTAACCTTGAGCAGATTAAAGAAGCTCAAGCTTTAGGTGTTTTAGATGGGGTGACTACAAATCCATCTTTAATGGCTAAAGAAGGTATCACTGGTGCAACAAACATTATCAATCATTACAAAGCGATTTGTGAGCTTGTAGATGGAGATGTTAGCGCAGAAGTAATCTCTATAGATTATGAAGGTATGGTGAGAGAAGGAGAAGAATTAGCAGCTTTAAATCCGCAAATCGTTGTAAAATTACCAATGACTAAAGAAGGAGTAAAAGCATGTAAGTATTTCTCTTCAAAAGGAATTAAAACAAATGTTACATTGGTGTTCTCTGCAGGTCAAGCTTTATTAGCTGCTAAAGCAGGTGCTACTTATGTATCTCCATTTATTGGTAGATTAGATGATATTTCTACAGATGGATTAATATTAATTCAAGAGATTCGTCAAATTTATGACAACTATGGTTTTACAACTGAAATATTAGCTGCTTCTGTACGTCATACAATGCATATTGTAAACTGTGCTAAGATAGGAGCTGATGTAATGACAGGACCATTATCTGCAATTGAAGGATTGTTAAAACATCCATTAACAGACAACGGTTTAGCTCAGTTCTTAGCTGATTACGCTAAAGGAAACAAATAATAAAAATATACCTATTTACAAACTAAGAAAAGTCATCCCTCGGGATGACTTTTTTTATAGTTTTACCTAAGCAGTAGGTTAAAAGAAGGAGTAGAAGTTCTATCGTTTTAGCATGTTTTACTTCAACTACCATCTCAATCCTTGATTTATCTTTTTGCAATAATAAACTGCGATATGAATGTTTCTCTTTGAATTAAAAAGAAGAAATCTTAACATAGAATAGTTTAGCAGTCTATTTCCTTTCAAAAGGAGGTGCTAATGCATTGTTTTTATGGTTTTAAATCAAACTTATTGATTGCGTAATTACAAATTATAGATGCAGCACTGTCCATGGATAAAGTACTTGATGGAGAAGAGTTACTTTGCGATAAGTAGATACGATCTCCATTTTTGAAAACGATGTAGTTATCTCCTTCTTCGTTCCACACAGCTACAGATTTACCACTAACATCAAATACTTCGTATTTATCATAGTTTACTTCAATATTACTTCTTTTGATTCTTCCAATAGCTCTTACTTCTCGTCCAGAAGTTGGACCAAAGTTTCCTTGTTCGTCGAAGCCGAGATTTCTATTGTCAAATTGTTTTCTTTGACGGTTTGCATCAGCTTGATAATCTTCATATGTTTTAAGTTCTGCAATTAATGCACTGTGATCATCTTCAAACATTTTTTGTATAACTTCCTTATTAATACCATTTTCACTCAATAGTTTATATTGTCCTATGGTGAAATCAATAAACATTTTCTGAGAAGAAGAAAGAGGGTGCTTACCACTATTATTTTCAGTAACGATTGTTTTAGAATTATCAGGTAAACTTACTTCATAATAGATTTTTCTACTGCGCGAGTTTATGGTTAAAACAACCTGTTTGATTTTGATAAGTTCTTGATCGTTTAAATCTGAGAAAGTGTACACTCTCCTTTTATCTGATACTTTTGCTATTTCCTTTTTATCCATTAGCAAAAAACCTTTTTTTGTAGCAAAGTCTTGTGCAAATCCAATGGAAAAACTGAATAGTAATCCCAATAAAATTAATGTCTTTTTCATGTTTTTATTTTTTGTTAAAATTAAACAAAAAGAATGAATTTATGAAAAATAGGCATGTATCTGTTTTTTACTTTGTTTGTTTTTTGACATTTATATAAAATGAAGAAGGTAGGTGTTGTATAGTCCGAACAAGAATATGAGGGGAAGCTGATACAATTGAAGGACCTTGGTGTATAATTAAATTGTGTTAAAAGTTTTTTGCTAAGTATTTAGTATTCTGTTTTGTTTGTTGATTTATTCGTTAATTTTCGATGTCGATGTTGGAAATAATTAAAATATTAATTTCATTTGTTCTTATGGAAACGAAGGATAAAACCTAATTTCCTTATACGTTATTATTCATTTCATTTTTCCTCTTACTAACGATCAAGAAGTTTAATAGAAGTAAAATAAGTAACTGTATGAAAAAGAGTTTAGTTATTGCTGCATTTGCAGTGTTTGTAGGTGTTTCTCACGCACAAGTAAGCAGTAGAAGTACAAGTTTTGGACTTAATTTAGGAGGAGCTGTTTCTGTTTTTTTTGAAGACAATACTACTTTAGGTCTTAATAATACGCAATACAAACGTATTGATGATTGCAAGAGACGTTATGAAAGCGATTATGATAATTGGGCTAAGAATAAGCGCTATTCAGATTATGAATTAAGACGTAAAAGAGAGGATATGGTTCGTGGGATTAGAATAGAAATAGAAAATATTCTTACAATCGAACAACGTGATCGTTGGTATGCTTATGACGATCGATATGATCGAAGAAATTACCATGAGCATGATTATAAACACGAAAAGAAAAAACACAAACATAAGCGTGGTAAAGGGCATGGACATGGTCATCATTGTGACTAAACCATGATGGAGAAAACAAACAAGCCCTATTTTTTATAAAATAGGGCTTGTTTGTTTTTAAAAATAAAAAGTATTCTTTATTGTATCTTCTTAAAATATTCACTCAACACAACATTATTGATCTTAGTAGGCGTAAACACTTCCAAGATGGCTGGTTGTGTATTATTCTTCCAAAAGTTATTTAATTCTTTTTCTAAAGATTTTTCATCTGTAGCCTTGTAGTAAGTGTACTCATACATTTTTGCCAAATGCTCTGCTGTGTGAGAATGCGTGGTTTCAAAATAAGTATTAAATACTTCTGTATCTTGATGACCAGGTAAACTGCGGAAAATAGATCCTCCTGAATTGTTTAAAATAATGATTTTAAAGTTGGTAGGAGTATAGTTATTCCATAGGGCATTGCTGTCATATAAGAAGCTGATATCCCCCGTAATTAGCAAGGTTTGCTTATTCGCTCCAACAGCAGCACCCATAGCCGTAGATGTACTACCATCTATTCCGCTGGTTCCTCTATTGCAGAATACATCGATATTGGCATCGATTGGCAATAACTGTGCATAACGTATAATTGAGCTATTGCTGATTTGAAGCATACTATTTTCTGGCAAAGTAGGCAGAATCACTTGCATTGCTTTAAAATCGCTAAAAGGGATACTTTGTAGGTAGTCTTTATGTTTGTCAATGCGTTTAACCATCAGTGCATGCATCCAAGCAGCATAATTACTGTTTACTGTGCTTGCTTGCTTCATAAGCTGACTTAAAAAGCCTTGTGGAGTATCTATAATTACATCAGACAATGCTCCAAAAGTATCATAATGACGTAGTAAATCTATATGCCAATGTTGTTCTGGTTTGTATTTTCTCAACATCTGTTTTACGCGTTTACTCACTACCATACCACCAAAAGTTAGTAAAATTGTAGGTTGTAAGGCTTTGAAATCTTCTTCTGTAAATCCTGTAATTATTCGATCAATATGATTGATAAAAGAAGGATGACTTAAATTAGAAGTTGTTTCTGTAAACACAATGATACTTGGGTCTGCTGCTAAGTAGTCTACAATTTCTTGTTGAATTTCATGTGGTGGATTTACACCTACTAAAACAAGTTTGCGCGCTGCATTATTCCATGCAGTAGCATAGTGATTATAGTCAACAGGGGTAGTCGAAATAGGAGGTAGCTCTGTTAGCGAAACCTCTACTGTTAATTCGTCTATTGTATTGTATAGGGGTTCTTCAAAAGGCGCGTTGATATGTACAGGCCCTTTTTGATTGATTGCCGTATGAATAGCTTGATTAATAAGTAAATCATTGGCTTGAGAAGCTTCGTCTTCTAAATTAGCATTAAAGAGAATGTGATTGTTATATACATCTCTCTGACGGATAGTTTGCCCATCTCCAATATCTATTTTTGTAGTAGGTCTATCTGCTGAGATAACAAGTAAAGGAATTTGACTATAGAAGGCTTCTGCAACAGCAGGGTAATAATTTAATAAGGCCGATCCAGAAGTACATACCAAGGCAACTGGATAGTTTGTTTGTTGTGCGATACCCATTCCAAAGAAGGCGGCACAACGCTCGTCGGCAATACTATAACATGTAAAAAAAGGATCACTTACAAAACCAATAGTTAATGGTGCATTGCGTGATCCCGGTGATATGACAATATGTTGTATATTTTTTGCTTTACATATTTGAATAATACTTTGAGCTAATTTTATTTCAGGATATATCATAATCAAAAACTAAAACTCAAATATACAAACATATATTTTTGCAAAAAATATTTTTTTATTTGAATATTTTAACTTTTTATCCAGTCCTTTATTTCAGCAGCATCAGGTAAAGTACGTGGGCTAATTACTTTGACTAAGTGGCCACTTTCATCAATTAAATACTTTTGGAAGTTCCATTCTACCTCACTGTCTGTTACGCCATTAAGACTCTTTTTTGTCAAGAATTCATAGATAGGAGCCATATCTTTCCCTTTTACAGATATTTTAGACATCATAGGAAAAGTAACGCCGTAATTTTGCTCGCAAAAAGTTGCTATTTCTGCATCAGATCCTGGTTCTTGTGCCCCAAAATTATTGGCAGGAAAACCTACAATTACAAAGTTCTTATCTTCAAATTCATTATATAAACTTTGCAATTGTCTATATTGAGGTGTTAAACCACATTCAGAAGCGGTGTTTACAATCAGAACTTTTTTTCCTTTTAAAGAAGCAAAATCAAATTCTTTTCCATTCAAATCAGTTACTTTAAACTGATAAATAGTGTTTTTTTCTTTTTGTAGTTCTTTCATACTTTGTGTTGCTGCGGGGATTATGTGATTTGTAGCATAAAGAGAGGCAGATAAAATCAACGTTCCCATTATTATTAACTTTTTCATTCTGTGAGTTTTTATATGCAGTTAAAGTACGAATTCATTTTTAATTACAAGTTAATTTAACGTTTTGTAAATGTATTATTTGATGAGAATCATTTCGTATAAATCAAGGCCTTTTGCCCAATAATCAATCTGAATATCAACGGTTTTAAACCCTTTTTTCTCAAAAAAAGGATATACGAGCTGAGAAGTTCTCACACGTATAGTTTTTACTGTAGCATCTGTAGTTAAAATAGCTAAACGATGTTGAAGCAATAGAGAACCAATCCCTTTGCTTTGATAATCTGGATGCAAAAAAGCCCAGCTTAGAGCTCCTAATCCCGTTTCTTTATTTCTATTTAATCCGCCACCTCCAATCACTTTTGTATTGTCAAAAACGGTAAAATAAAGGTCTATGTGATTGCGTAAATAATCGCGTAAATCGTCTACCTCTTCTGGTGCAAAATAGGTTGGTACATTCAGTTGAATAATGTCGAGCAGTGCTTTTTCATCAAGAGGATTATATGGTTTTATTTGAATGTTCATTGTTTATTGGGGTTTGTTTTTAGAAAGAGTAAGTTAGTTACTTTTTTGACAAATGAAATAGTTTTTTTGGCTTGCAATATTCTCTTTTAGACCTGTTTAATAATCTATATTTTGATTATTAGGTTTGAGTGAGAGTTTTTTTATGGAATTTTGAGTCCATAGACAGTCTATTAAAATAGGTGGTTTAATAGAGTAGCTATAGATTCAGAATAGACTCACAATGGACTCATTGGCAGGAGAGAACTATAAAATGTATAATTACTTTCCTGATAGAGAAAGTAGGTATTATTATTTCAATACAAAAGTATAAAGAATTACTAACTCAAAAAACGGTGTTGCTTTTTATTTACGTCTATTATTGACAAATAAGAGTTCTTTAAATGAAAAAAGCATAGTAAAAAAAAATTACTATGCTTTTGTGTTTTTTATTTAGAGCAAACTATTTTGCTGTATTTGGTTTTGCTAAATAATCAAAGAAATAGTTAGCAATTTTTTCATTTAAGTGTGCACGGTCAATTCCCATTACATTGTGTTCATGTGAAGGGTATAGGAAGTAATCCACTTGTTTTTTAGCTTTAATTGCACTTTCAATAAATTCCATTGAATGTTGTTGTACTACCACTGGATCTTGCGCGCCATGAATAATTAAAAGCTTGTTGTTGATTTTGTCTGCCTTATTCACCAAGTTAGTTAACTTATAACCTTCTGGATTTTCTTGTGGCGTGTCCATGTAACGCTCTCCATACATGATTTCGTACATTGCCCAATCCATTACTGGCCCTCCGGCTACACCTACTTTAAATACTTCAGGATGATTTACAGAAAGAGTAGTGGTCATAAATCCTCCAAAACTCCAACCATATACTCCAATTCTATCTTGGTCAATAAAAGATTGTTTTTTCAAGTATTCAATTCCTTTCATTTGGTCAGCCATTTCAGCCTGACCTAATTGTCTGTGAATTACATGTTCAAAATCACGTCCTCTATTATGACTACCTCTGTTGTCTACTGTAAATACTACATAGCCATTTTGAGCCATATAATGGAAGAATAAATTTCCACCACCTAACCAAGAGTTTGTAATCAGCTGAGCATGTGGCCCTCCATAAACATACACCATTACAGGGTATTTTTTAGTTGCATCAAAATTAGTAGGGTAATAAATACGACCATTTAAAGGTGTTTTTCCATCAGCTGCAGTTAATGTTATTAACTTCATATCCGGAACGTTTATTTTTCCTTTTAGAGGGTCTTTGGCATTTAAAATTTCTACTTCTTTTTTGTTATCTACATTAGCGATAGAAAAACGATATGGCGTATTGATATCTGAAAATATATCAAACATATAACTCTTATCTGCATTAAATGTAGAAACGTGTGTACCACTTGTAGATGTTAATTGAGTAGTTTTTCCCGACTTTAGATTCACTTTAAAAGCTTGTCTATCTAACCCTTGATTAGTAACACCTGTGTAGTAAGCATTTTTGCCATCTTTGTCAAATCCTATAAGGTTAGAAACAATGACATTTGCATGACCTAATTTCTGAACTAACTTTCCGTCTGTATTATAAAGATACATTTGTCTGTATCCTTCTTTTTCAGAAAAATGAATAAAGGTATTGTCGCTTCCTGGTACAAATACTAAACTACCTGAAGGCTCTGCATAAGTAGCTGCTTTTTCCTCAAAAAGTGTTTTTTCAAAAGCTCCTGTTGCACTGTTGTACTGATTAACTTTATAGTGATTTTGCTCTCTATTTAGCACGCCTACATATACATAGTTTCCTGAGGGATCCCAAGTAACCATTGTAAGGAATTGATCTGCTTCACCCGTTTGTAGGGTTACTTTTTTATTGGTATAAATATCGAATATAACTAATGATACCTTTTCATTAGTCATTCCAGCCATTGGGTATTTTATATTTTTTACAGTAGCTACTCGTTCGTTCCATTGAATCAAAGGATACGATGTAACCATGCTTTGATCTTTGCGGTAATACATTAATTGGTCTTGCTTTGGACTCCACCACATTCCTTGTTTGATTCCAAATTCTTGACGGTGTGTATCCTCGCTACCATTAATTATCTCTAAAGCAGGATCATTGGTAACTGTTATATTATTCCCCTTAGCATCAGAAATAACAATGTTATTGTCCTTTAACCAAGCAATGTGATCTTTATTGCGAGAAATTAATTCATTTCTACCATTTACATCATATTTAAAGCTTTTAACTACTTTTTTCTCTACAGTATTGTAGGTGATAAAGTAATTGTCTTTTCCATCAATATCTTGTGTGATTAAAGAAAACTCATTTTCATTGTCCCACGTTAGTCCTGATGGAAGTCGTTTAATTTTGAATGTTGTATTTTTAAAGTAATTATTTAGTGCTGATTCTAATTCGGAGGCAGTCAATAGTTTTTTAGCATCCCATTTACTCTCTAAACTGCGTAGCATTAAGGTATCTCCTGTTTTTACTACAAAAGAAAAACTGTTGTTATTCTTCCATTTTGGTTCAGCAATGCGTTCTGTAGCAAATGTAGTATATTGTCCATATGTCGATTCAGCTACTGTTAGGTTACGTTGTGCAAACAACATATTTCCTGATAGTAAACAGAATAATAGGGTTCTTTTTTTCATCTGTATTGATTTAGTTTATTGAGGGCTAATATAATTTATTTGAAGCGGACTGCCAAAAAGAGAGATTATTCAATAAGGCATTGAAAGTTAATTTGTCCTTCTTCATTTCTTATTTCGTAATGTTGGAGCACGTTATCATCACACTGTCCGATATAATATGTTGAAGGAAAGACAATTTCCTTTTTGAATACCATATCTACAGATTTTATTGTGTTGATTAGTTGTCCTTTTTGATGTATTGCATCAATTACCCATTCCAGGTACTTAATGTTAGTTACGTGGTTGACCATATCTAAGTCAGAGTATTTTACTGTATCTGTTCTCAATAACTCAAAAGAGGTATTGTTTTTAAAAGTAGTAAATGGGTGTTTTAGCGCAATTCTATCAGGGAATTTTTCAAACTGTTCATGTGGCAATTTCATTGGCTCAGGGCGTCTTCTAACAGTATTCATAATAACCCAAAGTGAACTTGATGTAGCTATTTTTGTATCGTTTAGAAAAACTTCAAAATTACGAATAGAGCGTACACCATCTAATAACTCAATCCAAGTAGTAATCGTAATTTGATCTTGCCACTTTGGATATTGTTCTATTTCTACTTTAAATTTATTGACTACCCACGCTTGGTCTGTTGCTTGTAAATCCCAAAAACTGATTCCTCCCAATACAGAGTGTTGAGAAGCCACCATTTGAATCATGGCGCATAGATTAACTAATTTAAGATGACCTGTTGTGTCACAATCAAAATAATCTACATCAAATGTGTGAGAGTAAACAGAAGTAAAATCGGGCGAAATAGGCATGTTATATTATTTTTTGATCTATAGAAGTAAGAATTGTTGAGGTTGGAGTTTGATAGTCAAACCACATGACGTTTTCTGTACGTTTGAACCATGTAATTTGTCTTTTAGCAAATCGTCTGGTATTCTTTTTAATTTCTTCTATAGCAAAAGGTAAATCTATTTCGTTGTCAAAATAACTAAACAATTCTCTGTAACCTACAGTTTGTAAAGCATTATGTGATTTGTATGGAATAAGAGCTTCAGCTTCTTCTAATAGTCCTTTTTCTATCATTTGATCTACACGCATATTGATGCGGTTATACATCTGCGCTCTGTCGGCCTCCAAACCAATAATGATAGGGACAAAGTTGCGTGTGTTTTCTTTCTTATTTAGAAAAGAAGAATAGGGTTTCCCTGTTCCGATACATACTTCTAAAGCTCTAATTACACGTTGAGGATTGTCTAATGCTACTTTTTGATAGTGTATAGGGTCTGCCTCTTTTAATTGATTCTGTAATGCTTCTAATCCTTTCTCTTCCAACTCTTGATTTAGCTGTTCTCGAACAGACGGATCAATAGCAGGAAAATCATCTAACCCTTGCAGTACTGCATTAACAAATAACCCAGAGCCACCTACCATTACTTGTACATTTTTGTGCTTAAAAAGGTCGTTTAGTGTAGCAAGGGCATCTCGTTCAAAATCACCTACAGAGTAGGGTGTGTGTATAGATATATTTTGTATAAAGTGGTGTGGAGCAGCTGCTTGTTCTTCTACAGAAGGAACAGCGGTTCCAATATTCATTTCTTTGTAAAATTGTCTGCTATCGCAAGAGATAATATCACATTGATAATGTTTTGCAATCTCAATAGCCAATGCTGTTTTTCCAATAGCAGTTGGTCCAATAACAACAATTAAATAGTTCGTTTTATTTAATAAAGACATCTCCTAATTTTTGTCCACAGTTATAGCAATAGTTAGCATCCTCGTCATAGATAGTTGTAGTACAAGAAGTACAGTTTCTTCTACGTCTTGCATCAGGTGTACTATTGCGTTTGATATTTGAAAATTCGGCAGTTACAATACCTGTAGGTACAGCAATAATTCCATACCCCATAATCATAATGAAAGAAGCGATCATTTGACCTAATGTTGTTGCTGGAGCAATATCTCCATATCCAACAGTAGTAAGCGTTACAATACACCAATAAATACTTTTTGGAATACTGGTAAAGCCACTTTCTTTTCCTTCTACGACATACATAACAGCCCCCAGAATAATAGAAACCACCAAAACAAAATAGACGAATACAATAATCTTCGTTCTACTGGCTTTCATGGCTAACTTTAAATGTGATTCTTGTCCGATATAAGGCACTAAGTTTAAGATTCCGAACAAACGCAATAAACGCAGAGCTCGTACAACAGATAGAATCGTTAAATCTGAAATAAAGAATGACAGATACACAGGAAGAATAGAGATAAAATCTACTATTCCATAAAAGCTAAAGATATAATTGAGAGGTTTTTTATTACATATAATCCGCAAGGTATATTCAATCGTAAAGAAAATAGTAATAATCCACTCTAATACTTTCAGCAAGGTGTGATGTTTAACGTCATAGCTATGAACTGATTCCAGCATAACTAACAAAACGCTCAACAGAATTACAATTAGTAATACGATGTCAAATAACTTTCCTGCAAAAGTATTCGCACCATAGATGATGATGTAAATTTTTTGCTTTAAAATATCCCACTTATTTTTTAGCTTTCTTCTCACAGTAATTCAGTTTAAAAGTGAATCAATTTATATCCAAACTTTTTATTCAAATAATTCAGTACAATATTCCTATTGTTTCTATTGAAAGCAATAGGAGTAAGGTTAGCAGCAATTCGTTCAGGAGCGTTTACTTGATAGTTTAAATCAAAAAAGCAATACCCTGTAACTTTACCTTGTTCTAAAACGACTGCGCTTTTCTCATCTATTTTACGCCCTTTATCTACAACTAAAAGATTTCCTTCGTCTATATTATAATACTCAAGTTGATAAAGCAGTAAAGCATTGTATGCAATGTAATCTACTGTTAGGTCTTTGGAGAAGGAATCAAAGGTTTGTTTCTTTGATTTCTTTTCATATATGGTATCTATAAAATAAGGTATTTCTGCATTCTGCATCACTTTAGTTATAAATTTCTTTCCTTCTGTGGGCGAAGTAAAGGCCATTATATTTCGCTTTCTACCATCTGTTTTGTCAATAGATAAATAGTGATAACCGTCTATATTAGTTTTAATATAGAGCGAATAAGCGAATATGTTTTTCTTAGAGATGCGATTGTAAATAGGCTTATTTATTGCTATTTCTTCTGCTTCTTTTAATAAAGCAACTAATTCATTTCCTGTTTTTTCAAAAGAAACAGTAAAAGTTTCTTTCTGTATTTTTTTATTGGTAGAAGAATCACTGGTGAAGTGTTGTAACACTTTCTTTTTTATATTCTTACTTCTGCCAATATAGATAATTTGTCCCTCTTGATTGTGTATATAGAATATACCAATAGTAGGAGGTAAGTTGTCTACGATATCTAAATACTTAGGATTAATTCCTTGTTTGATATCGCTCTTAATCATTGACTTTAAGATAGTTTTCTCCTGATCTTTAGATAAGAGTAACTGAAAAAGCTTGAAGGTAGCCATAGCATCACCACCTGCTCTGTGGCGATCTGTAATAGGAATACCTAATGATCGCACAAGTTTGCCTAAACTATATGAAGGCATTTCAGGCAATAACTTTTGAGATAATTCAACAGTACAAAGTGTTTCACGCATAAAGTCATATCCCAAACGGTTAAACTCATTGCGAATAACTCTATAATCAAATTCGGCATTATGTGCTACTATAACGCAGCCTTCTGTAATTTCAATTATACGTTTGGCTACTTCGTAGAATTTTGGAGCTAAACGCAACATTGCATTGTTGATTCCTGTTAGCTTAACTACAAAGGGTTGAATCTCTATTTGAGGATTGACTAAACTTTGAAATTGATCAATAAGTTGATTCCCGTCATATTTGTATATGGCGATTTCAGTTATCCCTTCTTCATTGTATTGACCACCAGTGGTCTCTATGTCTAATATTGCGTACAACTCTTATTGCTATTGATTAATAATTTCTATTTCCAAAAATTGTGCTACCTATTCTTACCATTGTACTTCCACATTCTACAGCAAGTAAGTAATCATTACTCATGCCCATAGATATAATTTCCAATTGTACATTAGGTAAGTCATTATATTTTTGTTTGCTCTTGTCAAATATGTCTTTTAAGGTAGAGAATTCTTTTTTTACTTCTTGAGAATCTTCTGTAAATGTAGCCATTCCCATTAATCCTTTAATTTGAATGTTTTGCATTTCTTTTAATTCTTCACTCGTAAAGATTTCTTCTAACTCGTTTGTATCTAACCCAAATTTAGTGTCTTCTTGTGCAATAAACATTTGTAATAACACAGGAATTATACGATTGTGCTTTTCAGCTTGTTTATTTATTTCTTGTAATAATTTTAAGCTTTCAACACCGTGTATTAAAGATACATATTCAGCCATGTATTTAACCTTATTGCGTTGTACGTGGCCTATCATATGCCATTCAATGTCTTTTGGAAGTGCCTCGTACTTCTCCGTCATTTCTTGTATTTTGTTTTCACCAAATATACGTTGTCCTGCTTCATACGCTTCCATCAAGTCTTCCATTGGTTTGGTTTTCGAAACGGCTACCAAGGTTACGTGTGGAGCTAAAGTTTGTTTTACTTCGTTTAAATTCGTTGAGATAGACATAATCATTAATTTTTTAAATTTCGTAAATCAATACGCCGTTCATAAATTTAGGTTCTATATAAGTACTTTTAGGAGGCATAATTAGTGCGTTATCAGCTACTTTTTTTATTTCTTCCACATTAGTTGGATACAACATAAAACCTACTTCGTATTCTCCTTCATCTACTACTTCTTTTATTGCAACAATAGATTGATTACCTGGAAGATAATCGATTCTTGCATCATTGCGCAAATCGTCTAAACCAAGAATTGGATGCAAGACTAAATCATAAAGTACTTGCGCATCTAATTGTTGTAATATATCTGAATTTTCTGGTTTATCTTTCAATTTAAGAGAATAAAACTCACCGTCTAAGTACATTCCAAATTCAAACTTCTTTGAAGGTTTCCAAAGTTGTTGTCCTTTGTTTTTTACATTAAACTTATGTTTTAATAAATCCAGAAAGTCTTCTTTTGTATGATTGTTTAAGTCGTGTATAATACGATTAAACTCATATATTTTAATATTGCTTTCAGCAATCAAATAAGTCATTACAGCACTCTCAAATGTGCCAGTTGGATTACTTGATTGCAATAAGTCTGCAGAAGCAAAACGATGATGACCATCAGCAATGTATAACTCCTTTATTTGATTGAATTGATTACACAACCAAGTTATATCATCCACATCAGAAATACGCCATACCGTATGTTTTTCTTTTTCTACTGTACTAAAATTGTAGATAGGTTTGTTTAGTTTGTACGTGTTAATCCAAGCACTAATATCTTCCTGATCTGGGTACATCATCAACACAGGCTCTGTGTTGAACTGTGTGTGATTTAGATATTCTTTAAACAAATTTACCCTATATTCTAAAGTATCTTCATGCCTTTTAATGATATTGTTTTGATAATCTTCAATAGATGTACCTGCTACAATACCTGTAAATTGACTGTTTTTTGATTCGATTTGATACAAATAAAGCACTGGGTTAACTTCCTTTATCAGCACCCGCTCTTTTTTATAATCATTTAGCTTAGCATGTACCATCTTAAAGCGCTTGTCTGCCGAAACCTTCTGAGGGTTTACGTAAGCAGGATTAAGGACATGTAAAAATGAGAAAGGGTTATAATCCAATAAATAAGCAATTTCTACAGCTGTATAGTCTTCAAAAGATCTACAGCTGACCAAACTTACTTTATCACTGGTAGGGCGTAGCCCATTAAAAGGAATTATTTTAGCCATTCGTTCTATGGTATCAAAAAATCAGAAAGACAACCGAAGTGTTTTCGGCTGTCTTTTACTTTGTTATCTATATTTCAATGAAGAGATTAAGCAAACATTTTTGCTACTTTCTCAGCTTTTTTACTTTCGCTATAATCGTAGAATCCCTCTCCTGATTTTACTCCTAATTTACCAGCCATTACCATATTAACTAATAAAGGACATGGAGCATATTTTGGATTTTTGAATCCATCATACATTACGTTCAAAATAGATAAGCAAACATCTAAACCGATGAAATCTGCTAACTGTAATGGTCCCATTGGATGAGCCATACCTAACTTCATTACTGTATCAATTTCTTCTACTCCAGCAACACCATTGTACAATGTTTCGATAGCCTCATTAATCATTGGCATTAAGATACGGTTTGCTACAAATCCTGGGTAATCATTTACTTCTGTTGGCACTTTATCTAAAGCTACAGATAAATCCATGATTTTTTTAGTTACTTCATCAGAAGTGTTGTACCCTCTAATGATTTCAACTAACTTCATAATCGGCACTGGATTCATAAAGTGCATACCAATCACGCGCTCTGGATTTTTTACTACTGCAGCAATCTGAGTAATAGAAATAGAAGAAGTGTTTGATGCTAATACAACGTTTTCATCACATACTTCACTTAGCTGTTTGAAGATGTTTAATTTTAAAGTTACGTTCTCTGTTGCAGCTTCTACTACTAAGTCAGCATTTACTACACCATCTTTAATGTCTGTGTAAGTAACAATGTTTTCAATAGTTGCTTTTTTGTCTGCCTCAGTGATACTTCCTTTAGCCACCATTCGATCTAAGTTTTTCACGATAGTTGCCATTCCTCTTTCAATTGCTTTGTCAGAAATATCAATTAAAAGTACTTTAAAACCTTTTTGTGCAAATGTATGAGCAATACCATTCCCCATTGTACCTGCACCAATTACAGCTATATTTTTCATAAATGATTATTTAATATTTGTTGTTATAAATTAATAGTCTAATGTTGATAAGCCTCAATAATTTGATGTGCTAATCGCAATGCTTTTGTTCCATCTTCCAACGTCACAATAGGCGTTGTATTGTTTATAATAGCATCGTGGAACGTTTCTAATTCATCTAAAATAGCATTATTTTGATTAACCATTGGGTTATCATAGTAAATTTGTTTTTTTACACCTTCTGCATTTTGTAGAATTAAGTCAAAATCTCCAATTACTTCAGGAGCATCCTTCATTTTGACTACTTCACACGTTTTTTCTAAGTAATCTACAGAGATATAAGCATCGCGTTGAAAGAAACGAGATTTACGCATGTTCTTCATTGATATACGGCTTGCTGTAACATTGGCTACACATCCATTTTCAAATTCAATACGCGCATTAGCTATGTCTGGCGATTCACTTAATACTTTTACACCACTTGCACTTACATGCTTTACTGGAGATTTTACAACACTTAAGATAGCATCCAAATCATGAATCATTAAATCAAGTACCACTGGAACATCAGTTCCACGAGGATTGAACTCAGCCAAACGGTGCGTTTCAATAAACATTGGGTTCTCAATTTTTGGACGTACTGCAATAAAAGCAGGGTTAAAGCGCTCTACATGGCCTACTTGTCCCAACACATTGTATTGTTTGGTAAGCGCAATTAAAGCTTCTGCTTCTTCTACTGTTGTGGTAATCGGTTTTTCTAAAAAAACGTGTTTACCTGACTCAATAGCAAGTTTTGCACAGTCAAAGTGTGATAGGGTAGGTGTTACGATATCTACTACATCTACCGCTTGAATTAGTGATTCAATTGTGTCGAATTTTGTATAACCAAATTCAGCAGCAACTTTGTCAGCATTTTCTTTGAAAGGATCATAGAATCCTACTAATTCGTATTTTTCAGATTGGTTCAACAAGCGTAGGTGGATTTTACCTAAATGACCTGCTCCCAATACACCAACTTTAAGCATAAAAAGATTATTTTGAACAAAAATAAAACTTATTTAATTAATGCCTAAGAATAAAACCTGAAAACTTTCGCCTTTTACTCTTCAATGGTTGAAGAGAGTGGCTTTGTTATTAAATATTGTTTACTTTTGTGAAAATACTAAGAATAGACGTGAAAGATTCTACTAAACATCAAGGACTTCGAAACCAATTGATTGACGTATTAGCTCAAAAAGGGATTACAGATAGAGGGGTTTTAGCTGCTATACAGCGTATTCCTCGTCATTTGTTTTTAGATTCCAGTTTTGAAGATTTTGCTTATCAAGACAAAGCATTTCCTATCGGTGCAGGACAAACTATTTCTCAACCGTATACTGTGGCTTTTCAATCGCAATTGTTGCAGGTAAAAAAAGAGGATAAAATATTAGAAATAGGCACAGGTAGTGGCTATCAGACTGCTGTGTTGGTAGCAATGGGAGCAAAGGTATATAGTGTTGAACGTCAGTTAGAATTGTTTAAAAAAACATCTACGTTATTACCACAACTGGGCATTCGTCCAAAGTTGCTTACCTTTGGTGATGGCTATAAAGGACTTCCTAATTATGCTCCTTTTGACTCTATTATTGTCACGGCAGGTGCACCATTTGTTCCACAGGCGTTAATGGCTCAGCTCAAAGTAGGAGGAAGACTTATTATTCCAATAGGAGAAGAAAATCAGGTGATGACTGAATTAATTAGAATCAACGAAAAACAATTTGAAAAATACGAACATGGAGATTTTAAATTTGTACCCATGTTAGAGAATAAGAATTAAACAAGACGAGCATGCTGTTAAGCATGCTCGTCTTGTTTATTGTCCGAATTATCGCACCAATTGAATATAATTTTCTTTTGTTTGTTCATCAATTGAATTTCGCATATAAACCAATTCTTCTTTTTTGTCTTTAAGGTTTAGTTTTATTAACCCTGCTTCACAGTAGAAAAATGCAGTGTTCTTGTCTTGCATTTCTATATTTGATATAGGTCTGTTTTGCAATACAAAACTCTGGTCTATTTTACCATTCTTTAAGTTCACCTGAAAAAGCGTTCCTTTTTTAGTATAAGCATAGATTGTGTTGTTGTATTCTTGTAGCTGCTCTATATCATCGTATTTATCTGCAGTAGATTTGGTTTGCCAAACAATTTTACCTGTTTTTGCCTCTATGGCAAAGAAAGAAGCATCAGTTGCTAAATAGACATTACCCTCTTTTGTGAAAATCTTCTGTTCTACCGAACTTTCTCCTAAGTCTAACTCCCAAATCGTTTCGAGCGTTTCTGGATTTAAAGCATACAAGGTCTTACTTTCGTTGGCAATGTATATTCTTTCACCATCGCTTATAGGTTTGGCGTACATCGCTTTCTTAAAATCGCGCTGAACCAATAGTTTTCCAGTTTTGGCATCAAAACTATACACATAAGGAGCGTTTTGTGTAATTACCTTTCCATTGGTGTACAAAAGAGGAAGGTGGTTGTAGGGATAAGCCAATTTGTAGTTCCAAACAACATTACCTGTTTTTTTGTCAAAAGCGTATAAGTTGCTGTTTTCGTATTGACTTGTAATGTATAGCAAATCGTTGTTGATGGTCGGTGTCTGGTTAATCCATATTTTAAAGTACTGACTGTTTTTTATACCTGCCTTTAGCTCCCAAAACTTTTCGCCTGTTTTGTGGTTCAAAGCGTATAGTTCTCCATTGATAAATGGAACATACAATACACCATCTTCTAAGGTAAATTTATTACGACTATAATTAACTGCTGGATCTTTAGCAGAAAATGTCCAATTGATTGTTTTAGTGTTTAGATTAAATGATTTGATTGTTCCATCATAATCATAGATAAGTATAGCATTTTTGTCTAAATCAACGTGTTCAATGGGTTTAAATTGCTCCCCCATTACCATGTCATATGCTGTGAATATCTGGTTGTTTGAGTATTGATTGTTGGGGTTTCGCGAGGGAAGTGATGGTGCTATTCCAGGGTGTATAGAAGGCATACTTTGATCGATAGCAATCGTACGCGAACTATCTTTTTTTAGTTCTTCTACCTTTACTGGAGGCGGAGGTGACAGTGTTTTTTTCTTTTTTGTTTGTCCTAAACAACTACTAATAGTTAGTAAGGATAAGGCTAATAATAGTAATGGCTTTTTCATGTTTTTGTGGTTTGGTTGTATTTAATAAAAAAAAGCAGGTAATTACAAATTGTACTTACCTGCTTTTATTGTAGATCTAATGTCTTTTTTAATATGCTTTCTTTAAGCGGTCTAAGTCACGTTTATTGTCACGATCTTTAATAGATTCACGCTTATCATAGTTTTTCTTACCTCTACATAATGCAATTTCTAACTTAGCTAATCCTCGTTCATTTAAAAATAAGCGAAGAGGAACAATGGTAAGTCCTTTGTTTTCTACATTTTTCAACAGTGTTTTCAACTCCTTTTTATTGAGAAGAAGTTTGCGTTCTGTTTTAGCCTTATGATTGAAGTGCTTGCTGTAAGCGTATTCTTCTATTTGTGTATTAATAGCAAATAATTCGTATCCTTGAAACTCACAAAAGCTCTCAGCGATATTAGCTTTACCCAAACGGATAGACTTTATCTCTGTTCCTGTTAGTACAATACCTGCTGTATAGCGATCAATTATCTCATAATCGAATCTTGCACGTTTGTTCTGTATGTTAATATTCTTTTGCATAGCGCAAAAGTAATAAAAAAAAGATATGTAGTAAAGGGCGTATCGGTAATATACAAAAGAATAAAGTCCTTCATTCTATTGAATCAAGGACTTTATTCGAATATTATAGAAAAGATTATTCTTCAATATTATTATCTCTTAGCAAATCTTCTGCTTTTTCCAAGTCTTGTTCTTCAACAAATACATGTACAGCTCTACCCAAAGTACCATATCCTACACTAATAGCTGCTTCAATGTCGTCTCTTACAATATAGGCTATGTTGTTTGATTCTAAGATATCTTTTACAGCAAGAACCATTATCTCGCTTCCTGAAAATAGTTTTTTGTGACTCATAGTGTTCTTAATTTTGGTTTATTTAAAGTTACTGTATTTTTATCAAAAATGAATAATTATTATCAGAAGTAGTCCTATTGGAATGTTAAAAATTTAGAGGTATTTTCATTTGATTGCATCTCTTTGTTTTTTTTAAAAGCAAGTAATAGAGACGTTTTTCGAAGTAATTATTATTACTAATCCCCAAAAGGTTTGCTATAAAAATGATTGTGAGCAAACAAAATCGATTTAGAGTCTATTCTCACTCCATTAAAATAGTATTTTTGATGGAGTGAAAATGGAGTGAGAATGGAGTGAGAATGGACTCAGTGAGTAGTGTATAGCATTAAATTTACTATATAGGTCGTTGTAATAGCGTAGTGCTTAATGCCTATTCATACGTAAAAGTATCTTTTAGTAATTCTTTTCGTGTTAGGTTGAAATTCTTTAAACAGTAATCTAAGTTTGTAGCAATATAATTTTCATCAGATGGAGGATATGCAAGAGCTATCTTTTGGTAATAAGGTAGCAAACTCTTATCGTTTAGTGTATTAATTGCCTGGAGTACTTGTAGCAGTACTTGGGTATCTGTGTCTTGTAATCCTTTTTTGAATACCTCTATATAGTTTACTTTATGGTCTAATTGCCCCAAGGTGTAAAAGACTTGGGATCTTATTTTTGGATTTGCATCTGTTGCGCGCGGAATTAGAATTGAGGCATAGTCAATTTTTGCAGTAGTTAATAGATAGGTACAGAAATTAAAAGTTTCTGTGTCTGTCACTGTTGGCAAGTATTGTTCTATTGTAGGTATCCAGCTGATAGCATCTTCTTTGGCGTACCAATATACATTTTGTAAGATTTCTAATAAGTCAATTTTAGCATATTCAAATAGCAATTCTTTGGCAGCAGGGTAGTTGTATTTCGTAAGAATACGCAACAAGGTTAAAGCTACTTTAGTATTTTGCAAAGGAATAGCTGTTTTAATTTCTTGTAGAATATGTTGAGGGTTTTCATTTTTGCCTAATAGTCCTTTCAAACAAGTTAGTTTTTCTTCATCCGTATTCGCGTCTAACGTTTCTTGCCACAATTGCTCAGAAGTACCTCCTTTAGAGTAAGCAAACCAACCTGCGTTAGGACTTAATAAGTCACCACTTATTATCTCGTCTAACCATCTTTCGTACCAATCTAAAAAGTGTGTTTCAAAAGCAAAGAAGGGTTGGTAATCATCGTTAGTATAAACAATACGTCCGGTATGTGGGCCAGTAGTAATTAAAAGTGTGGTGATACCGCAACCTTGTGTACCAATAGGCAATAAACCAGCAAATAGGGTACCTATGCGCTTATCGTATTCTTCGTCAGAGATTTCACTTTCGTAAGCATAGTTTGTCAGTTGTTGCCATTCGTCTTCAGATTGAGCAGGAGAGAGTAGGCAAGATTGATTAAGGTATAACTGAGGATTTTCTGTTAGCAGTTCTTTTAATCCTTCCGTTACTGGAAGTACACCATAGTATGGACCTGCAGCTCCGTGTAGGTAAGCTTCTTCGCAAGGATTGGCATAACCAACAGAGGTAATGAATAAGCGATAGGCTTCGGGGATGGTGAAACAGTATGTTTTTTCTATGGCTTGTACTTCCTCTTCTGTTAGAGGAGCACCTATTGTATAGCCATGGGCATCAGCACCAAATACTTCTAAATTGACATCTATGTCTTTTACCTGTTGTAGTTTGTCTTTTATGCGTAGAATTTGGTTTTCCATGTTTTGTTTGTTTTATATCAGGTATTACGTCTTGTAAGTTTTTTGTGTTGTTATTTACTAATTATCTATTTGATTGTTTTTAATTTATGTAAAAAACATTTGGATTTTATATTTGTCAAGTTGTAAATTAGTATATAGTAGCCAACTCTTAAACTTTTAAAAATCATAATATATGCAAATTACACAAACGTATTTTTATCATCCAAGTAATTTTCAAACAAATGAAAGTATTATAAAATCCTTTGAACAAAAGGATATTCCTATGCAAAAAATTCAAAATAGCTTAGGAAGAGAGAAGCGTTTTATTTTAGATGCTAACTCCTCAGAAACCACTCTTACAATGGCTATTGATGCTGCTAAAGGAGCTTTAGAAGAAAGTAATTTATCTATTAATGATATAGATATTATTGCTTTGGTTTCAAGTACTCCGGAACTATTAGTGCCTTCTGGAGCAATAAAGATACATAAGGCTTTAAATGCAAAAGAAGAGATGTTGTGTTTTGATATGAATGCAAATTGTATTGGGGCATTTATCGCTTTGGATCAATTGTCAAAGTATTTGAATGCAACCCCATTTATTAAACGAGCACTGATTATATGTGCTGAAAATTTAAGTAGAATAGAAGATGTAAATAATCCTGTTACAGCTTTTTGTTTCTCAGATTCAGCTTTTGCCTTTATTGTAGAAAAAGATGATACAGATTCTGGTTTGAAAGATGTTATGTATCATACAGATAGTGGTGTAGCAGATACACTGGTTTTTCCTCCTATTGGTTTTTCTAATTTTAAAACATGTGATTCTCTATTTTGGGATAGTTCATTTGATGGTATTGGCAGTGTAGAGTTTATTAAGAAAAAGCTGGAAGTTTTCTTAGAAAGGAATAATATGAGTTTAGATGATATCAGTTTGTTTCTTTTCTCTCAGTTTTCATTTAAGAACGTAAAATTGATAAAAGAGTACTTTAATTTAGAAGATGATAAAGTTCCGTTTTATTCTCATGAATTGGGATATACGGGGTCTTCAAGTCCTTTTTTAGCTCTTGATCAATACCAAAGAAGGGTTAGAAAAATTAAAAAAGGAGAACATATTTTGTTTTGGACTTTAGGTGCAGGTTATGAAGCAGGTTTGATGCTTTGGAAATATTAAAAATTATAAACCCTCTTATCTATTAACTAAATAAGAGGGTTCTTCAAATATAAATAACTATTAACTAACTCAATTTTATTGTTGGTTTCTGAATACCAACTCGTTGTTAAATGAATCTAATAAAATCATGCTATCGGCTTTTACATTGCCCGATAAGATTTCTTTAGACAAGCGGTTCAACACTTCTTTTTGTACCACACGTTTTACTGGACGAGCACCAAATTCAGGGTCATATCCTTTTGTAGCTAAGAAGTCTTTAGCTTCTGCTGTAGCTTCCATATGAATGTTTTGTTGTGCCAACATTTTAAACACACTGTGCAATTGAATGTCTACAATCTGTAAGATATTGTCTTTGCTCAATGGTGTAAACATCACTACTTCGTCTATACGATTTAAGAACTCTGGACGTACTTGTTGTTTTAACTCGTTTAGCACTTCTACTTTTGCAGCTTCAGAAGCCTGTTCTATATTCGTAGCATTCTCAAACTTCTCTTGGATGATGTGACTACCCATGTTAGAAGTCATGATAATGATTGTGTTTTTGAAGTCAGCCAAACGCCCTTTATTGTCGGTTAGACGTCCTTCATCTAATACTTGCAACAAAATGTTGAATGTATCAGGGTGTGCTTTCTCAATCTCATCTAACAAAACTACTGAATAAGGTTTTCTACGCACAGCTTCAGTTAATTGACCACCTTCATCGTATCCTACGTATCCTGGAGGCGCTCCCACTAATCTACTTACACTGTGTCTCTCACCATATTCACTCATATCAATACGAGTCATTGCGTTTTCATCGTCAAATAGATATTCTGCTAAGGCTTTTGCCAATTCTGTTTTACCAACCCCTGTAGTCCCTAAGAATAGGAATGAACCAATTGGTTTTTTAGGGTCTTGTAATCCAGCGCGACTTCTACGTACAGCATCACTTATTGCTTCAATAGCTTCTTCTTGTCCTACTACGCGTTTGTGTAACTCTCCTTCTAAATGAAGTAGCTTTTCTCTTTCGCTTTGTAGCATTTTAGTTACAGGTACGCCTGTCCACTTAGCTACTACTTCAGCGATATCGTCACTTGTAACCTCTTCTTTAATTAGCGATTGACCGCTTTGGTTTTCGTCTAATTGTTTTTGAGCTTTCTCAAGTTCCTCTTGAGCTACTTTTATTTTACCATATCTAAGCTCGGCCACCTTACCATAGTCTCCATCGCGTTCTGCTTTCTCCGCTTCAAGCTTATATGTTTCTATTTCTTGTTTGATCGTTTGTACCTTATCTACAACCTCTTTTTCTGATTGCCATTTGGTATAGATATCGTTTCTTTCTTCTTTTAAGTTTGCAACTTCTAATCCAAGAGATTTTAGTTTATCTTCATCATTTTCGCGTTTAATCGCTTCGATTTCAATTTCTAATTGCATAATCTTACGATCCAATACATCCAATTCCTCTGGTTTAGAGTTGATCTCCATTCTTAGCTTAGCCGCAGCCTCATCCATCAAGTCAATTGCCTTGTCTGGTAAGAAACGGTTGGTGATATAACGCTCTGATAGATTAACTGCTGCAATAATTGCTTCGTCTTTGATACGTACCTTGTGGTGAGCTTCATATTTCTCTTTGATACCACGCAAGATAGAGATAGCACTTTCTGTATCAGGTTCATCTACCATTACTTTTTGGAAACGACGCTCTAAAGCTTTGTCTTTCTCAAAGTATTTTTGGTATTCATCTAATGTAGTAGCTCCTATAGAACGAAGTTCTCCACGAGCTAATGCCGGTTTTAAGATATTTGCAGCATCCATCGCTCCGTCACCACCACCAGCACCTACCAATGTGTGAATTTCATCAATGAATAAGATGATATTCCCTTCAGCAGAAGTAACTTCTTTTACTACTGATTTTAAACGCTCTTCAAACTCACCTTTGTATTTTGCACCTGCAATTAAGGCACCCATATCTAAAGAGAAGATTTGTTTGTCTTTTAAGTTTTCCGGTACATCTTGTTGTACAATACGGTGTGCTAACCCTTCTGCAATAGCAGTTTTACCTACCCCAGGTTCACCAATAAGCATAGGGTTGTTTTTTGTACGACGGCTCAAGATCTGCAATACACGTCTGATTTCTTCATCACGACCAATTACAGGATCAAGTTTTCCTTCGTTTGCTAATTGCGTTAAGTTATTCGCATATTTATTTAATGAGTTGTATGTTTCCTCCGCAGATGCTGAGGTTACTCTTGCTCCATTTCTAATTTCGTTGATAGCTGCCTCAAGTTGTTTTTCTGTTACACCTTGATCTTTTAATATCTGAGCTACTTTACTTTTTGATTTGAAAATAGCTAAGATTAAGTGTTCAATAGAAACGTACTCATCTTTCATTTTTGTAGCGATAGCCTGAGCCTCTGTGATTGCAGTACCTGCTTCTCTTGATAACCCCATTTGACCTCCGTCAACTTTTGGGAAGCTTGAAATAGTAGCATCCAATACAGATTTGAAAGTATCTACATTGATGTTTAATTTCTTTAAGATAAATGGTGTAACATTTTCGTCTACTTCCATTATCGCTTTAAAGATATGTTCGTTTTCTATTTGTTGTTGCCCTAAACCTTGCACAATTACTTGTGCTTGTTGTAAGGCTTCTTGTGATTTTATTGTAAAATTATTTAAGTTCATATAGCAATCTGTTTATTTATTTGGTTATGTCGTAATAGTCAAATGGTATTCCAATCTTAAAATTAAGACATTTTGGCAAGTTTGGTACTCTATTATTGCGTTAAAAATGTCAAAAAGTCATTAATTATTTTTTTAGGAGTAAATAACCTGATACAATGTCTTATTGTAACTGGTTTTATGTTTTAAATAGGAGTTTGTATGTCTTAGCTGTTGTTTGTCATATTTAACCTTAAGTTTACATTGTGAGATAGTTAGTAACTTTAAAATATATTGTTTTTTTTGTAATAGGGCTTTTCGTTTATCTGTTTTTAGTTAAAAAAATAAAAACAGATTATGTTTTGTGTACTTAAATTGGTTAATAAGTAAGAAAAATTTATTTGTATAAGTTAATATTTGTGTAATATGTAATAAAGTGTTTATGAAGAATTTTGCTGCAAATACTTACTAATATGAAAAATAAAGTTTTAGTTTTAATTGTTTGCATCTGTTCTTTGTTTTCAATACAAAGCATTAGTGCGCAAGTAACAACAGCTACACTAACAGGAAAAGTTAGTGATAATAATTCAGAGTCATTACCCGGGGCTACTGTACAAGTTTATAATACAGCAACAGGAAACAAGTATGCTGTAGCTACTAATACAGAGGGAAGATTTACAATTGCTAATATGAACCCTGGTGGACCTTATACGATAGAGATAAGTTTTATCGGTTTTAAAACGAATAAAGAGGAAAATATTCGTTTAGGTTTAGGGAATACGACATTAAACTTTTCTTTGGAAGAGGAAGGAAGTAATTTGCAAGAAATAGTTGTTACTACGGATGGAAGTAAGAGAAATAAGGGAGTTGCTAACCGAATTAATGAAAAACAGCTAAAAGAAATGCCTTCGATTAGTCGTAGTTTACAAGATTTTACACGAACAACACCTCAAAGTACTAATAACTCTTTCTTAGGGACAAACTATCGTTATAACAACGTAACATTAGATGGAGCTATTAATAATGATGCGATTGGTTTTAGTCCATCATTAGGAGGACAAGCGGGTACATCAGGACAACCAGGAAGTAGCACAAGAACAAATCCGGTATCTATAGATGCTATTCAAGATATACAAGTGTATTTGGCTCCTTATGATGTGAAAATCGGAAACTTTTTAGGAGGTAGTATTAATGCCGTTACCCGTAGTGGAACAAATGAAATAGAAGGTTCTGTATATGGATTTGGACGTAATGCAGCTATTACAGGAAAGAATAAAGCAGGGGATAATCAAAAATTGCCAAATGCTTTTCATGAGTATCAAACAGGTTTTCGTTTAGGATTACCTATTATCAAGGATAAGTTGTTTTTCTTTACTAATGAAGAAATTACAAGAAGACAAGATCCAGTTATCTTAGCAGCAGGTTCTGCAGACAACCCTATTATTTCGAGTGAAGAAGCAATGAAGATTAGCAATCATTTTAGAGATAAATATGGTTTAGATGCAGGAAGTTATGAAAATTATAATGTGAGTTCGGAGTCTAATAAATTCTTTAATCGCTTGGATTGGAATATTAATGACAACCATCATTTAAGTTTAAGAAACAATACAATCCGATCGAAAGCAACAAATTTAGAACGCGATCAACAAAACTTTAGATTTGGAAGTATCGATTTTGAACAAGTGAACAATCAGACTTCTACCGTTTTGGAGTTAAAAAGTAGATTTGGAAGTGATAAATCAAATAGTTTTATTGTGGGTTATTCTTCTGTCGATGATTATCGTACACCTAAAACAAATGCTGCAGTACCTCAAATTGAGATTAGTAATAGAGGAGGAACTATATTCTTAGGGACTGATCGTGAGGCAAGTATTTTTGATATGAAACAAAAAACATGGGAGCTTACAAATAACTTTACATGGATAAAAAATAACCATACACTTACTTTTGGTACGCATAACGAATTCTACAATATTACTTATGGATTTGTAAACTCTTGGAATGGAAGGGTAAATTATGGTAGTATTGATGACTTTTTAAACAATAGACCAAGTCGTGTACGTACAAACTTTAACTATACAAATAATTCTCGTGAGTATATTATGAATAATCCTCCTGCAGAATTTAAAGTAATGATGTATAGTTTATATGCACAAGATGATATTCAAATTGGAGATAAATTAAAAGTAAGTCCAGGTATCCGTTTTGACCTTGCTTCTATGCCAGATAAAGCAACATTGAGTGATAAAACTACCAATGCACCAGTAGATCCTAAATATGGAACAACTTATACTTATACTCAACCAAGAGACATCAAGAATGATTATTTAGGACAAATACAAGTGTCTCCAAGATTAGGGTTTAGCTATGATGTAAAAGGAGATCAAAGTATGGTTGTACGAGGAGGAACAGGAGTATTTACAGGTCGTATACCTTTTGCATGGCTTGGATATGCTTACTATAATAATGGTGCTTCTTATGGTGCATTTGATCAGAGATATGATTATAAAACAACAAAACCTGTAGATGGATCTGATCCAATAGCAGATGCTATTACAGGAAAAGGAGAAGCAGGGTATGTTGAAAAACAAGGAGTTAATGTAAATGATGCTACAGGAAAAACACAAGTGGATTTAATTGATAATAATTTCAAAATGCCACAAGTATGGAGAAGTAGTTTGGCTTTTGATTATAAAACTGATAATAATTGGAAGTTTAGTGTTGAAGGAATTTATACAAGTGTAATTCACGATTTAAAATTTGTACATATCAATTTGGTTGATAATCCAATTTATATGCCTTATGATGTAGATAAAAGACAACCAATTTACAAACCAGTGAATGGAACTCAAGCTATAAACCCTAAATATACAAATGCTTATTTGTTGACTAATACAAATAAAGGGTATAGATATAACATTACAACACAAGTTGGTAGATCATTTCCTTTTGGTTTTGATTTTAACGTAGCCTATACTTATGGAGAGTCAAAAGATATTACAAATGGTATTCGTAATTCAATGGAATCAAACTGGCAATTGAATCAATCATTGACACCTAATGATCCAGATTTAGCATATTCTAATTTTGATATTCGTCACAACATTATTGTTACAAGTAATTATAGACATGACTGGAATAACGATAATAAATATGTTACTAATTTATCTTTGTTCTTTAGCGCTACTTCTGGATTACCATATACGTTAGGAATGGTAAATAGTACAATAAATGGTACAGCACAACAACAAAGTTTAATGTATATTCCAAAAGCAGGAGAAACACAGAAATTCTTTGCAGAGACAGAACAAGGAAGAGCTCAAGCAGCAGCATTTGATCAATACATAGATGGAAATTCGTATTTGAAAAACCGCAGAGGAGATTTTACAGAAAGAAATGGGGCAAGAACTCCATGGAATGTAAAGGCTGATTTACGTATTTCTCAAGATATCAATTTTAAAATGAGTAATAACAAAGTAAATACACTTACGTTTACTTATGACATTATGAACTTGACGAACTTGTTGAATAAAAATTGGGGAATTCAGTACTTTTCACCAAATACATATAATTCAACTTCAAGTGTTGGGCTTAAGTTAGAAACACCTGGAACAGAAACAGAATATCCAAAGTATTCGTTTAATCCAAAGAACGTGACAGATTATTCTATTGACTTTTTTGCTTCACGTTGGCAGATGCAATTTGGATTGCGTTATTCTTTCTAAATAAAAGAATGGTATTAGTTTAAAAATTGCAGTAAGGGGTATTTGATAGCAAATACCCCTTATTTATTTTGTGAAGCGCAATTGTATTTCCTTTTGAATTGTATGATAGATTTTAATTACTTTTATACGCTGAAAACTATTAAATCTTATTTGAATGTATTGGTGTTTTGAGCGGATCTTGGTCTTATTAAGTATTGTATTGTTGATTGGTTGTACTAATAAGACAGCAAAAGAAGCTCCAGTAAAGATTTCTAATGAGAAGATTGAACAACAAGATAGTGTATATATCAATCGCATTTTAGCCTTAGACACACTATCAAGAGAGGACAGAGGACAGAGTTTATCTCAACTTAAAAAGGAACTACTTAACTCTTCTATTAAGTCGGATGAAGCGTATTACAATTATATTACAGCACTTTTATTAATCACAGAGAATAATAAAGATAGTGCAGAAGCCTATTTCAAGAAATGTAGTCCTACATTACCTAATTCCCCCCTTCAAACTTTAAAACAGATTAGTCTGGATAATTTATTCTTAGAAAAAGAAGCCTTAGGTAATCCAGAGTTTTTAATTCACTTGCATCAAGAAGCAGATAGTTTAGAAAAGAAAAATAAGAAAGTAATTTATCAACTGTATGAATTAATAGCTAAGGCATATTACTTTAATAGAGATTTGGATAAATCACTGCAGTTTACAGAATTATATTTTAAGAATAATCCGTTTAAAGAACATCGTAAAGTAAAAAAACACTTCTACGATATTTCGTTTTTACTGGCTTCTCAATTAAAACAAGGAGAGAAAGCAACGTATTACTTAGAAGAATTAAGGAAAATAGTAGATGAAGAAGGAGACGAGTTAGCTAAAGTTCGCTTTTATGATCAAGAAGCTAATTTGTATGGTATTTTAAACCAACCAGAAAAAGCATTAGTGAGTAGTAAAAAGCATTATTACTACAGTAAAAAACTAAATGCTCTACAAGATAATACATTCAATAACTTAGCGACATCATTTGTAGGGAATAAACAAATAGATTCGGCTATATATTATTATAAGTATGGCATTTTTGTGAATGACAGCCTACACAGCCCTTCGTCTAAACATATTTTGTATGGTGGATTGAGCAACGCTTATCGCTTAAAAGGAGATTATAAAAATGCGCTGGATGCTATTGATTCTTCTTTTACGATTCATACTCGTATGACAGAGCAGATTAATGCAAATAAGTTAGAAGAGATTAGGGCTAAATATAAATCAGATGAGAAAGACTTGGAGATTAAAGTTCTCAAGGCAAATTATGATTTACAACAAAAAGTAGTTAGACAGCAATGGTGGTTATTAGGCGCTGTTTTGATTATTGGAATTGGTGTGGTGTATTACTTTACTATTTTGCACAAGCAACGCATGCTAAAGGTTAAAAATAGAGAGTTGGAACAAGTAAATAAAAGTATGGAGTTAGAACAGCGTTTATTACAACTACAGCTTAACCCTCATTTTATTTATAATGCAATTGCCAATTTACAAGGTTTTATAGCAACAGATAGAAAGCAAGAGGCTAATCGTTACTTATTGAATTTTTCACATCTGATGCGAAACATTTTAGAACTCAATAGGAATAAATTAATTGGTTTGGATAAGGAGTTGGATGCTGTAAATAATTATGTACAGTTACAACAAATGCGATTTGATCAAGCTTTTGACTATGAGGTGGAAACGAATGATTTGCCTATTGAAGAATTTGCAATACCTCCAATGTTGTTGCAACCTTTTATAGAAAATGCGATAGAGCATGGTTTTAGAGGGCTTACCTATAAGGGAAGAATTGATATTACAGTAGAAGAAACAGCATCAAATCTAATGATTGAGATAAGAGATAATGGGATTGGTTTGCAAAAGAAACAAGCGATAAATAAAGAGAAGCAATCACTGTCAAGTATTATTACGCAAGAGCGCTTGGATGTTTTGTTTAATAAAACCAGTAAGCAAGCTTATTTTGAAGTAATAGATCGAAAACTGATAAGTAGTGAGACTGGAGTAATTGTAAAGTTTTATTTACCAATAGAAATTATTTAATAGAGAAAAGAATATGAAAGTTTATGTATTAGAAGACGAAAAAAATATTCTGAGTTATATCGTATCTCTACTTGTGGATATTCCTTATGTGCAGTTGGTAGGATGTAGTGGCGAGTTGAGTAAAGCAAGGAAAGAGATTCAAGAACAGCAACCTGACTTGATTTTAGCCGATATACAATTAAAAGATGGTAATAGCTTTGCTTTATTACAAGAATTAGAAGAAGTTAAAGTTATTTTTATTACTGCTTTTAATCATTATGCTATTCAAGCATTGAATATAGGAGCCTTTGCTTATCTTTTGAAACCAATAGATGAACAAGAGTTTAAAGAGACAATTGAACGTTGTTATCAAAAGCAAGAACAGTTTAAATACGTTAAACAGCAAGCTGAGGTAGCATCAAATTATATGATACAAGATACAGTGAAGCGTATTGCTTTGCGCAATTTTGATTATACACAGATTGTGTGTATAGATGATATTATTTACTGTCAGAGTGATAAGGGGTATACTACTTTTTATCTCAAAGATGGAAATAAGATAATGGTATCTAAGGTTTTAAAAGAGTATGTAAACTTACTTCCAGAGCAACAGTTTATCCGTTGTCACCAATCCTATTTGGTAAATGTCAATTACATCAGTAAGTATTTCAAAGAAGGGAGTATTGAACTGCTTAACAAACAGCTTATCCCTGTTTCTGAACGCAAAAAAGAAGTGATTGTAGAGTATATTCAAAAGATGATGTAGTTTGCGTAAAAGTAGTCTATTGCCAAGCAGGAGACACTTTCTGACAAGGTGGCCTAAAACACATATTGAAACAAGAATAACGGATATTGGATAAGTACAGACGAATATTGAAATAGATTTTCTGGAAGCTTTTATAGTAATAATTTTGAATTCGAGATAGAGATGTTTAATTGAATTTAAGAATACAAATTGCTGTGAAAAAGAAAGTCTTATATTTAATTATCACTTTAGCTGTATGTTTTACTTCTTGTGATGAGGATTGTATTGAATTACAAAATCCCAGTGATGTAGTAGCATTAAAAAAGGTAATAAAGAAGAATTTTGATGGGAATTTAAAAGTAGAGACTTTGGAATTAAGTACTACCAACTTGTCAAAAGACTTGCAAGAAGTACGTGTGAATTATTGGAAAAATGGAGAGGAATACACGTTTTATTACTGTACTACAACAAAAAAAGAAGAAGAGGAAAAAGTACTGGATGTTACTACTGAAGAAACTTCTAAAAGAGAACCAAAAGGAGCATTAAGAGTAAGTGATTTTCCTATAGAACAGATTACACAAGATTTTGAAAAAGCAGTAGAATTAATTGAAGAAGCTTATCCTGTTAATGGTACAGTAGCCTATCACAATTTTACTTTGAGAAGCTATAATTTCGAAGTGCAAAAAGATCAATCTATTACTTCTTGGTTTACATTGCAAGGAACGAAAGTAGGAGAGGATAAAAGTGTAAATAAAGATTATAGCTCTATTGCATCTTATGATTTCAGTTTTTCTAAAGATGCTAAAGGATCTATCACATATAATAGATAATTGATATAGTTATGCTTAAATTACTGATGTACTTGTTAATGGCTTTGGTTTCTATGTTATTGACAATTGGATGTACAACAAAAGGGGAGGCAAATGTACAAGGTAAATTACTTTCAATAGAAGATATCCAGAAGCTTAGTTTAGATCATTCCCAAGAAGGAAAATTAGTAACTATAGAAGGTTATGCAGGGGTATGTAAGTTGCTCAATAAAATAACTCTTGGCGGTGAAACACCATTTGAGATTTATGCTGATCAAGCATGTAAAGGAGAAACAATAGGAAAGGTAATGTTGAGTATTCTGAATATTAATTCAAAGAGATTGATTGGAGAAGAACCTCGAAATTACGTGAAATACAATAGTGAAAAAGAAGCAACAAATAAGACTTTAGAAATAGTTACAGATGATTATTCAGAAGTACATAATCAAAAACTAAAGTTTAGTGGGAATATAGCTTATGATAAGAAGCAATGGTATTTAAAAAATGTGACTATACATTTATAAAGAGAAAGACCAAAAGTAAGTGATTCTTTGGTATATAAATCAACCCCCAACAAATATGAATTGTGATAATATCACACACAAGTAAGGCAAAATTGTTCGTTTGATAAGAGATATTTTTAGAACAAAATATTCTTGTTGTATGTAGAGGTACTTGGAAACAAGTATCTCTTTTTTTGTTATAAAATCAAAGAAGGAAACGAAATAATGAACTTATAGTTTTAACTTAGCCCAAAGGGTATATAGGTAAAGATCCTTGAATCATTTTATAAGAAAGCAAATGAATAGATTATATTTTAGACCTTTGACTTTAGCAGATGCAGAGCAACTACTCTATATCTATGGAGATAAAGAGGCAATGAAGTTTAGGGCAAGTAAACCATTAGAGACTTTAGAGGAAGCGCAAAAAATGGTCAAGCAAGCTCATCTTGAACAAGAGAATCGCAGTAAAATAAGAATGGCTGTTGTGCAGAAAGATACAGAAGTATTAATTGGGACAGCGATGTATTTTTATGAGTCAACAACAAAAGTAGAAATAGGTTTCTCTATAGGGAGAGACTTTTGGAAATACGGTTATGGACAAGAAGGAACTGAAGGATTGATAGCTTATATTAAAGAGCACGAAGCGTCTGTTACTACCATTGTGGGTATTGCAAGAAGTCAGAACGAGAAATCGTTAAACATGCTACAGAATATTGGGTTTACCGAAATAGTAGACTATAAGGGAGAAGATAAAAGACGATTTGAATTGAATATCAGATAATAAAAGCACCTCATAAGGTGCTTTTATTCATTGTATTTGTTTGATTATACATTTACGCCAAATATATATCCTACTAAGGCAGATATTCCCATTGCTACAGTTCCCCAAATAACAATTCTAACAATTGCTTTTTGAATGCTTGAACCACCTGCTTTAGCAGATATAGCTCCTAATATAATAAGAAAGATAATAGTGAAACCATACAACCAATATTCCATGCCTTGTACAGGAGCGAATAAAGCGACAAGTAAAGGAAGTATTCCCCCAATAGTAAAAGAAGCTCCAGAAGCAAAAGCAGCTTGTAATGGATTAGCTTGACTAATTTCATTAATTCCTAATTCGTCTCTTACGTGAGCGGCCAGCGCATCTTTTTCTGTAAGTTCTTTAGCTACTTGCATCGCAGTTTCTTTTTTCAATCCTCGTTTTTCATAGATTTCAGCTAATATATTCAATTCTACTTCAGGCATATCCCTAAGTTCTTTGGCTTCTCGCTCAATGTCTGCTTTTTCAATATCTGTTTGCGAACTTACAGATACATATTCACCCGCAGCCATTGATAGTGCACCTGCAACAAGGCCTGCAATAGTGGCTAAAAGTATCGGTTCTCGTGTAGCACTTGCAGTAGCTACTCCTATAGCTAAACTTGATACAGAAATAATACCATCGTTAGCACCTAATACAGCTGCTCTAAGCCAGTTACTTCTATTGATATAGTGATTGTCTAAATAGTTGTCAATCGTTACGTTTTTTGTGTTCATTAGTATAGTGTTGTTTTTTTGTTGTTGTAAGGTGTACAACTATAATTAAAAGTACTGTACTAAAGGTAATGAAAATGTATAATTGTTTTTTAGGAAAAGAATGAAATTCCAATTCTCTTAATTGATTGTAAGAGAATCTTATGTATAGCACTTTCGCTTTCACGAGCTTCCGTTATTAACCTTTTGGAGTTTTTTAAGTATCTTTACTTTGGATAAAGAGATGATAGAATGATTGATAGAGATGAAACTGTCATATAGATTTTAACTTCTAAATAGTCTGTGATTATAAATTTAAAATAAGAGAAGAATTGTTATGAGTAGTGATAAGAATCAAAGAGCGAATAGTGCAAAAGAGACACTGAATATTATAGAGCAAAAAAGTTATACAGTGAAAGGGAAAGTTATTTCTTTGGAATCTGCTATAAATCAATCAATGGATGAAACAACGTTTTATAACCAACATGCTTTGGATGAGTTAATGATAGAAGTAAATCAGTTGTTGATAGATAAAAATACTGAAACAACAATTGAAGTAGTAAACGAAACTTCTATGCAAGCAGGTGAACGGTTGGGGCATTTAGAAGGTAAAGTAGGGTGTTTGAACTTCGCTTCTGCCAAAAATCCAGGAGGAGGTTTTTTAGGAGGGGCACAGGCTCAAGAAGAGAGCTTGGCAAGAGCCTCAACCTTGTATCCTACCTTATTAAAATTCACAAAAGAAATGTATGATTACAACAAGAAGTTGAATTCATATTTTTATTCAGACAATATGATTTATAGTCCAGGTGTTACTTTTTTTAAAGATGATACAGGAGCTTTATTGTCTCAATCTTATGTTATGGATATTTTAACGAGTCCTGCTGTTAATATAGGAGCTATGATACAAAATAATTGCATAGCAGAAGTAGCAAAAGCGGAAGCTGTAATGATGAAACGTTTGGATTACGTATTAGGAGTATTTGTTGCGAATAAAGTTGAGCGTTTGGTTTTAGGAGCATGGGGATGTGGTGTGTTTAAAAATGATCCAAAGGATATTGCAAAGTATTTTGCGTATTATTTAAAAAAAGGAGGGAAGTATGAAAAAGCTTTTAAGCACATTGTATTTGCCGTTTTGGATAGAAGCAAAACACAAGAAAATATAAATGTTTTCAAAACAGTATTGAAATAAAGGGATATCCCTAAAAACAGTTATTAGATCACTTAAGGAATAACTGTATTTTTACTGCAAGAAAACAAATAACTAAATCAATGAAGTATTACTGGAAAGATGTATTAGATGATCACCAACAATGGAAAGCCTTAGAATTAACTGTAGAGGGATTAACGCCTCCTGCAATGCAGTTGCTAAGTGGTTCAAATTGGAAGATGAAGTTGGTCTGTGAAGATAAACCAGTCATGTGGGGATTGATTAGTAGGGACTTTTGTGATATTGGTTTGGTGCGTACTTTTGAAGAAGAGAGTAGATTAATCAAGAATATTAACTCTGCAGAAGTAGAGAAACGCAAAGAGCTTGCTTCAACAGAAAGTTTAAAGTCTTGGTGTCGTTATTTTGCAGAGGAGATGGTACAGGCAGACAAACACTTTTTTTACGACTCTATTTGGTTGTTTGAAGGGTACAACGACTTTGCTTCACCTCCCAATTATGGTACAACAATAGCTGCAGAGGACGACTTTGATCCGTTTACTTATGCGTGTTGGGATAGAGAACTTTTATATTCTCGTAAAGTTGACGAGCATTCCGGTCGTTTGAAGTGGTGGAGAAAAAAAGCCATAGAAGGGTCATTGCCTCCAATATTTGCGTGGTATATACCTTCTCTTGGGGGATATTGGATTATTGATGGGAATTATAGATTACGTGCAGCTATTTTGGAAAAGAAAGATATTCCGGTAGTATTAGCGTATTCTGGTGAGTATAAGGAAGCTCTTATGAATCCTGATTTCCAAAGAGGAATATTACACTCCTTAGAGAAAGCAGATAAGAGTGAAACACCTCCAAGCGAAAAAACACAAGAGTCTATGAATAGGCACTTAATGCAAGCTTTTGACAATCGCCCTTACTTCCAACAGAAGACAGTAGCAAGGGTAAAGATTAAGTCTAACGAAGAATGGTTAACAGAGGTGAGAGAACACTTGACAGCTATAGACTATCCAGAGAAAGAGAAGTACATTCAATGTCTTGAAAATGAATTGTAAACGCTATTTTCTATGAAAAACTTTGGTATAGTGATGTTGTTGTTTTTTGTGTTTTTTGCGTGTCAAGAGAAACAGGAAGACAAGGACTATGTCATTTATGAAGTAAATCCTAAAGAGCAACCAATAATGATGTATTGGAAGGATGGAAAGGGGAGTGTTATTCGTAGTTTAGGAAATCTCAAAGAGGTATTAGCGAATAGAAATGAAAAGCTTGTGTTTGCTATGAATGGCGGAATGTTTGAACCGAATAATGCACCCAAAGGATTGTATATAGAAAAAGACAAACAATTACAAGCCATAGATACTTTAGTAGGTGGAGCAGGGAACTTTTATCTGCAACCTAATGGGGTGTTTTATCTCACGAAAGAGAATCAAGCCCAAGTAGTTTCTACAACTTTATTTCAAGCTAATACTACTATTAAATATGCCACACAGTCTGGGCCTATGTTACTTGTAGATGGGCAGGTCAATAAAGTGTTTACTCCAGGATCTACAAATCTTAATATACGCAATGGAGTAGGCGTAAAACCAACGGGGGAAGTGGTATTTGCACTGTCTAAAAAGAAAGTCAACTTCTATGACTTTGCCTTGTTTTTTCAAAAAATGGGATGTACAAATGCGTTGTATTTAGATGGTTTTGTATCAAGAGCCTATCTTCCTTCTAAAAATTGGAAACAAACAGATGGAGACTTCGGCGTACTGATTGCTGTTTCTGAAAAGAGAGAATAAGGAAGCCTACAGTAACAGTTAATTTATAATTCCAAAATTAAAGTAGCAAGCGTGCCTTTTTGTTCTGTAATATTTCCTTTGGGTATTTTCCCTTGTTTGTATTCAAGCAGTAGAGCATTTAACCACATACTTTCATATTCACAGGTTAGAGCCTCCATAAATAGTGTAAAATCATCACAAATGTAAGAAGACAAATCAGGAGACTTTGTTTTGTTGTAAACAGTTTTGAATATTTTTTCTCTACAAGTATCAATTAGTGAGTCATACTCTGTTTCTTGTTTAAACTCTTCAATAGCATTGTATTCATTCATCCATTGAGTAGCAAAAGAGTCATCATCTCTTTCCTCCAAAAGGTTATCTATAGCTTCAAGATCTGTGTCATCTTGTAGTATCAGTTGAGAGATTGTGTAAAGTCTTTCGATGAGGTCTTTTGTGTTCATGTGATTTTTTTGTAAAAGGTTAAATCATAGTAATTTAATATTGTAAAAGTATTAAAAACAAATAAGTTCAGGCAATACCTGAACTTATATTATTCTATTCTTTCCTCCCATTTATCTTGTCTATAGCTGTCGATAGAAAGTTAATAGATAAAGTTTTTTACTTTTCCATTTTTTATCTGCGGCTTCCTCCAGATCTTGCTACGTCACCACGTGTTTTTGAATCACCTTCAGGAGCACCTTCCATATATTTTACCTGAGAAATTACTTTACCACTTTCATCGTATTTAATAGTCAATCCCTCGCGTTCGTTATTACGCCAATCCGATTGTTCTTTTATAGTGCCATTTTCATAGTACTTTTTAACTACACCGTTTACACGATCATTTTTATAACTAACCTCTTGTGTTAGTTTCCCCTCTTTGTCAAAATACTTTGCTATGCCATTTTTTTGGTTTCTACTCCATGGAATAGTTGTAGAAACCACACCGTTTTCATGGTAGTTTTTTTCTACGCCCTCTTTGTTGCTATTACTCCATTGCACTTCAGAAAGTACTATCCCAGCATTGTTGTAAGCCTTAAATACACCATCTTCATAACCATTAATGTATTTCCCTTCTTTACTTACTTTACCATCTTCAAAATATGCTTTATATGCTCCGTCTAATTCATTGTTTTTATAAAAGGCTTCATAGCGAAGAGCGCCATTTTCATAAAAACTCTTCTCAGCACCTTCTTTTTTATTATTGAGATAGTTTACTTCTATTTCTGTTTGTCCATTTTCGTAATAGATATGAAAAGCACCATCTAATTTACCATTGTTAAAGTTTGCCTGTTCACTTACTTTGCCATTACTGTAATATACTTTAGCTACTCCATTCTTTATTCCATTCGTATAGTTTATTTCATTGCGGGGTTGCTTATCAGCATCGTAGTCAATAGCTGTTCCTGTAAAAGGTTGCTTTGTTTTGCTGACAAGTAGCACATTGTTTTTTTTGTACAATTTCTCAATGTCCACTTTTTCTTGTGCGTATCCAGCGTATGCGCATACAGCAAAACATAGTAAATAAAATCTTTTCATATTCTTTTGTTGAGTTAATGGTTTGTATGTTACATCACTAACGATAGTTTATAGTGATATGTTTTATCAATTTTGTCAATCAAATGTAGCATTATTATATATACGAATGACAAGAAGTTGTAGATGTTTTTACGTTATTTTTAAAGAATGTAGGGCAACATTTTAAAAAGTTATAAATTAGCTGTACAAATAATGAAAAATCAATTTTATACTATGGAGTGGATTGCGATAACAGAAAGTGCTCAAATACAAGATTTAATAGCTAAATCAGAAACACAACCAGTGGTTGTTTTTAAACATAGTCCACGTTGTCATATCAGTAAATTTGCTTTGCGCAATTTTGAAGCAAGTTTTACCAATTCCCAAAATGCCCCATGTTATTTAGTTGACGTGGTTAATAATAGATTGGAATCAATGGAAATAAAAGAAGCGTTGCAGGTACATCACGAGTCTCCTCAATTGATTATTGTTTCAAAAGGAAGAGCAGCGTTTAATACTTCACATGAAAGCATTGACGGACCAGAAACAGAAAAATTATTATTGAGATTATAAGTATGGCTTTTTCACCTATCTATAGGGCAACTATTGTGAAGGGCATCAGTCTTTCTGGTATCATAAAAAATGGAGGATATCACCTAACTACTTTTGACGTATATGAAAATGGACGTGTAAGTGATTGGAACTTCGAAGATTTCAATGGTTTTTTAAAAGATGTAAAAAAAGAATGGGTAGTTTGTAGTGTACCCGATGGCCAAGAGTTGTCTTGTTTTAATTTAGGTGCGTGGATTATTAAAGATGCAACTTGGTATTATACACCTGATACTTATATTGTATTTATCAAAAGTTTGATTACACAAATGAATCCAAATTGGATTAATATACATACGTATCAAGAGCGACAAGTAAATGGCATACGAATTGACGAATCAGGAGAAGGCACACATTATAGACCTATTCCCAGATACAAAGGAGATATTTTTTCCGATCGTCTAAATGGAGCCCCTTTTCGTCTGTTTCAAGTAAAAGAAGGAATATATTACTTAGTTTTTGTGGTTTTATATAAAGATTCTTCTTTGAGTGTTTTTGCGTTTGATGGAGAGCAGCAAATGACCTTTGATGATTTTAAAGCTGCGGCAGAACGAGGGGAGTATCAAACAAGTTTAGCGCCCAATACCCAAGTAGTGATAGAGCATTTAGGGGAGTTTGTGATAGAACAAGAAGAGTATAGCAACGATTTGCATGATGTAATAGGCGAAATGGAAGAGGAATATCGAGAGCTGAATGGAGAAAAAACACTTTCAGATCAATGTAAAGAACTTTTTGAAACCTATGAAACAGAACCTACAGAAGCATTGAAAGAACAGTTGAAAGTAGCTTATGAGAGCGTACCAGAGCATCTGCGTATGTATATTTTAAGAGATCAAGATTCCAAAGACTATCCGATTATCGAAGTATTGTATGGGGAAAAGTACTGGGAAAATGAAGAAGAGTAGTTTCGTGTGGTTATATGACAAAAAGAGTTGTTATTTTTAACTTAAAACTGCTCAAAACAGGATATAGAAGTCTATATTTGAACTATGGAATTAATTGATTTTATCTTTCACATCGATAAGTATTTACACGTGTTTATCGCAGAATACGGTGTATGGTTATATGCTATACTTTTCTTGGTTATTTTTGTTGAAACAGGTTTGGTAGTAATGCCGTTTTTACCTGGAGATTCACTGTTATTTGCCACAGGTATGTTGGTTGCTCAATCAGATGAATTAAACATTGTAGTTACAGTTGTGTTATTACTGATAGCTGCTATTAGTGGAGATTCACTTAATTATTACTTAGGTAAGCGAGTGGGGATGCGATTAACCAACTTTAAGTTGTTTGGAAAACAAGTAATCAAACCAGAACATATCGAAAAAACACATGCTTTTTACGAGAAGTATGGAGAGCGTACCATTGTAATAGCTCGTTTTGTACCTATTGTACGTACGTTAGCTCCTTTTGTTGCAGGTATTGGAAAGATGAAATATATGACCTTCATGACCTACAATGTCATAGGAGGAGTTATATGGGTAGTCGTACTTACGTTAGCGGGATACTTCTTAGGAAATATTCCATTTGTAAAAGATAACTTCTCCAAGATAGTCTTGTTAATTATTTTCGTATCAGTATTGCCAATTGTTTTTGAGTTTGTTAAGGCAAAAATGCAAGCAAGGAAAACAAAGGAAATCCAGTAAAAACTATATATACAGAAAGACAATCAATTAGTGGTTGTCTTTTTTTATTGGATAAAACGGAATGGTAATAGATTCACAACAGTGGATAGCATGTTTTAACACCAGTATGTTGTTAAAAAAGAATACACATACTTTTTCTTTTGTATTTTCCCAAAAATAAACAGAATCTTATGAGAAGATATTCATTTTTATTTTGGTGTATGCTCTTTATAGCTTTTTATGCTTGTAAGGATACTCAATCAATGGATAAAGTAAAAGTAGCATATACAGAAGCCTTTTTAGATACCTTATTTACAACTAATACGATGCAGACCTATTCTAAAATAGATAGTTTGTTATCTGATAGTAGGTTTCGTAAAGATAGTTTAGCCTTAGGGTATGATGCCTTGTATAAAGTTAAGTTTGATCTTAAGAGTAATAAGTTAGATAGTGTATTAAGCTATGCAGAAATTGCTTTAACTTCTGGTAGAAAGTATAAAGATGATTACTTATTAGCAAGAACAAATCACTTATTAGGTCGTTACTATATTCTGACAAGTGATTATAAAAATAGTTTAGCCTTACACTTATCTTCTGTAGCTTATTTTGAAAAGATTAACGACGAGAAACAGTTAGTTTATTCTTACAATGATTTAGGAGGATTTTATATGCATAATGATGAATTGACTAAAGCTCTTTCTTTTTATAAAAAATCATATGATTTAGCTGTAAAGAATAAGGATTATAGAGGTCAGGCATTATATTTTGCAAATCTAAGTAGTATCAACTTAGATGATAAAAATTATCCTAAGGCAATAGATCATTTAAAGGAGGCTAAAAAAGCTTTTGCTTATTTGAATGATACGGTGAATCAAATTAAGGTTTTTACTTCAATAGGAGAGGTACATCTTAATTTGAATAATGTACAGGAAGCAAAAATAAACTATAAAACGGCTCTTGATTTAGCACAACAAACGAAGGATAGTACTTTGATGGGACCTATTTATTTAGGATATGGGAGATTAGCAGAAGTGCAAGCTAATTTTAAAGAGGCTATTGCTGATTATAATCAGGCATATCAGATCACCAATAATCAGAAATTGTATAGAGAGGAAATAGATGCACTAAAGAGATTATCTGATATATATCAAAAAACCAATCAACTCGATTTAGCTATTAAATACTTAAAGATAGTGTATGTCAAAAAAGAGCAATTAAATGGAGTTCATGTCAATCAAGATTTAGAAGAGTTGCGGTGGAATTCCATCTTTGAAAAAAAGCAACACAAGTATGAATTAGAAAAACAAAAACATAAAACAACAATTATTGTACAAATTGGCATAATTGTTACTATAACAGGATTAGCCATCTTGTTTGTGGTATTGTATTTGGGTAAACGAAAAAGATTGTCTTTAGCATCCGTAATGAATAATCAATTGCAAAATAAGCTGGAAACAGAAGAGGCTTTATATCTATTGCAAGAAGAAAAGTATGCCCTTGAAATAGAAAATAGAGATAGAGAACTTACTGCAGTAAACCTGCAGTTAATCTCTAAAAATAAGTTTTTGAATGACATAGAACAGGTTTTAAATAAAGATAATAAAACAGTTGTCGCAGATTTAAAGCAAATCATTAATGCAAATAGAACACTTGAAAAAGACTGGGAACAATTTACAATAGTGTTTGAAAAAGTACACCCTAATTTTTTTCAGTATATAAATACTCATTTTCCGGATTTGACTAAAACAGAGATTAAGATTTGTGCCTACATTAAGATCAAATTTAATAACTATGAAATCGCAAGTTTATTGAATATCGATTATCAGAGTGTGATTAAAAACAGGTATCGAATTCGAAAGAAAATAAATTTACAAAATGCTGAAGATTTAGATAAGACTATAGGATTTTGGTAGTTGTCTTTTTAAATTTATGATTAAGTTGTTGTAAATCAGTGTTTTTTACAGGGTGTTAAATTGTGATTGTCCATAAAATATCCATAATGAAAAGTTGGTTAAAGAACATAGTATATCTATTTTTCAAAACTTTCAACAAGGTCGAAAATAGAACTAACCAAACATTCTGTAATTATGAAAAAAGCAAGTTTAATTCTCTTAACGTCTTTATCTGTTTTACTCGGATATGCGTTTCAAAAATGGTATACGATACCCTTTTTTCAAGACAGTAACATACTATTTGTATTATCAGATAGTACTACTTCTTGTACCCCTCCCTCAACATTTGAGTTAATACGGGCTACAGATAAAATAGCAGATATTAAGTGGGAGGATAATAACAATACTACTTGGGAATACTTTGTTCAGCACTTGGGATCTGGATTGGCAAATGCTACAAAATCGACAACTACTACAAGTAAGCTGTTAAACATTACAACAGATTGTAACCAACAAACTTTATTACCAGATACAATATATGAGATTTTTGTTCGCAGTCATTGTAGTGATGGTAGTTATAGTGATTGGTCTGATCCTTTTGTTTTTAAAACAAAATGTGCAGTAGTAACTTCTTTTCCTTTAGTAGAGAGTTTTGGTACAAATTCTATCACAAAATCTTGTTGGGAAATTGTTGATTACAACAAAGATTACAATGCTTTTGGAGGTTCGTTTTATGGTACAAATATCTGGACAATTGACAATGGTGCAGTATTTCATGGAACTGCAGCACCTAACGACGATTATTTAATCTCTCCTGCTTTGGATTTAGATGGTGGAGTATATGCTATTTCTTATAGTGTACAAGCTATAAAAGATAGGCTTTCAGAGTACGAAATTCTGTTGTCTACCAATGGTACTGAAATCAAGAATTTCACACAGATAGTAGCTCCAAAAGTTACTCGTCAAAACATTACATACGAAACAAAAACACATTATGTTTCTGGCATAAAAGGGACAGTGCATATTGCATGGCATGTTACTGCTTCGCAAACTGCACAGCTCAACATAAAAGATGTTGTGATTGAAAAAGTTGATTGTATAGGTATAGAAGAAAGAGATGTAGAAATACAAGCGATTACTAAAAATAGTATAACTGTTTCGTGGAAAGATACAAACAATACTTCTTGGGAAACATTTGTACAGCCCAAAGGACAACCAGCACCAACAGGTAGTGGAGCTATTGTAACTACACCAAGTTTTACTCGTACAAGTACAAGTAATGGAATTGCCTTGCAACCAGCTACTGAATATGAATTTTATTTAAAAGCAAACTGTGGTACAGGTAAAAAGGCAAAATGGTTAGGCCCATTTGTGTTTAAAACAGCTTGTAATGAGTCTCTTGTGCCGTTTATTGAAGGTTTTAATACCAATTCAACCACTCGCGATTGTTGGACTATTATTGATGCTAACAAAGATTGGGGAAACAATAGAAATCTATGGTTTTTTCAAAAATCTACGGCAGCTTATGAGGGAGATTCTTTTGCTTACTTTAATGCCTCTATAGCTAAAAGTAGCGACGACTGGTTAATCTCTCCAATAATTGCAGGTTTAAACCCCAATAGTATCTATCGTTTGAGATATCGCTATAAAGGGAATGATAATTATGAAGGTAGATTTGAAGTACTTACGTCAACAACAGGTATTGCACCTAATAGTTTTAAAACAACTTTACTACCTCTAAACACCTATAGCAATACAATGTGGATGGAGCATAGTTTATTATTTAAGGCAACCACTAATAGTATAAATATTGCTTGGCATGTAATTGCAAGTAAGGGAACACAAGTGGCTATTGATTATGTGCGTTTAGAAGAGGTAAAAGGATGTATAGAACCAGTAGATTTAGAAGTAACACAAATTGAACCAAATCAGGTAACAATTAAATGGGATGATAAATACAATGCCAATAGCACGTGGGAATATATTGTTCAGAAAGTAAATGATGGTAATCCTGTTACAGGAATGGCAGGTACAGCTACAACTAATAAAAGTGTTTTAATAACAAAAGACAAAACAGGAGCTGTTTTAAGCAGTAACACACCTTATGAGTATTATGTGAGAAGTGTTTGTAATGGAAATACATTTAGTGAATGGGCAGGGCCTTTTGTGTTTAGAACAAGTTGTCCTGTATTTCTTCCTCCTTTTAAAGAAAATTTTGAAGAAGGCTCTCTTAATCTCAATTGTTGGAATGTATTAATGGATGATAATACTATTACACCAATAAAAATAAGTATAATAGGAGGAGAAGAGCATAAGTGGTTTGTAAATTATGGTGGTTATAGTGGAATGGGAGCACAGTTAAACTCATTCTCAGATACTAAAAAAGAGAGTTGGTTAGTTAGTCCTACCCTTGAATTTAAACAAGGGAAAACCTATCGATTAAAGTATAAAATAAAAATACCGCCTACAGGTGATAATAAGGGGAAATTAGAAGTTGTTGCCTCAACCAAAGGAATAGGAACAACAACTTTTACAACCCCTATTGTCCCTGCAAAATATTATACTGCCAATTCTTTTGAGGAAGAAATATACTTTGTTTCTCAATTATCTGGACATGTACATTTGGCATGGCATAGTTTAGGTATAGGACCAAAGCAAATTGCTTTGGATGATGTGTCAATAGAGGAGGTTCAGAACTGTCCAGAGCCACTTAAATTAGGGATAAAGAGCATTGAGACTAATCAGGTAGAATTAACGTGGATAGCAGATGATAAGGCTACGCAATGGGAGTATTGGGTGCAGATGGAAGATCAAGGGGATCCGATAGGTAATGGAACACTTACAAAAAGTAAAAACCCAATAGTTCAAAAAGAACAGAATGGGAAAACTTTAGAACACAATACTACATACGAATATTATGTACGCACAAAATGTGCAGATGGAACATATAGTATTTGGTCTGGACCATTTGTGTTTACTACAAATTGTGGTGTATTTCAAGTGCCATTTTACGAAGGATTTAATACTACATCTAAAACCATTAGATGTTGGACTGCTAAGGATGCACAAGGTAATGCTGGTAGTTGGAAACAGCATAATGATAAGTATGAAGGTGATAGATCTTTTGCCTCAAACGAAATTGTTGATCAAAAGAAAGATCATTATTTAATATCTCCAACAGTTCACTTAACAGATGGAACTTATTTGCTGAAATACAATTATAAGGCGCCCAAAGATCAGTATATAGGTACATGGAAGATGCATGACTTTGACAATAATTTAGAAGTGTTGCTTTCAGAAAAAGGATATGCTAATCTAAGTGAGTTTAAAAAAGTGTTATTGCCATCAACCAAGTTAACTAACGGAGGATGGAAAGAACAAGCTGTTTTAATTCAGGGAGTTAATGCAGATGTTAATATTGCTTGGAGAGTTCAGAGTCAAGGAAAAACATTTGTAGCCATAGACAATGTACGCCTTGAAAAGGTAGAGCACTGTATTCCTCCAATCGATATAACAACAGTAAATACAACAGGTTCTAATTTTGATATTTCTTGGAAACAGTTAGATACCACAACAACTTGGGAAGTAGTGGTAGTACCTTATAAAGAAAGTGCTAATGTCACTAATCCTATCGTTAAGAGAACTGTTACTGGTACACCAGCCACAACCATTGCTAATTTGCCAGTAGGAGCGAGTTTTACTGTATATGTACGTGCTATATGTGACAACAAAAATAATAGTGAATGGTCGAGTGGGTTTCACTTCCAAAGCAATGCTTCTCAGAATAGTGGATGTGTAGGAGCTATTGATATTCCTGTTAATTCAAAAACAGATTGTGTGGTATATACCCCTGTTAGTTTTAAAGGAGCTACTTTGTCAACTGTTCCGTTGAGTTATTGTTATCCGCCTACTACAATGCCTAATCAAAAAGATTCGGATGCCTGGTTTTCATTTACGGCTACTAACGATTTACACGTTCTTGCCTTGAAAGATATGTATAGTGAAACAGGGTTGTCTGATAATCTTAATTTTTTATTAGGAATCAATGTATATGATCAAAACTGTACAGCGATTAACAGCAATACAGTTTCTCTGTGTTTAGAAATAAATGAGAAAACAAAGGAGTACGCCTTGACTAATTTAACAGTAGGACACAAATATTATGTTAGGATTAATTCTAAAGATACTGCTCCAGATTATCGCTTTAATATTTGCATTACTACACCAAGTTTTGTAGAGGTATCAGAGAGTGGAGCAAAATATACCACAGAAGAGTTAGTAAGAGATGTCTTGATTGGCTCAGACTGTAATTTGGTATCCAACATTTCATATCAAAACGGAAATGGTGATGCTGCAAGTAAGTTGATTAATACTTTTGGTTATTTTAATGCAGGTACTTCTACATTTCCATTCAAAGAGGGAATTGTATTGTCTACCAATGAGGTTAAGTATGTTCCAGGACCCTATAAAGGGTATTTAGGACAGCGTGGAGACAATTTAATACGTTGGGAAGGAGATAAGGATATAAATGATGCTATACTGGATGCAGGAGGAGGACCTCGTTCGGATAAACGAGTAACGCAAGTAGAGTTTGATTTTATTTCTGTAAAAGACTCAGTATCTTTTGAGTACCTATTTGCTTCCAATAGTTACCATAAACAATGTGGAGATGCGTGTTCAGTAGGAGCATTGTTTGCTGCTTGGTTAATTGATACTAAAACAGGAGAAGGTCAAAACTTAGCAAAAATACCTTACACCAACACACCTATTGCCTTAAACACCATTAGAGACAATAAAAAATCAGGAATAGGATGCAACAGTGCGAATGCTAATTGGTATGGGAAACACTACGACAATAATCAAGATAATCCTTTAGAAGCGTTTATTGATTTTGTAGGAATGACTAAGCCTATGCAATCTCAAATGGTAAAAGTAGTGCCTGGTCGAAAATACCACATTAAGTTGGCTGTTATGGATTTCTGTACCTCAGTAGAGCATTCATCTGCAGTGTTTTTTAATGCAGGAAGCTTTAATTTGGGAGATATTAACTTAGGAAAAGATTGGACAGTAGAGAATCAATCAGCGCTGTGTACCAACGAATCAAGGTTGTTGAAATCAGGTATAGGGGATTCGGATGAGTTGAATGTAGCAATTGAATGGTTTAAAGATGGGAAGTTGCTTGAAGGAGAAAATAAACCAGATCTATTAGTTAATGAAAGTGGAGTTTATAAGATTCATGTAAAATATTTGGATATTGATTGTGAGGGTGAAAATTCAATAAAAGTGGAAATGTATGAAGACATTAAAAAGGTGGTACCAAATCCTGCGCCAATTGAAGTGTGTAGATATTCATTAGAGCCTGTGGTTGTTTCTTTAGATCAATCAGCACAGAATATGTTGAAAGGTATAGATCAAAGTGTTTTTGGCATTGAAGGCATATTTGAAACAGAAACAGAGGCTAATGAACAAAAGAATGCTATCCATAATACAGCTACTTATTCATTGGGCAAGCAGCCAAAAAATAGAGCTTTCTATATTCGAGTAGTGAACAAACAAACGAATTGCTTTGCAGTATTTGAATTAAAGGTTATTGCCAACAAAGGAGATATACCTCAACAAATAGAAGATGTATTGGTTTGTAATCGCTATGTATTGCCTGCATTGTCTGCCAATCAAAAGTATTTTTCGGAGTCTGCAGGACAAGGCAAAATGTATCAGGCAGGTGATGTTTTAGAAGCAGGAGTGTATACAATGTATGTATTGCAAATGAATCAAGATAGTTGTTTTGAAGAAATAAGCTTTAAAGTTACAGTAACGGCTATGCCGGAGTTGCAACAAATAGAAGATAAAGTGTTGGAATGTGAGTTTTATGTATTGCCAAAGTTGTTGCCATACAACAAGTATTACATTGAAAAGAATGGTCAGAGAGTTGAGGTATTTTCAGGACATGTAATTAGAGAAACAAACACGAGAATATATATTGTGGTTGAGTCAACAGACAAAGTTTGTTATGCAGAAACAAGTTTTATGGTCATTTATAACGATTGCCCTATCCCTAAGGGAATTTCTCCTAATGGAGATCATATTAATGATGCTTTAGACTTGAGCTTACACGCTGTTTCAAGCATAAAGATTTTTAATCGATTAGGGCAAGAGGTATATTCGTTTACAGGCGAATACACAAACCAGTGGAAAGGACAAAATACCAATGGGAAAGACCTGCCAAGTGGAACGTATTACTATGTGATTATGTCGTATAATAAAACGCGCACAGGTTGGATAGAAATAAACAGATAGTTTTCCGAAAAAAAGAAATATGTAGGTTATATTTTTAATTAGAATAAAGGAGAATTTTGTAAGGGAAAACGCTTGTAAGAGAGAAATCAACATCTTTCTACAGGCGTTTTTTTAATTTTATTTTAGAACTTAAAAAGTTTGTGTAGAGAGATAAAGAAAGAAAATAATTCGTTAGAATAATACAATTAGGTGTTTCAATAAGCCGTTACTCCCTATTTTCAATAAACCGTCTCTATAAATTATTTGAATAGTGTATTTTTCGGTTGTTTTAGAGATGTGAGAATGTTTTATGTGTTAAACTGGGTGTTTTTCAATGTTGTTAAAAAATTAACAAATACAGGTGTTTTAGTGTGTTTTTAAAAGGCTTGAAGTCAGTGTTTATAAGGCTTGAAAGAGCTTTTTTTTAGTGTTGTTCGGACATGCTTCGGAAATAGTGCGCAAAATAGGGGGTGTTTCCGAAGCATTTCGGAAGAATGCTCGAAAGAACCCGCATAAAACCTCGTTTTTTAGTAAAAAATAAGAGTTAAAAAAGTTGTTAAAAATAAAATGGAAAATCAAACAGTTGACTTTTTTACTGTTTTAAAATTCAAACAAGTGGTGTTTAAAAATACCCTTTTAGGTTAGGTAAAATACTTGTTATTAATGAAGTATGATGCAAATGTACGAAAAAAACAACGATAGAGCAACTGTTGAAGTTACATTTAATGGATTTTCTTAAGGCATTCTAAGCTATACTATTGTTTGTGCTTTAAAGTGTTTTAAGCCTATAATGTCAACTGATTAAAACTACTAAAATAGTTGCCAAAAACTTTAATATAGAAGAGTTAATCGAAATGATTTAGCTATCCATATATAAAAGATTAGTCAATAAAATTTAGGAATAGTTTAGTTATATTAGCCTATCGATTTTATGGAATAGGAATAATGTGTTTTTTGTATAAAACAAATTGTCTGTATTTAGTAAAATAGGGGGATATAAATAATTTTAGAACCACAGTTTAAATGAAAAATAGATTATCAGTAATGTTACTTTTACTAATCTCATTAAATGTTTTCGGGCAAAAAAAAGAGGAGCATAATTTTTTTACTTGGAAAAACTTTGTTGATGGATTTGGTAAAGAAATAGTTTTAGCAGAAGATGTTTTTGATAGGATGGCTAAAGATGGACTTAAAGAAAATTCTTTGACTAAAATGGATTTTACTTTTGTTTCAGATAAGGAAGAAAATCTGATAGAATTGGGCAAATTTATCAAGACGCATTATCCTTATTCAGTTCAAGAAATAAAACAAAATGACAAACATTGGGAAATAAATGGCGAAACAAATGTATTTCCAATGACTGCCGATAATTTAATGTATTGGGTATTGGATATGTATAAGAGAGGTTTTGAGTTTGAAGCTGTTTTTGAAGCTTATGGAGGACAAATTGATTCAGAAACATCTACTTTTCCAATTGTGGATTCTACAAAAGCCGACTATTATTTTGAGAAAGGTATGAACTGTTATGATCAAGGAGATTTAAGTGGATCAATATTTAATTGGTCTTTAGCAATTGAAAATAATCCTAAAGATCCCAATGCTTATTATTCAAGAGCTATTGCTAAAGAGGAATTATATGCTTGGAAGTCCGCATTGATAGATTATGATAAAGCAATTGAAATAGCTCCTAAATTTGCAGATGCTTTAATAAATAGAGGTGGTCTTAAATATGAGAATGGAGATTATGAAGGTGCAATTGCAGATTATGAGACAGTTTTGAGACTTGAAAGAGTAGGCGATAGACAGCAACAACAAGCTTATTTTAATATAGGGAATACTTACCTGAATTTGAAAGACAAGAATAAGGCATGTGAAAATTGGTATAAAGCACTTAATAATGGTGCAGAATATGCAAATGAACGTATAAAAGAATATTGTAAGTAAAAACTATTAGTAAAAACAAGATTACCTTCAACTACAAGAAGACTTATAATAAACCTAATTTGCTCACTACCTATCGAAGTTATATCTTAGCCCTAATTCCAAAAATAGCATTACAATGAGTATCACTACTTCTTTTCTTCGTTTTGAATTAGCGCAAACAGCAGACTGTGTTTTACTTTCTGAAACAGCATTACAGAGTAAAGCCCATTGGGGATATAGCTCAGAAGAGTTGAACCAATGGATAACTGATTTAACGATTACAGCGCAACATTTGGAACAATATGAAGTGTATAAGTGCTTTGCTGAAGATGTTTTTGTTGGCTTTTTTGCTGTAGAATATAAGCAATTGGTTTGTGTTTTGGAACATCTGTGGCTGTTGCCTCAATACATTGGAAAAGGATATGGATATGCGGTTGTAAAAGAAGTTAAGGCATTGGCATTGAAACATAGTTGTACTTATATTACTGTTGTTGCAGATCCGAATGCAAATGGTTTTTACGAAAGAATGGGAGGGAAAATAGGGCAAACTATCCCTTCGTCTATAGCAGGACGTTATTTGACGATGTATTACTTAACTGTTGTAGAAGAAGAATGGGTGAATCTACCAACAGCAGGTCTTATTATTATGCAGGATCAAGACCAAGTACTATTGGCTTATAGCAATAATAAGAAAGCTTGGTATTTGCCAGGAGGAAAGATAGATCAAGGAGAAGAGTCTCAGTCCACATTAATACGCGAGATAGAAGAGGAGTTGTCTTTGCAGTTGGACAAGAGTAGATTGCGTTTTTTGACTCATATTGTAGCTCCTGCTTATGGAGAAAAGAAGAATATATTGATGCAACAAGATTGTTATTTATACGATTTGAAAGAGGATGTTATAGCAATAGCTAATGAAATTGGAGGTGTAAAATATTTTGATTATCAAACGTATGTTGCAACTGAAATACCTGTGCCAGGTGTATTGATGGTATTTGATTATTTGAATAAGCAAAAGGGATAAATCCTATACAAAAAGCACCTTCTCTTGAATAAGGGAAGGTACTTTTACTTAGGAAAAATTATAAAGGTTTGTTGTTTCTGTTTATATAGACAAGGTGTTATACTTGTTTTCTTGTAATTGGAACATATATTTATGAGCATTTGGTGTACCTTGTATGTATGAAGGTAAAGATTTTAGCTCTATTCCAAATACTTTTAAGGCAAATTCGCATACAACTAATTTAATCCCTGCTTTGTTTGCAGCGTCCAATTCTGTGCGTAATTCTTCTTTGTTTAAATCTTGAACTACTGGCCCCATAATTACTATCTCAAAAGTTATAGTAGGTCTTTCTTTTTTCATTTCAGTAGCCGTCATAATAGACGAACGCAAGCTCTTCGTGTTTTGTACTAACATAGCATATTTGTCTCCTGTCGTTTTTTGAGCGACAGCTTCAATAGAAAATGACTTTAGGTTAGTAGCATTAGCTATTGTTGATGTACCCAATAATAGGATAGAGGCGAATAATAAATGTCGCATAATAGATTGTTTTTAAGATTACTAATTCTGTTATTGCGAATGTAGGCGATTAAAGGAAAAGGGGATGTAACATTTGTTACACAACAACAAAAAAATATCAATTAAATTTGTAGTTGATTCCAGAATATACAATAGATCTCCTGATATGAGAGAAGTATATTAGACGCTTAATCCTATAAGTAGCGGTTAAGTCTGGGCTAATGTAAATTGAAATAAAATGACTGTATTGAATTACTTTAAGTGTTGGACAACAATGCGTTGGGTACGTTTGGTGTTGGCCTTGTTTATTATTGTGCAAAGTATTGAAGCAGAATTATGGATATTGTTAATCCCTGCTTTGTATTTATTGTTGCAAGCTTTTTTCAATTTTGGCTGTAAAAATGATTCTTGTCGTCTTTAAAACCAGACTCCTATTAACACTTGTAATAGATTTATTGCTTAAGTTGAGTTAAACGACAAGAATCAGAGTCGTTTTTACATATTAGTATCCATCATAGCGGGCATATTGATTTCTTTGACACAGGTAGCCGTTGAGGTAGATTGAATAAAACGGATTGCTTGTAATACATCCTGTAAAGGAATTAACTCTCCATTAGATTGTGTAATAATCTGTTCTACGGTGTCTTGGTAACCATATTCTGTGGCTAAATACCCTAAGTTTAAAATACTTACTCCGATTTTATCATCTCTTAAGTTTTCTCTTAATGCGTGTACCATTCCTCTTAGTGCAAATTTGGTAGCAGAAAACGTCACTTCTTTTCCCTTGTGATTGTCTAAGCCCCAAGTAGAACCAATGAGTATAATTTTGGCATTTTTGGATTGTTTCAGGTTGTCTAACAAAGATTGAATAAGTAAAATACAAGAAGCAATATTAGTATTAATCATCGTTAATATTTCTTGTTGCGTATTTTGATCAAAGGAATAAGTATCACTAAAGGCATTGTGCTCCCATATCCCTACGTTATAGATTAAGTAGTCAAGCGGTTGAGAACCTATTTGTTCTGTTATTTGTTTTACTGCAGAGGTAGGGTCAGATAGGTCGGCGCCAATCCATTGAAAGTTGGCAGGTTGGTCTTTAGCTGTATTATTACTTCTGGATACCCCGTATACTTTGTCTTCTGTTGTAGGAATCGCATGGCTAATGGCTTGTCCTAATCCTTTGCTTGTGCCTATAATTAAGTATGTATTTTGAGTCATGATGTACAGATGAAGTTCTTTGTTTTTTTCAAAGGTAGGTTTTATTCTTTTGTTTTGTAAGTCAGAATAGGGATCTTAATAGAATAGTGAGGGTAAATTTTAGAAGAGTAGAGGCTCTGTGTGAGTCAAGTATCAGTAAATATATTGGGATGAGGTTTTAATCTACAGGAAAACATTATATATTTGAACTCTCAATTATAAGATAAAAGAAGTTTTTTTAGAATAAAACAGAGAGATAGTTAAACAGAAGATACAATTTAGGTGCGTATTTAGCGTTTATACTATAGCTTTGATAAGAAAGCTTTAATAGAAGTACGAAAAAAAGAGAACTTAACTTAAAAAAATCAGAGATTTATGTTTCATTTCCTACAGGTTGATACAACAGGAGTTCAAGCATTAGCAGGAGCTGCTGAACAAGGAGCAGAGGTAGTAAAAAAAGAATTAGCACTGAGCGAAATTATTTTTAGTGGTGGTATCATAGGACAAAGTATCATGGTTGCTATCTTTATTATGTTGTTTTTAACGATCTATTTGTACCTTGAGCGTTTTATGGCAATAAAAAAGGCAGCTAAGATTGATGAAAACTTTATGACGCAGATAAAGATGTTTATTGCGCAAGGAAAGATAGATCAAGCAAAAGTGTTGTGTGCAAATACAAATACGCCAGTAGCCCGTTTGATAGGAAAGGGAATATCTCGTATAGGTAAACCTCTGCAAGATATTAATACAGCGATAGAAAATACAGGAAAGCTGGAGGTATATAAAATGGAGAAGAACATTAATTTGTTGGCTACTCTATCTGGAGCAGGACCAATGACTGGTTTCTTGGGAACTGTAGTGGGGATGGTAATGGCTTTTCACGAAATGTCTACAGCTGCAAGTGCTCGTATTGATATGGGAGTATTGGCAGAGGGAATTTATACTGCGATGATGACAACTGTGTTTGGACTAATAGTAGGTATTATAGCTTATGTAGGGTATAATCACTTAGTAAGTAATATTGATAAAATTGTACACCAATTAGAAGCTAATGCGGTGGAGTTTTTGGATTTATTAAATGAGCCTGCCTAATGAATATAAGAGGAAGAAATAAAGTAAAAGCAGAATTCAATATGTCGTCGATGACGGATATTGTTTTCTTGTTACTTATCTTCTTTATGGTTGCTATAACAACAATGACAACGACTAATGCTTTGGATTTGGTTTTACCTAATTCGGATGGGAAGTCAGACGCTGTAGAAACAGTAGCTGTAAGTGTAGATAAGGATTCGCAATATTATATAGATCAAGATTTGTTTCCAGCCGAAGGTTTGGAAGAAGGTCTAAAACAAAAACTTGGCGACCAACAAGAGCCTAATGTAGTATTACACGTGGCCAAAGGGGTACCTGTAGAAGACGCTGTTTTTGTAATGGATATTGCTTATAGAAATAATTATAAAATTGTATTGGCAGTAGAGCCAAAATAAGTATGAAGATATTGCAAACAGAAAGCGAAAAAAGAGCATTTACAATTACAACTGTTGTTTTTGTACTGATGTTCCTATTGTTTTTCTTTTACAAAATATCTCAGTCTGAATCTGTACCTGTGTTATTGGGAGGAGAAATAGCGATTAATTTTGGAAATACAGATAAAGGAAAAGGAGCTGTACAACCTAAAGAATTAATTGAAACATCTCCAGAACCTGAGGTAAGCCCTCAACAGGAAGCTGTGGTTGCAAAACCAGAACCAGTAGTAGCAACACCTGTAGTAACACAAACGAAGGTGGATGCACCAGTAAGAACAAAAGCAGAAGATAAGGCAAAAACAGATATCAAGCCTACAAAAGATACTCCTAAGACTACACAGAAGGAAACGGTAAAAGTAGAACCTAAACCAAGTAAGACTACAAATGATGCTTTAGCCAGTTTGATAAATGGACCAAAGCAGTCTGGTGTTAAGTCTGAAGGGCATGGGAATTCTTCTTCTGGCGGAGATCAGGGTAAGATAAATGGAGATATGTATTCTAATAGTACGTATGGTAGCGGAGGTGGACAAGGTGCTGGTAATGGAGCAAGTTGGGGATTGAATGGAAGAGCTTTGGCATCCAGAGGTCAGGTAGTGCCTGATTGTAATGAGGTAGGAACAGTAGTTGTAGAGATTAGAGTAGATAAAGCAGGAAGAGTAACAAGTGCACAGCACACAAGAGGAACAACCAATTCGGCAAAGTGTTTGACAGATGCAGCTATTGCAACAGCCAAAACATTTAGATGGAAATCGGATGACAATGCACCGAATGTTCAAATTGGTTTTATAGTAATTAATTTCAAAGTAGGGTCTTAGATCCTATTTTCTTTTTATAGTCATGACATATCAAGAAACAACAGAATGGATGTTTGCGCAGTTGCCAATGTATCAACAAAAAGGAGCTGTAGCATATAAAGCGGATTTATCAAATACAATTCAATTAATGAATCATTTAGATAATCCGCAAAATGATATTAAAACAATTCATATTGCAGGAACAAATGGGAAGGGATCTACCTCTTCAATGATTGCTTCTATACTACAAGAAGCAGGATATAAGGTTGGATTGTACACTTCTCCCCATTTGAAAGATTTTAGAGAGCGCATTAAAATTAATGGTATTGAGATATCAGAAACATTTGTTGTCGATTTTATAGCAAAGAATAAAGCCTTTTTTGAAGCGAATGATTTAAGCTTTTTTGAAATGACGGTTGGAATGGCTTTTGAGTATTTCAAAGAGCAGTCTGTTGATGTTGCTGTTATAGAAGTAGGTATGGGGGGAAGATTGGATGCAACCAATATTATTCAACCTTTGGTATCTGTAATAACGAATATTGGCAAAGATCATACAGCATTTTTAGGAAATACTTTGGCAGCTATTGCAGGAGAGAAAGCAGGAATAATAAAAGCAGGAGTTCCTGTGGTGATAGGTGAGTATACAGAGGAGACACTACCTGTGTTTAAAAGCAAGGCAGAAGAAGCAAGTGCACCAATTTATTTAGCACAAGAAACCTTTGCATTAAATACATGGACTTCCGATTTGCAAGGAGAGTATCAAAAAGCAAATATTAGAACTGTTCGACAAGCGATTCAATTGTTGCGTCAATCATTTAACATTACAGAAGAACAAGAAAAAGTAGGGTTACTTCACGTTGTTTCAAATACGGGATTGCATGGTAGATGGGAGGTTTTAGGTGATTCTCCTAAAATAATAGCTGATACAGCACATAATGCTCATGGGTTAACTATTGTAATGGATCAGTTAAAACATGAAAACTACGAACATTTATATATTGTAATGGGAGTGGTAAATGATAAAGATTTGTCTTCCGTATTACCTTTGTTACCCAAAGATGCAAAATATTTTTTTGGAGCACCAAATATTTTGAGAGCACTTTCAGCAGAAGATTTAGCTGCTGAAGCTTTAAAATTTGGTATAGAAGGAGAGGTTTGTATTTCAATACCAGGTGCTTATGCAAAAGCAAGGCAGGAGGCAGGTGCAAAAGACTTGATATACGTGGGGGGAAGCACATTTGTGGTTGCTGAGATTTTGTAAAAAAAATATCAGAAAAAGCTTGCAAACTAAAAAAGCTGTTGTATATTTGCACCCGTAATCAACAAACGGTTACACGTTCTTAAAAAGAAGAATTTGGGCGATTAGCTCAGTTGGTTCAGAGCACCTCGTTTACACCGAGGGGGTCGGGGGTTCGAATCCCTCATCGCCCACCATTTTTTTCTTTTACATTTTGATATTACCAAATTAGTTTAAATAATTTGGGCGATTAGCTCAGTTGGTTCAGAGCACCTCGTTTACACCGAGGGGGTCGGGGGTTCGAATCCCTCATCGCCCACAACTTTTAAAATAAAAGTTCCAATTTTTATAATTGGGCGATTAGCTCAGTTGGTTCAGAGCACCTCGTTTACACCGAGGGGGTCGGGGGTTCGAATCCCTCATCGCCCACAACTTTTAAATTAATTTGGTTACCGAATTTTTAATAAATCGGGCGATTAGCTCAG
>JAITMD010000007.1 GCA_031277535.1 Flavobacteriaceae bacterium
TACAGAAGTAGTATTGCAGTCTATATCAAGACGCTCGAGTGGTGGAAGTGGTAGACACGCTGGACTTAAAATCCAGTGAACAGTAATGTTCGTGCGGGTTCAAGTCCCGCCTCGAGTACTAAACGGGAGAATTGAATTTTTTGTTCATTTCTCCCGTTTTTATTTTTAGCTATTTCATTATTTATCAATAAGATAGACCTTATTAAAACATTTATTCTATCGGTTCGATATACCTCTCCATCAAAAACTACTTTCTCAGGAAAAATTGAACCTATAATTCTTCTTTTCATTGATATATCTGCCTGAGTGTAGAGTGTACCAATGTTTGCAACTACTTCTATTGCTTTGTTCAATATTTTATTAATATCAATCTTTACTTTGCTATTCTCCTTCATTAATTGTGTTTCTAACAATTCAAGTTCTGCTTTATTCAATTTTTTGATTTCAAGGTAATCATCATCATCAAGTGTTCCACTTAATAATTTTGTCCTTGCTGTACTAAGTTGAACGTTTAGTCTTTCTATCTCGTTTAATAGTGTTTTCTTTTTATCAATTGGATTCTTTAGCATCTTGTTATAGGTATCTAACAAATGTTTCTTTAAACGGGTTAAAAATGCTTCGTTTAATTGTAATTGATTTAATCCCTCTTCAAATAGTAAGTTTGCTTTGCTTGCACTATGTCTAAATCCACAAGAACCTATACAGTGATAGTAATAATAACTATTGTTTCTACCCTTTGATAAACTACCTGTTAGGTTTCTACTACACTTAGGGCAAACTAAAAAGCCTCTTAGTGGTAAATTTGCATCTGATAGTACTTTTGTATTTGGTAGTTCCTTTCTTACTTTTCCATCTAACACCTCTTGAACTTTATCAAACAATTCTGTTGTGATTAATGCTTCGTGTAGTCCATCGACAAAGTGAGCCTCTTCATCCTTGTGTTTAGGTATAAATATTTTTCCACAATATAAAGGATTGCGAATCGCTACGTGAAAAGCACTCTTACTAAGGCTACGAGGACTAAACTTATTCATCTCTAAGCGTATCTGATTAGCTGCTAATAGCCCCTTGGCGATTTCTTCAAAAGCCCAAACTAATGCTTTAGCTTCTAACTCCTTTATAGCGATATACTTTGTCCCATCCTCTTTACTCCTGTTTATATATCCAAAAGGTGCTTTTCCCATCAACCTTCCTTCCCTCTTAGCTCGTCTCATACCATGGTATACATTAAGTGCTCTACGGTCATTTTCAACCTCTGGAGCCGCTAAATATATTGCAAGCATAATCTTGTTTTCAGGAATAGATAAATCTAAAGGTTGTTCAATGGCTTGTAATTCTACACCTAATTTTGTTAACTCACTAAGCATTTGATACGCATCGCCAGCGTTACGACTAAACCTATCCCATTTGGTAAATAACAATAAGTTGGTTTGATTAGTTCGTTTACGCAAGTTTTTCATTAATGCAATCCAAGATGGACGATTAAAACTTTTCGCTGAATGATCCTCTAAGATAACTTTGCCTACTTGAATATTGTTTGATTGGCAAAAGCGTCGCAATCGCTCTTCTTGATCTCTTAGTGAATAACCTTTATCAGCTTGCTCATCCGTTGAAACACGGATATACAAATCTGCTATTTTCATAGGTTGATTATTTAATTTGATACAATTATTTGGTTGGGAGTGTATAAATATACAAATAACTCACTCTATATCAAAGTATTCCTTAAAAACAAAACGTGTTATTGTATACATAAACTCCAATACAATAGCTGTTTCTTCTTCTGTTAAATCTATTCCCTCTTTCTTAAAGTAAGTCCTCCCCTCTTCTATTGGGATTTTCGGAATTTCAAGTTTTGTTGTCATAATATTGTCTTTTACTGAAAAATAGCCAGTGTATTATCTCAGTAAGATTCTTTGGCAATCATTGGTTGTACTTGGCGTTATACTGTATCATTATTTCAACAACAATTCGAATTAAATTTCTATTCTTACAGGATATTTTATAACTTTACCTTTCAATCTTTTTTTAATCTTTGGCTTTCTTTTGAGCCTTCTTAATTCTGCTAATCAATTATGGAACATAAAATACATCAAGGAAGAAACGTAAAGCGTTTTAGAGAAATGCTTGGAATCAAACAAGAAGTTCTTGCTTTTGACTTAGGAGAAGATTGGAATCAAAAGAAGATATCTGTTTTAGAACAGAAAGAGATAATTGATAATTCTCTACTACAACAGATTTCTAAGGTACTTAACATACCTGTTGAAGCATTTGAGAATTTTGATGAACAGCAAGCGATTAATATCATCAATAATACAATAACAAATAATGACAATGCAGTAATGCATGCTTTATATATCAATAATGCTACAATCAATCCAATAGATAAAATAGTTCAACTTCATGAAGAAAAAATTGCTTTGTATGAACGCATGTTAAAGGAGAAAGAAGAAATGATAAATCGCTTAGAGAAATTGATTCAAAATAAATTAGACTAAAATCTAAAAATATATTACACAAAGCTTAACCTATCGTTAGGCTTTTTTATTTTATTCAATACAAGAAAAAAGGTAGACAATTCCAATACTAATAATAAAGAGAATAAATTTAAAAACAGCCCCTATTCGGAGCTGTTAATATTAACCATTTATAGTATAATAAATAGATACCTTCTTATAAAATGTCTTTTATTATTCAGAACTTGACAAATTTCCAATGATGTTATATTTATTTAAAAATCCGATTCTTTATCAGCTAACATATCAAACTTCAGCCCACTATTTCCTTCTCCTCTACCTCCCTTTACACTTCTTCCTACCCAAGTAAATACACTTCCATCGTACCATCGTGCTCTCTGATAACTTGAACTTACAATAAAACCAGATCGTCCCACAATCTCTTCATTAATAAAATATGGTTTATTATCTTTAATACCTATTGATAAAATATCTGTTCGTGGTCTCACAACTTCATTAGTATATTTATCATCAATATATCTTAACATAGAAGCTCTTTGAACCATTACATCCCTACCACCATTTAAATTAGGTAGTTGCTTTGTAGCTATAAAAGGAATCCAATTTTCAGGTACAGAATTTGATAATTTAAATCTATGTAAAGCATCATTAGCTACATAATTTGGAGGTAAATTGTCCTTTGGTAAATTAGTCTCCAAATAATCCATAATCTCCAAATAAGCATTCTTCCCATCCATACCACCAAAAATCTCATTAGGAACCACTTCTTCAACTCCCCAAATCATATTAGCCATCTCATCTCTTAAAAACATAACTTTTTCATGAGGGGCACTTTCCATTCTGTTTTTAATTCTTGGGATAGACAATAATTTACCAAAAGATGATATCCTATTAGTGTTTCTTCTACTAATATTATACATATCCCAGCGATGCCAATTTTGCTCAACATTAGTTCCTGCTCGATTAATAACAAAATTTCGTCCAAACACATCAGAGACAACCAATCCTTTTACTTCAGTAATAGAATTATCTGTGACAACATGAGGAATTATAAACCAATCATTGCTATAAATTAAACCAAATTCCATAATTATCATTTTGGAAACATCACTCTTTTGAGTTAACATTTTAGCTAAATCTATATTTTTATCTTCAAATTCCCACCATTTCCCTTTAGGCATTCCCTTAAATTCAATATTACTTGGTATATAAGAAAATGTTTCCTCTTTTAAAACAGCCTTTGAATTATCTATAGCAAAACCTGATTCTATTAATTTACTATTATCCTTATCATCAAGATCAAAAGAATACCAATCAAGGTCTCCTCTCTTGTACTTATCTGCAACTAAAACATTTTGTTCGCTATTTTCAAATTTTGTAATTGGGGCTGAAACAGTGCAACTATACTCTAACTCCTTCTCTGACCAAGAATTCTCTTCAATTGAATTAGGAGTATAATAAGTATTATTTACCCAATTTAAAAACAGAGCAACCTTATTCTCTAATTCTGGATATCCATTAATAATATCAACAGCCTTTCCTCCTTTTTTAAAATAATCCAATAATTTCACCCCATCAATTGACCTTTTAGAAACTAAATTTCTAACCTGTAATGCCGTTTTATTACTACTTTTCGCTACATTATCCACAATGGGGTCGATAGGAAATTTCAAAAGAAAAGCCTCCAATATCACTTTTGAATCAATCCCATAAATTTTAGTAACAAGTTTTGTCCAAATATTAGATAATTCTATACTTAATCCAAGGTCTTCTATCAAAGGAAGACGTTCTATTTTAGCTTCAAGAGGAACTCTTTCATCATATTCTTCTACTTTCCCTTTTCTACTCTTAAATCGATTTATTTTTACTGATTGTGTCTGTACCCTGGCTTTTATTAAAGTTGCGGAGTCCTCTCCTTGAAACTCTCCAACTCTGGATTGCTGAGTTAACATCCACAAGGCATCATATACAGCTGCTTTAATAGTTGGTGCTAAGGTTCTCGAAACTACTCGCGGTTCTATACGTACATAAGCCAGAATATCTGATGAATAAATATTTATTGACATAATATTTTAATTTTTAATTAAATGTTTAGCAGTCAAACCTATAGCATTTCCGCCTGCTGTAAAAGGAGTTATCATACCTGGTAATTGCCCTATTGCAGTTGATGAAATCTGTTCATAATCCACTCCTCTTTTTTTTGCTAAATCTAATGTTTCATTTAACATATCGATTAAATCATCCCATCTCCATCTTCCTGTAATTTGAGGTGTTAATCCCAAAATCAAACACTGTGGTGCTTTTGAATTTGGCTGATCATAATGAAAACTAATACCTGTGTTGTGCTCCTTTAATGGAACCACATCAACCCATTCATCTATCATAATTCCCGCTTGATCTCCAGAGAGATTGTGATTATTAGGAACCGAAGCCCCAAATGAAATACGTCCTTCTTTTAAACTACTTTGTTCTTTTACTGATGTCCCTAACCATCTTTCTGTTCCATCACTTGCATATGGAATTTGAAGTGGCAAAATACATCTATCGTGATTATACATAAAATCTACATTAGATGCTAAAATGGAAACTAATTCATAATTTTTAGCATTTTCTTTAATTTTAGATATACTTGCCAACCATTGTTCTGTCAATAAATCATTATCAAGATGATCATCTTTAAGAGTACTTAAATTATTTATCATTAAAGATAAATAATCTTGCTCTTGTTCTCTAATTTCAAACAGGGGTAACACTACAAAATTTGAATCAAACAAATCTTTACAAGCATCTATAATTTTTTCCACATAATTTGTTTGATCTTCATTAATATTGGGCAAAGGAATACTTAGCGTAGATTTTTCAATTTTTTGATCTAAAATTGCCAATACAAATTGAACTCTTCGCATTATTTCAGCTTTATCATCAACATTTAAATCTCCTATAAATTCAAAAATTGTTTGTTCAATTCCAAAAAAACTTAATTTATATAATTCTTTAACTATTTCATCAAGATTAATGGTAGATGAACTAATCATTGACTCTAATCTATTTTTAGAGCTTCTTAAAAAATTTATTCCTGATTCATATCTATTGGTTAAATCAGATACATTATATTTTTTAAGAACTTCCTGCTGTTCAGAAACTTGTAAATAATCATGAGTATTCAAGTGTCTTGATCCATTTAACAACTTCTCTGCATAAACAAGTATAGAATGTATTTCATTAAGTGAATAATCAACTTCTTGTGGTTTACTTGTATAATCTACCATTAATTGATTTTCTCTATTAACACTAAATTTCCCTCGTATAAATTGTTTTATAACTAAAGAAAGTTGATCATCCCCATCCTTCAACTCTTCTTGCATTAAATACATTAAGTCAATAGGATGTAAATTAATTTCTTTAGCTGTAACCCAATAGACAATATTTGTTTCTACCTCCTTTACCTGACAATAAATTGTATTTGGAGATGGTAACATTCTACACAACCACTTATTTATATACGGTTCTGCCTTAACCCTAAAATCAGCTGATGAAATCAAACTCCAATCATTATACATTATATAAGGATTATTAGTTTCTAAGTGCAAAGTAAATCGTTGTAATATTTTTATTCCATCTTTTCCTGAAGCAATAACATCTGGTTCATGAAGATACCTTCCTTTAGATAAGGAATTTGTCATTGCCCCTGCTTTAGTAGTATTACCTTGAACTATTTGAAAAACACCTTCTGTCGCATTTATATCAGCTAAAGCATCTGTTAGATTCCATATCCAATCTACAGCTTGTATTAAGAGTTCTCTTACAGCATTATTAACTCCACTATTTTGAATAATTTCATTTATCTTACCTTCTTTTAAAAGTTCAATTAATTTATTGCCATTTACAACATTCCTTGCTACTACTTTATCCAAATCAGACAAGTCAGGAGATACATCCACAACCATATTATCAAGTGGGTAATGACTTCTTAAATTGTATATAAATTGATTAATTCGTGGGTCTAAATATATTTCTCTAAATTTTCTTTCAAATTCATAACCTAATAATACTCCCAAATTCTGACCATTTCTAATCCCATCCATTAAATCAAGTGCTGCTCTAATTCTTTCAGAAGATAGATTAACTGATAATGGATCATTGTTAGTTTCATCACTTCTTTGTGAATAAGCACTTAACATAACTGCTCCATTAACTGCTTGATTCAAGGTAGGAGCATGAATAAATCCTTTATTATTTTTATCTGTATAAATACGGTCTGGGAATTGATTATCTTGTGTAGGACTTGAGGTTGGAATCAAATTTGTCTGTCTTTTTACATTTTCAACCCAACCATATGCTCCAATATAAACTCCTTCCTTTCTACCTTCTTCCCCCTCTTGTATTTCTCGAATGGCATTTAACCTTTGATTGACTAAAGACAACCTCCAAGTATCTAAACGATATGAAATCATATCAATCCCCTCATTAACCAACAATGACAAATCTTTCACTTTTTCAAAGGCTAATAAATTTAAAGATTTTTTTGCTTCAATAAGATTTATAGCTTGTGGAAAAGCATAAACCTCTTCTGAACTTAAAAGCTCACTTATTGTTCCGCGATTTTCATATAAACGATTCATAATCTGGAATCTACTTTCACCTTCCTGTAAAACTCCCATAGGCCCAACTTCATTACGATTTACAATATCTCCTTCAGGACGTTCCCTTACAATATTTATAAACTCACTTTCTCCTCTAAGATTTGGGTGAATTTCTAAAATTTCACAAGCAGCTTCATAATACTCTAACATAAGAGATTGTCTTGCTCCTCTATACAATAAACTAGTATCCAAATATTCTTTAATATCTTCTTTTAATCCAAATCTCTCAAAATTTTCATCTCTTATTTCATCAAAAGAGGCATTAGCTAATAAATGCAAAAAATTCCCAGCTTCACATATATTAGGTAAAGCTTTGTTCTCATTTGCTCCTTTAAAACACAAATCAACTTCTAAATTTGATTGCTTTTCCAAATAATTAATTTGTAATGCTTTATTATCAAAATCAAGTGGTAAATGGAGTTCATGTCTTAAAGCTTCCATTCTTCCCATTTGTTTATTAGCCCACTCTCTATTTCCTTCAAACTCCAATGCAGCATACTCAATATTATTCCAAACATAGCCTGCTCCAACTCCTATTCGTTGAACATATTCTGTAGATAATGCATGTTTTGACATAATATTGGTTAACTTTTGCCCATCATCAATGTCTTCTTGTTCCCTTACTAATACTTTAGTCCATTGTTCATTTAAGGAATGAGTATATCTTAATAAGTGTAATAGCAATTCTCGATTGGGATCATCAGTCCATTCTATCCTAGAGAAAACACTTGTGGGTAATATTCCATATGGTTGATTTCCTGTCCTTATAGAAGGTAAAGCTCCTCTACTTCGTATATGATCATTAAAAAATTTTCGTAGCTCATTGTTAACTACATATCTATCTCCAAAAAGCGGAAGCAATTCATTTGCAGTATAACCGAATAAACTTTGATACATAAGTCTATTATATGTCATAGCATTTTTTATATCTGTTCCATTACTTTGAAAAACATGATATAAGATCTTGTAATCAATTCCTAATGCTTCACATAAAACTTGACCATCTGTCTTATCTCTTTGATATGGAGTAGGCTGAAACAAAGGAGATAACCTTTCCGTTTCATATGTTACCTTATTCCCAAATTCGACAGAACTAAAACCTGAATAATCTAATTCTGTATTATTCGTATTGTCTCCTTGCTTTAACAAACTAATTCCATTAGTAAAATGATGGCTATTAAACAGTGATTCTACTCGATTCTTTGACTCGTCAACATTCATTGTTGACTTAACTCCTACAACTAAAATTTTTGAAAAACCCTCTTGGAACTGTGAACCTGATAAATCTAATTTTGCTCCCATACCTTTAGCTATAGCTGCTTCAAAATCAAGCATCCAATCAACTTTATCATCTGTAACTAATTCATTTTCTAAACCATTAACATCTTGTTGATCAAATGACATAGTATCTTCCTTCGGATCTAAAGAAGGATCTATACCCATTTTTAATTCATCTGGAATGCTATTCATCTTATGGTAAATTGTACTTCCATCATTTCCATAAGCATAAATCACAAAAGCATCTGGCATCACATATGACACAGGTTGTTTACTCCAAGAATCTGGTTTTGATTCAATTTCTGGAAAAATAAGTTCTTGATCCCCTGCATCAATATTAAGGGGTTCCATTTGAAGCGCAATCCAAGCAGCTCGTGGTGCACCAAAACTCCTACATAATAAATCCCATGCTTGAATTTTTTCTTCATCATTTGTTGCATTTACAAATTGATTCCAATACATTTTCCCTTCTTGAATTTCACTTTCAACAAGATTATATTCATGTGTATCTATTGCAATTTCATCAGGAAAAACTCGCAACCATAATTGGTGAGAATCTTCATCAAAAATTGTTTCTATTCTTACAGGGAAAAATAAAATAGGATAACTATCATCCATTTGATCAACCATTCTGTCAAATCCACCATACGAAAGGGTCAGATTATCAATCAAATATAATTCTGATTCTACTACTTTACGAATCTGATCATTAATAACGATACTATCATACTTTAGCTGATCAATTCTTTTAATATAGATACTTTGTTCTGTACTATTATTAATTGCATTTTCTAATTGATATTTATTATCTATTAATTGTTGTTTTACAGAAAGCAATTTTGAATTCAATTGTTCTTTCTCAACTCGTAAGTCACTTATTTTGTTAACTGTATGATTAAAATCTATTGCCATAATTATAGTGTGTAACTGCATTCATAATTAATTTATTCATTACGATGGTATTAATCCATCTGCATGAACATTTAGCTTAACAGGAGCTTGATGTAAAGCATAAGCTACTGTAGCAGAATTCCAATTCCATGTTATTTGATCTGGATTATTTTTTGAATTATCTTGAATAACTATTTTCCTTGTAAAATCAATAAAACCATCTTGTTCTGGATTTTCTTTAAGATTACTCCAACTCAAATCATCCCAGCTTTTAATAACACCTGAAATATTATTTGACTCTTCATCTGCTCCAAATCGAATTTGATTTGCTCTTTCCTGAAAAACAACAAAATATCCAGGCAACTTATCTTGTCCAAATCCTGTCCCTTTTATTTGATTCGCATCAATTGGAAAACCTACCAAATAAATATCAGGATCTATTTTTCCTGTAAAAACAGGGTATATTTCTGTATTTTGAATCGGTCTGCGAGGTTGTTTGTCATCAATATATTGGGCTTGTTGTAAATAAATTACTGTCCCTGGATACTTGCGTAATAATTCTCCTCTTATAGTCAACACTAACATAGAAGGTCCTACTGCTCTTGCATTATTTGTACCTAACTGCTTTAATGGCGAATTAAAAAGATTAATATTAGCTCTCCATTTATGAATGTCTTCTATATCTCTATATTCATCTAAATTATAAATCTGTTGTTGCTCGTTTGTAACTTCTAAATTTTCTATAGAATTATTATACCCCCAAAAAAAAGAAAAACATGTTCCCCTTTGATCAGTAGGATACCCTCTCCACATTAATTCTCTTCCCATTTCATAATTCAATCCCAGCATATAGGCCTCCAAATATTTCTGATTAACTTTCAAAATATTAATAGAATTCATTTCAATATCATTTAAACCAGGCATGATCCAATCTGGAGAAATTTTTGATAACTCTTCATACATTGGAATCTTGATTCTTGGTGAAGCTAATATTTGATTCACATTCAACAGTCTCACTATTCCACCTTGAACATTATTTAACTTAATAAAATTATTAGCAATAGACAGTGCATTTGAAAATGGCTCAATTCCTTCTAATACAGCATTACGCATGGTTTGCATTGGCAATTCAGGATTAACAACAAACTCATAATCAGCCATACCTTCAATTACATGATGCAAATCTGCAATAGATTTTACCATATCATTAACCTGAGGCCCTATATGTCCTGGTGAAGGATTGGACATAACAACTCCTGGATTAGAAAACCGAAAACCAGAATTTTGTGGTAGTGACATCGTAAAATCATAACTAAGTTGATCTTGATGCCATACATCATAATTAACTTGTCCCTCAGGTGATTCATATGGTTTTGCTATCTCGATAGCTCCTATATTAACACGCTCTAACAAGTTCTCTATTTTCACCTCATTACTATATAATGCTCCTTTAGTAAGTGTGCTATTAGCTCTTGTTAATCTTCTAAAAGTTCCTGATAACATAGAAACAGGAATTCTACTTGAATCAACGTCTTTAAACAGTGTTTGCCCCTGATCTAAATTTAACATTCTTTGGTGAGCAGGAGCTGATATATTTAGTAATTGAGGATCTTTTAAACTAACAAAGTGCTTATCATATAAAGCAAGATTAGCAAATCTACTAACTTGTAATTGTTGTAATTTCCTATTAGCCTCTAGTACCTCTCCAATCTGTTCCCAAGCGATATTCATATATTCCTCCTGGTTTCTTCTTATTGTTTCAACACCTGCTCCAGCAAAGATTCTAAATCTAGGATCTAAATTAACTTCTTGCAGCCAATCTGGAGTATTGGTATTTACTTCTGTCACAATATCTCTAACTGCATGCCATTTACCATAAATAGGTGGCGCAATTATTGGATCCGCACCTCCAACTTGATTTAATAAATTTGTAGGTTTATTCAATATATCTCTCAACTCTTTAACATATAAATTAGAATCTTTCAAATCCCAATTTTCATCAACAAAATCTAATGGTTGAGCAATTCCTCCCATATTAATGACCGGAATAGGAGGGGCTACATTTTCTAACTGAGGATTATTACTTTTTTGAAGATCTATTTTGCGCTTACCTACTGTATTACTTAAAATTCTCGGTTGTAAAAGACGTACTAAAGATTCAAAATCTCCTGCATTTCCAGTCTTAAAATACCATTGATGATAAATCGGGAATTCAATTCCACTAGGTGTTTGATCACTCCATGCTCCTTGTTGCATTTGTACTTCATTTCCACTAAAAGGACTTAAACCTAATCCTACTCGTCTTCCTGTCTCATATGTTGGTATTACAAAAGCTGTATAACCTGTATTAGGTAGTAATCTTCGCGTTGACATTAATCGAGAAATAACATTCTCTGGCGTTTGCTTTAAAACTATATCTCCTAATTTATTTACAGCCTGTTCAATACTTTGATTATTATTACCTATTGCCTGTTCATTTTGTGACAAATTATCATTAACATGTACATGAGCACATGCCCACAAGGTGTCTTGCTTGGGAAAAACAGACTTAGGGGATCTTTTTAACCTAAAAGCGGACTTACCATCTTGTGCTTGAAAAGTTTCAAATTCGTCATCCATCAAAACAACTAAAGTAATCCACGGTCTTAATCTATATTGATATTGATCATTTCCACCATCTTTTCTATACTTTGTGGGTGTATATCTCCAACAAAAATCTTCATCATAAAATTCAATAAAAGGCAGGTAATTAGGCTCAAAATTTGTTACCCAATTTTCGGGATTAATTTTTACGATTTCATTTTTATTAATACCAACAACATCTCCTGGCCCCTTTAATGCAAAATCTTTTTCAATAACTGAATTTTCACTTCCTCCCTGAACTCTTTCTCCTAATAAATCTATTTTTAATTTTAGGTTACTTCTATAGTTGGGAGATGCTCCATTAGGATTATCGATTGTTGTCAAATATGTATTTAAACCGCTTCTTATATATGGTAAAAAAGAATAATATGCATTCATAATAGTATAATTAGTTTATTAACTCATAACGATTAGCTATAATCCAATCTGAAACTTGTTCTGGTGAATGAATCCTTTGCTGCTCTAAATAATACTCAGCATCCATTGTATTTGTAAATGATAGATTTGTTGCTACTTGCTGTAAATTATTGCGATTAGCAAATACAAATTCTCCTTCTCTAACAGATAATTTAACTTCACTAGGTCCTGAACTTATAGTTGCTATTTTAGCTCTTGATAAATCTGTAAATGTGGTATAATCAAGCATATTCTCAATACGCATGCGCTTAGCCAATAAAATATACTTATCTAATTCTTGTCGTCTATATCCTGAATCTAATGTTACTTCTTCATAAGCACAAAGCTTATGTACTGCATATTGAGATGTCAAACTATTTCCGGATCCAACAATTACCCCACTATCAAATAATTCATACCCTTCTTTCGATAATTTATCATCATCTTTCATGTGAGAAAATTCATTTCTAGCAAAGTAATCTTGTACTCTTTCTATTGGAAGATTAACGCCATTAATTGAGACATCTCTAATTGTATATTTATTAAAATCACTAATTGCTGATGAACTATACTTTTGCATAAGTGTATTAAGAGGTATCATTTTCTGGCTTATCTTAATAGCTCCTGCAGGATCAACTGATAATTCCTCGTTAATTTCTTCTTTTCGCCAGCTAACAAGTTGATGATTTCTATCTGGTAAAACTGATTCCCAATTCTCTCTTAACAATAATATTTCCTTGATCTTACTATCAATTTCAACGGCTTCAATTGCTTCACTTCTTTGTCTACCAAAAGTTGAATCAAACCTAATACGAACTCTAACAAACAATATTTTAAATGTTCCATATCCTTGTGCTCTCCATGGGTCTGGACCTTCAAGTCGTAAAACAATATAAAGTCCCATAATAGTTTTACTTCCCATTTTAATAGCAAACTTAACTCCCATGTCTGCATTAAAATAAAAAGGTGAAAATTGAAATAACACATTAAACCACAATTGCCCAATAGCCATAATCTTCCACGCTCGAGCCATAGCATAAACACTAGCTCCAAATTGTGCAGAATTAGACGTAACGGCAAAATAAGTCTCTACTGAAATTTGAAGATTATTACTATTAGCTAGTACTATTGTTAATCGCTGCATTGATGGTAAATTCAATGGCGGTGGGGTATATGCTGGGTGGAATCCACCTACTGAAAGCAGAAAATTTGGTTTACTACCCCAATGCATTCTAAGAGCCATATCTCCATATAATGCAAAGCCAACAACTTTAGAATCATATAATGAAGCATCAAAAGACAAGTATTTTTCTTTAAAATCTATAATTCCTAAGAAATTTACTTGCAGTTTTAAGATAGCATTATCTGAACTTGGTAATTGTGCTCTTAATATTCCTAAAATAAGTAGACGCAAAGGATCTGGAAGCTCTATTACAATACCTAAATCAATTGTCAATAAAGCAGGGGTTCCCCATCCTATTTTTACCATGGGACCAACTACAAACTGATTCTTTCTAATTGGAAAGGCTTGAGAAACATTAGATATTATTGCATTGCTATTCTTGACGATATCTTTAGGAAACAATATATGTTCTAGTGTATTATATCGAATCCCTGAACGAAGAAAGTCAGGATTTGAAGTTCGATTCAACCCCATTAATCCTCCAATCCCATTTAAAGTGAACCCCATACCAAGCTGAAGAGGTGTGAACTCTACTGAAATTATTACAAGTAAAGAATATCCTGATTCACCTCCTGGAAGTTTTGTACTAATAATTCCTATTGCTGAAAATGAAATTTTAGAAAATTTCAACTCTAAACCTCCTGTATAAGTAGATGTTGCTTCATCATAATTTAAGAATCCACCACCTTTTACTGGTGGGGCATCTATAGATAAACCTACACCTGTTGGCGGTTTAAATCCTATTCCTATTCCAAAAGGACCTGCATTACTTTCCTTTAAATCGAAAGTTAATTTTAAACCAATATTATCGATACTAAAAGAAACGACACCTAAATCGCCTTTTACATTAGTTCCTATATTGGCAATCACTTGATCCTTCCCTTTAGGAGCCTGAATTGCAACTTTTATATCCGTAAACTCTATTGGACCAACTTTTAAATGGGTATTAACCTTAAACTCGAATGAGCCACTTCCTAAGAAGGATATTCCCTTAACACTAGACCATTGCATCATAATGGGAAATGCAATCTCCTTTGATTTGTCCCCAAAAACTTTTTTAATGAAATTATCAGAATTCTCAGGGTCTATCACTAATGATAATCCAGATAAGTCATATCCTAATCCAAATTCGAATGAATCTCCAGGATCAACAAAAAAAGAAAAAATTTGCCTTCTTAACTCTAAGCGAGTTCCTGCTTTTTGTCCAAATATTATCTTTGGTTCCTTAAACTCATTCTTTACTAATAGTTCAATACGACCATTAGTAGAAGGATTACTTAAATAACTGAATTTTTGTTGTGAAGGGCTGAATTGTACTGCAAATCTATTTCCAATTACATTACTTGTATTTAGTTCTAATGAAATAGTATCTGTTATATCTTGTTTGAGATTAGTACCCTCAGGAACATCCACTTCCAATACCATTCCTTTTTGATCGGTAGTATCTCCTTCAAAAGAAGAAAGATTCGCTAATAGTGTTTTGTATTCATTACCAATTAGTAGATCCATTAGAAATATTCTAACAGAATATCCTAAATCACTATTATCATCAAATATTTGTCCATAACCAATTGACTGATTAATATCTACTCTATTACTATAACTAGCTGAAACTTGCACACTACTTAGAAAATCCATGATCAGAGTTGCAACAGTATCAAAATTATATTCAGTTGTTCCCCAAGAAGTAACCGATTTTATTACATCCATTGGATTTGTAATCAAGGTACCTAACTTAGAATAATCAATTTTTATTTTTGTATAAGATGGTCTTGGATTTACAGCTTCAACTGTTGAATATTCTATAATTTTTAACGCTAAAAATGTATTTAATCCAACTTCAAATCTTCGATTTAAATAACTACATATCAAATAATTAAATAAATCTTCTGGAAATTCATTCTTAAATATATTTTGAGCTGGTGCAATACCAGTAGTAGTATTGGCAATAGCATTAACAAAAGATTGAACTGATGTATATACTTGTGTAATATCAAACAACAGGGAAATCATATCGACTTCACTTGGTGAACTTGATAAATTTTTTAGGTTATTTGAAAGTACGGTAATCTTATTAACTACTGCTTGTGCTTGATTAATTGGTGGATTTGGTATAGACCAACCTAAATCCAAAAACAAGGCTCTACATGAAGCTTCGTCTTGTAAAGCTTCTTTAAGAGGAAGTACCAATTGGGCATACTGAGTAACAAAACGCCCTAAAAAAGTATTATCTGCCATAATTCATGTCTTTTTTATCGAACACTAAATCCATATTTACGATCCATATCGGGATGCAATAAAGGATTTATATAATCTGTTAGAATATAACTACAAACGGGACAAAAAGAATTTGGAGTATCTCTATCAGTAGTAGGATCTGTCGCAGGTTTTGTACTTCGCATTATACAAAAACCTGTAGGATGATAGACCCCCTCATTATAATCATATGCTCCACCTGATGCTCCTGCATACAATCCAACTATTCTTGATTTATCAGCGACACCAAGTTGATTAATGTAAGTCTGAAATTCTACATTAGGTAACTGTTTGACATCTCTTTTACCTATATTGTCTTTTGAAAGCAACACTTTCTTTTTCTCTGAAATACCTTCTCTTATTGATTGACTCAAAACTTCTCTATACTCGTTATTATTAATCCAATAAGGTTTAATGATGACAAATTGAAAAGCATCATATTGATTAATAACTAAAGTCTCAGAAGATATTATACTAATAATCTGCTTATCTCCTTCAACTTCTTCTACTCTTACAATAGTACATATCACATATTTCTGGTTTGTATCAAATAAAAAACGTTGTCTTAATAGAATTTTATCATTATTTTCAAATTTTTTATTTCTACCAGTATTTACTCTAACTCTAAGAGAATAATTATTATTTCTCAAATCCTGTAATTTCTCAATACCAATACCAATTTGATTCACTATTGGAAAACGCCATTTAATTTTTTCACCACTAATATTACCTGATGCATTTAACAGATCAATATGGGTTTGTATATTTGATGTTTTAAAATAATCACTTACTTTTTTTTGTAAATCAATATTTTCGTTAGATAAATTTTTTACTCTTAAAGCGTATTCATCTTTCAAATAATTATGGGAAAGTTCATGTAAAATTAAATTATGCAAGACAGCAGAGCTATCATTAACTTCAACTTCATTTGATATGTACGTTTTTGGTTTATTAGTTGTGGCATTTATTGTGGAACATTTTATTAAACTAATACTATTTGTTTCTAAAGACAATATACTTTTATGAACCATTCCAATGTCTGTTAATGGGACACCTATATTTCCTCCTTTATAGTCATTTGAATTAATTCTGGATAATATAACAATATGATCAAATTGTCTAACTATTCCAGATTGAAATTCTTTATTTCCTATTTCAGTATTAGGAACTCCATTGGCATGGTAATAAATTTTTCCAAAGTTTTCAGTATTTGAAGTGTTTCCTTTTATATTTGAAATATACTTTCCAAATTGGGTTAAATTAGGTAATAAATCAAATGTAGGTGGGAATTTTTGTCCTGATATACCAAGTTCTTGACCTAAGAGGAAAGATTTTCTTTCGCTCCGATTCATCTTTAAAAAAGTTATTCCATATGAAGTATCAGCTTTTTCTAAAAATATTCTATTTACTAATTTTTTCCATATCTTAAAGACATAAGTTGTTAAAAACCTTGTGTTTTCATTTATTACTGGAGGAGGAAAATTCGATGAAAAATCATCTTTGTAAATAATATTATCAACCAGCTTGAGTGTTCTCCAATATAACATCTTAGCTCGAATATCAACATTTGTATTCTCATCTTCAATTGTAGGAAGTCCAACCATTCCACATAATTCACTTAATTTTAAAGTATTATTATCATTTAAATGCACATTAACAATATTATCAGCATTTAAAGCGGGAAAACTACTTTGAATTAATGGAGGAGACCTCAATTCTAAAAAATCAATAAATTCACCTGCATATACCATGCGCAAACTATTGGCATAAATCGCCATAGTATAAGTTCCTTCTTCTATTAAATTACCTATAATTGCATCTGTTACATTAATTACATAATTTAAATCAGCAACAATAGGACTACTTCCACTTTTAACTATAACATGCTCAGACTCTAATAATGCAACATTGTTTTTATCTTTAGTAAAATAACTCCATATATTTAATTTATTATCTAAGATGTTCCATGGTGAATATAATTGATTTTGCAAGGTTCTAGTAACAAATTGATCAACTAACCTATGAAAGCTTGCTACACCATTATCATTAAATCCATCAGAAAGAAACAAAACATTTATTCTATCATCAATACCATTATCATCCCCTCTATGTAGTTTAAGATTTCCTCCATTTTGTATATCTACAAATCCTTTGACTATAAAACGATTATCTGCATTATTATTTTTAAAATAATTTGGTAAAGTAATTTCAACAACATTTTCTTCTTTAGGAGGATAAGTACTTGCAGTTCTTTTAAGAGTTAATCTTTGATTTTTTTCTCCTGATAATTCTATAAAATCACTTGTATTTACCAATTTAACTTCTTGAGGATAATAAGAAACATCTGCATAACATCCATCAGAAAAAATTGCTAAAACACCAAACTTAGCAGCCATTCCTTCTCTTAAAGTAAGTACTTCTGGAGAAGTCCAAACCTTTTGCAACTCATCGTGTAAATGAATTAAAATCACTACCTGTTGCGCTTTAAAAGAACTATCATTCGGTTTTGTTACTATAACTGTAATAAAAAAATTATGGATTTTAGGTTCAGAATTATTACTTACATACTTTTCTGCTTCAATATAGACTTCTTTCTTTCCATTCACTGCAAGTTCAATTATTCTTATTTTTTCATAATTTTTAAGAGTTTCTTTTCCTGTTAATCTATATATATATTCATACTGCAAAGCCACATCATCTTTGAAAAAATGGTGTAATGGAAATCTAACATTATTGCGCAGTATATGTAAATCTTGGCCTTGATAACCTATATTTGTATTAAAATATTGAAATGCCATATCAAACTTAGTATTAATTAATATATAACGGTTTCTTATAGTATCGTTCTAATATCGTTGTAGTATATTTACATTCTTTAATTACATTTCTAGTCTTTGGGTCAAATAAGAAAGAAGTATATCCCCTATTTAAACTACTGGAAATTGTATTATCTGTAATCCAAAAAACAAAATCTTCTCCTCTAAATTTTAATGGCGTATTTAAATTCCATGACTCTTGTTCTTTAGGTTTAATAGAAAAACTTATATTAATTTCGACCTGATTCTTCCCTAATAAGACATATTTCTTTATAAAAGAATTAAACTTTTTTGCTTGAAATTTTGCATTTTTCTCGGGATTCTTTGATCCTTCGAAAACTTTTAGCGGCAATTCACCAAAATAAAGTGGAGAACTTTGACTGATATACATAAATGAATTTGTACTATAACTAAATTTTATATCATTGAATACCATTACATTGTAATTTATTCTATTTTTTAATGATGATGATTCTAAACTATCTACAATAGAACGGTTTGATAGTATCGTATTAGAATAGTAATACCGTAAAGTATCTTTTCCTACTTGAATAAGTTTAAGAAAATTATCATTATCATTATCAAAAAAATATTTAGCTATACTTCTCTGACTATTAAGCTCTTTTTTTTCAATCTCAAGAATGCTATTCTGGATATTATATTCATAAGTATAGCCAAACATTGAATTAGCAACAACAACTCCATTTTCATTATATCTATGACTTATTTCCCTGTTTAAATATTTATTATCTGTATCATAAACATAAAAAGTTCTAACATATTGAGAAGAATTAAAGGGTCTGTTCTCTACAACAATCTTTACCCCTTCAGGTGCCTTAAAATTCTCTATAAACCAATAATTATAATCAGTCAACACCTGAATACCTAATGCTAAATGATGCTTTTTTGCAAAATCCATAGTATACATAGGTTCATAAATGGATATTTCTCTTTGTCCATATATAGTTCCATTTGTTATAACGAACAAAAAAGAAAAAAAAATATCAAGAATAATTTTAGGTTTTCTCATAGAATTTCTCACTTTCCACAATTTTCATTATAATCTGGAAGAATTTCAAATGCCATCTTTTGAATCTTAGAGCCATTTAATTCCATTTCATTTTTCATTAATGCTCCTAACTTCGATCTTTTCTTTTCTTCTTTCTCTGGATTATAGCTTGGATATTCTTTGTTTAGCATTTTTGTGCGCACTACTTCACAATCTTCTGTTAGTTTTTTAAAATCATCACTATTTAATTCTTCTAACTTTCCTCCTTTTTTAGATACAAGAATAGTAGGGTTGTTTTTGATATTCTCTATATCTGCTTCCATCTCTTTAATCTCCTTATTGCCAACAGCAACTGACGAAGGAATTCCATATAGTCTAAACACTTTAATAGAACCATTAATTATCACCTCTGCGATATAGTTCGATTTAGACAAATTCTTAATCAACTTTATTTTACCTCCTATACCTCCTCCATCACTTTTTGAAGATTCTCTCAAATTGGTATAATTGATCAACTCGAACTCACGCAATACTTCTCCATCATAAGCCCCATATCCTTTTATATCACCCGCATCCATAGATTTCAATTTTTGATTCTTCTTCTCTAAATTAATATCTGCATTAGCTATAAATTTGACACTTTGTTGATTTAACCAAGGCGTATCTTTTGAACCAGTTAATTTAACAATTCCCTCAATCTTATTGCCTTCCTTATCAATAATCCACCCCAACTTTTCATTTGCTCTTAATTGATATTCATCACTTGTTTCTTGGGCTAACGAACAAAAAGAAACCAAACTTGCAAAAAAGGTAAAACATACTATTTTAAACATACTACACAAATTATAAATTAAACTAAAATTAAGTTAAATCAAATATAACGAATTTTACTTAAGAATCTCAAAATGAGAAAATAATATAGTATAGAAAATTAATAAACAAAAAAAAAAGAAGTTTAAACAACCCATAGACAAACTGCTCAATTCAAAAGAAATCTTTCTTTGAACAAGTGCTTTTATCAGTTATAAAAGCATATAAATCCTGACAATCTAATCTTGTTTTGTTAGTTATCTAAAATACATTCTAATATCCATCACTGAATTCCGTAATATTAAACTCAAATAGAAAAAACACTTAACATGATTAATTAAGCCTTAATAACATAATAGTGTAAGTTTTATTTTTTATTAATAATTACGCAAAGTTAGGTAATGCCTTACGGTTCGCTAACAAGAAATTCCCCCATAAATGCTTGACTAAAGTCTTCGCTTTATTGCGTTGCTTCTTGCGCTCGCTAAGCCATTACCAATTGTGGCTCCATAATTAATTTAAAAAATTTAATATTATGGAAACTACAGTTTTAAACATAGAATGGCTTATCGCCTCAGAAGTAGAATTGATTTACAAATCAAAAGTAAAGGCTTCACAGAGACCTCAGATTACATCTTCTTACAGTGCATATCAAGTAGCATTAACGGCTTGGGATAGTAATAAGATCGAATTATTAGAACAGTTTAAAGTAATTATGCTTTCAAACAATAATAAGGTACTTGGAGTATTAGACGCTTCTACGGGAGGAATAACAGGTACAATAGTAGATTTAAGAATCATCTTCTCAGCTCTTTTAAAAGCGTGTGCAGTGGGATTTTTAATAGTCCACAACCATCCGTCTGGGTCATTAGTTCCGAGTGATGCTGATAAACAAATTACAAGAAAGATTAAAGAAGCGAGTAAAATACTTGATATTAATCTATTAGATCATTTAATTATAACCACAGAGAGTTACTACTCTTTTGCAGACGAAGGCACCTTATAGGTGTCTTTGTTATTTAAAGATGTCAAACTGTAAATGAATATTTTACAGTTTGACATCTTTAATTTTTTACTGAAATACTTAAAAGATAGGCTTGTTCTTTTCATTGAAACTCGTAGTGATCTGTTGTTCGAACTCGTTGAAATGATGCTCTAGTAGATTATAGAGATAAGCATAGATAGTAAGTTTATTATCCGCAATGACCTGAACGATACGAGAAAGGATTTTGTGGTGTTCGGGATCTATGTAAACTGATTTTCCAAGACGTGCTGTGCTTTTGACATCTTTAAAAAAGAGTTCTTCATACTCCGTTGAATTATACTCTTTATTAGTAGAGGTTTGTTCTTTTTTTACACGCTTTTGCTTCTTTGGTATCTCTTTAGTTTCTTCTTGCTCATCTCTTACACCAGGAGCATTGAGTTCAGCCTCTGTAAATCCATTAGGTCTTAGTCCATCAACCATTAGTGCCATCATCGCTTCTTCGTCAATTCTCTGTTTCTTTTTAAATTCTTCTTCCATAATTTCTAGTTCTTTTATCTGTTTATAATTCCATTCATTTATCTATGTTGTTAACCAATCGCAATTTTGGCTGTTTAGCTCTAGCTCCAAAGTTTCAGACATTAAACTGTATAAAGGTTTTATCACAAGTCTATTTGTACGTTTAATCGTTGGGAGCTCTGTAAAGTCATAGCTACGATTTTATGCTTGTCTAACCAAAGCATTGCTTGCTTTGACAAATAACTATAAATACAGACAAACAACAGATAAAAAGGTACTTAAGTGGCGTACTTGGCGTTAACTAATATAGTTATACAAAGTGTTTACATTATAAAAAACATATTGTAAATATGTTGAAAAAGTTATCGAAAAGATAACAGCATCCTAAGTTTTTTCCAAATAAAAAGTAGAAAAAAAATAAAATATAGTTTAAATTTTTTTTAGTTCATTTATAAGCATAGTCTCTCTATCGGCTAATAATCATTAGTCGAACAAAAAGAGTAAACCGTAGTAATTTTATACTCTAACTAGCATATTTCTTGATATCTACGAAAGGTGTTCCTCGTTTTACAACTGCAAACACACGGGAAATGATTTTATTCCGTACTATATTAATAATAGTCATTTTATGCTTTCCTTCACTTTGTCTTCTATTATAGTATTCTATCATTTCTGTATCTGTATGAATTGCACAAATAGCTGCCAAATGAAGTAGTTTTTTTATTTGTTTATTAGCAATAGAACTAACTTTGGTTCTTCCTTTTACACTCGTTCCAGATTGATAATCAAATGGTGCTATTCCAGAATAACATGCAAACTTCCTCCAATTACTGAATCGCGTAAAATTCTGAGTATAAACAATTAAATAACTAGCTACAATTAATCCAACACCCTTTACAGATGTAATAAGCCCATATGAACGCCTTAAATCCTGATTGTTATAGATAATATCCTTGATACTATTTTCTAACGATTTTATTTGTTGTTTTGTCGTCAAGATCATATTATCATAAGTCAAAAAAAGCTCTGGAATAGTTTCTTTTCCCATGAACCTTATGGCTTCTGTTTTAGAAACAACAAACCTTCCTAAAATCACTGATAACCTTCCTCGTAAAGTAAGCAAAGATTGAAGCTTAAAAATATCACTAGCAGGAAGCTTTGTTAATGATATTACATCTTGAAAACGATAGCCAAAATCAGCAATTCTCTTTGAATCGATATAATCATTTTTTCCTCTTGTGATACCTAATGAACGTTTAATAGCCAAAGCTGATAACATTGAATAACTAATGTTATTTTTCTCAAGAAACATTGCTAATGGCAACGAATAAAGTCCCGTATGCTCAAAACAAATAACTAGAGACTCAAACTCTGTCTTAGCCTGTTTTCTTAACCATTCAAGTAAAGATTCAAATCCATTAAGATCATTCTTGAACTTTCTATGAGTTTGTTTTTCTCGAATAAACACATCTAATGTCAATTTAGAGACATCAATACCTACATAAATTTTAAATACCATAACAAATGAAAATTTAAAAAATTAATACTGATTAAAGTTGCTTACCACTAAAGCTGTTAACAGACCCGAAGTCTAACATCCTAACAGGTTCCTTGCAACATAAAAGCAAACCAAGAGGACAAATGCTGGTAAAACCCAAATTGGCTAGCAAGTTATTATGTTCACCTCTTACTTGCTCCATAAAACTATTGAAAATCAAAAGAGATCTTTTCTTTTATAAAATGTATTTATATCTAAATAAGTTACTACAAAAGTAACAGCAAGTTATGTTTTGAGGCACTCGAAACTACGTTCGTGCCATCAAAACGACTTGCTCTTGCAGAGGGCTGAAAAACTACTCCGAAGTCGATAGTTTTCAAAAAAATTAACACAAATAACAAATATTAATTAAATTTTTAAAAAAAGATATTTTTAATCAAAAAAATAAAATATTAAATAGTAAATTTGAATCAAAAAATAAAAAATGATTAAAAAAGGTGTTTATTTAACATTATTAGGACTAATAATCATAGTTCTGGTGTGTTTACCTATAATTGAAATTCCTATCTCCTCATCTTCTAGAGGTGTTGTTAGGGCACAACTAGAAAACTCTGTTTTAAAACCAATCGTAGGAGGTAAGGTAATTTACAATAGAATAGAAAAGAATAATCAATATGTAGAAAAAGGTGACACCTTAGTAATTGTACTTTCAGATCAATTAAAAAATCAATTGGACTATCTAGAAGAACAGATAAGAGATTATTCTTCTCAAAAAAATGATTTAGAACATCTTACTATAGGAGGGTATTCAAATCTAAATACAGGATTATATATGAAAGAATATACAACCTATAAGGAGAAGTATTCTCAAATAAAAATGCAGTTAGACCTATCAAAAGAAGACTATAAAAGAGCGAATAAACTATATCAAGAAGGTGTCTACCCAAAAGCAGAATATGACAAATACTACTTTGCTTATAAAGGGTTAGAGAATCAGTTATATGCTTTAAAAGAAAGTCAAATTGCACAGTGGTTTTCCAATAAAGTTACAGTAGAACGAGAGCTTAGAAACTTTGAAAAAGAAATTGAAAGATTAAAGAAAGAAGAAAATAACTACACAATAATAGCTCCTATTTCGGGAAGAATAACGAATTATTCAGGTATTCAATTGGGTACATATTTAATACAAGGAGAGTCTATTGCTTCATTATCTTCAAACAGTGATTTGATTATTGAGAATTATGTCTCACCAAGAGATATTGGTTATATTTTTAAAGATCAAAAGGTAAAAATACAAGTAGATACCTATAATTATAATCAATGGGGGTTATTGGAGGGTAAAGTATTAGAAATCGACAAAAATATTACGGTAAATCAACAGACAGGAGAAACTTACTTTAGAGTATTGTGTTCAATGGATCAATCTTATTTACAACTTAAAAACACATACAAGGGAGATATAGAAAAAGGGATGACTTTAACGACTAGATTTTATTTATTAGATAGAACACTATGGCAGTTGTTATTTGATAGAATTGATGATTGGTTTAATCCAAATCTTAAGTAAAATGAGGAAGGGAACTATAATAAAACAGAGAGATTTAAAAGATTGTGGAGCTGCGTGTATAACTTCTATTGCAGCTCATTATGGAGCTAAACTATCAATAGCTAAAGTAAGACAGATTGCTCATACAGATACAAGGGGAACCAATGTATTGGGAATGATACAAGGACTTGAAAGTCTAGGGTTTAATGCAAAGGGAGTAAAAGGAGGATTAGATGTTCTTCCTGATATTCCAGTTCCAGCAATTGCCCATATTGTTGTAAATAAACAATTCCATCATTATGTTGTTATTTATAAAGTATCAAAGGGAGTAATAAGTGTAATGGATCCTGGGGAGGGAAAAATAAAAAAATATTCTATTGAAGAATTTGCACAAGTTTGGACGGGTGTTCTAATTCTATTAGAACCAAATGAATACTTTGAGCAAAAAGATGAAGCTGTGAGTTTATACTCGCGATTTTGGAATTTAGTACAACCTCATAAATCGATTCTTTTTCAGGCTTTAATAGGTGCTTTAATTTACACATTATTAGGGCTTTCTACTTCAATATATATACAAAAGATAACGGATTATGTTCTAATAGATGGAAATGAAAGACTATTGAATATTTTATCTGTAGGAATGATTGTAATTATACTGTTTCAAATTTGTATTGGATCAATGAAAAGTATTTTAGTGATTCAAACAGGACAGAGAATAGATAAATATTTAATATTGGGATATTACAAGCATTTATTAAAACTTCCTCAAAGATTTTTTGATACGATGAAAGTAGGAGAAATTATCTCGAGGGTTAATGATGCTGTTAAAATTAGAGCATTTATAAATGATGTATCAATAGAGATATTTGTTAATGTATTCACTATTGTATTTTCATTTGCATTGATGTTTACTTATTATTGGAAGTTAGCTCTTATAATGGTTTTAGTAATTCCATTTTACTTTATAATATATTTGTTATCCAATAAGTTTAATAAAAAAGTGGAGAGACAATTAATGGAAGATTCAGCTGATTTAGAATCTCATTTAGTAGAGTCTTTAAACTCTGTTAGAACCATTAAACAGTTTGGAGTAGAGGGGTATGAAAACAATAAGTTAGATAATCTTTTCACAAAACTTTTAAAAACAATTTACAAATCGTTTTTAAATGGTCTTTTCTCATCTAGTTCTACGGAATTAATATCTAGGATATTCACTGTAATATTACTTTGGGTTGGATCTAGTTATGTTATTGATAGAACAATTACTCCTGGAGAATTAATGTCTTTCTATGCTCTTATAGGCTATTTTACGGGACCTGTAGCTCAATTAATAGGAATGAATAAAACCATTCAAAATGCTATAATTGCTTCTGACAGGTTATTTGAAATCATGGATTTAGAGAGAGAAGAAAGTACTGATAAAATAGATTTAAACAGGGAAAACATAGGTGATATTGAACTTAAGAATGTACATTTTACTTATGGAAGTAGAGTAGATGTATTTAAAGGGATTAATTGTACAATTGAGAAAGGAAAAACAACCGCTATTGTAGGAGAGAGTGGGTCGGGTAAAACGACAATAGCATCTCTTATCCAAAATCTATATCCACTAAAAGAAGGCAAAATATTGATAGGAAATTACGATGTTAATTATATATCTCACTTTTCTTTGAGAAACATTATATCGATTGTACCTCAAAAAGTAGATTTGTTTTCAGGTAATGTAATAGACAATATTGCATTAGGAGAAGATTTTCCTGATGTACAGAGAATACTCGATATTTCTAAAGAACTTGGAATAATGGACTTTATAGAGAAATTGCCCGAAGGATTTCAAACTTATTTAGGAGAAAATGGTTCAACTTTATCTGGAGGACAAAGACAGAGAATAGCTATTGCTAGAGCTTTATATAAAAATCCTGAAATAATGATATTAGATGAAGCTACTTCTGCATTAGATACAGAATCTGAAGAAGTAATACAAAGAGCTTTAAACAAGTTTAGAAGTGAAGGTAAAACAATGATTATAATAGCTCACAGGTTAAGTACAATTGCTAATTCGGACACGATAATGGTGTTGGAACAAGGAAATTTAATTGAGCAGGGAACGCATAATGAACTTATTAATAAAGAAGGAAAATACGCTTCTTTATGGAAGAAACAAACACTAGTATTGGGATGATAATAAAAAAAGTATTAGTTATATTATTTCTAGGGTTCTCTATTGGTACAATGGGACAAGGCTCTCATAAATGGACTTTAGAAGAGTGCATTTCCTATGCGAAAGAAAATAGTTTAGAAATAAAAAGAAAGTTATACGATGTAGAGTTAGCAAATAACAATATTCAATTAAAAAATAGTTCTCAGTATCCGACAATAAACTCAAAATTAAATAGTGATTATACACCAAATTTCAAGATAGAAAACAGATCATATAATCGTTTTTCAAATAATACAGGAATAGAGGTAATTGTGCCTATTTATGAAGGGAATAGGATGAATATAGAAAAGGATATTGCTAGAGTAGAACTAGAACTAGCGAATACAGGGATTGAAGTCGAAAAATTCAATATAGAACAAATAGTCTTAAACGAGTTCTTTAATATTGTATTAAATAAAGAGCTTCTAAATGTATATAAAAACAATATAGAATATTCTACAAAAGTATTAGAGCAGACAAGGAAAAAATATGATGCGGGCATTTCCTCTAAAGCGGATATAGCTCAGTCTGAGTCTGAACTAGCGAGTATCAGTAGTAAGTTAAAAGAAACAGAACTAAATATTAAAAACTTATTGTTTAAGCTAGCACGTATTTTACAGGTAGATGACTATAGAGTATTTGATATTATGTATTCAGATAAGGACAAGTATTCGGATATAGAGATAAGTTCTTTAGAAGAATCTATCGTATTAGCCCTTCAGAATAGGGAACAATTAAAGTATAGTGAGATAAGAAAAGAAATATATAACAAGAATATTGAATTGCTAAAAACTAAAGTAAAACCTAAAGTGTATTTTAATTACAATCTTACAACTAGCTACATAGATTTATTAAATAGTAATTTGAAAAGCAACCCTTTTAGTACTCAACTAAAAGACAATATAAGTAATGTATTTTCTGTTTCAATGGTCATTCCGATTTTTAATAAGACAAATAAAATAAATATTAATAGGGCTTATATTGAAAGTAAAGTCGCACAGAATGAGTATGATATTTTAAAGAAAGATATTAGTGACAAAGTTACTAATGCTTATATAGAAATAGAAAATGCTAAAGTATTATTAGATACAAGTAAGAAGAATTTAGAATATAGTAAGTTAGCTTTTGATTATGCTTTTAAAAGTTATAATGAAGGGGTAATCAGTATATATGAGTATAATCGTGTACAGAATGAATATATACAGGTTCAGTCTAGAGTGATTCAAAGTGAATATAGCTTACTTTGGAAACAAAAGAATCTTAAATTATTAATATATTAACTCAAGTTTCACACCTCAAAAAAACTATGTAGTTCTCCCTTAAAAATCAACTAATATATTGTTTTACAGATAATTATATTTGTTTTTACTTTGAAAATAATGCAAGTTATCGTATTTTTAGAATGAAAACCTTGCAAATTTATTGAGATGTTATCACATAAAAAGAATCAAAATCAACATAGTTTATTATCGACCTTCGAAGAGACACTAAATCGAAAAAATCCCTTATACATTTTAGCAAATAAGATAAAATGGGAAGCTTTTGAAACTGCTTTTTCGCCATTATATTGTCATACAAAAGGTCGTCCAGCCAAACCGATTCGGTTGATGGTAGGTCTTTTGATGCTTAAACATATTCGTGACGTATCAGACGAAAGTGTAGTAGAACAGTGGAGTGAAAACAGCTATTACCAATATTTCTGTGGTGAAGAATCATTTGCTACAAGCACACCTTGTGAGGCAACTGAGTTAGTTCATTTTAGGAAGAGAATTGGTGAATCAGGTGTAGAATTAATTCTAAAAGAAAGTATCCGAATAAATGAAAAAGACAGCGATGATGACAATGTAAATATTGACACAACTGTTCAAGAAAAGAATATCACCTATCCAACAGATGCAAAGTTACACAGTAAAATTATTAAAAAATGTAAGCGAATAGCGGAACAAGAACAAGTAATAGTTAGACAAACTTAAACACGAACTTTAAAATAGTTAGCAGTATCTCAACGGTTTAGAAATCATCCTATAAATAAAGCTAAAGCCAGAAAGGCAGATAGAAAAGTAAAGACAATAGCAGGAAGGCTTGTTAGAGAGCTTCAGAGAAAACTAACACCCGATTCGTTACATCATAAAGATTTAGAAATGTATCAACAGGTACTATCTCAAACAAGGAATTCAAAAAACAAAATATACTCCTTACATGAACCAAATGTTTGTTGTATTTCAAAAGGTAAAGAACATAAGAAGTATGAATTTGGGAACAAGGCATCTTTTGTAAAAACGGATTCAGGGGTAATAGTGAGAGCGATGGGTTTTCGCAATGAATATGACGGACACACTTTAGACGCTGTTTTTAGAACAAGTACAAAAATTAACAGGTAAGGTTCCTACCAAAGCGAAAGTTGATAGAGGTTATCGAGGTAAAAGTAAAATAGGAGAAACAGAAATTCTAATTCCATCAAAACCAAAGAAATCACATAGCTATCATCAACGAAAAAAGCTAAGTGATGCTCACAAAAAAAGAGCTGCAATAGAACCAGTGATAGGACATCTTAAAGCAAACCACAGATTAAATCGTAACTTTTATAAAGGCATAATTGGTGACAATATCAATATTATGCTATCTGCTGCTGCGTTTAGTTTAATTTTAAAAGGATGATGAATAAATGGAAATCATCTTTGTGTCTTTTTGTAAAGAACTGTTTTCTGATGATTTCCAGCTTATTTTTTGATCTAAAACTAACCAAAATGACTTTTTAAGGTTTGACTATGTAAATGGTTGATTATTAAAGTTGAGAACATTGGCTATTGGTGACCCTGACCACAAACGCTTAGAACAAGGAACTTTTGCTTTTCCCACTCATACTGAAACTGTAGAATAATTCTCTCACCTCACAAGATGTAATTACCTATCTACTAAATAATTACATTTACAAAAAAGTCGGAAGATTAATCTTCCGACTATAATAATTCTCTTTTAGTCAATAATAGTATTGTTAATCTATCAATACACAAGCTATTGTAAAAGTATTACCTCACAATAAATCTAAACAGATTAAAATCCAAAATCTTTTGCTAACAGATATAGACCATAAGGTGGACAAACTACGTTAACAATACCTCTAGTCAATCCCCTACCTAAAGCATAAGCAAAATCTCCATCAGCTCCACCATTAATATTCAACTTATCTTCAACAGATAATTCTTGTAAATTAAATTCAAAATTTTTCATAATATTTAATTATTTTATAAATAAAGCGTCCTTAATACCTAGTAAAAACATATCATAATTATCAAAAAGATATACAAAGATATACGCACTTACTATAATTATTGTGGACTGCATAATAGTTAACTTTTTATTCCTCATTCTTATATATATAACGCATCTCTTACTCCATCCATGAATCGATCTCTATGGTCATATAAGTATATTCCTAAACCAACTCCTATACCAATTCCTGTTTTAAGCCAACCTCCGTCAATATTCATTTGATCCCCAATAGACAATTCTTGTACATTTAAATTTTTCATAATATATATTTATTTGTTAATAATTTGAATAGCAATACTACATTTCCTTTTATAAGAATCTATAATAGTTTAAAATATTTTATAACTCATTAATCCAATGAATTACTCACTACAATAGTACATAATTAAAATAAAAAAACACAACATAATACAATAAATTAACAAAATAAAAACTATTATTATTTGTAATTATATATTTATAATTTAATTTGTTTGTTTTTTTATACATATATAGTATTCAAATGAGTTTTGTACACTCAATTACTATTTCCAATCTTAATTAACCATGACTCTGAAACATGCAAAATTTTTCTGTCCTTTGATGGCACACCGTTATATTGTATCCACTCGAGCAACCCACACATATTTCATAACTTAACGCAGTGTACTAATCTTTCTTGAAATAATAATGAATTTGAGCAAATGAGCAAAATATTATTAAAGTTCCTATAATAACTTATTTACTTTTAGATATTAAGCTCGAGATTCTAAAAAATGAGAAGAGATAAAATAGTAACACAACTTAGAGTAACGTCATGAGGTGTTTTATCTTCTTTAAAAAAGTCTCATTCTCAAAACAATTCTTGAAAACGTTCGACATCTTCAATAAAATTGTTCGATATTTGTCCCTTCGGGAGTACAAGAAATCCCAAGTTAACGCTTGGGATTTTTTTTATTTTATAGTGCCTCCTAAAATGGAGACACTGTTCTTGATTTTAAATACACCTACGTTTTACGGATCAGTGACAAAAGTTGGGGACTATGCAAAAAGTTTAGTTAATCTAAAAAGAAAGAATTTCTTATCTCTAACACCTCTATACATCATACGGAAGTATTTAATTTTTGCATTAAATGATTCAGCAGAAACATTGGTACTTCTATTATTAAAGTAATTAATGATTTCGTTATAATGTACATTAAAAGTCTTTAAAACGGTATTAAAATATTTGATTGAAGCCTTTTCAATGTCATTAAACCAATGAGCA
>JAITMD010000020.1 GCA_031277535.1 Flavobacteriaceae bacterium
GTGTAATACTCAATAGCAATTGTTTTAATAGGTAAATTACTACTGTTATACGTATGGATATACGTTGATATACCATATTTGTTTTCCACCTTGATTAAGTTGTTTTTCTGAACATAGTTGGTCATCGATAAGATTGTTAAAGGCTCATTATTAGTTATATTCCAATAGTTTGGTTGTGAGCTAAAAGGATATTTTTTAGTGTCATAAGTATAAGTTGTTACAGTAGAGTTTTGGTCTATTGTTTTTATTTGATTATTAGTATATTCAAATAGATATACATAAGGAGTACGATCTTTATCAGTAGATGTCTGAGTTAATTTGTTGGGTAGTTTATTTTGGTTGTATTCATAGGTAAGGTATGACATTGTTGAGTCTTTAGTAAACCAATCATCTTCTGTCAACACTTGTAGTAAGTTGTCTTTGTATGTAAGATTCATTATACCTTTGCTTTCTACATCTTCGTTTCTTTCAATACTTACAATTGCTTCTTTGTTGTCGCGTTGTATGTTAATCCAAAATTGACCATCTTTCTTTTTATGTTTAAAATGGATAAGGTTACCTTTTTTATTGTACTTAAAGATTTGTGTTTCAGATTCAACATATCGCGCTGTTTTAGTATTAAAATCTTCTATTTTTTGCGGTTTAGAATCCAAGTAAGTTTTTATGCTTATCGAATCCAACACCTTAATCTTTTGCACTTGCTGTGCTGCAACTTGCTGTATACCTAACACAATTGCAAATAAGTAAATTATTCTTTTCATAGCTTTTATAGTTTATTCTATTATTTCAATTTCTTTATAAGAGTATTTGTACTGTGTAAACGAACGGGGATATGTAGGATATTGTTTCAGAATATTTTTTACGATGGCTGTAATAGGTAGGTTGTTTTGGTTGTAGGTATAAGTTATAGTAGTTAGTTCTTCAGTATCTTCTATACGAGTTATATTGTGTTTTTGTCTATAGTTTGTATAGAATAACATGTCCAGTATAGGTTGTGATTCATGGGTGTAGAAATAAGGTAAGTAGGTATATGGATTATTAGCTTTATCATAGCTCAATTTAAACTTACGGTCTTTACCTGCAACTGCTACTAACTGTTTCTCTTTATTGTATTTAAACGAAATTTGGAGACTATCAGAAGATTGACCATTATTGTTTTTTTCTCCTTTCACAACAGATGGTAACAGTTCTTTGTTGTATTTATAATGTAGTAGTAGCTCTGTATTGGTATTTAGCTCTTTTGCCTGTATTTGTTGTAAGAGATTGTCGCTATACGTTATAGCTGTTTTTGCTATGGTAGTATTGCCTTCTATTATTTTTATTCTTTCCAACTGCTTCTGTTGGTTTAGGGTTAGTTCTGTGTAAATAGGAGGCGCTTTAGATACAGTATTTATACCATGCAAATCTCCAGAGTCGTTGTATAGAAAGGTAAGTTCGTAAGCGCCTACTAATATTAAAGAATCATTAGCGATTAGTAATTTATACTCTTCGTTGTCTTCTAATTCTTCATCCCTATAGTCAAAGTAATTGACAGCAACTTTGTCGAGTACAAGTTGCTTCTTTTTGGGCGAAGAGTTTGTAGCAAAAGTATTGTGTCCCCAAGCACACAGTAAAAGGGGAGTAATAATTAGTAGTATTTTTTTTCTCATAGCAACTTAAAAAAAGGGACTAAATCTCCCTCTTTTTGAGTATGAGATTTAGTCCCTTAAAGATACAATAATTTCTTTGTAGTAAAATTCGTATTCGTTTAATATGCTTATATCCTTTGAATTAGCTTTATTTGTACGTATTACTTCTGCCTTTATAGGAAGATTATTTTCGTTGTACACATAGTTAATAGTGATAATAGATTCGTTGTCTTCTACCTTTACTATATTGTTTTTTGGTGTGTAATTGGTAAATATCAACCAGTCAACCGCTAAATAGTAAAACGGATTGTAATAGTAAGGCTGTGTATCAAAGTAATAAGGTTTCGCATCGTATGCATACGAGATAGAATCCCCATAGGGATAAACCATTTGTATTACATTCTGTTTCTCATCATAGATAAAAGATACATCTATTAGTTCCGATAGGTTGTCAATACTTCCAAGTTGAGTGCGTTTTGGCAAGCGCTTTTCATTATAGGTAAATGTATTAATCACTAATTCGTTGAACTCTGAATCAAAATGTGCAATTTGGTGAAGCAAATTCCCTTTGTGTAGCAATTCCAATTTATCTGCTTTAGTTTGCAGATTGATTGTCTTCAATTTTTTTTGCTCCCCAACAGTCATACTTATTTGAAAAGGATTTGATTGTTTGTCTCCTTCCAGGTTGTACGACTTTACAGTATATAACTGACCATAGTTGTTGTACAGAAACATAAACTTGCGCACAGCAGTGTCCATGACCATCTGCCTTTCAGTATGTCGAGTAGTTGTAGAGTCCTTTGTGTTTGCTGGTACAAGTACCGGACTTTTCTCTATGACATAGTCCAACAAGATTGTTTTTTTAGTTTTTACTCTTTGTTTTTTATTCAGAGTAGTAGGGTGATTCCAGCTTAGTAATAAGAAAAATAAAGGGGCAAATACAATTGCTCTTTTCATGGTCATTTCGTTCAATAAAGTATGTAAAAGTAAGTAAACAATTCATGCGTAACAATACACTTTGCAGATTTATATAAACGAATTGTAAAGAGGAGTGTGATAATAATATTATTATTTTTATTTGGTTTAAATAATTTGTTATATTAGCAGAACACTAAAGTTTATCAAGATGAATACAGAGCCTATTAATCCAAATTTCGACCAACATAAAGTAAAACCAAAAGCGCCTAAAGTAGAGGAACTTATAGAGCAATGCAAGTCTGTGATGATGGCTACTATCAATGAAGATGGTACACCATTAGTAAGCACAGCTCCCTATTCGCGAGTAGGAAATAGCTTTCAGGTGTTGGTATCTTTTATGGCAAAACATACTAAGAATTTAAGAGACCGCAAGCAGGTGTCAGTTATGTTTGTGGAAGATGAGGCTACATCAAAGCAGTTGTATGCGCGTCACCGCTTAACGATTGCGACACAAGCCGAACTGATTGACAAAAATAATCCGTTGTATCAACAAGCTATGGACGACCTAACAAACAGACATGGTAAGGTAGTAGATGTATTAGGTAGTTTGGACGATTTTATCATGTTTAATTTCAAACCAATTAGCGGTGCGTATGTAAACGGATTTGGTAGTGCTTACTTTGTAGACGAAAATTTACAAGTAATGGAACATAGAACAGGTGCACACGGACAGCACAATGTAGATACTAAAAAATAGAATGCTGATTAATAATCTTTTTTTGATGAAAAGTCTTTAGCCTCCCAATGCTAAAGACTTTTTTATTTTGCATTAAACCAGTAGCTTTGAGCATATTTAATACAACATGACAAAAGGACAAGTACATATTCGGTGTGCACAATGTGGGACTTTTAATGTAGATGCAACACATTGCACTGCATGCGGGCACGATTTGAATATGGTAAAACAACGAGAACAACATCGCATACAAGTAGATCAAGAGCGCATAGCCAAAGAGATTGCACAAGAGCCTTTAGCCATAGAAAAGTTTTTGCACAAAATGATGAATCATCCCTGGTTGGTTGTACGTTTGTTTTTCAAAGCTATTTATGGTGTGTGGGTGGTGGTTATGGCTATTGCAATGTTTTTGGCATGGCTGATAGGTGTCGTTGTTGCTTAGAGTAATGAAATAGTATGTATGGGTTTATTCACTGTACATGATTTATATACTTGTACTTCTTTTTGTAAATCAACGTTAGCAAAGGATGTTTTTTACAGAATTGTTCCTATTTGCATCACAATAGGATGTTTGATTTGTGATGTTTAATGTTTTTCAATTTATTCTTGTCTTTTTGATGTCTATTTTTCATTTTCTTCTTCAAGAACATCAAAAATAGATCTATTTGCATTTGATTTCCTTTTGGTAGTGTTCGAATGTCGTTTTACTCTTGTTCGGAAAACAGGTCTTTTACCAAAGCAAATTGGGAGTATTCCCGAAGGATAGCAAAAGAAATTCAAAAACAATGCTGTTATGTTTTTGAATAACAGTGTTTTGAGTGTTTAATTAAACTCCAAAACAGATCAAATTAATCAAATACTGCTATAAAGAGCAAAAGAGGTCATTTGTGTTCAAAATTATGCAATAAATGAAAAGGAATGGTGGACAAATAATAAAAATACTTTTACTTTTCAAAGAATAATAGTTTTAGTGCCTTTTTTTGGGTATTTATCTTGTAATCATTGAGTTAAGTTCTAAAATAATTTATACTTTTAGAGTATAAATTTATGAATACTCCAATAGTGAGATATGCTAAAAAAGTGTAACTTTATACTTTATATTTGTTATTAATCAGGTATTTGTGAGATATGTGTGGTGTAATGAGTAGAGAATTAACAATATAGCTGTATAACGTATAGAATAATATTAATTGAAATAAAACAGAATAAAATACAAGCTATGATAACCATTTTTTATACTAATTATTTGAACAGTGAGTCAGTAGAAGATGTTGTAGTTAGCAAGGAGGAGTGCTTAACGTTGTTTAGTAAAATTATGAATTGGCCTGATAACTTTTTAGGAATAACAATCAATCAGGAGAAAACGATTCAGTTCTATAGAGAGATAGATAATATACTGGTTGATTTAATTAATTTGCCTGAATTGATAAATCACCAGATGTATGCCAACAAAAAAGAATGTATGGATATGATTGCTGAGGTGTTTGATACCTATAGCATAAAAACTTATCCACAGATGAAGTTGGTAGACACCATGAAAGAAAGCTTAGACGATGTTATAAACAAAGGGTAATAATAAATGGGTAACAGGTTGTTTATCAAACAACCTGTTACCCATTTATTATTTATTTCTGTTGGAAACAATGACAAGTGTTACGGCTCCCAATACAAATAAAAGTCCTAAAGCAGATACCCAATCAAAGTGTTCTGCAAAAAAGACTGTGCCTACAAGTACAGCTACCACTGGTTCCATCGACCCTAAGATAGAGGTAATGGTACTCCCTGCATGTTTTACGGCGAGCACCAAACACAAGTCTGAGATAAAAGTAGCAAATACACCTAATAGAATAAGATTGATCCAATCACTGGTCAAACTTACTGTCTCTATTCCTGATGTAAATAAACAGTAGAAAAGGAAGATAAGACAGCCCATAAGCAATACATAGAAAGTCAACGAATCAAAGTTCATTTGAGCGACTCTTGATTTGTTGAGTCCTACAATGTATAATCCATAGGTGAATATAGTTACAGCAGATAGAATTAATCCCTTCACTAATGCTGGTGAAGACTCACCATGTATACACATCATTCCTACACCAATAAGTGATAGGATAGATGCGATAAATAATGCAATCGATTTCTTTTCCTTATAAAACAAGATCATGACGATACTTACAAATATAGGATACAGGAAATGTACAGTTGTTGCTACACCACTTGCAATATATTCATAAGCATCTACTAAAAACTTGGCTGTTGCGGCATACAATAACGCCAAGAAAAAGACGACTGCTAAATCTTTAATTGAAATTTTTAAGCTTGTTTTTTTGTACAAGCATACTGCTCCCATGGTAGCAGATGAAAATAAAAAGCGGTAAAACAGAATGGTTGGTATGCCTATAGCAGCCACTCCTTCTGGTCGCAAGTTCGGAAGTATCAATGGCAAGGAGAACAAAGGCACCAAACCAAATGTACCTGAAGAAATCAATGCGAAGAGAATTCCTTTAAGGTTTTTCATTTAATTAAAAGTTTACATATTAAAAATTCGGTGCAAAGGTACACTTTCAATATAGGCTATAGAAGCTTGGAAAGTATAATTGATAATCTCTTATTTTAGGAGGGGTTTCGCTGTGTACATTGCTAATAGAAAGAGAGGTAGAAAATTAAGATGTTATTATTTATCGTAATACTTTTAGAATTAGATAATCGATAATGTGTTATCTTTAACATAAAAACGGTATGAAAAAGGTGCTACTGTTACTGTTTATGACAATATCTTCTTTTGTGTTTGGACAAGTGCGTACAGATTGGCAAGTGGATGGATTAAAGGGCAAGGTGAAAAAGGTAATGATTACTTGCTCTAATGCAGTAGGAGATCAAAACAGAATTGAAAAGATGTATGATGAGAAAGGGTACTTGTTGCATGAAATACATTTGAATAGCGTAGATTCTATAGAGGACATCGAAATGAAATATGATGTTTTTAAGGAGTACACAAGATATATTTATGTCAAAGCAAAAAGTGATAAGGAGTACAGTGATATTGTTGAAAATAAGAGGGGAGGAGATTATAAGATGTATTTGAACGTATTGAATTACGAACGAGCTGATAGAAGAATAGTTGACGAATATCAGCAAGATAGACGTACACTTACAGAAGAGAGCTATGTGAAATATGATAAGTATCTAAGTACGGTCTACAGGAAAATGTTTGAATATGATGAAAAAGGAACCTTGGTAAAAGAAGTAGTAAAAGAAGAAATAAATGGCGTAAAGAATAAGTATGTATTAATTTACGATATTCGAAGTAGAGATGCTATTGGGAATGTACTATTGCAAACAAAGAGAAATAGCGAAACTGGAGATATAATAACAGAGCAGTTTGATTATTTGTATTATAAATAAAAAGAAATGAACAAAGTATTATTACTGATTGTTTTGCTGTTTGTACAGCAAGGCTGGGCAACAGATGTAAAACCACTTACCGATTGGCAAGTATATCAACTAAAGGGACAGGTGAAGAAGATGACTGTAGTACAAACATCTGAAAATGGCAATATAAATAGGGAGGAGATAGAATTTGATAAACAAGGTTATAAAACACTAAAAAAAGTTTTTAGAAATAATATAGGAATCGATTCTGTGAGTGCTGAAATGAAGTTCTTAAATAAAGAACGTTATATGCCATATAACAACAATAAACGATGGATTGTGATGGGGGTTGAAGAAGATGTTGAAGAAGATGTTGAAGAAGGATTAACGAATATAAATAAGACTAACGAATATTGGTTTTCTGATGGACAACATGTAATTATAAACATGGGACCTACTCACGAGGTATCTGTGAAGGAGATATATAGTAACGAAGAGAAATTGCTTTCTCAAGAAACGAATATATCAATAAAGTGGGATGATTCGGAGTATAACAGCATAAGCAAACATCTTTTTACATATGACAAAGAAGGTGAATTGATACGTACAGATATAAAAATATCTGTTGATGAGGTTGAAACAGAAAGTTATCAGATTTTTGTGGTTCAGAAAAGAGATAAACAAGGAAATATTATACTTAGAACTGTAGAAAACTATATGGAAGAGTCTTCTTATAAAGAGAGTTTTAGTTACGAATACTATAACTAAAAAAATTGCAGTTTAGATGGGAGTATTACTATTTATTGTGTTGCTATTTGGGCAACAGGGCTGGACAACAGAGGTTGTTCCACCTACCGATTGGAAATTGCAGAATTTGAAAGGAGCTGTACAGCGTATGATTGTTTTTAGAACAACAGCAGATGGAGCTAAAGAAAAAGATGTAATTAATTTTAAAGAAAAAGGGTTTGTAATGATAAAAACCTATTATGATTCCACTTCAAAAACGTATACTTCTTTTGAAGAAGGAGAAATGGAAGAAATTTATACTTTTACTTATACAGATTATGTAGATGGAGTAAGATATGTTTATTTATACGACAATAATAGAAAGTGGGAAGATCGGGATCATGCTATTGAGACTTGGGATAAGGTAGATGACTTTCTGATAAGTACAAGAAATAACAATAGAGAAAAATGGGAAATAGAATGCAAGTATAAAGAATACAAGTTAATGGAGAGATGGGAAAGAGAGTCTATTAATTATCAGAAGTATTCGGCAGAAATAGAACGTACCTCTACTTTTGAGTATAATAAACAAGGGGATTTAGTTAAAGAGATAATACACGAAGAGATAAATGGTATCGAGAAAGATTATACTTTGATTTACGATATCCGAAGTAGAGATGCTATAGGAAATATACTATTGCAAACGAAACGAAATAGAGAAACTGGAGATGTAATAACGGAGCAATTTGATTACTTATATTATAAATAAAAAGAGATGAGGAAAGTGTTGTTACTTGTTGTATTACTAATGGTTCAATATAATTATGCTCAAGAGATTGCTCCTCCTACAGATTGGCGATGCGAAGGATTAGTAGGAAGAGTAAAAAAAGTGACTTGTACTATAACAGGATTAAATTCAGCAACAGAGTCAGTAAGCACAATGGTATTTAACCCTCAAGGGTATATCGTAAGTGAATTTATAGAAGATAGAAAATTAGGGATACAAACCGTTGAAGTTGTTAGTAAATCAACGTTGGAATATGGTGAATATCGAAAGAATAAACGCAAAATAGTTATAAAATCAGAAGAAGAACAGACCATTGATCAGGAATGGGAATTACCAAATGAGACAACACTTAAGGTAAAAAAAAGTGAAGATCCACCAATAGAAATTATTGAAAAAAGAGTTTATAATGCTGCAGGATTTTTAGAAAAGAGATATAGTAAAGTACATGTAGATACAGATGATCTCCTATATAAAGGTTTGGAAAGGGAAAACGTAATTATTTATACGTATGAAAAAGGAGGGATAAATACAGAACAAAAAGTTGTGAATACTTTAGACACAACATTTTTTATTTATAAAGAACAAAAACTTTTGTTTGACAAACAAGGAAACGTGACAAAGAAGATAGTCTTTGAAGAGAATGGAGTTCCAAAAGAAGAATCACAGTTTGTTTATGAATATTATAACTAAATGAAATTAGTAGAGATGAGAGCATTGTTTTTTATTGTATTGCTATTTGCACAACAGGGTTGGGCGGCAGAGATTGTTCCTCCTACAGATTGGCAATTGCTGAATTTGAAAGGAAAGGTAAAGAAGTGTGTTGTTCGTACTGTTACTTCAGTTGTGGTGAAGTCTTCTTTACAGATGGATATAGTTTTTTTTGAAGAGTATGTGTTTGATACAAATGGATACTTGCAATCTAAAAAGAAGTATAAGTTAGGAGATGGAAAAAGGAAATATCATATTTATACAGATAATATTGTTTATGCCAAGTATGTTGATCAAGTAAGAAACCTAACAGTGTACGGTGCATCTACAGATATTGTGAACTATGGACAACAACAGTGGCTTACTCCGACCACTTATATTATGACAGATAAGGTAGATGCTCTGTCAGGAGCTCTGTTGGTTAGCAAAGGAGAGATTGATGATAAAGGTAGACTACTAAAAGAAGAACGGTTGTATGAAAAAGAGCCGAATGGAATAGAGAAGTATTCTTTTATTACCAAGAATGATTATAATAAAAAAGGGGAAAAAGAAAGCTATGATATTGTAGATGGGTTGAAGAATAAGGAAGAAAGTTATTATATTGATATTACTTCTATAGATCGTGTAGGGAACCCATTGACACAAACAACAACAGATGATAATGATAAAGTGTATAATAAATCTACATTTACCTATGAATATTATAAGTGATCCAATGAAAAACACAGTGCTTTTTGTAATGCTTTTGTGTGGGATTTGTAGTAATAGCTTGTATGCACAAGTATTGACTGATTGGGAGGTTTATGGGTTAAAAGGAAAAGTGAAGCAAACCATAGAGATTACTATAAGTGAGGTTTACCATGATAAGAAAAAATTTGTAACTCACTATGATGAATATGGATTTGTGGAGAATGTTAGTACATATTCTTTAGTAGGAAAGGATGATGAAGAGATATATTTGGGAAAAATAGTTTATGAAAAATATGTTGGGAATCAAAGAAAGGCATTTACATTTAACGAAAAGGAGAGGAAGGTAGAAGGAATTAGCTATGGTTGGACAGTGAACGATGCAACCAAGTTATATACTGCTAAGTTTGGTGATTTGGTGACAGAAGCGAAACCAACGACTGTAATAAGTGTATTTAATGCAAAGAATCAGAAAGAAAGTGAAAAACTTCTGACACCAGGTAGAAACTGGGGATGTAGTGATGCTGCTGTTACCATTGAGAAACTATTTGAATATGACGAAAAAGGGTATAATATTGGTTATGAACAAATAAAAAAAGTAGAACAAGAAAACTATTTGGATGAAAAGAAAAGTTTCAAGCTAATGAATGAAACTTTTGATGAGATGGGAAATGTAACTAAACAACAAATTATGCTGAATGGAAAGTTGTTTAGCACTATTGTTTATGTTTATAGTTATTATTAAACAGCATGCTATAAGGGAGATAACTAATACAAAGGTGTTAATATTTGTTTCATCAAGTATATTTTGCGTGTAAATACGTATTTTGCCCGCTCAAACTAATACACTAACACGATTATGAAACTAAACAAAGTTGTAAAAAAAGGAGTATTTGGAGTTGCTCTTTTATCAGGTACAATGTTGTTTGCACAAACACAAGATCCAATAGTTGATGCTATTGTGAAGGAAGGCACAACAAATTCTCAATTAAAAAATTATGCTTTTGAATTGATGGATGTGATTGGTCCACGTTTGGTAGGTACGCCACAAATGATGCAGGCGCACAATTATGTAAAGGGACAGTATCAAGCAATGGGATTTGAAGCACGCAATGAAGAATATGGTACATGGAAGTCTTGGGAACGTGGTACAACACAAATAACAATGACTTCGCCTCGTATAAAGTCATTAGAAGGAATGCAATTGGCATGGAGTCCTGCAACTAAAAAAGGAGGAGTAGATGCAGAGGTGGTTGTGTTGACAGATGCTAAGAACAAAGCTGAGTTTGAAGCGTGGTTACCTACTGTAAAAGGAAAGTATGTGTTGATTTCTATGCATCAACCAACTGGACGTCCAGATTATCAGTGGAAGAACTTTGCTACAGAAGAGTCATATAACAAAATGACAGCAGAAAAAACAGAAGCAGAGAAAGCATGGGCAACACGTATAAAGAATACAGGGTACACAGCTAAAGAATTACCTAAAGTATTAGAGGATGCTGGTGCTGCTGGTGTTGTTATGTCTTATTGGACAGGTATTATGGGGGCAAATAGAATATTTGGAGCAGAGACTAAAAAAATACCTACAATTGATATTGCATTAGAAGACTATGGGATGTTATACCGCTTAGCAGAGAATGGTAAGAAGCCACGTATCAATGTAAATGCTCAATCTAAGGATTTAGGTACAGCTAAAACATATAATACAATAGCTGAGTTGAAAGGTGGAGAAAAGGCGGATGAATATGTAGTGCTTTCGGCTCACTTAGATAGTTGGGATGGTGGTACAGGAGCTACTGATAACGGAACGGGTATTATCACTATGATGGAAGCAGCACGTATCTTAAAAACAGTATTACCTAATCCAAAACGCACAATTCTTATTGGAAACTGGGGAAGCGAAGAACAAGGATTGAATGGTTCGAGAGCTTTTGTTGCAGACCATCCAGAATTGCATAACAAAATACAAGTGGTATTTAACCAAGATAACGGAACAGGGCGTGTAGCAAATATTTCAGGACAAGGTTTCTTAAATTCATATCAGTATTTATCTGATTGGTTGTATGCAGTACCAGAACAGTATAAAAAAGAAATTAAAACAAACTTTCCAGGTTCTCCATCAGGTGGAGGTTCAGATCATGTATCGTTCGTGAGTAAAGATATTCCTGGTTTTATGTTGAGCTCGTTGAGTTGGGGATATGGCAACTATACGTGGCATACTAATAGAGATACAGCAGACAAAATTGTTTATGATGATGTACAGAATAATGCAATTCTAATTGCAATCTTGGCTTATAAAGCAAGTGAAGAGAAAGAATTAGTATCAAGAGAAAAAATAGTGTTGCCTTTAAATGATAAGGGAGCACGCCAAGAATGGCCAGAATCTAAAGGGCCAAAACGCACAAGTAATTAAAAAACAAAAACGAGTATCTAATTTAGATACTCGTTTTTGTTTTTGATGTATGTTGTGTAATTCTATTTAAAAATTGCCTTCATTACTTTTCCTTTGCTATAAGGTAATTTTACGCCTAATAGTTCAGCCATTGTGTTAGCTACATCTATTTGCTCATAATTACCAGTAGCTATTACAGCATCTTTTTTAAAGTCAGGTCCCATAGCAAAAAATTCTATGTGGCGACAACCAACACAAGCATCTCCGTGGTTTACAAAGGCATCTTTAATACCATCTGAATGACGACCGTGGTCATTAGATACCATAAGAGTTGTTTTTCCTTTATAGTTTGGTTGTGATTGTAAAAAGTCCCAAATCTCTTTTATGCTTTGATCAGTTGTTTTAATTGCTTGAATATATTCTTTCCATTTATTCTCGTGACCATAACTATCTACATCTTTTAAGTTGATGACAACCATATTTGGTTTATCAGTTGTAATAACCTTTTTAAAGTTTGCAATTGTGATAGCATCATCTCTATAAGCAGAAGGATTACCTGATACTCCTGCATCAGCTTTAGGCATATATTTCCCGTTCCAATCTTTGTTTTTGCAGTTGTTTAATACTTCTAATTTATCTTTAGATACAATTACCCATGCTTTACTACTGTCTTTATTTGTTTGTTTTAACCAATGTTGTAAGACAGAAGGGTTTGTAGGTAATTCTTTACCATTGTTTTGAATACTGTCATATACTCCTGTAATTAAAGCTGTATGTCCTGCATTGGTGTTTGTTAAACCATTGTTTTGAAAGTTACTGATAAATACTCCTTCTTTTAATAAAGCAACGCGATTAGGAATATTTTCTTGATTTTTACCTTGCCATGTTTCAGTCATTCGAGGACCATCTATAACTAACAAAACTACATTTTCAGTTTTGTATTTATCGTCTATAGGTTTTGGATCTGGATTAGAATTGTTGTCATCTTTATTACAAGAAACTAAAGCCATACCAATAAGAAGTAAGCATAAAATAATTTTTTTCATTTTAATTGTGTTTTTTTAGTAGGTCAAAGAAATAGAGATTATATGGTATATCATGCTTTTTGATGTTAACGATAGTTGAAGTTTTAGTTTATTTAACTTATAGTTTTGTTTGATTTGTTGAATAAATAGGGTTATTAATACTGTTCTGTCAGTGCAGTGTTAAGTTATTGTTTACATATGAAAAAATAGAATAGACGTAAATAGCCATTTTTGACTAAAAAAAACATTTTTAGGACATGATAGATTAGAAATCCTAATTCTTAATATTTTGTTATAAAAAGCATTATCTTTAGGCTCTCAATTATAACACTATGAAGAATTTAGGTTTATATCTTATGATACTTGCCCCAATTGTTGGGTTTGGTCAGTCGCCTAATAAGCGAATACAAGAGTTATGGACTACTATTGAACAACAGGAGCAGAATCACGAATTGAAGAGTATGTTGCCTAATGTACAAGAAGTACTGACCTTATCTAAAAAGAACAAAGACTACTCAAGTCTAATAAAAGCAATGTTCTATGAGGCAAGAATTAATATTACCACCAAAGACGAGAAAGATTACAACATCAACAGTGTAATCGCTCAGTTTGAGACGGAGCATAAGAAAGCATCTGGTACATACAAGGTATTATTAGATATTTACTTGGCTAAAATCTATGATTTGTATTATGCTGAAAATAAATACAAAATTAGAAATCGCTCTGCAGTAGAAAAGATAAACACTACAGATGTTCGTTTCTGGAGTACAAAAGACTTTTTAAATCAAATTGAAAGACAATACCAAGAAGCATTGGTAGGTGCTGCTAAAGATAAAAAAGCAGTAGTAGGTCAATGGAATGAATTGTTTTCTATAGATAATGATATTGCTGTCGACTTTAATCAGTTGGCATTGTATGATGCTTTGCGCATGGATTACATTAATTATTTAAATAGTAATTTATGGGAGTTTCGCGATGAAGAAAGAGTTAATTCAGTATTGAAAGTTGAACAATTAAAGAATGATGTACTTGCTGATGTAAAACAGAATAATGCAAGTAGAGTGTATCACTATGTTCAATTGTACTTTTTACAGCAAAGTAGTATAGCAGAAGAAGAGAAGAAAAAGGTGATAGAGGAATGGATTAAAAACAATCCAAAAGAATCTATTCTTTACGAAGGCTTAGCTACGTATGTAGAGGGAGAAGAGTTGGTAACGTTGTCTAACAAAGTACAAGAGTTATTTCCCAATATACCTGCTGCTACGCGATTGGCTACTTTGAAAAAAGATGTAGAATTGCCAAGTTTATCTTTTGTAGTAAAACAATATTTAGTAGATCAGAAGGTTTTACCTGTTGCTTTGACGCACAAAAATCTGGAGAAGATTTATGTGCAAATAATAAAAGTAGAAGGAGGAAGTAAAGATGAATATAGTCAGCGTTTAAATAATTTTGAAGAATACCAAAAGACTATTGCGAAAAACAAAATAGTGGATAGTTATGATATTGCTTTGAAAAAATTTACGGATTATAAAGAACATACTACTTCTATTGCTTTAAAAGCATTGCCAAAAGGAAACTATTTTGTGGTACTTTCTTCACATCCATTTGAAGAGAGTAAAGAAGGAGAGGTAAGCATTATAATTAATAAGGTCAATATTACTCCTTACTATATTGCTATTGGAGATGATAAAGTAAAAGTGTTTGATAGAGAAACAGGAAAAACTGCTACCAATGTTGAGGTAGTAATTGCCAATAGACCTGAAAAAAGTAACGATAAATCATATTGGGAAACTATTGTAAAGACGAATAGCAATGGAGAGTTTGCTTTAGATTTTGTCAAACAGTCAAGTACATTATATTTTAATGTAAAGGACGATACAGCGTACTATACCAAACACTTCTATAAAAATAATGAAACTGTTACCCCACCAACTATAGAAGAAGAAATGTATGAATCGGTATTATTAACTGATCGTGCAATCTATCGACCTGGACAAGTTGTTTACTTTAAAGGAATAGTGAGTAAAACTAATAAGGGAGTAGAAACTGTAGCTATAAATAAAAATGTAGAAGTTTCTTTTGAAGATACAAACGGAGATGAGGTTGCTTCTTTATCGTTGAAAACGAATGAATATGGATCAGTTAATGGTTCTTTTGTGTTACCTTCTCATGGACAATTAGGAGAATATTCAATTGTGTTGACGCTTGACGATGATCAATTAAGTTCGAAAGAGATAACAGTAGAAGAGTATAAACGACCAAAGTTTGAAATTACTATTGATAAACCAAAAGGAGTATATAAGTTTAATGAAAATGTGGCAGTAGAAGGGAAAGTACAGTCTTATACTGGTGCTGCTGCTGATCAGGCAAAGATTGTATACCGTGTGGAGCGTACTGAAATATGGCCATATTGGTTGTGGAGCAAGAGAAGGCCAAACTACGACTACAATATAGAAACAATAGCACAGGGCGAAACTACTGTAGATAGTGAAGGAAAATATACAGTTAGTTTTAAAGCTGTTCCGAAAATAGAAAAACAAGAAAAAGACAACCCACGTACGTATCAATACAATGTGTATGTAGATGCTATAGATAGCAATGGAGAAACATACTCAGTAAACGAAACGGTAACGGTAGGAGATAAAAACTTGCAATTGTCAACAAACCTTGTGGGGAATGTAACGGTAAATACATTATCTAAGTTTGAAGTATTGACACAAAACCTGAACAATGTAGATTATCCAAGCAAAGGAGAATTGGCTATCTATGCTTTGGATGCTCCCTATGCTCCTCGTTTGTTGGACAAAAAGGATAATAGATACACAGATTATGAGTTGTATAGTTATGAGGAGTTTGTAAAACAATTGCCTTACACAGTATATAACAACGAATTGAATACAACGAATTGGAAAGAAGGGAAATTGGTATTTTCTACCAATTTCGATACTGGAAAAGCAAAAGAGATTGTTTTTGATGGAGCGAAATCATTGCCAACAGGGCATTATTTAGTGAAAGGTTTCGTACTGGATAAAGGGGAGAAAACGGAAATTGAAGATAGATTTATTTTCAATAATAACCAAGTGGTAGGAAATCTAACAGACTTGGTAACGTTAACATCTGATGGAGGTACGTACAAAGCTGGAGATAAAGCTAAAGTTTATTTACAAAGCGCAGAAGAGGGAACACAAGTAGTGGTGAGTGTAATGACTAATGGAGAGGAAGTACAAAAAGCTACCTTGACAGTGGGCAAAAAGAGAATGTTGTTTGAAGTACCTATCAAGAAGAGCTATAATCAAGTGGTGGTGCAGGCTTATGGGGTAAAACACAATTTCTATAATTTGGTTAGTACAGCTATTGAAGTAGCGAAAGAATCAGAAGAATTGACAATGACTTTATCTTCTTTTAGAGAGAAAATAGAACCGGGAGCTCAGGAAAAATGGATATTACATGTAACTGGAAAAAATAAAGAGAAGATTGCTACAGAAGTGTTAGCAACGATGTATGATGCTTCTTTGGATCAATTTGCTTCAAATAATTTCTATGGTTCATTAAAGAGAGGTGAGGTTTATTTTAATAGAGGTAGAAGTTTCTTGTCTGATTATGATTTCGATGGTTTAACAAGCAAAGGGTATGGATATAGTGTGTCTCAAAAATATCCTATGGGAGAACACTTGAAAGTACAACAACCATTATACTTTAGAATGTTTGGTTATGATATTAATTCAATATCTGCAGTTGGTATTGGTTCTAAAAGAAGAAATGTAAAAGGTACATTTGGAGCAGCTCCTTCCTATGAAAAAATGGACAATCTAACTGTTTCAGGAATGATAGAAGGAAAGGCAGCTGGTATTTCTATTAGTAATGATAGTGACTTGTCTTTAAAAGAAGTAGTAGTGAATACAGGATATCAACTACCAAAGAATAACGATGGAGGAGGTGCAACGGAAAATGTTGTAGCTATTCGTAAAAACTTGCAAGAAACAGCTTTCTTCTATCCAACACTTAGAACAGATGAAAAAGGGGATGTCAAGATTGAGTTTACAGCACCAGAGGCATTAACTGCTTGGAAGTTTATGGCTTTTGGACATACAAAAGATTTAAAGCAAACTACAACAGAGAAATTGGTACGCACACAGAAAGACTTGATGGTTGTACCAAATTTACCACGATTTATGCGTCAAGGAGATGTAATGTCTCTTTCTACAAAAGTGGTAAATATGTCTGCTGAGGCACAAAAAGGAACAGCAACTTTACAATTGTATAATGCTTATACCAATGAAGCTTTATTAGAAAAAAAACAAGCATTCGATATAAAAGCAAATGCTTCTACATCGGTTAATTGGGATGTTACTACACCAGAAGGTGTAGATGTTGTATTGTGTAGAGTAATTGCAAAAACAGCTAAGTTTAGTGACGGCGAAGAAGTAGCATTACCTGTGTTGACAAACAAAGTGATGGTTACTGAAACGATGCCTGTTTATGTAAAAGAAGGACAAAACAAATTGTTCACTTTTGAGCAGTACGAAAAAGAGTTTAACAAAGTAACAGATAATTATAAGTTGACATTCGAGTTAACTGCTAATCCAATGTGGACTGCTTTGTTTGCATTGCCTGAAATAAAAGAAGATACAAATGCAAATAATAGTGCAAATAGCATAGTAAGTAAGGTGTTTGCTAATGCAGTGGCTTCACATATTTTGAATAGTAATCCACGTATAAAAACAGTTTTTGATCAGTGGAATGCTAAGGATGAATTGGTTTCAAAATTGAATAAAAATACAGAGTTGCAAAGTATTTTGGTAAGTGAAACTCCTTGGGTAAAAGAGGCAGAGAGTGAAACAGAACGCATGAGAAGATTAGCGTTGTTGTTTAACTTAAACACAATGTCTTTTGAATTAAAACAAGCAGTTAATCAGTTAGCAGAATTACAGAATGGTGATGGTGGATTCTCTTGGTTTAATGGAGGAGCATCAGATAGTCATATAACGCAAAGTGTATTAGAAGGATTGGGTACTCTTAAAAGAATGGGAGTATTGAAAGCAGATAATCTGAAAGATGTAAATCAACAGATAAATACTATGACAGCAAAAGCTATCAAGTATATTGATGAACAACAATATGCTTTGTACCAAAAGCAGGCTAAGAATAAGAAAGATACAGAACAAATGGTTTTTGGAACACACTATTTGTATGTGAGAAGTTTGTTTATGAATGATTACGGAGTTAAGGAGGCACATAGTGGAATGTTTGCTTCTATGCGCAAAAGCTTAGAGGGGGATAAAGTAGAAGGAAGTTTATATCAACAGGCCTTGAGAGCTACAATCGCTAAGCGTTTTGGTCTGAATAAGGCCGCACAAGAAGTGGTGAAGTACATCGTAGAAGCTGCTGTAGAAAGTGAAGCATTGGGTATGTATTGGAAAGAAAACAGTGCTGGATGGTTGTGGTATCAGTCGCCAATTGAAACACAAGTAGCTATCATGGAAGCTTTGAATGAAGTAGATGCAGAAAAGTATGCGAAACAAATTGAGCTTATGAAAGTGTGGTTGATGAAAAACAAACAGACTACTTCATGGGGATCTTCGAAAGCAACAACTAAAGCGATTTATGCAATGTTGAATATTGGTAAGTCTTGGATGGATTCAGACAAAGGAGTTGAGGTGAAAGTAGCGGGCTATCCTCTTGATATAAATACAGAGGCTCAAATGGGAAGTGGATATATCAAGAAGTCTTGGAGTAAAGCAGAAATGACAGCGAAAAAAGGCGTTGTAGAGTTAACGAAAACGTCTCCTGGTATTGCATATGGAGCGATGTATTGGCAGTATTTTGAAGAGGCTGATATGGTAAAAGCTTCTGAAGGATCACCTGTTGTAATGAAGAAGGATTTATTTGTGAAAGCAAATACAGATAAAGGACAAGTGTTGCGTTCTATTACAAAAGACACACCAATTAAGGTGGGTGATGTAGTAACCGTTCGTTTAGAATTGACTGTAGCTAATGACATGGATTATGTACATTTGAAAGATATGCGTGCAAGTGGGCTGGAACCAACAAATGTTTTGTCAGGATATCAATGGAAGAACGAGTTTTCTTATTATCAAGAAACAAGAGATGCTTCTGCAAACTTTTTTATCTCACATTTAAGAAAAGGAACTTATGTGTTTGAGTATGATTTAAGAGCTAATATTAACGGAACATTCTCTAATGGTATTACTACGTTACAAAGTATTTATGCTCCAGAAATGAGTACACATTCAAGTGGAGAAAGAATAGAAATTAAAAACTAAAACAAGTAGATTATTGTAATGAAGGAGGCTTACTGAGGTAAGCCTCCTTTTTTGTTCCCTTTACTTCTTGTTGTAGGTTAAGTGCTTTTGGTTCGATAGGGTGTAACTTTGTCATACAAAAAACAATAGATATGAAAACGAGAAATATAGAACAAGTAGTAGCACCACAACCAGCACACTTTGTTGGCGATGGTTTTAGAGTACACAATTTTATACCAAGTATGCCAGGTATGAGCATGCAAAGAATGGATCCTTTTATTATGTTAGATTATAATTCAAAATATGAGTTTGGACCATCAGAAATTCCAAGAGGAGTTGGAGTACACCCTCACAAAGGATTTGAGACAGTAACAATAGCATATAAAGGACGTGTAGAGCATGGTGATAGTAGTGGAGGTGGAGGCATAATTGGAGAAGGAGATGTACAATGGATGACAGCTGCATCTGGTGTGTTACATAAAGAGTTTCACGAAACAGAATGGAGTAAAACAGGAGGTCTATTTCAAATGGTACAATTATGGGTAAACCTTCCTGCAAAAGATAAAAAAGGACCAGCCAAATATCAGGCCATTGAACATGAACAAATGACAAAATATGCTTTAGAAGATGGTTTAGGTTTTGTAGAAGTAATCGCAGGAGAATATAATACAGCAAAAGGACCTGCTTCAACATTTACACCAATTCACATGTCGAATTTTAAAGCAAAAACAGGGGGTAAAGCATCATACCATTTCCCAGAACATTACAATGTTATGCTGTTAGTTGTAGAGGGAGAATTAAAGGTTAATGGAGAGTATCTTATTCCACAAGATCATATGGTAGTGATGCAACACAATGGAGAGGATTTTGAAATTGAAGCTACACAAGAGGCTGTAATATTAGTATTGGCGGGAGAACCTATTAATGAGCCAATTGCTCACTATGGACCGTTTGTAATGAATACAAAGGATGAGTTGATTGAGGCAGTGAATGACTTTAACGCAGGGAAATTTGGTGAATTAGAAGAATAAAGATTGCAAAATAATTTTCATAGTTTTAGTTTGATTTTCAAAAGGAAAGGTACATTGTACTTTTCCTTTTTTTTTGATATCAGATATCTTTTGGAAGATAGAGAACCTTCTGTTAGAAATGTTATACTCTATAGGTAATTAGAATAAATAGCTGTTTATGGCTATTGTATAATTGGTGTTTAAGTGTTTACATTTGTTTCTTTAAGTATAGACATGAGAAAATTAGGCTTAACAATATTTGCATTAGCTCTTCTTACAGTTAGTTGTAAAGATAAAGAAGTAGAAACACCAGTAGTAGGGGAAGAAACAAAAGTAGAAGCACCAGCTGAACAAACGGAAACGAAAGAATTAAAGTTATCAGCAGAGAATATGGATGCTTATGCTAATTCAGAAGATAAGATGATGGTTTCTTTAGGAGACAACGATCAGCTTCGTTTACAAAAAGCAATACAGATTATAGGTAACTATAATATCATCTATGATGCAGAAGATGGAATAGATAATGACAAGACAGATGCTGCTTTTTTAAAGCTTGTAGGAGGTAAAACCTTTAAAGAAGTATGTGAAGTAGCTGTTGGATATTTAAAAGCTGACCAACAAAATGAATTAGACCGTATTCAAGTGTTATTAGGTACTATTAAAGATCCTAAAGCAGCTTCAGAGGTAGATAAATATAATGAGGCACAAAATGACCTTAAAGAGGCTAAAAAGATGCCAATCACACTTGATGCCTATAAGTACAACGAAGAGTGTTTCCTATAGTTTGTTGTAGAGGCGGCAATACATTGCGTCTGTTGTAGAGGCGGTAATACATTGCGTCTGTTGTAGAGACGGCAATACATTGCGTCTGTTGTAGAGACGACAATACATTGTGTCTGTTGTAGAGGCGGCAATACATTGCGTCTATCAAATACAAGTTATTAAATAAAACAAATCAGTCCATTGCATTGCAATGGACTGATTTGTTTTATAGTTGAGATGGCATTAGTTTATTCATTTGATGAAAGTGTCTATCATTGTGATATATTACAATGCGTAGTCCATCTCCCACCTTTAGTTTATACCAATTAGAAAACATTGTCGTAATAGTCTTGTTGTTTAAAACAGATAATGGTATTCGTGCTAATGTTTCTTTTAATTCAATGAGGTTGTTTTCAAAAGTAGACATGACATCTATGGTAATTTCTTTACCTATGGGATTCGTTGTTTTCGGACTACTGATTTGTTTTTGATTTTCTTTGTATAAAAGCATAGAAGCAAAATAGCCTCCTATAAATCCTGATTTGAAAAGAGGTGTAGAGGTATTACTATTAAGTTTTGTAGCAGTAATGAATTGAGGTAAATAGAAATTAAAATAGTGATTAAGGTGTTCCATGCACTGTAGCATATTCCATTGTTCAGAAGAAGGACTATAGTTCAACTGTTCTTCAGTTAGTTCCTTGATTACCTGTAATTGTGTTATATGCTGATTAGTTAGTAATAGCAATTCATCTAATAATTCTTGATTAGTCATAATTGTAATATCATTGTTTAGCAAAGATGAGAAAAACTAAAGTTCTAAATCTTGATTGAGATCAAGCTTTTTTAAACGAGATAGCGTTTCTGGTGTCATGCGTAGGTATTTAGCAATATAGCGTTGAGGTACTTCTTGAAATAGTAAAGGAGAGCGTTCTAAAACTCTTTTATACCTATCGATAGGAGCTTCTGTCAATAAGTCTATTTCTCTTTCTTGAAATTGTAAGAGTAATTGTTTTATCCCTTCTATATCTTGTAGTAATAAAGTAGTATTTTCTTTAGAGGATATAAGGACTTCTGTCTGTCTAATGGCTTGTAGATAATAGATAGTTGGTAATTGAGTAAGTAAGCTATCTAAAGCACAAATATAACTTCCTTTGTATCCAAATCGGATTATACGTTCTTCACTTTGATCTAAGATATATAGTTGTACACAACCATTCACGATATAGTACAGAACAGTATTGATATCTCCAGCGCAGAATAAGTAATCTCCTTTTTTGAGTGTTACCTTGCTATCAAAGTTGTCTGGTAATAGATGAGAAGACATAAGTTCTAATATTAGTGACGAGTAAAGATAAAAAAAGGAAGCCAATTAGCTTCCTTCGTTTTATTATAACAATCCTGCTCTTTTCAGTAAAGCATCAGGAGTAGGTTCTTGTCCTCTGAATTTCTTATACAAGGTCATTGGGTGGTCAGTACCTCCTTGTGACAATACATAATCTTTAAACTTAGTAGCAACTTCCTTATTGAAGATACCATTAGCTTTAAAGTAAGCAAACGCATCTGCATCTAATACCTCTGCCCATTTGTAACTATAGTAACCAGAAGAATATCCTCCTTGGAAGATATGAGAGAACGAAGTACTCATTGCATTCTCTTTTACATCAGGATATTGCTGTGTAGAGGCGAACTGTTTTGCTTCAAAGTCTTTTAAGTTTGTGATAGCAGTTGGATCTTGACCATGCCACCCCATATCTAATAAACCAAAGCTCAACTGACGTACTGTAGCGATTCCTTCTAAAAAGCTTGCGCTCTCTTTGATTTTTTCTACTAACTCCATAGGAATAGTTTCTCCTGTTTGGTAGTGCTTAGCGAATAGTTCTAAAGCTTCTTTCTCATAACACCAGTTCTCCATCACTTGACTTGGCAACTCTACAAAGTCCCAATATACATTAGTCCCTGATAGAGATGGATAAGTTGTATTGGCTAACATACCATGTAATGCATGTCCAAACTCGTGGAACAAAGTAGTCACTTCGTTAAATGTCAATAACGAAGGTTTGGTAGCTGTTGGCTTAGTAAAGTTACATACGATAGAGATATGTGGTCTCTCGTTTACTCCATTTTGGATGTATTGGTTTTTGAAAGAAGTCATCCATGCGCCGTTTCTCTTTCCTTTACGAGGGAAGAAGTCAGTGTAGAACACAGCAATAAACTCACCAGCTTCATTCGTAACTTCAAATGTACGTACATCGGCGTGGTACTTTTCTATATTATGCACTTCTGTAAATACTAATCCATATAGCTTATGCGCTACTTGGTAAGCACCATCTAATACATTCTCTAATTGGAAGTATGGTTTTAATAATTCGTCATCTAAGCTAAAGCGCTCTTGTTTTAACTTCTCAGAGTAGTAAGAACCATCCCATTTCTCTAATAGTTCTATCCCATCTGTTTGTTTTGCAAAGGCAGTAAGCTCCGCAAACTCTTTATCAGCAGCAGGTTTAGCCTTAGCTAATAATTCTTCTAAGAAAGCATTTACTTTATCAGGACTTTGCGCCATACGCTCTTCTAATACAAAATGAGCATGTGTAGCATATCCTAATAGGTTTGCTCTTTCGTGGCGAAGGTTTACGATGTTTAATACATTAGCTTCGTTGTTGTGCTCATTGTCTTGGAAGGCTTTTTTACCACTGGCAATAGCCATCTCTTTGCGCAACTCACGATTATCTGCATACGTCATAAAAGGAATATAACTTGGATAGTCTAATGTAAATACCCATCCTTCTTTACCTTCTTGTTCTGCCAAAGCTTTAGCTTCTTCAATAGCACCTTCTGGCAATCCTGCTAAATCTTTCTCAGCAGTGATGTGTAGTTGATATTTATGTGTTTCAGCTAATACGTTTTCTCCAAATTTTAAAGCTGTAGTTGACAACTCTGCATCAATAGCTCTTAATCTCTCTTTTTTATCTTCAGACAACAGCGCACCATTTCTTACAAAACTCTTGTAGTTTTTAGTTAATAGTGTTTCTTGTTCTGTGTTGAGGTTTAAGCTCTCTTTTTGTTCATATACTGCTTTAACGCGTTTAAACAACTCTTCGTTTAATGAGATATCATTGCTTAGTGCAGATAACATAGGAGCTACCTCCTGTGCTATTTTTTGCATCTCATCATTAGTCTCAGCAGAGTTAAGGTTAAAGAAGATATTAGATAACACATCTAATTCCATACCTGAATAGGCAAGAGCTTCTAACGTATTCTCAAAAGTAGGTATATCAGTAGTAGAAGTAATTGCTTCTATTTCGTTCTTAGTATCTTGAATTGCTTTGTTAAAAGCAGGGATATAGTCTTCTGTTTTTATCTGTGTAAATGGGGCAGTCCCATGCACGGTATTGAATTTAGTATGTAATACAGACATATTATTTCATGTTTCATTTATCGAATGATAAAAGTACGAATTAATAGTTTTAATTAAGAACTAAGAATTATAAAATAACAAAGGATGCCCATCGGGCATCCTTTGTTATTTTATAGACTCTGCTGCTTTCAGTACAGCTTCTCTTAATCCGTTTTTGTATTCTATCATTTTGTTTTGGATGTCTTGGTTTTGAGCTCCTAATATTTGTAGAGCAAGTAAACCTGCATTCTTAGCTCCATTTAGTGCTACAGTAGCTACTGGTACACCTCCTGGCATTTGTAAAATAGATAATACACTATCCCATCCATCGATAGAATTGCTTGACTTCACTGGAACCCCAATAACAGGAAGAGGAGACATAGACGCTACCATCCCTGGTAAGTGAGCTGCTCCACCAGCACCAGCAATGATTACATTGATCCCGCGTGTATGTGCATTAGAAGAGAAATCTACTAATTTCTCAGGTGTTCTGTGAGCAGATACAATATCCACTTCTACTTCTACACCGAATTCTTTGATAATATTGATTGCATCTTGCATGACAGGCATATCAGATACGCTACCCATTACTACTGCTATTTTCATAATTTATTTGCTGATTACTTTGATTGTTTCTTTTACTTGTTGAGCTATTTTTCTCGCTTCCGTCATATCGCTATTTACGATAGTTACGTGTCCCATCTTACGGAATGGTCTAGTCTCTCTCTTACCATAGATATGAGGAGTTACCCCATCTATTGCTAAGATTTCTTCCATGCCTTCATAGAACACTTGACCAGTATATCCTTCAGCACCGACTAAGTTAACCATGATACCAGCTACCTTACTATCTGTGTTACCTAATGGCAATCCTAAGATAGCGCGGATGTGTTGTTCGAACTGAGAAGTATAACTTGCCTCTATAGAGTAGTGACCTGAATTATGTGGACGAGGGGCAACTTCATTTACCAGTACTTCATCCTCTTGTGTCTGGAACATTTCTACAGCAAGTAAACCTACATGGTTAAATTTTTCTGAGACTTTAAGAGCGATTGCTCTTGCCTTATCCGCTACAACTGCATCTATACGAGCAGGACAGATTACGTATTCCACTTGGTTAGCTTCTGGGTGAAACTCCATTTCTACTACAGGGTATGTTTTGATTTCACCTGATGCAGAACGAGCTACAATAACTGCTAATTCATTTTTAAAAGGAACCATCACTTCAGCGATACACTCTACGTTAGGTAATGTATCTAAATCAGTAATCGCACGAACTACTTTTACTCCATTCCCATCATAACCAAATTGTGCAGACTTCCATACAAAAGGCAAGTTTACCTCATTCGCTTTAGCCGCTTGGATTAATGATTCGATATCCTTAAATCTCTTATAAGGAGCTGTAGGGATATTATGGGTAGTGTAAAAATCTTTTTGATTTCCCTTATTTTGGATTAATCGAAGTGTTTTAGGAGATGGAAATACGTTAAGACCTTCCTCTTCTAACTTATCAAGTGCATCTAAGTTTACATTCTCTATTTCGATAGTCAGCACATCTACGGTTTTACCGAAGCGATATACTGTTTCGTAATCCATTAAATCTCCTTGAAAGAATTCACGTGCCCCATATTGTGCAGGAGCATCTTTGCTGGGATCTAATACATTAGTCGCTATGTCAAATTTGCGAGTGTCATATAGGAGCATTTTACCTAATTGACCTCCTCCTAATATTCCCAAACGGAAATCAGTAGAAAAGTAATTCATTGTGTAGTTGTATTGTTATCGCGCAAAGATAATTTAAAAAAGTATAAAATGAATTCATAAATATGGATTTGCTGTAAGAGGTATGTTTACTTCAATCAATCGAAAGAAGTAATGAGAAATATGGAAAGCAGAAGATAAAGGAGCGTAAAAAAAAGATTCCGTTTTTTGCTTAAACTGTTTTTGTTGAGGACTATTTTGATACTAAAGAAGAAAAAATGACCTTGTTTTTTTAAAAAACAGTGCATTAATCGGTTTAAAATGGAATAAAAAAGAAAAAAAGCACCTACTTTTTTACTGAATTTGTTTAGTTTGTTAAGTGTAACTTGTTGTTTTTTAATGTTTTATTTAAAACAGTGCTATTTGTTAAGTACTTATGAACCTTGTAAATCCGGTACTTAAACGGTCTTTCTTGGGGTTTTCTTCGGGTTTTGTAGAGGAATGATGGGGAAGAGCGTGTTTTTACCGAATAAAGCCCCTAATAATCCCTTCTTAATCCCCTCATAATCCCCTACAATTCTGCACGAAATACTATGCTATGCTATTACAATAGTATGTTTAATGTGAAGGAAGGCAAGTAAGAAAATCAAAGTGCATCATAAGATGGGGGTGAAATAAGAAAGGAGAGTAGTAGAAAAAAGAATAAGAAATAAAATTTGTATAATTTTAGTAGAAAAAAGAGTAGAGGGTGTGTAAATGTTTTTACAAAATATATTTTGTATTAGTGTGGTGTTTGTGTTTTTTATTTGTGTATTTTATATGTAAAATGTTTTTTGTTTTTAAAAATGATAAATTGTATAAAAAAACGTTTTTTTATTTTAAGTTAAAAAAATTAACGTTATATTTGTTTTCAGGAGTTGATATCAATGGTCTTGGACAGGTATGTTTCTGCCTTGTTCAAGTTATATAAAGAGAATCGTAACTGGTAAAACTTAGTAACTTTGGTTTTAGAGTTAGATTGAATTAGTTTGTTTTAGACGTAGCGTTGGGAAACGCTGCGTTTTTTATTTTATATTTATTCCATTAGGAGACTAAGCGAGAATAAAGGGCTATTAGATAGCTGTGGATAGCAGCGTGTTTTTGTCTAAGGAGATTTGATAATAGAGAAACAAGGTGTGCAAGCTAATGTATTATATTGTTTAGCGTTAAAATTGTATTCGAACCGATATTTGACACGTTTATAGGCTAATTAACCTATATTCTTTTTGTATATTTGCAAATTAGCAATAAACAACACAATGGAAATACAAGTTTTAGACAAAAAGTTTGTTCCTTTTATATCAGAGGGAAAAATTCAACAACGTTTAGAAGAATTAGCAAAGCAAATTGAAATAGACATGAATGGAGACGTTCCTGTTTTTATCGGTGTGCTTAATGGATCTTTTATGGTTGTATCTGACTTAGTGAAACACTATAAAGGAGCTTGTGAATTGAGTTTCGTAAAAATGGCTTCTTATATTGGTACACAATCTACTAATAAGGTAAATCAATTATTGGGATTAGATATTGATGTTACAGGTAGAAGAGTTGTATTGGTAGAGGATATTGTAGATACTGGAAATACTTTGGTTGCCTTGAAACAATTGTTTGATCAACAACGACCAGAAGAATTGCGCATTTTTACACTTTGTCTTAAGCCAGAGGCTTATAAAAAAGATATTCCATTGGACTATGTTGCTTTTGAAATAGAAAATAAGTTTATTGTTGGGTATGGTATGGACTATGATAAACATGGTCGAAACATTCCTGAGATATACCAAATTAAAGAATAATAATAACACACTTTAGCATTAATAATATGATTGCAATCGTTTTGTTTGGAAAGCCTGGAGCTGGAAAAGGTACTCAAGCTGAGTTTTTAAAAGAAAAATACAATTTAACACATATTTCTACAGGAGATGTATTCCGTTTTAATATTAAAAATGGTACAGAATTAGGAATATTAGCACAACAATATATATCTAAAGGTGAATTAGTGCCAGATAGCGTTACTATTGATATGCTTGCAGCAGAAGTTGAAAAGAATATGACTTCGGCAGGTTTCTTATTTGATGGTTTCCCACGTACTATTGCACAGGCTGAAGCTTTAGAGCAGTTGTTGAAAGAGAAGGGAATTAAGTTTGTTGGTACTATTGGTATAGATGCAAATGATGATATCTTGGTTGAACGTATTTTGGAAAGAGGAAAAACAAGTGGCCGTCCAGACGATCAAGACGAAAACAAAATTAGAAATCGTTATACAGAGTATAATGAGAAAACGGCACCGTTAATTGATTTCTATACAAAAGAAGGAAAATATAGCGCTGTAGATGGTATTGGAGCTATCGAAGAAGTGACTGCAAGATTAAATGCAGTAATTGACGGGTTATTATAATAAATAGCTTTTCAAATCGCGAAAATATAGTAAATTTGCCGCCCAATACTTTGTAAGTACAAGGTAATTAATAAATAAGAATAGAATGACTGAAGGGAATTTTGTCGATTACGTAAAGATATATGTGGCTTCTGGTAAGGGAGGTAGAGGTTCTACGCACTTACACAGAGAAAAGTTTATTGAAAAAGGAGGACCAGACGGAGGTGATGGTGGACGTGGAGGACACGTGTACATTGTCGGTAACGAAGGGTTGTGGACTTTATTCCATTTGAAGTTTGCGCGCCATATTAAAGCCGGTCATGGTGGTGATGGTGGTAGCTCAAGAAGTACAGGTTCGGATGGAGAAGATAAAATTATAGAAGTACCACTTGGAACAGTAGTAAAAGACAAAGAAACTGGAGAAGTTTTATTTGAGATTACTGAGCATGGCGAAAAAAGAATTGTAGCTGAAGGAGGTAAAGGTGGTTTAGGAAACTGGCACTTTAGATCTTCAACAAATCAAACTCCTCGTTATGCACAACCTGGGTTGGGAGGTAAAGAACTTGATGTTATATTAGAATTAAAAGTTTTGGCAGATGTTGGTTTAGTTGGTTTCCCTAATGCAGGTAAATCTACTTTATTGTCTGTTATTACTTCTGCAACACCAAAAATTGCAGATTATCCTTTTACAACATTAAAACCTAATTTAGGTATTGTTGCTTATAGAGATTATAAGTCTTTTGTGATGGCTGATATACCTGGTATCATTGAAGGAGCAGCAGAAGGTAAAGGTTTAGGACATTACTTCTTGCGCCATATAGAGCGAAATTCTACTTTGTTGTTTATGGTACCTGCAGATGCAGATGATATTAAAAAAGAGTACGATATTCTAATCGATGAGTTGCGAAGATATAACGCAGAAATGCTTGATAAAGATCGCATGCTTGTAATCACGAAGAGTGATATGCTTGACGAAGAATTAAAAGCAGAAATGAAAGAGGGACTGGATAAAGACTTTAAGGATGTTCCTTATATGTTTATTTCTGCAGTTGCTCAACAAGGTTTAGTAGAGCTAAAAGACAAGCTTTGGCAAATGCTAAACAAATAATAAGATATTAACACAATCCTTTGGATATTGATAATAGTCAGGTGGAAGGTGAGAAAAAAGAAACGTAATCTGTTGTGTTTCGATGAGTTATATGTAGGTTCTTCTTTTTTTTTGTGTATATTTACAGCAAACTGAAAATATACATTTAGAGAAATAAAGAATATATGCTAACATTGATTTTTCTCACCTTTGTACTTGCTTTCGTAGTGCTATTTCTAAAAAAGTTTGTACAGACGAAATTTGTTGCATTAATATCCTTACTTCCATTTTCAATTTTTATATATCTATTATCTTTTTTACGTTCTGTAAAAGATGGGGTACATAGCGTGCTATTTAAATCAGAGTGGATTCCTACTTTAGGTATCAATTTAGATTTTAAGATAGATGGTTTAGCGCTATTGTTTGGATTGTTGATTTCGGGAATTGGGACGTTGGTGTTTTTATATGCATCCTCTTATTTAAGAGGGCACCCCCTTCTACATCGTTTTTTGTGCTACCTTATTGTATTTATGGGAGCCATGTTGGGAGTAGTCACTTCTGACAATTTAATCACTTTATTTATTTTTTGGGAACTTACCAGTATTAGTTCATTCTTTCTAATCGGTTTTAATAACGAAGAAGAGGAATCGAGAAACAGTGCTTTGTGGGCATTAGCTATTACGGGATTGGGAGGATTCTTCTTACTTTCTTTTGGAGTGGTTGTTGGAGCTGTATCGGGGACTTATACGATTAGTGAACTACTTACTCAAGGATATTTATTGAAAGATAGCTCGGTTTATATTTTAATGATTTCCTTTTTATTTGTTGCTGCATTTACAAAGTCAGCACAATTCCCTTTTCACTTTTGGTTACCAGGTGCAATGAAAGCACCAACACCAGTATCGGCTTATTTGCATTCTGCTACAATGGTAAAGGCAGGTGTGTATCTATTAGCTCGCTTTACACCTATAGTAGGTGGTACAGTGGAATGGAGTACTGTGCTAATGGTTGTTGGTGGTGTAACAATGCTTTTTGGTGCATTTCACAGTGTGTTTAGAAAAGATATGAAGGGCATTTTGGCCTATTCAACTATTTCTGCTTTAGGCTTACTTGTTTTCTTATTAGGTATAGGTACTGAATTGGCTTTATATGCAATGACAGTATTTGTACTGGCACATGCTTTATATAAGGCTACTTTCTTTTTATTGACAGGTATTATAGATCACGCATTACATACGAGAAATATTAATGAATTAGGAGGATTGCGTAGATACTTTCCTTTGCTAAGTATCGGAGGTATTATTGCAGCATTATCTTGTGCAGGTATTCCATTGACATTTGGGTTTATTGGCAAAGAACTGATTTATGAGAGTGGATTGCATTATAGCGATGTTACTTTGAGTTTATTTATCGTAGGAGCTTTGTTTTTTACCAATGTGTTTTTGACAGGATCAGGTTTTTTGATAGGGATTAAACCTTTTTTTGGAAAACCAGTAAGTGAATATCATATTTCTCATGCTCCAGATTGGCAATTGCTAACCCCTCCTTTAGTTTTAGGATTCTTTACTTTGCTTTTAGGTATTTTTCCTGCTATTGCATATCAGGAGATTGTTTTAAGCACATTTAGTGCTGTATACGGGCAAGTGGTAGATATGCCATTAGCAATATGGCATGGAATAAATACAAGTTTGATGCTTAGTGGATGTACTATAGTCTTGGGGACAATTGTATATATAGGATTTAAGCGTTGGAAAAATCCAATGAAAGTGGTGGAGTATTTTGATGTGATAGCTCCAAAAAACATCTTTTCCTTTATAGCTGAAAAGTTTAGAGTGTTCGCTTTTAGATATACTTGGATCTTTCATAGTAGTTATTTACGCTCTTATTTGGCTATTGTAATTGTGTTTTTTATAGGATTGGTAGGTTATAAGTTATTTATGGATGTACCTCTTAAAGTAAATACAGTTGGACTATCAGAGTTTAGGGTATATGAATTAGTTGTTTTTCTGATTACTGTTGTAGCGGTATTATTTGCTATAGGTTCATCTTCTCGATTAACGGCTATTGCAGCTACTGGAGTTGTAGGGTACTGTATTTGTTTGATCTTCGTATTTTATGGAGCTCCGGATTTAGGAATGACACAGTTTGCAATCGATACTTTGACTACGGTATTATTCTTGTTGGTGATGTGTAAACTACCTGCTTTCTTGAAATTGGGAAATAGAAAGATACAGTTTAGAGATGCAATAATTGCTATTGCATTTGGAATATTGATTTCGTTGATAACCTTACAAGCTTTAGTTTCTCCTGCAGATAAAGACATTAGTCGTTTTTATGCAGAGAATGCTTATACACTTGCAAAAGGAAAGAATGTAGTAAACGTAATATTGGTTGACTTTAGAGGATTTGATACCATGATAGAAGGTATTGTATTGTCTATCGCTGCTTTGGGAGTATTTAGTATGTTAAAGTATAAAGAAGATGAAGAATAAACCAAAATATGATGCAAAGAAGTTAGACGCAACTATTCTTAGAACTGCGACTAATTATCTATTGCCTTTGTTGTTGTTGTTTTCTCTTTTTGTATTGTTGAGAGGACATTATTTATCTGGTGGTGGATTCGTAGGAGGATTAATTGCTTCTATAGCATTTGTGTTGCACTCTTATGCGTATACCACACGAAAAACATTGAGGTTGTTTCAAGTACCACCGCGTACATTGATTCCTATTGGATTGACTTTATCTTTCATTAGTGGTTTTTTACCTGTGATATTGGGGAAATCATTTATGACAGGTGTGTGGTTTGCAGACAAAGTAGCTGTAATTGGTTCTGTAGGAACAGCATTGTTTTTTGATATAGGTGTTTATTTAGTAGTAATAGGAGTAGTATTGACAATATTGTTGACTATTTCAGAGAGTGAATAAAGAAGACGATTTATGGAATTACTTTTAGTAGTATTAGTAGGGATATTATACTCCGCTGGAGTTTATTTAATCTTGCGAAGAAGCATGGTTAAATTGCTCTTAGGGTTTATGATGTTGGGTAATGGAGCGAATATTCTAATCTTTTTAATGGGTGAATTAACGAAGGGGAAGGCACCAATTATTAGAGAAGAGAATATACACTTTACAGATGCCTATGCAGATCCTGTACCACAAGCTTTAATTTTAACAGCTATTGTTATTAGTTTTGGGTTAACAGCTTTTGCAATTATTTTGTTGAAAAAAGTACATGCAACAACAGGAACGGATGATTTAGATTCACTTAATGTACAAGACTTAGATATATGATTTCAAATTTTATATTAGCTCCTATATTAGTTCATATGGTAACAGCTATTGTATTGTTGTTTTTTTGGAAACAAGTAAAAGCACAAAAAACAATAAGCGTTATCGGTAACGTTATCGGTTTCTTAGTGAGCTGGAGACTATTTGCATTAATATGGGAAAATGGTAATATGACTATGCAAATGGGAGGATGGCAAGCTCCATTTGGGATTACTTTTGTGGGAGATACATTGAGTGCCACTATGGTAATGCTTACAGCTATTGTTTCGTTGGCGGTGGGAATCTATTCTACAGCAGGAATTAATACAAGTCGTATTCGCTATGGTTACTTTTTTATCTATCATTTCCTTATTATGGGATTGATGGGAGCCTTTCTAACGGGGGATATATTTAATTTATATGTGTGGTTTGAGGTAGTAATTATTTCTTCCTTTGTTCTGTTGACCTTAGGAGGAAAAAAGAGACAAATGGAAGGGGCTGTGAAGTATGTGACCATGAATATGTTGGCTTCTTCAATTTTTTTAACTGCAATAGGTATTTTATATGGGATAACAGGAAGTTTGAATATTGCGGATTTACCAGAACATGTAGCAGCTGTTGAAAACAGAGGATTAGTTACTGTTACTGCTTTGTTGTTTTTTGTAGGTTTTGGAATTAAGTCAGCTGTGTTTCCGATGTATTTCTGGTTACCATCTTCTTATCATACGCCACCTTCAGCTATTGGAGCTGTGTTTGGAGGGCTGTTGACTAAGATGGGAGTGTACTCAATGATTAGAGTATTTACAGTGGTATTTCAACCAGATGATTTTGTATTGGGCGTTTTTATTGTAATCGCAATCTTAACAATGATTAGTGGTGCGCTTGGCGTTATTAATAAAAGAAATATTAGAAGAATCTTATCTTATTTTATTGTTTGTCATATAGGATATCTGATTGCTGGAATTGGCTTATATACAGAATTAGCTTTTGTAGGAGTAGTGTTCTATTTGATTCACGATGTGATTGTAAAGAGTAATTTTTTTATGATGAATGGTTTAATACAGAAGATACGTGAAAGTCAGGATATTTATCGCTTGGGAGGCTTTTATAAAGACTATCCTAAATTGTCTATTGTCTTTGCTGTAATCTTGTTTTCATTAGCAGGGATTCCACCATTATCTGGATTTTGGCCAAAGATTATGTTGTTTCAAGAAGCAGTAAAACAGGAGAATTATATTTTATTGGGAACATTAATCTTTGCGAGTTTCATTACTCTGTTTGTTGTAGCTCGTATTTGGTCAGAGGTATTTTGGAAAGATTTACCAAAACCGAATAGTGAAGAGATAGATCACTTTGCACCTTTTCACAAAACAGGGCAATGGGCTTTAGTTGTACCAGTGGTAGGATTGGCTACTATTTCTTTATTGATTGGTTTTAAAGCGTCTTTTGTTTTAGAAGTAGCCGAACGTGTTGCGTATGAATTAAAGAATCCATCGATTTATATAGAGTCAGTAATGCATCATTTAAAATAAGCAAACTATGTTGAAATTCTTTTTACTTAATTTATTATTGATGTTTGTCTGGGTTGCATTAACTGGACAATTAAACTATTCCAATTTTATATTTGGAAGTGTAGCAGGTTTTTTTATCCTGTGGATGTTGACACGACGTTCTGTGAGTGCTGATAAAGAATACTTTTATAGAGTACCTAAGATTTTGATATTTATCTTGTATTTTCTGTACGATATGATGGAGGCAAATTTGAGAGTAGCGATTGATGTTATGACGCCTAATTACCACACAACGCCTGGAATTATAAAATATCCTTTGGATGCAAAGACAGATTTTGAGATTACGATGCTAACCAATATTATTGCGCTAACACCAGGTACAATGGTAATTGATATAGCAAATGATAAGAGTTATGTGTACATACATACGATGTATTTGACGGATAAAAAGAAGTTTATTAAGAACTTAAAAGCAAGAACAGAAACTAAACTATTAGAGATATTACGATGACAGTTGAAGATTATTTTATATATGTAATAATGCCTATTCTGAGCGTGTCGTTAGTTTTGATATTTATTCGATTTCTGAAAGGACCAAGTGTAGGTGATCGTGTAGTAGCCTTAGATTTACTTATTACAGTAGGTGTAGGTGTGATAGGCGTTTTTAGTTTAATAGCAGATGACCCAGTCTTTTTAGATGTGGCAATGATATTGGCCTTAATTGCCTTTTTGAGTACTGTAGCATTTTCTAATTATTTGATAAAACGAAATAGAGATGATTGATATATTGATAATGATATTTAGTACAGTAGGAGCTATTTTTGTTTTAATAGCTTCCATAGGTATTGTTCGAATGCCAGATTTTTACACCAGGTTGTCTATTACGATTAAGGCAGCAACTTTAGGGATTGGGTGTATTCTAACAAGTGCTGCATTGCACTTTTCTGAGTTTTCAACAACAACAAAAGTGTTAGCTATTGTGTTTTTCTTGTTTATTACCTCTCCAGTGGCTGCTTTTTTAATAGCAAGGAGTGCTTATATTTCAGGCATTAAATTGTGGAAGAAGTCGGTGGTTGATGAACTGCAAGATCGATATGACAATAAGAATGATATTCCAAGTACTCGATGCAAAGAGGAAGAGGAATAATTTAAAAGGAAAAGAATAATTATACGAATTGAAGATAAGTTTGTTTAATAAGATTTATCTTCGCGGATCTAACATACTATTTAATATGAAAAAAATTATTTTATTATTAACTGCTGTTTTGTTAGCATTTCCTGTAAAGGTAAAAGCTGATGAGGGAATGTGGTTCTTGATGTTTATCGAGCGTTTAAATCACCGCGATATGCAAAAGATGGGATTGCAATTAACAGCAGAGGAAATCTACAGCATTAATAATCATTCATTGAAAGATGCTATTGTGCAATTTGATGGAGGATGTACAGCTGAGATTATATCTAACCAAGGTTTGGTGTTGACAAATCACCACTGTGGATATGATAAAATTGCTGCTTTGTCAACACCTCAAGATGATATTTTGACAAATGGTTTCTGGGCAAAAGATAAAGGGGCAGAGCGTGCAGCAAAAGATTTATCTGTACGTTTCTTTGTACGTATGGATGACGTGACAAAACGTATTTTGGGTGTAGTGAATGACAAGATGCCTGAAATAGAAAGAGAAAAAGCAATTAATCAAGAGATTGCTAAGATTCAAAAAGAAAATGATGGTGGAGGGAAATATACAGTTTCTGTTAAGTCTTTCTTCCAAGGGAATGAGTACTACTACTTCGTATATGAAGACTATAAAGATGTACGTTTGGTAGGAACACCTCCAAATAGTATTGGTAAGTTTGGTGGAGATACGGATAACTGGGAATGGCCACGCCATACAGGAGATTTCTCTATGTTCCGTGTTTATACAGATAAAAATGGAAATCCTGCAGAGTATTCAAAAGATAATGTACCAATGAAACCAAAACATTACTTGCCTGTATCATTAGGTGGAGTTAAAGAAGGAGATTTCTCTATGATTTTGGGGTACCCTGGTAGAACAAATCGTTGGATGCCAGCACAAGGAGTTAATCAAAATATAAACTATGCATATCCTGCATGGGTAGAAGGTTCTAAATTAGGAATGGACGTAATGAAAAAGTATATGGCAAAAGATGATGCTGTACGTTTAAATTATGCTTCTAAATATGCTGGTGTAGCTAACTATTGGAAAAACCGTCAAGGGATGATTGATGCATTAAATCAACATAAAACAGTAGCTACTAAAACTAAAGCTGAGAGTGATTTCCAAAAATGGGCTTCTAAAAAAGAGAATATTGCAAAATATGGAAATGCTATAGCTGATATTAATGCTTGGTATGCTGCAACAAATGATAAAGCTCGTCATGATAATTATTTAATGACTATGTTGCGTACTTCTGCTTTAGCGGCAGCTCCTTACCGTCTTGCTGGTGGAATGGAAGCTTATATTGCAGGTGATGCTAAGAAACGTAGTGAAATGCTACCTGAATTTAAAGAGTACGTTTTGAGTATCTATAATACAATAAACGAACCTTTGGAAAAAGAGATGTTGGCTAAACAAATAGCTCTTTATGCTTCTAAAGTGAAAGGATATGAAATTGCTCCTTATGTGAAACAAATTGAGAAAGAGTACAATGGAGACTTTGAGAAATTTGTAAATGAATCATTCGACAAGAGTGTATTTGCAAACAAGGCAAAAATGGAAGCTTTCTTAGTAGATCCTTCAAAAGTGACTGTATCAAGAGATCCATTGTTTAAATTGTCTTTGGCAATTATGGAACACTACAGAGCTAAATCGGATGATTTAAAAGCTTTGGAAGATAAGTTCGAAAAAGCTTACCGTGCTTATGTAGACGGAGTAAGAAAAAGTAATCCAAATGGGAAATACTATCCAGATGCAAACTCTACTTTACGTTTAACGTATGGTACTGTAAAAGGATTGCCGAGAGGAAACAAAGTGAATGATGCATCAGAAAACTGGTTTACTACTTTGAAAGGAACTATTGCTAAACATAAAGCAGGAGATGAAGAGTTTGAAGTACCACAGCGTTTGATAGACTTATATAATGCTAAAGATTATGGACGTTATGCTGATAAAGCAGGACATTTGCCTGTAAACTTCTTAACAAATCATGATATTACTGGTGGTAACTCAGGTTCTCCAGTATTGAATGGTAAAGGAGAATTAATTGGTTTAGCATTTGATGGTAATATTGAAGCGATGGCTGGTGATGTTATTTATGATCCACAATTACAAAGAACAATCAATGTTGATATTCGTTATGTATTGTTTGTAATTGACAAATTTGCTAATGCAAAACACATTGTAGATGAAATGACTATTGTAAAATAGTTGAAACAATATTGTAATATAAATAGGGTAGCTCAAAAGGCTACCCTATTTCGTTTAGTACTATTTATCAATAACTAAAAAATACAATAGAAAACCGTTTTTTAGTTTGTAGGATTTAATGTGAAGGGAATTGGGTATGTAGTTTTTAAATTGTATCTTTATTTATAATTGTAAAGATCTTGGTATGAATAAACTATGTGTTTTTTTGTTGTTTTGTTTTGCGACATCAAGTTGGGGACAGATTGCCATTTATGGTGGAGAAAAGCAAGATGTGTTTTTAGGATACTTATCTCAAAGTATGTTTGCTATTAATTCTATTTGGAATGACGGTTGTGAGTATGGTAGAGACCAAGGGGCAAATTCTATTTGGAATGAGTATGGAAAGTATGGTAGTAGTACAAGTGATTATTCTCCATGGAATGAACGTGCTAATTACCCTCCAGTATTAAAGAATGGAAGTCAATCGTTGGGTTATTTTACAACAAATAGATATAAAACTCCTCAAACGAAAGACTCATTTGCCATTGATTTTATTCGTAATTTTAATAAAATTAAAAAGAATAAAAAGGAATGGTATAATAGCAATGTAAAGAAATAAAGACAGATTTAAAGATATAAGTTGGTAGATAATATTTCAAAAAAAACGTTCATTTTGTGAACGTTTTTTTTGTTTTGTAAGCGTAGTGGTTTTAAGTTTACACTATGAAAAAGATTGTATTCATTCTTTGTTTATTGTGTTGCTTTGCATGCAGTAAAACCTCTAATGAACAGAGTTCCACAGTTCTGTCTTATTACTATTGGCGTACTAATTTTGACTTAGATGAGATTGAGAAAAATAGTTTGAAAGAATTAAATGTAAAGAAACTCTATATTCGTTATTTCGATATTGCATTAAAAGGAGAGCAAGCTATTCCTGTTCGTCCCATTATATTCAATCAACAACCACCTTTGTTAGAAGTGGTTCCTGTGATTTATATAAAAAATGAGGTAATGTTGAAGGAACATTTAAACACAAGAGAATTAGCAGAGCATTTGGTAGATTTCATTAGTCAAATTAATGAAAAGAACAATATTGATAGCCAAGAAATACAATTGGACTGTGATTGGTCTTTACAGAGTAGAGATCACTTTTTTACATTGATTGAAGAGTTGAAAAAAGTAACTGATTGGAAGATTTCATCAACAATACGTTTACATCAAGTCAAGTATGCTTCTAAAACAGGTGTTCCAGTTGTTGATCATGGGGCATTAATGTATTATAATATGGGGCGTATCGGAGCAGATACCTTAAATTCTATTTATGATCAGTCGATTGCTAAAAAGTATATAGGAGCGTTAGATGATTACCCCTTGCGTTTAGATTATGCCTTACCTATTTATGCTTGGGCTATTCAAATTAGAGATAAGCAAGTGGTTCGATTGATTAGTAGGGTAAGAGAAAAGGAGGTAGAAAAGCTAAAAGGAATACGAAAAGTTTCAAGTAATCGTTTTGTTGTAGAGCAGGAGGGGATGTACTTTGGGCAGCTGTTTGAGAAAGGTGATGAAATAAAGATTGAAACAACTTCGGATGTCCAATTGAAAGAAATGATTAAGGACTTGTATGAGGTAACTGATAAGCGCCCACAAGAGATAATTTTATACGATTTGAATTCAAAAAATATAATTGTTTATGATAAAGAGACCTTTAAAGAAATGGCTAATAGCAGGTAGCTTACTGGCTGTTTTGGGTACAAGTGTTTATACGTATGGTTGTGCTGACGGATGGTGGAGTTATGGAAGTTCGTCTTCTTTTTCTCCAGAGTCTTTTGCTGACAAATCATACACCCCTTTATTTTATGCTCCTTATGACCGATTCTATAATGGGGCTTATATGTATAATGGGGGAATGTTTAATGATGAGATATTAGAAGATTGGACAGCTTATCTGAAAGGGGCATTAAACAAGGAAGTTGTAGAGAAATACTTGTTGAATGTCAAAGAAAATGCTGATGATATCTATAGTATGTATAGTGATTGGAGCAAAAAGAAAAACATAGCGAGTGCTACAAAATGGAATCTTAAAAACGAGAAGATTGCAAACTTCGTTGCCTTTTTATATTATAGTAGTGAAATAGAAAGCTATAGTAATGCTACTTATAACTATTGGGATTATGATAATCACGTAACCGTTTATATGGATGAAAACCAAGTAGCAAAAGTCGAAAAGTTTTATAACAAAGTGAAAGGAAGCGATGTTTTCTTTAGCAATCGTATGTGGTTTCAGGTAATGAAAGCGAAGTTTTATTCGTCTAATAAGTTTTCTACTGTAGCCTACTTTGATAAAACGGCTAAAGATCAACCTAAGAATGCATTGTATTATCGTGCTTTAGGGTATGTTGCAGGGGCATATCAAGGGCAAGGTATGACAGAGAAGGCAAATGTTATATATGCAGAAGTATTTAATGGTTATCCAACCATGAGACAAGTAGCTACTTATAATTATAAAGTGCAAGATAACGCAGGTTTAAATAATATGTTGAAAGCAGCACCTAATAAAGAGGTTCAGGCTTCTATTTTGGCTATGCAAGCATATTATAACGATGCCAATTTGATGGAGTCTATGCAGAAAATTTATGAAGTAGATTCTAAGAGTCCTCATATTAATTATCTTTTGACACGTTGGGTAAATATACAGGAAAATAGTGTGTTGCAATTCCGCGATGAAAAGTTTAAGAGTAGTAAAGAATATTTTTCTAAGATAAAGAACAAGGTTAATCAGAAAGGATTGAAATGGATAAAGTCTGTGGCAGCACAACCTGATAAAGTTGATTCTCCTGTTTTATGGACTTTAGCGAGTGGATATTTAGATATTTTTCAAGGAAATTATAAAGAAGCGACAACTGCTTTTGACATAGCTAAAGGACAAGCAAAGAATGATGAGTTAACGTTAAAACAAATCCGTTTGTTTAATTTGATTAATAAAGTATCTCAGGTAAAAAAGGTAGATGCTTCTATAGAAGCTACTTTGTTAGCAGATATGAAGTGGTTGTATAAAGATATTCGTCCGAACAGTTCATACGAGGATAGTTTTAGATATGAATATGCAGTGGACTGGATCAGACAATATTTATCAACAGTATATAAAGAACAAGGTAATACTGTGATGAGTGAAGTAATGTATTCAGATGTGTCTTTTTATGCGAATGAGAAGAATAGTAAAATGATGGAAGCTTTCTTTTTAAGCGATAAGAAGACTGCTTTTGAGAAAGTAATTACAGATGCCTATCAGTATAATATCAACGATATTTATGAAAGAAGGGGTATCTATATGTTCTACGAAAATAGAATAGAAGAAGCTATTACAGAGTTTAAGAAAACAAAATCAGTACAAGTTGCTACAGATTATGAAGGACAACCAATTATAGCAGAGTATGGTAATTCAGAACTGTATGGTAATCCATTTAATGGCAAAATACAAGATTGTAATGATTGTGATCATGCTGCAAAACAAAGTGTAAAGTATACAAAGCTTTCTTTGGCAATAAAGGTTAAGGAGATGCAAGACAAAATTGCGAAAGGAGAAGACGTATTTAATAATGCTTTGTTGGTAGGTAATGCTTTTTACAATATCTCGTATTTTGGAAATGCACGTTCGTTTTATAGTAATTCGCTTGTAGGAGAATACGGTAATTATATATCAGAAGGCAGTCAGAAGTTTTTGATGAATATGAACAATGTACGCAAGTACTATACAATAGCTAAAGAAGCCGCTACAACAAAAGAACAAAAAGCAAAGATGGCTTATTTAGATGCGAAGTTAGAAAGAAACGAGTTCTATCAAAAGCAGTATTTTAGCAAAGGTAGTTATTGGGGATATGATCAGGTTATGTTCAAAAAATGGTCAGGATTTAAAGAATTATCTACACAATATAGTGATACCAAATATTATCAAGACGTAATTCGTGAATGTGGATATTTTAGAAAGTATTTAGGAATGAATTAGTCTCAATATAAAAAAGCTCAAGATAACTCTTGAGCTTTTTTATGTTTTATATGTAACTTGTTTGTTCTATAACCAGAGTAGTGGAACAAAAGCATATAGAAAGAATGATGTCAATAATAGTACATCAATTACAATTAGCCATTTCGGGTTAAAGTGGTAACTTACTAAAGATAGAATTACTCTACTAATCCAACCAAAAAGAAAGAACCCAACAATTGTTTTACTATAAGGGTTAATTGTGTGTACTGAAAACCCTTGATGAACAATTGAAATGAAATCTCTTGTTAACCCTCTACTTTTACAAAGATAAAGAGGTTGTCCTTGGCACTGTGATGAAATAGAAGGAATATGAATCCCTGTTTTGTTACCAAGCAACCAAACGTATATAAATAGTAGAGATAAGAGAATTACAAAACTCAGATTAATGATAAAGTAGGCTGATCTGTTTCTCAAAACAATTAAACTATTGAATACGATGTGTTATTATTGTATTTATTTTTTATCGTCTGATGCCTCAGGAATATCATTATACAGACTGTCAGTCTCATTATAATCATCATAATACTCATTAATTGTATCTCGTGGCATATCTATTTGTTGTTCGATTGTGTATCGAGCATTTTGATCGGCATGACCAATAGCAGCAAGAATTAATCCCCAAAACAAACCAATAAGTAAAGCGATTATTCCTATAGATAGACCAGCAATACCTAATCCCTTCTGACCTCCCTTTTTATTAGCTTGAACTATACTTATTATTCCTAATATTATAGGTGCAATAGCTATGAATACAGCTACTGAACCAAAACAAGGAATAAAAGAAACGATTAAGGCAAAAATACCTAAGATCAAAGATAGAATTCCTAATATAGGTGTTTGTGGTTGTGTGGGTGTTGGAGGTGGATTGTATGCGTTTTCCATTTTATTTATTTTATGGTAAATATATTGATATTATCTAAAAGAATCAAACGAACAAATCAACATAGCGCAATTTTCAAGACTATTCTTGTATAATGTGGATTATATGTATAAAGTATTTTAAGTAGAAACAACCATTAAAAGCTAATAAATTGTACTTTTACAAGTCAATAGTCGAATTTATTAAATAAAGATATAATGCGAGTACACTTTATAGCAATTGGTGGAAGTGCGATGCACAATCTTGCTTTGGCTTTACATGCTAAAGGGGATGTAGTAACAGGTAGTGATGATGCAATTTTTGAACCTTCAAAGTCAAGATTGAAGAATGCGGGTATTCTGCCAGAGCAAGAAGGTTGGTTTGATACTAAGATAACAACAGAATTAGATGCTGTAATTTTAGGGATGCATGCCAAAGAAGATAACCCAGAGTTGATTCGTGCACGCGAATTAAATTTGAAGATATATTCATACCCCGAATTTATTTATGAGCATTCAAAGAATAAAACTCGTGTAGTTATTGGTGGTTCTCATGGGAAAACTACTATTACTTCAATGATATTACATGTGTTGAACTACCACAATGTAGCAGTTGATTATTTAGTTGGTGCTCAGTTAGAAGGTTTTGACCGTATGGTAAACTTAACAAGTGATAATGAGTTTATTGTAATTGAAGGAGATGAATACCTATCATCTGCTTTAGATAGAAGACCTAAATTCCATTTATATCAACCCAATATAGCGTTGTTGAGCGGTATTGCTTGGGATCATATTAATGTGTTTCCTACATTTGAGAACTATGTAGAGCAGTTCAAGATTTTTATAGAGAAAATGGTTAATGGAGGAATCATGGTGTACAATGAGGAAGACCCTATTGTAAAGCAAATCGTAGAAGAGGCAACAAGTCCTATTCGAAAATTACCATATCAAACACCAGAGTATTCTATAGATAATGGAATTACCTATCTACACACTCCTGAAGGAGAGATGCCATTAGAGGTTTTCGGACAGCACAATTTGAGTAACTTAAGTGGAGCCAAATGGATTTGTCAGAACATGGGAATAGATGAAGAAGATTTTTATGAGGCTATTGCTTCGTTTAAAGGTGCTGCCAAACGTTTAGAAAAGCTATATGATGATAAGTCAACAGTTGTTTTTAAAGATTTTGCTCATTCACCAAGTAAAGTGAAAGCTACAACAGAAGCTGTAAAAAGTCAGTATCCAAACAAGAGAATCATTGCTTGTTTAGAGTTGCATACTTACAGTAGTTTGAATAGCGATTTCTTGACAGAGTATAAAGGAGCTTTGGATGCAGCAACAGAAGCAATTGTATTTTATTCAGCAGAGGCACTTAAAATTAAACGTATGCCAGAAATTAGTCAAGAGCAGATGCAAGCAGCATTTCAACGAGAAGGACTGGTTACTTATACTAATGCGAGTGACTTTCACCAGTTTTTAGATCAATTGGATTTATCAGATGCAGTTTTGCTATTTATGAGTTCTGGAGATTATGGCGGATTAAATTTGAATGAATACGTTACTAAACTTTAATATATCAAGCTAACCTTTTAGGTTAGCTTTTTTTATGTCTTCACATATTAAATAGTAAAGCGTTACTATATTCAAATAAGTTTTATACACGGTGTAGTTTTTGTGCAAGTATCTATGCAAAACAAGAACGTATGGAACAAATAAAAAGACCTATTACTGCTTGGGCAGAAGATGATAGACCCAGAGAAAAATTGATGCTTAAAGGAAAGAGCTCCTTGAGTGATGCAGAATTATTAGCTATTCTTATTGGTTCAGGTACAAGAGAAGAGTCTGCAATAGATCTGTGTAGACGTATGTTAAATGATTACAACAATAACCTTACAGAACTTGCCCGACAGGGAGTTTCCAATCTAATACAATATAAGGGGATTGGAGAAGCTAAGGCAATTAGTATTGTTGCAGCATTAGAGTTAGGACAACGTCGCAGAATGACAGAGGCTATTCAAAAGGAACAAATCTCCTGTAGTAAAGAAGTGTTTGAATTGATGCAACCTCGTATCGGTGATTTGTCTCACGAAGAGTTTTGGATTATTCTGTTAAGTAATTCAAATCATGTGCGAAAAGTAATTGCTAATAAAGAACAACAAGTAAGTGAACGTTTTATAGAGTACAAAATTAAAGAAACACTTAATATTAGTAAAGGAGGAATGACAGGGACAGTTGTAGACTTACGTGTTTTGTTCAAATTAGCTTTAGAGCATCAAGCAACAGGCGTTATATTAGTACACAATCATCCTTCAGGGAAGTTAAACCCCAGTGATGCCGATATTCAGATTACTAAAAAGATTAAAGAGGCAAGCAAGATAATGGATATCTCTTTGTTAGATCATTTTATTGTTACAGAGTTTGACTATTATAGTTTTGCCGATCATGGTTTGCTTTAAAGAGGAAAAGAAAGAGAGTTCTTTTCGCTTAAAAAAAGGAGTGTTTTATTATTTTTAAGTACTTTCGCAAAAAAGAAAGATAAATGAGTTTGAATAATTTTCAGCATAAGAGGGATATCTTTTTCGATTTAGATCATACTTTGTGGGATTTTGAACGCAATTCGGCTTTGGCATTTGAACAAGTAATTGAAGAGAAGAAATTACCCTTTTCCATCACAGAATTTTTAACGTACTATGTAGATATCAATACAGCTTATTGGGATAAATATAGTTTAAATCTTGTATCGCAAGAAGAGTTACGTATAGGACGTATCAGAGATACTTTTGAAAATCTAAAATATAAGAGTACTACAGAAGAAATGCTTGCCGTAGGAAATTTGTACTTAACCTACTTGCCAAACAACAATCATTTGATAGATGGTGCAATGGATGTACTTAATTATTTAGAAGGGAAGTATAAGATGCATATCATTACTAATGGATTTTCGCAAGTACAAGAAAATAAATTAGCGAATGCGCAAATAGCTCATTTCTTTGAAACTGTTACTGACTCTGAGGTAGCAGGTGTTAAGAAGCCAGATCAAGCTATATTTAAAGCAGCATTGCAATTGGCAAATGCAGAAGCAGACAAAAGCTTAATGATAGGGGATAATTGGATTGCTGATGTAGAAGGAGCTTTGTCAGCTGGAATTGATGTGGTTTACTTTAATGAACACCACAAAGAATTACAGAAAGAAGTAACGCAAGTGAATCATTTGATAGAATTAAAAAACCTGCTATAAGCAGGTTTTTTTATTATTCGATAAGGTATAGTTAGGATTAACCAATCTTTACTATTTTCGCTTGTTCTTTTTCGGCAACCTCTTTTCTTAAGGCACTGCTACTGAAGCGATGATCTCTTGTGTTGTAGTAAAGTTTTATTCCTTTTTCTTCACAATATGTTCGTCCAGTAAAGTTTTTGTTTTTGTACTCATCTCCCAAGATACGAACATCAATTTTGAATGAACGTAAGATGTCTTCTAAGTCTTGTTCTGTTGCATAAGGAACAATTTCATCTACGTATTTACATCCTTTTAATTGTATATATCGCTCAACAACAGATTGAGTTGGTTTGTTTTTTTCTTTGCGGTCTATAGTAGGGTCAGTTTGTAATCCTACAATTAGGTATGTACACTGATTTTTTGCTTCTTCAAGCATTTTAATGTGTCCTGCATGCAATAAATCGAAAGCACTAAATGTGATTCCAACTACCACTTCTTGGTTTACATTATTTTTCATTAGCGTCTTTTTGTTAGTTTATTTGTATTCGGAATAATCACAAAATGTATTAATGTGAGAGCACAAAAGTAATGTTTTTATTTTTAGAAATCTTAAAAAATAAAGCAAAGTGTTTTAATCTCTGTTATTTACTGCAAATATTTGACAGATTATTGGCTTGAGTTGTTTATTTTGAGATGATTTTAAAAGACACAAGTACACTATTCTCGCATTTTAGCTTTGTTAGTAATTGTATTTGAACTGCCACTTTGTTTTTAAAAATTCGCGAGTCGCATTTTCTCTACTGTTGTATCCCGGATCATAGAATACTGTACCAGCTAAGTCATCTGGTAAAAATTCTTGTACAACAAAGTTATTAGGGTAGTCATGTGCATATTTATAGTCTTCCCCATACCCCAGTTCCTTCATTAGTTTGGTAGGAGCATTGCGCAAGTGAATCGGTATAGATAAGTCACCCGTTTGTTTTACCACTTGTTGTGCTTTGCCTATAGCCATATAGGTAGAATTGCTCTTTGGTGAAGTAGCCAAATAAACAGCACATTGGCTTAGGATTATTCTACTCTCTGGATAACCTATTACAGACACAGCCTGAAAGGCATTATTCGCCATAATTAATGCAGTGGGGTTTGCATTACCAATATCTTCTGATGCGGCAATAATCAATCGACGGGCTATAAACTTTAAGTCTTCTCCACCTTCAATCATTCGAGCCAGCCAATAGACTGCTCCATTAGGATCGCTCCCTCTTATAGACTTAATAAACGCAGAAATAATATCGTAATGCTGTTCTCCTGTTTTGTCATAGAGCACTGTGTTCTTTTGCACATTAGCCATAACCATGTCATTCGTAATTTCTACACTATTGCTTGTGGTAGAATTTACTAACAATTCGAAGGTGTTTAGTAATTTTCTACCATCACCTCCTGATATTCTGAATAGCGCTTCTGTTTCTGTTAGTTTAATATCTTTTTTGCTTAGAAAGGAATCTACTTTCATGGCGCGTTCCAAAAGCAAAAGCAAATCCTCTTTTGTGAATGCGTTTAAAGTGTACACTTGACAACGAGATAGCAGGGCAGGAATCACCTCAAAGCTTGGGTTTTCTGTTGTGGCTCCTATTAAGGTTACCCAACCTCGTTCCACAGCTCCTAAAAGAGAGTCTTGTTGTGATTTGCTAAAACGATGAATCTCATCAATAAATAAGATTGGGTTGCGAGGAGTAAATAATCCCGTGCTGTTTTTGGCTTTATCTATTACCTCTCGTATATCTTTCACACCAGAATTGATGGCGCTAAGTACATAAAATGGACGTTCACTATCTTTAGCAAGTATTTCTGCCAAGGTTGTTTTTCCGGTACCAGGAGGACCCCAAAAAATAATAGAAGGTATAAAACCTGTTTTTAATTGATTGGTTAGAATGCCGTTTTCACCCACTAAATGGCTCTGACTAATGTAATCAGTTAAGCTCTTTGGGCGAATTCTTTCTGCTAATGGTGCTTCCATAGTATAATACTCCATATATGTATCTCACAAAAATACAATCTGTTTGCCTATTTTCATAATTGAGTAATAGCTTTACAAGTGAAATTAATGGAATAAATAAAAAAGATTTAAGCAGTTTAAGTTTCCATGATATTTGTGGTGTAGTATGGAATAGGCATTTGCACAAAACAATATCTTAAATTTTATATACGCCATTCGCAGTGTAGGGTAAATGTTTATCTTTAGGTTTTATCAAGAGCGTTTACAATGGAAAAAGACGAACATATTCGTTTATCAATAGACTTCATTATTTTACCTATACTTTTCATCATGGTGATATGGGGAGTGTATTGGTTGGATTGGAGAGATTTTTTACAGCTTTACCAATATGGCGTATTACCTCGCACATTTGTAGGGTTGAGAGGAATTGTTTTTAGTCCGTTTTTACATGGAGGATTAAAGCATTTGTACAATAATTCTATTGCCTTGTTTGTATTGCTTATTATGCTTCAGGTTTTTTATAAACAACAAATGTGGCGTGTATTAATACTCGGAATTTTGCTGTCAGGATTTGGAACTTGGCTTATTGGTAGAGAGAGTTATCACATAGGAGCAAGTGGACTGATTTATTTTTTAGTAAGCTTTATGTTTTTCAAAGGCATGCAAACCAAGCATTTTAGATTGATTGCCTTGTCGTTATTAATTGTAGTATTGTATGGGAGCACCATATGGTATATGTTTCCAGATGTGGAAGATGATATTTCATGGGAAGGGCATTTGAGTGGTTTTGTCATGGGATTATTGACTACCTTTTTCATAGAAAAACCAATATACGCTCAGAAAATATATAAGTATCCTTGGCAAGACCCTAATTTTGATGAGCAGCAAGATCCATTTATTAGTTGTTTTGATGAGAATGGTAATTTTATAATTATTCCTCCTCCAACAGCTGAAGAACTGTGGCAAGTAGATCTCAATAATCCTTTTAGACGTACCCTACCAGTGGTTATTCATCCTATAGCAAGGCAGACGTAATAGGAGGGATGTACATTGATAGTTACTATTAAGTGGGGATAGATTGTTCTATGATTTTAAAAAACATAGAAACTGATTGCAAAATAAAGCAGATAAGATTTAGAGTAAGCCTTGTACAGACTGACGCTTATGCACTCATGTAGATGTATTTGGTCTGTTTTGCTCTTTTTGCCCCTCTATGGTTTAAATGCCTTTTTTTGCTTGTTATTTTTTAATTTATTATATTGTAAATCAGTGTAATATATTTTTTGTTTTAGTTTTTCTTCGGTACGGCTTTGGTAAAAGTGCAGTTTTCTTTTGGAAAAGGGGCTGTTTTCCGAAGGAGAGTAAAACAAGGGTAAAACAACATTCGAAGAAAATAAAACTAAGTTTTACTTCTTTGTAAGGATATGGTAGGTTTGTTGTGTATTGCTTCCTTTTATAAGTGTAGTGTGTAATAATAAATAAAGGCTGTTATCTAAAAAGAATAACAGCCTTTAAGTAAAATATATTGTATTATGCTATAGAAAAAGAGTCTTTTATAAATAGCACAACTTGTTTTGTCTATCGTCTCTGACGTACTACTTCGTATAAAAATGCACCGCATGCAACAGATACATTCAATGAGTCTATAACACTAAACATAGGTAGTTTAGCTTTTTCGTCAATTACTTTTAACACAGAAGGGTTGATTCCTTTGTCTTCGCTTCCCATGATAATAGCTACTGGAACATTCATGTCTACATCGTAAAGTTCTTTTTCTGCTTTTTCTGTAGCACCTATCGTTTTTACACCTGATCCTTGTAAGTAAAATACAGCATCTTTAATATGGTCTACTTTACAGATAGGAATATTAAATACCGCTCCAGCAGATGTTTTTACTGTATCTCCATTTACAGGAGCTGCTCCGTTTTTTGAAACGATAATACCATCTGCACCACAGCATACTGCCGTACGGATAATAGCACCAAAGTTACGAGCATCTGACAATTGGTCTAATATAATAAATAAAGGTTTCTCTTTCTTTTCCAACACTCCTTCTACTAATGATTCTAATGAAACAAAAGAGATAGGGGCAATATTAGCAATTGCTCCTTGGTGGTTTTTCTTTGTAAGACGGTTCAACTTCTCGATAGGTACATAAGAGAAGTTAATGTTATTACGTTTTAGGGTTTTGATCAATTCATTCATTAATTCGCCATTAGCATCTTTTTGAATGAATACTTTGTCAATATCTTTTCCTGCTTCAATGGCTTCGATTATCGCGCGAATACCAAATATTTGATTGTCTTGTTCCATAGTGCAAAGGTAAATATATTTTGGCTTTAAAAAACAGTAGAAAATGTTATATGTACAGTTGTGTTATCAAATTTTATTGTTTGATCGGGTTGTTTCCCATTAGCAAACGACAGATTGAACTTCCCTGATTTTGTCAACATGCCTAATCCAAAACCAAAAGAGTATAAATGATTGTTTTGATTTTGCATTTTGTTTTGTTGAAAAGCGTAATCAATAATACTGTGTATATATAGGTAGGACGACAAGAGGTATCTGTATTCTGTATTGATAAGCGTGTAGTGAGTAGCGTATAAGCTGTTGTCTTGAAATCCTCTTAGAGAGTTATTACCTCCTAAGCGAATTAACTCATTTAATAAATAGGTGTCGCTGTATAAGCCATGTGTGCGCCAACGTATATATAGGTATGAAGTGGGCGAAAGCATTGCATTTTTTTGTAGGTCCAAAGCTAAGGATGATTGATCGATTTTATTGTTTTCAAGTGTTCGCGTACCTAATGCACCAGTTATTTCTACCTTATAATCTATAGGAAATAGAGGTTGTTCTATGTTGTTTTTCACCAATAGGTACGAGGCTTGTATAAAAGTGTTTTTATAATTGTCTATGGCAGATAGATTAGTATTTGTGGTAGAGGTGGTGCTTTTGTATCCTAAATATATGCGATGGTTGTATGATAGATAGTAACCTAATTGTAGGTTGGTTTGTGAGTTTTGATAGATGGTATCTTGGCGTTGTATGTTTAGCGCTCCTTTTAGCGCTATAGGGGTTTTGAATATAAAAGGTAGTTCTGCATCAAAGTTAAATGTACTTTGCTTGTTGCCATCGTTTTTCCAATAGAGGTTTAATGCTTCTCCTCTGTTGAGGATGTTTAAAAGTTTTAAATCTAAGTAGCCATTAAGTGCAAATTTACTGTCCTGGTTGTTTCCAAAACCAAAATAACCATCAAACTGGTTGACATTCTTTTTAGCCAGGTATAAATAGAGAATAGTGTTGTTGTCTGTAAATAAGGTTTCGGCAGGTTTTATCTCTTTTACAAATGCTAAATCGTTTACTTGTTTGGTTATTTTATGTACAGTTGCATTATTGTAAGTTTGGTTTAGTTCTTTTTTATAGGCACGAGCAATAATGTGTAGTGGTAGTTTGTCTTTTGTTTGCACCTGTACAGCATTTAGTTTGCGTGGATTTCTATAGTCGTTCAGTAAAAGCTCACCATATAAGGTGTCGTTTTTTATTTGATGATTTGTTAGCTTTACTGTTGTAGTGCCTTCTCCTTGTTGTTCTAATAGAGAGGTGTATTTTTTAATATAGCTTTCCATTTCTTGTAATGGAATTGTATGTGTGTTGTTTTTGATGCCCAACTTTGTGCTAATTGCTATAGGTATAGTAGGGGTAGAAATTGTAAGATGTTTGATTTGTTTTTTTAAATCAAACAAATAGGTATAGGTATTAGCATTGACATTAATTGTTCTTGTGAGGTTTAAGTAGCCCATTTTGAACAAGTTTTCTTCAATATATTTTTCGTTTTCTTCTAAAGAATAGATGGTTAGGTGTGATTTTTGATAATTAAATGAGTCTAAAACATTTTGTTCTTGTTCTTGGTTCGATTTTAAAATCAAATGATAAGTGTGGTCTTGTGCCCTTAATACATTAGGGAGGGTTAGCCATAGAAGTATTAAAAGGTAGTTTTTCAAGAGGAATAATTTTAGTCTAAAAGTACATTAAAAATAGTATAGGCAAAAAAAAATTAATAGAGTTGAAAATTAATGCTTTGCGTTTTGGAAAGTTAAAAAATATTTATACATTTGCAACCCCGTATATAGTGCGGAATAATATATTGTAGAAATTATTAATAAACATTATGCCAACAATTCAACAATTAGTAAGAACAGGGAGAACCCAATTGACTAAGAAGAGTAAATCGGTTGCTTTGGATTCTTGTCCTCAAAGAAGAGGAGTTTGTACGCGTGTTTATACTACTACACCTAAAAAACCAAACTCTGCAATGCGTAAAGTTGCAAGGGTACGTTTGACAAATGGTAATGAAGTAAACGCATACATCCCAGGAGAAGGACACAATTTACAAGAGCACTCGATAGTATTAGTTAGAGGTGGAAGGGTAAAAGATTTGCCAGGTGTTAGATACCACATCGTACGTGGTGCTTTGGATACTGCTGGAGTAAACGGTAGAACTCAAAGAAGATCTAAATACGGAGCAAAACGTCCTAAAGACAAAAAATAATCGTTTAAACGTTTAAGACAAAGACATGAGAAAAAGACAGGCGAAAAAGAGACCTCTTTTACCAGATCCAAAATTTAATGATCAATTAGTGACGCGTTTTGTAAATAACTTAATGTGGGACGGTAAGAAGTCAACTGCTTTTAAAGTATTTTATGATGCTTTAGAAATCGTTGAAGAGAAAAAACAAGATGAAGAAAAAACTTCATTAGAAGTTTGGAAAGATGCATTAACTAACGTTATGCCACACGTAGAAGTTCGTTCTCGTCGTGTTGGTGGAGCTACATTCCAAATTCCAATGCAAATTCGTCCAGATAGAAAAATTTCTATGGCGATGAAATGGATGATTTTGTATGCGAGAAAAAGAAATGAGAAGTCTATGGCTGCTAAATTAGCGTCTGAAATCTTAGCTGCTGCTAAAGAAGAAGGAGCTGCTGTTAAGAAAAGAATGGATACTCATAAAATGGCTGAGGCTAATAAAGCTTTCTCTCACTTCAGATTTTAATCCATACAGAAACTATATACAATGGCAAGAGATTTAAAATATACAAGAAATATTGGTATCGCTGCTCACATCGATGCTGGTAAGACAACTACGACAGAGCGTATTTTGTTCTATACAGGTAAAAACCATAAGATTGGAGAAACTCACGAAGGGTCTTCAACAATGGACTGGATGGAGCAAGAGGCTGAAAGAGGTATTACTATTACATCGGCAGCTACTACTTGTACTTGGAGTTTCCCAACAAATCAAGGAGCTAAGTTACCAGAATCTATGGAGTACCACTTCAATATTATTGATACTCCAGGACACGTTGACTTTACTGTAGAGGTAAACCGTTCTTTACGTGTATTAGATGGATTAGTATTCTTGTTTAGTGCAGTTGATGGTGTTGAGCCTCAATCTGAAACTAACTGGAGATTAGCTGATAACTATAGAGTTCCACGTATGGGATTCGTTAATAAGATGGACCGTCAAGGTGCAAACTTCTTAATGGTTTGTCAGCAAGTTAAAGATATGTTGAAATCTAATGCTGTGCCAATCGTATTACCAATTGGTGATGAGGCAGATTTCAAAGGAGTAGTTGATTTAGTTAAAAACCGTGCTATTGTATGGCATGATGAGAATAACGGAACAACTTTTGACGTTGTTGAGATTCCAGCTGATATGGCTGCGGAAGTAAAACAATACAGAGGTCAGTTAATCGAAGAAATCGCTGCTTATGATGAAAATCTTCTTGAGAAATATATGGAAGATGAGAATTCAATCACAGAGGATGAAATTCACGTAGCTTTACGTGCAGCAACTCTTGATATGAGTATCATCCCTATGACTTGTGGATCTTCATTCAAAAATAAAGGAGTTCAGTTCATGTTAGATGCTGTTTGTCGTTACTTACCTTCTCCAATGGATAAGGAAGGTATTGAAGGAACAAATCCTGATACTGAAGAGCCAATCGTACGTAAACCATCTGTAACTGAGCCATTCGCTGCGTTAGCATTTAAAATCGCTACTGACCCATTCGTAGGTCGTTTAGCTTTCTTTAGAGCTTATTCAGGACACTTAGATGCTGGATCTTATGTATTGAATACTCGTTCTGGAAACAAAGAGCGTATTTCTCGTATCTACCAAATGCACGCTAACAAACAAAACCCAGTAGAATATATTGAAGCTGGAGATATTGGAGCTGCTGTAGGATTTAAAGATATCAAAACTGGAGATACTTTATGTGATGAAAAACATCCTATCGTATTAGAAAGCATGGTATTCCCTGATCCAGTAATCGGTATCGCTATTGAACCAAAAACAAAAGCGGATATGGATAAAATGGGTACTGCTTTAGCTAAATTAGCTGAGGAGGATCCAACTTTTACAGTTAAAACTGACCAAGCGTCTGGACAAACTGTAATTTCTGGTATGGGTGAGTTACACTTAGACGTACTTATCGATCGTATGAGACGTGAGTTTAAAGTTGAAGTTAATCAAGGTGAGCCTCAAGTTGAGTACAAAGAAGCTCTTACACGTGAAGCACAACATAGAGAAGCTTATAAAAAGCAATCTGGTGGACGTGGTAAGTTTGCTGATATCGTATTCAAAATTGGTCCAGCTGATGAAGTTGATGGAAAACCATTCGTAGGATTACAATTCGTAAACGAAGTAAAAGGTGGTAACGTTCCTAAAGAATATATCCCTTCTGTAGAGAAAGGATTTAAAGAGGCGATGAAACAAGGACCTTTGGCTGGATTCGAAATGGATTCAATGAAAGTAACTTTAACTGACGGTTCTTACCACGCGGTTGACTCGGATGCATTATCTTTCGAATTAGCTGCTAAAATGGGTTACAAAGCTGCTGCTAAAGCTGCTGGTGCTATCATTTTAGAGCCAATCATGAAGTTAGAAGTATTGACTCCAGAAGAAAACATGGGAGATATCGTTGGGGATTTGAACCGTCGTCGTGGACAAATCAACAATATGGATGACAGAAATGGAGCTAAAGTTGTTAAGGCTTCTGTACCATTATCTGAAATGTTTGGATATGTTACTACATTGAGAACATTATCATCTGGTAGAGCTACTTCTACAATGGAGTTCTCTCACTATGCTGAGACACCTTCTAACATTTCTGAAGGAGTTATCGCTAAAGCTAAAGGAAACGCTTAATCTAAGAGAAAAATGAGTCAAAAAATCAGAATAAAATTAAAATCTTACGATCATATGTTGGTTGATAAATCAGCAGAGAAAATCGTAAAAACTGTAAAAAGTACAGGAGCAGTTGTAACTGGACCAATTCCATTACCAACTAACAAAAAAATCTTTACTGTTTTACGTTCTCCACACGTGAACAAAAAAGCAAGAGAGCAGTTTGAAGTTAGTTCATACAAAAGATTGTTAGATATCTATTCTTCTTCTTCAAAAACAATTGACGCTTTAATGAAATTAGAGTTGCCAAGTGGTGTTGAAGTTGAGATTAAAGTGTGATCTTAAACATTCAATAAGTAATATATAAAAGATAAGTATTGAGGTGGATAGCACTTCAATACTTATTCTTTTCAAGTGAATAAAATAAACATTATTAATTATAAATAAATATTTATGTCTGGGTTAATTGGTAAAAAAATCGGCATGACTAGTATTTTCGATGAAAATGGAAAAAATATTCCATGTACAGTAATCGAATTAGGTCCAAATGTCGTTACCCAAGTCAGAACCATAGAGGTTGACGGGTATGAAGCGTTACAACTTGGTTTCGATGACAAGACAGAGAAGCATTCTACAAAAGCTGAGTTAGGTCACTTTAAGAAAGCTGGTACATCTGCTAAGAAAAAAGTCGTTGAAATTAAAGAATTCGCAGGAGAGTATAAATTAGGTGATGTTATCACAGCTGATTTATTCATGGAAGGTGAATTTGTAGACGTTCAAGGAGTATCTAAAGGTAAAGGTTTCCAAGGGGTAGTTAAACGTCACGGATTTGGTGGGGTTGGACAAGTAACTCACGGACAAAAAAACCGTTTAAGAGCACCTGGATCTGTAGGAGCTTCTTCTTATCCATCAAGAGTATTCAAAGGAATGCGTATGGCAGGAAGAATGGGTGGAGTAAATGTAACAGTACAAAATCTTAGAGTTTTAAAAGTAGTTGCTGATAAGAATCTACTTGTGGTTAAAGGAGCAATTCCAGGACACAAAAACTCTTATGTAATCGTTCAGAAGTAATGGAAGTAAAAGTTTTAGATATCACAGGAAAAGATACTGGTAGAAAAGTTGAACTTTTAGATTCAGTATTCGGTGTAGAACCAAATAATCATGCAGTATATCTTGATGTTAAACAATATTTAGCAAATCAAAGACAAGGTACTCATAAAGCTAAAGAAAGAGCTGAGATCTCTGGAAGTACTCGCAAGATTAAAAAACAAAAAGGAACAGGAACTGCGAGAGCAGGAAGTATTAAATCTCCAGTGTTCCGTGGAGGAGGTAGAGTTTTCGGACCAAGACCAAGAAGCTACTCTTTCAAATTGAACAAAGGTTTAAAACGTTTAGCGAGAAAATCTGCTTTTTCAATCAAGATGCAAGAGTCAAATTTAATCGTAGTTGAAAACTTTAATTTCGAAGCTCCAAGTACAAAAGCATTCATCAAAGTATTGAGTGGTTTAGGGTTGGAAAATAAAAAATCTCTATTTGTGTTTGGTGAATCAAATAAAAATGTATATTTGTCATCACGCAATTTAGGGAAGGCTGCTGTTGTAACTAATTCTGAATTAAGTACTTACGCTATTTTAAACGCGGGAAGTTTAGTATTAACAGAGGGTTCTGTAGCAGGAATTGTTGAAAATTTAAGCAAATAATAAGAACATGAGTGTTTTAATTAAGCCTATAATTACGGAAAAAATCACTAAAGATGGTGAGGTTTTCGGCCGTTACGGTTTCGTAGTAGATAAAAGAGTTAACAAAATTGAGATCAAAAAAGCGGTTGAGGCTGCTTATGGTGTTACTGTTGTTAATGTTAATACTATGAACGTTGGTGCAAAACGTTCTGTTAAGTATACAAAGAGCGGAATGATCCAAGCGAAAACTAACGCTTACAAAAAAGCGATAGTTGAATTGAAAGAAGGAGATAGTATAGACTTTTATTCAAATATCTAATAAATAATGTCAGTTAGAAAATTAAAACCTATTACCCCAGGTCAGCGTTTTAGAGTTGTGAATAGTTTTGACGCTATTACAACTGATAAGCCGGAGCGTAGTTTACTTGCACCGAAAAAAAAATCTGGAGGTAGAAATAGTCAAGGAAAAATGACCATGCGCTACATGGGTGGTGGTCATAAACAAAGATACCGTTTGGTAGATTTTAAAAGAACTAAAGCTGGAGTTCCTGCTGTAGTTAAAACTATTGAGTACGATCCAAACCGTTCAGCATTTATTTCTTTAATCGCTTATGCAGATGGAGCTAAGTCTTACATTATTGCTCAAAGTGGTTTGAAAGTTGGACAAACTGTAGTTTCAGGACCTGAAGCTTCACCTGAGGTAGGAAATGCAATGCCTTTAAGCAAAATTCCATTAGGAACTGTTATTTCTTGCATCGAATTACGCCCTGGACAAGGAGCTGTAATCGCTCGTTCAGCTGGAACATTTGCTCAGTTAGTTGCGAGAGATGGTAAATATGCTACTATCAAAATGCCATCTGGAGAGATCCGTTTGATTTTGTTAGAGTGTATGGCTACAATCGGAGCTGTATCTAATCATGATCACCAATTAATCGTTTCTGGTAAAGCTGGTAGATCAAGATGGTTAGGAAGAAGACCAAGAACAAGACCAGTAGCTATGAACCCGGTAGATCATCCAATGGGAGGTGGAGAAGGTCGTTCGTCAGGAGGACACCCACGTTCAAGAAAAGGTTTACCTGCTAAAGGTTATAGAACTCGTTCTAAGGTTAAGTCGAGTAATAAGTATATCGTTGAACGTAGAAAGAAATAAAAGATTAAGACATGGCACGTTCGTTAAAAAAAGGACCTTATGTTCACTATAAATTAGAGAAAAAAGTTCAACAAAATATTGAAGGAGGAAATAAAGGAGTTGTTAAGACATGGTCTAGAGCTTCAATGATTACTCCAGATTTCGTTGGTCAAACTATTGCAGTGCATAATGGTCGTCAGTTTGTTCCTGTTTATGTTACAGAGAACATGGTAGGACATAAATTAGGTGAATTTTCTCCAACAAGATCTTTTAGAGGTCATGCTGGTGCAAAGAATAAAGGTAAAAAATAATAAGAAGCTATGGGAGTTCGTAAAAGAGAGAGAGCTGAGCAAATAAAAGAAGCTAACAAGCAAGTTGCTTTTGCTAAGCTAAATAATTGCCCTACTTCTCCAAGAAAGATGCGCTTAGTAGCGGATTTAGTAAGAGGTCTGAAAGTAGAAAAAGCTTTAAATATATTAAAATTCAGTTCAAAAGATGCTTCTCGTAGTTTAGAGAAATTACTTTTGTCTGCAATTGCTAACTGGCAAGCTAAAAACAGCGAAGCTAATATTGAAGAAGCTGGTTTAGTTGTGAAAGAAATTAGAGTAGATGGAGGAATGATGTTGAAAAGACTTCGTCCTGCACCTCAAGGAAGAGCACACAGAATAAGAAAACGTTCTAATCACGTAACAATCGTATTAGGATCTAATAATAACACACAAAGCAATTAATAAGCAGTATGGGACAAAAAACTAATCCAATCGGGAATCGTCTTGGTATTATTAGAGGATGGGACTCAAACTGGTATGGTGGTAATGACTATGGTGATAAAATCGCTGAAGATTTTAAAATCAGAAAGTACATCCATGCTCGTTTATCGAAAGCTAGTGTATCAAAAGTAATCATTGAGAGAACTTTGAAACTTGTAACCGTTACTATCACTACTGCAAGACCTGGTATCATTATTGGGAAAGGTGGACAAGAGGTAGACAAGTTGAAAGAGGAATTGAAAAAGATTACTGAGAAGGAAGTTCAAATCAATATCTTTGAAATTAAGAGACCTGAGCTTGATGCGTTCTTAGTGGCTGCTAGTATTGCGCGTCAAATCGAAAACAGAATTTCTTACCGTAGAGCAATCCGTATGGCTATTGGTGCTGCGATGAGAATGAATGCTGAAGGAATCAAAGTTATGATTTCTGGTCGTTTGAATGGAGCTGAAATGGCACGTTCTGAAACTTTCAAAGATGGACGTATTCCTTTATCAACTTTCAGAGCTGATATTGATTACGCACTTGCAGAAGCTCACACTACTTATGGTAGAATGGGAATCAAAGTGTGGATCATGAAAGGTGAGGTTTATGGAAAAAGAGACCTTTCTCCGTTAGCTGGTATGGATAAAAAACAATCTAAACCATCAGGGTCTAAACAAGGAAAACCTAACCCACGCAAAAGAAAGTAATTTTTAAACTGAAGAAAAATGTTACAGCCTAAAAGAACAAAATACCGTAAGGTACAGAAAGGTAAAATGAAAGGGATTTCTCAAAGAGGGCATGAACTTTCAAATGGTATGTTTGGAATCAAATCTATGGACTCTGCATTTATCACTTCTCGTCAAATCGAAGCTGCGCGTATTGCTGCAACTCGTTTTATGAAACGTGAAGGACAATTGTGGATTAAGATTTTCCCAGACAAGCCTATTACTAAAAAGCCTCTTGAAGTACGTATGGGTAAAGGAAAAGGTGCAGTAGAGTACTGGGTTGCTGTGGTAAAACCAGGAAAAATTATGTTTGAAGTTGGTGGAGTGCCAATTTCTGTAGCTAAAGAAGCTTTACGCTTAGCTGCTCAAAAACTTCCTGTGAAAACTAAATTTGTAATTGCTAGAGATTTCGAAGCATAATCTAATTTTATCATGAAACAATCTGAAATAGTAAATCTATCTGTAGCTGACTTACAAACTCAGTTAAATGAGTTAACTAGCACGTTGAATAGCTTAAAAGGTGCTCATGCAATTTCTCCAATCGAGAATCCTATCCAAATTAGAAATGTGAGAAGAGCTATTGCAAGAGTAAAAACTGAATTAAGCAAAAGAGAGTTACAATAATTGTATTCTGCTGAAAGATGGAAAATAGAAAATTAAGAAAAGAAAGAATAGGTGTTGTTACTAGCAACAAAATGGAGAAATCTATTGTTGTGTCTGAAGTGAACAGAGTAAAGCACCCATTATATGGAAAGTTCGTGTTGAAAACGAAAAAATACGTTGCACACGACGAAACAAATGACTGCAACATTGGTGATACAGTTAGAATTATGGAGACACGTCCATTATCTAAATCAAAATGTTGGAGATTAGTTGAAATCATTGAAAGAGCGAAATAATTATGGTACAACAGGAATCTAGACTTAAAGTAGCAGATAACACGGGAGCAAAAGAAGTTTTGACAATCCGTGTTTTAGGAGGAACAAAACGTCGTTATGCCTCTGTAGGAGATAAAATTGTAGTTTCTATTAAGGACGCAACTCCAAACGGAAGTGTAAAGAAAGGAGCTGTATCAACTGCAGTTGTTGTTCGTACTAAAAAAGAAGTTAGAAGAGCTGATGGTTCGTACATCAGATTTGACGATAACGCATGTGTGTTATTGAATGCAGCTGGTGAGATGAGAGGTACTCGTGTATTCGGTCCAGTAGCAAGAGAACTTCGTGAAAAACAATTCATGAAAATTGTATCATTAGCACCTGAGGTGTTATAATTCGTTCAAAAAATGATTAAGCTAAAGATAAAAACAGGAGATACAGTACGCGTTATCGCTGGAGATCATAAAGGTCTTGAAGGTAAAGTTGTACGTGTATTACGTGAGAAGAACAAAGCTATTGTTGAAGGGGTGAATTTTATTTCAAAACACGTTAAGCCAAGTGCTTCTAACCCTCAAGGTGGAATTGTTAAAAGAGAAGCTCCACTTCACATTTCTAACTTAGCGATCGTAGATCCTAAGACAAATGAGACTACTAAAGTAGCTATCAAAAATGAAAATGGGAAGAACGTAAGAGTTTCTAAAAAATCTAATCAAGTATTATAGTTATGGCTTATATACCAAGACTTAAAGAAGAATATAAAAGCAGAGTAATCTCTGCTCTTACTGAGGAATTTGGTTACAAAAACGTTATGCAAGTTCCAAAACTTGAGAAAATCGTTGTTAGCCGTGGTGTTGGAGCTGCTGTATCTGATAAAAAATTAGTTGACTACGCTGTAGAAGAATTAACTAAAATTACAGGACAAAAAGCAGTTGCTACAATTTCTAAAAAAGACGTTGCTACGTTTAAATTAAGAAAAGGAATGCCAATTGGAGCTAAAGTAACTTTACGTGGAGAGAAAATGTATGAGTTCTTAGATCGTTTAGTAACTTCAGCTTTACCACGAGTTAGAGATTTCTCAGGAATTAAATCTGACGGATTCGATGGAAGAGGAAATTACAACTTAGGAGTAACTGAGCAAATTATTTTCCCTGAAATTAATATTGATAAAGTAAACAAAATCGCTGGTTTCGATATCACTTTCGTAACATCTGCTAACACAGATAAAGAAGCGAAATCTTTACTTGCTGAATTAGGATTACCTTTTAAAAAGAATTAAGTATGGCTAAAGAATCAATGAAAGCCCGTGAGGTAAAAAGACAAGCATTAGTAGATAAATATGCTGCTAAAAGAAAAGCACTTTTAGAAGCTGGTGACTACGAAGGGTTACAAAAATTACCTAAAAATGCTTCTCCAGTACGTTTACACAATAGATGTAAATTAACAGGAAGACCAAGAGGGTATATGCGTCAATTCGGTATTTCTCGTGTTACTTTCCGTGAGATGGCAAATAATGGATTGATACCAGGAGTTAAAAAGGCAAGTTGGTAATTAAGATTTAAAGGTAAAAACAATGTATACAGATCCAATAGCAGATTTCCTTACAAGAATCAGAAACGCTGTAAGAGCTAACCACAAAGTGGTAGAAATTCCAGCTTCTAACTTCAAAAAAGAAATCACAAAAATTTTATTCGATCAAGGATATATCCTAAGCTATAAATTTGATGACAGTACTGTACAAGGTACAATCAAGATAGCTTTGAAATATGACAAGGACACGAAAGAGTCAGTAATTAGAGATATCCAAAGAATTAGTAAACCAGGTTTACGTAAATATGCTTCTGCAACTGATCTTCCAAGAATCTTAAATGGTTTAGGAATTGCGATTGTTTCTACATCAAAAGGTTTGATGACAGGAAAACAAGCAAAACAACTTAATGTTGGTGGTGAAGTAGTTTGTTACGTATACTAATTTAAAAAGACTTAGAGATGTCAAGAATAGGAAAAAGTCCTATAACAGTTCCTGCAGGAGTAACAGTTGATGTTAAAGAAGGAGAAATTGTTGTAAAAGGAAAATTAGGAGAACTTACTCAGAAATTTGAAAATGTTTCTATTAAAGTTGAAGAAGGGCAAATCATAGTTGAGCGTCCAAACGACGATAAAGAAGTAAGAGCACAACACGGATTATACCGTAGTTTGATTAACAATATGATAATTGGTGTTTCTGAAGGATTTACAATCAACTTAGAATTAGTTGGGGTTGGATATCGTGCTTCAAACCAAGGACAAAAATTAGATTTAGCTTTGGGATTCTCTCATAATATCGTGATGGATATTGCTAAAGAAGTTACTGTGGAAACTATATCTGAGAAAGGTAAAAATCCAATCATTAAATTAACTTCATTTGACAAACAATTAGTTGGTCAAGTAGCAGCAAAAATCCGTTCATTCCGTAAACCTGAGCCTTACAAAGGAAAAGGAATCAAGTTTGTGGGTGAAGAGTTAAGAAGAAAAGCAGGTAAATCAGCTTAAAAATTAAGACTATGTCATTAACAAAATCTGAAAGAAGACAACGTATTAAATTCAGAATTAGAAAGATTGTAAGCGGTACAGCTGCTAAACCAAGACTTTCTGTATTCAGAAGTAATAAAGAGATCTATGCTCAAATCATAGATGACGTGAATGGAGTAACTCTAACTTCAGCATCATCAAAAGAAGCTGGTATAACAAGAGGAACCAATATTGAAACTGCTGCATCGGTTGGAAAACTAATTGCAGAGAAGGCTTTGAAAGCTGGTGTAGAAACTGTATCTTTCGACAGAAACGGTTATTTATACCACGGACGTGTTAAATCATTAGCAGAAGGTGCTAGAGAAGCTGGATTAAAATTCTAATTAGTTATGTATCAAAATTATAAAAACGTAGAATTTGTAAAACCAAGTGGTCTTGATTTAAAAGACCGTTTGGTTAGTGTAAATCGTGTTACCAAAGTAACAAAAGGGGGAAGAGCTTTCGGTTTTTCTGCTGTTGTTGTAGTTGGTGATGAGAACGGTGTAGTGGGTCATGGTTTAGGTAAGTCAAAAGACGTTTCTGAAGCTATCGCTAAAGCAGTTGAGGATGCTAAGAAAAATTTAGTTAGAATTCCATTAAACGGACATACAATTCCTCATGAACAAAAAGGAAAATTCAGTGGAGCTCGTGTTTTATTGATGCCAGCATCAAAAGGTACGGGAGTTATCGCTGGAGGATCAGTGAGATCGGTTGTAGAGTCAGTAGGAATTACAGATTTATTATCAAAATCTCAAGGTTCTTCAAATCCACATAACGTGGTGAAAGCTACTTTCGATGCTTTATTACGCTTGAGAAGTGCTTCTACAGTTGCAAAACAAAGAGGAATTTCTTTAGAAAAAGTATTTAAAGGTTAATTTTGAGAATTATGTCAAAGATTAAAGTAAAACAAGTAAAAAGCCAAATTAACTGTCCTCTTAACCAAAAGAGAACGTTAGAGGCTTTAGGACTTCGTAAAATAGGACAAGTTGTAGAACATGAATCTACAAGTGCTATCTTAGGAATGGTAAATAAAGTTCAACACTTAGTTTCTGTAGAAGAAATTAAATAAAACTGTAAATGATGAATTTAAGTAATTTACAACCAGCAAAAGGTTCAGTACACAACCAAAACAAACGTGTTGGTCGTGGTGAAGGGTCTGGAAAAGGAGGAACTTCTACAAAAGGACATAAAGGTGCTAAATCTCGTTCTGGATATTCTAGAAAAATCGGATTTGAAGGAGGGCAAATGCCACTTCAAAGACGTGTACCTAAATTCGGGTTCAAAAATATTAACAGAGTGGAGTATGATGTTATTAACTTAGAAACTTTACAAGTTTTAGTTGATAATGGTCGTATTACAGATACTGTAGATTTTGCTACTTTAGTTGATCTTGGATTAACTTCTAAAAATAGTTTAGTTAAGGTTTTAGGGCGTGGAGAAATTAAAGCAAAATTAAAAGTTTCTGCACACAAATTTTCAGCAACAGCTAAAAATGCAATTGAGGCTGCTGGTGGTGAAGTTGTAACGTTATAAAATCTTAGTGAACAAGATGAAGAAGTTTTTTGAAACATTAGCCAGTATTTGGAAAATTGAAGAATTAAAAAATAAACTTTTAATAACTTTAGGATTGTTACTTGTGTATCGTTTTGGTACACAAGTTACACTTCCAGGTATTGATGCAACAAAATTGCATGCGTTAACAGAGCAAACTGACCAAGGAATTGGATGGTTGATTAACGTATTTACAGGAGGAGCTTTTGCTCAGGCTTCTGTATTCGCTTTAGGTATTATGCCTTATATTTCTGCTTCCATTGTAGTGCAGTTGATGGGAATTGCTGTTCCTTATCTTCAAAAATTACAAAACGATGGAGAAAGCGGTAGAAAGAAAATGAACCAAATTACAAGATGGTTGACTATAGGGATTACTTTATTACAAGGGCCTAGTTACATCTACAACTTGTATGTACAGTTACCTTCAGACGCATTCTTGCTAGGTTTCAATTCTTTCTCATTCTTGTTTTCTTCAGTAATTATACTAGTTACCGGAACTATTTTTGCAATGTGGTTAGGTGAAAAGATTACTGATAAAGGTATTGGAAATGGTATTTCGTTGTTGATTATGGTTGGGATTATTGCTAGACTTCCAATGTCTTTTATTCAAGAGTTCCAGTCTAGAATTACAGAAAACAACGGAGGACCAATGTTGGTTGTTATTGAAGTAATCTTATGGTTGTTAGTTATCGTTGCTTGTATCTTATTAACTCTTGCTGTACGCCGTATTCCGGTTCAGTATGCAAGAAGAAGTGCATCAGGTACATATGATCAATCTATGTTAGGCGGTAATCGTCAATGGATACCATTAAAGCTAAATGCTTCAGGAGTTATGCCAATCATCTTCGCTCAAGCGATTATGTTTGTGCCAGCTGCAGTAGCAGGGTTATCAAGTTCAGATACTGCAAAATCTATTAGTACAACATTCCATGATGTATTCGGATGGCAGTATAATGCACTTTTTGCTTTGTTAATCATAATTTTTACGTACTTTTACACCGCAATTACAGTACCAACGAATAAAATGGCTGATGATTTGAAGAGAAGTGGTGGTTTCATTCCTGGCATAAAGCCTGGTTCTGAGACAGCTGACTACCTTGATAGAATCATGTCTTTGGTGACTTTCCCAGGTTCATTATACTTAGCTTTGATCGCAGTTTTCCCTGCAATCGTAGTTAGTTTACTTGGAGTTCAACAAGGATGGGCAATGTTTTATGGAGGAACCTCATTATTAATTATGGTGAGTGTGGTAATTGATACTATACAGCAGATAAATGCATATTTGTTGAATAAACAGTATGACGGAATGATGACTAGTGGTAAAAATAGAAAAGCAATAGCTTAGTTTTTATGGCAAAACAATCAGCAATAGAACAAGACGGAGCAATCATAGAAGCGTTATCAAATGCAATGTTCCGTGTGGAATTAGAGAATGGACATATAGTTATTGCACATATTTCTGGAAAAATGCGTATGCATTACATTAAGTTGTTGCCAGGCGATAGAGTGAAACTTGAAATGAGTCCATACGATCTAACCAAAGCAAGAATTACTTATAGATATTAAAGAGGCTATTAAAATGAAAGTAAGAGCATCAGTTAAAAAAAGAAGTGCCGAGTGCATTATAGTACGTAGAAAAGGTAGACTTTACGTTATTAATAAAAAGAATCCTAGATTTAAACAAAGACAAGGATAATTATGGCAAGAATCGCAGGGGTAGATATACCTAAACACAAAAGAGGAGTTATTGCTTTAACTTATATCTTCGGAATTGGTTCAAGCAGAGCTAAAGAAATTCTTGAAAAAGCTAAAGTAAGCGAAGATAAAAAAGTTCAAGAGTGGAATGACGAGGAGATCGGAGCTATTCGTGAAGCAGTTAGTTATTTCAAAATTGAAGGAGAATTACGTTCTGAAATTTCTTTAAACATTAAACGTTTAATGGATATCGGATGTTATAGAGGAATTCGTCACAGATCTGGACTTCCATTGAGAGGACAAAGAACTAAGAATAACTCTAGAACAAGAAAAGGTAAAAGAAAAACTGTTGCTAACAAGAAAAAAGCAACTAAATAATAAGTAGTAATATGGCTAAAGCGAATACAAAAAAGCGTAAAGTTGTTGTTGAAGCAACAGGAGAGGCTCATATTAATGCGACTTTCAATAATATCATCATTTCATTGACTAACAAAAAAGGTGAAGTGATTTCTTGGTCATCAGCAGGTAAAATGGGATTCAGAGGTTCTAAAAAGAACACTCCATACGCTGCGCAAATGGCTGCAGAGGATTGCGGTAAAGTGGCACTTGAGGCAGGATTGAAAAAAGTAAAAGTTTATGTAAAAGGACCTGGAAACGGAAGAGAATCTGCTATCAGATCTTTACATAATGGTGGAATTGAAGTAACTGAGATTATCGATATTACTCCAATGCCACACAACGGATGTCGTCCTCCAAAGAGAAGAAGAGTTTAATTTTATAGTATAACCAAAGGTAGGAATAGATTATCGGAGGAAAGTGACCTGAATTCATAATCCCTACCTTTTTTTAATTTTTAGAAATGGCAAGATATACTGGTCCACAAACAAAAATCGCTCGTAAATTCGGCGAAGCTATTTTCGGAGATGATAAATCTTTTGAAAAAAGAAATTACCCTCCAGGACAACATGGTTTAGCTAAAAAAAGAGGTAAAAAATCTGAATATGCTATCCAGTTAATGGAGAAACAAAAAGCTAAATATACTTATGGTATTTTAGAGAAACAATTCAGTAACTTATATAAGAAAGCTGCTGCTGCTCGTGGAGTAACAGGTGAGGTTCTTATTCAGTTATGTGAGTCAAGATTAGATAACGTAGTTTTCAGAATGGGTATTGCTCCTTCTCGTAGAGCTGCACGTCAAATTGTTTCTCATAGACATATTACAGTTAATGGTGAAGTTGTGAATATTCCTTCTTACCAATTAAAACCAGGTGATAAAGTAGCTGTTCGTGAAAAATCTAAATCTCTAGAAGCAATCGAACGTTCGTTATCTAATTCTAGTGCTGTTTACGAATGGATCACTTGGAACCCAGAAACTTTAGAGGGAACGTTTGTAACTATTCCTCAAAGACTTCAAGTTCCTGAGAACATCAAAGAACAGTTAATCGTAGAGTTGTACAACAAATAATAATTGACATTCAGTCGAAACAAATATGGCAATATTTAATTTTCAAAAGCCCGATAAAGTTATCATGATTGATTCGACCGATTTTAAAGGTAAATTCGAATTTAGACCTTTGGAACCGGGATATGGATTGACTATAGGTAATGCATTAAGAAGAGTACTTCTTTCTTCATTAGAAGGATATGCAATTACTTCAGTTCGTATTGAAGGAGTTGATCACGAGTTTTCTACTATCGCAGGTGTAGTTGAGGATGTTACTGAAATCATTCTTAACCTAAAGCAAGTTCGTTTTAAACGCCAGATTGAAGATGTGGATAACGAAACTGTAAGTATCTCTTTCTCAGGAAAAGAACAATTGACAGCTGGAGACTTCCAAAAGTTTATTTCTAGCTTCCAGATTCTTAACCCAGAATTAGTTATTTGCAATTTAGATAGTAATATCACTATCAATATGGATCTAACTATTGAAAAGGGTAGAGGTTATGTTGCAGCTGAAGAGAATAGAAAACCCAATGCACCTATTGGAACTATCTTTACTGACTCAATTTATACTCCAGTTAAGAACGTTAAGTATGCTATAGAGAACTATCGTGTTGAACAAAAAACTGACTATGAAAAGTTGGTTTTTGATATCATAACAGATGGTTCGATTCATCCAAAAGATGCCTTAACGGAAGCAGCAAAAACATTGATTCATCATTTTATGCTGTTCTCTGACGAAAGAATTACTTTGGAAGCTGACGAAATTGCACAAACAGAGTCTTATGACGAAGAATCATTGCATATGAGACAGTTGCTAAAAACTAAATTAGTTGATTTAGATCTTTCTGTTAGAGCATTGAATTGTTTAAAGGCGGCTGAAGTAGATACATTAGGAGATTTGGTATCGTTTAACAAAAATGACTTAATGAAATTTAGAAACTTCGGTAAGAAGTCTTTATCTGAGTTAGAAGAGTTAGTTGCTGTTAAAGGTTTGAATTTCGGTATGGATCTATCCAAATACAAATTAGATAAAGAATAATGTAGACATTCGTCTAAATTCTAGAAAGTAATGAGACACGGAAAAAAAATAAATCACTTAGGTAGAAAAGCTGGACATAGAAATTCTATGCTTGCTAATATGGCTTGTTCTTTAATCGAGCACAAGCGTATCAATACTACTGTTGCTAAAGCTAAAGCTTTAAAACAGTTTGTAGAACCTTTGGTAACTAAATCTAAAACTGATGATACACACAATCGTCGTGTTGTGTTTTCATATTTAAGAAGCAAAGAAGCTGTTACTGAATTGTTCAGAGAAGTTGCTCAAAAAGTTGGTGACCGTCCAGGAGGATACACTCGTATCATCAAGTTAGGTAACCGTTTAGGAGATAACGCTGATATGGCTATGATTGAATTCGTTGATTTCAACGAGATCTATAATGTAGCTAAAAAAGAAGCTAAGAAAACTACTCGTAGAGGTAAGAAAAAAGCTTCTGAAGCTGAAACTGTAGTTGAAACTACAAACGAAGCTGAAACTAATGAATAGAACTATTTACATATCTATAATGTAAATTTTTTGATATAAAAGGGCATTCTTTTTAAGAATGTCCTTTTTTTTATATTTTTTAATTACTTTTGCAACACTTCAATACAACTATACATGGAATATATTAAAAGAGAAAATGCAGTTATCGTGCTTAATGATGGTACTGTGTTTTATGGTAAATCTGTAGGAATAAAAGGTACAGCTTTTGGTGAAATTTGTTTTAATACAGGTATGACTGGGTATCAAGAAATTTTTACAGATCCTTCTTATTTTGGACAAATAATGTTGGCTACAACAGCTCATATTGGTAATTATGGTGTTAATCAGGATGAAGTTGATTCTGATGGTATTAAGATTGCTGGTTTGGTTTGTAAGAACTTTAGTCAATATCATTCAAGACCTAATTCTGAAGGTAATCTTTTTGAATATTTTGAGAAACATAATTTAATTGCGATATCTGATGTTGATACTCGTGCTTTAACTGCCTACATTAGAGATAATGGAGCAATGAATGCTGTTATATCTACTGATGGAAAATCAATTGAAGAGTTGAAGACTTTATTAAATGATGTACCTTCTATGGCAGGTCTTGAGCTTGCTTCTAAAGTTTCTACAAAAGAAGCTTATACTTTTGGAGATGAACAAGCAACTTACAGAGTAGCAGCTTTAGATTTTGGTATTAAAACTAATATTTTACGTTGTTTTGCAGAGCGTGATTGTTATGTAAAAGTATTCCCATATAATACATCTTTGAAAGAATTATTAGAGTTTAATCCTGATGGAATTTTCTTGTCAAACGGACCTGGTGATCCATCTGCTCTTGGTAAACTTGGTGTACTTGAGACAGTACAAGAAATTATTGATAGTGAGAAACCTGTTTTCGGTATCTGTTTAGGACATCAGTTAATCGGTTTATCACAAGGTGTTTCAACATTTAAAATGTTTAGTGGACATAGAGGTGTAAATCATCCTATTTTGAATACAATTACAGGTAGAGGAGAAATTACATCTCAAAACCATGGTTTCGCTGTAAATAAAGAAGAAGTAAGTAAACATTCTACTTTGGAGATTTCTCATTTACATTTGAATGATGGTACAGTAGCTGGTATGCGTATGAAAGATAAAGATGTGTTTTCTGTTCAGTATCACCCAGAATCTAGTCCGGGGCCACATGATTCAAGATATTTGTTTGATGAATTTGTGTCAAATATGAAAAAATATAAAGTAGCTATTTAATAGCCACTTTTTTTATGGCTTGTTTTGAGTTTTTGCTTAAAAGGAGCTGTGCTTTCTGTTTTTAATTTGTAAATTTGTTTATACTAAATTTTTTGATACAATATAACTATGAGTACAATTATTAGCGTTCATGCACGTCAGATTTTAGATTCACGTGGTAATCCTACTGTAGAGGTGGATGTGATTACAGAAAATGGTTTTTTAGGTAGAGCAGCTGTTCCTTCTGGAGCATCTACTGGAGAACATGAAGCTGTTGAACTTCGTGATGGTGGAAAACCTTTTATGGGTAAAGGTGTTTTGAAAGCCGTTGAAAATGTAAATACAATCATTGCTGAAAATGTTGTAGGTATGAATGTATTTGAACAAAATGCTATTGATCAATTAATGATTGATTTAGATGGCACTGCAAATAAAAGTAATTTAGGAGCTAATGCTATATTAGGTGTTTCTTTGGCTATTGCAAAAGCAGCAGCAGCAGAGTTAAGTATGCCTTTATATCGTTATGTTGGTGGAGTATCAGCTAATACTTTACCAGTTCCAATGATGAATATTATTAATGGTGGATCTCACTCAGATGCTCCTATTGCATTTCAAGAGTTTATGATTATGCCTGTAAAAGCAATTACTTTTAGTCATGCAATGCAAATGGGAACAGAAATTTTCCATCATTTAAAGAAAGTATTACATGACCGCGGGTTAAGTACTGCTGTTGGTGATGAAGGAGGTTTTGCTCCTACTTTAAAAGGTACAGAAGATGCTTTGGATTCTATTAAGCAAGCAGTTGAAAATGCTGGTTATAGATTTGGAGATGAGATTATGATTGCATTAGATTGTGCAGCTTCGGAATTTTATGTAAATGGGAAGTATGATTATACTAAGTTTGAAGGAGAATTGGGAAAAATACGTTCTTCTCAAGAACAAGCCGATTATTTAGCTGAATTAGTTAGCAAATATCCTATTATTTCTATAGAAGATGGTATGTATGAAGATGATTGGGATGGTTGGAAATATCTAACAGATAAGATAGGAGATAAAGTACAATTAGTAGGAGATGATTTATTTGTTACTAATGTTGCTCGCTTAGAAAGAGGTGTTACTGAAGGAATTGCTAATTCTATTTTAATTAAAGTAAACCAAATTGGTACTTTGACAGAAACTATTGATGCTGTAAATATGGCTAAGAATGCTGGGTTTACATCTGTAATGTCTCACCGTTCAGGAGAGACTGAAGATAGTACAATTGCGGATTTAGCTGTAGCTTTAAATTGTGGTCAAATTAAAACTGGTTCGGCGTCAAGATCTGATCGTATGGCTAAGTACAATCAATTATTGAGAATTGAAGAAGAATTAGGTGATGTTGCTTATTACCCGCAAGCGAAAGCTTTTAAAGTGAAATAGTCAATATAAGTATAGAATAGGGCGCTAATGGTTAACCATTAGCGCTTTTTTTATTTACAATAGTTACCTTGATTGTTATTTGATTTGTTTTTAAAGGATTTTATATTGTAGATATCTTAGTGTTTTAATAATAAATATGAAAATTATGTATTTTAAGTTTACTATATTTTTAAATCGATATTTTTCAATATAAATCATAGTTTATAGTGTTATTTTACGTTTTTGTTTTGATTTTAATGTTGTATGTATGCATATAAAGTTGTATCTTTCCTTCTGCAATTCTTCATTAATATTATGGTTTTAATGAAGGATTTTTTTAAGTATAAAAATAAAATAATAGCAATATGTCTAAAACGGCTTATATAGAAATTGATGGTCAAAGACACGAGTTCCCAGTGTTAGTTGGTACAGAAAATGAAGTAGCAATTGATATTTTAAAATTACGTGGCTTAACTGGAGCGATTACTTACGACCCAGGTTATAAAAATTCAGGTGCTTGTAAAAGTGCGATTACTTTCTTAGATGGTGAAGAAGGAATTTTAAGATATAGAGGTTATTCTATTGAGGATTTAGCCGAAAACTCTAACTTTTTAGAAGTATCTTATTTAATTATTTTTGGTAATTTACCTACACAAGAAGAATTAATTAAATTTGAAAATGATATTCGTAAGTATTCATTGGTAAATGAAGAAATGAAGAATATTATTGATGGATTCCCAAAAACAGCTCACCCAATGGGAGTTTTAGCTTCTTTGACTAGTGCTTTGACAGCATTTAATCCAAAAGTAGTTAACGCTGAATGTGATAAAGATTTATACGAAGCAGTATGTAAAACTATGAGTAAGTTTTTAGTTATTGCTACATGGACATATAGAAAAGCTAAAGGATATCCTTTAAATTATTATGATAATACAGCTTCTTATGTAGATAACTTCTTGAGATTGATGTTTGCTTTACCTACTGAACCATATGCTATTGATCCAGTTGTTAAAAATGCAATCGACAAGTTATTTATCTTACATGCTGATCACGAACAAAACTGTTCTACTTCAACAGTACGTATGGTAGGTTCTTCTCATGCTGGATTATTTGCTTCTATTTCTGCTGGTGTTTCTGCTTTATGGGGACCACTTCATGGAGGTGCTAATCAAGCTGTATTAGAAATGTTAGAAGCTATTCAAAATGACGGTGGGGATGTTGAGAAATACTTGGCTAAAGCAAAAGATAAAGATGATCCATTCCGTTTAATGGGATTCGGACATAGAGTATATAAAAACTTTGATCCAAGAGCACGTATCATTAAGAAAGCTGCTGATGAAGTTTTATGTAAGTTAGGTGTAGATGATCCAGTTTTAGAAATTGCTAAAAAATTAGAAGAAGCTGCATTAAAAGATCCTTACTTCGTAGAAAGACATTTGTATCCTAATGTTGACTTCTACTCTGGTATTATCTATAGAGCATTGGGAATCCCAACTGAAATGTTTACAGTTATGTTTGCTATAGGACGTTTACCAGGATGGATTGCTCAGTGGAAAGAAATGAGAATTAACAAAGAACCAATCGGACGTCCACGTCAATTATATGTTGGTGAAGCGTTAAGAGAATTTGTTCCAATGAATAAAAGATAATTTTTAAAAATATAGAGATAGCTCCTTTTATAGGAGCTATTTTTATTTTGTATTGTAATTACTTTATTAGAGCTGTACTTAAGGCTATTTTGCTATATTTGTGCAAAATCACTACTTATGTTGAAGTTAAATGTAAACAACGAAACAGCACGGTTGCGGGCTGTGGTCCTTGGTACTGCAAATAGTATCGGACCCACACCTACAATTGAAGAAGCTTATGATCCAAAGTCTTTAGAACATATTAAAGCAGGTACTTATCCTGTTGAAAAAGATATGATTAATGAGATGGAGGCTTTTAATAAAGTATTTCAGAAATACGATGTACAGGTTTATAGACCTGAAATAATAGAAAACTACAACCAAATCTTTACTCGCGATATTGGTTTTGTCATTGAAGACAAGTTTATAAAAGCAAATATACTCCCTGATAGAGATCGTGAATTAGACGCAATTAATTATGTGTTAGATCAAATTAATCCGACTAATATTATCTCAGCACCTGAAGAGGTTCATTTCGAAGGTGGTGACGTAATGTTGTGGAATGATTATATTTTGATTGGTACATATAAGCGCGCAGATTATAAGAATTATATTACGGCTCGTACAAATCAGTTAGGAGTTGATTTTATCAAAGAACTATTCCCTAATAAAACTGTTTTATCTTTTGATTTAGTAAAATCTAAAACAGAACCACGTGATAATGCTTTGCATTTAGACTGTTGTTTTCAGCCTGTAGGAAATAATAAAGGAATTATTTATAAAGGTGGTTTTTATGATGAAAACGAATATTATAGTTTAGTAGAGCTTTTTGGTAAAGACAATCTTTTCCACATTGAAAGAGAAGAAATGTACCATATGTTTTCAAATGTGTTTTCTATTAGCCCAGAAGTAGTTGTCTCTGAACGCAATTTTACTCGTTTGAATAATTGGTTAAGAGAGAATAATTTCACTGTAGAAGAAATTCCTTATGCAGAAATTGCTAAACAAGAAGGATTATTAAGATGTTCTACACTACCTTTGATACGTGATTAAAAAATAAGATATGAATCAGACTACAAATACAATATTGATGATTCGCCCAGTGGCGTTTCGTATGAACGAACAAACAGCAGTTAATAATTATTATCAAAAAGTTTTAGATAATACAACACCTACAACAGTTAATGCTAAAGCGCAACAAGAATTTGATAGTTTTGTTGAAAAACTACGTGCAGTAGGTGTGAATGTTATTGTTGTTGATGATACTGTAGATCCAGATACACCAGATAGTATTTTTCCAAACAATTGGATATCGTTTCATGAATCAGGTGAAGTTGTACTGTATCCAATGTTTGCTGAAAATAGAAGATTAGAAAGAAGAGAAGATATCCTTGATTTGTTAGAGGAACAAGGATTTGAAATCACAGATATATGGGATTATACTTCTGCTGAAGAGGATGAATTATTTTTAGAAGGAACAGGAAGTCTTTTATTGGATAGAGCAAACGGAAAAACATACTGTGCTTTATCTCCAAGAGCTGATGAAGGTTTGGTAATTGAATTTTGTGAGGAGTTTGAAAATGATCCAGTGATTTTTGAAGCGTTTCAAACAGTCGATGGTGAAAGAAAGCATATTTACCATACTAATGTAATGATGTGTTTGGCTGAAACTTTTGCGGTTATCTGTGCAGATTGTATTGATGATAAACAAGAGAGAAAAACAGTATTAAACAATTTAAAAACTTCTGGTAAAGAAGTTATTACTATTACTGAAGAACAAGTAAATAACTTTGCTGGAAATATGTTGCAAATTAAAGGAGCTAATGAGGAACGTTTCTTAGTAATGTCAACACAAGCATATAATAGTTTGACTGAAGCTCAAATTAAAGCAATTGAAAAACACTGTTCTATTATCCATAGTAGCTTAGATACAATTGAAGCTTGTGGTGGTGGAAGTGCACGCTGTATGATGGCAGAAGTGTTTTTACCTCAGAATTAATAATTAGTTTATAATGCTATAAGAGACGAAGTATATACTTCGTCTTTTTTTATTTAGAAATAATCTTATTTATATTCGTTTTAAATAAGATTATTTACATATATTTGCAGGGAGAGTTTTTCTAAATAAATACCTATAATATAAATGACGCGTAATAAAATTATTGTTCTTGTTAATTTGCTTGCTTGTAGTACTATAGCAAATGCACAAGTCCAAGACAGTATCGCATCACCAAGAACCAATCTTGGAGAAATTGTAATATCAGGACAGTATAGTCCACAATCTATTAATAAAGCTGTGAATAATGTAACAGTTTTAAATAGACAGCGTTTAGAAAACTTAGGAGCAGTTACTTTAGCAGATGCATTAAATCAAGTAATGAACATTTCTATTTTACCAAACGCAGGTACAGGTAAATCATCAGTTAAAATGTTTGGTTTAGATGCACAATATTTTACTATTCTGATTGATAATGTTCCAATGATTTCTGATGAAGGATTTGGTAATAACACCGATTTGACACAGATAAATTTGGATGATATTGAGCAAATTGAAATTGTTGAAGGGGCTATGGGAGTTGATTATGGTGCTAATGCTGTAACAGGAATTATCAACATCATTACTAAGAAAAATAATATACACGATTGGAATGTTAATTTTTTCACCCAAGAAGAGTCTGTTGGTAAAGAATATGATTGGAAGAATAAAGGAAAGCACGTTCAAGGAATTACGATAGGTCATAATATCAATGATAATTTGTATGCCAGTCTAAGTTATACACATAATGATTTTAAAGGATGGTACAATGACCGAAAAGGTTTTACATATTATGGAGACGAGGATTTGCGTGGCCATGAATGGTTACCCAAGAATCAGAATAATATAAAGGGGTTATTAAATTATCACCATAAGTCTTATCGTGTATTTTACAAGTTTGAGTTTTTTGATGAAAGAATGAAAAACTACAATAAAACTTTTGACCTTAATGAAGACCCAGTATTCGAAACATTTAATCCAGTTGCTTTAGATCGTATTACAAATACCAAAAGATGGGCTAATAATTTGAACACTTCAGGAAATTGGAATGATATTTTGCGTTTTGACTTGTCGTTTTCTTTTCAAAAGCAAACAAGAGAAATAGATACTTATAGATATCGCATTAAGTATGATGAAAAGTTTGATCAGTCTTCTTTTAAAAATGAAAGTAGAGAGGTTTTCTTTTCAAGAGGAACTTTTAGTGATTTTATAAAATGGGAACGCGCGAAGTTTCAAGTAGGTTATGAAGTTGCTCATACAGATGGTTATTCAAGTATGACAGAATCTTTAGGAGAAAAACCACAAGCGAAGAAGTTGGGAAGTTATGACTTTTACGCTTCTTCAGAGATTAATGTTCTGCCTAAATTAATGATTAGACCAGGATATCGTTTGATGACTTCAAATTTGTTTGACAGTCAACACGCTTTTAGTATGGTGCTGAAATATGTCTTGCCATATGATTATGAAGTAAGAGCAACAGTTGGTACTTCTCCAAGATTGCCGAATTACCAAGAACTATATACTTACTTTGTTGATGTTAATCATGATCTTCAAGGAAATCCAAATCTTAAACCTGAACAAGGGAAAACACTATTCTTGAATATCAAGAAAAACATTGAGATTAGTGAGAACATTGAGTTTAATAGTAGCCTAACAGGTCGTTATTTAGATGTTAGTGATAAGATTGAAGTTATTCAGGTTGTAAATCCTGATGGATTGAAATTCAAATATGAGAATGTGGATAGGTATAGAAACATGGGAGTCACATTCTTGAATCAATTGAGATGGAACACCTTGGATGTAGGTATTGGTTTTACGATGTCAGGAGCAGCTCAACAATTGTATAAAGCTCCCAAAGCAACAGATAAATTTCTGTACACCCCTGAGTTTACTGCTAATGTAAGTTATAAATTACCAAGCACAGGCACTATATTCTCATTATATTATAAGTATAATGGTGAAGAGTATAAATATAAGATGGAAACAAATATGTTTGGGGACTATTATATTAAAGGTAAACAACAAAGTTATTCTTGGTTAGATGCGAGTGTAAGACATCCTTTCTTTAAAAATATGTTATTTGCTACTGTTGGAGTTCGAAACCTTTTTGATATTAAGTATTTGAATTCTTCAACAAGTTCTGGAACAGCACATGCGGATGCAGCATCAATGATGCAATTGGGGTATGGACGTAGTTTATTTGTTAAGCTACAATATAAGTTAGGTTTTTAAGGAATGGGAAAGATGAGATATTTTAGACAGATTAGTATTGTTTTATTAAGTGTTTTCTTTTTAGTATCATGTGAAAAGGATTCTAAAAATGGCAATAAAGAAGAGAAACAATTTATTGTAGCTTTTAAAGAACAATCATTTTCATATGGAGAAATTAAAGATAAACAAGAAATAGAAGTCGCTTTTTCAGAGGTTGCTCTTGTTGATGGTTCTATCGAAATAAAAGTAGTTCCTGTAAAAGCTACTTATAATGTAGATTTCAAAACTATACCAGAAACAGAACAAACTGTATTGACTATTCCTTTTAAGAAAGGGGATACCAAAACAACTTTTCTATTTCAAAACTTAATCTATCCTTACGATAGAACTGACAAAACTATTCAGTTTAATATTGCTAAGGTAAATTATAGTGCACAAGAAGTCAAGATACAGGGGAATGATGTAATGGTTGTGAGTTTTGATACGGCAATTGGTGGGATAATGCAACCAATGATAGGAGGGCCTGCACAACCAAATCAGGTATATGTAGATTTAGGAGGAAAAGCAATGTACCCTATAAGACGTGATTCTTGGGATTTAGCCTTTTATAGTGGAAACGAATTTAGAGTTAAATTAAATGGGTCTGTTTATATGGCCGCAGGACAATTGAATAAAACGGATATTGATAAGGTATCTGAAAGTGATGTTGCAGATTTGAAAAACCTTGTGAAGATTGGTACGTTTGAAGCTGATAATATTGCATATATTGATTTTCCAAGTGGTGATTTAAAGAGAACAGCTATTAAAGAAATCTCTATTTCAGATTTAGACAATAAAGTTTATTTGTTGAATTTAGGCTTTGAACCTGGTAAAGGGAATGTGCAAGCAGGATCTGTAGAAGTAACAGGTAAAGAAAGAGGGTGGAAGAAGATAAGAGTTTTACGTCAAAATGATGGATATTTACTTCAATATGCAGATATAGACTCAAATCAACATAAGGAAGTGTTTATTCCTAAAAAGCCTGGTTTTAACTTTAACTTCTTTAGTTTTAATTCAAATGCTATTATAGATGTAGAGCCATCAAGTAATAAATGGGATTTAAACTTCACTGTTTTTACAAATACAGTAGATCAGAATGGAGATCCAAAGGGATCATATGGTTTCTCAGATTTTATTGTGACAAATCGTTACAGTGGTGTTGTCGCATATAAGTTGACTATTCCCAAAGAGAATAAAAATTACTATAAGAATTTTGAATTAAAAGATATAGATCAAAAGTTATTTGATAATGATCTGAGAACAATTGGTGGTACTTGGAGAGATGTAGCAAATGATAAAAAGCTATTTAATGACGTGTTTTATGTAATAAAAGATACAAAAGGAAATTTCTATAAAATGAGAGTTTTGAATTTTATGAATGAAAAAGGAGAGAGAGGATACCCAAGATTTGAATACAAATTATTGAGATAATATAAAAATTTAATATAGTGTATTGTTGTCGCACACTATATTTTAATTCAATGTAATTGCACAATGCTTTATGTATTTGTTGTTTATTGAGTTGTTAGTTTATTTTTGTTAGAAAAACCCCAAGATTGTCGCTCTTGGGGTTTTTTATTTATCTTAGTATAAAAAAATGAAGCAAGATCTATTGAAAAGTAAACTAAGTAATAAGTGGTTTGTTTTATCTGTTATAGTGTTACTCTTAAATGATTTTGTTTTGAAGCAAACATTTAATAACGCTTTTACAGGCAAACTTTCTGATTTTGCAGGGCTATTTGCTTTTGCTTATTTTTTTTCTTGTTTCTTTTATAGGTATTCAAAAGCAATACACTACTTAGTAGCCATAAGTTTTGTGTTTTTCAAATCAGAATTAGCTACATCATTTATTAGTATGATGAATCATATTTTTGGATTGAATATTTCTCGTGTAGTTGATTATACTGACTATATAGCATTACCTATCTTGTTTTTTTCATATCATATTATTAATACAACAAAAGAGAAAAGTATTTCTTTCTTATTTAAAAATAGTATTGTAGCAGTTAGTGTATTTGCTTTTATGGCCACTTCACAAATACCTCGGTATGGAGTGGTTTATACTATTTCTGATAAAGAATTTGATATAAAGGCTAATATTCAAGATGTTACAGAAGCACTTAATAAGGTGGAACAAGACAGAGTATTAGAATTTAATAAAAGAAGACTTAAGTATCATGATAAACCATTAATATATGATGAAGAACGCAAGGTATATCATTATGATAATTCGCCTAATACTGTGTTTGCCTATCAGTTTGAAAGTAAAAAATTAAAAGAAACAGATACAGTTAAGTATAAATCTGGGAGATATTTCTTTTATATAGTTGCTGATTTAGAGAAAAAAGATAGATCAAAAATTGTACTAAAAGAGGCGTATAGATCACTGGAGGGTGGGCCTCCTGAAAATGATACGATAAGAGAGCGAATTACACAATATCCTAATAGTGTTATTAGAGAATTCAAAATTGATTACATAAGACCTATTAAACGGAAATTATAAATGATATTTGAAATAGATCTATACTATTCCAACTTGTACTTCAAGTAGGATTGCGTAATTTCGTACCAATTAAAATTAATAGAACAAGACAACAATGGAATTATTACATAAGAGAATTTTACAAGATGGAAAGTGCTTTGATGGAGGTATTTTAAAAGTAGATAGTTTTATCAATCATCAAATGGATCCTGTATTAATGAAATCTATAGCTGTGGAATTTGTTAGAAGATTTGCAGGTACTAATGTAAATAAGATTATGACGATTGAAGCAAGTGGTATTGCTCCAGCTATTATGACGGGTTATTTGTTAAACCTACCAGTTGTTTTTGCAAAAAAGAAGAAGCCTACAACTATGGAAAATATTTTGCATACCCAAATCCATTCTTTTACAAAAGATAGAACGTATGACGTAATTATTAGCAATGATTTTTTAAGACCAGAAGATAATGTATTATTCGTAGATGATTTTCTTGCTTATGGTAATGCGGCTATTGGAGTTTTAGACCTTATTCAACAATCAGGTGCAAATTTGGTAGGTATGGGCTTCATTATTGAAAAAGCATTTCAAAACGGAAGACAATTAATAGAAGATAAAGGAGTGCGTGTAGAATCTCTTGCTATTATTGACGATTTATCTAATCGTACTATTACGATTCGCAAATAAAGATAACGGAATAAGAACTATAGATAAGAAATCAAAAATGAGAAAGTATTTTACTCTTGGATTAGTGTTTACTTTAATAATGGGGGCTTGTAATAAAAAAGATCAAACGCAAGAAATTCATGTGGATGAGCAATGTGTCATTGATATTCCTTCAACATTAGTCAAAACGACAGAATTGCATCCAGAAGCGGTAGTGCAATTTAAAGATGCTAATCAAGAACTATATGTTATAGTGATAAAAGAACCAATTAATGAAGTTAATCAGTTTTTTGAAGAAAATCAGAACAGCTTAGGTGATCAGTTTACTAAAGATTTTAAAGGATATGCTGATTTGACTTACTTAGCTTTGTTACAAAAGGCAAAAGTAGATACCCCTATTTTGTTAGAAGCAAAAAATATTAATGGGGCTAATGCTTATGTGGTTAATTTTGATGCTTCAGTTTCAGGATTAGACGTTTTTTATAATTTTGCAGCGATAAAAGGTAAAACAGATTATTATCAAATATTGGTTTGGACTCTAAATACTAAAAAAGAAAAGCACAAAGTAGAAATGGATAAGATTATTAATTCATTTAGAATGTTGGAGTAAATGATAGAAATAATATAGAGGCAGATTATTATTTGCAATAAAAATAGATGATTCCCTTTTTAAGATGTAGATTTTAAAAAGGGATTTTTTTATTAGAGATCCCCAAACATCCCTTTAAACCATTCCCTCCACCCATTTTCCCACCCAATTTCACATTTTTTCTACCACAATTAACCTTTAAAGAAGAAAAAAACACAAAATCCACCACCTTTTTTACTCTAACTTTTAACTCAAATGGCTAATAATCAATTTTCTAATGAAAACAAGAAGAACTATCCACCTCATTTCACACCCCAATTCACGGGAG
>JAITMD010000006.1 GCA_031277535.1 Flavobacteriaceae bacterium
TACAGAAGTAGTATTGCAGTCTATATCAAGACGCTCGAGTGGTGGAAGTGGTAGACACGCTGGACTTAAAATCCAGTGAACAGTAATGTTCGTGCGGGTTCAAGTCCCGCCTCGAGTACAAGAAATCCCAAGTTAACGCTTGGGATTTTTTATTTTATAGTGCCCCCTAAAATGGAGACACTGTTCTTGATTTTAAATACACCCACGTTTTACTTAAATAAGGCGTAAAAAGGACTAAAATTAGGATGATGACTAAAAGCCAACTCAGTAGTTCGAAATAATCCATTGCATACCTCAACGTTATTTGTTTATTCAAATCACTCAATAACAATTTATCACTTGCCTGTTGTGCTATTGTATGTGACAAACCTCTACTTTGCAATTTTCCAGTAGTTTGAGCCAACTTACTTTGCAACATAGGATTAGAATCATTAAAGTAGTCTAAAAAACGACTTAAATGTCTGTTTGAACTATACAAGCTATAATAATTCATAATAGCTATGCTACAGGTGTACCCAAAATAACGGACAGCCAAACATACTGCTGCTGCTGAAGCTCCAAGTGATAGAGGTACAGAAGCAACACAATAAATAATAATTGGTACCATCAATACCCCTACTCCTATTCCTTGAAAAAACAACAAAACAAAATAAGAATCTTGATTTGCTGTAGGAGCAAATTGTAAATACATGCCTACGTGAAATAGAAGTAAGAACAAAAAGCCTAAACTCCAAATAAGACGCATAGCGCGCTTTTGTATTAACCAAACACATGCAAGTACTACTCCTGCAATAAGTCCTATTAAATTGAATACATTTAAGTATGAAAGGTGCTTAGGATCTAATCGAAGCGATTGCACAAAGTGTACATTTGTAATTCCTGATGCAAAACGACAGAGGTAAAGAATAAAAAGTAAGACAAGTCCAATCTTAAAGTTTCTATAGTTCCAAACATTCCAATTGATATAAGGGCGTTTCAAATGTTTTTGTCGCCACACAAAAAATAGCATTGCCAACAGAATACCTAAACCTGCCATTCGGATAGTTGCATCTTCAAACCAATAATACTGCTGTCCATAAATTGCAACATAGCCCAATAAGACAACTGCTACAGCAAACAAAACAAAACTCTCCCAATCTAATCCGTACAAAGGGAGCTTTCTATTTAATCTAACAAAACGCATGGTAAGCAGAATAAGCAAAAGACCAGGAATAAAAGAAAAAGATGCTATTTTATATAAATAAGCATAATCATATTGATCTATTATATCTGAAGTGATTAATTGATTGACAGGAGTTGCACAAATTAATATTCCATAAAAACAAGAAAAGCTAATTTCTCTTGCTTTTGAACTCTCTAAACGTGCATACATCGTGGAAATAGACAAATTAACAGTGCTGGCAAATAACATTCCTTGTAAAAAACGAATAGGAAAAATAATACACAGCGCCTGTGTATTGTACAATACCACACATCCCACTATCTGTAATACATTGAAAATAATAAAATACTCTTTGGTTGCTAAATATGTAAAAAAACGACGTTCCAAACTATAAAAAGAAACAAACCCTGCATAAAGTAAAGAAACAGAAAATTGTATATCGCGTAAATCGCATCCAAAGTATCCTGCAGCTGCATTAGCATTAGCAGCTGGCAGGAAAAACAAGACAATACTTGGCATTAAAAGTACAAAAAGAATAATGCGTACCATCCACTCTGGAACCCAATCAACAAACAAATCAGATGATTTACTATTTGCCATGTATCTGATTTTTGGAAATATAAACATTGGCATTCATTCCTGCTTTCAATAAATCTTCTGCATGTGCAGGAGATACAATTTCTATTCGCACAGGAATACGCTGCACTATTTTTACAAAGTTTCCAGTAGCATTATCTGGAGGCAATAAAGAAAAGCTTGAACCTGTAGCTGGTGCAATAGAAATAACTTTACCTTTAAAATCCGTATCAGGATAAGCATCTACTGCAACATCAACCTCATCTCCTACTTGTATATTTCGGATCTGTGTTTCTTTATAGTTTGCTACAATCCATTTAGGAGTCTCGTCATTAACCATATAAGTTAGTACTTCTCCTAAAGAAATCATTTGTCCTAAATCTACACTTCTCTTTCCCATTCTCCCGCGGTAAGGAGCTGTAATAACAGTATACCCTACATTCAAGTTTTTATATTTTTCAAGTTCTTGCAAACGAGATATTTCTTTTTGAATCACTTGTTTTTGTGCTTCTATGTCAGAAATTCCCGCTGTAGCAGCCTTAGCATTCTCTACACTACTTCTCCATTCGCTTTGCCCCATATTTACTTGAGCTTGTTTTTCCTCCAACATTTGGGCAGTAGCTGCATCTGCCTCATATAGTTTCTTATAGCGATTATAATCTAATTCTTGTTGGCGATATTTTGATTCACGTCCTTGTATCTGACTACTCGCCGCTGCAGCCGTTTGTTTTAATGTATACTGACGAGCTTCTAATTCATTGATTTGCGCATACTGTTTAGCTATCTCGGCAGCAGTTGTTGCCTGATCATAAGTATACTCTCTATTATCTACCACAAGTAAAGTATCTCCTTTATTTACTAATTGATTTTCTTCAAAACGCACTTCTGTTAAATATCCTCCAACTCTTGAAATAACAGGGTTAATATATTCTTGTACTTGTGCATCATTGGTCTGTTCGTACTTCCAATACATCCATAGCGTATGCATTCCCCAAAAAGTTCCAACTATAATAACAAGAGAGGCAATATAACGTGTGATACGTGTAATTAGGCGGTCAGTAATCTTGATTCGAGTTTTAATATCCATTATAATAAGCCTTTAGCAAATTGAAGCGTGTAATATTTATAAATGCTGTCTAATTTGGCAGCTTCTAATTCAAATTGTGTTTGTAGATGTTGTACATCTGCTTCTAATAAATCTGTCAATAAAGAGATTTTATTAAAATAAGTACTTTTGGTAATACGTGCATTTTCTGCTGCTTGTTCTTTATTTTTGGTACAAACATCTATTTGCACTAAAGATTCGTTATACTTTAAATAAGCTTGTTGTACTTCTTGTTTAATTTGGTCTTGCACTTGGTGATGTTGTATTTCTTCTTTTTCATACTCTAAGGCTTTACTACGCACCTTATGAATATTATGATATAAATTGGAAATAGGAAATGACACCTGTACTCCTATTGTTCCTAAACTATACCAATTGGGATTATAGGGATATAAAAAAATCTGTGGGTTAGCCATTGTAAAGTTTCCTATCAAACCAATACTTGGTCGAATATTTGTTTTTACTTTCTTTTTTTCAATTACACTAAGTGCTAAATCTTCTTCAGACAACAGATGTTTATAACCATGATTTAATGCTGTGGTTAATTCCTCCTCATAAGATGTTAACTCTCCTTGTTCCTTAAAGATATCTTGTGTTTTTATAAAATCTGTATCTTTTCTCCCTGTCAACAAGATCAATTTCTGATTTTCGATAAGTCTATCATTCTGTATTTGTATCAACGTCATCTCACGTTTTGATATTTCCATTGTTACGCGTAATACATCACTTTTCAAAACAACTCCATTTGTATAGAGTTGTTTTATCTCTTTCAACTGTTCTTTGTGTTCTTCAATATCAGCTGTTATTACCTCAGCAAAGCGAGCTAATTTAGCTAATGTCAAATAACTCTTAACTGCTTCAAGACGTACTTCTGACTTAGTCATATCTGTCACTATTGCCGCTTTATCTTCTAAAGCTTGACGCTCTTCTATTTCTAAATTCTGACGATTACCTTGATATAAATTAAGATACATAGAAGCTCCTGTGTTATATAAAGTATGAATTACATCATGCTGTTCTGGTTTACTAAATATTCCATTTGTATAAACAGGAATATTACTTGCTTTCTCTACGCGTCCATACACATTAAATACAGGGTATCTATCCATTCGTGCATCAGCAGTATTCTCTTTTCGGATCTGTTGCTCTTTATTTTGTATTAAAGCTTTTTTACTGTATAAGTCTGTTTGTTGCCACACTTCTTTTATGGTCAATTGGATAGTATCTCTATTGGAAATTGGAAGAGAAATAGATTGACTATACCCCATTGTTACAAAGCTGGTGAGAACAGCTAATGTGTGGATATTCCCTGGTTTCATACGTTGTTTTTAAAATCGGACAAAAGTATAATGAGGACCATATATCTTGTATTTCTTAAATAGTCAATTTTTTATTCAAAACAGACAAAATCATTCTCTATTTTTGTATTCCAAAACTTTCTAATCAAATATGAAAATCCTTGACTCCTTAGAGTTCATCGACAGTGTTTCAGATGGCGTTTTTATCTCACATGAAAAATCAACAAAGCGATACCCGCTTCATCAACACCAAAAAGGTCAACTAACTTATATTGAAGGAGGAATTACTTACGTAACAGTTGATACAACTACTTATGTAGTTCCTGCTAAATATTTCTTTTGGATTCCACAGGGTATACCGCATATCTTGAGATTAAGTCACTCTGCTACAGTCCTACATTCACTTTATTTCTATACATCAGACGATGAGAAAGATCCTTTTTACACTACATTAGGAATATACGCTGCCTCAGATCTATTAATAGAAATGATAAATTATACTATTTGTTGGCAAGAGCAAATGATAAATCCAGACACTCCCAACTTTGTCTTTATACAAGCCTTAAAAAATATCTTACCCTCATTCAAGCATAAGAATATGCAATTGCAATTACCCCTGAGTGATAATCCACGCATGATAAAAATTACAGATTATCTGGATATTTATTTCGGACTCCCCTTAAGTTTAACTGCATTAAGCAATCAATTCAATATGAGTGAACGTTCTATGTCGAGACTTTTTCAGGCAGAATTACAAATTACTTTTTTACAATACTTAAAAACGCTACGCATTGTTAAGGCTATTGAATTATTAATGAAAACAGAACATTCTGTAAGCGAGATAGCTAACACTGTAGGATATGTTACCTTAGGTGCGTTTAGTAATGCTTTTTACGAATTTACAGGGATACGTCCTTTAGATATGAGACGAAACAAATAATTTATTTCTAAACTCCCAAAATAATATAACCATAAAAAGCGTAGCTTTATTTAATCAAAAAACTAAAACAATATAGCTAACATGACCTCATTCAAACAATTAATTTTTATTTGTAGCTTCATTCTATTATCCTTTACAACCATAAGTTATGGCCAAAACAAACAAAAGCCATTAACAAAATACACAGAAAAAGAACTTGTTTCCAAATCAGTTGAAGAACTTGCTCTATTGCGCAACGAAATCTTAGCAAGAAAAGGTTATGTGTTTACCAAAGGAATCTACGCTGACTACTTTGATTTAATGGACTGGTATACTCCTGTAAGTTCAAATAGTACAATCGTATTAGATGCACATGAAAACGCACAAATTGATTTAATCAAAAAAATAGAAGCTCAGAAGAAAGATATACGTACTAAAGCGCTCAATGATTTAAAAGAGCTAAAAAGAATTGTCAACACTAACAACAAAGCACTCTTTGATAAATTTGTCCCTATCAAAGAGAAAGATACCAATCTAATGGAGGGGTTTAAAGATATTTTAAACACTTGTAATATAGATGGAATTAATTGGACACAAAAAGAGGGGCTATACAAAGTAACTATTGACAATGGAGACGCTATTTCTATTTACTATATCAAGTTTACCAATACTGAAGTTATTTTATCTGGAGGGCGTATTAAGCATAGTGAGATATTTAGCGACTTCAATGATGGATATTCAAGCTATCACTCAGAAGATGAATATGTCGAATGGTTTTATTTCAAACTGACTGAACAAGGACTAAAATTTGATCGATGGAATATGGCAGGATAATACGTTCTATCAAAGATGTTATAATTGAGTAAAAGAGGTTAAGGAAGAATAAACATTCTTTCTTAACCTCTTTTTATTTGCAACAAACTTTGCTTATAAATCTTCAAATCCACAGGTATATTTTTGAGACATAGTTTCTTTTAGGATTGATAAAATCTTCAGTTGCCTTGTCATTACTACATTATAAATTCGTTGAAGCTCTTCAATCTGATCATTCAAATCCAGCTCTTCATCGTACTCCAATACAGAAATATATTTTTTCTCATTCTTTAAGAATTCAATACTTCCTTGTACTCCTTTACTTCTAAACTTACCTAAAGGTCTTAATTCAAAGTTATACAATATCGCAATTACTTCAATTACAGTCTGACTTTTAGGGGTCATCGTTTTTCCATTTATAAAATACTGGATTGGTTTAAATCGATCAATATCTATCTTCTGTAATTGCTTTTTTATATCAGGTAAGCCCTTGTTTTCACATTTTAAAAAAACACTCAAAATGTCACGATCTACTATAGATAGATGGTCACTATTACAAAGAGAAAGACAATACTCTTTGAGTTGTGCTGGCGAAGGAGACAACAAAGTATTATACTGCGCCAAAAGCTTTACTTCTTCTATATGCTGTCGTAAACTGCTTATATAATCATTTATCGTTAATAAAGTCATAGTAATAGTGCTATCAAACGGAATTATCAGAATCATCAGAATCACAACACATTAATTCTTTCATATCGCCATTAATTTGTCATATCGAAAGCCATAAAACATGTTGTGATCTATCAAAAATACAAAACATTCATATGGGTTGAAAGAGGTAAATAGAATATTATAGGAGCTATTTATTTTACTTTTTCCAACCCTGCTCCTTCAACAGTTAATAGTGTATTTCGAATTTAACTTAAAATCAATGGTATGAAAAAAAGTGTACAAATAGCGATGCTATTAGGAATAATCACACTAACTATGATTAGTTGTGAAAAGGATGACAAACAGTTTGACTCTGCAAAAGAAGTGAAAACAAATATTGAAGAAAATGGGCAGGATAATAATGATTGGGGAAATACACCTATCAAACCTCCTAAAAAAAACAATGCGATTACAAATACAGATGAGGAAGACAACAACGATTGGGGCAATACTCCAATTACTCCTCCTAAAAAACCTAAGTCGATTAAAGAAGAGCAAGAGAACAACGATTGGGGAAATACTCCAATTACTCCTCCCAAAAAACCTAAATCGATTAAAGAAGAACATGACAACAATGATTGGGGACAAACTCCAATTACCCCTCCTAAAAAATAATAAAATAGGAATCAAATAAAACCTTAAATTCGAAGAATGAAAAGTATCTTACCCTTTTTTCATTCTTCGAATTTTTTATTCATTCTAATAACAACTCTTTTCTTTACTGCTTGTAAAAGAGAAGTTGATTCATCTATCCAAACACAAGAACTAAATCTTGCTTATAATTATCAGAATACAGCTGATAGTTTATTAGCTTTAAACAAGTACGATCGTGCTTTTAATACTTATTTATTAGCAAATCAATACTTCGAGAAAAGTAACAAAACAGAAAGTATCACCTACAATAATCTTCAGATTTCAACGATATACCTAACCATTGGTGATCCTAATAGTGCACAAGAAATATTAACCCAAGAGCTTACCAAAATACAATCAAAAGATACCTCTTATAAGGTTTTTTTATATAATGCATTAGCCAACTGTTATGTTGAATTAAATGATTACCTACTTGCTAATAAGTATTACACACTATCATTAGAATTAGCTTCTGATGAACAGACCAAAGCGATTATTCATAACAATATTGCATTAAACAAAATTGCTCTTAAAGAATACGACAGTGCAATCACAATACTGCAAGCAATAAATACGGCAAATACATTACAGAACTCTCCTTTAGAACAAGCAAGAGTGCTAAACAACTTAGGTAAGGCATTATATCTAAAAAACCATAAAGAGGGATTAAAAGAGCTAAAACAAGCTTTAGCAATACGTTTAGTACACGGCAATCCAAATGACTTATATAGAAGTTACATTGCTCTTGCTGAATACTACGTCTTAAATCAAAATTATAGTACTGCTCAACAATATGCCTTAGAAGCTTATCACAATTCCATTGAATCAAAAAGTCATAAAGATAAACTTCAATCACTTGAATATCTAATCAAATCAAAAGCACCAAATAATTCAGTTTATCTAAAGGAGTACATTGAATTATCTAAAGAAATATACACAACAAATCAACAGGCTAAAAATCAATTTGCAAAAATTCGTTATGATTTTGAACAACATGAACAAGAGAACACAAAATTAAAACTTGCCTTACAGCACATTGAACTTATAGCCATCAGAAAAGATAATACCATTTTAGTCTTACTTATCACAGCTATATTGGCAAGTTTGATTATCTCATATACTTATCGAAAAATAAAACAACGCCATCGAACAGAAAAAATAGAGCAGGCTTATAAAACAGAAACTAATATTGCTAAAAAAATTCATGACGAACTTGCTAATGATGTATTTAATACCCTTACCTATATACAAAACTTTACCCTTGACAATCCTGAAGCAAAAAATCATTTAGTAGCAGACTTAGAAGCTATCTATAAAAAGGCAAGAAATATCTCTTTACAACACAGCTCTATTGCTACAGATCAAACATTTATCAATCACTTGACAAATTTATTTAATGAATACAATACTGCTTCTTGTCAAATCATCATTACAGGACTTCATAAATTCAATTGGGACAATTTAGATCCAAATCAAAAAATCACTATATACCGAGTGATCCAAGAACTATTGGTTAATATGAAAAAACATAGCATGGCTACCTTAGTTGTCTTTAAATTCTCAGAAGAGAATAAATTTTACAATATATTTTATTCTGATAATGGTGTTGGAATCATTCAAACAAACATTAATTCAAAAAATGGTCTATCAAATGTGGAAAACCGCATAACTAATATAGGCGGAACATTTATTTTTGATAAAGAAAATGCAATAGGAGTCAAATACAACATTCAATTACCAAAAAAGAACTATGTTTAAAAAGATATTAGTAGTAGAAGATTATGACAGCATTAATATGGGAATTGTTCAAGCTTTATCAAAGAACTTTTCTCAAACTGAAATATACAGTACAAAGTACTGTGATGATGCTTGGTTAAAAATACAAAGTGCAGCAAACAATGAAGCCCCTTTTGATTTAATTATTTCTGATTTATCTTTTCAAGAAGATTATAGAGAAACAAAATTAAAAGGAGGTGCTGACTTAATCTCATTAATACGAACATATAATCCTACGCTAAAGATTATTGTTTACTCTATAGAAAATAGATACATAGAAGTAAGTGATTTGATTGATCGCCTAAAGGTAAATGCTTATATCAGTAAAGGTCGTAATAGTATTGAAGATCTTTTAAATGCCATTACCTATATACAAACAGAAGATAGTATTCCCTATCTCTCTTCAGACATTAAAGACGTAACCGAAAATTCTACTTCTCTTATTTTACAAGAAGAAGACCTATTAATTTTACGTTTTTTATCGCAAGGCTTTTCTCAAAACGATATTAGCGCCAAATTAAAAGAATATGATTCTTCTGTAGCAAGTATCAGTAGCATTGAAAAAAGAATAAGTAAGTTGAAAACTACTTTCAACTCTCGAAATACCACGCATTTAATAAGTCTGGTAAAGGACTTAGGTATCATCTAATTGTTCACAAAACATAAAAAAATCTCTTAAATGAGGATTTCCGTAAAACAATCTAAAAAGGAACAAGTACCTTAGCACCCGAAATCGTAGTATTTTGTTGGTACTCGGTTTTATTCTAATCTAATAATTTGGATTGGTTGCAAAATTGTTGTTTCCGAAGTCTATCAATTCAAATTAAGAATTTTCTGTGAAAAAGAATATTTTTGAATGAAATAAGCCGGCTTAAACCGGCTTATTTTTATTTTAAACACCTGCTTGCAGGCGTTGTAGTAAATTTTTGTTTAGTGCGTGTTCTGCATATTCTTTATCCACATGCAAACTATGTACCTCATCTTCACTTGGTAATTCATACATTGCATCTGTCAAAATAGCTTCGCACAACGAGCGCAATCCACGAGCTCCCAATTTATATTCTAAAGCTTTATCTACCATAAAGTCTAAAGCATCATCACTAATACTAAAAGCGATGTCATCCATCTCAAACAACTTTTCGTATTGTTTAATCAATGCATTCTTAGGCTCTGTCAGAATAGCTCTTAATGTTACCTTATCCAAAGGATCCATATAAGTCAATACAGGCAAACGTCCAATAATTTCAGGAATCAACCCAAAGTCTTTAATATCTTTTGGAATAACGTATTGCATTAAATTAGCTCTATCTACTTGTTCATTTTCCTTCGCTGCTGTATAGCCAATTGCTTGGAAATTTAAACGCTTAGATATTATTCGTTCAATACCATCAAATGCACCACCTGCAATAAACAAAATGTCTTTTGTATTTACTTCAATAAACTTTTGGTCTGGATGCTTACGTCCTCCTTTAGGTGGAACATTTACTACACTTCCTTCCAATAGTTTCAGCAAAGCTTGTTGTACTCCTTCTCCAGACACATCTCGTGTAATAGATGGATTATCACTTTTACGAGCAATCTTATCAATCTCATCAATAAAGATAATTCCTCGCTCAGCACGCTCTACATCATAATCAGCAGCTTGTAATAACTTCGTCAATATACCTTCCACATCTTCTCCCACATACCCTGCTTCCGTCAATACTGTAGCATCTACAATAGCCAACGGTACATCAAGCATACGCGCAATAGTCTTAGCTACCAACGTTTTTCCTGTACCTGTTTGACCTACCACTAAAATATTACTCTTTTCAATCTCTACATCATCCTCATTGCGTTGTTGTTGCAATAATCTTTTATAGTGATTATAGACTGCTACAGACATAACACGTTTTGTTTGGTCTTGTCCGATAACATACTCGTCTAAAAAAGCACGTATTTCTTTTGGTTTTCTCAACAATAATTCACTTGACAATTTATCAAGATCTTCGCTGTTATTCTCTTCCAACACGATTCCATATGCTTGATCAACACATCGATCACAAATATGAGAATCTATACCTGCAATAAGAATATTCGTTTCAGACTTTGGTCGTCCACAAAACGAACATCTCATCTCTTCTTTTGCCATATTTACTTATCCTCTTGTTAAGATTTCATCAATCATTCCGTACGCTTTAGCTTCATGCGCAATCATCCAGTAATCGCGATCACTATCATGGTGTACTTTTTCCATTGATTGTCCAGAATGCTTAGAAATGATCTCGTACAACTCTTCTTTTAATTTTAATATTTCACGAGCTGTAATTTCAATATCAGATGCTTGTCCTTGTGCTCCTCCAAGTGGTTGATGAATCATTACTCTTGAATGTGGTAAAGCAGAACGTTTTCCATCTGCACCTGCACACAACAACACAGCTCCCATAGATGCTGCCATACCTGTACAAATAGTAGCTACATCCGGTTTTACCAATTGCATTGTATCATAAATACCCAAACCAGCATATACTCCTCCACCTGGTGAATTAATATAAATGCTGATGTCTTTTGAGTTGTCAATACTTTCTAAGAACAATAATTGTGCTTGAATAATATTAGCAACATAATCATCAATTCCCGTTCCTAAGAAAATAATACGATCCATCATCAAACGTGAAAATACGTCCATAGAAGCAACATTCATTTGACGTTCTTCGATGATATATGGAGTCATACTACTAACTATTTTATCATAATACATACTACTAATCCCTTGGTGTTGAGTAGCATATTTTTTAAATTCTCTTCCGTAATCCATTTTTTACAATTTATATTATAAAGCTAAAAAAAATAAGCGCCTTTCTCTACAGAAAGACGCTCAAATATACTTATTTTTTTCCGGAAATTATTCTCCGTACATTTCCTTAACGAAATCTTTGTAAGAAACTTCTTTTGTATCAGCATTTGCTTTTTCAGCAAATAAAGCTAACATTTTGTCGTTCATTACTTGCTCAGAAATACGTCTTACCTCTTCTTGGTTAGACATTACACGTGCAACGATATCTTCAACAGTTTTAGCATCTGGTTCAGTTTGTCCGAATTGAGCTAATTGTTCTTTGATTAATTTTGTAGTGTATTCTTTAATTTCTTCAAAGTTTAATTGTAAGTCGAATTGGCTCATTACTTTACCTTCAACTAATTGGAAACGTAAACCTTTTTCAGATTTAGCGTACTCCTCAGCAGCTTCTTCTGCAGTTAATGGAGTTTCTCCTGCTCCCATTAACCATTTTTTCAAGAATTCAGCTGGTAATTCAAATGAAGTGTTTTCTAAGATGTGCTCAAATACGTCGTTTACAAATTTTTGATCTGCTTGTCCAGTAAATTGTTTCTCAGCGTCTTCTTTGATTTTTTCTTTTAATTGTTCTACAGATGTTACAACACCTTCTCCAAACAATTTATCAAATAACTCTTGGTTTAACTCAGCTTTTTCGCTTTCGTTGATTTCTTTAATTGTAAATACAACATCAACTTCTAATCCATGAATTCCATCATGTCCTAATCCTAAGTAATCCATTAGTTTGTGATCGTCATCAAATAAACCTTTTGTGCTTACTGAAACTTGATCACCAACTTTTTTGTTTAAGAATTTCTTTTGGTTTGTTTTTGTTCTGAACTCACTCACTGCAATTTGAGTATCGTGGTTGATTCCAGCCTCTTCATTTGTAAATGTACCTACCATTTCAGAAGTTTCTTCAACTACTTCTTTAGAGATCAATTTACCATATTGTTTTTGAATGTACTCTACTTGTTCATCCAACATAGCGTCGTCAGCAACGATATTGAATTTAGTTACTTTCTTTTTAGTATCTAATTCTACAGAAAACTCTGGAGATAATCCTAATTCAAAGTCAAATTTAAGAACATCAGCATCCCAGTCAAAGTCTTCACCTGCAACAGGAAGTGGATTACCTAAAATATCAAGTTTCTCTTCTACAAGGTAGTTGCTTAATTTTTCTTGCAAAATTTTGTTTACTTCTTCAAACAATACTGCTTTTCCGTATTGTTTTTGAACTAAACTCATTGGCACAGCACCTTTTCTAAATCCAGGGATACTTGCATTTTTTTTATAATTAGACAATACTTTGTCTACATTACCTTGAAAATCTTCTTTTGCAAGCTCGATAGTCACGATTGCATTAAGAGCATCTACGTTATTTCTTGTAATATTCATTTTTGATGTATTTACATATAAAATTGGGTTGCAAAAATAAATTATTTTTACAACCCAACCAAGTTTTTAAACAATTGTCTTTCAACTAATAAAATTTTAACGTCTTCATCAATCATCTTTTATCAAACATCCCATTCACGATTGATTGACAAAATGTCAATACAATACTAAACAGAAGTGCCGTCCAAAAACTCGATATAGTAAAACCATCAACCATCTTAGCTGCGAGCAGAATAATTACTGCATTAATGACAAATAAGAAAAGCCCCAAAGAGATGATTGTTGCAGGTAAAGTCAAGAACACCAATATAGGTTTTAATATTGCATTCAGTATTCCTAATACAAATGCTACCCATAATGCTGTTACAAAACTATCTACTCCTACTCCTGGTAAAAATTTTGAAAGTAGTACTACTATTACTCCTGTTGCTAATAATCTTAGTATAAATCCCATTGCTCTATTTTTATGTTACATGACAAAGTTAGTTATTTCCTACCACTAAAGTAGGTCCTGGATAAACTGCTGGATTAACTAATGGAATATTTGCTTTGAAATGTTTATTGATAACTTTTAATATTTCAGAAGATATAAATGCATAACCTCTTGCATTTAAGTGTACTCCATCCAAAGAGAACATTACTGTATTCAAGTTACCCATTCCTTTAAAATAGTCCGCTGTATAAATTTGTCCATCCTCAACACGCAATCCTGCTACGGCTTGATTCAAAATTGCATTCATATCTGCAATAGCTAATCCTTTTCCTTCAGCTACAGCACGAATTATGCCATTAAACTTCATTGTTGCATCTTTTATTTTTGCTTGCTCTACTGGATTCAACACAAAACTATCATCAATTGGATAAGTCACTCCTTTTTTCAACAACGCATCCATCGCTACATTCCCCGTTTTTACTGGTATTCCTATCTGTCCTTTGCTTGTCAACAGCATTAAATCTTTTGCTGTAGCATGACGAGCTTGTCCATAGGTTGTACCTATAAATTCTATTTCTTTTTCTGTAATAGGTAACGGAAACTGTCCTGAAGCAACTAAACCTTTTATTGCTGCTGTCAACATAGGCCCCATATTTTTCAATGTTTTATCTTGAATTAATAAAGGATTTGCTTTCTCCTTACTAAACAATTGTAAACGATCACCTTCTCCTGCTACTGTTAATATCTGTTTTAACATTCCTACAAACTGATTCAATTGATCAATATTATCAACTCCTATCAATTGTGGTGATAATGGGTTATATGGAACAGTAGTAAAAAATGGAATTGCTGTTACATCTGGTATAGTTGCTACCACTCCTTTTGCTCCTTGCGAAGTTAAAGTAGTTGTAATTGCTTCATAAGATTGTTTAAACACTCCCACATGTGTAATATCATTAGCTCCATATGTTGCAGGGTTTGTTCCACCTACTTCATTTTGATCCACTCCTTCTCCTCCAGAAGTTGCATAAGACAAAACATCGTTTGCACCAATCCAGTTGGTAAAAAATGTTGGTTTCAAACTCATCGCATCTGCCAACACAGTCACGTCAGGAGATGTAGCTGTACGCACAAAATAAGGATTCGCTTTTCCAGCTGCTAAATTTGCCATATTCCCATATCCTGGTGCCAACAAGTGAAAAGTTTTTGCTCCTGGTACACCTGCATTGTGATACGCTGTTTTTTGCAACGTTGTTGCTTCAATAGCTATTGGTTTATTAATATTCACAGGTCCTATTGGTTGTCCATCAGGTCCTGGAGCCATATTCACTACCATTTTTGTTGGTCCAATTATTTTTCCACCAACCATCATACCTCCCACGTTATTTATATCCTCAGCGTATGAAGGTTGTGTAAACACACCTCCACCAACTACTCTAAACTGACCTGCAAGAATATTTGGAAACGAATTCTGTTGTCCTGATTTATAAACTGTTCCATCCATAAATCCAGATGTAAGTGAGTTTCCAATAGCTACATACGAACTAAAGTTAGCCTCTCCAGCATAATATGTTCCCGAGTCTATTTTATCCTCAATATTTGGTTCACAAGCAGCTGTTAACATAGCTACTATAGGCAATATATAAATATATCTTTTTTTCATAATCGTAAGTCGTTAAAAATTAGAAACTATATGACAAGCCAAGTCCTCCGCTTGTAACAGCTGTTTTGTATGTTCCTCCAAATGATACATTTTGACCATCTTCAACATAGTAATCATAAGAACTATTTGTATCACTAAAGTGTAAATAAGAGAACACTAAGTCGATTCCTAAACCATTTTTAAACTTATACGTTAAACCTCCTGTATAAGCTCTTGAATCATTTCTTGGTGTTTCTGGAGCAAAGTATCCAGGTTGTACAGGACTTTCATCGTAATACCATCCAGTTCTTAACGATAATTGATCATTTGCTTGGTATTGCACCCCTAAGCGGTAGGTACTTGAATCTTTATAATTTCTTGCATTTACAGAAGTACCAATTGCAGGATTATCAATAAAATTAAGCGTTAATGATTTATACTCTCTCCAGTAAGCGCGGTTGTAATCAAACGCAAGCAACCATTTTCCTAATTTATATGAAGTACCTACAGTTAACTCTGCTGGTAATGGTAAGTCTGCATCAAAATTACCATTTTTAAATATTCCTTGTCCAAAAGCAGGTACATTGCTAAATCTTGCATCTCCACCTCTTGCTTTCATAATAATTTTTGAACGGTAATTCATCCCCAAACGCCAGTTGTCAGTTACAGTTACCATATAACCTGCTGTCCATCCCCACGCTTGTACATTTTTTGCTTCCACTTCAACAGAAGTACGCTGTCCTGCTTCATTCGTCATACTGCGCGACACATTTTTATCAAATGTAACTCCTCCATTTACGAAGATAGGTCCCCCACCAAAACTAAAATGCTTACTCAATTTAACCGATACTGTTGGTTGAAAGTAAATTGCTTTCAAATCGATACTATTAACCAAGTGCGACCCTTGCCAATCTTTATCCCAATCTACCGCACTACCATATGGTGAGTACACAGCCAAACCAAGACTTAACCAATCTGTAGCTTTGTAGTTCCCATAAAAATAAAATGGAGTACCTACATTACGCGTTTTATTTTCCCAATTATAAGTTGTATTCTGAAACTTAGTATCTGCTACTAAAACACTTGCTCCAGCAGAAAAACTAAATTTATCTTCTAAATAAACAGCACCAGCAGGGTTAAAAAACAATGTTTCGGCACTATTAATCACAGCAACCCCTGTATGTCCCATTGCAAGTTGCTTATTTCCTTGCATAGCAACACGATACCCCCCTGCCATAGCAGATGTAGATATTAATGCTAACAAAGACAACGATAATACTTTTTTAACCATAATCGACTTTATTTATAATTTACTATAATCAAATATAGAGATTAAAAGGATTTTTACAAATTTTTAAAGGTATTATTTAACAATTCAACCTCTATAACCTTATTTTAATCAACAAAAAAACAACCAATACGATATTATACTAAAAAATAACCACTAAATCATCATAAAAAACAAATAATATCCAAATCAACAATATTCAATATTCAAACTCCATAGTCTTCGTTTTCTTTTCTGTTTTTTTAAACTTTTCTTGAAGCTCTAAACCAACAAAAAGACATCAGACTATCTAATACCTCAACAATAACTCAAGAATACCTCAACAATCCTTCAGCAAACAGCCGCTCTATTAGAGCATTTATGCACTATTGTTGAAGCATTCTTGAAGCATTTGGCACAAATGCCCATATTTACTGATCTTAAAGGCTATAGCTAAACAAAATGTTTTATTCATAAAAAACAAACAAAACACTAATAACCAATTAATTAAACTAAAAATAACATTTAAAATCATTAAAAAAAAGACTCTCTTTTTTTAATAAACTGTACTAAAAACAAGAGAAAAAACACTTGTTACAAGAAAAAAGAGCTAAATAAAAAGATTCTAATCGCTTAAATAGAAAAATTCAAGGAGTAAAAATCAAAAAGAAGGGAAGATTTTTTTGAATCAGAAGGAAACGACAAAACACATCATATTACCCATCAAATAATGGGGCTATCTTCCGATTGGAAGATAGTAAACTTTTTGCTTGTTTTTTGAAGAAAGAAATAAAAAAAGCTACTCTTTACAGAGTAGCTTAAGACTATTGTACAAATGCATAGACTATTTCGAAAAACATTTGTGGATTTTCAGCATGTAACCAATGACCTACATTTGGGATTGTTTCAATTTTTGAAGAAGGAAAATGCTCTTTTATTAGCACTTCATCTTTCTCTTGAATATATTTAGAATTTCCACCTCTTACAAAAAGTGTTTCTCCTAAATATTCTGCCCCATCTTCCAAAGGCTCACCTACTACCTCATCGTTTTTAATAAACACATCCAAATTAAATCGGAACGCCAATTGACCTGGTTCTTTCCAATACAAACTTTTCATCAAAAACATACGAGTTCCCATATCTGGGATATATTTTGCTACTGTTTGCTCTACTTCTTGTCGAGAAGGTTTTGCAGAAAAATCTACTGCCGACAAAGCCTCAAAAATCTCTTGGTGATGTGGTGCATAAGCACGCGGGCTAATATCTGCTATGATTAACTTCTCTACTTTACTTGGATAACGTGTAGCTAATTTCATGGCAAGCTTTCCTCCCATTGAATGCCCTAATACAATAGCATCGCACATAGCATGGTAATCCATATAACGCACAACATCATCTACCATCACATCATATGACCAATCTTCTGAATGGAAACTTCTTCCGTGATTTCGCAAATCCAACAAATGTACTTCGTAACCTTTTTCAGCCATTTGACGTCCAAAAGTTTTCCAATTGTCAGACATTCCAAAATACCCATGAATCACAAGCATTGGAATACCACCTTCTCCTTCAATATTTGAATAAAGTATATTTTCCATTATGCTAATTTTCTTAGATACATATTTACTACATTTTCCAAACCTAAATATAAAGACTCTGCAATTAAAGCATGTCCAATAGAAACTTCTAATAAGTTTGGTATATTATTTTTAAAGAATGCTATGTTGTCCAGACTCAAATCGTGTCCAGCATTTACTCCCATTCCTAAACTATTAGACAACTCTGCTGCCGCTGTATAAGGTGCTATAGCATGCGCATTACCTAAAGCATATTGTGCTGCAAACTCTTCTGTATATAATTCAATGCGATCTGTACCAACTACTTTTGCTCCCTCTACCATCTCTAATACAGGGTCTACAAATATAGAAGTACGAATACCTTGTAGTTTGCACTCTTGAATTACTTCTGTCAAAAAGCTTTTGTGTTTTACAGTATCCCATCCAGCATTAGACGTCAAAGCATCCACAGCATCCGGTACTAAAGTTACTTGTGTAGGTTTGCACTCAAAAACTAATTTCAAAAAATTATCCATTGGATTCCCTTCGATATTATATTCTGTGTGTACAACATCTACCAAATCACGGGCATCTTGATAACGAATATGTCTCTCGTCTGGTCGAGGATGCACAGTTACACCTTCTGCTCCAAACTGTTGTACATCTTTTGCTACTTGTAATAAATTAGGAACATTACCACCTCTGGAATTTCTTAAAGTCGCGATTTTATTGATATTTACAGATAATTTAGTCATAATCAGAAAATTTAAAAGCAAAAATACAAAGTATAATGCAGGGTGATTAGTTTATTTTTAATTATTTTGCATAAGTATTCTAATGCGAATTGCTATGACAACTTTGAGCTCATCTTCAAACAGTGAAGTTCCCTATTTTTCAACAGACACAAAAATAACTGAAGCTCAACTATTTTTGACTCGTTATCATTGGTCTCATTTACCTATTGTGGATGTTACTGGCAAATGGATAGGAAATATTTATGCAGAAGACTTATTGGAAAATGATACTGCTATCACAATCGAAGATGTTTTATACGACTTAGAATATTTCTATATAGACGAAGAAAAACATTCCTTTCAGTATTTTGATATATTTGCACAATATGATTGCAACATCTTACCTTTACTAAATCCGGAAGGTAAAATAGTTAAGATTATAAGCAGAGATTCTTTATGTACTGAATGGTCTACGATTGAATTTGTAACTGCAAAAGGAGTTTCTCTCTTGATAGAAAAAGAAGAAGAGCAATATAGTTTTTCTGAAATTAGCCAGATAATAGAACAAAACAATGTTCATTTGTTTGGCGTTTTAGTCTTAAGCCGATGGAACAACAAAACACAGTTGTTAGTAAAAACTAATGGCATCAATACCTCTACGGTGTTGTCAGATTTGCGCAGATATGGTTATACTATTCTATCTAAACATGCAGAAGACACCTATCATACCGATTTACAAGAGAACTCAGATTACCTAAATAAATACTTAAATATATAATATGAAATTTGCTATCTACGGACAAACAAATAAAACTGTTGTACAAGATATTGTAGTCCGTTTGTTTCGCGTTTTTGAAGCTTACCAACCAACAATAATTTTTGAAGAAAAATTTCATCGGCTATTGCAAGATATCAACTTGCTACCGACACAATACGAGACTTTTGGCACAGAAAACGAATTGCCAGAAGACACAGACTTCTTTATAGGTATTGGAGGAGATGGTACGATGCTACGTGCAGCAAACTTCATTAAAAATAAAAACATTCCGATTGTTGGGATCAATGCAGGTCGCTTAGGCTTTTTAGCTAATGTTCAACAAGAAGATATTGAAAAACACTTGCCTAATTTATTTGAGAACAATTACAAGTTATCTAAAAGGGCTTTGCTTACAATGGAATGTCAACCTGCAGAAAATAGTGATTTCGACATACGTTTTGCACTGAATGAAATAACGGTTTCTCGTAAAAACACAACCTCTATGATTTCGGTTGAAACTTACTTGGGTGAAGAATATTTAGCTACCTATTGGGCAGATGGGTTGATTATCTCTACTCCTTCTGGTTCTACGGGATATTCGTTAAGTTGTGGAGGGCCAATTATAGAACCTGAAACAGGTTGTTTTGTAATTACTCCTCTGGCACCACATAACCTAAATGTGCGTCCCTTAGTTATACGAGATAACTTACAAATACGTTTAAAAGTAAAAAGTAGAGAAAAGCAATTCTTAGTTTCGTTAGACAGTACGACAAAAACGATTGATAATGAGACAGAAATACTAATTTCTAAAGCTCCATTTACCATTGATTTAGTTGAATTTCCATTACAAAGTTTCATTAAAACTTTAAGAAACAAACTATTATGGGGAGAAGACAAACGAAATTAAAAGAAAGTTTGCTATTTTTATTTTTTTAATAAATTTATGCAATCAAAAAAAATAGTACTAAATGCATAGATATAAACCTTCAACGAGATACATATCTATTTGTATATTACTATATTTGTAAATTATTTTAACATAATGAAACAAACACTTATATCATTTTTACTGGTTCTATGTGGTATTCCTATGGCACATGCTCAGATTCACGAGATCGGAGTTGGTATAGGTGGTGCTAATTATGTAGGCGATATTGGCTCTACGCAATTTATTGCTCCGAAAGACTTTGGGTACAATGTATTTTATCGTTGGAACAAGAGTCCGAGGCACTCTTACCGATTTAGTTATTCACATATGAAAATATCTGGTGATGATGCTAAATCTGATATGGGAAGTAGAAAGAAAAGGGATTTGAGTTTTAAAAACACTATTCAAGAACTTTCAGCTGGTTTAGAATTCAACTTTTTTGAATTTGACTTACATCAGGAACAATTTGCCATGACTCCTTATTTATATGGAGGGTTATCGCTAATTCGATACAATAATATTTATTTTAGAGGACAACGTATGATTGATACAGAGACTAAAAAGTACTCTGCAGCTATTCCATTTGCCGCTGGAATGAAAATACGCGTTACGCCACAGATCAATATCAATGCAGAAGTATCTGCACATTATACATTTACGAAAAACTTAGATGGTAGTCAGCCTACCTCTGATAAATATAATTATTACGCTTTTGGTAAAAACGTTTCTGATTGGTACTTCTATAGTAGTGTATCAGTAAGTTATACCTTTGGTAAAAACCCTTGTTATTGCGCAGATTAATGAACTTGAAAGAACAAATAGATTTACAACATTTACCACAACACTTAGCTATCATTATGGATGGTAATGGGCGTTGGGCGAAACAAAAAGGCTTTTTACGAACTATAGGTCATGAAAATGGGACTAAAACAGTAAAACGCGTGATTACAAAATGTACAGAATTAGGCATTAAGTATTTAACTTTATATGCCTTTTCTACAGAAAACTGGAACCGACCTAAGTTTGAAGTGGATATGCTAATGGAACTATTAGTTAAGTCTTTGAAGAAGGAGTTACCAACTTTTATTAACAATAACATTAAATTAAATGTAATTGGAGATTTAGGTGCATTACCTCAAAAAGTACAAAAAAACTTAGTGCAGGTAATGGAGGAAACGAAAGGAAACGACCAAATGACCTTAACATTAGCATTAAGTTATGGCTCAAGATTAGAATTAATGCAGGCAATTAAGAATATTGCTTCTAAAGTTAAAAATAACATAATTTCAGAGAACGATATTGACGAATCAATTATAAATGAGCATCTTTACACGCATAACATGCCGGATGTAGACTTGTTAATTCGTACAAGTGGAGAGCAACGTATCAGTAATTTTTTGCTTTGGCAAATTGCTTATGCTGAGCTTTATTTCACAGATGTGCTTTGGCCAGACTTCTCTGAAGATGATTTATATCAAGCCTTATTATCTTTTCAAAATAGAGAAAGAAGGTTTGGAAAAACAAGTGAACAAATTAAATAACTATTGAATAATGTTTCAAAAAGGAATCTCACTTTTTGCACTGTTTCTTGCAGGATTACTATACACTGATGTACATGCCCAAGAAGGAGGAAACTTATCTGCTTACGAAACCCCTAAAACTTATACTTTAGGAGATATTAATGTAACAGGAAAGTTTAACTACAACCCTCAAACAGTTGTAACCTTTACAGGTCTACATAAAGGACAAAAAATAACAGTACCAGGAGAAGAACTTTCTGATGCTTTAAAAAAGCTATGGAAACTGGGGTTCTTTAAAGATATAAATATCTACGAGACTTCTATTGTTAACGATACCATTAATATTGAATTGGCCTTAAACGAATTACCTCGTTTAAATGACATCACTATTAAAGGGTATAAAAAAGCAAAGTCTGAAGCCCTGATTAAAGAAGCAAAGTTGACAAAAGGAAAAATTGTTAATGAAAACTTACTTTCTACAACCAAATACTTCTTGCTAAACAAGTATAAAAAAGATGGGTTCTACAATACCAAAATTACAATCAATACAGTAGCTACTGATTCTACGAATAAGAAAGCGAATATGATTATTGGTATTGATAAAGGAAAAAAGGTACGTATTTCTGAAATCAAATTCGAAGGGAATAAAGAACTTACAGATAGTAAATTGAAAAGCGCAATGAAGGACACAAAAGAACGTAGTCCTTTTAATCCAATGCGTATTTTCAAACCATCTAAGTTTATTAATACAAAATATGAAGACGACTTAACTAAGTTAGTTTCAAAATATAAAGAAAACGGATACCGCGATGCTCGTGTGATTGCTGATACAACTAAGTTTGATGCAAAAACAAACCGCATGGCTATCAACATTAAAGTAGAAGAAGGAAACAAATACTACTTTGGTGATATTCGCTTTATTGGTAACACTGTTTATACAAATAGCCAATTAAAACGAATCTTAGGTATTGAAAAAGGAGAAGTTTACAATGGGGTACTTTTAGACAAACGTATCTCAGACAAAACAAATCCTGATGCTTATGATATTAGTAATCAATATCAAAATAATGGATACTTATTCTCTAATGTAAACCCTGTTGAAGTAAGAACAGCTAATGATACGATTGATTTTGAAATCCGTATTATGGAAGGGCCTATCGCTAAGTTCAACAATATTACTGTAAAAGGGAATAACTATACTCATGACCACGTAATTCATAGAGATTTAAGAACACGTCCGGGTGAAATATGGAGTAAAGCTCTTGTAATGGAGACTATCCGTCGATTAGGACAATTAAATATCTTTGATGCACAAGCAATTGTACCAGATATTCAAAATCCTGATCCTGCAGCAGGAACAGTAGATATTGAATGGTCTGTAGCTGAAAAAGGCTCGAGTCAGGTTGAGCTTCAAGGAGGTTACGGTGGAGGTGGTTTCATCGGAACTCTTGGACTATCATTCAACAACTTCTCTGTAAGAAATATATTCAATAAAAAAGCATACCACCCATTCCCAATGGGAGACGGACAGTCTATGGCATTGCGTTTACAAGGTAGTAGTTACTTCCAAACGTATAGTTTGAGTTTTACTGAACCTTGGTTGGGAGGTAAAAAACCGATCAGTTTCTTTGGTACTGTAGCATATAGTAAACAAAACTTGTATGACTATTACACAAGAAGAACAGACAAAAGTAGAGGATTTAATATCACAACTGTACAGTTTGGTATTGCAAAACAATTAACTGTGCCAGATGATTACTTTGTACTGTCACACACATTGAGCTTCCAATACTATGACATGAAAAACTATAATACAGGGCTATTCACATTTGGAGACGGAGCTTCGCGCAACTTGTCTTACCAAATCGAATTGAGACGTGACAATAGAGGTAACGACCCTATTTTCCCTACTTATGGTTCTTTCTTTAGTATTAGTGGTAAGTTTACTCCTCCATATTCTCTATTCAACAATGTTGATTACAAGAATTTAGAAAACCAACAAGAATACAAATGGCAAGCGCCAGCAAATTATAAAGACCCTGTTACAGGATTGGATATTCCACAAGGTGCTTATTTGAATGCTAATGGACAACGTGTAAACAACTGGGAAGATGCAGCTGCTAACCGTGGTTTAGTCGATCAAAAAAGATTTAACTGGTTGGAGTACTACAAATTGAAATTTAAAGGAGATTGGTACACGACAGTTTATGACAAATTAGTCTTGCGTTCTGTAGCAGAATTCGCCTTTATGGGTAGTTACAACAAAGACAGAGGAATGGTTCCGTTTGAAAGATTCTATTTAGGAGGAGACGGATTAGCCAATTTCTCATTGGATGGACGTGAAGTTATTCAGTTAAGAGGATACCAAAACCAAACATTGACACCAATAAATGAAAGAGGTGAACAACTTGGAGGTACTATTTACAATAAATTTACGTTAGAATTACGTTACCCTATTACATTAAAACCGAGTGCATCAGTTTATCTGTTGTCATTTGCCGAAGCAGGAGCTGCATATGACTCATTCAAAAACTACAATCCTTTTGAGCTTAAACGTTCTGCAGGTCTTGGAGTTCGTGTCTTTATGCCGATGTTTGGATTGTTAGGTATTGACTTTGGATATGGATTTGACCCTGCAACGGGACAAACTCAAAAAAGTGGATGGCAAACACACTTTATTCTTGGGCAATCATTTTAATGTACTGGTTACTTAAACTGATATAATTATGAGAATTCTTTTTTCTACATTTGTAGCGTTATTTGTATATTCACTATCTTATGGACAAGGTGGTTCAGCGCGTGTTGCTTTTATAGACATGGAGTACATTTTAAAATATACTCCAGAATACACAGAAGCATCCGCCCAATTGAGTACTCGTGCAGATGAATGGAAAAAAGAAGTTGAGACGAAGAAAGCGCAAATAAAAAAGCTAAAAGATAATTTGGCTGCTGAGCGAATTCTATTAACTCGTGATTTGATTGAGGATAAAGAAGAAGAAATAGCTAACTTAGAAAACGATCTATACCAATATCAACAAACAAAGTTTGGAACGGAAGGAGATTATATGTCTCAAAAAGTGATGTTGGCTAAACCTATTCAAGATGAAGTGTTTTCGGTAATACAAGATATTGCAGAAGCTCGTAAATTTGATTATGTTTTAGATAAAAATAGTGAATCTACTATGTTAATTGGTGCAAGCCGATACGATATTAGCGATTTAGTTATACGTAGAATGGCAAGTGCTAAGCGCAAACAAAATATGACTCCTAAGCAGGTTGCTGCTGTAGAGCAAAAAGAAAGAGAAGATGACGCTATCGCTTTACGTCAAAGTCGTCGTGATGAACAGAAGAAAAGAAAAGAAGAAGCTGAAAGACAATTAAAAGCTGAAGGTAAAGCTCAAAAACAACAGTCTTCTTCAGGTAACACAGACACTTCTTCTAACCAATCGATGCTTGATGCTGCTAAACGTGCTCAAGAAGAACAGATTCGTGAGGCAGAAGAAAAAAGAAAGCAAGCAGAATTAGATCGAAAACAAAAGATAGAAACTCAAAAACAAATTCTTCTGCAACAACAGAAAGATAATGAAGAGAAAAAGCGCTTGAATGAAGAAAATAAGAAAAAACTTCAACAAGAAAAACAGAATGAACTTTTAGATCAACAAAAAAAGATTCAAAAAGAACAAGAAGAGAGAGAGCGTAAAATAAACGAAGAGAAAGAAAGAAAAAGACAAGAAGCTTTAAACCAACAAAACAATGGAAAAAATGAGGCTTTTGAAAAACTCTTAGAACAAAAACGCAAAGAAGATGAGCAACGCCGATCGGAAGCAGAACGCAAACAACAAGAAGCTGCACAAAGAAAACAACAGCAAATTGAGGCTGCGATAAAAGAACAAGAAGAGCGTAGAAAGAAAAACGAGCGTGAACAAGAAGAACGCAAACAGCGCATAATTGAACAACGTAAAGAGTTGGAAAGACAAGCGCAAGAGAGAACAAATAAATAGTAAACTAAGAATAAAATCAAAAATCAGGAAAAATGAAAAAAATGAAATCCTTATTAATTGCTGCAGCCTTATTTTTCGGAATCAGTACAACAACTGTAATGGCTCAATCTAAAGTAGCTCATATCGATGTTCAACAATTGATGACTGAGTTACCAGCAATGAAATCTGCTGAAGCAGAATTGAAAAAAATTGGTGAGGGGTACGAAAAGGAGTTCAGCGGAATGATGACTGAGTACCAAAACAAAATTAAAAAGTACCAAGACGAAGCTGCTAAAGCTGGAGATGCTGAAAATGAAAAAAGAGCTAAAGAAGTAGATGAGTTACAACAAAGAATTCAAAAATTCCAAACTACTGCTCAACAAGATTTACAAAAGAAACAATTAGACTTAACTCAACCTATTTTTGAAAAAGCAAGAACTGCAATTCAAAAAGTTGCTAAAGCTAAAGGTTTTGAATATGTATTAGATTCTTCTATGGGTTCTGGAGTTCTTTTAGCTGATGGAACAAACTTATTAGCTGATGTTAAAAAAGAATTAGGAGTTACTAAATAGTCTATCCTATTAAACCATAAAAAAACCACTCTATCTTTTAGATTAGAGTGGTTTTTTTATTTTACGCTTAGCAACTATAGTTATATAAATATCCTATTAGAACAATCTTAACAAGAGATTTATTACATAAGTTTTTGTGTTTATTTGAATAGCCATTATCTTTGATATATGAAAAATAATAATCCAATAGGTCTTTTTGATTCCGGAATCGGAGGCACAACAATCTGTACAGAAGTAATCAAGTTACTTCCTCATGAAAACACTATGTTTTTAGCAGATCAAAAATATGCTCCTTATGGTATTAAGACACAACAAGAGATTATAGATTTATCCATAAAAAATGTCTCATACCTTGTAGAAAACAATTGTAAGCTTGTTATTGTTGCTTGTAATACAGCTACAACTAATGCAATAGAAGCGCTTCGTTCAACTTTTGAAATTCCGATTATTGGAATAGAGCCAGCTATAAAACCAGCTGCCTTACAAACAAAGACATCCAAAATAGGTGTTTTAGCTACAAAAGGGACTATCACAAGCGATTTTTTCTCTTCCAAAATAAAACTATACCCTGAAGTGGAAATAATAGAGCAAATAGGCTATAATTTAGTCAACCTAATTGAGACAGGTCAACTACACTCACAAGAGATTAAAGATTTGCTGAAAGAATACTTAACTCCTATGGTAGAAAAAGGCATTGATACGCTTGTTTTAGGCTGTACGCACTATCCTTACTTAACGCCAATGATTCAAGAGATAATTCCTAACACTATTCGAATTATCGATTCTGGAGAAGCTGTTGCAAAACAAACTAAAAAGTTACTAATAGAGCACAGTATACTCAATCAACAAACTGAAGAAGGAATTCATACCTATTATACGAATATTAATCCAACAATTCTACAATCATTTACTCCTTTGGGAAGCATAGTAGAACAATGTGATTTCTAATTTTCAACATAACACAAAAGGCTTTTACTGAATTAGTAAAAGCCTTTTGTGATAAAAATATGTACTCAATCAATACTCTCTAAATATTATGATTTAAAAACAGAATAGCTTAGTAAATCAGTTTTCATTCATTGACTAAGCTATTCCCAAAATATGCTTAATCTCATTATTTATACCAACTTGAGTACATCACATAATTATTTGCGATACGTTCAATTTCTCCACTAAAAGCAGAAGCATCTAAGTCTTTTACTTTCTTTGCTGGAATACCTGCATAAATAGCGTTACTTTCTAAAACTGAGTTCTGAGTAACAATCGCTCCTGCAGCAATGATTGTATTACTATGCACAACACAATTATCCATAACAATAGCCCCCATACCCACTAATACATTATCGTGTATCACACATCCATGAACCATAGCATTGTGTCCAATAGAAACGTTATTACCTATTACAGTAGGATGTTTTAAATAAGTACAATGAACAATTGCTCCATCTTGGATATTTACTTTGTTACCAATGGTAATTGAATTTACATCTCCGCGTATTACAGCATTAAACCATATACTACACTCGTTACCAAAAGTAACATCTCCTACGATTGTCGCGTTTTCAGCAATATAACAATCTTCTGGAATTTGAGGTGCTTTCCCTCGAAGCTCTTTTATAATCATAACTCTATCAATAAAAAAATCCCGATAAATATCGGGATTTTAAATTAATCTTTTACTGTTGGACAGTTACAATCAAGAGTAGAACGTTTCGCAAATAAATTGAAACCTACTGTTACTTGATGATATCCTGCCTTATCAAATGTTTTATCTCCTAACACATGAGAATAAACATATCCGAAATTGAAGCTTTTATAATTAACTCCTAAAAAAGGACTAATGTACTGCATGTATTGTGTTTTATTTGAACCACCATCTACATAGCTTGTACCATCAAAACTTCTTCTATAAGATGCTCCTCCATAAAGTCTACCAAAACTCATCGTTTTATAAACTTTCATGTTCACATCTACTGTTTTCTCTTGTGTCTTTTCTGTGTATTGTAACAACAATGACGGTTCATATATCCAACCATCGTTATATCTATTATCTCCAAATGCATATCCCGCTCCTAAAAGATACTTACGCAAATTATTACTTTCTGCATCTGAATACATCTTTTGTTGACTTGTAATAGCATTCTTCACAGTAAACATTGAGAAGAAATTATTAATATGGTAAGCTGCTCCAAAATCAACAGAGAAGTAACTATCCTTTATCTCTAATCCTCCACTAATGTTTGGATCAAAACCACCAAACTTTGTTTCATCTAAAGTAGTACGTGCAAAACCTGCACTCATACCAAAAGATAACTGATTCAACTCATAGCGCGATTCAGCAAAAGTAATATGGTGAGCATACGTTAACTTCGCTCCCATTTGTGAATGATATCCATTCTTGTCATTGAAAGCGATTAACCCAATACCCGATTGTTCTCCAATTCGGGTATTAGCTGTTAATGTTTGTAATTGCGGTGCATCTTCAACACCTCCCCATTGCTGTCTGAAAGTACCTCTCAATTGAGTATGGTTTTTCACACCAGCCATAGCTGGATGTAGAAGATAATAGTTATCATTCAAATATTCTGAATAAACTGATAGTCCTTCTTGAGCGAACCCTACTTGTCCTATCAATAACGACAATACTATATAACGTTTCTTAAAAATCTTCATAATCTAACTATCTTTTTAATGAGAAGTGTCCTTTGTGACTTACTTTACGAGAAGGTGTTCCTTCTACTTTATACTCTACAGTAAACCAATAATCAGTTGAAGGCATTGGTTTTCCGTTAAATGTTCCATCCCATCCTTCTCCCATCGGACTTATCTGTTTAATTAATTTTCCGTAACGATCAAAGATATAAATCACAGCTTCTGGATGACCTTTTAATGCTGGAATATTCCAAGTATCGTTGAAACCATCTCCGTTAGGAGTGAAGTACTTCATATATCCTAAAACAAAGAACTCTTTGTACTGAGGACAAGCTTTAGCAACTTTAGAAGTTCCACGCACCCAAACTTTATGTGTACCATTTGATACGTTATAGAATGTACGTCCTGATTGGAAAATACCATCATTAAGTGCAAACTCATACGTTGTAATAAGAGTACCTGAATTATCATATACATCTTTTGGCTCTTCAATAACAATATCAACAGCTCCATCATTCTCTTCAAAAGAACCAACTAAACCTGTCGAATCTTGTCCTTTGATCTTAATACTATTTGGAACAATTTTCGTAACTTTTATTGAATTACTTGATAAACTATAACAGTCTGCATTAACTCTACCTTTCTTAGCAATTGTAACCATATAAGTTCCAGCTTCGCTAACTACTAAATAAGGTAAGTTTGGCGCTCCTGTAATTGATGTACCTCCATTAAACCATTTAAAGTCATAATCAGTACTTGATAAACCTGTTTCTAATGTAACAGTTCCATAAGTATTTGTAGCTTGATCAAAACAAATAATTGCTTCTGTTGTACTTCCATTAGCAACAATTGAAGCCTTGTCTGCTCTATCTTCAATAGTTATAGTGAACTCAGTTCTTCCATAGCAATACTCTGTACCTGCTCCTCCAACAATTGCAATAATTTTTTGTGAATCCTTAATTGTATTTTTAAATGACTTAGGATTCGCTATTGGTTTTTTAGGATTCGCATTAAAATCTGCTTCTGAAGCAAAATAAACAACTGCTGGATTATTAGCTGCTCCATCAACAAATTGATTACCTAAAATAATCTTATCATAAATTGTTAAATCAAATGTAGCAAAACCATTATCTCCACACATTGGTTTAATACCTGTAACAGGGTAAGCAACATATAGTTTTTCAATAGCTAATACAACAGGAGCTGTAGCTACACATGTTGTTTTCTTACTTGCAATACGTACAAAAATTATTTGTTTTGCATCAGCCACATTAACGTAATGATCAGGTAAAGGATCTTGATTTAAGTCTGCATCATTCTGTGTCAAGTGGAATGATACTCTATAATCTTCTGTTGGACGACCATCTAACAATTCTATTCCGTATGCTTTTAAATTAAACTCATACTTAAGTGGTGTTGGAGTCACAGTTGAACAATGTTTTAAGACCAAATCTTTTCCTAAAACTGGTAAATTTACAACTACTAACTCTATTTTAACAACCACAAAACAATGAACATCACTTGACGCATTAATATTTTCAACTCTTGCGTAAACAAAACCGTTACCAGAAGAATACTCAGTAAGAGCTTTATCTTTTAATTCGTTTTGTTTATTATTAGCATCTAATAAAGTTGCATAATATTCTATTCTTATTGTTTTGTCTCCTTTTAAAATATCAAATGTTGCATCTGTTAAATTAAATTGAGCCTTTCCCTTTCCTAAATCACAAGCGTACAAAGGAGATGGTTTTAAATTAGGCATAGGCGCAGGATCAACAACAAGTGTTTGAACAACTATAGTTGGACATCCACTTTCTCCTTTTACTACAATCCAAATACTTTGTGTTGCTGTCTTATTAATATACGTTTTAAGCAAATTATCTGGAATTGCATTAATACCGTCTTTAGCATCACTTTCAGTTTCATAATATTTAAAATCAATATTATAATCTATTATAGTACCTAAAATAACACTTCTATTTGCAGTTAAATCAAACTGAGCTTTGTTTTGCCCTAAATTCAATGTTAAATCAGTACATTTTATCATACGTGGAACAGTAGTTAAAATTTTTAGTCCTATAATAACTTCTACATCGAAAGAACCAATAATATAACATCCTGTAGTTTGATCTATCAACCTATAATAAATATTTTCTTTTACATTTTCATTATAATGATGAGTAGGATTTGCTATAATGTTCTTATTATTATCAGCATCTATTTTAGTTTTAAAATAAACAACTTTTCCTATATGTCCTTTAACAACACCATTTAATAACTGTTTTTCATGGATAGTTAAATCAATAACAGCCCTATAATCAAAAGGATCACCTAAATTATCACAAACTTTTTCCACTGGTAAAGTACCTACTGCTTCAGGAGCCTTGTTTGCAATTAATTTAATTTCATAAATACCAACACATCCTGTTTTTTTACTTCTAATTCTAAGCCATACGGAAGGAGTCTGAGTTTTCACATTAGAATAAGCTTCAGGATTTCGAATTTTTAAAGTGGCATCACCTGTCAAAGCTTCTTGATAATCCTCATAAAACATATATTCAATATCTTGATCAATAAAACCTACTCTCACCCCTTCTTCTAAATTAAATATCCCTGTATTATTATTACTTGTTGTACAAGTTTTAACAACACCTCCTTTTGTTGAATCAAATGGTGGATATTCATTTACAAGTAAAGTTAAAGTACCAACTACAAAACATCCCGTTTCTTCATTTTCTCCCCTAAACCAAATCGTTTGAGCATAAGCTGTTTTATTTACATATGGTTTACTTAAATCAATAGCATTAGTACCTGTCTTTGCATCATTTTCTAATTCATAAAAAGTAACTTTTACAGATATATCAGAGGTAATTTCTTTTATCTTCTCTGATAGATTAAATTCAGCAAAACCAGGTTTTGTTATATCACTACACAAAGTATACTTTAAACCAGACTGTACTTGTGGTAAAGGAGATACTTCTATTGTAATTTTCTCAACAGAGTAACAACCTCCCTTTTCAATAATATTATCTACTCTTATATAGACAACTTTTCCTCTTGACACAACATATTTTGTTGGATCTAAAATTTGTCCTAAATCACCTCCAGCATCAGCATTATCTTTATCTACATAATATCTTACATTAATACTTGTAGGGACTAATCCTATCAAAGCTTCACTTTCCTTACTTGTTAAATCAACTTCTTTTTGATCTGAACAAATTTTAATTGGTGAAGGTTGTGACAATTGTGGTTGACTCGATACTACTAATTTTACAGGGACAATAAGAGGGCAATCACCTCCTCCATCAACTCTCATATATAAAACCTCAATATATGGAATCAAATTAATATAAGTTTTTGATGCTATAATCTCATTTGTTAAATTGTTTGCATCAGCAATAGAACGATAGAACGTATAATCAACTTGATTAGCATTCATATTTGTCTTACTTGAACCAATAGCATGTAAATCAAACATAGCCTTGCCATTTATTCCACATGAATAAAATGTATCTTCACCTCCTACAGTCACAGTGTCACTGAATGTCAATTCTAATTCTCCTGTAACAAAACAACCTGATATAGTTGATACCAATCTATAATATATCTTCTTCGCTGTACTTTTATACTTATTTTTATCAAGCACTCCAATATTTAGACCAGAATCAGCTTCGGCTTTTGTTTCAAAATACAAAACATCATACCCACTTTTACTTTCTTTTATCTCATTATCTTTTGTTTTTAATACAAAATTTCCTTGTGTAGCTAATGGATCTTTACAAACACTATAAGGTGTTACCAAACCTGGTTGTTTTGGTAATTTATTGATATAAAGACTAAAAGATGTTATCTCATGTTTTTGGGTTAATGTATTATAAACCCTTACCCAGATTATTTCTTTATCTGTTCCTTTATAAGCATTTGTTCCTGTAATAGCATTTTGACCTAAATTTGCATCTTGAGAAGAATGATGGTAAGTAACGACAACTCCAGCAACTCCATAACCTGCTTTAGAATCATATTGAGATAGATCAAAGAAATAATCTGTAGCTCCTATAACTTCACACTGATGCATGTCCTCTAAATATGCAACTGGTACGTCACAGTCTTTCAAAGTAACCTTAAATGACTTTATCAATGAACAACCTGTGTTTTCAGGATCTTTAGGATCAATACTATTAGTATTAACCATTCTTACCCAAATTTCTTTTGTTGGGTTTGGTCCATGTGTGAACTCATATATATCACTTATGTATGCACCATTTGCTTCTGCATCAGCTTTTGTCTCAAAAAACTTGTACTTAATTGGAGTATAAGTTACTCCAACCATTGCAGTATTTAAATCAACAAAGGTTGAATTAGAACCACTTTTTTTACATACAGATAAATTTTTTGGTTCTCTTTCAATAATAATTGGATCATAATATTCAATATTAACAGGCCCCAATATACTTTCACAACCTGTAATATCTTTATAAGTCAACTTTGCCCAATATTTACCTTTTTTAGTAACAGTATAAGTTCCGTCACTTGCATCCTTAATAGGTTTTGATCCCGGTTTATTTGGATCCTCGTCATACCAAGCAATTGTATAATATTTAGGATCAATATCTATCCCTATAGATTTTGTTTCACCCTCACATAATGCAGACCCCCCTTCAAGTGTCATATCTTCACCTAAACTTGGCTTTCCAATATCAAAACTTCCTGCATTAAAAAACACAGCTGAATTATGTTGTACATTTGTACAAAAATCCATTACTGCTAACTTAATTCGGTATTTTTGCCCAGGAATAACTTTCACTTTTTCCGATTTCATAGGCAATGTCATACCTGCGAAATTTACAGTAGCTATTGAGCCTGCACCTGTAGCTGCATTATATTTATCAAAAAACTGTGGGTTTACACTTTTACAAGTCACACCAGATTTAGTATTATCTCTAACTGTTGCAATAGAAATAGCAGTTTTAGTTCCTGGAGTAACTCCTGGTACCAAAGCTACATTTTGCCCCACTCCATTAGGATCAATTAACCAAGCAGCAAAACTTGCTCCATTATCACAATCATACATACAACCTCTAACATAACTATTTGAAGCAAATAAATACTCAAAACTTATAGAATCTTTAATAGGTCTGAATTCAAATTCTACCTGAGTTGAACGAAACTTAGGTGTAGGAGCACCTCCTCCGGAAGCAATAGCGTCTTTCAAATCTTTATCTCCAGTCCAACGCTCATCATTCTGACCTTTTCTATTCTCTTCATATGGCCCTGCTGCAAACTCCACCTCAGAAGTACACAAAACAATTCCTTTTTCAAACGGGAATTCTCCTCCCTGATTTTCGAAATAACCAAAATTATTATAACTCTGTGCCTTTATATCACCATTACCATTTTGATATCTAACTTTATCCACTAAAGAACATCCTCCTGTATTTTGTACAAAAATATTTTTTATCAAATTTTCATGAGATGTCTGAGTAGTACTTGGAATCACTTTTATAGGCTGAGGAGGCGTAGTTATACAAATATCAAATTGTTTATTTGAACTTCCACTAGTATAAAAACGAACATAATACTCCTCTCCTTTAACAAACCCTTTTATCTCTATAGTTTGAATTCCGCTAAAATTAAACTCACAGTTAAGAACAGATTTAGGAGATCCAATAAAATTAGTTGCTGTACCACAAGCAAATTTTGCATTTGTAATAGGATCTACTGTTCTATAAACAACCATAAAAACCCTATCATTTCCAACAACATTAGAAGTTGAAAACTTATGACTACCTGCTGTGGCTTTAAACTTATACCAAACGTCATTCATGTTTCCAATATTAGTAGTTGGATCACAATACGTTGGTGGATTAGTATTAGTACCAGGTGAAATTGGTTTAGAAATCCCAGAAACTGTAGCCCCTGTCAAATTTACTTTTACTTTTTTCACAGGATCACAAATCTCCTTAGGATTTGATGTTAATTGTATTGCACCATCACATTTATCATTGACAGGTGGTGCGAAAAACATCGCATAGTTATAGTCTTCACTCTTGCTTATGAGCACATTGTGAAAGCGTTCTGATATATTTTCCTTCAATGCTGTATTCACCCCTACAGCACTTCTTGCTTGGGTTGAAAACACCGTTGTTAGAAACATCAAAAGCAATAAAAAACTTCGTTTCATAATAGAATTAGAATTTATTGAAATAGGTAATTATTCTTAACTTTGTAAAATATAACGTGAGTCGCTTCTGAACACAGATTACATCAAGTGAACGTAAATGACACTTCGCTTATTTTATGATGCACAATATAAAACAAAATTTTAACTTTTAATTGCAATATACTTACAAGTTATTTTTTTCGTTTTATCCCTTATACATCCTATTAATTCAGCAGTTACACTTTTTAATCATGTTAATAGCTATTTAATTATATGTTAATTATATGTTTAAAAATCCAAATATACAGATTCACGAAATATAACTTTGTTAATTTTGAAAAAAAATAAATAATAATGTCGCAAATAAAAATACAACATACGCAAAACCCTGCAATTGTAAAGTTTATCTTACCTGACTTTGTAACTAAAGGAGAGAACTTTGAGTTCAAAAACATAGATGAAACAGCAAACTCACCTATAGCTAAGGAATTATTTTACTTACCTTTTGTAAAAACAGTATTTATCTCTAACAATTTTATTGCTATTGAGAAATTCTCTATTGTAGAATGGGACGAGGTAGAAGAAGTCGTGGCGGATCAAATTAGCAACTTCCTTATTAAAGGAAAGCAAGTGCTATTGGAAACTGCTTCAGACAAAAAGAAACAACCTATTACTATCTATGCAGAGTCTACACCTAATCCTGCAGTAATTAAATTTGTAGCTAATAAGTTATTAACTAAAAAAGGTATTGAATTTAAAAACATAGACGAAACACAAGCTTCTCCATTAGCGAAAGAATTGTTCAAGCTACCTTTCGTTAAAGAAGTATTCTTAGATGAAAATTATGTTTCTATCTCTAAATTTGATTCTTTTGAATGGAACGATTACATCCAATCGACAAGAGCTTTCATTAAAGAATATTTAGAGCAAGGAAACTTAGCTGTTGACGAAGCTTTAATATTAGATACAAAAGCGATTGATGACAAAGAAGAATTACACTTTGATTCTTTAGATGAAAAATCACAACGCATCATCAATATATTAGAAGAGTATGTAAAACCAGCTGTTCAAGCAGATGGAGGAAACATCGCTTTCCAAAACTACAATGAACAAACAAACATTGTACAAGTAATGTTGCAAGGTGCATGTAGTGGTTGTCCTTCTTCTACATTTACTCTTAAAAATGGAATTGAGAATATGTTAAGACAAATGCTTGATGACAATACAATAATTGTTGAAGCTTATAACGGATAATATAGTTATAAAAAGCAAAGGGATTATCAAAAAAGATAATCCCTTTGCTTTTTATAATCCTTCAATAAAATAAAAGCTCCTCTATAGAGGAGCTTTTATTTTACTTATTTATACGATAAAATGTTTTTCTTTTGACATTAACCTGAAAGTCTTCAAACAATTCTAACAAGCCAATAGTTGATTTAATCAACTCATCTGTTTCGAATAGAATAGAGAAATATAACTTACTATTCTTCGGACTTGTTTCTGTTGTACGAATACGAATGATTTGTTTTTGAATCAATTTATCTACTATAGTAGTCAATTCTGTTTTATCTTCCAACAAAAGATCTAATTGATCAAACTTCTCTTCACTAAATAATACTGTCAACTGATCAAATAAATCCTGAAGCTTTTTATCAATCTGTTTTAAATCTCTAATTTGATTAAACTTTAATTTCTTATGATTATTGTTTACGTGATTTGTACCATTATTAGCTATAAAGTTAACCGCTTTAATCATATCTTGTAAAAAGCCTAACGTCATTACATAGAACTTACTGGCTCCCACTGATGTTTCGTCTAAGTTTTTGATAAAGAAATAAACATTTCCTCTTAATTCATCAACCTCTTTCTCTAACACCTTTAGCTTTTTCTTGCTCTTTTTCAATTCATTCAAATCTTGAAGAGCAATACTGTCAATCACAATTGTATACAAGGCATTTACTCTCTCTAATACATTTGCTATATGAGACGAGCTTTCAGATGCTACACCTTGAATAGTAACAATATCAACCTTATTTAATTTTGATTCTTTATCTGCCTTTTCTTTTGTTTTCTTTTGATGTGCTTTATTACTTCTATACAACAAAATACCTACTAAAATTAACATAGTAATTAAAGCATAGATTTCTCCTATTTTCAGAATATACGCCGTAATAAAAGCAGCGATAAAAGCAACAATAGCTGTAACAAACCAACCACCAATTACATTAAAAACACCAGCAACACGATACACAGCAGAATCTCTATCCCATGCTCTATCTGCAAATGAGGTTCCCATTGCAACCATAAATGTCACATAAGTAGTTGATAACGGTAGTTTCATAGAAGTTCCTATAGAAATCAAAATACTCGCCACCATCAAGTTCACAGAGGCACGTACCATATCAAATGCTGGTTCCTCTTTTTTCTCTTCTTTTGTCAGAATAGGTTTTTCAAAACGCTTATCCATTCTAATCTGCAAGGATTGTGGTAAGAAATAATTTACTCCCATGCCTATCAAAACCATACCACGTACAATAACACGTGATAATAAATTAGGGCTAAATTTTTCTTCAGAACTACTTGAATCTTGACGAGCTAAACTCATTTCTGTTTCAATTACATTCTTTGCCTTTTTTGAAGTCCAAAGAGTATAAACCATAATAAGCCCTGCAGTCAGCAAGAAATAAAAAGGTGCAACTACATTCTCTTCTGCCAATTTCCCCATCATATAGGTATCAGGACTTTGATCTGATGCCATAAAGAATTCAAATGATTGATAAGCAGCAATAGGTACTCCAATAAAATTAACTAAGTCATTACCTGCAAAAGCTAATGCCAATGCGAATGTTCCGATAACAATAATTACTCTAAGAATATGTACTTTGAATACAGACATTAATATTTGAGAAAGTATTGTCCAAAAAATCAAATTAATTACAATAATCAATCCCTGGTGATGTCCTATCCAATAAGATGTTTCTTTAGATACAAAACTTGCTCCTTTCAGTCCTTTTACAAGAATAAAGAATGTAATAGCTGTAATAGCTATACCTCCGAAAATAGCACCAAAGTATTTCAGTTTTTTATCTACTTGAAATGTAAAAATTAGACGTGAAATGTACTGTACAAAACTTCCTAAAACAAATGACAAAGCTACTGATAACAGTATACTAACAACTATTTCACTGGCTTTTTCAGTATTGATATAAGAACCTAATGTGTTCCATGTATCTCCCTGACTTACAATCTTTACAATACCTAAACATACTGCCGAACCTAATAATTCAAATACAATTGATACTGTTGTAGAAGTTGGAAGACCTAAAGAGTTAAATACATCCAAAAGCAAGACATCAGTAATCATTACTGCTAAGAAAATTATCATGACATCATTGAACGTAAACATACTCGGGACAAAGATACCACTACGGGCTATCTCCATCATTCCTCCAGAAAACGAAGCTCCAATCAAAATCCCTATAGAAGCAACAATCATGATACTTCTAAAAGAAACAGCTTTAGAGCCAATTGCAGAATTCAAAAAGTTAACAGCATCATTACTTACCCCTACGGTTAAGTCTATAACTGCCAAAATAGCTAAGGCAATTAACATTACGATGAAAATCTGTTCCATTATTTGTTTTTTTTAATATAGTGTGTACTGCAAATGTCTAAAATATTAATTTCTTATAGGTTAACTTAATGTTATCAAATAACACCAACCCAAATATAATGCAGATTCTCAGGGAGAAACAGAAACTTATTACAGTCTATTTCAATACGTACAACTTACTTTTTTTGTTTCACAAATCGTTATAAAAGTCATCAAAAAACAACTTAATTTTCTTCATTTTTTTATAATTCAAAATGATTCTAAACATTAAATTTCAAAATAAGAACATTATTGCCTATTGATATTATCTCACTTTATCATCTTGAACCGGCTCTTCTTTCTATGAATCATTCTATTTTCTTCTCCCAAAACACAAAAAATAAATTACTATAGCTTTCACTGAAAGTATAGTGCAAGTTTTATCTTAGCATAGTGTAAGTATAAAAAACACTTCTTTTTATACTTACACTATGCTTGCACTTAAATTTACATCGAGATAAAATATTCTTAGAAACTTCATTAGCATAGTAAGTTACCTTGCTTAAGTCTTTTGTCTATTCTGACATAAAAAAACTAAACTGTAATTCTAAAGATTTAACTTTGTACAAATCTCTAATAGGCATCCAAATGAATGAATTATATAAAGAAAGTAGTCCATACCTACTTCAACATGCAAACAACCCAATTCATTGGAAAGCATGGAATCCGCAAACTCTAACAACTGCAAAACAAAAAAACCAATTACTTGTAATCAGCATTGGCTACTCTACTTGTCATTGGTGTCATGTTATGGAACACGAAAGTTTTGAAGATCAATCTGTAGCAAGTTTAATGAACACCCATTTTACAGCTATTAAGATAGATAGAGAAGAGCATCCAGATATTGATGCACATTATATGAAAGCAGTTCAACTAATGACTAAGCAAGGGGGATGGCCATTAAATGTAGTTTGTTTACCCGATGGACGTCCTATTTGGGGAGGAACCTATTTTAAAAAAGAGGCCTGGATGAACGCGTTAGATCAATTGCAACAACTTTATTCTACTAAGCCTGACACAGTGGAAGATTTTGCTGTAAAGTTGACTGAAGGAATCAATATTTTGGGATTAGCGCCACAATTTCAAGAAGAATCAAGATTCAACTTATCTTTATTAGTTAACAAATGGTCTAAAAGTTTTGACGAAGTCTATGGAGGATACACCAGAGCTCCAAAATTTATGATGCCTACCAACCTTTTATTTCTACAACGTTATGGACATCAAACACAAGACACAGATTTACTTCAACACATAGACACAACTTTAACTCGCATGGCATGGGGAGGTATATTTGATCCTATTGAAGGAGGTTTTTCCCGTTATGCTGTAGATCATAAATGGCATATTCCTCATTTTGAAAAAATGTTATACGACAATGCTCAATTACTCTCTGTTTATGCTGAAGGATATTGTCGTACAAAAAATAGTTTATACAAAGAAGTAATACATAAAACAATCCAATTTATAAAATCAAACTGGTACAATAACCAAGGCGGATATTACAGTGCACTTGATGCAGATAGCCTTAATGCAAATCATCATTTAGAAGAAGGAGCCTATTATGTCTGGACTGAAGAACAATTAAAGGAATTAATACAAGAAGATTTCTTTCTGTTTAGCCAGGTATTTAATATAAACGATTTTGGATACTGGGAACACAATAACTATGTATTAATTCAAAATGATACCTTAGAACATATCGCAATCAAAAACAAGCTAACCATAGAGGTTTTAAAAGCTAAAAAAGCTCATTGGGAACAAACTCTATTAGACGTTCGAAAAAAACGTTCAGCACCAAGATTAGATGATAAAACAATTACGTCTTGGAATATGATGCTTGTTAGTGGTTTTGTAGATGCTTATTTTGCTTTAGAAGAATCTGCCTACTTGCAAGACGCACAAAATTTAATGTTGTTTGCTACTCAAAATTTATGGTCAGAAACATCCGGTTTATTCCGTATTTACAAAAATGGTAAAGCCAGTATTGATGCCTATCTTGAAGATTATGCTTATTTTATTCAGGCTTTATTAGCATTGTATGAAGCTACTGGAGAATCTACTTATATTCTACAAGCAAAAAACATGATGGATTATACCTTAGATTCCTTTTTAGATACGACAAGTGGTTTCTTTTACTATAGTAAAAATAATAAGGATAATATTAGTAAACACATTGAAACAGAAGACAATGTTATTCCATCATCCAATGCAATCATGTGTTTAAACTTAGTTAAGTTAGGAATTCTATATGAGCATACTTTTTATACACAATTAGCTGAACAAATGACTAAAACCATTTGTTCTCAGATTGATTACCCTTCTGCTTATTCTCATTGGTTGATTACTTATCAAACACTTAATAATTCGCGAGAAGTAAGTATTGTAGGAACCCATGCACTTATGGATTTATTACCTATAAAACAAAAGTATTGGGATGGTGCATTTATATTTCCAATCGCAACACAAAGCAGTATTCCTTACTTGAAAAAGTATGAACCTACAACAACTAATCTGTTTTACAAATGTGAAAACAAAACTTGTTTTCCGCCTACTAATATAAACGAAGTTTAAAATTACAATGGAAAAATTTGATCAACTAATTTCACAATACATAGAGAATTTCTTTGCTTTTTTGCCTCAAGTAGTTACGGCATTAATCATTCTAATTATAGGTTTATGGTTTATTAAATTCCTACAGAATTTAGCTCAAAGAATTTTTCTTAGAAAGAAAATAGACCCTACATTCACCAGTTTTATTTTAGATATGATGATATGGGGAATGCGTATTGTTTTATTTATTGTTATTGCTTCGAAATTAGGAATACAAACAAGCTCTTTCGTTGCAATAATAGGTGCGATGAGCTTAGCAATTGGTTTGTCTTTACAAGGTTCATTAAGCAATTTTGCAGGAGGTGTTTTAATTATAATGTTCAAACCATTTCGCATTGGAGATATTATAGAAGCACAAGGAGAAACAGGAAAAGTAATTGCTATCCATATTTTCTCTACTCAAATACTGACCTATCAAAACGACACTCTTTATATCCCCAATGGGATATTGTCTAATGGTAAAATAAAGAACTTTACACAAAATGATCTTCGTAGATTAGAAGTAAATATCCAAACCTCTTTAATAAAAGATACAAACTCTTTCATTGATGCATTACAAGGCTCTTTGGAAAAGTATGACAAGATAATCTCTCAACCTAAACCTCGTATATTAATAAAAGAATTATTGGATACAAAAATTACCTACACAGTACAAGTTTGGGTGGAAAATGACAATTTCCATACGGCAAGTTCTTACATTCTATATAAAGCAAAAGAAATAAGTGATTCATTGTAATCACTTATTTCTTTTTAGTAGGTAAAACAAAATCTTTCAAATAGAAAGGTTCAAAGTAAGCTACATCAACAAACTCACTTTTATTATATTTTTCAAAAGACATCTTACACATTTCTTTTGCTGATGGATAAACAATACTATCGTGATAAATAAATTTAGCATCAGTTAGTACATCTTTGCACTTTGGTGCTCCATCTCCTATTAAATGAATTTCTTCCTGATCAATTATAAAGTCGAAAGAATCACTTTCTATTACTTTTGCCTCCACTACACCAACTGAAGTGTAATCTGGTCTAAAAACCGCACAATAAGCCTCCATACGACGTGCATCCAACATAGATACTATTAGTCCTTTCTCTACTACTAATTGTCTTGCTAAAATTTCTAAAGTATCTAAAGCAATCATTGGAATACTTAATCCATAGCACAATCCTTTAACTGCAGAAACACCAATACGCAATCCTGTATAAGAACCTGGCCCTTGACTTACTGCAATAGCATTCAAGTCTGTCCATTTTTTATTATTTTCTTTTAATATATCTTCTACAAATACATGTAGCTTTTCTGCATGAGAAAAATTCTCTTCTGCAATTTCTTTCATTGTTAAAAGGTTTCCATCTACAGTTAAAGAAACAGAACAATTTTTTGTAGCTGTCTCAATATTTAAAATTGTAATCATTTATTTTTTATCTTCTTTTTTTACTTGATCTCCATGTTGCAAAGTTCGACTAACGACAGAATAAGGCCCAGTAATAATTACATCTTTTGCAGATAAGCCTTGTATAATTTCAATGCTATTGTCATCTTGAATACCTGTTTTTACAAATTTCAATTTGGCAACTCCATTGTCATTTACAAATACAGCCTCTTTCATTAACTCTTTATCATATACTTTCTCCTCTTTTGAGCGATCTTTCACTGTGTCTCTCGGGCTTCTCATCACAACAGCACTAATAGGCACTGCTAACACTTTATTTTTTACGTTCGTAATAATATCAACAGCTGCAGTCATACCAGGTCTAAATGGAGAATAATCTTCTTTTCTATCCCCTAACAAATCTTCATATGATTCTCTTAGTATTTTAATCTTGACTTTAAATGTAGTTACCTGATCTGCAGATAACTTCTCATTAGAAGCAGAATTAGAAATACTTGTAACAACTCCTCTAAACTCACGTTTTAAATAAGCATCAACATTTATTCGGGCTTCGTCTCCCTCTTTTACCTTTACAACATCATTTTCATTGATATTTACCTCTACCTCCATACTATTCAGATTAGCCACACGCAACAATTCTGTCCCTGACATCTGTATCGTTCCCAAAACACGTTCCCCTAACTCTACATCAACTCTTGAAATAGTTCCATAAGTCGGAGAATAAATAGTTGTTCGCAACAATGTCCCTTTTGACTCTGCTAAAGCCGCTTTAGCACTCTCTACATTATAAAAAGCTGAATTCAATGCTGCTTGAGATACTTCATATGCTCTCACAACTTTATCCCATTCAGAACCAGAAATTACTCCCTTGTCGTATAATTTCTTATTTCTATCATATGTAGATTTTGATTCTTTTAATTGCGCCTGTGCTTGCTCATACCCAGCTTTACTTGTAGCAAGCATGGCAGTCATTTTATCAACTGCTGAATGATATAAATCCGGATTAATTTCAACTAATAAATCTCCTCGTTTAACTATCTGTCCTTCTTTGATTGGCAAATTTATAATTTCCCCAGATACTTCTGAAGAAATTTTAATCTCTATTTCAGGTTGTATTTTCCCAGTACCAGATACTGTTTCAATAATATTAGATTGTTTTAAATCTGCAAATTCAACAGCAACTGCTTCTTGTTTATTTCCAACAATTTTATATCCTACAAAAAAGGCTATAATAACAACAATCACTCCTCCTATAATGTATTTCTTTTTCATTGTCAATTAATTTCTAAATAGTGGAACACCAAAATAATACTCTAATATTTTATTCTTAAAAATATAATCATATTTAGCTTTCAGTAAATTAGACTGGGCTGTAACATATAAATTCTGATTTTGGTTCAAGTCAAAAACACTAATCAAACCTGCTTTATATCTTTCACGTGCATATTGAAGGGACGTTTGACGGGATGTTAATGTAACATTACTTGCTTCATAACTTTTATATGCACTTTCTGTATCTGTATATGCCTTAAAGACTAATTGCTCAAGTTCTAAAACAGCTACTTCTTTTTCATTAATTCTTTGTTTCAGTGCCAACTGACCAAGTTTCACATTATTCCTGATACTTAATCCTTGAAAAATAGGTATAGTTAATCGAAAGCCGAAATTAGAATTCAAGTTATTATTAAACTGAGTAAAGAAAGATTCAGGTCCACCAACAACACTTCTATAATTAGGAGCTACAACCTCTTGTCCTGTTCCCTGTACTTGCCCAATACTTACCCAAGGATTACTCCTATCTAAAGTAGATCCAACTAACCTATCTTGATAGTTCACTGTTGTACCCAAACTATAAAAACCTTGTAATAAAGGCTGATAAGCCCCCTTCATTATCTGAACATCTTTATGTGCAATTTCAACATTAAGTTCAGCTTTTTTAATCGTGGTTAATTTTTCAGCAGCTTGATTAGCAATGGCACTTGGTGTTTCTAACAATAGTTTTGAAGGAGTAATATCATAATCGCTATCAAGCACATCGAAATGCTCAAAATCCTTTAATTGCAATAGTTGCGCTAAGTTCAATTTAGCCATTACTAATTCATTTTGAGATTGGATTAAACGTTGATTTGAATTAGCAACATTGGCTTTTATATCAAGTAAGTCACCTGCTGGTACAACGCCTGCTTGTACTAATTGATTGGTACGTCCTTCGTCTTCTTTATCATATTCCAATTGTACTTTATTTGTTTTGACTAACTCCTTAATAAAAATAATCTGTAAATAGGAATTAATCACATTAAGCGCTATATCTTCTTTCATTTTCTGTACTTGATATACAGAAGACAGGTGTTCTAATCTGGCTTTTACCAATTTATTTTGCAACTGCATTCCCTGATAGAGTACGACATTTGCAGAAACGCCTAAAGTAGTAGTTTGTGTAGTTTGTGATTTTATTTGTTTACTAACTAAATCAGCTCCATCAGCCAACAACCAACTGTGTTGCCCATTACCTGTAACAGATGGTAAAAATTGTCCAAACGCCATGTCCTTACGAATACTTGCACCTTCTTCTTGCAAGACGGTCAATTGAATACGAATATTGTTTTCAATTGCATAAGCAATACAATCCTCTAAAGACCATTTCTTTTCTTGCGCAAAACAACTCAGGCTACCAACAAACAAATCTATACAGAAAAACAAAGTAAAAAGATACCGCATGAATAAGGTTTTTAACTAATTGGACGATTAATAATGTCAAAAGTTACATCAATTATTTAATATATTAAAAGAAATAAAACATCTATTAACCAAAATTATACAAGTAGTATTAACCAAATAAATAGTACCATATACCTCTCATCAAACAAAAAAGACCACTGTAAACAGTAGTCTTTCATTTATTGTTTTTTCTTTTTATATATTTTATAACTAAAGTACATTGCAAAACCAACCAGCAGGTAAGGAAAAATCATTAGGTAAACTATACCATCATTAACCGCCTCAGCTTTAACTCCTCCCTCTTCTGTTTCTAATGCCGCCCTACACATCGCACATTGCGCCCAGCTATCTTGCATAAAAATCAAGAGAAAAAACAGAATAAAAACAATCTTATTTTTCATACTGATACAATTAATTAATGTAATAAGGAGAAATCATAAAATAAACAATTACTCCAGTAATAGCTACATACATCCACATTGGATAAGTAATTCTTGCTAACTTTTTATGACGTTGGTAAGAGCCTGAAATTCCTCTTACAAAAGTGATCAACACAAAAGGAATGATAACAATTGACAATAAAATATGAGAAATCAAAATAAAGAAGTAGATAGGTCTAATAATTCCCTCTCCTCCAAAACTTGTCTCTATCGATGTCATGTGATATGCTACATACATAGCTAAAAAAGAAACTGAACAAGCAATACAAACTTTAATTAGTCTTTCATGCAAGTCTTTTTTTCCCTTCTTTATAGCCATTACAGCCCAAAACAATAACACTGCAGTCAATCCATTAATTCCAGCATAAATAGGAGGTAAAAATGATAATGGTTTTACATCATATCCTAATTTTTGCAAATTAACTGAAAACAAAATAGCAACCACAACAGGAATCGCAATAGACAATATCCAAATCCAAATATTGTACTTTTTTTCTAACTCTTTATAATTCTCCATTTTATTCTTCTAATAATAATTTTATATCCTCCTTAATTTTTGCAACATCCGCATCATTAGTTCCATCGTAATACAGAATTGGATTTCCATATTCATCCATACGACTTCGAATATGCCCATTCTTATCGATTAGAGCAAATAGCCCAGAATGCTCAAATCCTCCTTCAGCAGTAGCATTCTTACCTGCATACATATTAAATTTTTTAGCTACTCCATAGATATAATCTCTATCTCCTGTCATCATATTCCAGAAAGGCAATTTTACACCTAATCCATCAGCATGAGCTTTTAAAGCTTCAACAGTATCACGCTCTGGATCAATAGTAATAGATGCAATTCCAAATTTTAAATTACCATAAAATTCTTCTTGTAGCTTTACCATATTACTATTCATGATTGGACATATAGTTGGGCAATTAGCAAAGAAAAACTCTACTACATATACCTTCCCATCATAATCTTTATTGGTAATTTTCTTATTATTCTGATTTGTTAATTCGAAAGCAGGAGCAAGTCCAGCATCAAATAAATCAGGTTTTTTAAAACGATCAACTATCTTTGGAACAGACCATATCCCAAATACTAATACAACAAGAGAAATTAATATATACGATTTATCTTTCATGATTACATTTATTTAATACGTTCATATTTTTTTAAAGCTAAACGATACTCTGCCAAAACCACTTTTACATCATCCATCATATCGTTATTAAGTTCCGCTGGGGAAATAGTAGAATATCCTTCTTTATATTCTAAATCTCCTTTTTTATTTTTCCCCTTTCTCCCACGCAAGTTAGCCTCTTTATCTAATATAAAAACATTTGGAGTAGACAAATTCTCATCTAATTTACCAACCACTCCTAATGATTTATAAAACGATTGTATCTGTTCTGGTGTCAAAAACAAATAATTCCAATTAGACATATCTGAAATTGGAGCAAGTTCCTCAGTCACTTTCTTAGCTTGTTCTTCAGTACCAATTGGCACTACCATGACCAACTGAAAATCTTCGAAATCCCAATAACGTTTATAAATTTTTTGATTCAAATTAAAAGCATCCCCTCTATTATCAAACAAAGTTGTACCAGGGAATCCAAGAATCGTTATTTTACCTTTCAAAGCAGGCTGCTTGTTTAAAGAAGTATTTCCTACAGGAATCTCATCAACATTCTCTGTAATAATGGGTAATCGCTGAAACTGATTAACACCAGTAGCAAAAAATAAATAGGCACAAATAGGCATTACAAATAATAATACCAAAACGAAATATTTCTTCATTTCAAATCATCTTATACATGACCAACAAAAATAAAAAAAGGCGGTCAATAAACCGCCTTTAATTATATAATATGTTATTAAAATATCCACTTATATTGAGAGTTATGAAAAACATCAAAAATATAATTCCCTTCTGTCAAAACTAAAGTGATTAAATAAACACATAAGAAAGTAAGAACTCCAGCAACAGACCATCTGAATGCTTTTTTCTCTCCTTCTAAGTGCATAAAAGCCCACATGATATAGTATGCTTTCACAATAGTTAAGATAATAAAGATATAATTTAATAAACTTAATCCAAAAATATGAACGTGGTGTACAGATTCTGGTTTGAAAATACCTAAAACAACCTCTACAATAGTAATGATTGATAAGATTCCAAATACCGTCCAGATTCTTTTTGTATTTGAATGATGTGCTCCTTCTGCTGCCATTTTTCCTAATATTAAAAATTAAACTAAATAGAAGAATGTAAATACGAATACCCACACTAAATCGACAAAGTGCCAGTATAATCCTCCTTTTTCAACCATTTCATAGCTACCTCTTTTTTGGTATGTACCTAACAATACATTAAAGAAAATAACAATGTTAATAAGAACTCCTGTAAATACGTGGAATCCGTGGAATCCAGTAATAAAGAAGAAGAAGTCAGCAAATGTTTTATGTCCATACTCATTGCGGATTAAATTTGCTCCTTCAACCACAAGTACAGCATCTTCTAAACGTTTTGCAGAATCCTCTCTTGAAAGAATCTCTTTATGCTTAGCATCAGTTGTTTTTTGAGTTCTAATTTTAATAGCAGGATTAGCTTCAAAACCAGCTTTAACTTCAGCTAATGAATAAGTAGGTTTTGCTGGTCCATTTGTAAACCAAAATCCTTTTGATCTTGTTAAAGCAGGATCAACACGGTTTGCATCTACTTTTGCAAAATCAGCTAATGCAATTTGTTTTCCATCTTCTCCTACAAATTGTAAGATAGATCCTCCTCTTGTTTCAACAGCTCCATAAGAACCATTAATAAAGTTTTTCCACTCCCATGCCTGAGATCCTAAAAAGACAAATCCTCCTAAGATTGTTAAAAACATGTAAGTAGCCACTTTGTTCTTTTTCATCTGATGTCCTGCATCTACAGCCAATACCATAGTCACAGAAGAGAAGATTAAAATAAAAGTCATTAACGCCACATAGTACATTGGTGCATCTACACCATGTAAAAATGGAAAGTGGTTAAATACCTCGTCAGCGATAGGCCAAGTGTCCATAAACTTGTATCGAGTAAAACCATATCCTACAAGGAATCCACAAAATGTTAATGAGTCTGATAATATGAAATACCACATCATCATTTTACCGTAGCTTACTTTTAGAGGCTCATTTCCCCCGCCCCATGTATTTTCTTTAGTAGCTGCTGTAGTCACTGTCGCTCCCATAAAAAGTTGTTAGTTATAAAGTTCTCAAATTTAATTATTTTTTCTATTTGTATAATGTAAAAAACAAAAACAAATACACCCATAGCAAATCTAAAAAATGCCAAAACCAAGAACATAGTTCTATTCCTATGAACTGCTGTGAGTTATACTTTTGTTTAAAATGATTATAAATTACCACAAGCAATGCTATCATGCCTCCAAAAAGGTGAGCAATATGCACAATAACAATAACATACAAAAATGAAGTAGTAATTGTACTTCCTTGTCCTGTAAAGAAATAACCCGATTCAATTACCTGTCCAAAGCCTTTGAACTGCAAAAAAACGAATAACAATCCTAAAATCAAAGTAGAAATTAAGTAAGTTGTCGTTTTTGATCTATCATTTGCTTTAATTGACTTATAGGCTAAATGCATTGTTACACTACTTAACACGATTGCAATTGTACTATAGGTAAAATCCATTGGCAGAACAAAATCTGCTAACCAATCGGGACGAGACTTACTTACAACATATGCACTTGTAAGTCCTGCAAATACCATTACAATACTCCCTAAGGCAAAAAGCATCATCACTTTCAATGCTTTTCCTTTTTTGTCGTAATTCTCTTTAGCTACAATATCCATAACTACTATTTATATTAACGTAAAATTTTATCTAAAATAAAAATAACCTGAATTAATGAAATATAAGTAACACTTACTAACATTAAACTACGTGCTGCCTTATCCGTTCTCTGATTATACAATTTTACTGCTGCCATCAACATCCACAACCCAGACAACAAAACTAAAACTGCTGCTACGGGTGTTAAATATAATCTCCCTGTTAAACCACTTGCAGGTAATAAAGATACTATAATCAACCATACAGTATATAAAATTATCTGTATAGCTGTCTTATTGTCCTTTTTTCCTGTTGGCAACATAGAGAAGCCGCCTCTTTTGTAATCATCAAATAAAAACCATCCAATAGCCCAAAAATGAGGAAACTGCCAGAAAAATTGAATCAAAAACAATGTTCCTGCTTCAATTCCAAACTGATTTGTAGCAGCAACCCATCCAAGCATAAAAGGTATAGCCCCTGGAAAAGCACCAACAAATACAGATAAAGGTGTGATTGTTTTTAATGGAGTATAAACACTTGTGTATAGAAAGATGGAAATAGCCCCAAACATTGCTGTTTTGGGATTAACAGCATATAAAATACCTATTCCTAAAATCGTTAAAATTGATGCTAAGATAAAAGCGGATGAAGGTTTCACTCGACCTGAAGCAATAGGTCTATTTCGAGTGCGGTTCATTTTTGCATCTAAATCGCGTTCGATGATTTGATTATACACATTAGATGCTCCAACCATACAGTAACCACCTACTGCTAATGCTAAAACCACCATATAGTCAATACTTCCAACATCTGGTATTGCTAAGAAATAACCTGCTATGGTTGAAAAAACAACACTTATAGCAAGTCCCATTTTAGTCATTTCTTTAAACTCTCGTAATATTGTAAAAGACGTCTTAGTTTCTGAAGACATATTCAAAGTTGTTTTCATTTATTTTTAATGAGTTGCAAATATACTCCAAATTTTAAAACTTACCCCATAAAGCCGAATTTGACACGAAAAAACATTGCTTTTACAAGAATATTCTTTAATAAACTTATCTATTACACAAAATATCTTAAAAACCAATTATTAACATCATTCAAAATAAAAATCATAGTAATAATGCTATTTACAAACAAACTCAATACCAAAGTATTATGTTAACAAAAACACCCTCTATAAATAAAAAATCCTCTTCTAAGAAAATAAATCTTAGAAGAGGAGCTTTATAAAAGATAACGCTCTTATTAATAATTATCTACTGTACCAGACCCTTCAACAATAATTTTTGCAGAAGATGTCCCTAATCTTTTTACACCTAAGTCAATCATCTCAATAGCAGTTTCTCTATCGCGAATTCCTCCTGATGCTTTTACAGGTAATGGTCCAGCATTCTCAAGCATTAAAACAATAGCAGGAATTGTTGCACCATTAGGTTTTCCCCCCTCTGTTTTATAAAAACCAGTAGAAGATTTCACAAATACTTTACTGTACAATTTTTCCTCAAACTTACTCATCACTACATTTTTAATAAGTGTTGTAAGTTGTATAATCTCTGTATCTGTTAATGCAGCTGTCTCAATAATCCATTTAACTGTTTTTCCCTCGTTCAAACCAAATGCTGTACATTGATACACTTCTTCTTTTACTTGGTCAGTTAATCCTTTTTTAAAGGCTGTATAATCTACCACATAATCTAATTCATCAACTCCATCAATAACTGCTTGTTCAGCTTCAACTAACTTTGCTTTAAGTCCTCTATTTCCTTCAGGAAAATCAATCACTGTACCTACTAAAACTTTTGACTTAGCTTCATCTACCATTGTACGTCCCATTTTCACTTGATCAGGACGAATCATTGCTAATTTAAAATCCTCTTTTATTGCTTCTTCTATTAATTCAGCAACAAGCTTGTTATTCTCTTCTACTGATACACCAGCTTGTTCCGCTGTTTTTAAGTAAGTAGAATCCATAAATTCTTTTAGATCTCTCATAACATTACATTTTTATTTAAAACAAAATAGCTCCCATAAAGGGAGCTATAAATTATATTTTCTTATTGCGTTTTGTAGTTAAACAGATCAATAATCCGACAAAGCTACCTAAACAATTTACTATAAAATCCCCCCATTCAGCACCGCGACTGGTGGTAAAGAATAATTGCATTAGTTCAACTGTTCCTCCCATTAACGTTGCTATTGTAAAGATACGAAATGCTAAGATTTTATTCGAAGAAATAACATTTCTTTTACTAAAACGTAAAAACCATAGAATTGAAAAAATACAATAAAACGTAAAATGAGCAATTTTATCCTTGTGTGGAATATCGAGAAATGAAGCTTTTGGTACCGAACTACTTTCTATTAGGCAAGCATATAAAATAAATACTGTCCAAAGAAGTCCTAATCCCAAATAAATATTACGCCCCAATTAACTCTTTGTATTGATCAGCAGATAATAAAGCTTCTACTTCAGAAACATCTGACATTTTCACTTTAATCATCCATCCTGCACCATATGCATCAGTATTTACTAATTCTGGTTCAGACTCTAATGTTTCATTAAACTCAATAATTTCTCCTGATACAGGTAAAAATAAATCAGATACTGTTTTAACAGCTTCAACAGTTCCAAAAACTTCGTCTTTATCTAAAGTTTGGTCCAATGTCTCTACTTCAACATAAACAATATCTCCTAATTCTCTCTGTGCAAAATCAGTGATTCCTACAGTTGCAACATCCCCTTCGATAGCCACCCATTCGTGGTCTTTTGTGTACTTTAAATTAGCTGGTATATTCATTGTTATTTAGTTTTAAGCAAATGTATAATAATATTAGCAAATCTCTAATGAAATCCTCTTAATTTCCAAAATTATATCTCATTGTGAAACCTGCTCGTACAGATGTAATAGGATACATTGTCGATATAACTGCTTTAGAAAACTGATGATCATAAAACATTATTGCTGTTAAGTTTTTACTCAACATATAATCAGCTGTTATTCTTAGAGACCACATATCTTGCCCTCCTCCTACTTGATTATTAGTATAATCTAAATAACGAATTAATGTTTCTTTCTTACTTAATGTCAAATCTGCCTTAATATTAATGTCACTTACAATACGTCCACCCATACCATTATTAGCATACATAGAAGTAAAACCAACATCTTTAATTCTATAACCTAATCCCAAGACAAAGTCCCTACCGTTAGTTTCTGTCAACAAATTATTGTCAAAACTCAATGCCAATGTTCTATCTTTTCTCATCTCAGCCAACACCTTAATAGAAGACTTTGTTTCAAAATCAAAACGAATTAATGGATTGAAAAACTCAGTTAAAATAGCAGTATTAACCACTTTTTCTGTAGGGTAATTATTATGTTTATTTAACTCATTAGGTTTAGCATAATACTCAAAATTTGAGCTGTAATTCCCAACAGTATAGTTAGCTTTATACTGATGATGTATAGAGAATCGTTTAAACGTATCTTTAAACCACCCTATACGCATTAAACCTGTATATTTCAATGACCAGTTTGGCAAAGGTATATCTCTAAATATACTTGTTGACGACTTACCTGCATCAGCTCCTGTATAAGCCGCTAAAAATGAAGGAAGCAATACAGCTTGACTACTTTTACCGTATCCTATTGGAAAGCCATCCTTATCTAAATTCGCTGGATTATTAATATCAATTCCTCTTTGTATAGCCAATCTATTAGCGATAATAATTCTATTGTCTTTCATTTGATCAAAAGCCGCAGAATTATTCAAATCACTTTTAGAAAAAGCTGTACCAATCATTACTGTAGATACACTAAAGTTTCCTGAACTATAAGGAGCCAATGATTTATATTGCCCATCTACAACTTGGAACTGTTCAGATAAATTATCTGACTGCATGCGCTCTCCTGTTAATTCAATTGTCATATCAGGAATCAGAGAAATCGAAGCTCCAACATTCAATGTTTTATTACTAATCTTTGTAAATGACTGATTAAATTCTGGGAAATCTGTCAAATATCCATTTTTAGCAGCCTCATATCTGATATCAGCCTGACTACCAAAGGCAAATCCTAACGAAGGTTTGGATGTCCCAAAGAAGCCTAAACTTGGCATAAACCCAGGTAAAAATGTACCACTATTTTCTGAATAGTTAATCTGTATAGTTTTAACAGAAGTCAATAAACCAATCATAAAATCACTTATTGCACTTCCTCCTCCTTGTTTATTATCATCCTTTTTATTGTTTTGAACAACCTTTTGTCCTGGCACAATAGCAGCTTTCTTAGCATTACTCGAATTATTTCGATTGCTCTTTACTAATCCTAAATAACGATAAAGAGTCTCCATTGTAAATGTAGTATTCAATTGTTGAGTTCTTGAATTCTGAATAACATTACCTAAGTTATAATTAATCCCATCTAACTCAACTTGAGAATATGCCTCTGATGTACGTTGCCAGTTATAAGCTCCTGTATAAGCAAATGAAGAACGAACAAATGCTAAAAACGGTATCTTATTTAATGGTAAATCATAATTCAATGTCATATTTTGAGTATACTGATTTGGTTCACCTACATTAAAATAGTCGTCCCAAATACTATTACTCTCAATCACTCTTTTATTAACATCATAATAATTACGTACAATATTGTTACTTGCTCCCGCATATGTTAATCGCAATGATTTTGTCAAATCAAAGTTGACTCCAAAATTGTAATTAAAGAAATAATTACGTCTATACAACGCATTTAAACCTATCCCCTCTACATCTAATAATCGATATTGTTGTTTATCATATTGACGATTTACATTAGAATTAAACATAACATTAGAAGGCATTGGATTAAAATTAAAATCTTTAACCAATTGTAAATATCTATTATTTAAGAAACTCATATTCTTAAAAGGTTCAATAGCCTTACTTTCGAAAGCATAAGCGTAATCTAATGAACTACGTGTTTGTTGTTCAATTTTTGATTCAATCTCGAAATCACGATGAATAATTTCGTTGTATGAATGAGAGAAAGTTAAGTTTTCTATATCATACAAATGCTTCTTCTTCTCTGGATTCTTCTGTTTATTAACTCCAATAAAGTTTATACTACGTCTCTTAGTATAATTAGTAGCACGTTTCTCCATTTCCTCTGCTTCAGATGAAGAACTTGCTACTGATTTAATAATACTCAATTTTACATCTGGATTAGCCGGATCGTATTCAGGTTTGATAAATTCTTCTCCTATAGCATAATTCACTGGTAAATTAATTCCCCATTTCTTTGGTAATAATTGCCCCACATTAACATTGGTCACAATATTATAGGATGTAAAATCTTCTTTACTACGGTGAGTAGGGCCTTGTTCCAACCCTCCAAAACCAACTGTAGAACGCATTCCAGATGCCGAAATAGTAGCAAAATCAGCTATATTCGCATCAATTGTTGCTGTTGCAGCCCAACCTCCATTATTCTCCATAGCAGACAAACGAAGTTCATCAAACCAAAATTCTCCAGACAAAGCTTCACTCGATCCTTTTCTATCTCCATCATTTCTCACCCCAATCATCATCATACGAACATTAGCATAATTAGGATTCCCTTTTATACCATAGCGCAATTTATTAACACGTGTAGCATCACTACCTGTTAATTCATGTTCTTCTTTAAAGAAAATTGTATTAGCTTGATTACTTTGAGAAGATTCATTCATCTTCATCACTTTTAATTTAGCCAATAATTCCAAGCTTACTTCTATTTCATTTTCGATAGGCCAAATAGCTTCTGGAGAAGAAACTCCAAAGTCTGTTATTTTTAACGGGATTTCAACTTGATAAAAGTTATCCGTAAAATCACTACCAAAACGAATAAATCCAACCATTTCATCATTTCTCAATTGACGACTCGAATTTTTCAATGCTTCTGCATGGATAAACATACGTAGTTTTTTATACTGACGCATATCTAAATTAAAACTCTTGAACACACCTCTTGAGTCACCAGGAGCTAATCCATTTGGATTTCCTCCTAAGGTTTTTGGATAAACTTTTAAAGAAATTGATTGCTCATTCTGATTCACAACAGAATTATTCACATAGTACTGTTCTCTTTTTACACCTGGAGGAGTAACATAAGGAATTGGCTCTCGAGAATAGTTGTCTTGAATATTTACAGAAGTAACATCAAACCCTGTATTATCCCCTTGAGGAACTACTTGTCCTTTATCCATTAAATTACCATCATACTTTCTCCAATCAGAACGGATTAAATCAAGTGTTCCAAAACGAAGTGTAATGTCATTTTCAAAACCTGTTAAATACATACGCATAAAACGCATCGAACGCAAATCTTCAACAGGTCCTATTTTTCTTCCTTTAATATCAATCGGAACTTTATATTGAATCCAACGCACAGGTCCTACTGATCCATCAGGTAATTTTACTGTAGTAGATCTAATATCTGTAATATAGTTTTCTCCTACTTTAGCATCTGGTTTTATTTGAACTTTATACTCTAAATACGCATTAATTGTATTCATCGTATTATCGCCATCTAAATCTTCAGAGTCAGGTAAATTATTTCCTCCTCTTGTCCCATTAACAGGAGAATTTCGTTCTGTTCCATTATAGTTTTTATAACGTTGCAAAATACCTCCATCTGTATCCAAGTAGTGAACAAAATTATCTGCTGAAGGATCTGGCAAATGAGCAAACTTAGGGAACTTTATCTTTTCTTCCTCATCACTTAAACCATCTAACCCTACATCCTGCAATATTCTACTTTGTTCATTAACATCAAAAGCATAAATCAATGAAGGAGCGGCTGGCACTTTTCCCCAAATTGTTTCTATTACTTGTACAGTACTTCCTGCTCCAGGTAATCCATTCTCATACTGTTTGTATCCATCTCTTAAAATATCCTCTGATATAAACCCAAAGTTTAAGCGTAGTTCACCTGTATTGGTTGAAGAAACTTGGTTAGAATGTCCATCTACATATGGATCCATGACCCAAAATTCAATAAACTCAATATTAGCTTGTTCAAAATTGGTTGTAGATAAAGAACGCATGATTCCTCCCCAATTCTTTTTAGGCGTAGCTGAAAAATTAGTAGCTAAATATTTTTCATTATAATTGTAGGGTCCTCTTTCTTTTGGATAATACGATATATCTAAAGTATTAATCACACGACTCTCTCCATAAGCAATATCTTTAGTCGCAAATAACTCATCACTATACACCCGTCTTGTTCTGTTAGATGCCAAATCTTGATCCGACACCCCATCAGGTCTTTTACCTACATAAAAAATTGGATCAATTGTGTACCAAGATGTCTTCGAACGTCTAAACCCATATTCTAAAGAATAATCTGGATATACAATCTTTTCATAATTCCCTACTACTTCTGTCTCATTTTCACCATAAAAACCAATAGGAGTACTTGCTAATTTCCAAGCAAAAGGAGATCTAATATCAATTTTTGATTGCGCCCCCTCAAAATCATCAATATATGAAGTAGGCTCTCCATTCATTTGATCTACTTTTGGAGAATCAGGTTTTAAATAAGCAAACTCTCCTCTAAAAGATATTCTTGATGGAGCATCTGTATCTATATTAGGTAATTTATTTACCATTCTGGTTAAAAACGGAACCTCTGTAGAATACTGTGCATTGAAACCCCAAATTGTATTATTAACAGGTTCTGATCCAAATGCAGACTTGTGTGTCATTGGTTTTTCTGACAGTCTAAGAAAAGTTCCTCCTACAATAAAATCTTTTGAAAAACGATGTTCAACGTTAACACCAAAAAAGCGTTTAGTCTGTTGTCCAAACATTGTATTATTCTCAACTGAAACATCAATTGGAGTATTAGATGCCAAAAGAGCTTGATCCAAAATCATTACTCTTCCTCTTGTATAATCAACTGTATAATCTACTCCCTCTACTAATACACGTCCAGCCGCTTTTACCAAAACAGAACCTGGCGCTACATTAAATGCTCCGATTGGAATACCATCTCCCATCGTGCTTGAATACTTTCCTTTTAGTAAAAACTTATTTTTACTACTTTGATTTCGTATGGCACTTGCTTTTGAAGTAGCATATAATTCACGGAAAACATACTTTTTCTGATTATCATTATATGTATTCAAATCATCATAATCTCCCCCTGCATTATCTTTCAGTTTTTTATACAAATGCTCTCCAAAAGGTTCTACAGTTGTAAATATAATTCGTCCATTTAATGCATCAATAGTAATTCCATCAAATGTATTTCTACTAAAGCTATTATTTTGGTTATTACCAAATCCTCCATTGCCATTATTATAATTACCATTATTGTAATTATTATTCCCCATTCCTCCATTATTGTTATTTCCCATTCCATTTCCAGGAATAACTGTATTGTTTGTACCTCGTGAAGAACCATTCCCTAAATAATCAAAAAATCCATCTCCTCCTTCTTGTGGGTCATTAGTATAATTCAAGCGATCCAAGTGGAATACATTTAATAATGCTGTACGCTCGACTCCTTCTGGTAATGGATTGCTATTAGCTGAAGAAATATAATTTAATGGTGTAGGATCTGTATATAAAATATTGAATCTAAACTTGTCTTGAGATATATTCATAGCTCCTGGAATTTGATAAATATTTTTCATCATCAAATTCCAAACAGGTTGACCTACAAGTGTTAAATTACTTTTTAGCATTTTCACAATTAAGGCTTGTGAACGCATTACATCCTTATTTCCCTGTCCTGCATTAGGATCCACAGCATTTACATCACCGCCATCAGTACCAAATTCCCCTACTTGATATACCTTATCACCAATTGTATATTGAAAAGCAACCCCTAAAACTTCGTCATTCGACAAACGTTGTTGCAATGAAATATATCCTAATTGTGGATGAAAGGTAAATTCTGTAGAAGATAATTTACGTGCACTTTCAAGCTTCACAAAATCTTTCCCTTCATTTACAGCAATTGAAAAACCTGCTGTACCTCCAGTACTTGTTCTAATATCACTTGTTAAATAATTTGTTCCTATCTTTCCTGGATCAAATTTGTTGTTTGTATTATCTGCAGGAGCATCAAGTGTTGGATTAATAATAAAACCATTATCAACCAATCCAATATGTTTATCATTAGGGCTATTTTTCAATTTCCCTTCCCCTAAATCCTGAATAGCTACAATGTTACGGGAATTATTATTAACTGTATTAATACGGTTATAGCGATTTGTTACCCAAACTTCAACTCGAGTAATACGTACACGACTATTGATGTATGGGTATTTTGCTAACGCTTCATCATATTTACTTCTAAAGTATTGCGATAAGAAAAAGTGTCTATCCTCATCGTAATCTAACGCAAAAAGATTAAAATCTTCTAAAGTCCCTCCTCCTTCTGAACGTACAGAAGTAGTTTGAGATTTCTGCTCTGAGAAAACTCCTGTCACCCTTGTTCTACCAAACTTCAATTCTGTTTTAACTCCAAAAAGACTTTGTGCTCCTTTTATCAAAGAACCACTCAAAGGCATACTTACATTACCTATTTCAACTTTTTGAACAATATCGTCTTCATCCGGCCCATAAGAAAGCTTCATTAAATTCTGAAAATCAAAGCTTGCTTGTGTATCATAATTGGCATTTACAGCCAAACGAGTTCCTACAGTTCCCTGAATCCCCATACTAATTCGTTGATCAAAATCAAAAGTCATACTCTTTCGATTTCTTTGATTTATCATTGGGTTATCTTGTTTCGTATAACGAACTCCCATATCAAATTCAACAGAACCTGAAGGCTTAACGTTTATCTCATTAGAACCAAAAATTCCAGCAAATAGTTTAGAATTCACATAATAACGAGGTAACATATCTTTCTTTTGTTCCTCATCCTCTAAACGCCCATGAACAGCATTAAATTTCAATTGAAAATACTTACGCATTTCTGCTCTTAGAATCAACTTTTCAAACTCATGTCTGGTCATCACTAAAGGATAACTAACATTGAATCCATCAAAAGTTTTAGTAAAATAGTAAGTATCAGTAAAAGGATCATAAGCATATGCCTCTTTTATTACCTCTGGATCAGGTAAAGCCACGTTACCTATTTCATACTTGGGTTTTAACGAATCAGTCTCTTGTGTATATAAGTCTTCCTGTGCATACATAGACGTACTACAACACACTATTAAGAAAACAAAAAGAAAACAAGTTCTAAAAGAGGAAATAAACTTATCCAAACTATGATAGATTTTTTAAAGCTAATTTGATAATACTTTCTGTTGAAGCTTCTGGATCTGCCTTTACAATTTTCTCCACAACCTTTTCTGCACCTTTACGCAAATAACCTAATACCTCTAAAGCAGATAACGCTTCATCTACATTAGTATTGTTTAAAATAGGCGAAACTTCTTCTATATTATATAGTTTCGTTACTTTTTCCTGTAAATCCAAGATTACTCGTTGAGCAGTTTTTGCTCCAATACCTTTCACTCCTTGAATAGTTTTTGCATCTCCTGAAGCAATAGCTTGTAATAACTCTTTTGGAGAAATAGAAGATAATATACTTCGACCAGTATTTCCTCCAATACCTGAAACAGAAATCAATAATTTGAATAATTCTCGTTCCATTTTGTCGAAAAACCCAAATAGTGTATGGGCATCTTCTTTTATTTGTAGATAAGTATATAATCGTAAGCTCTCAGAACTTCCGATTTGTGAATAGGTATGCAGGGAAATGTTAATTTGATATCCCACTCCCCCGCAATCTATTACAACCTCTGTTGGGTTTTTCTCTACTAATCTTCCTTGAATATGTGCAATCATCTACTATAATTTTCATCAAAAATAGTAAATAATATTAACTTTTTAATAACATAATTACTCAACAATCATGCAAATTCAAGGAGATTAATTATTATTTCTTTTTGCGATTCTCTCTCACTTGAGCATCAACAACAGCAACCGCTGTCATATTTACCATTTCCTCAACACTTGCTCCAAGTTGGAATACATGAACTGCTTTATCTAATCCTAAAATAATAGGACCTATTGAAGTTGCTTTATTCAATTCTTTCAACATTTTATAAGTGATATTAGCTGCATCAAGATTAGGGAAAATCAATGTATTCACTTTTTTATCAACTAATTTTGAGAATGGGAATTTTTTCTTCAACATCTCATCATTTAATGCAAAGTCAATTTGAATCTCTCCATCAACAATCATATCTGGGAACTGTTCATGTAATATACGAACAGCTTCTTTCATTTTAGTAGGAGAAGCATTTGGTGCAGAACCAAAGTTAGCGTAAGACAACATTGCAACAACAGGCTCCATTCCAAACATACGCACTGTTTTTTCAGTCATAACAGCAATTTTTGCTAAATCCTCAGCTGTCGGGTCTGGATTAATTGCAGTATCTGCTAAGAACATTGGTCCTCTCTTTGTCATCATCAAGTTAGTAGTCGCTACCTTACTTACACCTTGAGCTTTTGGTATAAGTTCTAAAATAGGTTTTACTACAGTAGGATAACTACGAGAATATCCTGTCAACATAGCATCTGCCTGTCCTTCATTTACTAACATAGACGCAAAGTAATTACGTCCTTGCATTAACTTTTGAGCATCATACAAAGTTACTCCTTTGCGTTTTCTTGTTTGCCAATATGAATTTGCAAATTGATCTCTTCTTTCTTTTTGTTCATCAGAATAAGGGTCAATAATTTCAACATCTGCAGTAAAATCAATCTCTTGTTTAAGCTCTAAAATAGTTTGTTTATCACCTAACAAAATTGGCGTTGCCATTCCTTCTTCATAAGCAATCTGAGCGGCTTTTAACACATCTAAATGATCTGCTTCAGCATACACAACACGTTTTGGTTCTGTTTTAGCACGATTTGTCAGCATACGCACTAATTTATTATCAGATCCCATACGTTCTTCTAAAGACACTTTATATGCCTCCCAATCAGTAATTGGAGCCAAAGCAATTCCTGTTTCCATTGCTGCCTTTGCAACTGCTGGTGGAACAACCGAAATCAATCGTGGGTCAAAAGGTTTAGGGATAATATACTCACGTCCAAAACTAAGTTTAGTTTCTCCATAAGCAATATTTACTTGTTCTGGCACAGGTTCTTTCGCTAATTTAGCCAAAGCAATTACTGCTGCCATTTTCATTTCTTCATTAATCTTAGTAGCTCTAACATCTAAAGCTCCACGGAAAATATATGGGAATCCAAGTACATTATTCACTTGGTTAGGATAATCTGAACGTCCAGTAGCCATAATTACATCCTTACGTGTTTCCACTGCAAGAGTATAATCAATTTCTGGTCTTGGGTTAGCCATTGCAAATACAATTGGATCATTTGCCATAGTCAACAACATCTCTGGTTTTAATACATCAGCTGTTGATAATCCTATAAACACATCTGCTCCATTTACAGCTTCTGCTAAAGTAATATCATTATCGACAGCAAACTCACGTTGTAAATCAGAAATACGCGTATCATCTTTTCTTAAAATACCTTTACTATTAAACATCTTAATATTAGTCTGTTTAACACCAAAAGCAACATATAATTTAGCACATGCTATAGCAGCAGATCCAGCTCCAGATACAACCACATTTACTTCTTCCATTTTCTTTCCAGCCAATTCTACAGCATTCAATAATGCTGCTGCTGAAATAATAGCTGTCCCATGTTGATCATCGTGCATCACAGGAATATCTAATTCCTCTTTCAGACGTCTTTCAATTTCAAATGATTCAGGTGCTTTAATATCTTCTAAATTAATACCACCAAAAGTAGGTGCTATATTCTTAACTGTCTCTATAAACTTATCAACATCTGTAGTATCTACTTCGATATCAAATACGTCTATATCAGCAAATATTTTAAAAAGTAAACCTTTACCTTCCATTACTGGCTTAGATGCCTCTGGTCCAATATCTCCCAATCCAAGCACAGCTGTACCATTAGAAATAACAGCTACCAAATTACCTTTTGCCGTATATTTATATACATTATTAACATCACTGGCAATTTCCAAACATGGTTCTGCCACACCAGGAGAATAGGCTAATGCTAAATCGCGTTGTGATGAATACTTCTTAGTAGGGACCACCTGAATTTTTCCAGGTGTTGGTTCAGCATGATACTTCAATGCCTCTCTACGTAAACTATCTTTGTTCATACTTTTTCTATTAAAGTGATAAACAAAGGTAATCTTTTTGTAGAATAAGTAACAGATATAGAATTCAGTCCGTTAAAAATTGTATATTTCGCAACAGACCTTCGTATTTAGTCCTTTTTACTGCTGATTTTTTAAAAATTTCATTAAAAGTTTCTTTAGTAAGTTCCTTCCATTCCTTTTTATCTTGCGTTATTAACTGATTATTAGGAATAAAACGAGGCTCATTATGTGGTTTAGCAAAACGATTCCAAGGACAAACGTCTTGACAAACGTCACATCCAAACATCCAATCATCAAATTTACCTGCAAATTCTTCGGGAATTTCATCTTTTAATTCAATTGTAAAGTAGGATATACATTTACTTCCATTGACGATATAGGCATTCTCAATGGCATTCGTTGGACAAGCATCAATACAACGAGTACAAGTACCACAATGATCTGTAGTAGCCCCATCAGTTTCTAACTCTAAATCCAAAATTAGCTCTGCAATAAAGAAAAAAGACCCAGCTTGTTTACTAATCAAATTATTATTCTTGCCAACCCATCCCAGTCCGCTTTTACCAGCCCATGCTTTATCTAAAACGGGGGCTGAATCAACAAACACGCGTCCATCTACTTCTCCTATTTCCGTTTGAATAAAATACAGTAGTTCCTTTAATTTATCTTTAATTACGTGATGGTAATCTTCACCATAGGCGTACTTAGATATTTTAAAAGAATTCTCTTCCTGTAATTCAGAAGGGTAATAATTCAAAGTCAATGAAACAACACTTTTTGCACCTGGTACTAACAGACGAGGATCTAATCGTTTATCAAAATGATTTTCCATATACGTCATCTGACCGTGCATATTAGATAAAAGCCATTTTTCGAGCCTTGGAGCCTCTGTTTCCAAAAAATCAGCTTCTGATATACCACAAGAAGAAAAACCTAAACGAATAGCTTCTTTTTTAATTAACTGAGCGTATTTATTCTTATTATCAATCATAATATTAATAAGCTAACTACTTAGTCATCAAATAAGCCTCCCTGTTTAGATACTCGTTTTCTATCAAGGTGTAGATACGCTTTATCCGTTACTTCACGTCCTCGTGGTGTACGTATAATAAAGCCTTCTTGAATTAAATACGGTTCATAGACCTCTTCAATTGTTTCGCCATTCTCAGATACCGCTGTAGACAAAGTAGAAAGTCCTACTGGCCCACCTTTAAACTTATCAATGATTGTCAACAAAATCTTGTTGTCCATTTCGTCTAAACCGAAAGAATCTACATGTAATGCATTCAATGCATAACGAGATATTTCTACATCTATTGATCCATTACCTTTAATCTGTGCAAAATCTCTCACACGTCTAAGTAAAGCATTAGCAATACGAGGTGTACCTCTACTTCTACCTGCAATCTCAATTGCAGCTTCTAAGTCAATTGGCACTCCTAAAATTGAAGCACTACGCTCAATAATAGTAGCTAACAATTCTTTATTATAATATTGCAAACGACTTTGAATACCAAAACGAGCACGCATAGGAGCTGTTAACAATCCCGAACGTGTAGTAGCCCCCACAAGCGTAAATGGGTTCAAGTGAATCTGTACCGTACGAGCATTTGGTCCAGACTCAATCATAATGTCAATTTTAAAATCCTCCATAGCAGAATACAAATACTCTTCTACAATAGGACTCAAACGATGAATTTCATCAATAAAAAGTACATCCCTATCCTCCAAATTAGTAAGTAAACCAGCCAAATCACCTGGTTTATCCAATACAGGACCAGAAGTTATCTTAATCCCTACCTCTAATTCATTCGCTAAAATATTAGCCAATGTCGTTTTCCCCAATCCTGGAGGTCCATGAAATAAAGTATGATCTAAAGCTTCACCCCTTAAGTTAGCGGCTTTTACAAAAATCTTCAAATTCTCCAATACCTGATCTTGCCCAGCAAAATCATCAAATGACAAGGGGCGTAACTTTCTTTCTACATCTAACTCCTCGTTAGAAAAACCTTTATTAGTAGGATCTAAATTTGCATTCATACTACAAATATACAGCAAAATAAAACAGAGCAGAAACAAAAAACGCTATCCCTGAGGGATAGCGTTTTTTATATATTACTTGATTTATTCAAATCTTAATGGTGTAATTGTTCTTCACCTTCTTGGTAAGGCATAGTTTGAGGAGCATAATCCTCAGCTAAACCTGGTTTACTATAGTCATATGGCCATCTGTAAACAACAGGTAATTCTCCTGGCCAGTTACCGTGAATATGTTCTACTGGAGTAGTCCATTCCAAACTGTTTGCTCTCCATGGGTTTTGCGTAGCTTTTTTACCATAGAAAATACTGCTGAAGAAGTTATACAAGAACACTAACTGGAATGCAGATCCTACTAAAGCAAATACCGTGATTAACACGTTTACATCCATAAATTCATCGAATAATGGGAATGCTGTATTTGAATAGTAACGACGTGGTAAACCAGCTAATCCGATGAAGTGCATTGGGAAGAATACTCCGTAAGCACAAACTGCAGTTACCCAGAAGTGGATATAACCTAAGTTTTTGTTCATCATACGTCCAAACATTTTAGGGAACCAGTGGTAGATACCTGCAAACATTCCATAAAGAGCAGAAATACCCATTACTAAGTGGAAGTGAGCAATAACGAAATATGTATCGTGAACGTTGATATCTAATGTTGAATCTCCTAAAATAATACCTGTTAAACCTCCTGTAATGAACGTAGATACGAAACCAATACAGAATAACATAGCAGGGTTCATTTGGATATTACCACTCCAAATTGTAGTAATATAGTTAAATGCTTTAACTGCAGAAGGAATAGCAATCAACAAAGTAGTAAATGTAAATACAGATCCTAAGAATGGGTTCATACCAGATACGAACATGTGGTGTCCCCATACAATTGTTGATAAGAAAGCAATACCTAAAATAGAAGCAATCATTGCACGATATCCAAAGATAGGTTTACGAGCAGAAGTAGCAATAACTTCTGAAGTAATTCCCATTGCTGGTAAAATTACAATATATACCTCAGGGTGCCCTAAGAACCAGAATAAGTGCTCATACAATACTGGAGAACCTCCTTGGTAATGTAACACTTCACCTGCTAAATAAATATCAGATAAGAAGAATGAAGTACCAAAACTTCTATCGAATAACAATAATAAAGCTGCAGACAACAATACTGGGAAAGATACGATACCGATAATAGCAGTAACGAATAAAGCCCAAACTGTAAGAGGCATTCTTGTCATTGTCATTCCTTTTGTTCTCAAGTTAACAACTGTAGCAACATAATTTAACGATCCCATTAAAGAAGACGCGATAAAGATTGCCATAGATACTAACCATAAAGTCATTCCCGTTCCAGAACCTGGAATTGCTTGTGGCAAAGCACTCAATGGAGGATAAACTGTCCATCCAGATGAAGCTGGTCCACCTTCTACGAATAATGATACAACCATTATAACAGCAGAAATAAAGAATAACCAATAAGATAACATATTCATAAACCCTGATGCCATATCACGAGCACCAATTTGTAAAGGAATAAGTAAGTTTGAGAACGTTCCACTTAATCCAGCTGTCAATACAAAGAATACCATAATAGTACCATGCATTGTAACTAAAGCTAAATAAGCATCATTTTTCATTACTCCGTCTGGAGCCATTTTATCACCTAATAACCATTTGAATACTGTAAAAGATTCTTCTGGCCATGCAATTTGCATTCTAAATAAAAGAGACATTACAATCCCGATAATCCCCATTACAATACCCGTGATAAGGTACTGTTTAGCGATCATCTTGTGATCTAAACTAAAAACATATTTAGTAAAGAAATTCCCTTTCTCATGATGCTCATGAGCATGAGCATCTACTACTTCGTGTCCTATTGCTGACATAGTATAATTTTTAATTTAATAGGGTTAATTTTATTTTACTACTTGAGCGACAGCCTCAGTTTTCACTTCTTCTTCTACTACTGGAGCAGCATCTTCTTTAGTTTCTTCAACTGCAGTTGGCGCTGGTGCTGCATTAGCAGCTTTCTCGTCAGCAACTTGTTTTCCTAAAGTTGGTAATTCTTTCAACCAAGCTTTGAATTCTTCAGGTGTTTCAACAACAACCTTCAATTGCATATTATAGTGAGAAGCTCCACAAATTTTGTTACATAATAACAAGTAGTCAAAAGTATAAGATTCTAATGCTTCCTTACCATCAGCAACAAGCTCTACGCTTCTTTCTGCTCTTAATTTGTTAATATTATTAACCTTACTTACAATTGCATCACGTCCTCTCATATCAGCAGTTGTAACTGATGGAGTAAATGAAAATTGAGTTACCATACCAGGAACACAGTTCATCTGCGCTCTAAAGTGTGGAAAATAAGCTGAGTGCAATACATCTTGAGAACGGAACTTTAAAACTACTTTTTTACCTACTGGTAAATGTAATTCTTTAGCCATTTTATCATCTTGAGCATTTGGATCACTCATATCAACACCTACTAAGTTAACCCCTTCGATGAAACGAACGTTAGCTTTACCTAAAGTGTTGTCGTCACCTGCGTAACGTACATCCCAAGCAAATTGTTTAGCATATACTTCTACAACTAACACATCATCTTCTTGATCTACGAACATAATATCGTTCCAAGCATAAAGACCATAAAGAATTAAACCTGTTAAAGTAATTGTAGGAATAATTGTCCAAACAGCTTCTAATTTATTGTTATCAGAAAAATAACGAGCTTTTCTTCCTTTTACACCACGTGCTGAAAAAGCAAAATAATGTAATAAGAATTGTGTAATAATTTGAACAGTAAAAATTAATCCCATAGAAATCCACATAAGTGTATCTACAGTTTCACCATGTTCTGATGCTGAATCACTCATCAAAGGAAAACTACCGTATTTAACAAGACAAAAGATTGTAAATACATAAATGAATCCTAAGAATGCAAAAGTTAAATAACCATTAATGTTATTATCTCTTTCATTAGCGATCTGTGAAGTCACATCATCAGGCTTTGACCCAACTTGAGTCAAGTCAAATATTTTAGTTAATTGCCAAATAGCAATCCCTAATAAAGCAACTATAGCTAATATTAATAAACTTGTCATTTGTTTATTTTTAAATATTAATAATGAAAATGTTTACTCTCTTCAATCAAAGGATTATTTTTCGCTAATAATGGCGCTTTACTGATAGCTGTAAATCCTACATAGATAAACAATCCAACAAAGAATAATAATGAACCAATTTCTGCGAATCCAATAAACCAAGAACCTCCTACAGTACCTGGAGAAATCATCATAAAGAAGTCAACATAGTGACCGATGATGATACAAGTACCAGCCATTACAACAATCCAAGTTAAACGTTTGAAGTCTGTATTGATTAACAATAACAATGGCAACAAGAAGTTTAACAATAGCATTCCAAAGAATGGCAAGTTGTATTCTTGAATTCTAAAGATGAAGTAAGTAACCTCTTCTGGAATATTAGAATACCACTGTAACATAAATTGAGAGAACCAAAGATAAGTCCAGAAAATACTTAATCCAAACATAAATTTAGCTAAATCGTGAATATGGCTCGTATTAACAAATTCCATATAACCTTTACTCTTCAAATATAACGTAGTAAAAGCAATTGTAGTGATAGCAGTTACAAAGAAACTTGCAAATACATACCATCCAAACAAAGTACTGTACCAGTGTGTGTCAATTGACATAATCCAATCCCATGAAGCCATAGATTCTGTAACAATAAAGAAAGCTAAGAAACCAGCAGAAGCTTTAAAAAGCTTTTTGTGGTAAACTAAATCTCCTGTTGCATCTAATGCTAAAGATTGTTTTCTTACATACATTCTGTACAAAATCCAACCACCAATATAAACGATAGCACGGATAAAGAAGAATGGAATATTCAAATATCCACTTTTTCCTTGAATAAGTGTATCATGAGCTACAACTTCTGGATCCATCCATATAAATAAATGGTTTGCTCCAGCTGCACTCGCTCCTAATATCACAAGGAAAATAATAGAACCTGGTATTAAATAAGCTGATAGTCCTTCCATTACTCTGAAAAGTACTGGAGACCAACCAGCAGATGCTGCATAATTAATAGCGTAGAATACCAAAATACCTAAAGACACAAGCATTACGAAGATACATCCAACGTATAATGCTGTCCAAGGTTTGTTTTGCATTTGCGTAAGCACGTGATGTAAATGTTTCTCGTGCTCAGCTTTTGCTGCTTCAGAAACAGAATGATCTGCTGCAGAAACTTCATGTCCACCATTACCATGATGAGCTTGTTCTGTCAAGATCTTCTCTACATCAGCAGTAGTTTTTGGCGCACTGAAAAAACCATAACCAATCCCCAATACTCCAATGATCATAAGGACGAATGATAAGGTTTTTAAATTTTTTGAAAATGTGTACATATCTAAACTTTCAAATAAGTTTTACAATTTATTATTCTGATTTCAATTTTAAAACGTAATCTGCCACTAACCAACGCTCGTGTTGAGTTAACTGATTAGCATGAGATCCCATTGCATTCAAACCATAAGTAATTACGTGGTAAATACCTCCTTCTGTAAGGTCACGTTCTTTGTAGTTCGGAACCCCTAAGAATTTTTCCTTTTTCACCAAGTTACCTTTTCCATCTCCTGCGTCACCGTGACAAACTGAACAGTAAATTGAATAAAGTGCTTTACCTTTTTCTAAGTCTTTCTCTTCTGCTGTAAGAGGTGATTTCAAGTTATGACGAGCAGCATCTAAACCTTCTGGTGTATTTGGATACTCTTCTGGTTGAAATCCTCTTGGAATAGAACCTTGTGCTGGTAACTGCCCTTCCTTACCATTTTTAAATACAGTTGTTGGAACTTCTGAATAAGTCTCAGCTCCAGCAGACTCGTACATATTTGGCATAAACTGATAGTTAGGTTTCTCTTTATTGAAACAAGATGTAGTCAATACTGAAACGCCTACTAAAGCTACTATTTTATATATCGTTTTCATCTACAATTACTCTTTATCAATTACTTTTACTTCTACTGCCCCAGTTTTTTTGAAGAACTCGATTGCCTCAGCTTCCTCACCATGTAAAGCAACTTCCATTAAAAAGTGATCATCAGTTGTTCTTACATCTGGATTCTCAGCTTTTTTGAAAGGCCATAATTTACTTCTCATAAAGAATGTAAGTACCATTAAGTGAGCTGAGAATAAAACTGTCATCTCAAACATAATTGGAACAAACGATGGCATATTCTGAATATAGCTGAAACTTGGTTTACCTCCAATATCTTGTGGCCAATCAAGGATCATAATATAATACATCATAAAAGTACCAAAAGACAATCCAATCAAACCATACAAGAACGCACAAATGGCAATTCTTGTAGGTGGTAATCCCATTGCTTTGTCAAGACCATGCACTGGGAATGGAGTATAGATCTCCTCGATATGATGATGAGCTGAACGCGTTTCTTTTACTGCATCTAACAATACATCATCATCGTTGTATATTGCGTGTATAACTTTATTACTCATAACGAATTAATGGTTTGAAGATTCATGATTTCCCTTGCTATCTCTTTCTCTTTTGTAGAATTCTCCAGAAGATTTCAAGATAGTTTTAACCTCTGCTTGTGCAATTACAGGGAAACTTCTTGAATATAATAAGAATAATACAAAGAAGAATCCGATTGTACCAATGTAAATACCTGCATCTACAAATGTAGGTTGGAACATTGTCCAAGAAGATGGTAAATAATCTCTGTGTAATGAAGTAACAATAATTACGAAACGCTCAAACCACATACCAATATTTACAATAATAGAAATAATGAATGAAGCTAAGATGTTTGTTCTAATTTTCTTAACCCACATAACCTGTGGAGAAATTACGTTACAAGTCATCATCAACCAGTATGACCACCAGTAAGGTCCTGTAGCACGGTTCAAGAATGCGTATTGTTCATACTCCACTCCAGAATACCAAGCCACCCATAACTCAGTGATATAAGCCACACCTACTACAGATCCAGTAATCATAACAATAATGTTCATCAACTCGATGTGTTGTACAGTGATGTACGCTTCTAAGTTAGAAACTTTTCTCATGATGATAAGCAATGTGTTAACCATTGCGAATCCAGAGAAGATAGCTCCTGCTACGAAGTATGGAGGTAAGATTGTTGTATGCCATCCAGGGATAACTGAAGTAGCAAAGTCAAAAGATACAATCGTGTGTACAGAAAGTACAAGAGGAGTAGCTAAACCAGCTAATACTAATGAAACTTCCTCAAAACGTTGCCAGTCTTTTGCACGACCTGACCAACCAAATGATAATATTGAATATACTCTTTTTGTAAATGGCGTAATTGCTCTATCACGCAACATAGCGAAGTCAGGTAATAAACCAGTCCACCAGAAAACTAATGATACTGATAAATAAGTTGAAATCGCGAATACGTCCCATAACAATGGTGAGTTGAAGTTAACCCATAACGAACCAAATTGGTTTGGTAAAGGTAAAACCCAGTATGCTAACCATGGACGTCCCATGTGTATGATTGGGAATAAACCAGCCTGAACAACAGAGAAAATTGTCATTGCCTCTGCAGAACGGTTGATCGCCATTCTCCATTTTTGTCTAAATAATAATAATACGGCAGAAATTAATGTACCAGCGTGACCGATACCAACCCACCAAACGAAGTTGGTAATATCCCATGCCCAACCTACAGTTTTATTTAATCCCCATGTACCAATACCAGTACCTACAGTGTAAGCCATACAACCTACACCCCATAAAAAAGCTAACAAAGCAATAGTGAAAACTGTCCACCATAATTTATTTGCTCTCCCTTCTACAGGTCTAGCCACATCCACAGTTATATCGTGATATGATTTCTCACCAATAACTAAAGGTTTTCTAATGGGTGCTTCGTAATGTGACGACATAATCCTTTATATGTTTCTTTAATTAATAATTCTTTTAATTAGATATTTCTAACCTTAACGTGGTAGAATACATTTGGTTTTGTTCCAATGTGCTCTAACAAGTGGTAAGCTCTATCAGACTCAACTAATTTAGTAACATCAGATTCTTTATCATTAACGTCACCAAAAATCATTGCTCCACTTGAACAAGCTGCCGAACAAGCAGTTTCAAATTCGTTTGCACGAACCGCTCTACCTTCGTTTTTAGCTTTCAAGATTGTTGCTTGAGTCATTTGCATACACAATGAACATTTTTCCATTACCCCTCTTGAACGAACTACTACGTCTGGGTTTAACACCATACGTCCTAAATCGTCATTCATGTGGTAGTTGAATTCATCATTATTTGCATATAAGAACCAGTTGAAACGTCTTACTTTGTAAGGACAGTTATTTGCACAGTATCTTGTACCAACACAACGGTTGTAAGCCATATGGTTTTGACCTTGGCGACCGTGAGATGTTGCAGCTACTGGACACACAGTCTCACATGGAGCGTGGTTACAGTGTTGACACATTACAGGTTGGAAAGCAACTTGTGGATTGTCAGCTGGATGCTCTAATTCTTGGAACACTTCACGGTATTCTCCGAATCCTTTAGCATTAACTTTTTTATCAACATCTGCAGCAAATGTATCTTCTGAAGAATAGTATCTATCGATACGTAACCAGTGCATATCTCTACTTCTTCTTACTTCTGACTTACCAACTACTGGTACGTTATTTTCAGCATGACAAGAAATTACACAAGCTCCACAACCAGTACAAGCATTTAAGTCAATTGATAAATTGAAGTGGTGTCCACTTGTACGATCAAATGATTCCCAAATATCAATAGACGAAGCTTTTACTTCAGCGTGGTCATAAGAAACAACAGGAAGAATATTCCAATCTTCTGCATCTTTTGTATTAAAAATTTCTAAAGTAGTATCTTTTACGATATCACCTCTACTCATTAATGTATTTTGTAACTGAACACATGCAAATTCGTGATCTCCTTTTACATCTGTAATAGTTACATCTTGTACACCATTAAAGTTTGCGTATAATGCATAAGCATTAACACCTACTTGCATTTCATCTTGTAAAGCTTCTTTTCTTCCGTATCCGAAAGCTAAACCTACAGTACCTGGTGCTTGACCTGGTTGAATTAATGCAGGAACATTCTCTAATTTAGCACCATTCACAGTTAATGTTACATAGCTACCATTTAAACCTCCGTTAGCAACGTGGTAATTTTTGATACCTAATTTATCTGCATCTACTCTTGAAACAGTTACATAGTTATCCCAAGATACACGTGTAATTGGATCTGGAAACTCTTGTAACCAAGGGTTATTTGCTTGCTGTCCATCTCCCATACCTGTTTTAGTATAGAAAACTAACTCTAATCCTCCAGCTTTTTTAGCTTGACCTAAAGTTGCAGCAGCAGTAGCAAAATCAGCATTTGCAGTAACTTTAGCATTCTCTCCTACTACAGAGAAACCATCGTGTACTAATTGATTCCACGTTTTATCTGAAACCGTTGAAGAACCAAAAGCTTTCACATAGTCGTAATAAGAAACATTATTTCCAGTCCACAACAAGATAGCCTCTTGGAATTGTCTTGTAGAGAACAATGGACGAATAGTAGGTTGAGTTACTGAATAATGACCTTTTCTGATCACTACATCACCCCAAGACTCTAAATAGTGAGGTGCAGCAGCAGCAATCTTAACAGCTTTCGCAGTCTCATCTTCTTTCAAAGAGAAAGAAACAGAAAGATCTACTTTTTCTAAACCAGCTACAAATGCAGCACTATTAGCTAAAGTATATACTGGGTTTACACCTGACATAATCAATGTGTGAACTTTACCAGCATTCATATCTTTAATTAATTGACTAACTTCTGCAGTATTTCCTTTGCGTACATATTTTGTTTGCTCTGGCAAGAAAGCTTCTGATTGTAACGCTTGGTTGATTGCAAACACTACTAATTGAGCATTTACATCATCAATACCTGTTACAACAACACCTTTTGCACCAGCAGCTTTTAACTGATCAGCAGCTTTTTTAATCTCAGCATCCTTTGCAGTAGCAGCACTTGAAACAGCTCCACCAACCACAACATTATACAATTTAACTAAAGCAGCTTTTTGCTCAGCTACAGTTAATGGAATTCTAACATCAGCATTAGCTCCAGATAAAGACATATTTGACTCTATTTGAATATGCTTAGACATTTTTCCATTTTTAGGAATACGATTTTGTGCGTAAGCTGAATCATATCCTCCACCTTGCCAATCTCCTAAGAAATCTGCACCAACAGAAACGATAACATCTGCTTTACCAAAATCGTAATCAGCTAAACCACGAGAACCATAAGCTTTTTCATAAGCATCTGCCGCAGCAGAAGAAGAAACAGCATCGTAAACAACGTGTTTAGCATTTGGATTTGCAGCAATAAACTCTGCAATTAATTTATCAGTTGATGGAGAAGCCATTGTATTTGTTAACAATACAACATTTCCTCCTTTAGCTTTAGCACCTTCTAAACTTGCTCTAACTTTAGTATCAACTACATCCCAAGATATAGCCTCACCTTTAGCTTTTGGTTGTTTCAAACGCTTGCTATCATACATTGATAGCACAGAAGCGTTAACACGCGCATTTGCTCCAGAGTAAGCATTAGCCAGTCTATTGTTTTCTACTTTGATTGGACGACCTTCACGTGTCTTAATCAAAACATTAACAAAGTCAAATCCATCAGCCACTGTAGTTGCATAATAGTCTGCAATACCAGGAATAATTTCTTCTGGCTGAACTACATACGGAATAGATTTCACAACAGGTCCTTCACATGCAGCTAAAGTTGCAGCAGCAGTAGAGAAACCTACATATTTCAAAAAGTCTCGACGAGATGTTGAAGAAGAAGACAATTTGTTTTTATCACCAAGAAATTCATCAGTTGGAATTTCCTCAACAAACTCATTGTTTCTTAGCGTCTCAACAATAGAACTATTATCATTCAGCTCCTCAACACTTTTCCAGTATTTTTTGTTTGATGCCATTGTATATATATATTAGCTTCTTATTCTTAAATTATTAATAGTGGCATTTTCCACATTCCAAACCACCCATTTGAGCAACTGTCAATTTAGCTACACCATATTTATTAGCTAACTCTTCGTGAATCTTAGCATAATAAGGATTCTCAGCTAACTTAACATCAGTTTTACGGTGACAATCAACACACCATCCCATTGTTAATGGAGAATGTTGTCTCATAATTTCCATTTCTTCAACTGGTCCGTGACAAGTTTGACATTCTAAACCTGCAACATTAACGTGTTGAGAGTGGTTGTAATATACGAAATCTGGTAAATTATGAATACGAACCCATTTCACTGGTTTCTCTTTACCTGTATATTTTTGAGTTGAAGCATCCCATCCTACAGCAGCATATAATTTTTGAATCTCTCCTGTGTAGAATTCTGGAGTATAAGTTCCATAATCTTTACCTGGCTCACCTGTAAACTCATTAATGTTTTTATGACAGTTCATACAAACATTCAATGAAGGAATACCAGAAGTTTTACTTGATCTTGCAGATGAGTGACAGTATTTACAATCAATACCATTATCACCAGCATGAATCTTATGTGAGAAGTGGATTGGCTGAATTGGCTCATACCCTTTATCTACACCTATCTGCATCATATACCCAAATGCAAAATAAGATCCGATAAGTACAAACACAATTACAGAAACGATCACTAAGAATTGATTCTTAACGAATGCTTTCCACAAAGAAACTGATTGACGAATCTCACTTGTTAAACCATTAGCCTCAACAACTTTGTTCAATACCTTCTTAACGAAGAATAACATAGTTACTAAAAGCAACAAAACAACAACTAAAGCACCTAATACAACGATATTAGAAACTCCGTCATTGTTAGCTTGTGCACCTGCTCCTGCAGCTCCTGCTGCCGCCGGTGCTGGTTCAGCTTTTGGCTCTGATGTATAAGCAATAATGTTGTCGATATCTTCATCAGACAAACTTGGAAAGTCGTTCATCACAACTTTGTTCCAATCATTAAAAAGCTTTACAGCCGCAGCATCACCCGATTTAATCAAAGATGAACTACTCTTTATCCACTTGTGTAACCATGCCGCGTCGTGACGTTCTATTACACCACGAAGTGCTGGACCAGTAGAATTAGCATCTAACTTGTGACAAGCGGCACAGTTAGAATTAAACAATTCCTTACCTTTTGCTGCATCTTGAGCAAATGAAATTGTAGAAAACGATAGCATTAACGCTAAACAAAAGAATAAAATCTTTGAAAACGAATTATGGTTACCCACTTTTTTCATAGTTATAAAAATGATTTTCAACTAAATTTGGTCATATTTAACAGCTTTTGAAGCCGTTATTCTTTATACCTTATTTACAAACTCCGACAAAAATACAATTTATGAGTTACTCTTAAAACCTTTACTCACCTTTAAATTTAATTTATAAAGGTTCTAAATAGACAAACATAAACGACTTATCTATATAATTCGTAATTTTACACCAAATCTAATTAATTATGAGAATTTTAAGAGTTTTTTTTATCCACTGTCTACTATTTTTTAGCATTACTACAATTTACGCTCAGAAGAAAACAGTTACTGTAAATGAGCCAGAAACAGTAAAAAAACTAATGACTGCCAAAAAAAATAATAATACTTCGATTACAACGACAGATAAATATAAAATTCAGATTTTTTCTGGCAAAAATTCAGAGGCAACCGATGCTCAAAACAAATTCAAAAAGCTATTCCCTGCCTTAGATATTTCAATTATCTACGCCAATCCTTCTTACAAAGTTTTAGCAGGAAATTTTAAAACTCGATTAGAAGCAGAAAAAAATTTAAAAGACATACAAACCTATTTTGATCAAGCCTTGATTATTAAACCAGGGAAATAATTAGTCTTTATTATATCTTACTAAGCCCAACAAAAAATCACTCTTTTTGTTGGGCTTATTTTATTTTGTCCCTTTATCAAGTCAAGTATAAAAAAAACACTCTCCTTTTTACTTTTCGAATACAAAAATGATCTATACTAAAGATTATAAATACGAAAAAATTAAAGTTTTGACTTCATTTCTCAACCAAACACGTCTTTTTTCTCTAAAAAACCAAAAAAAATAGCTTGCTTTTTTATTTTAAAATAAATTACACAAATCTAACAATCAATACATTACACAAACAAATCACTTTATCATTCCTTTCTTTCCCCATCTCTAAGCGTAGTAAAAACGAGTGTTATTCGGAAATCCTTCGGGTATTCTTGAGGTATCTGTTAGGATTCATAGGGGTTTATTGGGCTTTTAGCGAACAAAACCTCACAAATACCTCTACAATTCCCTATCCAAGCAAAAAGATCAACCGCATTTAAAAAAAACAAAGTCTCTCCTATCTTTGTATATCAATTATTCTCAAATACTTTAAAACAAAATACTCTCCCAACAACATAGTCTAAAGCAATCTTTTCTGATTCGTTTAAAAACAAAAAAAAGACAGTCCCAAGATAAACTTGGGACTGTCTTTTATATAGTATACAATCTTCGAATATGTCTCTTATCCTACTAAATTGATAATCTTACCAGGAACGATAATTACTTTTTTAGGTTCTCTTCCACCTAATTGTGCTTGTGTTCTCTCATCAGCCAACACCACTTCTTTAATTTGTTCTTCTGTCATATCTAATGGCAACTCAATTTTGAATCTCATTTTTCCATTAAAAGAAACAGGATATTCCTTTGAACTCTCTACCAAGTAACTTGCGTTAAACACTGGAAAATCAACTTTTGATATAGTACCTGTATGTCCTAACATTGCCCATAACTCTTCTGCAATGTGTGGAGCATAAGGAGATACTAATATAGCTAATGGTTCTAAGATTGCTCTGTGATTACATTTCTGCTGTCCTAATTCATTAACACAAATCATAAACTGTGATACAGAAGTATTAAATGAAAAGTTTTCGATATCCTCAGTTACTTTCTTAATTGTTTTATGCAACGTTTTATACATTTCTGCAGTAGGTTCTGCCTCTACCACAACTACTCCATTATCATCTGCATACAATCTCCAAAGCTTTTTTAAGAATCCTGCCACTCCAGAAATACCAGCAGTATTCCAAGGTTTAGCTTGTTCTAAAGGCCCTAAAAACATTTCATACAAACGCAATGTATCTGCTCCATATTCTTCACAAATATCATCCGGATTAACCACATTGTAATAAGACTTAGACATTTTCTCTACTTCGTGTCCTACGATGTACTTTCCATTAGCATTTAAAACAAACTCTGCTTTATTATAATCAGGACGCCAAGCTTTAAATGCCTCTGTGTCTAATTCAGAAGAAGCATTAACCAAACCAACGTAAGCGTATAACTGTTGTACCTTCTCGTCCTTAATCATATCTTTAGAAATAAACGTATTTGTTCCTTCTATACGATATACAAAAGCAGAAGTACCCAAAATCATTCCTTGATTAATTAACTTCTTAAAAGGTTCTTCTGTTGGAGCCATCCCCATATCCTTTAAAAACTTATTCCAAAAGCGACTATACAACAAGTGTCCTGTAGCATGTTCACTACCTCCTATGTATAAATCTACACTTTGCCAATAAGCTAATGCTTCTGGTGACGCCATATCTTCTGTATTAGTCGCATCCATATAACGCATCCAATACCAAGACGAACCTGCCCAACCAGGCATCGTATTTAATTCTAATGGAAAAATACTTTGATTATCTATCAAAGAGTTTTCAACCACTTTATTATTCACTGTATCCCAAGCCCAAACAGCAGCATTCCCTAATGGTGGCTGTCCATCTTCTGTTGGCAAGTACTTTTCTACTTCTGGCAAAACAATTGGTAAATACTTTTTATCAATCATTTTTGGAAGATTATTCACATAGTAAACAGGGAATGGTTCACCCCAATAACGTTGACGAGAAAAAACAGCATCACGTAAACGATAGTTAGTTTTCCCTTGTCCTTGTCCTAATTGTTCTAATTCAGCAATCGCTTTTGCAGTTGCCTCTTTATATCCTAATCCATTTAAGAAATCTGAATGCTCCAATACAAAGCCTTCTTTTTCTGTGTATGCTTCTTCTGAAATATCTTGGTTAAAGATATTTTTAATGGCAATACCAAAGTGTTTTGCAAAAGCATAATCTCTACTATCACCAGCAGGCACAGCCATTACAGCCCCTGTACCATATCCAGCCAACACATAGTCCCCAATCCATATTTCGATAGGTTCTTTAGTAAATGGATGTTCTGCATATGCTCCAGTAAACACTCCAGATATTGTTTTTACATCAGCCATACGATCTCTTTCACTTCTTTTTGAAGTAGCATCAATATAGGCTTCAACAGCATTCTTTTGTTCTGGCGTTGTAATTTGTAGTACCAAATCGTGTTCAGGTGCCAAAGTCATAAAACTTACACCAAATATAGTATCAGGACGCGTAGTAAAAACTTCAATTGTGTTCTTGTGCTCTTTTAAATTAAATACTACAGAAGCACCTACAGATTTCCCTATCCAGTTACGCTGACTTTCTTTAATACTTTCTGTCCAATCAATTTCTTCAAGCCCTTGAAGCAAACGCTCTGCATAAGCAGAAATACGCATACTCCATTGTTTCATTTTTTTTCTAATAACAGGATGTCCTCCTCTTTCAGACAAACCATCCTTAATCTCGTCATTTGCCAAAACAGTACCTAAAGCTGGACACCAGTTTACTTCTGTTTCTGCTAAATAAGTCAATCTATACTTCAATAAAACTGTTTCTTTCTCCGCCTCTGAATATGCTTTCCATTCATCAGCAGTAAACAATGCAATTGCATCATCACAAACTGCACTTACATTTGCATTACCTTCTTTTTCGAATATAGCAGTAAGTGTATCAATCGCCTCTGCTTTATCACTTACTTTATTATACCAAGCATTAAACAATTGGATAAAAATCCATTGTGTATGTTTATAGTAATCTGCATTAGAAGTACGTATTTCACGAGACCAATCAAATGAAAAACCAATCTTATCCAATTGTTCTCTATAACGTGTAATATTCTCTTCCGTAGTTACAGCAGGATGCTGTCCTGTTTGAATAGCATATTGTTCAGCAGGTAATCCAAAACTGTCATATCCTTGAGGGTGCAATACATTAAAGCCTTTGTGACGTTTATAACGTGTAAAAATATCTGAAGCGATATATCCCAGTGGGTGACCTACATGCAGCCCTGCTCCAGAAGGATAAGGAAACATATCGAGCACATAATATTTCGGTTTATCAGAATTATTCTCAGTTTTAAAAGTCTGGTTCTCTTTCCAAATCTTTTGCCATTTGGCCTCAATTTCGTTCGGATTGTACTTCATACTTGTAGTTATAAATACTATTTAACATTAAAACTATTTCTCTTAAGCTATAAAAAATAGTTCGAAACACGCAAAAATACACTATATTTATAACAATTAGAAAACTTTAATACTTAATGTCTCACAAAAACATTTTAGTTTAGTATTTTTACACCTTTAAAAAAAACACGTATGGCATCTACCTATGAAAAATATCAAAAGCGAAGACTTATTTCGTCTTATTTTTCAGTGATATTGAGTATCTTTTTAGTTCTATTTTTGTTAGGAACACTAAGTTTGTTTGTTATTAACTCTAAAAAAATATCAAACAACTTTAGGGAAAACATTCCTATGACAATCTTTTTCCACAACAAAACAACTCCGGAACAAGTAAAAACATTTGAACAACAGTTGCATACGGCTCCTTTTATTAAAGATTTCACTTACGTTTCAAAAGAAAATGCTGCAAAAAGTCAAGCAGAAACGTTAGGAGAAGATTTTGTTAGTTTTTTAGGATTTAATCCACTACAAGACTCTTATGATATTCACTTAAAAGGAGATTACGTTGTTACAGATAGTATCGTAAAAATCGAAAAGCAATTTGTAACAGATACCAATGTATCAGACATTATGTGTGATCGTCAGTTGGTGGATATGGTTAATAACAATATTGACAAAATAACACGCTGGATATTAATTGTTACAGGTGTATTAGCAGGTATTTCAATGATGCTAATTAATAGTTCTTTAAAGCTATTAATATTCTCCAGCCGTTTCACAATCAAAACAATGCAAATGGTAGGAGCTACAAAAGCTTTTATCAGACGTCCATTTATATGGCATAGTATGCGTTTAGGTATTTTGGCTTCTATTTTAGCTATTAGTGGTATTATTGCAGTAGCTTTTTATGTAGATCAAAAATTCCCTGATTTGAATTTGAATCCGCAAGAAGAATACATGTCAATTGCCTTAGTATCAGGAGGAGTATTACTTGTTGGAATAATTATTACCAGCATTAGTACTTTCTTTGCTACACAACGTTTCTTGAACCTAAAATCTGATGAATTATATTAATTATGAAAGAGCAATCAACATCTTCATCTTTTGTATTTACTAAGCAAAACTATATGTTATTATTTGTTAGCTTAGCGATTATCACCTTAAGTTTTATCTTAATGGGAGGTGCATCTAACGATGATCCAACACAATTTAACGAAGAAATTTACAGCTTCAGAAGAATACATTTAGCTCCTGCTTTATTCTTTATCGGAATAGGAGTAGCTATCTTCTCCATTTTCAAAAAAACAAAATAACCTCTTTTAAATAATCTAATGGATTTAATACAAGCTATCCTCCTCGCCATAGTTGAAGGACTGACTGAATATTTGCCAGTATCATCTACTGCACACATGATATTCGTAAGTTCAGCTTATGGTATTCAAGAAGACGAATTCGTAAAACTATTCCAAACTGCCATTCAGTTTGGTGCTATTTTAGCTGTAGTAGCCTTATATTGGAGAAAATTCTTTGACTTCAGTAAATTGAACTTCTACAAAAAACTTGTCTTAGCAGTTATCCCTGCTTTAGTATTAGGTAAGTTATTTGACGAAGCGATTGACAAGGTATTAGGAGAGACTATCTACATTGCTATTATGCTTATTATAGGTGGTTTTGTATTAATATTTATTGATAAATACTTTAAAAATCCTAAGACAGTTAGAGAAGAAGACATCACTGTAAAACAAGCTGTGACTATTGGTTTCTGGCAATGTCTTGCTATGATGCCTGGTACGAGTCGTTCTGCTGCTTCTATTATTGGAGGTATGCAACAAGGTCTTTCTCGTCAAGTAGCTGCTGAGTTCTCTTTCTTTTTAGCAGTACCTACTATGGCTGCCGTAACGGTTTACTCTATCGTATTAAAGAAATATGAGTCAGGTAAAATAGGTTATGAACTATTACTTGAGAGTCCAGATCGCCTAAAGTTATTTTTATTAGGTAATGTAATTGCCTTTATAGTATCTATCATTGCAATTAAATTCTTTATTGGAATAATCAAGAAATATGGTTTCAAACCATGGGGATACTATAGAATTATAGCTGGAGCTTTACTATTATTATACTTCGGATATCTTAAATAATAATGATACAATACAATGCAGAGGCCTTTCAAAATGGCCAAATACTATTAATAGACAAACCTTTACACTGGTCTTCATTTCAAGCAGTGAATAAGATTAAATGGCTATTAAAAAAACACTTTGATTTAAAAAAGATTAAAGTAGGACATGCTGGGACTTTAGACCCGTTAGCATCTGGACTACTTATCATTTGTACTGGTAAGTTCACGAAACAAATCAGTGATTTACAAGGACAAATAAAAGAATATACAGGTACTATCACTCTTGGTGGTACTACTCCTTCTTATGACTTAGAGACAGAGATAGAACAAACTTTTCCTACTGAGCATATTACAGAAGTACTATTAGACAACGCAAGATTATCCTTCATGGGCACTACAGAACAGCGTCCACCGATATTCTCAGCGCTTAAAAAAGATGGAAAACGTCTATATGAACACGCTCGTAAAGGAGAAGAAGTAGAGATAGCTACCAGACCTATCACAATAGAAGAGTTCGAATTAACTAAAACGGAACTACCTAATGTAGATTTTAGAGTAGTATGCTCTAAAGGAACATACATTAGATCTCTTGCTTTTGACTTTGGACAAAAGGTTAATTCAGGTGCACACTTAAGTGCCTTACGCAGAACTAAGATAGGTGACTTTAATGTTGTCAATGCCATCACTCCTGATGAATTCGAAGAACAAGTATTAAAAGCAATTGCTCAATAATATAACTAAAAAGCGACAAGATATCTTGTCGCTTTTTAGTTATATATACACGAAGTAAATAATCGTCTAAACAGTATCTCAATTTAATAACCCTATAAACTATTTCATTCGAAAATAGTTAATCCTAACTGTTTTGGTAACTGTGATATTTCCTATTACCTTTAGCCTATAAAAACAAACAGATGAAAAAACTACTATTTTTGTTGTTGTTCACCACTTCCCTATTTGCACAACAAACAGAATTTAAAGAAGGCGATTTAATTTTTCAGAACCTAAAATGTGGACCCTTATGTGATGCTATAAATGAAGTAACCTATGGATACAATGATTTGAATTTTAATCATATCGGAATGGTCATCGAACATGAAGGAGATTTACAAGTTATAGAGGCTACATGGCCTAAAGTCTGTATTACTCCTATGAAGGATTTTTTAAATAAAACAACGGAGCCTATGTATTTGGGCCGTATAAAATCTAAATATAGCAAACTAATACCTGCTGCTAAAGAATTCGCCATCAAACAAGTAGGTGTTCCATATGATGAAAATTATTTATACGCTAATGGCAAATACTATTGTTCTGAATTAATATATGAAGCTTTTAAGGCTGCTAACAAAGGCAAAAGTTTTTTCTATCTCTATCCAATGACTTATAGATCAAAATACACCAAAGAGATATTTCCTGTATGGCAAGATTACTTTGCTAAATTAAACCAAACTGTTCCTGAAGGAGCTCCTGGTTGTAATCCAGCAGGAATGTCTTTAGATTTAAAAATCACTATATTAGGACCAATAACACAGTAAATAATAGAACTGTTTTATAAAACAAAAAAGCTCTTTCTTAAATATTTGAAAGAGCTTTTTTGTTTTTATTCAAAAGAAGTCATTAAAGCTATAACTTCTTTTTGCACTTCATGTCCTTTATCTTTGATATACCACATCTGAAGTTCAGTTTTACCATTTTCATCAACTACTCCATGAGCCTCTTTATAGTCTGTAACTACTTTTTGAGCCAATACAGGACGAGGTCCCCAATGACCAATAATCTCTTTTGTATCTTTCTTCGCGATAATTAATTTAGGTATTGCACGCCCTCCATTAGTCAAAAAGGCATCCATTAATTCTAAATTTTGATCTCTAAAAACCAACTTAAGTTCAATGTTATTACATTCTTCTGCCATTTTATTCAACACAGGAACAATTTGAGCAGCATCACCACACCAACTTTCAGAAATAACAAGCCATAAATACTCTCCTTTTAATTGTTGTAATTTCTGTTTCACGTCTTCCTCTACTTTCATCGTTTTATCTAAACGCTTTAAACGAGTTTCATTCAATTCAGCATAAGGAATATATTCCTCTGAAAGGTTCAATTCTGCAGGGTTATTTGCCAAAGCATTCGTTACATAAGAACGAAATTCTGCATAGGTGTAACTATTTCCTAAAGTTTTAGAATCAATATTGGTCATTTTATTTTACTTTTAATATTGTGTATCACAATCAAAGATAATCTTTTAGAACGAACTAATAAAAAACTAAAATGAATAACAAAAGAATTGGGTTAGTTTTATCCGGAGGAGGACATAAAGGTATTGCTCATGCTGGAGCACTTGCTTTCTTACAAGAAAAAAATATATACCCAACAATACTTGCTGGTGCAAGTGCTGGTTCTATTGTATCATGCTTATATTCTATAGGTATGGAACCAAAACAAATATTACACTTTTTTAAATCTGTCAATATATTTAACTGGGAATTTTTAACTTGGAGCAAACCAGGTATTATTGATGTCAACGCTTTTGAAAAGTACTTAAAACGAGTTTTTGAAGATAAAACGTTGGGAGATCTACCGCTTCCTGTGTACATCAATGCTACTAATATTGCGACAGGGCGAATTCACTTATTCTCCCGACAAACTAAAGTAGTAGATGCAATATTAGCCTCATGTGCTTTCCCTGGTATTTTTACACCCTACAAAATAGATGATATTGTATTCAGTGATGGGGGTATTCTAAACAACTTCCCCACAGACATTATAAAATATGATTGTGATTTACTAATCGGATGTAATGTTTGCCCTATTCAACAAATTGATGCTAATGAATTAAAATCAATTAAATCTGTTGCTGTAAGAGCATATGAATTAATGGCTGCTATGCAAAACCGAACACAAGGACAATTGTGTGATTGGTTAATAGAGCCTATAGGGCTTACAGCGTATTCTACTTTTGAAAGAAACAAGAAGAGAATGGATGAAATTTTTGAATTAGGTTATACAAGTGCTAAAAATTCATATGAACAACAAGCATACAAATTTGCTTAAGCTATTTTATAGAAGTATTTATATCTCTATATTTGCAAAACTTTAAAAATTTCTTTCGATGAAGTACAAGAGAATTCTACTAAAATTAAGTGGAGAAGCCTTAATGGGAGATCAACAATATGGTATTGATCCAAAAAAATTAGCTGAATATGCTACAGAGATAAAAAAAGTTCATGACTTAGGTGTTGAAATAGCAATTGTCATTGGAGGAGGAAATATTTTTAGAGGTGTTGCAGGAGCAAACGTAGGAATGGACCGAGTACAAGGAGATTATATGGGAATGCTTGCTACGGTAATCAATGGAATGGCTTTACAAGGAGCTTTGGAAAATGCAGGTATGTTAACACGTTTACAAACTGCCTTAAAAATTGAAGCAGTAGCTGAACCATATATTAAAAGAAGAGCAGTTCGTCATTTAGAAAAGAATAGAATTGTAATTTTTGGAGCAGGAACAGGAAACCCTTATTTTACAACAGATACAGCAGCAGTGTTGCGTGGTGTAGAAATTAATGCAGACGTTATTTTAAAAGGAACAAGAGTAGATGGAGTATACACTGCCGATCCTGAAAAAGATCCAACTGCAGTAAAATATGAGAAAATCTCTTTCAGCGACTGTTTAACAAAAGGATTAAATGTAATGGATACAACAGCATTCACTCTAAGTAGAGAAAATGAATTGCCGATTGTTGTATTTGATATGAACAAAGAGAATAATTTATTAAAAGTTTGTCAAGGTGACGATACAGTAGGAACTACAGTATCTGTAAACATTAATTAGAACAATTATGACAGAAGAAATAAACTTAATAATCGACGCAGCAAAGGAATCAATGGATAACACGGTTGCTCACTTAGAAAAATCGTTGCTTAATATTCGTGCGGGAAAAGCATCTCCACAAATGTTGGGTTCTGTATTTGTAGAATATTACGGTTCACAAACTCCCCTATCACAAGTTGCAAACGTTAGTGCTCCAGATGCAAGAACTTTAACTGTAACTCCTTGGGAAAAAAATATGCTACAACCTATTGAAAAAGCAATTATGATTGCTAATTTAGGTTTGAATCCAATGAATAATGGAGATAACATCATTATCAACATTCCTGCATTAACAGAGGAAAGACGTAAGGATTTAGCAAAACAATCAAAAACAGAAGCAGACGATGCTAAAATTGGTATTAGAAATTCGCGTAAAGATGCAAACACTGATATCAAAAAAGAAGAAAAAAATGGTACATCAGAAGATATTTGTAAAGATGCTGAAGAGCGTGTACAAAAACTAACTGATGCATACATCAAAAAAATAGATGACGTTTTAGCTGTTAAAGAAGCTGAAATTATGAAAGTATAATGAAATACTTTAATCGCCTTAGAAGTTTCTTTTAAGGCGATTTTTTTTACACTATATCCTCCACCAATACATTATTTCAAATCAGGGGATCTTCCTCCTCTTCATTAAACAATATAAATTGATTTTTTAATTTATTATCATCATACTACACGTTATCAGTTATTTATACAAACAAAACAATAAAAATCATCCAATTATTACGAACAACACTCAAAAACGTTACATATTATCTTATTCCCCAACTAATTACACTTTTAGCTTAAAAAGAAAAGCACTAAAAGTCTAAAGTTTTTTTATTAAATTTAATGATGTTAACTACAAGTCTCTTGTTTTGACTAACAATACATTAACCAATAAAATATTACTTTATGACAACCGAAACTTATACAATTGAAGAATTAAAAAAGACTGCACCTGTGTTTGGGCAAATTTCATTTAATGATCACGAACAAATTATGTTTTGTCAAGATAAAGATTCTGGATTAAAAGCAATCATAGGTATACACAACACTACTTTAGGACCAGCCCTTGGAGGAACAAGAATGTGGCAATATGAGTCTGAGTGGGAAGCATTAAACGACGTATTACGTTTATCGCGAGGTATGACCTATAAATCTGCTATATCAGGTTTAGATTTAGGAGGAGGAAAAGCTGTAATAATTGGAGACTCTAAAAAAGACAAATCACCAGAGTTAATCAAAGCATTTGCTCATTATGTTAACTCATTAAGTGGTAGATATATTACGGCAGAAGACGTTGGTACAACCACTGCTGATATGGATTTAATACATAGTATTACTCCTCATGTAACAGGGATATCTGAAAGTTTAGGAGGTTCTGGTAATCCTTCACCTGTAACAGCTTACGGTGTTTTTATGGGATTAAAGGCTGCAGTAAATTTCCAATATGGCAGTGACAATCTACAAGGAAAAAAAGTATTAGTACAAGGGATTGGAAATGTAGGTGAAACTTTAGTAAAACATTTAGTTGAGCATGGAGCATTGGTACAAATATCCGATATAAATCAAGAACGAGTTGCTGAAATTGCTCAAAAATACAATGTTCAAGTATTCAATGGATCAGACATCTATTTGGCTGATGTTGACATTTATGCTCCTTGTGCACTTGGCGCTACTATAAACGACGTAAGTATTGAGAAATTGAAAGCTAAAGTAATTGCAGGGGCTGCTAATAATCAATTAGCTATAGAAGCTATACATGGACCCCGTTTAATGGAAAGAGGTATTGTGTATGCTCCTGATTTTTTAATCAATGCAGGTGGAATTATCAATGTTTTTGGAGAAATTGCCCATTACGGAAAAGATGAAGCATTGCGTAGAACAGAAAATATCTATAATACAACTTTAGATATCTTACATTTTGCTAAAGAACATAAGATAACATCTAATCAAGCTGCTATGAAAAAAGCAGAGGAGAGAATAGCTGCTAAAAAGCAACAAAAATAAACTTATTATCCCTACTGTTACTCCATAGATATATGAACTATCTATACTATTTTACTTAACTTTAGTAACAGTGGATTACTTATATAACGTGTATTGAACTAAGCTTAGTTTTAATCAAATAATATATAAGTTAGAGGGTATGAAAACTAAAAAGGCTTTATCATTTGATTTATGACAAAGCCTTTTTTATGTTTTTCACTATACTTTAGTTTGATACAAATTTCAATCCAATAATTGAAGATATTAGAGTAACGATAAAGAATATACGCCAAAAATCTGCTGGTTCTTTAAATACAAAAATACCAACTAATACAGTTCCTACAGCACCTATTCCTGTCCATACTGCATAAGCTGTTCCAATTGGTAAGGTTTGTGTGGCCTTGTACAACAGGAACATGCTAATAGACAAACAAGCAAAAAAGCCAACCATCCAAAGTACAGAGGTTGTTCCTGAAGTTTCTTTTGCTTTACCTAAACAAGAAGCAAATCCCACTTCAAAGAACCCACCGATAATCAATAATATCCAATTCATTCTATTCTATTTTTAATTTGGCGCAAAGATAACTTAACTATCATCTCTGCAATTACAATTTTAAAAAAAAGCATTAATGGCATAACAACTTTTTAATATTCCATAATAGATAGTTTTTCACTACATTTGCACGTATTTTATTCCGTTGAAACGGAATGTTGATTATAAAAACACAATTCACAATGAAACATACAAAAATTATCGATCTATTAAAAGGGAAAGGCCTTTTACATGAAGTCAAAGCAAAAGGATGGGTAAAAACCTTTCGTAATAATCAGTTTATTGCTTTAAATGATGGATCGACAATCAATAACATTCAGTGTGTTGTTGACCTTGATAAATTTCCTGCAGAATTGCTTAAAAAAGTACATACTGGAGCGGCAATCTGTGTTAGAGGAACATTAGTTGAGAGTAGAGGTGCTGGTCAAAATTACGAAATCCAAGTTCAGCATTTAAAAGTATATGGAGAGGCAAATCCAGAAGAATATCCAATCCAACCAAAGAAACACTCTTTAGAATTTTTAAGAGAGAATGCTCACTTAAGAATTAGAACGAATGTATTTAGTGCAATTATGCGTGTAAGAAGTACACTTTCTTATGCTGTACATAAATATTTTCAAGATAATGGTTTCTACTATTTCAATGCTCCAATTATTACTGGTTCGGATGCAGAAGGAGCTGGAGAAATGTTTAGAGTAACACAATTAGACTTAAATAATATTCCAAGAACAGAAGATGGGGCAATTGATTTTAAAGAAGACTTCTTTGGAAAATCAACGAACTTAACTGTTTCAGGACAATTGGAAGCAGAAACTTATGCTATGGCATTGGGGTCTGTATATACATTTGGTCCTACTTTCCGTGCTGAAAATTCAAACACATCACGTCACTTAGCGGAATTCTGGATGATTGAACCAGAAGTAGCTTTCAATGACTTGGATGACAATATGGACTTAGCGGAAGACTTTATTAAGTATGTAGTAAATTACACTTTAGAGAAATGTGAAGATGATTTAATCTTCTTAGATAAACGTTTACAAGAAGAAGAAAAATCTAAGCCACAAGCAGAACGCAGTGAAATGTCTTTATTAGAAAAATTGCGTTTTGTGTTAGAGAATAACTTTAAACGCGTAAGCTATACAGAAGCAATTGATATTCTGAAAAACTCTAAACCAAATAAAAATAAAAAGTTCAAATATCCTGTTGATGGATGGGGTGTAGATTTACAAAGTGAACACGAGCGTTTCTTAGTTGAGAAACACTTTAAATGTCCAGTAATCTTATTCGACTATCCAGCTGATATCAAAGCATTCTATATGAGAATGAATGAAGATGGAAAAACAGTAAGAGCGATGGATATCCTTTTCCCAGGAATTGGAGAAATTGTTGGAGGATCACAAAGAGAAGAGCGCTATGAAGTTTTAGTTGATAAAATCAGAAAAATGGGAATAGATGAAGATGAGTTATGGTGGTATCTTGACACAAGAAAATTTGGAACAGCACCACATAGTGGGTTTGGTTTAGGTTTTGAAAGATTAGTTCTATTTGTAACAGGAATGACAAATATTAGAGATGTAATTCCTTTCCCAAGAACTCCACAAAACGCTGAATTCTAATCTATTGATTACACATAGCAAAAATGTTTACTTTGTCACATTTTTTTTCTTAAATTTGAAAGAAATAATGTAACTAAGTAAACATTTTTCTTTTTTACAAACAATCCCTTTTAAGATGTTAAAACAAAGTTTACAATTAAAGTTATCGCAAAAATTATCACCTCAGCAAATCCAGTTGATGAAATTAATTCAATTGCCTACTTTAGCCTTTGAACAGCGCTTAAAAGAAGAGCTTATTGAAAACCCTGCTTTAGAAAGTGGAAAAGAAAACGAAGTAGAAACCTTAGATGATTTTGGAGATAATTACAATGAAGACTTCAATGAATATGACAGTGAACACATTAATGCTGATGACATTAACATTGATGAGTATCTAAGTAATGATGAAACCCCAGATTATAAGCTACAAGCAAATAACTACAGTAAAGATGATGATGAATATGAGATTCCGGTTATTGCAGTAGAAAGTTTTCATCAGGATTTACTAAATCAATTGAATACCTTTATTCTAAGTGAACAAGATCGTGCTATTGCTGAATTTTTAGTAGGAAGTATTGATGATATGGGATACCTTAGAAGAGATACTTTAGACATTGTAGATGATTTAGCTTTTACACAAGGAATATATACCGATGAACAAACAGTAGAACGCATCTTGACGTTGGTTCAAGAACTTGAACCAATCGGTGTAGGAGCAAGAGATTTACAAGAATGTTTATTATTACAACTCCGTCAAAAAACACGCACACAAGCTATTGAATTAGCAACTGAAATTGTAGAATCTCAGTTTGATGCCTTTAGTAAAAAACACTACGAAAAACTACTAACAAAATTTGACTGTAGTAAAGAAGCATTACGAAATGCTATTGATGAAATTGAAAAGCTTAATCCTAAGCCAGGTGGGGCTTATTCAGGAAACACAAAAATTATAGAGCATATTGTACCTGATTTCTCTATTAAAATTGTTGATGGTAAATTAGAGCTTGGACTTAATGGAAGAAATGCTCCAGAGTTGCATGTTTCCAAAGACTATCAAGAAATGCTACAAACGTATAAAGATACTAATAGCGCTACATCTTCACAGAAAGAGGCTGTACAATTTATCAAACAGAAATTAGATGGTGCCAAATGGTTTATTGATGCTATTAAACAGCGTCAAGAAACTCTTTTCTATACCATGAGTGCTATTATGGACTACCAAGAAGAGTATTTTTATACAGGAGACGAAACCAAATTAAAACCAATGATTCTAAAAGACATTGCTGATATGATTAATTTGGATATTTCTACTATTTCCCGAGTAGCTAATAGCAAATATGTAGAGACACCTTATGGAACTAAACTAATCAAAAATTTCTTCTCTGAAGGTATGTTAAACGACCAAGGTGAAGAGGTTTCGACCATTGAAATCAAAAAGATTTTAGAAAATCTTATTCGCGATGAGGATAAGAAAAAACCTTATCCTGATGATAAGATTGCTCAATTGATGAAAGAAAAAGGTTATCCTATTGCTCGAAGAACAATTGCTAAATACAGAGAACAATTAGACATCCCAGTAGCGCGAATGCGTAAAAAGATTTAAAAATGAATAAAATAGGTTACAACAATTAGAAAAACAAAATTTATGAAACGACTATTAACTTTCTTTTCTTTTTTGTTTCATCCGATTGTTGTGCCCTTATTAAGTACTTTATTGTACTTTCTACTTACTTATCAATATTTTGATAGCATAGAACTTATTACTATTATTGGGCAAATAACAATAATGACTATCTTAATACCTATTACAATTTATAAATTGTTACAGTCATTAGGAAAAATTAGATCTACTGTAATGCTACATTCTCCCAAAGAAAGAGCTTTACCTTTTGCTATAAATGTTGTACTTCTCCTCTTACTGAAATACTATGTCTTATATAACAATAGTGCTTATACTTTAATTTTATACTTTGATGGTTTAATCATTAGTTACACACTATTACTCATAGGTGTTTTATTCAAACAGAAATTTAGTGTTCATGCTACACTTTTATTGAGCTGTATAACTTTTATTGTATTTACCATGATTGCGAATCAAAGTAATAATATTATACTATTAAATGTTTTAATACTCATTACTGGAATTACGTTAAGCTCACGCTTATACTTACAAGCTCACAATACAAGAGAAATTATAATTGGAAGCCTTATTGGAAGTCTACCACAAGTTTTAATGTGGTTGAATATATAAACAAAAACGAGGACTTCCATCCTCGTTTCTACTATTATAAAATATAAAAAATCAATCCCACTTTTAATAATCTCAATTTAGAAGGGTCATTAGCTATCGGATTATGTTTATATACATCGTTCAACCCATAATATGTATAAAAATTCCATGTATTAAAACCAACAGAAATATAAGTTCCATAAATCCATTTGTTTAATAGTTCATCATTTTTCAATTCTACAGTATAAGTATTAGTTGTTGTTTTCAACTTATCACTAACGATATAACTTGCTTTTATTCCCACATAAATACGCCAAAACTTATGGCTGTCAAAAGTAGAAGTTCTCCAACGCAGTTCTAATGGGAAATCAATCATATGTAGCGATAAAGCACTATGCTTAAATTCTTTCATTACCATATGATTTCCCTCTGCAGATAATCCAAAGTTATTATTCAAATTACTATAAGAATACCCAAAGCCAGGAGCAATTGCAACAGTACGTGATTTATTAATTGGGAAATCTCTTAAAAAACCAAAATCTACACCTAATGAAACAGAATTTGGAGAATAACCTTTCAGTTTATCTTGCATAATATTATGACTTACTCCAAAATAAAATTGGTCTTCTCTGTATTTTAAATCTATTACAGAATCTTTCTTGCTGTTCGTTGATAATTCCTCTTGAGCTAAAAGAGAGTTGATAGACAATATACTTACCAAGCAAGTCATTAAAAACTGTTTCATACCTTCTAAATTAATAATTAAAACGAATATACTAATCCAACACCAAGCACTTGCTTAAACTGCACACGTGGCCCTTCCATCACTTGAACACCATCACGCATAACTTTCGTTTTCACATTATCATCATAAATCAAATTGGTTCCAATATTAGCACGTACAAAATCATTTACCTTCATATCTAATTTCATATCCCACATAACGTTAATATTACCAAAGTTATTAATATAATCACTATACAATGTAAATTTAGTATCTAAGAATATATTTTTCACCAACTCTTTTTTCCACTCTGTACTTAGCAACATACCAAACTCTGCTCTATGCCTTTTTCCATGTTTTAACAAGTTCCCATCTGCGTCATACGTTGCTCCCTCTACCCCAAATGCTCCTTGATCGGCCAGTCGTTCATCATTAACGAAAGTTCCTTTGTATGTGATTGGAGACAAGTAAAATTTGATTCCTGTTTTAGGTTCTACATATTCTCCCCCTATCCCGACAAACACATAAGCTGGAGCAATCCATTTTGATACAGCATCCGAGATATTTGGGTAATTATACCCATTTGTAAATTGGGTTTTGAAATTTAATTTAGAAACATAGTACCAATCAGAAATTGCAGAGCTTTTATATCCAAATGTTGAATTCAATTCCAATACATCATCTGTCTTTCTTGTTTCTCTGTCAGACTGTTTATTTACTCCATAGCGCACATTTAAGGTATTATCCCATACTAAACGTCCTTTTGTATACTTCCTTCCAAATTCTCCTTTCGCAAGTCCTGAAATAGAATTATCTCCACCTGCACTCCAATTGACAAATGCGATTTGATTGAAATCCAAACCTACTTTATTTTTCTTTGTCCAATACCCTATAATTTCATTGTTAATTGGCATTACATACAAATTGGGTAATGCCTCAACTTTTTGTATTATCTCAGCGAATTGTGGAGTTCCTCTTTCCACAAATACTTCTGGCTTAAAGAAAGCTAAGTCTCCTTCGCTTGTTGGTATAATATAACTGATATTACTTTGATCACTTGTGTAATTTTCTACTGGCAAATAACTCATCAAAGGGTTAAAAGGGTTATTATGTAACTTTATAGTATCTTTTTTCACCTCTCCTTGACTATAAGAAATTATGGGTAAAAAACTAAAAAACAATAAAACGAAATAACTAATCTTCTTCACAACCTAACTATTAATAATTTTTATAATCGAATCAATATCAATACCACATTCCTTCTGTTGTTCTACAACTGTTGCATGCTCAACAAAAATGTCCTTAATTCCTAATACAGAAACAGTAACAGTCGAATACTTTTCTGCAAAAAACTGTGCTAACGTACTCCCAAAACCTCCAATAATTGTTCCATCTTCAATTGTTACAATACGAGTATAGTTTTGTCCTATTTCATGTAGAATATCGTAATTCAAAGGTTTTACAAATAGAAAATGATAATGTGACCACTCTTTATCTTCACTTTTCTTTAGAGCTTCTGAAACATTATTCCCTATTGTCCCTGTGGTAATGAATGCAAATTTATTTCCTTTTTTTAATTGTTTTACTATTCCTTGCTCTACTTTTTCAAAAGGTAGCTTCCAAGTTGTTGTCATCACTCCTTTCCCTCTTGGGTAACGAATTGCCAAAGGTCCATTGATTCCCAATTGAGCTGTATATAATAAATTCCTCAATTCTATTTCATTCATTGGAGCTGTAATCGTCATATTAGGAATACAATTTAGATAAGCAATATCATAAACACCTTGATGAGTAGCCCCATCCTCTCCTACTAATCCTGCCCTATCCATACAGAAAACAACTGGTAAATTCTGTAAAGCTACATCATGAATAACTTGATCATACGCACGTTGTAAAAATGTGGAATAAATTGCACAAAAAGGGATTAAGCCTTGTGTAGCCATACCTGCTGCTAAAGTCACGGCATGTTGTTCTGCAATACCTACATCTATAGCTCTATCAGGAAAAGCTTCCATCATATACTTTAAAGAGCTACCTGTTGGCATAGCCGGAGTAATACCAACAATATTCATATTTTCTTTAGCTAATTCAACTAAAGTATGTCCAAATACATCCTGATACTTCGCAGGAAATTCTCTTTCATCTTTTTGGATTAATTCACCTGTCTGACTATCAAATTTCCCAGGGGCATGATACTTCACCTGATTCTCTTCTGCCTGGCGAAGTCCTTTCCCTTTTGTTGTGGTGATATGTAAAAATTGAGGTCCCTTCTTTTTTTTTAATCTACGCAATTCCTTAATTAAAAGAGGTAAATTATGTCCATCAATAGGTCCATGATAATCAAAGTGAAGAGATTTAATCATATTATTCTTTCTATGATTCTTACCTTCCTTCACTGATGTTAAGTAATCTTTTAATGCCCCTACACTTGGATCAATTCCAATAGCATTATCATTCAAAATAACTAACACATTGGCATCTGTTACCCCTGCATGATTTAATCCTTCAAATGCCATTCCTGAAGCAATAGAAGCATCTCCCACTACTGCTATATGTTGTCTTTCTAAATTTCCTTTTAATTTAGAAGCCAAAGCCATTCCTAATACCGCTGAAATAGCCGTAGAAGAATGCCCTACACCAAAAGTATCATATTCACTCTCCTCTCTCTTAGGAAAACCACTAATACCACCTTTTTGACGATTGGTATCGAATACCTCTCTCCTTCCAGTTAATAATTTATGTCCATAAGCTTGATGTCCTACATCCCATACTAACAAATCATCTGGAGTATTAAAAACGTAGTGCAATGCTACAGTGAGTTCTACCACTCCCAAACTTGCCCCTAAATGTCCTTCTTTTGTAGCTACAATATCAATGATGAACTTACGCAAATCTTGTGTAAGTTCTACTAATTCATCTATGCTTAACCCCTTTAAATCTTGCGGGGTATCTATATGGTCAAGTAACATTTATAGTCAATCAATAATTATTCAAACAAAATTACAATTTTGTTTTTACTTTTGACTCCGATACAAGAGATATATAAAGAAGCTATGGCCGACTTTTTCACTAATGAATATTTTATGCAAATTGCAATCAATGAAGCAAAAAATGCTTTTGAACAAGGAGAAATCCCTGTTGGAGCTATTGTTGTTTCAAATAATCAAATAATTGCCAAAAGTCATAATTTGACAGAATTACTCCATGATGTAACAGCTCATGCTGAAATGCAAGCTATTTCATCTGCCGCTAATTATTTAAGTGCTAAATACTTAAAAAACTGCACTTTATTCGTAACTTTAGAACCCTGTCAAATGTGTGCGGGTGCTTTATATTGGAGTCAAATTTCAAATATCGTATGTGGCGCACAAGATAGTAAAAGAGGTTATAGAGCAATGGGTGGACAACTACACCCAAAAACTACTATTACATTTGGTACATTAGAAAAAGAATGTGCTGATTTAATGACTCAATTTTTTGCAAAAAAACGCTAATAATAAAAACACAAATTATGAAAATCAAACAACTGTTTATTCTATTATTTTGCTTAGGAATTATGTTCCAAGCCTGTAAAAAAGGGCGGGCTGATGAATTTAATTTATCAAATCCTAAACTTTACTCAGAGTACATTACAAGCTTCTCTGCAGGAGTTATTTCCACAAAAGATCCAATTGATATTGGAATACAAAACAATTGGGGGAATTGGCAAGCAAACCAAGAAATAGATAAAAAATATATAAGTACAAATCCATCAATAGATGGTAAATTTTATTACTTACCGAATAACGTATTGCGTTTTATTCCTGAAAAAAGATTAGAGCAAAACCAAAAAATTAATGTTATTCTACACCTTGGCGAAATTACTAAAGTTGATGAGCAATTAAGTGATTTCTCTTTTATGGTAATGACAACACCACAAGTTTTTTCTGTAGAATTACTTGACTTCCAATCTTCAGATAATAATACTTATGCTTTAAATGGAACTATCGTTTCAAGTGATTGGATAACTGTCAAACAGTTAAATTCTTTATTAGAAATTAAACAAAATAATAAAAAACTACCCTTCAAAATTATTGGAAAAGACACTGATGAAGCAAAAGACTTCAATTTTATTATCAATAAAGTTGAAAGAGATACAGATAATAGTCAGCTTGAATTCACTTTAAATGGGAAGTCTATTAATGTTGACCAAAAATTTACACTAACAGAAAAAATACCTGCTGCAGAGGTCAATACTGCATTTAAAGTTAGAGCTATAGATGACGAAGGAGAATCTTTTTGGATTAACTTCTCTAATCCATTAAAGAAAAATCAAGATTTTTCAGGATTAGTACAAGTCGAAAAACACACAGGTAATTTAACCTATACGACAGAAGGGAATCTATTAAAAGTATTCAGTGACATCCCTTTCCAGGATGAACATACCATTAATGTATATGCAGGTATTGAAGATATTAATGGAGGAAAAACGTCTTCTACTTCTACATTTACCTTAAAATTTGGTACCCAAAAACCGGAAGTGAAAATTATTAAAAGTGGAACTATCTTACCAAGTTCTGAAAACTTAAAAATCAACTTTCAAGCAACAACTTTGAGTGCTGTTGATGTAAAAGTGTATAAAATCTACGAAAATAACATTCTACAATTCTTACAAGAAAATAGTTTGAATGGTAAATATAGTTTAGCAAAAGTCGCGGATCCTGTAGCTACAACTACAATACAATTAACAAATGCTAATCCTAAAGCTTTATTGAAATGGAATTCATATGCTTTAGATTTAGCCTCAATTATTTATCCTGATCCAGGGGCAATATACCGTGTAGAATTGTCTTTTAAAAAATCTTATTCTTTATATAACTGTCCAGAAACTACAGAGAGCGAAGGAGAAGAAATAGTAGAAGACACTGCTGAAGAGGACGCTACTAATGAAGGCGAATACAATGAATATGAAGAGTATTATTACTATGATTATGATTGGGAACAAAAAGATAATCCGTGTAATAACTCTTACTATTATTACCGAGAAAAAGCTGCTACGAATGTATTAGCTACAGATTTAGGAGTAATTGGAAAAAGAGGAAATGACAATAATTATTTCTTTGCTGTAAACAATTTATTGACAACAGAACCTGTACAAGGTGCTACTATTGAAATCTATAGTTTCCAACAACAATTATTGGCTACTATCACAACAGATAAAGAAGGGATTGCAACACAACATTTAGATAAAAAACAAGGGGTATTTGCTATTGTAAAAAAAGACAAAAATACGACTTACTTAAAACTTGATGCTGCCAATGCACTTTCTATGAGCAACTATAATGTTGATGGACAAACATTGCAAAAAGGGTTAAAAGGTTTTATCTATGGGGAACGTGGTGTTTGGCGTCCTGGTGACAATATTTACTTAGGCTTTATTTTAGATGATACAAGTAACCCTATTCCTGTTGAACATCCAATTACAGTAACATTAAAAGATCCTTTTGGAAAGGTAGTAGAGCAAGAAGTAGAGAAAAAAAATAGCACTAATCATTATCGTTTTATTCTTAAAACATCTGAAGAGGCTCCAACTGGTAATTGGGAAGCAGTAATAAGTGTTGGTGGAGCGAAGTTCTATAAACAAATAAAAGTAGAGACAATAAAGCCGAATCGCCTTAAAATCAAAAATAACATAGATGGCAAGTTAATTGCCGCTGGAACACAAGCTACTACATTGAATTACAATGTTCAGTGGTTACAAGGTACAATAGCAAGAAACTTAAGAGCAGATGTTCAGTTAAAACTTATTCCACAAACTACAACTTTTGAGGGGTATAGTAAATTTAGTTTTAGCAATGGTTTAAGTACCAATAGTACGGAAGAAACTAATGTTTATACTGGTCGTACAGATGAAAGTGGTGATTTTTCTTTTAGAATCAACACCTCATCTACACCTGAAAACAGTGGTATGTTAAAAGCTATTTTAACAACAAAAGTATACGAAAACGGAGGTGATTTCTCTACAGATGTATCTGTGGCAACCTACTCTCCTTATAGTCAATACACAGGTATTAAAGTACAAGATGCTAACAAGTATGGGTATTATGAAACAGGAAAACCTATCGGTATTAATTTTATTACTTTATCTGAAAAAGGAAATCCTGTAAGTGGATCTATCAAAGTTGATATTTATAAAAACAACCGCGGATGGTGGTGGGATGATAACTCATATGGTATATCAAGCTACAGTACATCCAGTTATTTTACCTTATACAATTCTATCAATCTTTCCACAAAAGGAAATGGTTTGACAAGCTATACCTTAAATATTCCTGAAGAGGATTGGGGACGTTATGAGATTGTAACAACTAACTTAGAAAGTGGACAAGTTTCTTCTTCTTCAATCTATGTTGATTGGTCTTATTATTCTACAAGATCTAAAAATACAACTGGAAAAGAAGCAACTATCTTATCTATTGCTACAGACAAAACGGACTATAATATCAATGAGAAAGCTAAAATATCTTTCCCTTCAAGTGAAGGGGGTAGAGCTTTAATATCTATTGAAAATGGTTCAAGTGTTATAGAAACACATTGGGTTCAAACTACTAAAGGGGAAACTGTATACGACTTACCAATTACAGCAGCTATGGCTCCTAATGTTTACATTAATATAAGTATGATTCAACCTCATGCTACAACCATCAATAACTCTCCTATTCGTCTATATGGGATTGTTCCAATTAATGTTTATAACAAAGCAACAAAATTAGAACCTACTATTACGATGCCAGATAAGCTTAAACCTGAACAGAAATTTACTGTTCAAGTAAAAGAAAAAGCTGGACAAAAAATGACTTATACATTAGCGATTGTTGAAGATGGGCTATTAGACCTAACAAGATATAAAACTCCTAAACCTTGGAATTCTTTTTATTCTAAAAATGCTTTAGGAGTAAGAACTTGGGATATCTATGACGATGTAATTGGAGCTTATGGTGGAGCTATCAACCAAGTGTTTAGTATTGGTGGAGACGAAGATTTAGGTGCAGGGCAAGTTAAAAAAGCAAACCGCTTTAAACCTGTTGTTATATTCCAAGGCCCATACACGATTGAAGCTGGTAAAACGGGTAATCACGAAATTACTTTACCTAAATATATTGGTTCTGTACGTGTCATGGTTGTGGCTTCAAATACAGCTGAAAAAGCATATGGAACAGCTGAAAAAACGGTTAAGGTCAATAACCCTCTAATGATTTTAGGTTCTCTACCACGTAGAGCTATACCTGGAGAAAAAGTTACTTTACCTGTTACTGTTTTTGCAATGGAGAAACATGTCAAAAATGTTACTATCCGAGTTAAAACAGATGATAAATTTGCCTTAACAAGTAGTGCAACACAATCATTAACTTTTGCTGAACCAGATGAAAAGATTGCTTATTTTGAATTAGATGTTCTTCAAAAAACAGGTATTTCCAAAATACAAATAGAAGCCACTTCAGGTAATGAAAGAGCTACCTATGAAGTAGAATTAGATGTAATGAATCCTAATCCTATAACTGTTAAGAGTGAATCTGTTATATTAGAACCAAATAGTTCGAAGTCTGTCTCTTGGGATAGATTTGGTGTCACTGGCACAAACAAAGCAACTATAGAAGTTTCTACTTTCCCTGGCATCAACTTAACAAACAGATTAAATTATCTAATTAATTATCCTCATGGTTGTTCAGAACAAGTAACTTCTGGTGTATTCCCTCAATTGTATTTGAGTGATTTTATAGATTTGACAGATAAACAGAAGAAAGACATACAGAACAACGTTAATGCTGGAATTAAAAAGTTAGCTGATCGTCAATTATCAGATGGTAGTTTTACTTATTGGTCTGGAACACGTTATTTTGATGACTGGTCAACATCTTATGTAGGGCATTTCTATTTAGAAGCAGAGAAAAAAGGATATGTATTACCTGTAGGTAGCAAAGCCAGTTGGTTATCTTTCCAACAAAAAATGGCTCGCCAATGGAAATTTGAAAATAGATATGGCAATGACATAGCGCAAGCTTATCGTTTATATACATTGGCTTTAGCGGGTAGTCCAGATTTAGCTTCAATGAATAGATTAAGAGAAACCAAAGGAATTAACAATGATGCTAAATTGAGATTAGCAGCTGCATATGCCTTAGCTGGACAAAAAGATGCTGCTCAAAAACTTAGTTCAAATGTTGTATTAGACAACACTGAATACTATACATATTATGGTTCATATGAGAGAAATTTAGCAATGGCTCTTGAGACCTTAATTATTAGCAATATTAATCCAACAAGAATGCATGAATACGCTATAGACTTAGCAAATAATTTATCTTCAGATCGCTGGATGAGTACACAAACAACGGCATTTGGATTAAATGCAATTGCACAATACGCTAAGAAAAATAAATCAAGTAAAACAGTTAATGTAAACTATAACCTAAATGGTACTACAAAAACACTTACTTCTAAGCGAAATTATGCAGAAGCAGTTTTAACTCCAATAGCTTCTAACAATACATTAGAATTTACGAATAATACCTCTGGTACTATATATGCACGTGTTGCTTATAGTGGTGTTCTTCCAATTGGTCAAGAATATACAGAAGAAAACAAACTAAGTATTCGAAGTGTATTCCATAACAACGGAACAATTATTAATCCTTCTACTATCACACAAGGAACAGAGTTCATTTGTGATATTACGATTAACAATACAAGTCAAAGAACTGTAGAGAATGTAGCTTTAAGTCACATAATTCCTTCTGGATGGGAAATTGTAAACATGAGATATACTGATGCTGGTGGAGTAAGTAATCAAGTAGATTATACAGATATCAGAGACGATCGCTCAATGTTCTATTTCAATTTAGCAGGAAATAGTAGTAAAACACTACGTGTTGTATTAAACGCATCTTACTTAGGTCGTTATTATATGCCTGGTATATTCGCCAATGCGATGTATGACAACTCATATAGAGCACGCACATCAGGTCAATGGATTGAAGTTATAAAATAAAAACTAACTTAATTATTAATAACAATACAGGAGCATTTTACTCCTGTATTGTTCATTTTATATGAATATAAAAAAGTATTTTAAGTGGAAAACACTATCTAAAAAACAAAAAGCTTCCCGAATCATCTTGGGAATATTGCTTATTGCTTATTATTTCTGTTTACCTTCTCCTCTGTTTGACAAGCCTTATTCAACAGTAATAGAAAGTAAAGACGAACAGTTATTAGGTGCTCAAATTGCTTCAGATGGTCAATGGCGTTTTCCTGAATTAGACACTGTACCCAGCAAATTCAAACAAGCTATTCTTGCTTATGAAGATGACTACTTTTATTACCATTGGGGTGTAAATCCTGTATCTACTGTCAAAGCTTTAGTAACAAACTTAAAACAAGACAAAATCAAACGAGGTGGTAGTACCATTACACAACAAACGATTCGTATCGCACGTGATGGACAAAAGCGTAATTATTATGAAAAAATTATTGAAGCTATTCAAGCTACTCGTTTAGAATTCAAATACAGTAAAGATAAAATACTTGCTCTTTATGCTTCTCATGCTCCATTTGGAGGTAATGTTGTGGGACTTGATGTAGCAGCATGGCGTTATTTCGGTACTACTCCAGAACAATTATCTTGGGCAGAAAGTGCTACTTTAGCTGTTTTACCTAATGCCCCCAAATTAATCTATCCTGGTAAAAATCAAGAAACACTATTATATAAAAGAAACCAACTACTCTTAAAACTAAAGAACAAAGAGGTAATTGACCAATCTACTTACGAATTAGCGCTACTTGAACCCTTACCACAAAAACCACATGAGTTACCTCAATTAGCTCCTCATTTACTACAACAAGTAAACAAGACCAACAAACAAGAAAGAGTAATAACCACAATAGACTATACCTTACAAAATAGAACAAATGATATTGTTCATAACTACTATAACATTTACAAACAGTCAGAAATCTTTAATATGTCTGTTATTGTTATTGATATAGAGACACGTGACATTGTTGCTTATGTTGGCAACACACCTACTACTTCGGAGTATCAAAAAGATGTGGATATTATACAGGCACCTCGTAGTACTGGTAGTATTCTGAAGCCTTTTTTATATGGCGCAATGCTTGATGATGCAGAAATATTGCCAAAAACAATTGTTGCAGACATCCCAACAGTAATTTCAGGATATAAACCACAAAACTTTAATATGACTTACGAAGGAGCAGTTCCTGCAGATGAGGCGCTATTTCGTTCATTAAATATACCTTTTGTTTTGATGTTACAACAATATGGTGTTTATAGATTTTATGATCAATTACAAAAACTACAATTAAAACACATTAATAAACATCCAAACCATTACGGATTATCTCTAATTCTTGGAGGAGGAGAAAGTTCGCTATGGGATATCACACGAGCCTATACCTCAGTAGCCTCGACGCTAAATTATTACAATAGTAGCAAAGGAAACTATCGCAGTGCAGAAGTTCAAAATCTAAACTACATCAAAAACAAACAGATAAACTTTGGTTCAGAACAGAAAGAGAAGAACATTATGGGTGCTGGAGCTATTTACAGCACTTTTAAGGCACTTACTCAAGTGAATAGACCAGAAGGAGACGAAGCCTGGCAATACTATGATTCAGCTATTAAAATTGCTTGGAAAACAGGAACCAGTTTTGGAGGTAGAGATGCCTGGGCTGTTGGTGTCAATAAAAAGTATGTAGTAGGTATATGGGTAGGAAATGCAACTGGAGAAGGACGTCCGTCTATCAGTGGAGTACGTATGGCTGGACCAATTCTATTTGATGTTTTCAAACTTCTTCCCAAAACTTCATGGTTTGCACAACCTCTAAATGATATGGATGAAATTGAAACTTGTACCCTTAGTGGATATTTAGCAGGACCGAATTGTGTTACAACAAAAACTTTAATTCCACACAAAGCCAAGAAAACAATTCCTTGCCCCTACCATCAACTTGTACATTTAGATCCTACACAAACATTTAGAGTAAATAGCACCTGTGAATTAGTAGATAACATCGTGACAAAACCATGGTTTAATTTGCCCCCAACAATAGCTTACTTCTATAAAAAATACCATAGTGAATACCAAGACTTACCTCCTTATCGATCAGATTGTATAGATAAGAACGCAGCTAAAAACTTAGAATTTATCTATCCTAAACATCAGAATAAAATTTATTTAACCAAAGATTTTAATTCTCAATTACAACCCTTAGTTGCAAAAGCAGCTACAAGTAGTAACAATACAATCCATTGGTATATTGATGAGACCTATATTGGTAGTACAACCACTTTTCATGAGCAAGCTATAATGGCTAAGCCAGGAAAGCATATCTTAACAATAACTGATTCTGAAGGAAATAGTAAAGCCATTGAAATAGACATTGACTATAGTAGTAATAAATAATAGACTGTATCCAATAAAAAAACACTGCCTTTTGAGCAGTGTTTTTTTATTCTGAAATTTCTTTACCGTTATTATTTAAGAAATGGTATTCTAAATACGTGTAAGCGTCACGTGGTACAACCGTAATCCATTTTTTAAATTCCCAACTCCACTTTGAACGTATAGAAGGGAATCCTTGTGTTAGATACGCAGCCACAAATGGATGCGCGTGCAAGATAATCTTTTGAGCTCGATCTCTTGTTATAATGCTTTCTAAGTCAGCCTTAATCTTGTCAATAACCAAAATAGGAGCTTCAATTTCACCGTGTTCATTCGGATCTTCTTCTCTTGTTTCTATTGACATTTCAGGTCTAACACGTTGTCTAGTAATTTGAATTAATCCAAATTTGCTAGGAGGCAAGATCTTATGTTTTGCTTTGTCATCACTCATCTCCTCTTTCAAGAAATCGTAAAGTGTTTTTCTATTTTCTGGGTTCCCCATATCAATAAAATCCACTACAATAATTCCGCCCATATCACGTAATCTTAATTGTCGTGCAATTTCTGCAGCAGCAATTAAATTTACCTCAAGTGCAGTATCCTCTTGAGATTGAGATTTGTTAGAACGATTACCACTATTCACATCAATCACGTGTAAAGCTTCTGTGTGTTCTATGATTAAATAAGCTCCTTTGCTCATAGAAACCGTTTTACCGAAAGAAGTCTTTATCTGACGTTCGATACTATATTTTTCAAAAATAGGTACCTCACGAGATTGATAATGCTTCACAATGGAAACCTTTGAAGGTGCAATCTCTTGCAGATAGTCCTTCGTTTGATAGTACATATCTTCATCATCAGTAATAATACCCGTAAAAGTATCATTAAAAACATCTCTCAAAATAGACGATGCTTTATTCACCTCTCCTAACACTTTAGAGGGATGATGAGCAGTAGCTAACTTTTTGCACATATTATTCCACTTGGCCATCAAGTTATCAAGATCTCTTTCGATATCTGCTACTTGCATTCCTTCTGCAACAGTACGTACAATTACTCCAAAACCTTTCGGCTTTATTGCTTGAAGTATTTTTTTTAATCTATCCTTCTCTTCTTTTGATTCTATTTTTTGTGAAATAGAAATTCTATTAGAGAAAGGTACTAATACCACATAACGTCCTGCTATTGAAAGCTCTGAACTTATACGTGGCCCTTTAGTAGAGATAGGTTCTTTTACGATTTGTACTAACAAAGATTGATTAGCACTCAAAACATCCGTAATTGCACCATCTTTATCAATTTCTTCCTCAAAAGGAAGATTGTTTAAGCTGTAATCTTTTGTTTTTCCTCCGCTTACAAGTTTTGTAAACTTCAACAAGGTACGCAAGTTAGGACCTAAGTCATGATAATGCAAAAAAGCATCCTTTTCAAATCCTACATGAACAAAAGCAGCATTTAATCCAGGGACAGGTTTTCTTATCTTTGCAATAAAGATATCTCCTACCTGAAATGTATCATCGCCACTTTCCTCGCGTTCTTGATGTAGTTCAATCAGTCTTCCATCTTTTAATAAGGCAAAATCTACTGTTTCAGAATCCGACCTAATTATTAGCTCTTTATTCATAACTGTATCTTTTTATCCATACTCATCATGATAGTAGAGACTACTATCAATGAGTTTGTACAGATGGATTATTTTTTCAAATAGAGCTTAAGGTTCTCCTTCCTAAATATTGCATTAGCAAAGAATACTCAAATAAGCTTTTTAGCTTTTCATAGAAAAGAAAAAAGTAGTTAAAAACTACTTTTTCTTTTTGTGACGGTTAGCTCTCGCTCTTTTTTTACGTTTGTGCGTAGCTACCTTATGTCTTTTTCTTTTTTTACCACTTGGCATAATGTGTGTAATTTAGAGATTAATAAATTATTTAACTGTAACTTCTGTGTTTGATTTAACACCTTCTACAAACACTTTAGCTGGTTTGAATGCTGGAATGTTATGAGCTGGAATTCTAATAGTTGTGTTTTTAGAAATGTTTCTTCCCGTTTTTTCAGCTCTTGTTTTGATGATAAAACTTCCGAAACCTCTTAAATACACATTCTCGCCAGTCTCTAACGACGCTTTTACTTCATCCATAAAAGATTCTACTGTCGCTTGTACGTCACCTTTCTCAAGCCCTAATTTCTCAGAAATTTTAGCTACAATGTCTGCTTTCGTCATTTTAGATATAAATTATTTTTTATTGTTGTCTCATTTTTTTTAGAGTGTGCAAATATATTAATTTATAATCCAATAATTCAACCTTAATCGATTAAAATTTAATTATATAAAGTTTTACTTTTGCATTTAACCATTTTTAGAATGCTTTTTCATAACAAACTCATATCTTGGTATTTACAACATAAACGTAATTTACCTTGGCGCGAAACTAAAAATCCTTATGCCATTTGGCTCTCAGAAATTATACTTCAACAGACGCGAGTAGCGCAAGGTTTACCCTATTTTGAGGCCTTTTTAACGCAATATCCAACAGTATTTGATTTAGCTAATGCTCCCGAAAATGACATTATGAGGCTTTGGCAAGGCTTAGGTTACTATAGTAGAGCACGAAATTTGCATACTTCTGCTAAAATAATTGCTTATCAATACGACGGTAATTTTCCCAATACTTATAAAGAACTTCTTTCATTAAAAGGTGTAGGAGACTATACTGCTGCTGCAATTGCTTCAATTGCTTTTGATGAAGTAGTTCCTGTTGTAGATGGAAATGTTTTTAGAGTCCTAAGCCGTATCTATGGCATAGATGCAGACATTTCTGCAAGTTCAACAAAAAAAATATTTCAACAAAAAGCACAATCTCTTATTCCTTCGGATGATCCCGCTACGTTTAATCAAGCTATTATGGACTTCGGCGCAATGCAATGTACTCCAAAAGGAGTAAACTGTACACCATGCCCATTTCTTAATAACTGTGTTGCTTATCAAACCAATCAGATTGACAAACTCCCTGTTAAACTTGGGAAAGTAAAGGTAAAGAAAAGATATTTAGATTTCCTTATTTTTTTAGACAAGTATCACAATACAATAATTGAACAACGCATAGACAAAGATATCTGGCAACAACTCTATCAATTTCCTCTTGTAGATCGATTTGAAAATACTCCTATACCTATACATGAAGTATTAAAAACAAGATATACTGATATAAATTATAAAGAGCCTATTCTTTTAAATACAGAACCTATTATACATATATTATCTCATCAGAAACTACACATTAACTTTTGGATGATAAACACAGACAATGATCTCCCTAATGGAACACCTTGGAACGACCTAAATAAATTTGGTTTTCCCATTGTAATTCATAACTTTATTCGGTCATTAAATATATAAGGTCAAGAATCAAAAAAATAAAATGAACGGCACATTAAACAAAGTAACTCTAATAGGACACTTAGGAGATAATGTAAAAATACATTATTTCGAAAATGGTAATTGCATAGGTCGTTTTCAATTGGCAACGAATGAAGTTTATCTAAATAAAACATCTGGAGAAAAAATAAATTCAACAGAATGGCATAATATTGTTGTTAGAAATAAACAAGCAGAGATTTGTGAAAAATACTTATCTAAAGGAGATCGCATCTATATTGAAGGAAGAATTAGAACCAGACAATGGCAATCTGAAGATGGAATACAGAGACAAATTGTTGAGATTATGGTAACTGAATTCATGTTTTTAGATATCAAAAAACAAAATGCGTCTAAAAACACAGATGCTTTTCAACCTGTAAAAAAAGAAGCAATAGATAATTTCACTATTCCAGGAGAAAACAACGATGATAATTTACCTTTCTAACAATAGAAATAACTAACACCATGCGTCAATTGAGCCATTTTTATAAATTATTAAGCATATTGGTACTATCTGCTTTTGCAATGTCTTGCAAAAACGATGCTACTCCCAAACCTAAAGCTTTTTTAGCTTTGGAATATCCAAACCAAGTATATAAAACTTATGCGAGTGATAAATACAATTTTACTTTTGACAAAAATGAATTTGCCTCAGTAAAAGAAGTAAAAAGTTCAGCCTTAGAAATTCATTACCCTTCCATGAAAGCGACAATTTTTATGAATTATAAGCCAATTGAAGGAAACTTAAATATCTTACTTAAAGATGCTCAGAAATTAACGTATGAACACTTTGTAAAAGCAGATCAAATTATAGAACAACCTTTTGTCAACAAAGACCATAAAGTATATGGTATGTTTTATAATGTACAAGGAGACGCTGCTACCAATATTCAATTCTATGTTACAGATAGTGTAAAAAACTTTGTGGTAGCCTCACTTTACTTTTATGCACATCCTAATTTTGACTCTATCTTACCGGCTACAGATTATATTCAAAAAGATATGAGAAAAATGCTGGAAAGCATGCAATGGAAAAACAATAAAGAACTTATCAATAAATAAAAAAACGCGCTTGTTCATTACAAGCGCGTTTTTTTTATAATTAAGATCAACTATATTTCTTATTGCTTTATTCTGTTTTAGCAACATCACCAATTGTAAGATTCTCTACTTTATACATTCCTTGAGCTATCTTTTCAACTGTTTTCTTAATTGATTCCCCATTTTGTTTAGCATCGTCAAATTCAACTGTTGCAGTTTTGCTGTCAAAATCAACTTTAGCCTCTTTTACACCATCTAATCCAGAAAGTTTTCCTTCAATCATTTTTGCGCATCCCATAGCACAAGTCATTCCTTCAATTTGAAAAGTTGCTTTCTCTACTTTACCTGCCACTTCTTTCGAATCTGACATAGGTGTAACTTCCGCAACTGTTTCTAAAGTACTATTATCTTTATTATCTTTCTTGCAACTTGTCATTAATGTTACTCCCATTACAGCAAGCAATACTATTTTACCAATTTTCATATCAAACTTATTTTATAAGACACTAATTAATTCAGTACAAAGTTATAAGAAAAAAATACAACCTTAGTTTGTTTAACGTGCTTTTTACTTAAATAATCCACACTACTCTTCTTTTTCAAACAAAAAAAGCAACACCTTTTTTCATTTTTAAGGCAAAAAACAATACACTTTTTCAATTTTAAAAACAAAAAAATCTATTGAATTTCAATACATTACCATTCTTAGTTCATTTCAAACTATATTTAAAACATCATTTAACACTAGTAAGTACCAGCTTTGTTTTAAATTCCTTCGGGTATCCTTGCGGTATTCCTGAGGAATGATGGGGGTTTATTCGCTACGTATCGAAGCAATCCGCACCAATACCTCACTTACTCCCCTACAATGCAATAAAAAAAGTCTTTGAAAGTCAAAATGAGCTCTATAGAAACGAGGAATAACTTACATTAAATCAACAAAAAACGTCACTTTAGACATAAAAAAAGTACTGATAAGAATTGATCTTATCAGTACTTCTATTGCTAACTAATTGATATACTAATTCTAAAAATGCTTATTTAAAATCTGCATCAGAAACTCCTTCGTTGATTTTTACCTCAGAAGCTTTTAAAACGATTTCAACACCAACATTCATTGATTGTAGGAATGGGTATTTTACACCTTTTACTTCTCTGTAATCTCCGTAAGTTACTGTTTGAGACATTGTTTGTCCATTTTGTTCTACTACTTGTACTGTAGCAATTTTTAAACCAGTCTCTACATCGTAATAGCTCGTTGACTTACCTATTTGAATACCATAAGCATCTTTACCATTAAAAGACTCAATTCCTACTAATTTAGCCTCCTTATTATCATTCAATGTCAACTCTGCAAAAGGTTTAGCTTCAGCTTGTGCAGCCTTTAAATCATCTCCTTTTAACTCTTGTTTTTGTCCTTGTGCCACCATATATCCTCCTTTAGGAGTAATTACCTGCTTTGACATTACATTCCCCATCATTTTTTGCTCCACAGCTAAATATCCATCCTTCATTTTTGCATCAACATCTAATTTCATTCCTTGAATTTCAGCAGAACTCAAAACTTTTATTGTTTTTACTTCACCTACTTTTTTAGCACCACCGATTGCGTTAATGTATTTATCCGCAATAGTTTTGATTGTTACACCTGCAGGAACTTCTTTCTTAAATACTGGTTTTGCAACTGCTTCTGCTTCTTTATTAAAGAAACTAACAGGCATCCCTAAACGATCTAAATTAGCCGCAACATCTGCCCCTTTTCCAACAATTACAACGCGTAAATTATCTTTCAAGAAGTACTTTTGTGCTGCCTTTTGAATATCATCAGCAGTTACTGCATTAATATTTTTAATGTAGTTTTCATAAAAGTCTTCTGGTAACTTATACAATTCTTTATTTAAAGCATAACGAGCAACTGTAGCTGGTTTTTGAATTTCCATTACAAAATTTCCTACATATTTTGCTTTTGCCATTTTCAACTCTTCCTCTTTTACTAAAGAATGACGCATTAAGTCAATCTCTTTAATAAATTCTGTAACAGCGCTATCTGTAACAACATTTCTTACAGAAGCTCCTGCTCTAAACTTCCCAGGATACTTACGAGCTGTACTTACTGAAGAATAAGCACCATATGTCCATCCATGTGCTTCACGCAAGTTTAAGAACAAACGCCCTTCTCCTCCACCTCCAAGGATTTGATTCGCTAATAAAGCAGCAAAATAATCCTTATCAGTCATTTTTAGCTCCACTTCATTCATTAAGGCAATCTCAGATTGTACTGCATTTGGCATATCAACAAAGTTGATTTGTGTTTTTGCTACATTACCCTCCATTTTATATGAAGTATAAGTAGTTTTTGCAGGTTTCCAACCGTCAAATAAAGAACGAATTAATTTTTCTGTTTTCTTTTCATCTACATCTCCTACCACTACCATATATGCATTTTCAGGACTGAAATGTTTTTGATAGAACTCATTTACATCTTGTAATGAAATATTCTGAATCGTCTTTTCAGTTTCAAACTCTCCAGCTGGCGTATTTTTACCATATAATAAAGCTTCCTCTACACGACGTGCTATTGCAGTAACACTCTTTTCTCCAGATTTAATTCCTTCTAAAGCTTGTGCCTTTACCTTGTCAAACTCTTCTTGTGTAAATACTGCATTTAACGCTCCATCAGCTAATAAACTCAATACTTTATCATTGTATTTAGACAATCCACTTGCTGATGCTCCTGATGCAGAAAAATTAATTGAAGCACCTAAGAAATCAATTTCTTCATTGAACTGTTCTTTCTTCATTTTCTTTGTTTCATTACCTAACATTCCTGAAACAATAGAAGAAACACCTGCTTTATTTCCTTCAAAAATTAATGGATTATCAATTGTAAGTGTATACGATACACGAGGTAATTTAGTATTCTTTACAACCAAAACTTTCATACCATTTTTCAATACAAAAGTAGTTGGTTTGTTTACATGAACCGTTGGTGCAGGCCCTGGTGCAGGTTGCTTTCTATCTTGTGCTTGCGCTTGAAGTGCAGCAAAAACGAATGCCAAACTTGCTGCGTAAATATATATTTTTCTCATTTGTTAGTACCTATTAGATTAGTTGTTAGCTTTTTTTTCTGGAATGTAGTCTAAAATTAAACGTTGGTTTTTGTTTAAATATTTCTTAGCTACTTCACGAATCTCTTCTCTTGTGATACTTCTATAAATATCAATATTTGAATTGATTAAACTTACATCTCCATACAACAAGTAGTAAGTTGCTAAATTATGTGCTAATCCTTCAACTGTAGCATTTTCATCAACATATTGTTTCTCAAAAATATTTTGCAATTTTTGGAAATCACGTTCTGAGATTAACTCTGTCTGTAATTTTGCAATTTCTTCATCGATTTCTTTCACTAAATCAGCAGAAGTAAATCCTTGCATAGGAATACCATAAATAAAGTAAATACCATAATCTTCTTGACTATGAGAGAAAGAAGCCATTTCTAAAGCCATTTTCTTTTGATCTACTACTTTCTTATATAATCTTGAGCTTTTTCCTCCAGATAAAATAGCTGAAATCATATCCAATACTCTTGCATCACGAGTTTTCATAGAAGGTGTACGGTATGCCTCTACTAACATTGGCAACTGAATATTTGGATCTTGAAACTCAGCTCTAATTTCTTTTGTAATAGGAGCTTCTTCAATTTTAGTACGTGCAATTGCAGGTCCTTTTGCAATAGGTCCAAAATACTCTTTAATCCATTGTTTTGCCTGATCTTTTTCGAAATCACCTGCTACAACCAATACAGCGTTATTTGGAATATAAAACTTCTTGTTAAATGCTAAGAACTCGTCTAATGTTGCAGCATCTAAATGTTCCATAGATCCAATTGGTGCCCAACGATAAGGGTGCTTAGTAAACATGTTTTTCTTCACTTCTGTGAACAATTGTCCATAAGGTTGATTGTCTACACGTAATCTTTTTTCTTCTTTTACTACTTCATTCTGAGTAGAAACTCCAATTTGATTAATCACTGGGTGCATTAATCGCTCAGATTCCATCCACAATGCTAACTTTAGATTATTTGAAGGAAAAACTTCGTAGTAATAAGTTCTGTCGTCAGAAGTGTTTGCATTGTTTTGTCCACCATTAGCAGTAACAAGCTTAAACCACTCTCCTCGCTCTATATTTTTTGTTCCTTCAAACAATAAATGTTCGAAAAAGTGAGCAAACCCAGTACGTTCAGGGTTTTCATCTTTTGTTCCCACGTGATACATTACAGATGTAACAACTACTGGAGCAGATTTGTCTTGATGTAAAATAACGTGAAGCCCGTTATCCAAAGTGTATTGGTCAAATTCCACTTTTTGAGCCGACGCTGATATTCCAAAAAATACCGCGCCTAAAATCATCAATGATTTTTTCATTTTATAAGTTTTTGAAATTAGGTTATTGTATAATATGTCTATAAAAAAGGTAAATTGTTACATGAATATTTACTTTTTATTTAATTCATAAAAATTCCATACTTTAAAAAGAATTATCTTTATAAAAAAGAGGTATAATCACCTTATAAATTAAAATTTAAAACACTCAAAATAAATACCTTAATTATAAAATCGGTTGATAACCCCATACTGTTCAACAACTGATAAACTTTATTTTTAACTTTCTATATAAAAATATAATAAATCAAGCACTTACACTTTGCAGAAAAGAAAAAATACGTATATTTGCAAACTTAAATAAACATTATAATTTTATTGTTATGTACGCAATCGTAGAGATAGCAGGGCAACAATTCAAAGTTAGCAAAGACCAAAAAGTTTATGTTCACCGTTTAGCAACTGAAGAAGGTTCAAAAATTACTTTTGACAAAGTTCTTTTAGTTGATGATAACAACAACATTACTTTAGGCGCCCCAGCTATAGAAGGTGCTTCTGTAGAAGCTAAAGTTTTACAACACCTTAAAGGTGACAAAGTAATCGTTTTCAAAAAGAAAAGAAGAAAAGGATTCAAAAAGAAAAATGGTCACAGACAATCTTTAACTCAAATCGTAATTGAAGGAATCAATGTAGGTGGAGCAAAGAAAAAAGCGACTAAAAAAGAAACTGCTGAAGCAGCTGAATAATTAACATTTAAAATTTAAAACGTCATGGCTCACAAAAAAGGTGTCGGAAGTTCTAAGAATGGTAGAGAATCAGAATCGAAACGTTTAGGCGTTAAGATTTATGGTGGTCAAGCTGCTATCGCTGGGAACATCATCGTAAGACAAAGAGGTTCTAAGCACAATGCTGGTGAAAACGTTTACATGGGAAAAGACCATACTTTACATGCACAAGTTGCTGGAGTAGTTAAATTCCTAAAGAAAAAAGACAATAAGTCTTACGTTTCAGTAGTTCCATTCGAAGCTTAAGAAATTCATTATTTACCTCAACGGTAAATTCTTACATAAAGAAAGACGCTCATTGAGCGTCTTTTTTTATACAAACTATTTACTACCTCTATTTTATCTATCAGATTAATTCGACACACCTCATATCATTCTGATTAACCTTCCTTTTAATACCAAGCTTTTAGCTAAAATTGGTATATATCCTATTAAGCTTGTCTTCAAAATAAATCTGAGTTAAAACACTACTCCTCCCTTTATAACAATATACTGTAATATCACAACTAACTATACTAATTCAAAATAACAAGAACAGATCCTTTATTATTATACAAAACACAAAAGCAACACAATATACTGATAAACAGATATATAATACTATCTTAACACATCTCACTTATATTTAATTTAGAAATATTATAAATAGTATTGCATATATTATTTAACTTATTTATTTTTGTTCTAAATAAAACATTTAACATTAACTAAATAAGACCTAAATGAAACTTACTAAACTATTTGCTGCTATAGCAATCTTGGGCCTATTAACTGCGAGCTGTTCAAGTGATGACAATTCACCAATACCTGTAAACCCAGTATCTGAACAAAAAGAGATTGGAAAAGAAATGCCGTTTGTTGGTGATTACCAATATTCTCATTCTGGAATGCCAATTCCTATAAGCTTAGAGAAAAAAGTAATAACCATGAAAATGTCACAAATGGCTGGTAGTGGTCAAGAAGACGATATCTATAGCGTACTTACCGTTTATCAAAATAAAGAAGGAGTATATAAAGCAGTAGCTAAAAACAAAGATGCTAAAGAATACAAGGCCTTCTTTTTCAGAAACAAACAAGACAAGAGTATTGAGATAAACTTAGACTACACGTTTACAACAGAAATAGAAGCAATTAATACTACCTACCCAAAAGATAGTAATACAGCTCCAGATCACGGTGCTATGAAATTTGGATGGTTGAAATTCACCATTCTTGATGATACAAAAGTAGAAATCAAACTTCTTGTTAATGGTAAATATAGTTTCTCTTCACAAGGACATACTTATTACTATAATTTTACAAATGAGGTAGTAAACTTTAATGGAGCTTATGACATGAAAGTCTTGTCTCATAACACAAAAACTAATAAAATTCTATTGAAAGGGATAAGTGGAGACGAAGCTAACAACTATTATGTTATACAATTAAAAAATATTACGGATACTAAAGTAGATATTGCCCGTATGACATATAAAACAACTGATGCTAAAGCCTTAGCTGAAAAGGATTTTGCAAGCCAAGTTGAAGTTGAAGCTAAATTTACAACTTACGAAAAAGAAACAAATAACAATAATCAAGCATTCTCTACGCTAAAAGGAACATACGAGACAATCAAAATGAACGGAGGCATTGCTCAATACCGTTTTAAAATAGGAAACAATGATGAAGCTTTCTTATTTATGGCTGCAGATGGAGATAAAATGACAGAATCTGCTACCTTAAAATTAGAGAGAGTATTTGCTAATGAAGCAACTGGTCAATTAATCTATAAGATTGCATCAAGCACAGGATACTATGGAGGTAGAGATGGGCAATTTATTACTTTATATGTAAAAGACATTGCTGCTGACGGAAGCAAAGCTACTTTTGCTATTGCCACAAAAGATGGATCAGGATCTATAGCTGCAAGCAAAGGAGATGTAATAGGAAAAACATTAGATGAAGCTAAAAAGATTGTTGCACCAGCAGCTGATAAACTATGGGGAGAAAACATGATGATTTATGCTCATGTATGGATTAAAACAACCAGACAATAGTCGGTCATTTATTTTAAGCAGAAAAGGTCTTTGATATGAATCAAAGACCTTTTATTATTTATTTAGTTACTTCTATTGCGTGATACAATTCCAAAGCTTTTCCATCTGTAAGCATAGAAACAAAATGACAGATACTCATCAATCGTTCATAAACACTTTCCTTTTCGCTTATAAAACGCTCAGGAAGCATTTTCAAGATTAAGCTATCATAATGACTCTCCTCTCCATAATAACGGTTATTGGCAGCTGTAATGAAATTTTCTAATAGCGTATGAATAACACGATATCCTACAATCTCTTTTTCTATTACTTCTTTACTTTGATATACATTATTTATACTCACTGCTAATACATCTTTCATTTGAGCTATAAAAGAGCACTTTTCTGTAAGAGCGAATGGATAATCTCCTGCTAAAATCTTTTCTTCATTTTCTAAGAAAAGACGTGTCACATCCTCTATCAAACTACCAATTGCTAAAGCGCGCAAATAACTTACACGATCTTCTTTTGACGTTAATTGAGAATACTTCTGCGGGTTAATACTATTTTGTACAATTTTAATCAAAAACTCTAAGGCATGTTCTTCTGGAATCCATCCTAAATTAATACCATCTTCAAAGTCAATTATTGTATAACATATATCATCTGCAGCTTCTACCAAATAAGCTAAAGGATGTCTATAAAAAGCTGTTTCTACACGATCGTCTTTCATCAACATTCCCAATTCAGTAGCTACATCAATAAAGGCATCTTTATCACCTTGGAAAAATCCAAACTTCTTATCAGACACTTCACGTGTAGGACGTGTTGGTAAGCTTTCTTTTGGATACTTCATAAAAGCCCCCAAAGTTGCATAAGTAATTCGCCATCCTCCATCAATTCCTGGACGTGATTTTGTCAGTACAGAAAAACCATTCGCATTCCCTTCAAAATCAACAAGATCTTGCCACTCTTTATCTGTTAAGCCTTCACGAAAAACTTGTCCTTTACCTCTACTAAAGAAATCACCAATTGCTTTTTCTCCAGAATGACCAAAAGGAGGATTACCAATATCGTGTGCTAAAGATGCTGCAGCTACAATTGCACCAAAATCATTGACAGTATACCCAAACTCTTCTGCCAAATAAGGATATTTCTGAAGTAATTTTTCACCTACATTACGCCCTAAAGAACGGCCTACTACTGAAACCTCTAAACTATGTGTTAATCGGGTATGAACAAAATCAGTTTTTGACAAAGGAATCACCTGTGTTTTGTCTTGTAAACTTCTAAAAGGAGAAGAAAAGATAATTCTATCATAATCTACTTCAAATCCATTTCTTGTTTGACTTTCATCTAATCTGTGTCTTACAAATGTGTCGCCATGCTTTTTTAGAGATAGCAACTTTTCCCATTTCATCATATACTTACTCTTTAGGATGTACTAAAATTAGTTTTCTAATGCTATTTGACTTTGTATTATATTATCTTTTACAGTGCGCAAAATATGCGTTTTCGCCTCTGCATAAGAAATATCATACAATCTATTAATTGTGGTATATTCAGCCGGATACTTTGCTAATAACTTATCGTAGTAAGCATCCAATGCTTCTTTTGTTGGTGCGGTATATTCTAATCTTATTTCAAAACGACGAACCAACGCATCATCAATCATATGTATTTGGTTGGTTGCTGCCATCAATATAGATTTTTCAGGTAAATTATCTATTAATTGTAAAATGGCATTTACAACACGTTTCATTTCACTATTATCTTTATTATCATAATCGCGAATCTGCCCTAAAGAATCAAACTCATCAAAAAACAAGACAGCACTTTCATACTGAATTTCTTTAAATAGCGCCTCGATATTTTTGGCAGTCTCTCCTAACTTTGAAGATATAATTGTAGCAAGATTTACAATAATAAGTTTTTTGTCCAAATACTTTGCAATAGCTTTTGCGGTCATTGTTTTTCCACATCCTGTTTTTCCATACAACAGAAGCTTATTACTCACAGGCAACTCATATTTTAACAATACGTCGCGGTATTTGTATTCTTGTAAAAACTGCTTTACTTGTTCAGCTACAGTATCATTAAACATTACATCGTCCAAAGATATCTTGCTGCGATCAATATAGTATAAAGAACTCATTTTCTAATAGAAGGAAATAAATATTAATACAAGCAAATATACCGTTTAAATTCTTCTATACATTCAATATTTTGCAATAAAAACTATTACAAATCAACATTGTTCATAACTTTTTCATTACGCTTTTCCTCCATCTACACGATGCGAAAAAAAAGAGCTTTTTAAATGACTAATCGTCTATTTCTCTACAAATTAGTCTATCAATCCTTTTTATTTCAAAGGTCTTCCGTATTGATTAGGTATTTCAGATCCTTTTTTAAATAATAAATACGGAATAAATAGTACAAAGAAATAAGGAATTAAAAGCAAAAATACCCACGCAGCACGTTGATTAAAATCATGAAGTCGTCTGGCAGAACATACTCCAAATACAAAAATAATAGCTGTTTGTATAAAAGTATCCATACCTTCTGTTTCAAAATTTTCTGCATTCCAAAAACTATAGCCATAACAAATAGCCAAGATAAACACTCGAACAGCATAATCTTTTTGTGAACTTCGTCCTAAGGGTCCCAAAAAACCCAAAAGCCAGGGCATTTCAGATGTGTATACTTTATCTACCACTTCATCCTTAGCGGTGTAAGAAGTAAAGTCTTTATATCTTCCGTTTTCTATACTTATTTGCTGGGTAAGTACTTCATTATACTGGCTATTTCTTACTTTAATTTCAAATATGAGATAATGAGCTTCTACATTTTTTATTTTATACTTAATTGCCCCTTTCAGATCAGTCATATAGCCACAAGAACTAATAGAAATATAATCCGCATTTTCACATTCCCAGTTAATCAGAAGTTCGTCTCCATTAAAAAAATACGTTTGATCACAACTAAACACTTTTATGACAGGCTTCTGATAAACCTCCTGCCATGTACTTTTATTAGTTTGTTCTTGGTACATTGTATCAGATAATAAACTAATATCATACTTGCTTCGCTCTTCCCGATCTCCTAATACATCATATGCTTTTTGAACAGACAACAACAAAGCAACGTAGGTATCATTCCCTTGGTTTCTATCAGGGTGATATAATTTAGCCAATGTTCTATAAGCCCTTTTTATATCGTCTGCACTTGCTGTTTGTTCTACTCCGAGAATTTGATAATAATTATACATCTATACCTGATACTTCATCTAATAATAATTTGCTCTAATTGTAATCTTGTAAAGTTTCATCTGCCCTTCCTTATCTCTATAAAACTGAAAGTGGTTAGACCTTGTTTTATCCTCTTGCACTTCTTTTATGTTTAATTCAAACAATGGAAATTCCTCAACACGCCACATGCCATTATTAAAATACAATTCTGCTTCTTCCCCTTCAAATTCATCATTATACATTCCACTCAACCAATCATTAACATCATAGGTCAAGGTATATTTGTTTTTTTCGCTGCTGTGCACTATATCAAATATTTGAGTAACAGAACTCAAATACTCTTTTATAAATGGTTGAATTCCCATTGCAATATAATTCCCTACATCCTCACCCTCTTCTTCTATATTAACCACCAAATTCTTAGTCAAAAAACTTTGCCATGTAGCATCTTTAGTGGATGGTAAAAAAGTATGCTTAACAAAATGCTCAAAATACGCTTCCAGATAAACAAAATTATAGTACATCCCATTGGCGCCTATATAACTCTTGTAATAACTATTCTCAATAGGTTTTTCTGTAATTTTCAAACTAAACATATCTAAAGAATAACTGCTGGGTGTATCCATATTTTCGATTAACACCTCTCCTTTTGTATTCAATAATAACGTCTCTCCACCAACCATCATATAGTGTACATCTCCATCATGTCCTATATTCTCTTTTTCAGCTCCTTTTAATGCATACAACATACCGTTATGTACTCTGGACAAGTCTGTATAGATAGCAGGAACAGCTATTTCTCCCTTGTCATTATACAAACCTACTTGTCCGTTCTTATCACTCTTAAAACGAATGTAATTTTCACTTTCATAATCGCTTGCTCCAACATCATAATAATAAACGTTTTTACTCTCTACAATTAAGTTTTTCGCTTTTTCTCTTTTTATAATATACTTGACACCTAATGTACTATTGACATACTTCGTGTTGATTCGCTTACTACTTACTTTAACAACTGGTTTTTGAGGATAAGTATCTTCTAAACGACGTACAATATCTTGTGCATTAGCACATGATATTCCTACAAACAAAAAACAGATAATAGCTAAAACCTTACTCTTCATACTTATTGCTTTAAAAGTAAATATATAAAATCTCAATAGAATACTTCATTTAGTATTCAAAAGAAAAAGGGAACGATTTACATCATTCCCTTTAATCTATTTTGTATTGTACTTCAAATTATTCTTCTCCTGCTAAGAAAAACTTCATTGATTTCATTGGATATTGTTCTCTACTTTTACTACTTGGATTAGCAATCGCTTTCTTGATGCTTACTTCATCTCCAATTTTAAAACTTGCTTCCGTATATTGATAATCCAATAGGTAAGGACCACAAAAGTAATTCCCTTGTTCATCTCTTTCTATAAAACCTCTGAATATTCCTTTTTTAGTTTCTTTTGACATAATATATGACTATTTAAGTTGCAAAGATACAATATCTAATTAACCAATAATATCTTTTTTACCACACACCTATATTTACAAAAAAAGGCAGTTCAAATAGAACTACCTTTTCTTCAAATTCTTTTCAATAATTAAGAACCACACATTTCACAATCATCTTCTCCTAAAGAAGCCATTTGTGCACGCTTAATCATCTCTTTATAATCTTCTACATTAATACCTTCAGCCTCTTTTGGAGCGATTGTATCATCTGTAGTTTTCTTTTCGTTATTCAAAGTAAACTTAATTGCATCAACAGCAGATTTTGTTCTCAAGTAATACATACCTGTTTTTAATCCTGCTTTCCATGCATAAAAATGCATTGATGTAAGTTTCGCATAAGTTGCTCCTTCCATAAACAAGTTTAATGATTGAGACTGATCGATAAAGAAACCTCTATGACGAGACATATCAATAATATCTTTCATACTCATCTCCCAAACTGTTTTATACAACTCACGTATATCAGCAGGGATATATTCAATGTGTTGAATAGATCCATTTGCACGCATGATTTCTTGTTTTAAATCTTCGTTCCACAAACCTAAATCTACTAAGTCTCTCAGCAAATGTTTGTTTACCACAATAAATTCACCTGACAATACACGTCTTGTGTAAATATTTGAAGTATACGGTTCAAAAGCTTCATTGTTTCCTAATATTTGAGACGTAGATGCTGTTGGCATTGGCGCAAGTAACAAAGAGTTTCTTACCCCGTTTTCCATCACTTCTTTTCTCAAAGTTTTCCAATCCCATCTTCCACTTAACTCTTCATCTTTCACACCCCACATATTGTATTGGAACTCTCCTTGTGATAAAGGAGATCCTTGGAACGTTGAGTAAGCACCTTCTTCTTTCGCCATTTCTAACGAAGAAGTCAAAGCCGCAAAGTATATTGTTTCGAATATCTCTTGATTTAACTTCTTAGCCTCATCACTTGTAAAAGGCATACGCAATAAAATAAACGCATCTGCCAATCCCTGAACACCAAGTCCTACTGGACGGTGGCGCATATTTGAATTGTACGCTTCTTCTACTGGATAATAATTTCTATCAATTACCTTATTTAAATTACGTGTAATACGTTTAGTAACATCAAATAATAACTCATGGTTAAACTTATTCCCCTCCACAAACATTGGCAAAGAAATAGACGCTAAATTACATACTGCTACTTCATCTGGAGAAGTATACTCCATAATCTCAGTACATAAATTTGACGAGCGAATAACCCCTAAGTTCTTTTGGTTTGATTTAGCGTTAGCTGCATCTTTATAAAGCATATAAGGTGTTCCTGTCTCAATTTGAGCCTCAAGAACACTTTCCCATAACTCACGTGCTCTTATAGTACGACGGCCTTTACCTGCCTCTTCATACGATATATATAGTTTTTCAAACTCTTCCCCATATACATCATATAGTCCAGGACACTCATTAGGGCACATCAATGTCCATTTATCATCCGTTTCTACACGTTTCATAAATAGATCATTAATCCATAAAGCTAAGAACAAATCACGCGCACGCATCTCTTCTTTTCCGTGGTTTTTTCTCAAATCAATGAAGTCAAATACATCCGCATGCCAAGGTTCTACATAAATGGCAAAACTCCCTTTTCTCTTTCCTCCTCCTTGATCTACATAGCGAGCTGTGTCGTTAAACACACGTAACATCGGTACAATACCATTCGATGTACCATTTGTTCCTCTAATATAAGAGCCTGTTGCACGAATATTGTGAATAGATAATCCAATACCCCCAGCAGATTGAGAAATCTTAGCTGTTTGTTTTAATGTATCATAAATTCCTTCAATACTATCATCTTGCATTGTTAATAAGAAACAAGAAGACATTTGAGGTTTTGGTGTACCTGAATTAAACAAAGTAGGCGTTGCATGTGTAAAATACTTTTTAGACATCAACTCATATGTTTCAATTGCTGCGTCAATATCATTTAAGTGAATACCAATAGCTACACGCATCAACATATGCTGTGGACGCTCTACAATAGCTCCATTAATGCGCAACAAATAAGAACGCTCTAATGTTTTGAATCCAAAGTAATCGTAATTAAAGTCACGTTGATAGATAATAGTAGAATCTAAACGTTCTGCATTATCCATAATCACTTGATATACATCATCTGCAATAAGTGGTGCATACAAATTAGTTCTTGGATTCACATAACGATATAATTCTTCGATTACTTCAGAAAATACTTTCTTTGTGTTTTTATGTAAGTTAGACACTGCAATACGCGCAGCCAATAAAGCATAATCAGGATGCGATACCGTCATAGATGCAGCTGTTTCAGCAGCTAAATTATCCAACTCAGATGTGCTTACTCCATCATACAACCCTTCAATAACTCGCATAGCCACCTTTACAGGATCTACAAGCTCATTTAGTTCATAGCACAGTATTCGTATTCTATCTGTAATCTTATCAAACATTACAGGTTCTCTTCTTCCATCTCTTTTTATTACGTACATCAGTAGTTTCTTTCTTTTGAATTAATAATTAAAAATCTGCGTCAAAGCTAATTTTACTTCCCTCTTCATCTTTAGTCATTACACCGGCTTTCTGATATTCAGAAACTCTTTTTTCAAAGAAGTTTGTTTTACCTTGTAAAGATATCATATCCATAAAATCAAATGGATTAGTCACGTTGTACTCTTTTTCACATCCAAGTTCTACTAACAATCGATCAGTAACAAACTCTAAATATTGTGTCATTAAGATAGAATTCATCCCTATCAAACTAACCGGTAAAGATTCAGTGATAAACTCTCTCTCAATATCTAAAGCATTAACCAAAATTTCTCTAATGCGCTCTTTAGGTACTTTATTCACTAAGTGATTATTGTGTAAGTGTACTGCAAAATCACAGTGCACCCCCTCATCTCTTGAAATCAACTCATTTGAGAATGTTAATCCTGGCATTAAACCACGTTTTTTCAACCAGAAAATAGAACAGAATGCTCCTGAAAAGAAAATACCTTCTACGGCTGCAAAAGCAATCAAGCGCTCTGCAAATGAATCTGACTCTATCCATTTCAAAGCCCACTCTGCTTTTTTCATAATAGCAGGAAATACATCTATAGCTCTGAATAGTTTATCTTTCTCCTCTTCATTCTTTACATATGTATCAATTAGCAAAGAATATGTTTCACTGTGGATATTCTCCATCATGATTTGGAATCCATAGAAAAACTTAGCCTCTGGATATTGTACTTCATTCACAAAGTTCTCTGCTAAATTCTCGTTTACAATACCGTCTGATGCAGCAAAGAAAGCTAAGATATGTTTGATAAAATAACGCTCATCTTCATTCAATTTATTGTTCCAATCAGACAAATCTTGATGCAAATCAATTTCCTCTGCTGTCCAAAAACTTGCTTCCATTTTTTTGTACCAATCCCAAATATCATGGTGTTTTATAGGAAAAATAACAAAACGGTTTTTATTCTCTGTTAAAATAGGTTCTTGAAAAGTCATAGCAATTTGAATATAAATATTTTATAAAAAACTTACAATCCGCGAAGGGACTTATACAAATATCCCTTTTTTTATCCCATAGAAAAACCCTTTTTTAAAGGACTTATTCACAATTAGCAAAAGTTATTAACAATCTGAGTCAAACGCACCAAACACACTAAATCATTAATTATCAATACAATACAAATAAAACATTTCATTAAAAAACAGCTATAAACATAGCAACATCAAGACTTTAAGGCATACTATATCATTTAAAAGTTGAGCATAAAAAAAGTGATACTTCCTGTATCACTCTTATAAATATTGATCGATATATTTCTTCATAAAATCACTAATCAGCAGATAACCTTTCTCATTAGGATGTATACCATCCTTAGACAATAATTCCTCTTTTTCTTCAAACAAAGGAAACAAATCAATCAATGCAACATTACAATCTTTAGCTACCGTTTTTATCTTTTCATTATACAACAATATTCTCTCCAAAGTCCTCACTTTACCTGCAGGAGAAAGAACACCTTCCACATTACTTGAAATAGGCAATATCGTCATCAAATACACTTTATCTGTTGTCTGCCTTGCTACCTCAATAGCTGCCTTAAGATTCGCTGCAAACGATTCTATTGCTACTACTTCTTCACCATTCTTAATTGCAAGGTCATTAGCTCCATAAAATAGAAAAATAAGGTTCTCCTCTGCCGAAGTTCTTGCACTTATCTCTACTGCTATTCGACGTAGAAGCCCTTCTGTAGTTTCTCCACCTATACCCAGATTAAAAACATTCACTTCATTGGCTCCTTCCTTATAAAACTTGCCATAGCTATAGCGCTTCAATATATCTACCCAACCGCCAAACACGCCATCGTATTCACCAAACGTAATACTATCTCCAAAAAACAAACAATTCGTTGATTTCATATCTTTATTTTTTAGTAAAGGAAATAAAAAAACGACAACTAAAAAATAGTTGTCGTTTTCTATATATTCAAAACTAAAGAACTATTAAAGTTCTAAAGCTTTCTTAGGATTATTATCCATTAATAACTCTGTTGGGTTCTCTAAAGCTTCTTTAATAGCTACTAAGAAACCTACTGACTCACGTCCGTCAATAATTCTGTGGTCATAAGATAAAGCCACATACATCATTGGGTGAATTTCTACTTTACCATTTACAGCGATTGGACGCTCAATGATATTGTGCATTCCCAAGATACCAGATTGTGGAGGGTTGATGATAGGAGTAGATAACATAGATCCGAATACACCACCATTAGTAATAGTGAAAGTACCACCTGTCATTTCATCAACTGTGATTTGTCCATCACGAGCTCTTAAAGCTAAACGTTTGATTTCAGCTTCAACACCACGGAATGACAATAACTCAGCATTTCTAACTACTGGTACCATTAATCCTTTAGGACCAGATACAGCGATAGAGATATCAGCGAAGTCATATTTAATTTGCTCTTGTCCATCGATCATAGAGTTTACATCTGGGAACAATGCTAAAGCACGAGTAACAGCTTTTGTAAAGAAAGACATAAATCCTAAGCTCACACCATGTTTCGCTTTGAAAGCATCTTTATACTCAGCTCTTAATTTGTTTACGTTAGTTAAGTTAACTTCATTGAAAGTAGTTAACATAGCTGTCGTATTTTTAGCTTCTACTAAACGCTCAGCTACTTTACGACGTAACATAGACATTTTTTTACGCTCTTCACCTCTTGGCCCTCCTGTTGGAGTTCCCATAGATGGTTTTGCGTTTACTGCATCTTCTTTAGTGATTCTACCATCTTTACCAGTACCTGTTACAGTAGCAGCACTAATGTTTTTCTCTTCTAAAATCTTTTTAGCTGCCGGAGAAGCAGTTCCTGTTGCATAAGTAGTTGTAGCCGCTGGTGCTACTTCAACTTTAGGAGCTTCTGCTTTAGGAGCCTCTTGAGCTGGTTTAGCTTCTACTGAAGCACCCCCTGCAGGTTTTGCAGCGCTCATATCGATTAGACATACTACTTGACCTACTGCAACTGCATCACCTTCTTCTGCTTTCAAAGTGATAATACCACTTTCTTCAGCTGGTAATTCTAAAGTTGCTTTATCTGAATCTACTTCAGCAATAGCTTGGTCTTTTTCAACGTAATCTCCATCTTTTACTAACCAAGTAGCGATTTCAACTTCAGTAATTGACTCACCTGGCGAAGGAACTTTCATTTCTAAGATGCTCATCTGTATATGCTTTAATTAAATATTGTTATGTAAAAATACGTTTTTTTTCTTATAAATTTTTATCGAACACTTTTGCAATTGCTTCAGCGTAACGTTTTTTAGAACGAACAGAACTTCCTGATGCTGGCGCACTAAATGCTTGATTACCTGCATAACGCAATGGTTTCAAGTCAAAGTTCATCAACATATGTCCATAAGCTCCCATGTTTTTAGGTTCTTCTTGAGCCCAAACAAAATCATCTGCATTTGGATACTTCGCAAATACCTCAGCAATTTGTTCAATTGGCAATGGGAACAATTGTTCTACACGAACAAATGCAATATCCTTTCTACCCATTTCTTCGCGCTTAGCAACTAAATCATAGTAGAACTTACCACTACACAACACTACAGACTTAACATCAGCAGCATTTACATTAGCATCGTCAATCACATATTGGAATTGTCCATCTGTAAAATCACTGATAGAAGATACTGCAGCAGGATGTCTTAATAAACTCTTTGGAGACATATTAATTAAAGGCTTTCTAAAGTCTGTAATCATTTGTCTTCTCATTAAGTGGAAGAAGTTAGCTGGAGTAGTTACGTTTGTTACAAACATATTGCTTTCAGCACATAACTGTAAGTAACGCTCTAAACGTGCAGAAGAGTGTTCAGCCCCTTGATTTTCGTATCCATGAGGTAATAACATCACGATACCATTTTGGTTACTCCACTTATCTTCAGCTGCAGAGATATATTGATCCATCATAATCTGAGCCCCGTTAGAGAAATCTCCAAACTGTGCTTCCCAGATAGTTAATGTATTTGGATTAGTCAATGCATAACCGTATTCAAATCCTAAAACAGCGTACTCAGCCAATAGAGAGTTAAAAATTCTCATTTGTCCTTTCTGATCTTTCAAGTGATTTAACAATACGATTAGTTCTTCCTTATCCTCTGTTTTTACAACAGCATGTCTATGAGAGAAAGTACCACGTTCTACATCCTGACCAGACATACGAACATCGTATCCTTCAGTCAATAATGTACCATAAGCCAACAACTCTCCCATTGCCCAGTCTAAAGCATCTTTTTCAAAGAACATTGCTTTTCTATCTCCAATAAGCTTTTTAACCTTGCTAATGAAATTTTTATCAGCTGGTAACTCTGTAATAACTTCTGCAATAGCAGTTAATACTTCTTTAGAAACTTTAGTGTTGTAGTTAGCAACCATTTTATCGCGATCAGCAATGTGGAAACCTTGCCAATTCTCTTCCATAAATGTTCTAACATGAGCAAATTCTCCTTGACGAGAAACAGATAGCTCTTCTTCTAAAGCGTCTTTATATTGTTGTTCTAACGACTTAACAAAAGCGTCATCAACAACTTTATCTTCTAACAATCTCGCGTTATAAATATTACGTGAGTTTGGATGTTTAGAAATTAACTTGTACAAGATTGGTTGAGTGAACTTTGGTTCATCCCCTTCGTTGTGTCCGTATTTACGGTATCCAACTAAGTCAATAAACACATCTGTACCAAAATGCATACGATAATCCAATGCAAACAAGAATGCTCTAACAGCAGCCTCTGTATCATCCGCGTTAACGTGTAATACTGGTGCTTGTGTTACCTTAGCAATATCTGTAGAATAAGTAGAAGAACGACCATCCGTATAGTTTGTTGTAAAACCAACTTGGTTATTTAATACTACGTGAATAGTACCTTCTGTTTTATACCCTCTTAATTTTGCCATCTGTACAATTTCATAAACAATTCCTTGTCCTGAAACAGCCGCGTCACCGTGAAGTGCAATAGGCAATACTTTAGATGGTTCTTCAACGTATACTGTATCTTGTTTTGCTCTTGCAATACCTTCAATCACTGCTCCTACAGTCTCTAAGTGAGAAGGGTTTGGAGTCAAGTTTACATGAATAGTTTTACCAGAACGAGTTTTGCGCGTAGAAGTAAGTCCTAAGTGGTACTTCACATCTCCATCAAAACCTTCTACAGCATCGTAATCTTTCCCATCAAATTCAGAGAAGATGTCTTGTGCAGGTTTTTTAAATACGTTTGCCAACACATTCAGACGTCCACGGTGTGCCATCCCTACTACGATTTCTTCTACTCCTTTGTCAGCAGCAGCATCCATCAAAAAGTCCATTGCTGGTATTGCAGCTTCAAGACCTTCAAGAGAGAAACGTTTTTGTCCTACGTATTTCGTATTTAAGAAGTTTTCAAAAGAAACTGCCTCAATCAACTTGTGCAAAATTTCTTTTTTCTCTTCATTATCAAATTTAGCTTCTGTTGCTTCATAGTGATTTTGAATCCATTCTACAGCCGCCTCATTAGCGATGTATTTGTACTCAATACCTAATGTAGTACAGTAAACTTTTTCTAATTGAGCAATGATTTGCCCTAATGTAGTTGTTGGAAGTTGTATTGTTTTTGCAGCCTCAAAATTAACATTCAAATCTGCTTGAGAAAGACCAAACTTCTCTAAACTCAAATCTGGATGCTCTACTTTTCTGTCTCTTAATGGGTTTGTTTTAGTCAATAAATGCCCATAAGTTCTGTAAGCGTCAATTAATTTTAATACAGCAAACTCTTTCGTAAGTTGCCCTAACTGCGCTGAACTATCTCCACCAACACTACTACTTTTCGTATAAGCTTGTGCTAATTGCTCAACAGGCCCACCATTGTATTCATTTGCAAAATCAAATCCCTGAAAGAAAGCTCTCCAGCTTGGCTCTACGCTATCTGGGCTTTCTAAATATTGATCATATAAATCTGCAAAAAATGCAGTGTGTGCCGCATTTAAAAAGGAATATCTATCCATAATTTCGTCTAAAGACCTTTTGTTTAAATATTATTACAACAAAAATACAACTCTTTACGACAAATCTATAAACTTTTACTTATTTTTATCTCACTTTTAATAAAGATATGACAACTATGAAGCGATTAACACTTAACAAAATACACTCTTTTTTGATTATTCCATTTTTTTTAGGGATGTCTTTTCCTATTATTGCACAACAAAGTCATTTTCAAGGCGAAAATTACGATAATGCTAAAAAATGGAAATTTGGAGGAGGCTTAGGACTTGGTTTTGGAAGTGGTTATACAGACATAATGATTGCCCCAAGTGCACTTTATGAGGTGAACCCTTATCTTGGTGTGGGGGTAGGACTACAAGGTAGCTATATCAATAGTAAAAACAGAAGTTATTACAACACCAGTATTCAAGAATATAGCTCTTGGATTTATGGAGGTAGCCTTATTGCAATCTCTAATCCTATTCCTCAATTACAACTTTCGGCAGAATTAGAACAACTAAGAGTTAACAACTCTTACAAGCTAAAAGATAACAATAAGCTAAACGATGACTTTTGGAACACCGCTTTATTTTTAGGAGTTGGTTACAATCAAGGGCCTGTTACTATAGGGTTAAGATACAATGTACTGTACAAAGAAAAAGACATGGTATATGGCAGTGCTTATATGCCGTTTGTTAGAGTTTACTTTTAACAGATACATATACTACATAAAAATAAAAGAGCATCCAACGGGATGCTCTTTTGTTTTATACCTATAAAGTACTCCTTATATATACTTTCTGAAATTCTCGTTTTAATATCAAGAATGTTATTTGCTGTAAATACTCTTCAAAGCTCACTCCTTTTATAGCATCCACTTCTGCTTCTGACACATCTATGCGATACAACAAACTTGAAAACTTTGATACAGCATTAGTAGCTATTTTTTCCAAACACAACAATACTTCGTTTGCCAAGGCATCTGGTGATGTACTTGTAAACTCTATTGAAGTATCTACCGCCAATTGAAAATCCTTATTCAATTGTTTCAACATCTGTTGCATCAACTCTTGATTATTCAATTTGGCTTCTAAAAAACGAACTACTTCTTCCATCTTTTGTGCTTTTGTTACACGTTTCTATTCATCAACTCTTGACTAAACGCTCTCAATTGCTCTTTTTTATCTTCTGCAATATGCATTTGATCCAAAATTGCCAATGCTTTATTGGTGTACTCCTCTATTAGGTTTTGAGAATCTACAGCCGAACCTGTTGCTACAAAAAGTTCTTTAACGCGTTTTATTTTTTGTTCTTCGTTTCCTTCTGTTGTTGAAAAATAAGTAACTAATTCCTCGCGTTGTTTTTCATCCCCATTAATCAAAGCTTTTAAATACAAGAAAGTCTTCTTGTTTTCTAAGATATCTCCTCCTATTGTTTTACCAAATGTCGCTTGATCCCCAAACGCATCTAAATAATCGTCTTGTAACTGAAAAGCAATACCTAAATTCAATCCAAAATCATAGATCATTTGTCCGTTCTCTTCTGTTGTCTCCGCTACAATAGCTCCCATCTTTAAAGCAGCAGCAACTAACACCGCTGTTTTAAACTTAATCATTTGAATGTACTCTGGAATAGTAACATCGTTTCTATCTTCAAAACAAATGTCCCATTGTTGCCCTTCACAAACCTCCATTGCTGTTTTACTAAACAGTTTGGCTAAGTCTCTAAAAATACTTGGTTCGTAATTTTCAAAATATTGATATGCCAAAATAAGCATTGCATCTCCTGACAAAATACCTGTATTTACACTCCACTTTTCATGTACTGTTTGATGTCCTCTTCTCAAAGGAGCATCATCCATAATATCATCATGCATTAACGAAAAGTTGTGGAACAACTCAATTGCAGTAGCAGCATAAATCGCTTTGTTTGTATCTACACCAAAGATATCTGCGGCCATCAGTGTTAATACAGGACGGATTTGCTTTCCGCCTAATGATAAAATATATGATATAGGTTGATATAATTCTTGTGGTGTACCATCTAACTGAATAGAGTCAATATAAGCAGATATCTGCTCTTTATACTTCACTATTGATTGCATTACTAAAAATATTTTGTGTAAAAATACGCGTTTTTTTTGAAGATACCGTTTATTAGAAGCTTTTCGGCTCCTGGTGTCTATTTTTTACTGTAGTCAAAAGTGTTTTTGTCTATCATTCCTTATAAAACAATTGACACCATAACTATAACCTATCCCCTCTGTATTTCAAAAGTTGTAAAGACTGTTGCTATTGGTCTATTTTCAGCGCTTACTACAGTACAAAAACAGTTTGCTTTTTAAATCATTCAAGAATAAATCAACAATAGTTCAACAATCCTTCAGCAAAATAGCTCTCTACTGGAGCAATTATGGAGTATTGTTGAAGAATCCTTGAAGCATTTGTTACGAAGCTTCGCAAACTCTGCGTTCAAAGCGACTAATTACTTTTAGCTCAATTCATTCAAAAACAATATAACAAAATGATTACAAGTAACTTAAATATAAATAAATCAAAATAATGATCAAAAAAAAGTATCTGTTTTTTTTGATAAAAACCAAATTCGAACAATAATCCACACTTTCTCAAACAAAAAAAGCCTCTTTTTATGCTTTACAATTGCTTTGCAGACAATAATTAGCCTTAAAAAACAAAAAACAACGATATATTTTTAAAACAAACCAACAATACTCCTACACAAACACTCTATTCTTACCAACAGTTTCTTCTATACTCAAACAGTCCAATTATTTAAAAACCATTTATATAAAACAAACATATAACACACTATATCAACAATATACATAACTAAAAAACTTCTATCTTAGTTAAAGTTTCCTTAACACAAAGGAAACTTTAAAAACCAAATAAGTTTCCTGAGTATATTTGTCACTCAAAATAGTAAAAGACATGGAGACACAGATATTAGACAAAGCTACAGAAATGTTTATGGCACAAGGTTTTAAGACTGTTACAATGGATGATATTGCAAATGATTTAAGCATATCTAAAAAAACAATTTATCAACATTTTGCTTCTAAACCTGATTTAATAGAAAAATGTTTAGCCCATATCAACAGTATATTTTTAAAACAATTAGAAGAATCTTTAAGCAAAAACGAAGAGGCAATTCCCGAAATGTTTAGAGCCTATACTGACATCAACAAGATATTTGTAATTGATTGTTCCTCATCCTTCTATCAATTATCTAAATATTACCCCAAAATAGCGCAAAAACAAAAGGCTTTTCACCAGAAAAAATATGTAAAACTAATAGAGAAAAATCTAAAAAAAGGAATCAAAGAAGGTGTTTATCGCTCTGACTTAGACGTTGAATTTGTAGCCCGATTCTATATTGCTTCATACACAACAATAGAAGATTTAGACTTTTTTCCAAAAAACATGTATACGCATTTAGAAGTACACGCTATGCATTCTGAATACCACTTTAGAAGTATAGCAACAGAAAAAGGATTAAAAAAATACTACGAATTACTACACAAGAGACAATAATATGAACAAATTCAAAATCACACTCTTTGCATTACTTATTGGTTTTAGTGTTGCTGCTCAGGAGCAACTAACCTTAAAGAATGCTTTGCAATATGCGCTACAATATAAATCGGAGGCCAAACAAGCAACATTAGATATTGAAAACAGTCAGTATCAAATTGAGGAAGTAAAATCAAATGCTTTGCCTCACCTAAACGTTGAAGGGAATTTGGTAAACAACGTGAAAATTCAAGAAATGCCATTAACAATGAATGGGAGCACACAAATGATTCCCTTTGGTTTAAAATGGAATTCGCAAGTTTCTGCAACAGCCTCTCAAATCCTGTTTAACCAAGCTGTTTTTATGGGATTAAAAGCTGCGCGTACAGCGAAGGATTTTTACATCATCAACAAGACATTAACTGATGAACAAATCATTGAAAAAGTAGCTAATACCTACTACCAAGTATATCAGTCAAAAGCAATGTTGAAAACAATTGAAACTACAATTGAGAGTACAACAAAGATTAAAGACATTATTGAAAACTTACACAAAAATGGGTTAGCTACTAAGATAGATTTAGACCGTACGAAAGTAAGTTTAAGTAATTTAAAAGCGAACAGACAACAAATCATCAATGCAATAGATTTACAAGAAAATGCGCTAAAGTTCTTTATGGGTATGGATGTAAATCAAGACATCGTAATGCCTGATGCTACTTTTGAAATTGATAAAGCAAAATTGCTAAGTGAAAGCAAATTGGAAAATCGTACAGAATTGCACTTGTTAGAAAAACAAAAAGACTTGCTTACTTACAAGAAGAAATCAATCATTGCAGATTATTATCCTTCTTTAGCTGCTTTTGCCTCATTTGCATATAATGGAATCGGAGATAAATTCCCTTGGGGAGGAAAACCAGCAGATCAAGTATATTGGGTACCAACTTCTGCTGTAGGTATATCATTAAAACTGCCAATATTCAATGGGTTTCAAACAAGATCAAAAGTAAGACAAGTAGATATAGAGCTTAGAAAATTAGATGTACAAGTATCTGACACTAAACAAGCATTGGCACTTGACTTTAAGAATGCACAAAAATCAATTGAAAATGCTATGATTACTATTGATATTCAAGAAGAAAACGTTGCTTTAGCCAAAGATGTATTGTCCAACATTCAGAACAACTACAAACATGGTTTGGCTTCTTTGACAGACTTATTAAATGCTGAGAATGCATATACAGAGGCTGAAAACAACAATACTAAAGCAAGATTAGATTTCAAATTAGCCGAAATACAATTAGTAAAAGCACAAGGAGAATTAAAAACATTAGTAGACTAACCTATACAGAAGTACAAGAATGAAAAAAATAGTTACAGCAGTAATCGTTATCGCCTTATTAGGTGGAGCCGCATATATCATATCAAAAAACAAAGCTAAAAATCAAGAAGAAACAGCCATTGTAGCAGAAAAAAGTTCGGTTGTATCTGTGCAAGCAGAAAAAGCAACAATCAAAAACTTTGATACAAGCTATAAAGCTAATGGTAATTTTATACCTAATCAGGATGTTACTATTTCTGCAGAAACCCCAGGTCGTATTGTTAAACTTCTTGTAGATGAAGGAGCACAAGTACGCAAAGGGCAAATCTTAGCTCTTGTAAATAGCGATCAAATAAATGTACAAATTCAGAACGCAGAAGCTGCATTAGCTAATGCTAAGTCTGATGCTGTTCGATTTGAGAGCGCTTTTAAAACAGGGGGTGTTACACAACAACAATTAGAACAAGTACGCCTTCAACTAAAAAATGCTGAAGCTAACGTAAAATCAGCACGTATCACAGCAGGTGATGCACATATCAAAGCTCCAATAGATGGAATTATAAATAAAAAACACGTTGAATTAGGTTCATTTGTTGCTCCAGGAGCACCGCTATTTGAATTAGTAGATGTAAGTAAATTAAAACTACGTGTAAACGTTGATGAAGGGCATGTTGCAAATCTTAAAAATGGAGATATTATTATAGTAGGTGCAAGTGTGCTTCCAAATGATACATTTGAGGGAAAAGTAGTTTTCATTGCTCCTAAAGCTGACGCTACCTTAAACTACCCAGTTGATCTATTAATAACAAATAACCACGATAGTAAACTACGAGCTGGAATGTATGGGTTTGCAAACTTTGATGCAGAGGCAGATCAACATAAGCCTATTTTAATGGTACCTCGCAATGCCTTTGTTGGAAGTGTTAGTTCAAACTTAGTGTACACTATAATTGACAACAAAGCTGTGGCAAAAACTGTTGTTTCAGGAAGAAACTTTGGAGACTTTGTAGAGATATTGGAAGGATTGAGAGAAGGAGAAATTGTAATTACTTCTGGACAAATCAACTTAACAAACCAAGCGCCTGTATCAATTATTAAATAACATCCTAAAAAAAAGGATAGACGTATGAAAATAGCCGAAATATCAATCAAACGTCCAAGTATAATCATCGTACTATTTATTGCGTTGTTACTTGGAGGTATATTTAGTTATAAAAACTTAAGTTATGAATTAGTCCCAAAGTTTGAGATTAACATCATTACGGTAGCAACAGTATATCCAGGAGCTTCACCTTCTGAAATAGAAAATACTGTAACCAAGAAAATAGAAGATGCCGTAGCCTCATTGGAAAATGTAAAAAAGGTAGAGGCCATGTCGTTTGAGAGTTTATCAACTGTAATGATATACTTAAATCCAGATGCTAATGCCGATCTTTCATTAAATGATGCTCAGCGTAAAATAAACGCCATCTTAAAAGATTTACCTAAAGATGTAGATCCACCATCGTTACAAAAGTACTCGTTGAGTGATTTGCCTATTATGACATTAAGTATCACAAGTAACCTTAGTGAGAAAGAGTTGTATGACTTGCTTGACAAGAAAATACAACCTGTATTTTCACGTGTCAATGGAGTTGCTAAAGTGAACTTGATTGGTGGGGAACAACGAGAAATACAAGTACTATTAGATCCTAAAAAAGTAGAAGCTTATGGATTAAGTGTACCACAAGTACAACAAATCGTCTTAGGTTCTAATTTAGATTTCCCAACAGGTAGTGTGAAATCACAAGACAAGCAAACGTTAATCCGTTTAGCAGGGAAATACAAGAATATAGAAGAGATGAGAAACTTAGTTATCGCATCTCATGGAGGGATAGACATCCGCTTAAGTGATATTGCAGATGTACAAGACGGAATTAAAGAAATTGACAAGATTGCGCGTTTAAATCAGAAGTCAACTATTTTGATGGAGGTAATCAAACAATCGGATGCAAATGCAGTATCTGTAAGTGAGCTGACACATAAAGTGATTGATGAAGTACAAACAAACTACAAAGACCAAGACATACAAATAAAAGTAGCTAATGACTCTTCTGAATTTACTTTAGAAGCTGCTAACTCGGTTATCTTTGACTTGTTCTTAGCTATTGTATTAGTAGCTTTTGTAATGTTGTTTTTCTTACACAGTTTTAGAAATGCGTTAATTGTAATGGTTGCAATACCATTATCTTTAGTTGCTACATTTATTGGAATCTATTTATTAGGGTATACATTAAACTTATTGAGTTTACTTGCGCTATCACTGGTTGTAGGTATTCTTGTCGATGATGCCATCGTAGTAATTGAGAATATCCACCGCCATATGGAAATGGGTAAAAACAAAGTACGTGCATCCTATGACGGAGCGAAAGAAATTGGATTTACTGTAACAGCGATTACATTAGTTATTGTGGTTGTATTCTTACCTATTGCAATGTCATCTGGATTGGTACCTAATATCATTAAACAATTCTGTGTGACTGTAATTATCGCTACCATGCTTTCTTTATTAGTTTCGTTTACAATTGTGCCATGGTTATTCTCAAGATATGGTAAGATAGAAGTAATTAAAGCCTCTTCTTTCTTCGGTAGAATATTACATGGATTTGAAAGAGGTTTAAGTTCATTTACGCACGGAATTTCAAACTTATTGGTATGGTCATTAAACTCAACTAAAAATACAATCATTGTATTAATCATTGTGGCAGTATCATTCTTTGGTTCTCTGGCGCTACCTATTTTAGGTTATGTAGGTGGAGAGTTTTTCCCAAAAACAGATAAAGGAGAGTTCTTAGTACAGTTGGAATTAGACAAAGATGCTTCTGTACAACAAACCAACCAAATGACTCAGAAGGTAGAAGAGTTTTTGCGTACTAAACCAGAGGTTGTAGATATGATTACTACTGTTGGTCAGTCATCTGAAGGATATGGAGGTATTCAAGCTACAAAATACAAATCAGAAATACACGTAATTCTAACAGATAAGAAATTGCGTAAAGAGAACTCGTTTGTATATGCTGCAAAATTAAAGAATGAATTAGCTCCATTAGTTGTAGGTGCAAAAGTAAAAACAGTACCTGTGGGATTAATGGGAGCAGAAGAAGCACCATTAGCCTTAACAATTACAGGTTCTAACTTGGATGACGCTATGGATTTTGCAATTCAGGCAAAAGAGTTATTAGACAAAATACCTGGTACAATGGAAACAAAACTGACTACAGAAACAGGTAGTCCAGAAATTAATGTACAGGTAGATCGCGATAAAATGGCTGCACTTGGCTTGGATATGTACACAGTAGGTATGACAATGCAAACAGCATTTAATGGAAATACTGATGGTAAATTTAGAGCGGGTGAATATGAGTATGACATTAATATTCGATTCCAAGAGTTTGCAAGAACTACTATAGATGATGTGAAGCAAATTAATTTCAAGAATAATAGAGGAGAAGATGTGAAATTACAGCAATTTGCTGATGTAAAATATAGTTCTGGACCATCTGTATTGGAACGTAGAGATAAAAGTCCGTCTGTAACTATTAAATCACAAACAATTGGTCGTGCTCCTGGAGATATTGCTAACGAATGGTTACCTCAATTTGATAAATTAACGATGAAACCTGGAGTAAAATATCAGTGGACAGGTACTATGGCAGATCAGGAAGAAGGTTTTGGTACATTGGGAATTGCTCTATTAGCGGCTATTACATTAGTTTACTTAGTTATGGTGGCATTGTATAACAGTTTCTCAAAACCATTTATTGTAATTTTCTCAGTTCCGTTGTCATTTATTGGAGCATTATTAGCTTTAGCTATAGCAAATATTACTTTAAACATCTTTACGATTCTGGGTATTATCATGTTGATTGGATTGGTATGTAAAAATGCAATCTTACTTGTTGACTTTGCAAATCACAGAGTTGAAGCAGGAGATTCTGTACACGATGCCTTAATCGCAGCAAACCATGCGCGTTTACGTCCAATCTTAATGACAACGATTGCTATGGTTATTGGTATGATTCCTATTGCTATGGCGAATGGTGCTGGTGCAGAAATGAATAATGGATTAGCAGTAGTAATTATTGGAGGGCTATTATCGTCATTGATACTTACACTGGTGATTGTTCCTATTATCTATTCTATTTTTGATAAAATCAGTAGACGCTTTGGTAAAAAAGAAGAGATTGACTACGCTCATCTTATGACTGAAGACTTTAAATTTAATGAAAACTTTGTTGATGAATTTGCTAAAAAAGAGGAAGACAAAGAATAAATAATTATATATGCAATTTTGAAATGGAGAGGAAAGTAATTTCTTCTCCATTTTTTTATACACCCATAGAATATTATATCTTTAACATTCAAAATTCTTTATCTTGAAAGATACATTTATCCAAGTATACTCACTAAGCGACATTACTCAAAGATATCCTAATACCCTGGTCGATCAACGACTGGCTATTGTTGATATTGGTCCATCTTATAAACAATACTTTGTGATTGGTAAGCCTTATCAATTTACTAATTTGGGATTAATAATTATTACAGCAGGCAAATGTCAGATAACTATCAACTTAGAACCTATCACGGTTAAAAGAGGAGATATAATTGTAGTGCTACCCAACCAGTTTTTTGAGATAATTAACTATACAGAAGACTTTGCTGTGAAAGCACTTTTTGTAGACTCCAGCTTACTATTAGAAGGTAGTTTTTACTTTAAATCTAATGAGCTTATTAATATTCTGTCATCAAAGTTTCCGAAAGTTATCTCCCTTAATGGGCAAGTAACAAGAGAAATACGTTTTCACTTAAAAAAACTAAAAGAGTACAGCATGAGGAGTTCTAATTTATTTGCAAAAAACCTTGTACTGCACCACTTCTCTGTTATTATGTATGAATTAGGTAATTTTTACTATCAAATTAATTTGGAGAAAAACAATTCTAAAGAACAAAGAGGAGAAGAGATTGTCAAAGAATTCTTGTTTTTAATGTATACACACTTTAAGCAAGAAAGAAATGTTCAGTTTTATGCAGATAATATGCATATCAGTAGAAAACACTTGACAAAAATAATAACAGATAAACTACACAAAACACCCAAACAATTAATTGCTGAAGCAGTTATCTTGGAAGCTAAAGTGTTGTTGAAAAACCCAAAAATTAGTATTAGTGAAATTGTAACTGAGCTAAATTTTAATGATACTGCTATTTTTAGTAAATATTTCAAAACATATACTGGTATCTCTCCTACAGAACATAAAAAAACATACTAAAACCACCCACATAAAAGCGTCTTTTTGACAAATTTAGCCGTTTATTTTACTAACAAATATCAAAGATTTTGATGAAATTTGTAGGAGAAATAAACGACAATCCAGGCTGCAAACTCACCTATGTAGCTACAAAGACACATAAAAATGCTTAGTAAAAGTACACATAGACCCACACGTGCCATCATTTCTGCTATTGGCGGTTACGTTCCTGAAGGCAGAAGAACAAATGAAGATTTAGAACGTATAACTGATACCAACAACGAGTGGATTATCAAACGTACAGGTATTAAAGAACGTAGAATACTATCAGATGGCTTAGCAACTTCAGATATGGCTGTACAGGCCATTCGAAACTTAGCAATTACTTATCAAAAAGACATAAGTAAAATAGATGCTTTAATCGTTGCAACCTCAACTCCTGATATGCCGATGCCTACAACAGCCAATATCATCTGTCACAAATTAGGTATTCAAAATGTTTGGGCTTTTGATGTTAATGCCGCATGTTCTGGTTTTTTATATACATTAGACTTAGGAGCTTCATTAATTGAAACTGGACGTTATAAAAACGTTGTTGTAATAGGAGCAGATAAAATAAGTGCTTTTGTTAATATCAACGATAGAGCAACTAATATTCTTTTTGGAGATGGTGCCGGAGCTGTATGGTTGGAACCTTCTACAGAAAATGGGATATTAGACGCTTTATTATTGAGTAATGGAATTGGACAACCTTACTTAAATATTGAAGGAGGAGGTTCTTTACACCCTATTGGACAAGCCTTTGGCAATGACGATAAACAATACTTAAAACAGGATGGTAAAATTGTTTTTAAACATGCTGTTCAATCTATGAGTGATGCTTGTTTAAAAGTAGTTGAAAGAAATCAATTAAGTATTTCACAAGTTGATTGGGTCATACCTCATCAAGCAAACCAACGTATTATAGATGCTGTGGGAAGACAAATTAATATTGAAGAACACAAAACACTCTCTAATATCGCTTATTACGGTAATACAATAGCTGCTACAATCCCCCTATGTATGTGGGAAAACAAAGATAAATTCAAAAAGAATGATTTAATTATGCTTACTGCTTTTGGAGCTGGTTTTTCGTGGGGTGCAAGCTTATTACATTGGGCTATATAATTGCTCTAATAAAGAATTTGAAGTTCAAGACGTAAACAACAATTAATAATAAAAGGGAATACAGTATACTGCATTCCCTTTTATTATTTCATTGCTTTACTCCTAATGAAATAAATCATTAAGAATACGATATGTATATTTAAGACACTTACTTAAAAATAAGTAGTCTCTATTTAATAACTCATCTTTTGGAAGCAGACTATTCTAAATCTTTTGGAAATTCTATTCGTTCCTTTCTTAAATACTCTACTAAATCCTCGTGTTTACGTTCTATTTCTGAAGTACAATCACAAGAAATAGGGCATATTTTTGCAGGAGAAATTTCTAAGATTCTTGCTATTTGGTTTAGCACATCGTTTTTCAACTTCGTTTTACCACTTTCGATGTCAGAATATGCCTTCTGAGATAAACCTAATTTTAGAGCAACGTATTCTTGAGAATAACCAAGCTCTTTTCTTCTTGTCTTGATTTTCTCTGCGTTAACACCACAATTATCATTCGACTTTTGCATAATAAAGAATTCAAATATTTGCTATCAAAAGTAACTCTTTTATTAATACAAATTCTACTTTATCTTTTTTTATTCAAAAATCTTTCTATAAAAATCAATCTATACTGCTTTCCTCAAACTTAATTACTGCAAAAAAAACACACGCTACTAAGTCCCTAATTCTCCAGTACTACTCTATCTATTATTTAACTGTTCGAAAACACAAAAAGAAGTGTTCGAAAGCGAACATCTTAAGAACAGACAAAACAAAAACAATACTGTAAATCAATACTTTAATCAATAAATAAATTAGTGGCACATAAATAGAATTAATACTATCAAATAAATGATACAGATGAAAACAAAACTATTCACTCTACTGCCTGCCCTATTTATATCAAGTGTTCTATTTGCACAACATCATGTAACAGGAACTATATATACAAATGAAAATAAACCAATCGATTTTGCTGAAGTCTATTTATATAATTCAAAAGGTGAGGTTGTACAACAAGGTTTTACACAAGAGAATGGTACATTTTCTCTTGACAATGTTATTGCAGATACTTACTTACTACAGGTACTAAATTTTAATGTAAAACAATATGAACAAACTATCAATGTAACGAACAATAGTGATTTGGGGGTAATAAAAGTTAATAGTGCTACTCAATTAGGAGAGATTACTTTACAAGCAAAAACAAAACTAATTGAAAGAAAGATAAATCGTACGGTATTCAACGTTGAAAACTCAATTCATGCAACTAATAATGATGTTACTGAAATATTGAAACTGACACCAAGTGTAAAGGTAACACAAGATGAAATATCTATTATTGGTAAAGGAAAAGTACAAGTAATGATTAATGATAAAATTGTTCAATTAACAGGAGAAGAATTATTAAACTACTTGCGCACGATACCATCAAGCAATATCAAAAGTATTGAAGTAATAACTACACCTCCCGCAAAATATGAAGCAGAAGGAAATAGTGGTCTAATCAACATTGTTTTAAAAGAACCTAAAGAAGATAGTTGGAGTAATCAATTATCTGCAGGAGGGAAAGTAGGTAATAAATCAACATGGAGATTTGGAGATGTATTTAATTACAATAAAAATAAACTATCTATTAATGCTGGTATTAATGGAGCAATAGGAGATCGATACCAAGATGACAAATCTGAATTACACTATCCTGACCAATTATGGAGGGGAACAAGTAAAAGCATACGTGGAAATGACTATATCTCTGGAAACTTCTTAATAGATTACAAACTTTCTGATAAAACCTCTTTTGGTATTCAGTTCTCTGGTATGAACAATTCTCCAAGTTCTGTTGATAACAGTAATATTTCAGTGTATAACAATGTTGATAACTTATTAAAAAACATCAATACAGATGGAACAAGCAGTAATGTTATTAACAATAACGAACTAAATACTCACTTAATACAAAGTATTGGAAATAAAGGAACTAAACTTAATATAGACTTAGATTATTTCGTTTACAAGAATGACAAAGATAGAGTTTTCAACACTTACCAACAATATGTTGATAACACTATTAACAATGTTACAAAAGCAAAATCAGTAGGTAATCAAAAAATAGAAAATCTAAGTGCTAAGATAGATATAGATCAGCCTTTAGAATGGGCTAAATTATCTTATGGAGGGAAAGCAAGTTTTGTAACAACTAATAATGAAACATCTTATTATAACTTAATCACTGGAAGTCCTGTACAAGATGCAACTCAAACAGACAATTTTGAATACAAAGAGAACACTCAAGCACTTTACATCAGTGCATCAAAAGAAATAAACACTAAGTGGCAAGCACAAATAGGGTTACGTTTAGAAAATACACAAACAACTGGAACTTCAAGAGTTTATCAAACAGAACACAAAAACAATTATACCAAGTTGTTTCCAACATTATATATTTCATATAAAGCCAATGATGACAACAATTTATCTTTTAACTATAACAGAAGAATTAGCAGACCTCAGTTTTGGGAGTTAAACCCTTTTAGATGGTATATTAACGAATTTAGCTATAGCGAAGGGAATCCGTCTATTCAACCTGTATTTACGAATAACTTCGAATTATCTCACAGTTTTAAAGGAAAGCTTATTACTACTGTTAGTTATAGCAAAAGCTCAAACAATTATTCACAATATCCAGTAATGGATCCTGAAACTAATGTTCAGAAATACTTGAGAGATAACATTTTTGATACAGAAGCATATAATCTATCAGTGTCTTATAGCCTAAATACTTTACCATGGTTGCAATCACAAATCAATGCGAGCTTATTTTATAACAAAACTACTTTAATTAAAAAAGTAGACTTAATCACTAAAAATGGTATTGGTACTTATTTTACAACAAACAATACACTTTATCTAAATGCTAAAAAAACATTTACAGCACAAGTAGATTACTGGATTCAGCCAACATTAACGTCAAATATTTATGAAGTATATACATCACATGGCTTAGGCATAGGAACAAAGTACTCATTATTAAATAAAAAATTAAACCTATCTTTATATGTAAATGATATTTTCAATACTGCAACACAGCATGTATCTACCACTACAAATGGTGTTTATCAAAATTACAAGATGAACTATGACAATAGATATGTAAACTTTGGACTAAGCTATACTTTTGGAAATAGTAAGGTAAAAGTATCTAAACATCAAGGTGGAAATACAGAAGAACAAGATAGAGGATAATCAAAAAAAAAGAATAAAACTAACTATGAAAAAATTGCTCTTACTAACCATACTATGCTTTACTCCATGGCTTATGGAAGCACAAACAGTAAAAGGAAAAGTAGTCAACGAACAACAAAAGCCTATTGATTATGCTGAGATTTACTTATTTCGAGATAACAATGATTTTATCAAACAAGCTTTTTCAGATATAGATGGAATCTTCAGTTTAGAAATCGAAACAGAAGGAAATTATAGTCTTCAGATTAACTACGCAGGAAAACAATTATACAAACAACCTATTCACATACAAAATACTGTTGATTTAGGAACAATACAATTAGATACACAAACACAATTAGATGAAGTAGTTATACAAGCAGAAAGAAAATTAGTCGAACGCAAAGTTGATCGCTTAGTTTATAACACAGCTAATAGTATTACTTCACAAGGTATGGATGCATTAGAAGCTTTAGCAACAACTCCTATGGTTAAGGTTAAAGATGATAAAATTAGCATTGTTGGTAAAAGTAATGTTAGAATAATGATAGATGATAGAATGTTAGAATTAACAGGTGATGCCTTAACCAACTACTTGCGTACGCTCCGTTCTGATGATATTGAGAAGATTGAAGTCATCACAACGCCATCTGCTAAATATGAAGCTTCAGGAAATGGAGGTATCATCAATATTGTCCTAAAAAAGAACAAACGTATGGGGGTATATGGTACCGTAAGTTCTAACTATTCTTATAATAATTATAATGTTATAGGAGGTAATGGAAGTCTTAATTACCAAAACAAAAAGTGGAGTATAATGCTAAAAGGGAATGTCAATAATAACAATACGAATTGGAGTAATGACGCTACTTATCAGGATAAAGATAAGTTTATGAGTAATGATAAAACGACTACGAATTTATACAAAAACAGGAATATAAGTATGACTACGAATTATCAATTAACTGAGAACAGTTTGATAGGTGGTTCATATGACTTTACTAAAGTAACAAGTAATCCTATTGCCTTAACTAAAAGTATCTATAAAAGCGCTCCGTTTATTATTAATGATTCTATTATCAATTCCATAAATAGTTCTAATAGCAAGAACTTATATCACACAGCAAATGTATTCTTTGATCAGAAACTGGATACTTTAGGTAGTAAACTATCTATAGGTGCTAATTATTTTTCTAATGAACCAGATCAAACGTATGATATTAAAGACTACAATACTCTATCAGCACTGAGTAAACACACTTCATACAACAACTATTTAAAATATCAGGTATATAGTTTTAATGCTGATTTAAACTATCACTTATCTTGGGCTGAGATTGAATTAGGTACTAAATACACAAACTTTGATAACAAAGCATCAGTAGTTTACTTTGATATCAAAAACAACACACCTATTCTTGATTTGACAAAAAGTAATCGATTTAACTATGATGAGAATAACTATGCAGCATATTTTAGTCTGAGTAAAAAGTTATCGACTAAGTGGAGTGTAAAAGGAGGAATGAGATACGAGCATACAAATACTACTGGTGAATTACTTGATACTAATGAAGAATTTACTAAATCATATGGTAAGTTTTTTCCTACAGCTTATATTTCATTTACACCTAATGAAACACATTCATTTAGCTTCAATTATTCTAAACGTATTAATAGACCCTATTCAGATATACTTAATCCGTTCAAGTATTACTCAAATAATTTCACATACTTTCAAGGCAACCCCAATTTAACCCCATCTTATAATAACAATTATGAGCTAAGTTATGTATTTAAAGGGGCTTTATCTATAAATCTTAATTACTATCATATGACAGATTCTTTTGATCAGTTAGGTAAATATGAAAATGGGATTTATAGCAGTACAACTTATAATATGTTGAACAGTGATAACTATGGTATAGATGCCTCTTATAATAGCTCTATCACTCCATGGTGGGAAACTAATACAGGTGCAGACTATATTATATCAGCACCTTACTATAGAACAAAAGAAGCTACACAAATCGGTCAAAGAGGAAATACATTCTCTTACTATTCTCAAAATACGTTTAATATTAATCCTTCGAAAACAGTAAAATTAATGCTTAACTGGTATCACCAGTTACCTAACAAAGAAGACAATACACAATATAGTGCCTATAGCTCACTCCTTTTTGGTACCAAATTAGCACTCTTAAATAAAAAAATGAATATCAGTATGTCTATATCTGATGTGTTCAATACAGGTAAGAGTTATGGTACTATGTACTATAAAGATAATGTCCAAACATTTAGTAACTCATGGAACTCCCGTAGATTTAACTTAAGTGTTTCCTATACTTTTGGAGATTCAAACAATAAGAAAAGTATAAAAGAAGCCTCTTTTGAAGATAGTCAAAGAAGCAAGCAGTAAGAAAATTGATTAGTTAGTATTTTTTCAATTGATTACTTTGTCCCCTTGTTCTTAATGACAAGGGGATTCTTATTTCCAAATATCTTCATCTGTTATCTTTTGTTCTGCCAACTGATTAGATATAGCCACAACTCTCGTTTGTAACAATTCTTTTCGTCCTTCTAATGTTCGAGTATAAATAACACGGCATTTCCCCACTTGCCTACTCCATTCTTTTTCAAAGTAATTCACCCTCTTTTTATTCAAACCTATACATTCAGGAATAGCATGATAATCAGATGTAGTACCAAAAAATGCAATAAAAGACTTTCTTTCAATTACATAACGAGGATTATCAATTGGACTTAATAATTCTTTTAAACACTTAATATACAACTTGCGCTCTACAGCTGTTCCACCTTTTAAAGCAAAGTGAATTTCACCAATTGCATTAACATCACAAATCACAGTAAACTCCTTCTGATTTGTTCTAATTAAATCAAACATACAAAGTGTTGAAAGTAAAACACTCGTTATAGGAAATATATCAAGTGTAACATCTTTATAACGTTTAGCCATTCTAAACATTATCCAACTTTGTCTTCCATATTTTAAAATTACTCCTATCAATCCTCCATGAACAATATACCAAATCAATTTAATGAGTGTTATACCTCCTTGTAATATTACATTCCATAAGATTCCTGTCACTTGATTAAATAAAAAGATGGTAATCATCCCCATCAAAGATGAGATTCCATATCTTATCGTTTTATTGGTATAAAACTTTTCCGCATCTTTTAAATTAGTCATGTTCTCTTTCTCCTGAAAAGGAGCTTCAATAGCATTAACCAGCATTGTTCCTTTATCAATACCTATTTTCCATCTTTCATGAAGTAAATCACGTTGTCTTGCATACAGAAATGTACGATTATTCTCTTCTTTTATTTCTTCTATAGAAGTTAAATGAGATGTCAACAATAAACGACGTGTTCCATTCGATATCTCTACATCTTCTAATACCCGATGATTAGATACTCCTACAAAACCTCTAAAACGCCTGGTTAAAAAAGCAATATCTGTACCTCCATTTTCTACAAATGGATCAATACTTACTAAATGCCAAATATTTGATGTTTTTTCTTTATTGTCTTTCAAACTACGTATAGCACGGCCTCTCATTTGGTTAGACGTTACAAAAGAGCCAACATAACTTGCCAAGATAAGAGTATTTATTGAAGGTGCATCCCAACCTTCTCCTAAGAGAGCTTTTGTACCTATCAATAATTCTATTGCTCCTCTTTCAAATAATTGAGTAATAAAAGCTACTACTCTATTTCGATTAGAATCATTAACAACAACCTCTACATAATTGGTATCATAACACACCTCCTTATAAACAAGATTTTTCCCTATCTCTTTAACAGATATTTCATCCAATACATTTGTTATAGTTTGAGGAATTAGAATTAATGAACCAGAAAGCACTCCCATTTTAATTTCTTTACTAATAGATTGCCTACGTAAATATTCAAAAATAGACATAACTCCTAATTTAGTGAGTGGAATATCATTAACAGTAGTATTAACGTAATACTCTTTGTAAATATAATCTGCTAAGACAACTAAACGCAAAGACTTCTTAAGCATACTATATTCAAGTTGTACAATCTGATATATACTGTCTAACTTATTAACACTCGACACCAATAAATCATTCTGTTTTTGACTATTGGCCAATTGTACCTGCCCCTGCTCTATCGCTCCATAATGACGTAACCTATTCATTAATTTTATTACCTTTTCACTATGGCTGACTTTATCTTCAAAAAATGCCATCCCTTTAGAACAATAAAATTGAATAACCTTTTCCATCCATACTGCATTTAATACAGGCAAAACTTTTTCTTCTTTCCCAAGAATATATACTCTACTCTGGGCTAAATCAGTATCAAAATGATTAACAAAAATTAGACAGGCAAAAAAATACTCTATGTTATCATAAATCCACACCAAATGCTCTTCTGGCATTTTAAATAATGTGGAATCTATTACATCATTAAACATTACTTTTTCTTCAAGTAAGGTTTGGTAAAGCTGATAATTTCTTTCTCTTGCCTTTAAAAGAACAGCTCGCTCAGCTTCTGTTGGAACATTAAAATAAATATAGTCTTGATGGGGACATAAGTCATACTCTTTTACCAATTCAGGCACTGTAATTTCCTCATCTATTTCTCCATTAAAATCAATATATCTATTCCACTCTGCTAATGTCACATCATAAGGAGGTGTAGCTGTTAACCCTATCACCTTTGGTTTAATTTCATCTACTAAAACAGTAAGTGCTCTCCACCAAACATTTTTCAAATGATGTGCCTCGTCAGCAACCACTGTCTTAATTCCAATATTTTTAAGTGTTTCTACTATTTTTGCTTGTTGTTTAATATCACCTATTTTCTCAATACTTTCTTCTACTTCTACCTCCTCTTCTTCCTCTATTTCCATTGTATTAGTAAATGCAGCATAAAGTCCTTGATATGTACATACTGTTAGAAAAGCAGGAGAATAAATATCAGTAGATATCCAATCTGGACGAGTATCAGTCTGTAAAAACAATTCACAGAAACGATCTATCCACTGCTGTTTAATAGCAATACTTGGTGCTAAAATTAGGGTTGGTTGATTCAATCGCAACATTACCTCCAGCCCTAATACTGTTTTTCCAGAACCAGGAGGTGCAATAACATGCAATTTACCATCATCTAAATGATTAGCTAAATTATCTAATACACGAGCTTGATAAGAACGCCATGTATATTTAAATGAGATACCATTAGGAAAGTGTTTCACTATACTTCTTTTTTCAATCTTGATCACTCTTAATGAGCAATTTTAATTTAAAGATAAGTAAACTATAAAAAAAACAAGTGAGAAATTAATAATAACTTCCCACTTGCAACTTTCAAGAATAACAATAAATGTTACTATAACTCGGCTATTCTACCGACTATTTCATTCGTTGTAGTCAACTGTTTCAAATTATCTAATGTTACAAACGCAATTTGAGTTAATGCCTCATCAGTAAAGAAGGCTTGATGTGCTGTTACTAATACATTAGGAAAAGAAGTCAATAACTGTAGACGTTCGTCTTCTAAAATTGTACCTGATAAATCTCTAAAGAAAACTTTTTCTTCTTGCTCATATACGTCAATTCCTAAAGCTCCTACTTTTTTTGCTCTCAATGATTGAATCATTGCTTGGGTATCAATAAGTTTCCCTCTACTTGTATTAATAATCATTACCCCATCTTTCATCTTTGCCAAGCTCTCTTGGTTAATAATCTGCATTGTTTCAGGAGTAAGTGGACAATGTAAAGAGATAATATCTGACTTTGCAAACAATTCATCCAAACTCACATATTTTATTCCTTCTTTTATCAATTCTTCATTAGGCGCAACATCAAAAGCCAGCACTTCAGTACCTAAAGCCTTCATCATTCTACAAAATACAGCACCTATATTCCCTGTTCCTATTACCCCTGTTGTTTTTTTATAGATATTAGTTCCTAACAATCCATTCAAAGAGAAATTCTGTTCACGTACACGATTATAGGCTTTATGTATCTTTCTATTCAATGTAAACAACATAGCCAAAGTATGTTCTGCCACTGCTTCAGGTGAATAAGCAGGTACTCTACAAACTCTTATTCCATATTGATGTGCTGCTTCTAAATCAACGTTATTGAATCCTGCGCAACGCAACGCAATATATTGTACTTTTTTATCTGCCAATTGTTGAATCACAGCTTTATCAACCTTGTCATTAACAAACACACATACTGCTTCTGTATTAGCAGGAACAAGACTTACAGTTTGCTCTTCCAAACCTGTTTCAAAATACTCTAAATGATACCCAAAATCAACATTACATTTATCAAAAAAAACTTTATCATAAGGTTGAGTTGAAAAAAAAGCGATTCTCATAATTCTGATATTTTATTAATTGTTTTTATTCTATTTCTTTACTTTAAAGTTACAACTATAATCTGAGTATGCCGAACAAATAATCGCAAAAAACAAGTATAACTTTAGTGATTTAACTCCTCAATCTAAAGAGTTCAAGCCCAAATTAATATTTCTCATATACTGAGAAAATCCAATATTTTTCCCTTATTTTGTACGCTTGTGTATAATTCACAGAAATATTCCCTTTTACAATTTGCCTACGATGAGAAATAAAATTCAACTAAAACTAAATTCGGATGTATTAATTACTGTTATTCAAATGATTGAAAAAACAGATAATTATTCTATTGAGACAACACTTGATGCTATTATTATTAGCATTAAAGAAGATTTAGTTGAAAAATTAATTGAAAAATCAAAAACAATTCAGAAACAAGTATCTATTTTAGATCATAATAAGAAGCATCTTGTTGTTTTAAAATATCACGAAGTGTACACTTTGCACACTTTATTAGAACAAGTAGCTCAAACAGGTAGTTTTGATACTAATATTCACATCAAAAAGGTAAAACGCTTAATCTCTGAATTACAAAACAAAGTAGACATCAATACGAAAGAAGAACAAATAGACGAATGTAATAATTCTCATATTACAGAATCTTCAACGTTTAATACTTATGCTTATCCACAAGAAGATCATATAAGTGAACGATTAACTGATTTAGTATATACTATTGCTCTTGATGCAATTGACAAGTTACCTGAAGAAATCCAAGACTTAGATTTTTCTATTTCTTCAACAGAAATAGTTAAACCTAATATTGAAAATACTCAAGACATACAAGCTAAAGAAGTTATCACTACTGAGGAATCAATTATTGAAACTACAGAACCTACTGTAGAAAAAACAGTAGAAGAAGTTATCACTGCTGAGGAATCAATTATTGAAACTACAGAACCTATTGCAGAAGAAACAATAGAAGAAGTTATCACTGCTGAGGAATCAATTATTGAAACTACAGAACCTATTGCAGAAAAAACAATAGAAGAAGCTATTACTACTGATGAGATAATTATTGAAGAAGCAACCACAGAAGAAATCTTAGCTAAAGCAACTAAAACAGCTAATAAAAAGAAAAGAAAAAATACAGAAGAGCAAAGCATTACAGAAGTAAAAGAGACGAAAGAAAAAGCTAAAAAAACACCTAAAGCATCATCTGATTTAGGTCAAATGAGCTTATTTTAAACATTATATCTCAAAAAGTAATATATTTGCATCACGTATAACGAAATAACATAGATATGGATAAATAATAAGTGTTGGTAGTTCTTGCCAACTTAGGAGCATACTTAAGCTCTATAGAGTAGGTTAAAACTTTTCTAATTGATGCAACATCTCAAAGTTTGCATCTAATACTTATTAACATGTTTTGATTAATTGCATTGACCGTGAGTAGTGGTATACGGGCCACAACATTCATTTGTTTATACAATCAATTTTATTTCTATGGGAATCGTTATTAAAAACTTTTCGTACGCACATACAGATCACACAATCTTATTTCAAGATTTAAATCTTATTATCAATACAGGGGAAAAAGTAAACCTTATCGGTGCTAATGGCATGGGTAAAAGTACCTTATTAAACATTCTTGCTCAAGCAAGTAGTACTCCTATACCCTCTATTCATATCGAGGGAAATGTCTATTACTTACCTCAACTAAACAAACAAAAAACAGCTTCTCAGTCAGTTGAAATTGCTATGGGTATTGCTCAAAAACGAAAAGCATTACAAAATATTCTAAATGGCTCTGTCGACGAACAAGACTATACAGATCTTAACGACGATTGGACAATTGAAGAACGCACAACTGAGGCTTTACACTATTGGGACATTGCTCAATTTGATTTATCAACGCCAATGCATAGTTTAAGTGGCGGACAACAAACAAGGGTTTACTTCGCAACTATTATGCTTCAACAACCTGATATCGTTTTATTGGATGAACCTACCAATCATATTGATCAAGAGACACGAGAAAAGTTTTATCATTTTATATCTACCTATAAGGGAACAGTAATAGTAGTAAGCCACGACATCGAATTGCTAAACAAGCAAGAGATTACTTATGAAGTATCAGGTAAAAAAGCCACTCGATACACTGGTAATTACGATTCGTACAAACAACAAAAGGAAGTACATATCCAAAGTTTGCAAACCAAAATAGACAACCTCAACAAAGACATCAAACAAGTAAAAATAGAACAACAAAAGCTAAAGCAAAAACAAATAAAAGCGGTAGCTCAAAACAAAAAAGCAGAGCAAAAAGCAGGCTTACCAAAGATTATGATTAATGCTTTTAAAAATGCTGCTGAAAACAGTAGTGCAAAAGCAACAGAAGTTCAAAATAGCAGACAACAAAAAGCTCAAGAGGAGTTGAGAGATGTAAGACTACAAGTAGAACAGTTAAAACCTTTCAACCTCTCTTTTCACAATACTTCTTTGCACAACAACAAAGTGTTATGGGAACTTCAAGAAGTGAACTTTGCCTATACAGAACAACAAAATATTTGGTCAGTCAATCTAAACTTAGAAATAAGAAGTGGTGAACGATTAATTATCAAAGGAAAAAATGGAAGTGGTAAATCAACATTACTCAATTTGTTAACAGGAAAGTTACAGCCTACGATTGGTCAGATACAACAGCATAGTAATCGAGTTATTTACCTTGATCAATTCTATTCTTTATTACAACAAGATTTTACTTTATTAGACCAAATCAAGGAATACAACAGTTTAGCACTAACAGAAGTAGAATTAAAGAACCTACTGTTTCAATATGGCTTACCTACACATCTGTGGGACAAACAAGTTAATTGTTTAAGTGGTGGCGAATGTTTGCGTTTAGCTATTTGTTGCATTAATCTATCACAACCTCAAATAGATGCTTTGCTTTTAGACGAGCCTACAAACAACTTAGACATCTATGGCATTGAGAGTTTATTTAAAGCTATTTCCCAATACAATGGCACTATCATACTTATCAGCCATGATAGTGAATTACAAAAGCATTTGGGAGAGAGTAGAGTTATCGAATTATAATAACTGTTTGTTGTTTCAATATGTCAAAGAGCGTATTTATGCGCAACAAGACAAAGCTATAAGTATTTAATCTTTGTTTCTTGATCGCTGACTATTTTGACTACAATTAAACAATAATGCACAATATTGACTCATTCAATAAATGCAAAAAGGGAGCCTGTTATAAGACTCCCTTTTTCATTTATTTAAAAGCTTTCAAATATTCTAAAGTATTCACCAATTGATATTTTGGACTGCGCTCCAACCACATATTGAAAAAAGCAGTATGCGAAGCTCCCATCAAAATAAACACTCTATCATCTTTCGTTAATGGTATTTGATTTAGATTAGAGTACATGATCAAATTTCTGTGATATAACTTAGCTGCCTCATCAGCTCCTTCAGATTTTCCGGGAGTAGAAGCATGTGTCAACATATCTGCATTAAGATTAAGCATTGCGTCTAAATTCTTTTTTGTATTAATCTGATAAAGCATTTTTCTAACATCTTTTTCCTTATCCATTTCTCTCAACTGTGCCAAGCAAGTTTTCATATATTCATCATAAAGCTCCTTATCATTATACTGTGGAATTTCATTAGGTACCAAATAATTATATCCTTTACTATAATCTATCGCGTACAGTTTTTTTACACCTGCTAATCTCCCCAACTCAAAAGCTAATAATTCAACTTCATTAGGATTATCAATCTTCATCTTCGGATTCTTCAAATAAGCATTGTACGCTTCATTTAAAGCAATCATAGTCTCTGGTTTTTGTTCTACTACTATTACAGTAGGCTTAAAAGCCGCAATTGCCTTAGCTACCTCATGCACCATCACTTTATTTTTCGCATCCTTTTCATCAAATTCGGTACTGTGAGAATCCGAAGTATATCCCATATGGAATGTTCCCATATTCAGCACTTGAATAGGTGTAGTAGACTTTAATTGTTCATTTATTTGTGCATTTGCAAATTGCCCCATAAAAATAGCAGCAAGTAGAATTAGTTTTGTTTTCATAATTAGCTTGATTGTTTCTTTGTTATACCGCAAATATGCAGTGCCTTTTTTACAGAAACATTTACTTTTCGACCAACACCTTGTTTTATCCGACCAATTCCCTTTATTTAAAAACAAAGTTTTAATAGTTTTACTTAAATGTTTATTATGAAAACAACAGAAATACTTTCTACCAAAGAAGAAGTGCGATTACACCTTGCTTTATATGTTATACTCATCTATATACGTTATGCCCACATAGACTATAATGCACCTTATTGGGTAAGTTTCACAGACTTCTCTCTATTCAACAACACAACCGTAATCATCTTTGTTAGTATCTTTTATTTTCACTACCTATATATAATGCCTTGGGTTATCCGTAAATTCACTTGGACAAGAGTCATCGTAGGGTGGGCCGCTTCTTATATGTTATTTGTTGCTGTAAGAGCTTTAATAGAACAAGTATTGACTGTTTGGCTATGGAATCAACAAAACTATTTTGCTGGCACTCCTGTTTGGTACTATATTTTTGACAATATTTATTTCAGTTTAGCACCTATTAGCATAGCAACAATCACTTATATCATTATCTATTTTATACGTAGTTTGCAACTCAACCAAATTATACAACAAGAAAAGAACGAGGCAGAATTGCGCTTTCTAAAATCGCAAATCAATCCACACTTTATCTTCAATACACTGAACAACATCTATTATTTGGTGTATCAAAAATCAGAACAAGCCTTGCCTGCTATAGACAAACTGAGTCAACTCATGCGTTATATGACCTATGAAACAGAGCAACATTACATCGAATTACAAAAAGAAATTAATTACATCTCAGACTTCATAGACTTAGAAAAAATGCGCATTGCAGGAGAAACTCAAGTAGAGCTAACAATCGATATAGATAATCCTTCTTTACTTATTCCTCCTCTACTATTATTACCTTTTATCGAAAACGGTTTCAAACATGGGCTACTCACTGAACGTGAACAACCTTTTATAATCCACATTACTCAAAAAGGAAATCAATTAGAACTATTTACTCAAAACAAAACCAACGATTACAACAAAGATAAAACCAAAGGAATTGGTCTTAGTAATATTAGAAAACGCTTAGAGTTACAATTCCCAAACAAACATACCTTAACAATAAAGGAAGAACCTACAACCTTCACTTGCAAACTAATTCTTGAACTATGATACCTATCCGATGTTATATCTTAGACGACGAACCAATGGCAGTTGCCTTACTTAGTGAGTATGTTCAAAAAACACCTCAACTGCAATTAACAGGAAGTACAACATCTGCCTTACAAGCATTGACAGATCTACAACATACAGCTATAGACATTTGTTTCATAGATATACAAATGCCTGAATTATCAGGATTACAGCTGATGAACTTATTGGGAAACAAAACATACTTTATCATTACCTCTGCTTACAATCAATATGCATTGGAAGGATATGAACACAATGTGATTGATTATTTACTAAAACCGATTACCTATGAACGCTTCTTAAAGAGTATTCAAAAAGCTACTCCTATAGTACAGACTCCGAGTACCCAAAACACCACAACAAAAGAAGAATTAACCAACTATATGTTTGTCAAAACTGATGGTAAACACATTAAGGTTGTTTATGAAGAACTCATGTATATTGAAGGGTTAAAAGACTATTTAGTGCTGCATTTAAGGAATGAGCGAATTGTGACCTTAAGTACATTAAAAGAAATGGAAGACAAACTTCCTCAACACTTATTTATCCGTGTTCACAAATCTTATATCATCAACAAAAAGCACCTCGATACCATAGAACGCAATCGTTTATATATCAATAAAGCAATTATCCCAATAGGAGAAACTTATAAAAAAACTGTTTTGCAAAACTTAATAAACAAATAAGTAAAACAAACAAAGGCGAAAGATTAACTCTTTCGCCTTTGCTATATCATATATTGCTGTTTTAGCTTAATACAGATTCTATTTCAGTCTTATAATTATCATTGCCATTTCTTTGATCAAACTGTGCAGCCAAATCATAAGCCATTGTTTTAAAATAGTGGTACAGCTCATTTAAGTCATATACACCATCTGCTTTATAATAGGGCAATTGAGAAGACAACTGTAACTCTTTTGTTCCTCCCTGTTTCATAATTGGCCCCATATAACGAGCAAAGTTGTAACGGTGTAAATCCTCACCATTTACTTCCCAATCTGCTATTTTCTCAAAGAATGTCCACAAATCAGGGTGATTTGTTTGATGCATATATGCCACCAAAAGTCCCATCGAATAACCTACTGAACTATCGTACTGGTCGTGTGCATGGTATTCTTCCAATGCTTTATCAAAATACATCGAAGCACGGTCGTCCCCTGCTTGCAATAAATAATAAGCAAAACAACAAAACGTTTGAAAAGGCATAGAATAGCAAGTCAGTTTTTTATTAATCAAGTCTTGCGCTTTTACCAACGATTCATCTATTAACCCTTGATACAACAAGATTTCTACTTTAGTATCCAATTCACACGCAGGACAATTAGCCATATCGTCCAACAATTCTGCATCTGCCAAATCAACTAACTCTTGTGCTAATTTATAATCTCTCAAGTGCATTGCCAATCCGGTACGAACATTGTAATAAGCGCGTTTACTAAAACCGTTAGATACTAAACGTCTTTTCAAGTCCTCTCCTATGCTTTCTATTTGTTCCATTGGAATAGAAGCATTGCGATATGCTGAGCAATACATCCATTTGTATTCCCATAAAAACTCAGCTTCATCAAAATACCCCTCATTTGTATCGCTAATATTCAAGATCCATGCAAAAGCTGGAAAGCTCTCTACGCAACGAGAAGTATTTCTCTCTTGTCGAATTAAGTTTAAACGCAAATCAAATCCCCAGTCAATATCATTGTGTTGATCTGCAATTTGAATTGCCTCTTTTAGAGCAACTACCTTGTCTTCAAAGTTCTTCAATTCTTCTATCTTCAGTAGAACCTTCTGTATTTCTAAGTTGTAATTCATTCTCTTTATTGTTTATTCGTTGGATGTTTTCTCTTGACTCAAAATAAGTAACTCGTTCTGATAAAAGTTGTTCCCATTGCGCTGATCAAATGCCTTTGCAAAATAGTGTGCTTTTGCACTGTAATAACTTGCTAATTCGCTAAGGTTATATACTCCACTTTCTTGGAAAAAAGGAACCTTTATAGAAAGCGTTAATTTCTTTTCACCTCCTTGCGAACAAATCATAGCGTAGTGTCTACTCATCATTAACTGCAAATCGTCTTCTGCTTCTACCTCCCAATCTGCCATTTTTTCGTAATAATGCCACACACTCTCATCATTCAACAAATACAAAGCATAACTCAATCTCGTCATACTGTACAAAAGAGAACTATTGATTTCGCTAATCTGTTCAAATTGTTCCTTTGCTTTCTCTGCATAAAGAGTAGCTCTACTATCCTTTGCCCTTGCCATAAAACAAGCCATCGCAGCATAGGTTTCGAAAGGTAGAGAAAAAGCAGTAAGCTTTTTATACTCCATTTGATCCATCAGCTCTACAGCGCGATCAAACTCTTTCATGCAAACTGCATTTTCAATGTGATTGTCATACGAAGTAGCCTCTGTAAACTCTTCGTCAAAAGGCTCTAAATCTGATAATGCAATATATTCCTTTGCCTTTGTTGGATTACCCAATTGCATATTAAATCCTGCCAATGTGTAATACAATCCTCGTTTAGAAGAATGTGTACGTTCCAAACGCATAGTCAAATCTTGAAGTAAAGCATCTATTTGCTCCAAAGGAATAGAACTATTACTATAAGCAGAACATATCATCCATTGGTATTCCAACAACAATTCTCTCTCATCAAATCGATCCTTTTGTTCATCGCATTGTTCCAACAACCAAGCAAAAGCTACCATACTTTCTCTACAATGAGATGTGCTTCGCTCTTCGCGTATCAAATACAAACGCAAGTCAAAAGCCCAATCTATATCATTATTCTTATCTGCTATTTGAATTGCTTGTTTCAATAGTGCAATACACAAATCTATATCTTCGTAATTGTCTTCAATTTGCAACAATAACTTTTGAATTTCTAATCGGTACATCATACGTTTAAAACTTAGGTAAAAAATTACTCATACCTAATATCATAAACTGATACAATGCATCGTTAAATGTATCCATCTCTCGTTTGTTGATCGTGTACCCTCCCAACATTAATGCTTGTACATAAAGTACATTAATTAATGCCTCAAACAACTCTTGATCATCAATTACCACTAAGCGTTCTACCAAATCGTTTTGCTGATTAAAACAAAGCACAGGTATTACTTCTTCTTTTTTCTTTAAATGTTGTAATGTTGCTGCAAAAGGATTAGACGTTTGCGAAAGGCTTTGGATATTTTTACTTGCCAATGCTTCTTCATTCGCAATATAGATTGCTGTTGTATCTTTTGGTTCAAATCGTTTCACCTCTGCTTTACAGTAGTGCTTTTTCAAAATTTTATTGGCTCTTTCCACAAACTTTTCAATGCGGTCATCAGCCACTACTGCTCCTTCAAATTCTTGTAAAATATCATTAGGAACAATTTTATCAATTTGAATCGCACTATTGTTGCGCTTGATTTTTTCGATTAATTCCGTTTCATAACTATAAGCAGCATTAATCACTAATTTCTTTTGTGAACCTGCAATACGTCTTATTTGTCTAAAATCATCTAAGGAAGGAGTGTAATAAAAATGAGAAGTACTCTCTTTTATCTCACCAAATGTCATCTGTCCTTGGTTTGTTTCAAAAGGCAAATAGTCTTCAAACAAATTCATGATTTCCATATCTGATGCTGCCAACGACTTGATAAACATATGATGAATAGCAATAATGCGCTCCAATGTTTCGATATCAGTAATGGACAACAACTTCAAATAGTCTTTAAAGTTCGCTGTCAACTCTTTACGTGTTTCTTGTAGAATAGTATTATTCATCAACGATTCACGAGAAGCTGTTGGTTGTAAAGCATTCGAATTAATAATACAGCGCACAAAAGAAGTCCACTCAGGCAATAGATTAGACGCATGATCACACAAATACATACGCTTCAAAAATATTTTGTGCTCTTTTGTTGTTGTTGTATTTACTTTGTTTGGAATCACATAAGCCACTCCTTGTACCTCTCCTACTTCTGAATGCAAGTGAAATACATCGATAAACTTGGTCTTAAACACTTTTTTACCATAAGCCAACAAATCTTCTTTGGAAGCTTCAGAATCAAGCCATATTGGATTACCATCTAATATTTGTTCTACTTCACCTCCCTCTATCAAGTTTACTTCGATAGGAAGAGCACTTCCATAAAACAGAATATTTTCTTTAATCTCAGCCTTTTTAAATAATGATTTCCACGCTTTTTTGGCTTGTAGTATCACTCTTGTACCGACTTCTGGCAACAAGTCGATCATTTCTACTTCATAAGTCCCATCAGCACGACCAACCCATCTAACAGATTCTTCTTTGTATAACGAACGCGATTCTACAACAATCTCTTCCGAAACAACTAAACATGACAACAACCCAATACCAAACTTCCCAATTAGATCTTTGTCTGCCAAGTCTCCTCTTTTAGAACTCTGTCCTATTACAGATAAAAATTGATGTACATCATCTGCCGTTAGCCCTATTCCATTATCCTGAAAAACAAGGCCTCCATCACTAAATGTTATGTCAATTTTTCCTTGAAAATCTGTCACTATACCTTTACGCATAGTGACAGCATCCATTCCATTTTGTAGAAGTTCACGAATAAAAACAGTTGGAGAGCTATAGATATGCTCTGACAACAGTTCTATCATTCCCTTCATATTTACCTGAAACTGATATTGTTTCTGATTCTCCATTATCTTCTTCTTTTACGAGGTCCTCCTACAATTTTTTGTGCATCTTCATTTCCATTTTCAGCTGCTGTTTGATACCATTGCATTGCTAACTCATCATTTTGTTCCACACCAATTCCTCTCAAATAGCAATTACCCAAATGGTATTGTGCATCATCATATCCTGCTTCTGCTGCTTCTGTTAAATATTGTATTCCTTCCACTTCATTTTTCTCTACACCATCACCTGCTAAATACATTTGTCCAATATATCCTGCAGCATCTTTATTTCCTTGATCTGCTACTTGTTTTAAATAATAGAACGCCTCTACTCTGTCTTGTTGTGTTCCTGTACCATAGTAATAACACATTCCTAGGCGAAACAGTCCTGAGCTATAATTGCGATCTGCAGCTATTTTGTAATAATTAAATGCTTTAGTATCATCTTTTTCTACTCCTAATTCAAACTGATAGCAAACTCCTATTCCTTCAGAAATGTAGCCTACCTCTTCTGCTTTTTTATAGTATTCAATTGCTTTTTCATATTCTCTCTCTTCTCCATATCCGTATAAATAATAGTCTCCAAGAGTAAGCATCGCTAATCCTGATCCTAAATCCACAGCTTTGTTTAACCAAAAAACAGCTTCTTCATTTTTAGCGTGTTCAATTGTTTTGTACATGTGGTAACATCCCACTTTAAACATTGCGTAAGAAAATCCTTCCTCTGCTGCTACCATCATGTGTTCAAATGCTTTATCAGCATCATAAGTTCTACCACACGTTTCTTCTTCATAGGCCAAAGCAATATCTACATTGGCATCTACAAACCCTAATTCTAATGCTTTTTCAAACAATTCAAAAGCTTTTACCTCATCTGCTTCGCCTCCAATTCCATAGCGATAAAAACGCGCTGTATGATAAACTCCTGCTGGTATTTCGGCTTCTGCTGCTTGTTCAAAATATTGACGTGCAACTGCAAGATCTGGTTCTCCCAACACATCTTCTTCATACATAAATGCCAAGCGAAGTGCTGCATAAGTATAGCCGTATTCCAAAGCACTTAGGTACAAATCTCTTGCTTCTTCATGGTTTACTTCCACTCCTTCACCTGCTTCCAACATCATTGCTTTTTCTACTTTTGCATAACCTGAATTGAAGTATTCAATGGCTTTATCATAATATTCCATAGCCTTTGCATAATCAGGTTCTCCTACATAGCCATAGCGATAATATTTACCTGCATATTCTGTACCCGAATTATGATTGCGCTCTGCTGCCAATTCAAATAATTCCAACGCTTTTGCTAAGTTTGCCTCATCTTCCCATTCCGCATCTTGATATCCCAATCCTAAACGATAAGGAGCATAATCGTTCCCCATTTCCATTGCTTCTTCCAATAATGCTTTTGCTGCTGGCACATTTCGTTCTACCAAATCAAAATCCAACATGGTATAAGCTTTTTCTGTCATTGCCTTATGATACTTAGCCGCAATCCCACGATCCAACAATTCCATTCCTTTTGCCAAATCTCTATAGTCTTGATGATATAAATATAACATAGCCAACTCTAACTCTGCCTCTGGTGCATTGTATATCGCTGCACGAGATAGGTGATGAATAGCTTGTTCAAACTGTGGTTCTGAACCATCATTTGGATATAAATAAGAATAACCAATTAAGAATCCTGCATAAGAAATTCCATGACTGAAGCCTTCTTCTAAATGTGCTCTTCCTTCTTCTACTGTAAATCCAAATTCAGCAAAACGCTGATTGATAATCATTAATCCTAATAGATAACTACAATAACCGCTATTATTTGCAATCCCAAATTTTAAAGTTTCTAATGCTTTAACATTATCTTCCTCTCTTAGATAATAATCTGCTAAAACATAAATTCCCCTTTTCTTATTGTGAATTAAATCGTTGTATTTTTCTAAAACAGTCTCTCCTTCTTCTGCACTTTCACAAGCTCTAAACTCAATATTTAAAGCAAACAACTCTCCTACCTCATTTTCTTCATCAAAAGAAGTTGTGATTAAACGCAATCCTTCTTCTTTATCTTGTTCAAATCCTAAACTTCCATAGTATGTATTATATCCTACAAAAGCTTGTGATGTTTTATCTCCTTTTGCATATCCTTCTTTAATATAAGCAATTGCTTTTTCTTCGTCTTTATACCCAAAACGTGCATTCAAATACAACTCGTGTAAATTGACATAACTTTTTGTCCAATTCAAGGCTGCAAAAGCTACATTTACTGTTACAACATCAGCAAACCAATTAGCATAATCCTCCTCATTTAAATAAAAGCTACTATGATCGCGATGAGATTCTTTACTCATCTCACTCAATAATTCTTTTATTGTTTCGTCCACTGCCGATTTTGCCAAAGCTGCTTTACATACAGCTAATGCCATAAACCACTGTGTTTCTTCTTTTAAATTATTCGCTTGAATTAACCCTGTTGCTAAAGCTGTTAACGACTCTCCTGTTGTAATCAACTGCGCAGAGTGATCTACATACTTTATTTGTTTGTTTTCCATAACTTATTTCCTTTTTCCTACTTTACTCTAATTTGTTTATTCTGTTATCTACAAATGTAAACAACAGTTCTAAGTATTAGAAATATTTGATATTACCAAATCCACTATAAACTGTTACATCTTGCTAAAAGCACTTTTAAAATTAAATTATTTTTAATAAACAATCTAATATTTACTTACAAAATTCACGGTTTAGAATACAAAAAAGACAATTTCTAACAGTTTATAAAAGAATCAAATATATTTCATTCTCATGCTCTTTTTTAAGTCTTTTCCATGACAAAATACTATCGTCCAAAATCGATATATCTATTATGAAGAATATAGATTGTGCTTCGCTCTTTTGTAGGTACAAAAACTATCTTGTTTTTTGCTAAAACTCCTTTTAAAAACAATAAAAACACCTATGACAACAGAAAAAAGAATGCTTTTTTTGAATAGATTACCTCTTTTATTCCTTTTTAGTATCCCTTTTTTAAAAAAAGCACCTTCTTTTTTTTAGTCAAAAACAAACCCAATAAACTCATAACAAGCTACTTAATCAAAAACACATGCCGTTACAATTCTATTAAACACGCATGCTGTTCTCAGTAAAATAGGGCAGTTTGGGCAAATCATTCAAGGATTGTTCAAGAATAGGCCGTATTTACTCTACTACAAAGACTTTCTGCTGAACTATTGTTGAAGCATTGTTGACTTATTCTTGAGGTATTGGGTTTAGATACTCCTGAAAAATTAACGTTAAGTTTACTTAGAACACAAATAGAGGAATAGCAAAGGATATCGAACAAAATACTTTGATTAACAACATTTTACACAAAAACTCAATTTGATACTTAAACTTTATTTAGAAACTACTTTTGTAACTTTCTACTGTTTAACCACTAAAATAAACAAAGCGTTATGGCAGAAATTAAAGATGGAATATTAGGACCTATAAAAGGTAAAGTTGGGACTGTTGTGGGAGTCAAATATCGCGGAAAGGGAATTATACGTTCTCTTCCACAAAAAAGTAACAAACCTGCTACAGAAGCCCAAATCAAACAACGCAATAAATTGACGATTGTGGTTGGCTTTTTAAAAACAATACGCACTTTTGTTAATGCACACTATCCGATTAAAATAGTTGACGGAAATACAAAGATTGGATATGACCAAATTCGCTCTACGTTGATGAAAGAAGGAATTGTTATTACAGATGATACTTTGGCAATTAGAGCAGAAAAGGTAATTCTATCCATAGGGCCTTTGCCTCCTGCACCTATCAGCAAAATCTCTTTTCTGAAAAATAGGAAGATCAAAATACAATGGGACAATAGTACCTTAAATGGATTAACCGCAGCAGATGACACGCTTACTATCTTGATGTTTAATGCGTACGAAAATAAATTTGAAGTTATAGAGCATGTAGGTACACGTGAAAGTAAATACAATAGTATTGCTATTCCAGATGAATGGACAACTGGTGTCATTCATTTTTGGAGTGTGTGGACTACAATTGACCAATCAATGTATAGTACCAGTTTATATCATGGCACTTTAGAGTTAGCTGATATGGAAGTTGATTGAACCCTATGTCCTTAAAAAAGGTTTTAGAATACTTAATATATATCATTAAGGAATTTGAATGATACCGAACAACAAGAGTATTATATGAAGTCTATAGTTATAAAATAGTGATTATCCATTGATGTTTAGATAATCGCTATTCACTCTTGTAGCTGCAATATAAGAAGCTAAAAAGCCTAATACTGTAATAGAGACAAATACGATGCCTACGTTTGCAAAATTAAAATCTACAGGATAAGCCAAGCCTTCTGTAATCATTACTAACTGGTATTCTTCTTGAGCAATAACAACAATAGCTCCTAATACAATGCCTATAATTCCTCCTAATACACTGATAATAAGCCCTTGTAATAGAAAGATACGTCTTAAAGATTGCATACGCATTCCTAAACCGTTAAGCGTTTTTATATTGGATTGTTTTTCCAATATAATCATAATCAAAGCCCCTATCAGATTGAACAAAGCAATAATAACTACCAATAAGAAAATAAGGTAAACAACAGCATTTTCTGTATTCAACATCTTGTATAAGCTATCGTTTAACTGCATGCGGTTTTTAACAACGAAAGACGATCCAAAGATTTCTTTCAGTTTTGCTGTAGCTACTTTTTCTGTAATACCTGGGGCTAATTTGAATTCTAAGTTAGTAATTTCGTTTTCATTCAAACTCAATAACTCTTGTGCTTCACTAAGTGTTGTAAACACATACTTACTATCAATATCTTCGTTTCGAAGATAATAGATACCTACTGGAGTCAAGTGTTTTTTGATAAAGGCATTCTCTGGGTTGTCAATTACTCCCGTACCAGGTTTTAAGGCAATAGCCGTAAAAGCGTCTTCCACGTCAAACATCCCCATACTTAATACATGTGCAATACCTAACCCTACAACCGTTTCGCTTGTATTGGGTTCCATCCATTGCCCTACCTCTATAGCCTCTTGAAATTGACTAACTTTTTCAAAGTTCTCATCTACTCCTTTGATGTAGGCTACTGTTTGTTTTTCGTTAAAACTAAACAATAGTCTATCCTCTACCACCTTTGCAATTCCAGTAAACATTTTACTTTGATTCAACTCATTCATCTTTTGAGGAGTGATGACAAAGCTTTTTCCTTTGCCTGAAAATAAAGTAAGCTCAGGATCTAATTGATTGGTAAAGGACAAACTGTACTCGCGTAACCCACTAAAAACAGAGAGCACAACAAACATAGCCATTGCACTGACAATAATTCCTAATGAAGCTATTGCAGTGATAATATTAATTGCTTTGCTTTTACTTTTGCTAAAAGCATAGCGTTTGGCTATGTAAAACGAGAACTTCAACGACTTATTTTTTCTTTCTTCTTACTAATAAATCTGGATTTGAAATTGGGTTTTCATCTCCTTGTAAAGCTTTGTCTATTTGATCGATATACTCTAAACTATCATCGATATAGAAGGCTAAGTTTGGTACTTTTCTCAATTGATTCTTTACGCGTTGTGCCAACTCGTGTTTAATCAGTGGAGCGTTAGATTGGATTGCTTTCAACAATTCAGTTCCTTTCGCTGCAGGGAAAATACTTAGATATACTTTTGCAATTGATAAATCAGTCGTTACTGTAACTTTAGAAACAGATATAATTAGATTACTTATTCCGTTCTTGCGCACTTCTCCTTGCAAGATATCTACAAGATCTCCTTGCAATAGGGCGCCCATTTTCTTTTGTCTATTAGTTTCCATAGTGCAAAAATACAATTTTTTGGATTGCAAAGTTTGTTATCTTTGTTGATAACCTTAAACTATACTTAAAAATGCGCAAAATAGAACATATCGGAATTGCTGTTAAAGATTTACAAGCTTCAAATGCCTTGTTTGAAAAATTATTTGGAGCACCTCCTTATAAAGAAGAAACAGTAGAGAGTGAAGGTGTAAGTACTTCTTTTTTCATGAATGGTCCTAATAAAATAGAACTTTTAGAGGCTACCAATGAAGACAGTCCGATAGCAAAATTCATTGCAAAAAAAGGAGAAGGTATTCATCACATCGCTTTTGACGTGGAGGATATTGAATCAGAAGTAAAAAGATTGTCTTCAGAAGGTTTTGTATTATTGAATGAAACTCCAAAGAAAGGTGCTGATAATAAATTAGTTGTATTTTTACATCCTAAAAGCACTAATGGTGTTTTGATAGAGCTATGTCAAGAAATTAAGTAAAACTTGAAATTTATCTTGCATAAATCAAGAAAAGGCAGTAATATTGCATCCGTCAAAAACCCTTTGACACTGGTCCTATAACTCAGTTGGTTAGAGTAGCTGACTCATAATCAGCAAGTCCCTGGTTCGAGCCCAGGTGGGACCACCACGAAATTTTACGGTCAAAAGACCGGTCCTATAACTCAGTTGGTTAGAGTAACTGACTCATAATCAGTAAGTCCCTGGTTCGAGCCCAGGTGGGACCACAAAAGAACCCCTCATTACCTTGGTAGTGAGGGGTTTATTTTTTTCAGGGGGTTAATTAGGGGGTTGTTTTTTTATATAAAATTAGACTTTCTCGTATGTAATAAGCTTGTGAAGAACCTAAATCAATCATCAGGTTTAAAAGCCATAAAAAGTCTTCTACAATTCTATCATCCTCTTTTATCTCTTTTAGCTTATGTCTAAAACATCTAATTATCAATTCTTCCATATAATAATAATCAATATCTTTTAAGATACTTTTATTTATTTTTAAATGTTTTACTAAAATTCTTATTGCTTTCGGATTTAAACTTTGAAAACCTATTCCTGACAATAGCTGAATAAGAGCGCTTATATCAATATAATCTAGTTTATTAATCATATTATAGTAACTCCCGTTCATATTATTATACCTTAACACAAACCAATCGTCAGCTTTAGGTTTCCAAAAACCACTATAAAATAAGAATTCTTTATTAAATTGATGAATTTTCTTATAAACCTTAAAATATAGCACATTCCAACATTTCCAAAAATTCTCTAATCTATATTCAAGGCCATAACTACTGTCAACTACACTAATAAATCTTTGTAAGACTCTTTCTATATACTCTACAACTTTACGATTTTCTCTTGTATTTAAATCAATTATACCTGCGTCTATTATCGATTCGCATAAAGAATTACTCTCACTATCAAAAGAAATATTAAGTAAAAAATCAACTATAACTTCTTGAATAGATAAACCAATATCATAATAGTACGATGACTTATTTTTACTGTTTTTATATGAATAAGATTCTATCTGACAACTGAAAATTTCTTTTAAAAAATTAAATGAAAAACTATATACTTTATGAGTTGGGAAAAATTTCAATACTTTATCCAAATCCTTATGACAATACTTCAAATAAGATAGATTTTCAAAATTATAATTCACATTGTCATTTTCTATAAATCTTAAAATTTCCTGTTCTTCTTTTTCTATCCTTTCTACTTCTTCAGATGAATATCTTTTATCTATTGGATATCTTTTATTCAAAGAAGAATACAAAAATATCCCTACAAAACAATTAAATGCAAACTGATAATCAACATCCCAAACATATTCACGAAACGAAGAATACAGGTACTCCATGTTACTCTCAGCATTAACATCAATATCTCTTAAAAATACAAAAACGCTGTTCTTTATATCATACTGTTGCTGATCACTAAGCCTTTCCTTATACAACAGTAATTTTGGTAAAGAATTGAGAGCAGACTGATTATCATATATATTGATGGAAAAATCCAAATCATGAGGATATTCCTTTTTAAAACTATATATTTCATTTGATATCTCTAAGATTCTATCTATACAAAAATTAAATTCATCATCACTCAATTTATCATTAAACTCATCAATCCCTATTGCTGCTAATGTAGCAACAGGAAAAGAATCGATAGAAGCTAAATATAAAATGTCTGTTTTAGGGTAATCAGTACTATTAAAATATTCTAAACACTCTTTCCAATACTCATAAGTTATATTATCTTCAGCCTTTTTCTGAAACATTTTTGTCACCCATAAAGTATATTTTGCGTGTATATTCTGAATTTTCACTTCCTTCTCATTTGCAATCATTTCTTGTTCTAACGATGAATTAACAGAATAATTAGGAGATAATTGAATAGCTTTCTGACCATTATGTTCAACTTGTTCAACATTTTGCTTTCGAATATCAATTTCAGATAACAACTTCAAATAATAAATATCATTTTTATCACATTTCGTTTCCAATCTATCTAGCATGCCAAAAATTCTTCCATTAAGATTTCCATAACTAATTTGATATTGTAGAACAAATCCAACCAATCCTTTATGATATTGCATTCTGTGCTTCCACTTCAAAGCTTCCCTTCTCTCTTCATTGTATAATTGTTTTTCAGGTGTAGAGTGTCTCAAACCAAGTAATGATTCTCCATTTACTAATTCTCTAGCCCATCTTTTACTATCCCAGTCAAAAAATTTCCTATCTGATAAAAGTGGGAGGAACATATCCCCAACTTTTTTAGGATAAGCCATAGCAATACTAGACAACACTGAAATAAGAATTACCGAATTACTTTTCGTGTAAATTTTATCAAAACAAACCTGTAAAATTTTATCTAAACCTTCTACTTCATGTTTACCTAATTCATACATAAATCTTTCTAAAGCTATCACTACAGATTGCAAAAGATCCGGTACAACTACCTGTCCCCCCCTATTTACCATCCATAAATAAGTGGATCCCTTTATAGAATAAACATTATCATTATAAAAGAGTTCAATATTAACAAGATCATCCGCCTCTCTACCAAAGCCATCTTCAGATTTTAGAAAATCTGATTTAATAAAATTTTCTACACAATAATTGCTAAAATCTATTATAAAATCTACAGCCTCTAAAGGATGATTGTTTAGAAATCCATATACAAATGTTTGATAAGTACTTTCCGGAAAATAATCAAATTCATACCTATTTGTAATACCAAAATATTCATCAATACCAGGTCTAGAAGGCACAATCCAATCTACATCATCAAGCTCTATTTTTCTTTTTTTCCATTTAAAATTAGCTAACTCAACAAGTTCATTATAAAAGTACTTAGGTAATGTTCCTGAATAAAAGAAAGACAAAGCATACTGTATTCTCTTTCTTTTCCAACTACCTCTTTTATCTTTATAATCATCTTCTATTAAAAGGTCTTTAAATACTTCTCTTATTTCATTAGGTATGTACTCGCTCAATTGATAAAGCAATTTAATTCCTTCATCAATTAATGAATCTTTATCATCATAACTTTTAAAATTGCCTAGTAACTTATATACCATCTTTCCAACATATTCTGGTATTTTCTTATCAGTTACTTTTCTATAAGTCAAAACAGGCTTCCAATCATACAAAAATCTTAAAATTTGAGTATCTATATTTATTACTTCATCTAAGTTATTATGCAAAAAAATAATTAATACATCCCAACCTGAAGTATTTGGACATTCGTTAGAATCTTTTCCACTTATTCTAAGTAAATGAATCATTCTTTTCAGTAATTGTAGATTTTTTTCTAAAAGATCTAACTTAAATTCTGCAAAGAATCTACCACATAAATTAGATTTAATAACTGCAATTAGCACTTCATCTTTCCAATGATTTTCTATTAAATCGTCATTAATCGTTTCACTAACAAAATTATATATCCAACTCTCAGACTCTTCTATTTTTGACTCTACCCACAACCGAAATCCTCTTCTTATTGCAGGTTCATTGGATAATTTTCTATAAAAAGAATCTGTCTTTGAACTATTTATCTTTAATAAATTAATATACTTTATCAGCCCCCAATCTTCAAAAATATCATGTGATGGGGCATATAAATTATTCTCTTCAAAGAGAATGCCATCAGACTTTAGTGCATAAACCAAATCAGAATCAAATTCATTTACTGAAGTTAAAAGTGTCAGATTTTTAGCTCTTTTTACAGCTATATCAATAAAGACATTTTGTCTTTTCTGCTCTAATACACCATTAGTTCCTCCAACAATGTATTTCCAAAGTTTGTTTTTAAAAGCAACAATATCAACATCACATAAATCATTATTAGGTATAGAAACAAGTTTGTGAGATAGTGCTAAATACTTAGGAACCCTTATTATCTCACGTAAATTCACATTAAGAACAATATTCTTTAATGCCGGAATATTTTTAACAAAGAAATTTAATTCTTCATCTGTTAGTTCAGGTACATTTAAAACTTTTGAATTATTTTGTAATATTTCTTTGTCAAAATAATTAATTTTTAAAGTTTCTAAAGCATAACTTCTACAAGACACAACCAACTTTATATTCTTATTGTGCCTAAGTACAGATAGTAATTCTCTAAATGCTTCTGCCTCACCTTCTAAAAGTTTCTCAAAACTATCTATATAAATTAATCTATAAGAAAACTCATTAAACTCATTAAAAATTTCTTCAAGACTTAAGTCAACATTAATTTCATGTAAAGTATTTATCAATGAACTTTTTAAAAATTGATCAGCTGCAAAAGAAATTATACAAGTATCTTCAAGCGATTCAAGAATTTGCTTAGCATATGCAGATTTTCCACAACCAGCTTCACCATCAATAAAAATAAATTGATTTTCCATTATCAAATCTGTAATAGAAAGCTCAATTAAATCTCTTTTAAGTTTTATACCTGATATATCCGATTGAATCTTATTTAAAACATTCTTCGTTTGCTCAATAATCCCTTTTAATCTTTCTTTCTTATTTTCATGATTAATAATTATTTTTTGAATAAAATTATTATCGCCATTTATGAAGTCTCCCCCTCCAGTATCTACATGTGAATTACTGATTATATTTTTACCCTTTTCCACTAATTAAGATATTTGATTTCCATCACCATTTATAAAACTTCCTCCCCCTGTATTTATATTTCCAGTTATCACATTTTTACTATTACTAATAGAATTCTCTATATGAGGAAATTGCTCTATTATCTCTTTAACATAATTTTCTATTTCCGGGTTGTCTTCAATTGAGTTTTCTACTAATGCTTTTATTGCATACTGATTCTCCAAACTATCAGGATTTTTCACTAGTGCTTCTAAAGCCTTTTTAGGTTGCCCATCTTTAAAAAACAAAGATTTCATCCAATTAATACTTCCCTCTGTCATTTTTTCAGATGCTGTTTCAACTATCTTATCAATCCCTTTTTTACCTAATTCTACTAAAAAAGGATAAAGAACAATTAATGATGTTTCTAATAATGCCATAATACTTTATTTTTTATATATTTCACTAAAGTTAATCATTATTCAAATAAGTTAAAAAGAATTAAAATTGAACTCGTAAAAATCAATCAAGATGGCTAAAAATGTTGTGTTTAATTTAATAAACATGTATTAATCTACTCCAAAAACATGCACCTCGGTATAATCTAATCCTCCATCAATCCCAAGATAACCGCATTTACATCGAACAAAATCATGTGCATACTTCGATGTTATTACTTCCAAACACTTAGGGCACATACGTTGATTCTTATCTAGTCCATTCTCTTGATGCAGACGAGCTACTTCTGCGAACTTAGCCACTTCTTCCGCACTAGGTTTACAGTCCTCTCTTAACGATTGCATAAACTCAATAAAAGGATCTACCTCTATCTCATCCCTTAACATGTATTTTTGAACATAGGCTTTTATTAAATCATCTACGTCTTTATTAGGATGCCTACCTATATCCTTTTCTAAGTTCTCTAGTATACATTCAAGCTCAGAAGTAAATATACCTAACTCATTCCATCCATTTACTATATCACCATACCCATCATATAGTTCCATTTCAACTTTCTCTAGATACTTATTACTATAATTTAAAGCTAAAAATGAAGATAACTCTATTCTACAAGCTTGAGGACTAAGTCCTTTTAACAGATCTTCGACGTCTAAATAGATGTCTTCAATGTTTGGTTTAAATGTAGGGTTGTTCTCTAAGAACCAATTTCTAATGTATGTTTTAGACTCTTCCATAATGTATTTTTATTTTCTAAGTTATGTAATTCTTTTAGTTATTGATAGATAATATCTACATTTGTAATTGAAAATATTACGAACAAGCGTGAGCTATCGTTTGGGTTAACTGAAATTGCGACCTTCATTAAACAACCTATAAAACGATAGACTTGCGCCTGTGCCTTATATTGGCGTAGGCGGAGTCTATTGGGTTGTTGGGTTGTCGCAAACCTCAGTTAACCATAGTTACCGAGCTTGCGCCTTTTACTTTTAAGGCTATGAGTTCACGTCCTATTATTAAAGTTCTAAATAACCTATTATTTAATACTTTAGATGTTTCGTTTACAGACAACAAGACTCTACAGTTATCCCCTAGTTTTATTGAAAGTATTAAATTACTTAAGAGTCATAAGGTCTCTACTTATTGGGTAGAACAAATTGAAAGAACGTTACATGCTTTAGATAGACTTGAAAGGTCAACTATTCTTCATGGTACTCTTAATGAAGATTTATTTAAAGCTGTATATGTCAAGACTACCTTTGAGATTTATCCTAAACACATTAATATTAATAGTTTTGATCTAGCGAAAGATGGTTATAAGTTTGTCTTTGATAATTTATCTTGCGAGGTAATTACTTACTTAGTATATGAATTAATTTATAAGTGTACTTATGACCAGGTATATCAAATGGAAGACTCTTTATCAAAAGAAAAACATACAATTCTCTCTAACCTTGTATCTCAAGCTTACATACTTTAGTTTATTCTTTTAGACATTACAGCATTATAGCTCTTTATAAAAAATTCATATTCATCTCGACTAAGTAGAACTTCTAAATTTTTTATACAATCATCTGTGGACATACCATTAACCTCTAATAAAAGTAGTAGATTCTTTATCACAAAATCATAATGGAACTCTAATGGATGAAAAATTGTATCATCATCAGGATCTACTTTGAAAATGATATCACGTCTTGCTCCTTCTACTTTCTTATCAAGCGTCTTAATAAAACCAATTATCGTATTAGTTCGCTCCTTCATAAAATTTGCTAGCTCTTTCTTTTGCTCATTTAAAGAGTTGGTTAAAAGATCACGATAGTTTATAGGTTCAGTCTTAGCTTCTAAATTAAAATCTTTGACGAATTCATTTTCTACAAACGTGTTGACTATTGTACTTACAACATGTAAAATTGGTTTATCTGTCTCCTTTGAAATTCGTTCTAAATGTTTGTATGTTTCGCTGTATATTTTTACTGTTTTTCGTGAGTAGTTACTCATAATAGACTGATTTTTAGTTAATTAATTTGTTTTGACTACTTTTTTCTTTTCTAAAGAATTAATTTACAAACAACAAGTAATTGATTATTAATTAATTACCTCCCGTATGGGCAAGTATGAGTCGAACTTTTGTCCGACGCCGTCTTGCTCTATTTCATAGAAGTGTTTTTTTAAGGAAAACACTTATTCTGTAGAAAAGAAAAAAGTAAATAACTGTTAAGTCAGAAGAGAAGAATAACGATCGTTGTAAACTTTATGTTCTGTATTAACTCTTCTATACATAGGCTCACTATCCAAAACATCTTGATTATTCTGTTTGACTTTTTTAGTACCTTATTTTAAATAAAATAAAGGTTAAACCTATTTTTTTCACTTCACTATATGTCATAATCTTGTATGACTTAAATTTCAATGATATTTTGATGATTGATGACAGAACCTTGTAATCAATTGATAATTATAAAGATATACTGTCATCAAACTGTCATCATTCATCAAAATTAGTTTAAAACTGTCATCAAAATTAGTTTGATGAGAGTTTGATGAGAGTTTTGATGAGAGATAAAAAACTATTAATCAATATATTAAATCACCTCTCATCATTCTCATCAAAATAATGAGCAATTTTGCTAAGATTAATTTGATAGAATCTTCCCGTTCTATCTAGTCTAGTAAATTCTCCATAGGAATGGTAATCATATCCAGGGTATTTATACGAATTTTCTGATGCAATAAACCCCCAATTTTTGAAAATCTTTCTTACGTCTTTTGGTTCTATATTACTTCTCTTATTAATCTTCTTAATAATAGCAGAGGTTTCCATTGGTGCAAGGCATAACTCTTTCTCATCAAATCTCTCTGCAAGTTCCCTTATTAACTCTAGCACCTCTTGCTCTAACTTATTCTTATCAGAATTCATTAATTTAACTAATGCCTCAGTTCTTATTTGTTCTGGGGTAAACCACATACGAGTTCTCTTAGTTGTGGAGTAAGGAATTGTAAAAAGATAATTGAGAAAATCAGGAATCTCTTTAAAAAGCAAATCTAAAAAATCTGGGTTCTTTTCTATTTGTGGAATCTTACGAACCCAGAAACGTATTTCTTCTTTGTCAATCTTCATAAAAGAATCTTCAAAGTTACTAGTCATAACAAATTTGTAGAAGGATTCTACTTCTTCTTTGTCTCTACCTTTACGTTCAATCTTATTTCTATCAGCAGTACTTAAAAATTTGATACGCTCAGTGATTTGTTGATTATCAGTAACGACTTCATCTATAAGTACTAATAACTTACCGTCTAAATCTGAGTTAAAGTTGTTTACAAATGATTCTGCATTAATATACGTTGCATTAAACGAAAATATCTTTCTTAAGTATTTTAGCATTGTTGATTTTCCAGTTTCACGAGCTTTAGAAACTAATACAAGAACAGGGAGAACTTGAGTAGGATACTCCAACAATATCTTAAAATAATCAAGCCCTAAGTTATATTGATCACCGAAAATATGACGTATAAAATCTAAAGTGTATTTTAGTTTACTCTCTAAGTAAACCAAGTCATCAATAGATCGTTGTACTTGGTAGTCTATAGGGTGGTAGATATTGTAGAAGTCATCTATCTCTCTGTTGTAATTGATATGTTGCGGAATACAACAAAAGCCATAATACTTTTTAATATTGGAAATAAAGTCTTTTCCAAAGTCATTAGTAATTGTTTCCTTGTTCCAAGGAAGCATTACCTTTTCAGTTGTTTTACTAAGTGTAGGTCTTTCAATTATGGCATAATATGCTGTACCCACACGAATAAATTCGGCAGAATCTAAGTTCATAATAAATAATAGATTATAATCCTTATATTTGCACTATAAGGATTTGATTAAAGAATAAAATTCTAAGCGTTTGGTTTTTGAAGGAAGCAAACGCTTTTTTTATGGATTTAAGAGATGTTGATTTTTTGAAGCCACTTGAATTAATTGCTTTCTTGAAAAAATAGGTCGTCCATCAATTTCATAATAAGGAATCTTCCCTTTATTCTTCCAATTAATAATAGTTTGAACTGTTCTATCAAACATACTAGCTACTTCTTGTTGAGACATACGATCATCACCTGTTGGAAAGAAAGTATTAACTAATACTTCTTGAGATTCATCAATAAATCTTCCTTCCTTCTTTGTTTCAAAATTTGTTTCCATTTGAATTTATTTTAAAGCATTTGAATGAAACAAAGATTTAAAAACTTAAGACAAATCTTATTACATCCTATTACACACTCATATAAAACGCTGAAAATTAGCTCTTTTTTCCTTTTTCAGAAGCGACCACCCAATCATTAACTTCATTTAATATTGACAAAAATTCTTTACTATATTTTGCTTTTCCAGATATGTACTGACGCATTGTTGATTGGGACAAAGTACTTCCTTTAAAATAGACTGATAAAATCTTAGGTAACTTTGTTGGTACTAACCTAATAGCATCACTATTATGTAAAACTATAAATACAGAAAGTATTTGATAAAAAACTACTTTATCTTTAGATACTAAATCATTTAAAATATTATGAGCATAATATAGTTCATGATTACTAAAGGAGGGATATACTTCTGTACAAGAAGAAAAGAACAACTCAAATACATTTGTGTCTTTATAATGAAATCTATTACCACAAATAAATTCAAAAAAAGCCTTAAGTACATCAGTTACAAAGCTCATCTTTACTTTTGGAAAATCTTTATCAATAGAAAAAAAATCCTCTAAAGTAAGCTCATGTAATGGCAATTTCTTCTGAAAAAACTCATCTTGCCCAATTAGCATATCTATCTGACGTTTAGATATTATCATATTATCTTCCATAAAAAGATTTAAACTTTGTTTATAATTACTATAAGAAATATTAGGTACAAAGTCTAACTGCAAAAAGTGAAAAAATCTATCTTTACTAAGAATAAAACTCTGATGATTACTTTTTCCTCCCTCATATATAATTTCTTTAGATACATAGTTTAAGAAACTATTAATGGCTTGTTTTTTATTTTCCAAAAACAAAAGTGCAAAACAATTGTTAGTATTAATACAATTCTCATCTAAATTACTATTGATGAGCATTAGTTCTTCAAAAATATACTGATCTAAAACTCTAATAAAATGATTATTATCTCCTTTGTCTGGGTTATCCAATCTTTCTAATAATGGTATAGAGAGCTTATTTAAATTCTCTAAAAAATCATGTTTACATTTCAGTAGCCTACATAAATAAGAGACTTCTGACATATCTTGTTTATAGAGTTCCCACTTTTTAAACGCTTTGAGATGCATCTTTTCATAAGTATCTGTAGATAGTATAACAACGATACGTAATTGAGAATTAACCTCTGAAAGCCCAAGCAATAAATCAATAAAAGTCAAATAATCAAAATGTTCTATAATTTCTCTTTCTAAACTACTAAAGCAAACTTCATCTTTAGGAGTTATATTCAGGTATGTTAGAATCTGCTCAAATGCAGAATGTATTTTTATTTCTCTTTTCATCAGATTACAAACTTTCCCATTTATTTAATTCCTTTTGTTTAAATGACTCGCCAACATGAACGTATCTCCTAAAACTTCTCTCGTCTTTATGATTGGTTGTACTTTTAATTACTCGCTCTGAAATTCCTAAAATAATACTGTTAGTAATAAATGTTTTTCTTCCTACATGTGAAGTAATTACATCACACTTTCTTACTTCTGTATCTATTCTATTAGCACCTATATAACGAGTTAGTCTAATCTTATCTGTAATTCCAACTTCTTCACAGCATTCTTTAAGTCTCTCATTCAATTTCTGAGAAGTGATTCTTGGTACAGGACTATAAGGAGTGTCTTTATACTTCTTTAGTATCTCTTTTGCATATGATATTAAATATACCTGGTGATGAACTGTCTTAGTCTTAACAACAGTATAATTCAGATAATCTTCAACTATATTACAATCTCTAAGAGAATAAATATCACTATGTCTCTGTCCCGTAAAACAAAGGAAGCAAAACATATCACGAGCTCTTTCCATAGATCTGTTTTCAAAATTATGATTATAAAGTTTCATCAATTCATCCATAGTCAAGAATACTACTTCTATTTCATTATCAACTCTTTTAATCTTTTTAAATTCTAGGCTGCTATGATACCCTCTATTAAATGCCCATTGCATAAATGCTTTTAATGTAGCTACTAACTTTCCGTAATAGTTATTCAATGTTTTACGCTCAACAAAACAGTATTCCATAAAAGCCTCCTCAAAACGAAAATCTATAGTGTCAAAACGCATAACATACTTGGAAGATGTGGCAAAATCAATAAAGAATGCCTTTACGGAGTTATATTTAGTTATAGTTGACTTAGCCTTAGAAATAGTAGAAACTTTAATATACTCGCTAAAAGCATCAAAAAAACGGATAGATACACTAACTGTTTCTAACTTATATTTTTCCTCAAACATTTTCTCTGTAAAAGGAATAGAGTTAAATCTAAAAAAATCGAAGATATGTTCTACTTTATTAATGGTATTACTAAGTATAGCATTATACTCTTTGTAGTCCAAATACAACTCATTATCATCTCTCTTGATATTTCGAATTTGATTAATCTCAGCATCCCAATCATCGAGTTTTGTCTTGACGCTTATGTTTTTTCTTATCCTAACTTTTGGAGCAGTAACAACTAAGCGAATAGGAACCATACCTTCTTTATCGATCTTATCTTTTCTCAGCTCGAAATAGTATTTCATTATTATTGTTTTTTAAGGGGGCTTGCCAAGGGGGCAACGCTTTTACATAAAAAAACAGGAGCTTTTCCTATTTTTAATTTTCGTCGATCAAAATCTTAAAAACATACTCTAAAAATCCATTTTTTACGAAGGGGCAAATTAGGGGTTAGAAATATGATTAAAATGAATTCAAATCAGTTCAAACGAATTAAAATAAATCATATTAAACTGATTATCAATAGGTAAAACTATATAAAAACGAATTAAAAAACAAAACAAGTTCAGGTGGGACCACAAAAGAACCCCTCATTACATTGGTAATGAGGGGTTTATTTTTTATGAAAAATAAACCCTATCATAATTCATTATTAAACACACCTAATAATTTATATATATCCTTTACATAATTATAGTTAGACCATTAATTTGTATTATTATTATTTCATCAGAATATTTACATACTTATTCTAAAACTGATCCATCCACATCTCTTTTATTAATTTCAAAAAACTAATAGAGACTTAAACTAATTACCCCCTTATTCTTCAGTCACTTTTTAGCAGTTATAAGATTTTACTATGCATTAATTTGCATCTAATTACCTATACTCTATTATTCCACATCTATATAATAATAAAAACAAACAAGTATTTTATCATAAAATATACTTAAATTAAAAACATTAAAACATATAACAAATAAATAAAACGTGTTAAATACTAAAAATATCAACATAAAGTAATTTTAATATGTTAAAAACAAAGAAATGAAATAAAATATATATTTGATAAATAACACTAAACATATATTTTATGAAACAAAAATTACTTTTTTTAAGCTTACTCGTGATGAGCTGCTATTTATTGTACTCCATAGATCGTAAATGGCAAATGACAGATAACCTTATAGAAATTATTTCTCCAAATATGTTGAATAATTCAACTAAGGATTTAACAGTAAAACAAAATACATCTATAGGATGTAACACATTAAATCTACCTTTTAGTGAAGATTTTCAATCTACTTCTACATCAAAAGATTGTTGGACTATACTTGATGGCAATCAAGATGGAGAAACTTGGTTTATTACGACGGATTGGGAGACACAAAAAGAACATATGATCTTTAGTTCATACACGATAAATCAGGACGATTGGTTGATTAGTCCTACTTTAGTGAGTACAGGAAAATATCTAAAGATTGATTTCACCATTAAAGCAGATCCTGGTAATACAAATGAGTTGGGTGTTTATTTATCCTCTACTGGCAGTAATCCTACAAATTTCACAACAACCTTAAGTAGTGCAAAATATTATAAAAATAAGGAATATAAAAAGTATACAATTATAACTAATATACCTGCTGGCAATTTTCATATTGGATGGCATGTTACAACTCCTGCAAATATTTATATTGACAATATTTATATCCAAGAAATGGATTGTGCAGAACCCTATGACTTAAATGTTCCTAAAACTTATTCAAATCAAATTACACTGGATTGGGAAGATAATTACAATACTTCTTGGGAATATTTTGTACAGGATGTAGGAGGTAACTTCCCAAGTACAGGTCAAGCAAGTACAAACAGTAAAACGGTTTCTATAACAACTGATGCAACAGGAAATACACTACAACCAAACACATTCTATGAAGTTTATGTAAGAGCAAAATGTACAAATAATACCACAACGAGTTGGGTAGGACCTTACATTTTTAAAACAGCCTGTTTACCTATAACTACACTACCATTTACAGAATCATTTGACTCTAATTCTACTACATTTGATTGTTGGAAAATAGGTAATACAAATGAAAATTACATCTTTTGGGAAAAAACAAAAGACATCACTTACAAAGGAGATGGGGCTATGTTTTTTGATGGAAGCAACCTACCTAATGACAGTTGGTTAATATCTCCTACATTAAATTTAGGAACTGTATCTGGTATTTATCAACTATCATTTTACTACAAGACTGATACATATAAACCAGGACAATATGATTTATTACTATCAACAAATGGTACAGACTATGATCAGTTTACTCAAACCATCATTTCAAAACAAAGTCAGAAAATTGGCAACTACATTCAAGAAATATATTATATCCCTAACTTAACAGGAAATGTAAATTTTGCATGGAGAGTAGGTAATAATATTGACTCAAATGTCTTTATAGATGAAGTGAAATTAGAGAAAGTAGATTGTATGGGTGTATATGCAAATGATATTAAAATAAATTCTATTACATCATCTTCTATTGATATATCGTGGATTGATAATACTAACAAAAATTGGGAATACTATGTACAACCTGTAACTCCTACCTCAACAACACCTACAGGTTCAGGATCAAGTACAAACCAAAAAAACATTATAATATCAACCATTAATAATGGAGGAACAGCCTTACAACCTAATACAGATTATGAATTCTATCTTCGCACAAAATGTGGTACAAATAGTAAAGGAACATGGGTAGGTCCTATTACATTTAAAACAGCTTGTAATGCAATGTCTCTTCCTTTCTGGGAAGGTTTTAATTCTGACTCAACAACCAGCTCTTGTTGGACATTAATTAATAGTAAAAATGAAAGTCCTTGGGGTAATAAGTGGGAATATGATACAGATGCTTTTGAAGGAGATCAAGCAATTTATTACTCAGGGAATGAAGAAGAAGGTACAATACATGATTCTTGGTTATTGTCTCCTTCTTACACAATTGTTGCGACAAAAAATTATAGATTAAGATACCATTATAAAACATCTACATTTAATGATAATTCTTTTGATGTCAAACTATCGTTAAAGGGATCTCTTCCTTCTAACTTTCAGAAAACATTACAAACTAAAAAAAATATTAAAACAGGTAAATGGACACAAGAAACAATAATTATAAGTGGTGTAACAGGGACAATTAACTTTGGTTGGCATGTGAATGGAACAGATTCTGGAACATCTGTTTATTTTGATAACATTTTCTTTGAGGAAGTAGAATGCCCTGAAGCAACTGAATTAGAAGCAAACAATATAACTATTAATAGCTTCAACATCAATTGGAAAGATGATGTAGGAAACAAATGGGAATATGTAGTACAGTTAGCAGGAGGAAATATACCTACTAAATCAGGTATTTTAACTACATCTAAAAACAATAAAATAACAAGTGACTTTACTGGAAAGACAATACTCCCAAATACTGAGTATGAATTTTATGTTAGAGCTATTTGTGACAAAAATAAACAGAGTGAATGGATGGGACCTTACAAACTTAGAACGTTGTGTGATGTATTACAATTACCTCATTGGGAAGGTTTTAATATTGAATCTGAGACACACTATTGTTGGTCAACTAAAGCGGTAAATAACAATATAGTAAATCAAGGAAATTGGAAAAGAGTAAAATGGCCAACTCATGAAGGAACACATGCAATGCAATATTCTATTAATGACTGGAAAAACCAAGTCACATCAGACGATTGGCTTATTTCACCTACTTATACCTTTAAACCAAATAAAATATACAGATTAAAATATCACTATCTAACAGATAACTATTCAGACAATATTAATTCCTTTGAAGTATTAGGATCAAATAAAGGAACAAATCCAAGTGATTTTACAAAAATAATCATTCCTGAAAAAACATATTCAAATGACGCATTTGTTCAAGAGAAAGTTTTTATCAGTGGATTATCAGGTAATGCTAATCTGGCATGGCATGTTAAAGGCTTAGGAACTAAATCAATTACAATTGATAATGTATTTATAGAAGAAGTTGTTACCTGCCCAGAGCCATTAAACTTAGATGTATCAAACATTGAAAAGAATAAAGCAACATTAATATGGTCAGATGATTTTAACGCAACTGATTGGGAATATTTTATCCAACCCGTAACTCCTACTTCAACAATGCCAACAGGTGTAGGAATTGCTACAAAAAATAAAACAGTACAAGTAACGACTGATAATACTGGAAAAAATTTACAACCCAATACACAATACGAATTTTATGTGAGAACAAAATGTAGCAATGGGCAATTTAGTATATGGACAGGTCCGTTAAATTTCTATACTTTATGTGATACTTTTAATGTTCCATTTTGGGAAGGTTTTAATACTGACCAAAATACATGGAGATGTTGGACTATGCTTGATCAAGACAATGATGGCAAGAATTGGAACTTTAATGATTATGAAAAATATGAAGGAAATAGAAGTATTGCATTTTATTCATATAATTCTAAATCTGACAAATGGTTAATTTCCCCAACCATAAATACTACTAACGATTTATATGTATTAAAATATCACTATAAAACAAGTAGTTGGACAATGGGTTCTTTTGAAGTTCTTCTTTCAAATAATGGAACAACACCTCAAGACTTTACTAAAAAATTGGTTGACTTAACGGAATACAATAATGATATATGGCAAGAGAAAGTTATTTTCTTTACTGCAACAGCAGGTGCAACAAATATTGCCTGGCATGTTGACGATGTAAAACCTCAACAAGTATATATCGACAATGTATCAATTAAGAAAGTTAACAATTGTCCTGAACCATACTATGTAAAAACAACAAATATTTCAACGAATAGTATTGATTTAGAGTGGCAGCAAGATGCAGGTATTACTTCATGGGAAGTTATTGTAGTTCCATATAAAGCAGCTCCTACAACTACACCAATACAGACGGTAAGTGTTACTGGCAATCCCAAAACAACTATTAATGGGTTAAACTCAATGACAGCATACACGTTTTATGTAAGGGCTAAATGTAACGCCAAATCAACAAGTGATTGGTCTACAGCTATAAACACAGGTACAAAAGCTGATGTTAATAATGGATGTAATACCGCAATAAAACTTGAAGTAAACAATAAAAATGAATGCTTAAAGCAGAGAACAGTATCAACATTAGAAGGAAATCTTTTAACTGCTCCAGCTCCAGCTTGTTTTGATCCTTTTAACGAAAATACAACTATATGGTTTGAATTTAAAGCAACTTCAACAGCTCATAAGCTTTCATTAAATGATTTTATTTCTATAGATGCACAAAATACTCCTGGAGTAAACATTGCACTATTTACAAAAAACTGTAATAATCTTACTACTCCAATAGATTGCTTTGGATTAAATGAATTCAAAGATTACCAGAAAGTAATTACCAACCTAACTCCAGGGCAAGATTATTTAATTCAACTGGAAATCTTAAAGGGCCATCACTTATTCAACATTTGTCTGACTACTTCCAATAGTGGAGGAAATTATCTTGAAACAAGCGAAAGTGGAAGCAAATACTCCGTAGAAGAATTAGTCTCAGACGTATTAATTAATTCTAATTGCAAATTAGTATCTAATGTTAAATATCAAGCAGGAGATGGTCTAAATACGATGAACACACTTGCATACTTTAACAGAGGTAAAAGTGATTTCCCTTTTAAAGAAGGAATTGTATTAGCAACACATGCTGCAGAATACATAAAAGGTCCTTATCAAGGTTTTGAATCACCTAAAACTCGTATTCCTTTTTGGAAAGGAGACCCAGATTTAAATAAAGTAATTGATCAGATTGGCGGTTCTGGTTTTGGAAGTGAAAAGGCAGTAGCTGTATTAGAATTTGATTTTATTCCAGTTAAAGATTCTATTCATTTTGAATATATTTTTGTTTCCGATAGTTTTAACAAAGGATGCTCAGTAGTATGTGAACCCGGAGGAGCTTTATTTGCTGCATGGCTAACTGAAATTGAAACAGGAAAAGGTCAAAACTTAGCTTTAGTTCCTGGTACTGAATCTCCTATTGCTATTTCAACTATTCGTGACTCACATAAGTCTGGAGCTGATTGTAAAAGTACTAATTCTCAATACTATGACAAGAACTATGATAATCATATGGATGATCCTTTAGATGCTCCAGTGAATTATACTGGAGTAACAGTGCCTATGAGCTCAGAAACTGTCGCAGTTAAACCAGGTAAGAAATATAGAATTAAATTTGCTATTGCAGATTTCTGTACCTTCTTATCGGACGCCTCTGCTGTGTTCTTTAATGCTGGAAGTTTCGATTTGGGTAATTTAGATCTTGGTAAAGATTTATTAGTAGAGACAGGTAATGCTTTATGCGGAAACGAATCTAAAATAATTAAATCTGGAGTTACAGATGAAAAAGATATCGTAGATATTCAATGGTATAAGGATGGTAAAAAAATTCCTAATGCAACTTCTGCTAATTATGAAGTACATGAAACAGGTAATTATAAAGTTATTGCAAACTATAAAGAAATTAAATGTGAAGTGAGTGGAGAAATTAATGTTGAAATCTATCCATTAATTAGTGATGTTGTTAACAAACCACAAACAATAAAAGCGTGTCGTTTTGTTACTCAACCAACCCCTATTGACCTGACAGTTGCAATACAAACTATGTTTACTAAGCAAGGTGTTGATAAAAACAACTACCTTCTGACCTATTATCAAGATAGTAATCTAACTCAAAAAATAGAAACACCATCAAGTTATTTAGTAAACACTCGTACAAATCAGAGTATATATATCCAAGTACAAGACAAACGTACTTCATGTACTGAGAAATTTGAAGGAACAATATCTTTTATTGAAGGTGAGAAACCTACTATTGTAGATAACATACTAACCTGTAAGAGTTATACATTACCAACCCTTCCAGCAAATCAGAAATACTATACCCAAACTGGAGGAAAAGGTAGTCTATTTAACAGTGGTGACGTAATAGGTGTGGGTAAACATCAATTATATATTTTACAAGACAATGGCAATAATTGTTATGAAGAAACTTCATTTACTATAGAAGTTACAGAAAAACCAAAGTTACAGGAAATTCAAAATACCACTTATCAATGTGAGTTATATACATTACCTGCAACATTGCCTAATAATAAATTCTATATTGAAATCAATGGTAAAAGAACAGAACTATTGCCTGGTACACAAATAGCACAAACAAATACAAAAGTTTTCATTGTTGCTAAATCAGAAAATGGTATTTGTGAAGAAGAAACAAATTTTGTAGTTACTTATGAAGACTGCCCTATTCCAAAAGGAATATCACCTAATGGAGATGGTATAAATGATCGATTAGATTTATCTCAACATGGTGTAACAAACATTAAGATATTTAATCGAAATGGTAGTGAAGTTTATTCATTTATTGGTAATTATACAAACCAATGGGATGGAAAAGACAAGAGTGGAAAGCAACTCTCTTCTGGAACATACTATTATGTAATTCAAGCATTTGGTAAAAACAGAACAGGATGGATTGAAATTAATAATTAAGACCTTTAAAAGCGGCAAGTGTACTTGTCGCTTTTTTTATTTATCTACCCTTGAAACAACCATAAAATCAAAATACATACAATAAATTCTCCTTTTTAATCATATTTGCATTCCTCCTAACTAATATATACCTTTGTCATGCAATGCCAGACAAGATTTTTTTGACATTCCTCCCTACCTTACTAAAAACAGAATACACAACTATTGTATTTATTTACGTAAAATGTTAAATTAATTACATTTTTCAAGTAATAAAACACACTAATTCAATGTTATTTCCGTTTACACACTAACAAGACAACCTTGTATAATTGATTTTATTAAATATTAGAAATATTCGTAATATTTTATAAATTTGTATCATATTAAAAACTTACGTTAATGATTTATTAAGCAATAAAAATTAGCATTATTTTTGTTACATAATTATTGAGTTACATTTTTATAACAGCTTAGCAATACGTATAAAATAAAACAATCAAGCTATGAGAAAAATTATTACTTTATTTTTAGCTCTTTCACTTCTGTCAACAGTTCATGCACAGCGTAAATTTGAGCTACCGAAAGCTGAAAAAGCGAAGATAGAATATGTAGAGCTACAGCAAATATTAGATCACAAATCAGATTTGAATCTAACCAATCTACAAGTTCAGTCTATCACTGTAAAAAACGAATACTTAAAAAGAGAACTACAATCTTTAAACAATCAGAAGAACGCTGACCGCATTGAAAGAAGAATGTATGAAAGAGAACTTAGTGCTTCTCAAAAGTTATTTATTGAGCGCCAGTTAACTGCTGACCAACTTGAAAAATGGCAAAATATCAAGGCACAAATAGCTCAAGATTATGCTGATAAAACTACATTAAAAGATGATTTAGCTATTTTAGAACATCAATATAAATTAGACTTAGCAGACCTACAAGTAAGATACAGTGCTGATAGAGATATGTTTAAAATTCAAAAAAACAATTTAAATCAGTATTATGCTAAGAAAGTAGGTAAATTAAAACAATACTATGAAGCTAAAGCTGCTAAAAATGGAGAAGACGAAGAATATGTTCCAACATTAGAGGATATTGCTAATTTAGTGAAAGACTTTGATGAACAAACAAATAATTCTAGTCCTTTGAACAATATTCGTATTGAAAAAGAAACTCCTGAAACAACAGAGAATTAATTCTATCTTTTATATATAAAAAAGCTCCTCTTAGATTGTCAAGAGGAGCTTTTTTAGTTTATTACTTTACTGTTATGATAAATAAGCAGGCAATTCCATTGGTACTTCCATCAAAAGCAAATGAGCATCTGTACTTGCTGTTATTTCAAACTTCTCTCTATTCCAGAAACCAATAGCATCTCTTCTGTCCAATACAACATCATCTAATGTAATACTACCCTCCAAAACAAATAAATAAACTCCATTTGTTTTATCGTTTAATTGGTAACTTAAGCTTTTTCCTCGCTCTAAATCACTCATAGAAAACCATGCATTCTGATGAATCCATACTCCTTTATCCTCTTTGTTTGGAGAAAGAATTTGATCCCATTTGTTTTGACGATCTGCTTTACTTAATTTCTGTTGATCATATCTGGGTTCTACATGTAATTTATTAGGAAACAACCATATTTGTAAGAATCGAGTCTCATTATTTTCATCTGGATTAAACTCACTATGTTCTACTCCAGTACCAGCACTCATTACTTGAATTTCATCAGTTGTAATAATTGTACCATTTCCCATATCATCACGATGTGATAAATTTCCTGACAAAGGAATTGACACTATTTCCATATTTTCATGAGGATGTGTTCCAAATCCCATTCCTGCTGCTACCCTATCATCATTTACAACACGTAATACACCGAAATGTACACGATCATTATTGCGATAATTAGCAAAACTAAATGTATGATATGACTCTAACCATCCATGATTTGCATAACCTCTTGAATCCGCTTTATAAATAATACTATTTTCCATTTTCTTTCCTTTTTATTATAAAACAAAGTTACCACCCTATTGACACAATCTACTTAACGTAGGTTAAGAACGATTATTCAAAATCCTTTTATAGTATTACCCTATCCCAATTATTTCCCTGTAAGCATCTTCTTTTTCATCTTGCTAAAAAATTCAGGTGTAACACCTAAATAAGAAGCAATCTGTTTTTGTGGCAAACAATATTTTATCTCTGGAAAACGCTCCAAAAAACGAGTATATCTTACTTCTGCAGGTAGAGACAAATTATCCATCAGGCGCTGTTGATTAGCAACTAAAGATCGTTCTATTAAAACGCGAAAGTATCTTTCCATTTTTGGAACTTTATCAAATAATTCTAATTGTTTTTCTCTACTCAACGACATAACAATTGAATCTTCTATTACCTCTATATAGGAATTACCAGGGTTTTGAGACAAGAAACTATACATATCTGCCACCCACCAGCCTTGCGCGGCAAAACTTATAGTATGTTCTGTTGCTTGATCATTAATAATATAATGTCTTAAAATACCTGATAAAACAAATACAGAGCTCTCACAAACCTCTCCTTCTTTTAAAAGAATTGTTTTTGCAGGATAACGAGCCATAACAAAAGCATCTATTACAGTCTTCTGTTCTTCTTTGGTTAGCGTTACATGTTTAGCTATACTTTGTAATATTAAATCCACTATTATCTTTTTTTATTCCTACTAAAATAAAACAAAAAAGCCTTACATTGTGTAAGGCTCTTCATTTGTTCAGTATATTTTATTCTTGCAATGCTTTTTTAATTCTATTAAAAGCTTCTATCAATTGTTCTTCACTTGTTGCATAAGACATTCTAATACAAGCAGGATTACCAAATGCAGCTCCTGTAACAGTTGCCACATGAGCTTTGTCTAACAAATACAAAGACAAATCATCTGCATTATTAATTGTCACTCCTTGGAATGTTTTTCCAAAGTAAGAAGAAACATCAGGAAAAACATAAAACGCCCCTTCTGGAACATTAACTTTCATTCCGGGAATATCTTGTAACATCTTTACAACAAGATCTCTTCTATTTTTAAAAGCTGTAACCATTTCTTTTAATACACTTGGATCAGCTTCAACAGCTGTAATAGTTGCACGTTGAGCAATACTATTAGCTCCTGAAGTAACCTGCCCTTGCATTTTTGTACATGCCTTTGCAATAAATTCTGGTGCTCCTATATATCCAATACGATATCCTGTCATTGCAAATGCCTTTGCAATACCGTTTACCGTAATTGTTCTATTAATCAAATGACCAATTGTTCCAATACTACAATGTTTATCTGTAAAATTAATATGCTCATAAATCTCATCAGATAGAACAAATATATTAGGGTATCTTTCTAATACTTCTGCAATTGCCTCAAATTCTTTCTGACTATAAACTGAGCCACTTGGATTACAAGGTGAACAAAACCACACCATTTTTGTTTTAGGTGTAATAGCTGCTTCTAATTGTGCAGGAGTTATTTTAAAATCTGCCTCAATAGTTGTTGCAACCTCTACAGGAATACCTCCTGACATTTTAACAATCTCAGCATAACTTACCCAATAAGGTGCTGGAATAACAACCTCATCCCCTTCATTAATCATTACTTGAGCTACATTATATAATGCTTGTTTTGCTCCTGTAGACACAACAATTTGATTAGGTGTATAATCTAAATTATTATCTCTTTTAAACTTTTTACTGATTGCTTCTCTTAATTCAGCATATCCTTCTACTGGTGGATACTTACTGTAATTATCTTTGATTGCTTGAATAGCAGCTTCTTTAATAAAATCTGGTGTATTAAAATCTGGTTCCCCCAAACTCAAACTAATAATATCAACTCCTTGAGATTTTAATTCCCTTGCTTTAGCTGCCATTGCTAAAGTTTGTGAAGTACTTAGACTGTTTATTCTGTCTGACAAAAATTCTGTGCTCATAAAATCAAGAATATTTATTAATTCAATTTTTTCAAAGATAGAGATTATCTATCTATTCTTGAACTTTTCTTATTACTTATTAGCAATAAAAGCCTATTTTTGTCAAAATTTATGATATGGAAGAAATCTTAAAATATTTCCCTAATTTAACTCCTGAACAGATTGCTCAATTTGAGAAATTGGAAGAAGTATATACGGATTGGAATGCAAAAATTAACGTTATTTCACGTAAAGACATACAAGAACTTTATACCAAACATGTGCTACACTCTTTAGGAATTGCAAAAGTAATGGAATTCTTACCTGGTGCTTCTATTTTAGACGTGGGTACTGGAGGTGGATTCCCTGGTATTCCATTAGCTATTTTATATCCTGAAACAAACTTTTACTTAATTGATATTATTGCAAAAAAAATACGTGTTGTAAATGAAGTTGTAAAAGCATTAGACTTAAAAAATGTAAAAGCAGAACAAAAAAGAGCTGAAACATTAGAGGAAAATTTTGACTTTATTGTTAGTCGTGCTGTAACAAACATGCCTGATTTTGTAGAGTGGATTAGACACAAAACAAAAAAAGAAAACAAACATGAATTCGAAAATGGTATCTTATACCTAAAAGGAGGAGACCTAACAGAAGAGCTTAAAGATTTTCCAAAGGCTGTTCAATTTGACTTATCTAATATATTTGATAACGAATTTTTTGAAACAAAAAAAGTGGTTTATTTACCACTAAAATATAAAGGATAAAAAAACAGGTTACTTTTTTAAGTAACCTGTTTTTTTTATGTCTTATCCTAAGAAAGGATATTTATAATCAGTTGCAGGAACGAAAGTTTCTTTAATCGTTCTTGGAGATACCCAACGAAGTAAGTTAAGGATAGAACCTGCTTTATCATTAGTACCTGAAGCTCTTGCTCCACCGAATGGTTGTTGTCCTACTACAGCACCTGTTGGCTTATCGTTGATATAGAAGTTACCAGCACAGTTAACTAATGCTTCAGTAGCCTCAGCGATAGCGTAACGGCATCCAGAGAAGATAGCTCCTGTCAATGCGTAGATAGAAGTCTCGTCAACTAATTTAAGAGTCTCAGCCCATTTAGCATCTTCGTAAACGTAGATAGTTAATACAGGTCCGAATAACTCAGTCTCCATAGTAGTGTACTTAGGATTAGTAGTTAAGATAACTGTTGGCTCAATAAAGTATCCTACAGATTTATCATATTTACCTCCTAAAATTACCTCAGCATCAGCGTCAGCTTTCGCTTGATCGATAGCTTTCGCTAATTTGTCAAAAGAAGCCTCAGTGATAACAGAAGACACATAGTTAGTAGGGTCTTCTGGAGATCCCATTTTGATAGTAGCTAAGTCAGCAGTCATGTACTCTTTCACTTGGTTCCATAATGATGCAGGAACATAAGCACGAGAAGCAGCAGAACATTTTTGACCTTGGTACTCAAAAGCACCTCTTGTCAAAGCTACAGCAACTTCTTTAGCATTAGCTGAAGGATGAGCTACAACGAAGTCTTTACCACCTGTCTCTCCTACGATACGTGGGTAAGTTTTATATTTATTAATGTTTTGACCAATTTGAGCCCACATACTGTTAAATACACCTGTAGATCCAGTGAAGTGGATACCAGCGAAGTCAGGACTTGCTAATAACGTATCAGTGATCATTCCTGAGTTACCATATACCACGTTGATAACTCCATCAGGTAATCCAGCAGCTTTAAACACCTCAACGATTACTCTTGCAGAATAGATTTGCGTTGCAGCAGGTTTCCATACTACTACGTTACCCATCATAGCTGGAGCTGAAGGTAAGTTACCAGAAATAGCTGTAAAGTTAAATGGAGTAATTGCATAGATAAATCCTTCTAACGGACGGTGCTCTAATCTGTTCCATACACCATCTACAGAAGCAGGTTGCTCAGAGTAGATTTGAGTCATGTACTCTACGTTAAAACGCAAAAAGTCAATAAACTCACATGCAGAGTCAATCTCAGCTTGGTGTAATGTTTTAGCTTGAGCGATCATTGTAGCAGCATTAATCTTAGCACGGTAAGGACCAGCTAATAATTCAGCAGCTTTTAAGAAGATAGATGCTCTGTGTTCCCATGGCATAGCAGCCCATTTTTTTCTTGCTTCTAACGCAGTTGAGATAGCTTTCTCTACTAACGCTTTATCAGCTTCGTGGTAAACACCTAATTTATGTTTGTGATCAAATGGAGGGAATAAATCTTTAGTATTTCCTGTTCTGATTTCTTCTCCACCAATGTATAATGGAATATCAACTTGTGTGTTGTATTGCTCTTTGAAAGAATTCAAAGTCAATTCTCTTTCTGTTGTTCCTGGTGCATATGATTTAACTGGCTCGTTAAAAGCAACTGGAACTTGGTAGAATCCTTTTGACATAATGTATTTCTTTTATGTAGTTTATATTTAATTCAATTATTTACAAATATAACGAAAAAAAGGGCTTCCACTTTTTCGAATTCAATGGTAAAAACTCTTTTTAACTAATTTAAAGCGAATGTAGCGATCAACTTAAAGCGAGGTATCTGTACTTTAAACTCCACCTCATCAGTTACACTTAACACGGTATAATTGCCATGCAGCATTCCAAAATGAGAGTGCAAAACACACCCGCTTTGATATTCATGTGTCTCTCCGGGTTCCAAAATAGGTTGTACTCCCACGATACCATCACCTTCCACTACCTCTGTCAAGTTTAGTGCATCTACAATCGTCCAACGCCTTTTTATAATCTGTATAGTCTTACTGGTATTGTTTGTAATTGTAATTCTATAGCTAAAAGTATATCGAAAGTTCTCTCCTTTCATAAAATTACCTTCATAACGCTGTTGAACATTTACAACTACTCCCTTTGCTCCATTTCTAACGATCATAATAGTTTTTATTTATTCCTTTCTATTTTTAATACTCAACTAATACGTAATTGTATCAGCTCCCATAGTTCCCATCCCTATTGCTCTATCATACAAATCATTACTACCTCTATAATAAACAACCACCTGGTATTTATTCGTCGTCATTGCAAAATTACCGTCTGGATTATCTCCTCCTGATACTTTTCCATTAACCACAGCTGTATAACAATAATTGGTAAAACCTTGTTTTATTAATATTGCCTTTTCATACTCCCCTGTCTGCGCATTCTTTGTCATCTTACTTTGTTCATTCAGTTCATAATTATTGAACATTCCTGTTACAAAAAACATTGTATTACTTGAAACCTCTTCCACAGGGCGATAAGTAAAATAAACCCAACTATATTCTCCTTCCGAACTAACATCTCTTCCATTAATCATACGCGGGCGAAAAGCTCCATTTATATCTGGAAAATAAGTGTAAGTTCTCTTCTTTCTACTTTCATTAGGATACAATACTGTATTGTACATCCCACTACTCGAATTATTTGAAAAAATCATATTGTTCACCTGACGTATATCGCTATTGTCAAAGTTCAAATACTGATTACCTGCCCAAAACTGTGTTTCGCTATCGTATTTATAGATTAAATCTGTACCTATTGTATATTGTGGTTTTATATTTCTAATTTGAGAATCCCAACGTCCATTCTGAAACAAAGCTACCTGTACATTATTTGCAGCATTCAAAAAATTCCCATCCCCCATACTCACCGTAAACTCAACGTTTTGTTTTGTATCTATAAAATCTAAATTTCTTGACCTTTTGATTTGTATTCCTACATTTACAGCTTTTTCATACAATACAAATTTACGTCTTACTATTACCTCATTGTCTGCATCGTAAATCTCCAGAAGGTAGTTTCCACTTTTAGTGATGCGATACACCTCATTTGGAAAGTTCAACTGATAATGTGTATAGGCTTGCAAAGTATTCACAGAGTTAACTGTATTTTTTATACGTTGTTGATCCAATCCTTTGATATAATCAATTTGCTTTAACTTAGATGGAGTCCAATCGTAATCATATGCTTTTATGCGATAATAATAATCTGATTCATTCCCATACAAATCATCAAATTCAAAACTAAAAGTAGTTCCAAATTCAAACAATGGAATTACAGATATACTTGAATCCATAAAAGCCGCACTCTTAATATAGTCGGCTGTAAAATCTTGAGGCGCTTGTGCTTTACTGATTGTTGTTATCAAAAAAACACATAATAATAGGATTAGTTTACGCATATTACAAAGGATATAAAACGAGGTATAAATTACCTAATTACATTCATTACATCAAAATCTTTTAAACTTATTGCCTTATAATCAGCAATATCAAATTTAGCATCATTATATTCAATAGGATCAGGCACTGTCAAAACAGTCATCCCAGCAGCTTTACCAGCTGTAATTCCTGTAAAAGAATCTTCTACAACCAAACATTCTTTTGGTGTGCTATCCAAATTAGTAGCAGCTCTCAAATAGACATCTGGTGCAGGTTTTCCATTTTCTACATGTAATGCAGAAACAATCGTTTGAAAGTAAGTTCTAATCTCCAATCTTTCTAACACCGTATTGATAAGAGAATCAGGGGAATTTGTTGCCAAACCAACTTTAATATTTTCCGTTTGCAACTGATCTAATACTTCTCTTACACCTTTTTTTATTTCTCCTTCTGTTCGAATCAGTTCATCTACACGGTCTATCACTGCTTGTTCTACTTCTTCTATTGATTGGCCTTCCCAAGGATATAAGTCAAACCACAACTCAGTAACTGCTCTTGTCGTTTTTCCTTTTGTCTGTTCAGCAATCTCATCACTCCAAATAGCACCAACAGAAGTAAAAACTTCTTTTTCTGCCTGTACCCAAAATTTCTCAGAGTCTATTAAAACCCCATCCATGTCGAATATCACAGTATTAATCACCTTATCTTCCATAAATAGTCAAAATTTTATACGAAGATACACATTCACTAATAGATAGGGAAGGGTAATTAGAATTAGTTTAGACCAAGATACTAATTCTGAAATAAAACTATTTTAAACATATCCCTATAAAAACACAAGTCAGAAGATTCTTAAAAACATTTCATTGTTCACAATAGATATTCTTAACTCATACTTAAGCTTTATCACACACAAGTATACTCTCTCTTTCTACCTGTACCCAAAATTTCTCAGATACTTTCTTTCTATTTTTATTTAAAGTATTACCTAAAAGTTGGTAGGTTTGTCATCTATTGTCTACTCCATATAATAAATGAAATAATCTCATAGATGAAGTTTCCACCACTAAATACTATACAGAAAATCTACCTATCCCTATTAGTTCTTTTAATCAGTACTAATTTATACTATGCGCTTGATTTCAACAGTCAAATTCCCATACTCAATCCTTCTGTTTTATTATATTCTACACAACAAGAAAAAGGTTCTATAATGATTGATCAATATGAAGTACACGAAATTAGAACCGAGGCCTCTCTTTTTGAACAAGACAATTTGTGGGGTATTACCCATCGTATAACACTTCAAACACAACCTACGACATCTATTGTAGCGAATTCTCATAATTCTATTGCAGAGAAGCAAGATTATACCATAAAAAAATACCTTACCTCAATAGATAACGATCGAGCAATTCTGCGTATTCCCACTTCTTATTTTAGTTCAAGAGAGATTGAACTTGTAGATAGTGCTAACCAGCATATTTTAATAAAAACAAATCCCTTTAAAATCGTCAACAATGATCTTTTTCAGATTATAGCACTTATTGTCTGCCTTCTAATAGCTTGTACGTTTGTAATTTCATGTGTTCCTGGCTCTGCCTTATTTGCTTTTACCCTATATGGTATATTATTACTTATCTCAAACTATTTATATACTTTTATCTTACTTTCCTTTATACATGTCAGTTTATTCAGAATCAAAATGGTTCATATAGCCGACATAGTAGACTATACTTTTAATAGACGAAAATTAATATTCAGCGTTTCATTCATCTTATTCTTCGTTTCGATCTTTTTTCTACAAGGTAAATCTATCAATATCTCCTCTTTATTATTTTGCTTATTAGGGAGCACTGCTTTATCTATTGGTTCCTTTTTTGTCGTTTATTTTATATGCAATACCTTCAAAACATTTTATATCTTATTCAAATTTCCAAGTCAAGAAGTAAATCAGCTATCTGCTACCAACTTAAAAGATGGTATTGACAAAAGTACATATACCAAGCAGATGCCTCATTACACAGGTGATATTACATTGAATAACACGATAAAACTAACATTAGTAGATTTAGATCCTGTCATATATAAAAAGTTTAAAAACGGAAAAGCAGTAACTTCTCTTGTTTATAAAACAGATGGAAAAGGAAATTATATTTTCTTTAGTTAACTATAGCATGAACACATTTTTCACCTCCCTATAATCAGCTATTTATTCAAATATATTGTACAACAATACATTATCTAAGAGAATAGTTGTATTTTTCCATAGAAAAAGAAAATATGATAAAAGAATGGCTAATTTCAATTCCTTACAAAAGAGTGTTTTTTTAATTCTTATACTCTTATTAGGCATCAATATTTATTACAATACGGGTATTCCCTCTGACATACCCATTATCAATCCAAAAAAGTATCTTGAAAAAAGCACCCCTATTTCTTTAAGCAAAATAGGAGACTACTATGTAGATACTTATAATCAAGAGGTATCCTTATCCGACTTATCGGATTACAAGGGATTAAAGCACACGATAGAATTAACTGTAAGAGACAGCAACTCCCAAAAGATACACAACATTAACAATATAGAGTTCCCTCCTTTAACAGTTACAAACGATGCGGCAGTGCACAATTTGCATATTGAAAAAAAATACTCAACTGTTGTTAATCTGGTTTTCTATACTCCTTTTTTAACCTCAAAATATGTCACTGTAACTGATACACAAAACCAAAAGTTAATCGTTTTATTAAACCCCTTAATAGAGGATGCATTTCCTGATCTATTTTTCCCTATACCTATAGTGTTAGCTTTTTTATCTGTTTTTTACAGAGGACTGTATGACATGTTGTGCATTTTAGCATGTGCCATAGGAATCAGTTATATAACACAAGACATGATGTGGGGTTTCTTGCTTTTCTTTTTTTTCTTTACAATTATTCTTCGTTTAAAAATCTGTTATTACGAATTTAAAGTTAGCAATGCAATAAAGTATATTATAGTAATACTTGCATTTTGCATAACCGCAATTAGTCTACTTTATTTTGAACTTTTTGATACAACAGTAACAGATATACTATTAGCTTTACTTATCTCAGCCATTACAGGTATTTTCTCTTTATTCTTCGTTGAATCTATTGTAAGTGTTATCGTGTATTGTTCTATTTTTATCAAGTACCCTATTCATTCTGTAGAAAGTTTGTCAGGAAGCAACTATACTTCTACATCTGGTAAAAACAAAACATATAATGCAGACTTGCTTGTAAACAAGCAATTTGTATTAGAAAATGTACAAATTAGCTACAGAACATATACCAATCTACAACAGGGGTATACAGGTATAGTACACAAATACCAGACAGATAATAAAGGAAATTACATCTTTTATTAAGCAAGGAAGCTACAAAATAACACAAACAAATAGCACAAAGCGACACCATAGATACTCATCTATTGTGGTCGTAAAGCCCGATTTATCACGCCTCTGAGCTTACTTAAAACAAACAGGAATAATCTCTCCCTCTGCCAAGCAGTATTTCTCTACTTCTTGTGCAGACAATTGATGTATAAAATCTTCTTCTATAACGGTAAACCCTACTGCGCGCAACTTATCAAAATAGTCACGGCCATACACTCGTACATGGTCATACTGACCAAATATCAATGTACGCTCTTTAGGGTCTGTTATCGTATCGTCTTGAAAAGTTATCTCTCGCGACATATCTTGTGGAATTTGAAAGATTCCCATTCCTCCAGGTCTAAGAATACGATACAATTCTTGCATAGCCTTTGTATCATCAGGTATATGTTCCAACACGTGATTACACAAAATAATATCAAAACTATTACTCTCAAAAGGAAGATTACAAATATCAGCCTTTACATCTGCCAAAGGAGATTCAAGATCTGTTGTTGTATAATCTAAATTGGGTTGTTTCCTAAAACGTTTATAAAACGCTTGTTCTGGTGCAAAGTGAAGCACCTTCTTTGGAGTGGTAAAAAAATCTGTTTCTCGTTGTAAATACAACCACAACAAACGATGTCTTTCCAGTGAAAGTGTACTTGGAGACAATACATTATTGCGCTGTTTAGCATAGCCATATGGCAAAAAAGTTTTAAAACTTTTACCATCTATCGGATCAGTAAACTGTTCTCCTTTTAAATACCATGCAATAATAGGACGAACAACGTAACTCAACCGAATTAGTATCGGTCGAGGTACAATGTTCAAGATTTTTTTGAAAAGCTTTTTCATTGAAAAAACGTCAGATTACAATACAAGAGGTTTCGCTCTAAACTCGTCTTCTTCGTTACTTACAATTCCTAAAGCTTGATAGATATATTGGAAAGTAGATAACAACTCTGGTTTACCATTTACCAAAGCTACATCATGTTCAAAGTGAGCAGACGGTTTTCCATCACGAGTACTGATTGTCCATCCATCGTTCAACTGCACAATATTTCTCTTTCCTAAGTTAATCATCGGTTCGATAGCTACTACTTGCCCTTCAACAAATTTCTTACCTTTTCCAGGTTTACCGTAGTTTGGCATCTCAGGCGACTCATGCATTTTTCTTCCTAATCCATGTCCTACTAATTCGCGAACAACTGTATATCCTTCTTTTTCGCAATAACGTTGAATAGCACTACCTACGTCTTCTACTCTATTTCCTAAACGAAATTCTTTAATACCCACGTATAAAGATTCTTTCGTGATCTGTAATAATCTTTTCGTCGCTGGATCCACTTCTCCTATTTCAAATGTATAGGCGTGGTCTCCATAAAAACCATTCATTACTGTACCACAGTCTACCGATACAATATCTCCTTCTTGCAAAGGACGATCTGTTGGTAACCCATGTACAATTTGTTCATTCACGCTTGTCAACAAGGTAGAAGGACAACCATAAAGGCCTTTAAATCCTGGTACTGCTCCGTGATCTCTAATAAATTCTTCTGCTTTTGCATCAAGCTCTAAAGTTGTTACCCCTGGTTTTAGCTCAGTCGCTATCATACCTAAAGTCTTTGAAACAAGCAACGCACTTTGTCTCATCAACTCTATTTCTTCAAGAGTTTTTGGAATTATCATACCTAAAAAATTTTTGTCCAACAAATTTACGTCAAATAGTTTGAATCCAAAAAGAAAGCCGTCCTTGTTTTCTTTAGCTTTTATCTACTTAATGTGGTAAATTTAACCCATACTAAGAATATCCTATTCCATTTTAGAGTATTCTTGTACTCATTTTAATAATTAAAACAGTGCGGTATCCCTTAACTCTTTAAGCTTATTAGCACACTACCAACAACAAATAGATAAAAAAGCACACCATGAAAAACATTACTGCTATTGAAGCAGCAAAGCTAATTCAGTCAGGAGATAGAATTTATCTTCACTCTGTTGCCTGTACACCCAATCATCTTATTGATGCCATTGTAAACAGAGCAGAAGAACTTCGAGATGTAGAGTTTTGTCATATCCATACACTGGGAACAGCTCCGTATGCCAACCCTGCATTAAGCAAAAGCTTCAAGGTAAACTCCTTCTTTATTGGAGGTAATGTTAGACATACAATCAAGGCAGGAAACGGAACATACACTCCTGTTTTTTTAAGTGAACTTCCCTTCTTGTTTAGCAGTAAACTTGTGCCATTAGATGTTGTTTTACTACAAGTATCGCCTCCTGATGAAAAAGGCAATTGTACTTTAGGTCCATCAGTAGTTGCAGAACCGACAGCCATTAGTGCAGCAAAATTAGTCATTGCACAAGTCAACCAATACTTACCTCGCACCTTTGGAGAATCGCAAATACACATCTCTCAGTTAGACTATTGTGTGCCTTACGACACCCCTATTCTAACAGAGTACAACGGAGTAATTGACGAAGTGGAAAACCAAATAGGGCAATACATTGCAGAAATGATTGAAGATGGAAGTACTTTGCAAATGGGTATTGGATCTATCCCTGACGCTGTATTACAAAAACTAAAAAACCACAAACAATTGGGTTTACATACCGAAATGTTTGCTGATGGCGTGATTGATTTAATAGAAACAGGAGCAATGGATTGTTCTCTTCAAAAAGCTACAAATCACAAAGCCATATCTACTTTTTGTGTAGGGTCTGAACGCATCTATCAATACATTAATAACAATTCCTTTTTTGAATTCAAACAATGCTCTGTTACAAATGATGCTTTTCTCATTCGTCAAAACCCAAAAATGATTGCCATAAACTCTGCAATCGAAATAGATTTGACGGGACAGATCTGTGCTGATTCAATTGGTTATAATTTATACTCAGGTGTAGGAGGTCAGGTAGATTTTATGCGAGGCGCCACAATGAGTAAGGGAGGAAAAGCAATTATTGCTATGTCTTCCACAACAAAAAAAGGAGCAAACAAAATTGTTCCTTTCTTACAAGAAGGTGCAGGTGTAGTTACTTCAAGAGCACATGCTCAATATATCGTAACAGAATATGGAGTAGCCGATTTGAGAGGTAAGTCTATAGACCAACGCGTTCAAGCGTTAGCCAACATTGCACATCCAAATTTCAGAGAAGAAATTGTGCGAGAATACTACAACAAGACAAGAAACTAAAAAATAAAATAATTGCATTCAGGGAGCTAATTAATAAATTACCTCCCTGAATTTATTTCGTATACTTTTCAAATAGATTTACAAACATTACTTAATTCTGAATATATTTACCTTATATACTATCAGTTATGTTTAATACAATTCCAAAAATACAGTTTCTACTACTTTGTAGCAGTTTATTTGTAAGTACTACTCTTTTTTCTCAAAACAAAGAGAAACAAACTGATGCACCTCCACAAACAAAACCTCTTGATACAATAACGCAAACACCAACTTATCAAACACCTCAACAGAAGTTACAAACTCCAAACGACACAGTCTATACTGAAGTTTCCGAAGTTACTACACCTCCTATATTTTTTAAAGAAGGTTTGACGGTATTCTACAAATATTTCGTAACCCGATTTAGAACTCCAGATGTAAACCTTGGCAAAAAAAGGCTTCTACTTGTACTTGAATTTATTGTAGAAAAAGATGGTTCTATAAGTCATATAAAAGCAATAGAAAATCCAGGTGATGAATTCGTTGTAGAAGGTATACGAGTATTAGAAAGCTTACCTTATTGGAAACCTGCACGCATCAATGGCGAACCAGTTCGATACCTGCAAAAAATACCAATTACTATCGGTCATCCTTAGTGTTAATCAAACCCTATTACGTGCGCTTTTATTACTCCTATTCTATAATTTAATCACTTATTCCACTTGGTTTTTATAATCTATACCCCCCTAAAAACTCCTGTGTTTTTTTAATATATTTGTTTCTCAATTGCTTATCCAGCTAACACTTTACTTATGAAACAGAAAATACACTATACTCTTTTATTTTTAATAACATTGCTTGTTTTGACTGGATGCAAGAGAAATAGACATCGTGAGCGAACTCCTTATGATACAAATAAAGAAATAGCTCCTGCAAATTCTGAACCGGAACAACCAAAAGCTGCCCCCCCTTCGAATGCTACAAAAGCAAATCCGTCAACTGCAAAAGAAACGGATTCTACTTTTGTCAATGCGGAATTTCCAGGTGGAATGGCTCGTTTTAACCAAATGTTTGTTTCAAGATACAAAACACCTGAAATAGATGATACTAAAGTACAAATAATAGTAACGTTTACTGTGGAAAAAGATGGCTCATTAAAAGACATTAAAGTACTAAAAGACCCAGGATATGGAGCAGGAGAAGAAGCTATTCGCGTATTAAAAGCACTGCCAAAGTGGAAACCTGCTACAAAAGAAGGAGTAACAATAGCCTCTCAATTTACATTGCCTATTACCATCCAAATTCAATAAAAATACATTTCTTGTTTTGAGTAAGCATTCATCAATTTTCGTTTAACACGAATCTGGGTGAGTCCATTGCAAGTCCATTCTGACTCAATAAGTAGTCCATTCAATTGCAAAAAACAATGGACTAACAATAGACTGAAAATCGTATATCATTTTTTTCAAAAAGAAGAAGATTGCATGTAAGCAATACGATGTATTGACAATAAAGATATTGACTAAAAAAGAAGTAGTTAACACTTTAAAAAACAAAAGGTTATTTTCACTATTATAATGAAAATAACCTTTACTAAATTCTGTCAATCATTTAATGTAGTTCTTACACTAAACTATGTCTTGTCATCTCTTCTGGCTGAGGAACTCCCATCAACTTTAATATTGTTGGAGCCAAATCTCCTAAAACACCATGTTCGATATGTTTTAACTCATGGTCTACTAAAATAATAGGCACCGGATTAGTTGTATGTGCTGTATTTGGAGTACCATCTTCATTAATCATTACTTCACAGTTTCCATGATCTGCCAATACAATAGTAGTATAGTTATTTGCGAGAGCGGTTTCTATAACCTCTTTCACACATTGATCTACTGCTTCACATGCTTTGATTGCAGCTTCCATTACTCCTGTGTGGCCTACCATATCTCCGTTTGCAAAATTTAAACAAACAAAGTCAACTTCGCCTTTTTTCAATTCTGGAATTAATGCGTCTTTTAACTCGTAAGCACTCATTTCAGGTTTCAAGTCATAAGTTGCTACTTTTGGAGAAGGACACAAAATACGTTGTTCTCCTTCAAATGGCAATTCTCTACCTCCAGAGAAAAAGAAAGTAACGTGTGGATACTTTTCTGTCTCTGCAATTCGAATTTGCTTTTTACCCACTCTTTCTAACACTTCTCCCAATGTGTTTGTCAAGTTTTCCTTGTCATAAACTACATGAACATTTTTAAATGTGTTGTCGTAATTCGTCAATGTAACAAAATACAAATCCAACATTTTCATGTCCAAATCAGGGTGGTTTTCTTGTGATAATACATGAGTAAGTTCACGACCGCGATCTGTGCGAAAATTGAAGAAAATTACAACGTCGCCTTCTTGAATAGTAGCAACAGGTTGCTCTTGAGCATCAACCATTACAATTGGTTCAATGAATTCGTCTGTAACATTATTCGCATAACTCGCTTCCACAGTTTGTACGATATTTGTAGACTTATTCCCCAATCCGTTGACTAACAAATGATAAGCCTTAGCAACTCTCTCCCATCTTTTATCGCGATCCATCGCATAATAACGACCGATCACAGAGGCTAATTGCGCTGTTGAGCCACTTAATTTATTCTCTAATAGTTGTAAATGCTTTACTCCTGAGTTTGGATCTACGTCACGTCCATCTGTAAAAGCATGAACAAAAACATCTTTTAATCCTGTACCTACAGCAGCATCTATTAATCCATATAAATGTTGTTCATGTGAGTGCACTCCTCCATCTGATAAAAGTCCTAAAAAATGAACTTTTTTCTTATTTTCTTTGGCATAGGTAAAAGCTTTTTGAAGCTCTACTTCATTTGCTATAGAACCATCTTCTACTGCCATATTTATGCGTACTAAGTCTTGGTAAACAATTCTCCCTGCACCAAGGTTCATATGTCCTACTTCAGAGTTACCCATCTGACCTTGAGGCAATCCCACATTCAATCCATCTGTTAAAACATATGTATTGGCATAATTTGTGTATAGACTGTCAATAAATGGTGTGTTGGCGTGCTCTATTGCCGAAACTTTTGGATCTTGAGTTTGTCCCCAACCATCCAGTATCATTAAAATTACTTTTTTATTCATTGCATTTTTTCATAAGTTGTGCATAACAAAATTACGCATACTTATTCAAAGATTGAATGTTTATTCGCAAGAATAAGTGGAAAAAAGAAGTAGATAAATCAAAAAAATGTTTGAGTTTAGAAATGTTTTTATATTTTTACAACTCCCTCATACAACCTTTTAAACTTAAAAACGAATGAATTACAAATATTTATCTATGGCATTTCTTGTATTTGCCATTACGAGTGCAAGCGTAAGTAAGAATATAATTGACCTAAATGAAAATGCAAAAATTGAGTATAATGCACCTGATGAAAAGGTTGAAAACAAAGTGATGACATTCGAAGAAAAAGCTTTCTCTATTTACAACCAATTAAATCTAAATAATTTTAATGCACCTCCAAAAGACATTTTTGCAAAAGCCTTAAAAGGGTATTACAAAATGCAAGAGGAAGGAATTATTAAAAATGAAAAACTAACAATCGTGGACTTTAGCGTATCTTCTGCTAAAGAGCGTTTGTGGGTGATTGATATGGCAGCCAACGAAATAGTGTTACAATCCCTTGTGGCACATGGTAAAAAAACAGGAGAAGAATTTGCTACAAAATTTTCAAATAGAATCGATTCTCATCAAAGTAGTTTAGGTTTCTATATTACTGGAGAAACATATAATGGAAACAATGGATTTTCAATGCGTTTGGACGGATTAGAAAAAGGAATCAACGACAATGCACGTACAAGAGCTATTGTAGTGCATGGTGCTGATTATGCTTCGCCAAGACTTATTCAATCTCAAGGAAAAATTGGTCGTAGTTATGGATGTCCTGCAGTACCTGAAAGCGTAAATGCAAAACTTATCAATTTGATCAAAGACGAGTCTTGCTTGTTTATCTACTATCCAAGTCAAGACTATATGTCAAGATCATCTTTCTTAATTTAATAAACGTTTATATAAATTATCGTCATATTCATACAAATCATTAATGTATGTGATTTGTCCTTTCTTATCGATTTGCATTGTCCAATAAAGCTGATGTATTTCGATAGGAACCTTTGACGTACCATAGTTACTTGTTTTCTCTGAATCAAGAACTTCTTTTACCTTTTCTTTTGAAAGATTTGTCTCTTCAATATCAAAAACAAATTGCGCTAAATCAAAAGGATTCTGTACACGTACACATCCTGAACTTAAAGCACGTTGATTTTTATCAAAGCCCCATTTACTTGGTGTATCATGTAAATAAACTGCATGATTGTTATTAAACATAAATTTAATACGCCCTAAAGTGTTGCCCACACCTCCTTTTTGTACATAACGATATGATGTTCCTTTATCTGCATTCCAATTTGCAGGTTCTACTACTTTTCCGGCACTATTATAAATCGTGAAATTACGACTTGCGAAATACCCTAAGTTAGATTTTGCACTTGGAATTAAATCATTCTTCATAATTGTCGGTGGTACAGTCCAAGTAGGATTAATAACTACTGTTGTCAATTTAGAAGACAAAATAGGTGTTTTGCGCTCTGTTTTACCTACTACAATTTTAAGTTTCTGAATTGTATCGTTATTTGAAACTGCTACTAAATGAAAATCTGGAATATTTATTAAAATATAGTGTTCTCCAAACTCTCTTGGAAACCAACGCCAACGTTCTAAATTAACCATTAACTTCTTTTTGATTAATTCTTCTTCTGCCAAAATAGTTTGTTTTGTTTTGTCGTCTAAATAACCACTTGGTGTCAGTTTATTATTCGCTTGATACTTTTTTACACCAGCTGCTATGGCTGTGTTATAAGTAACATCAGAAGTATCAACATCTTTCAAATAGTTCAAGAAACTTAAATGCTTTTTTACAGCAACAATGCTTAATAAGGTATCGTTTAACTTAGTTCCTTTAAACACTTTTAAAGTATCTTGTTCTAAAGCATACAATCCTTCCATTTTAGTGCGATACTTTGTGTACATATCCTGTTTTGGACGAATGCTATCAAACGAATTAGCAATTGCTTCATTTGATAATGCTAATAACATAGTAGAACTTGGGTTTAATTCTTTTCTGTCGATATCCCAATCATTATATAAACGGCGCGCATTTAGCATACCATTTAATAGATGATCTATTGCTTTGGTATAAGCATTAGAGAAATAAACATCTGCTTTTACTTTGTCTTCATTAGACAATGTTTCATAGCGCTTGTGATAACCTTCGATAATATCAATATTATATTTTGCAATGCCCAAACCGTCATATTGCAAGCTATAAATAGCATCAACCAATTGTTTTCGGTTAGTAGCAGAAGCCCATCCTAATTTGTATTCATTCTTTTCGTAGAAGCTTTTTACTTCGTCAGAGGCATTTCTCAATTGCAAGGTATCCACTACTATTGCAGGTGTGGTATCTAATGCATTAACGTCTACTGAGTCGTCGTATATAATTTGCATTGCTTGCTTGCCAAAATTATTACAACTGTATAATAGTGAACTCATTAAAATGCAGACAAATAAATATTTCATAGTAATTTATATATTATGCGAAAATACTAAAATTCATTCACATTTCATTTTAATTTATTTCACATTTTAAACTCTTTTATCCTAAAACTAAGATAAAAAAATCTATATAAATAAACCAATCGGACTATGCAAAATAATAAAACCGGACTACCAATTCCTATCAAACAAATAATAATTTTGCATCGTAAAACAAATGATATAGGTAACTTATAAATAGATTTTCTAACTTATAGAGTACTTGTATTTAAACTGTAAACCTTACTATGAAGAAAAACATCATTCTTCCTTTAGCATTACTTGCCTGCCTAACCACTCAAGCACAAGAAAACAAGAAACAAGAACAGGATACTACAATTGAAGAAATTGTAATATACAATCAACGACTGCAATTGCCAAGCTCTTTAAAAAATAGAAATATAACTATTCTATCACAAGAACAAATCAAGCAATTACCTGTTAAATCGCTAAATGAGTTATTAACTTATGTGGCAGGGGTTGATATTAGACAACGAGGGCCATTTGGTACTCAAGCAGATTTAAGCATTGATGGGGGAAGTTTTGAGCAGAATTTACTATTGTTAAATGGTCAAAAAATAACAGATCCTCAAACAGGACACAATGCTTTAAATGTACCTGTTCCGATAGAAGCTATTGAACGCATTGAAATATTGAGAGGTCCTTCTGCTCGACTGTATGGAGTAAATAGCTTGACAGGAGTGGTAAATATTGTAACTAAAAACCCTCAAAAAGATGGTGTGTTTGCACATACCTATATTGGTTCGAGCTTTAAAAAAGATACAGAAGGAGATCATGGAGAATTGTATAATAACAGAGGTGTACAAGTAGGTGGTACTTTAGTTAAAGAGAAACACAACCATATGTTGTTTGGTAGTCATGACTCTGGTAATGGTACAAGATATAATACAGCTTATCACAACAACAAACTATTTTACCAAGGGAACTATATTCCAAATGAAAAAAACACTCTTATGGTATTAGGAGGTTTGGCAAGAAGTTCTTTTGGTGCCAATGGATTCTATGCTGCTCCTGGAGACAAAGAATCTAAAGAAATTGTAAGTACAAGTATGTTGAATATTAATTCAAGACACTTAATTAATGAGCGTTTTACTTTACTTCCAAGCATTGCTTATAGGTATAATTTTGACGATTATCAATACTACAGACACAAATTAGATGTTGCCAGAAGTAGACATTACTCTCATTCGATTACATCTAATGTGAGAGGAGAGTATTTGGCTGACTTTGCGAAAATTTCTTTTGGTGGGGAAATGCGTTATGAAGAAATAAACTCTACCAATATTGGAAATCACAGTAAAAGCAATTACGGATTATTTGCAGAATTACAACGTGAGTTTTTTGATGCTTTAGATATTAATATTGGGACTTACGCGAATTACAATACGAAATATGGATGGCAGTTTTTCCCAGGTATTGACGCGAGCTATGCTATCAATACCAATTGGAAAGCAATATTTAATGCAGGAACAAGTAGCCGTATTCCTTCTTTTACAGATTTATACTTAGACCAACGTCCTGGAAATATTGGAAATCCAGATTTGTTAGCAGAAACTGCTTATCAAGTAGAATTGGGAACAAAATACATAGACAGTAAGTGGAATTTAGAAGCGTTTGCCTTCTATCGCAACATCGATGATTTTATCGATTGGGTTCGTGTAGATAAAACAGTTCCATACCAACCGTACAATGCCTCAAAAAACAAAACAAAAGGTTTTAATGCTTCTGCTAAATATCGCATTGGTAAAGCTACAACTCATTGGAATATTGGGTTAGCATATACTTATTTAGATCCAAAAATAGAAAATAAAGCAGAGAATAAAACATCTAAATATACCATTGAAAGTCTAAGACATCAACTGGTAGGAACTGTAAACTATACGCATAATAATTTAAGTGCTACGCTTTCTAATCGCTACAGCGAACGCCTAACGTATAAAAGTTATTGGATACAGGACGTAAGAGTAAACTACAATGTAAAACAATATAGTATCTATTTAGATGCACAAAATATATTTAATACTACCTATATAGAAGCTGGTGCAGTACCAATGCCTGGTAGATGGTTTACAATTGGATTAAAATACAACGGATTGTAATCAACAATCATATAAACAACAAGAGGGAAAACAAATTGTTTTCCCTCTTGTTGTTTAATCACTTATTTTTTCTCCTCTTTTGTTTATGATAAAGCTTTTGAAACGCAATTCTACATGTGCCTCCCCATCTTCAAAGTTGCTTGCGTAATCAAATTGAAAAGGAATAATTACCTTTCCTTTTGTATTAATATATCCAAATAGTTGATTTTTTGAAGCTAATGCTAATCCTTCAGAAAAAGCTCCAACAAATTCATATTGTGCAGGAATAATCTTTTCTCCTTTTGTATTAAAGAACCCCCACATTCCATTCTCGTAGAAAGCAATCATGTGTTCACTACTTGTTTGCAACTCTACATAACTATAAGGTATTAATATCTCTCCTTTCATATCAATAGCTCCTTGGAAATCATCGTAGGAAACAATAGAAACACCATCTACAAATGATTCTATTTGATGAAATAGAGGTTCTATTACTACTTCTCCTTTTTTATTTTTTATACCAAACAATGCTAATTCAGCATCTTGGAACCAACGCAAATTATTGGCAAACTTAAAGTCTGGGTCATTCTTTAGATCAATAAATATTGTATCTGTTTTTACCAAACCATCAAGGTATAATTCTTCTATCTGTTTACCTGGTGTACTACTACACTTTTCAAAAGCAAAAACAGAGCCGCAATTCAGTGCAACAAGAGCACCTATTGCTATAATCTTTCTCATTACTATCTTTAGATATAAATACTTTATTACAACTGCAAAAATAACTACTTTATAGAAATATTTTACAAAACTACTTACTATTTCTTAAAAATAGTTGTAGCCCCTGCTTGTGCTTTTGGAAATATTGTAACGTCCGCTATTTGAACGTGTTCTGGTGCATTAACAATATAGGCAATTGTATTAGCTATATCATCAGCAACTAAAGGTTCGTAGCCTGCATATACATTTGCTGCTTTGGTTTGATCTCCTTTAAAGCGAACTAAAGAGAATTCTGTTTCTACTGCCCCTGGAGCTATGTTAGTAACTTTGACACCACTTGATACTAAATCAAGACGTAAACCTTTTGAAATAGCCTCTACTGCTGCCTTAGAAGCACAGTACATTGTACCATTCATATAGGTCTCTTTTCCTGCTATTGACGACAAGTTAACAATATGTCCTTTTCCTGAAGACAACATAAATGGTAAAACAGCTTTGGTAACATACATTAATCCTTTGACATTAATATCGATCATTGCTTCCATATCTGCTAAATCTGCCTCTTGAAAAGTAGCTAATCCATGAGCATTACCAGCATTATTGACCAATACATCAATTGTTTTCCATTCTTCTGGTAAAGAATTAATAGCGTTATAAACATCCTCTCTGTTACACACATCAAATACAAGTGTATATACTTGTGTAATTTGTTCTAATTCTTTTTTTACTTGTTCTAACTTGTCAGAACGACGTCCACAAAGAATTAAACGATGATTTGAAGCCAAACTTTGTGCTGTTGCTTTTCCGATTCCAGAAGTTGCACCTGTGATAAAAACTGTTTTCATTTTAGTGTATTGTGTTGTATTCTCAAAATAGCTAATCTTGCTAAATTTTATACTCAAAGGTAGATAAAAATAGGTATTAGAAAAGTAGTTTTTTCGCTCTTTATACTAATGCTCTATTTCGCTCTTTTGGTTCCTTTTTCAACTCACTAAATTTGTAGTAAAGCATCTATATTACGCACCTATTTTTTGCTATAAGCTTTTCTCTATAAGATTATTTTAAAACTAATTGGAACTTTGTTAACAAACCTGCCAGACCATCTTTTGAAAAAATAGCTTTCGTTATTTTTGTACTACTTGGATCAATATCATAATTGTAACTGGTATAGAAGTCTGCTTTTTCTGCGTTTGCTTTTGCAAATACTGCACGATACAAATTACAATTATCAAACATTGCCATTGTTAAATCAGCTTCCATGAAGTCGGCGCTAATTAAACTACAATTACTAAAGACTTGACGTTTTAATTTTAATCCATAAAATTGAGTAAATTCCAAGTTGCAATCTGTAAATGTAAATTCAAATATAGTCTGATCTATCATTGCAAAATTAACTCTTGTAAAATTACATGTATGAAAATTACAACTGCGTAATCCAACATAACCTATTTGAGCATCCTTAAAATTGCAATTACGAAACTCGCATTCGATAAATAAAGTAGATAGAAAAGAACAATTGGTAAAATCACAATTAGTAAAAACACAATTCTCAAATTCTTTAAATGAGATCCCATTTTGTGGATACACAAGATCGGTAAACTTTTGGTCGTATATAAATTCAGCCACGTTTTATAAGGTTTAAAAAAACCGATTGCATACAATCGGTTTAGTGTATTATTCAATGATATGAGGTACAAACCTACTTTTATCTGTTGTAATCATTTTATCACTCTCGCGAAAAGTAATTCCACAAGGTTCTTGTCCTATTACCCAACTACCTATAACAGAAAACCCTGTGTCTTCTTTATGTAATTGTGCTAATTCTTGGCAAATATATCCTTCTTCTCCATATTCTCCAGCTGTTGCTTCTACAATTTTACCTGCTTTATACACTGTCACATTAGCTCCTTCTCTTGACAAAAGAGGTTTCTTTACATAGTCAACCATCTCTTTGGGTTCCTCAAAATATGTTTCTAACAATAAAGGATGATTAGGAAACAACTTCCAAAGTATAGCCATTATAGCTTTATTGGATAAAATCATCTTCCACGATGGTTCAATCCAATTTGCTTGTACCATATCATTAGGAATATGCAATGCAAACTGTTCATAAACCAACCACTCCCAAGGATACAATTTAAACAAATCAGTTATAGGTTCTTCTTCTAAATCTGTAAAGTTCTCTCCATTCCAACCAATGTCATCAATATAAATCAATTTAGTATTAATTCCTGCTTGAATTGCACAGTCTCTTATGTATTCAATATTTGTCAAGTCTTCTAACGTTTCGCGCATGCATGAAAAGTGCAAAACATTGCCTTTTAAATAAGGGTGAATATCCTTCCAACTTTGAATTAATCGATCATGAACAGAATTAAACTGATCTACTGCAGTTCCAAAATAGTTCTCCATCCACATCCATTGCACTACACCTGTTTCATACAAAGAAGTAGGGGTATCTGCATTAAATTCTAATACTTTTAGCTGCTTTTTTCTTTCATCATAAGCAAAATCAAAACGACCGTATAAACTTGGAACATCATTTTCCCATGATTGTTCTATATGCTGTTGAATAAATAAAGGAATCTGAAACTGATCATAAAGCTTATTTGTAATAACAAATTCTACCGCTTGAAGACACATATCCCACAGATCAGAAGTCGCTCGATAAATTTCATCTGCAAAAGATTCAGATATACTATAATAGTAGTCTTCTACCCAATAGGTTCTATTATTTTCATCTGTATGATATCCAAATCCATTTTTCTCTAAACGATCTTTCCAATTAATATCTGGTGTAATTTTTTTTAACTGCATCATATTAATTAAGAAGTTGCACTATGTCCTTTTGCTGAATTCCCAAAACCTCCACGAGCTGACTGGGCTTTGTAGGCACTTGATTTTGCGGTATTATTCCCAACATTAGATTGATGAGATAACCCTTGACTTGCATATCCCATTCCTCCCCCCATAAGCGGACGAAATGCCATATACCACAATAAAGCACTTCCCATTCCTCCTCCACTTCGGTGATTATTGTATTGATTTGTAACCTCTGTATATGGTGCGCTACTATCGGCACGCATAAATACGCGTTGTTGCTCTTCTTTATTTTCTTCTTTTTTAGCACATGATGCTAAAGCAGCAGTGATTAAAACTAATGACACCGCTTTACTACTCTTTCTATTCATAATACATTATTCTACAGTTACGTAAATAGGTGTTTTTACAAGTGTTGTAGGAGTAGTTGAATCCCAGTTAGGTACTTGTTTCGCCGTTTTTATTGTATCTGATTTTTGAGCAATCAATTGTCCATTTGCCCATATATTTTGTTCTGTAATATGCAAAATACTATCTCCTACTTCTACAGCTTTTAAAGACACTTCTCTTGCTGATTTTTTATCCAATTGTTCTAAATTAGAATCACCTGACTGTCTACAAGAGACACCCAAAATAGCTATAGCTACAAATAGTATATATTTCATAAATGCAATTTTATATATCATTAATATCTTAAGAACAACAAAGTTTGTAAAATAATTATTCTTATCCAATGTTTTATAACCAATATTCAAGACATTAAAAATGAATATTTAGTATTTTTGAGCATTACTCATTTGATACCTATGGAAGAAATAGCAATACTACAGATAAATGATTTAATACTTAATGACCTACAGAATGATTTCTATGCTAATACTATTCCACTTCATTTAAAAATCAATCATAACCACATAGAGAAACCTCATAAACACAATTTCTACGTTTCCATGTTATTTACACAAGGAACAGGTACTCATGAAATAGATTTTAAAAGATATGAAATAAAACCAGGCGCTGTTTTTATGTTAGCCCCTGGACAAACACATAGTTGGAATCTTTCTGAAGATATAGATGGATATATCTTTTATCACTCACAAGAGTTTTTAGATTTACATTTTGTCCGTGATACAATTAGGGAATACCCTGTATTTAGATCGATTTTCTATCCTAATGTAGTTTATCTTGACAAAGAAGGAATTTCTGACATAACATATATTTTCACAAAAATGATGGTAGAGATTGCCACTAATAAATGGAAAAGCCATCAGTTATTAGTTAACCTGACTTCTCAATTTTACATATTAACGAATCGATTATTGATGTTAGAAGATGGTTTCAACAAGATACTAAATAGTCAATATAGCAATCACTTTATGAAATTTGAAGACTTATTAGAAGACAAATATAAAACTGAGAAATCTGCTGCTGCTTATGCTGAAGCTCTAAATATGACACAAAAACATTTAAATAGAATTTGCAGAACAATGATTAATCAAACAACCACTGACTTAATCATTAATAGAGTATTATTAGAAGCTAAACGCATGTTAATCTATACTGATAAAAACTTTAATGAAATATCTGCCGCCTTGGGTTACGATGATTATTCATACTTCTCAAAAATTTTTAAACGTAAAGTTGGGGAAACACCTAAAGATTTTCTTAAGAAATACATATAAAAAAAGCTCCTTAAAATTAAGGAGCTTTTTTGTGTGGCACGGGTGGAGGGATTCGAACCCCCATCAACGGTTTTGGAGACCGCTATTCTACCCTTGAACTACACCCGTTTCTCATTTGAGTGGTGCAAATATAAATACTTTTTTTTTAATAATCCTAATCTTCTGAATAAAACATATTCAACCACATTATTCTCGCAGCACGATATGTAAAAGTCCAGCTAAGCAAGATCACTACTACGATTGCAATAAATGTTTGCAACAAATTGATTTCCAAACCAAACACTGTATTCAAGATTAAACGCGTTACCATAACAGCAACCATTTCAGCCACAGTAATTGCATAACTAACATACATTGCTCCAAAATAAAAACCTGTCTCACGGTGGAAATTATAACCACAAGAAGGACATTCTTTAGTCATTTTTGGCATTCTAAATGTAAAAACACTCCCTTTGTCATGAAATATTTTCTCTTTACCACAATGCGGACATTTACCGCTTAATACTTTACTGATATAAGACATATTCTCTCCTTTTTTCTGCAAATTACGGTAAAATAAATCAAATGTAAAGGACTAAAACGGAGCTATTTTAGTACTATTCGGACATTTAAACATGTTTTAAGTAAATAATAAACATTCATTTCCTATATAAATAATCACTACTACACTAAAGAAATACAATTATTACGCCTTTAGAATGACAATTGACAAAGAAAATCTCATTGTTCATTTTGAGAAATAAATAATTTTGAATGCTATACTATTCATTTTTAGATAGATTCTACAAGAAGATGTTTTTTTTTATACTTTTATGACCTATAGCAAATCAAACCAAAAAATTATGCACACAAAACTAACACGTTCTTTTTTTGTCAGTCTATTACTTTTTTTCGTAGCGCAAACAATAGCTCAGAACAAACGTATTTATGTACGCCAATCAAACACAACCATTGATTCTATTTATGTATCAGATGTAAAAAAAGGAGGAGTATTTTTAAAAGTTGATACATACTTCTTAGAATACAGTCCTAAAAAGCCAGCTTTAAAGACTACCTATGAATTCAAGCAAATAGATAAAAATGGCAATATGATTGTCAAATATTCTTTAAACAATAAGTTGGTTAATTTCAAATTGAAAACAAATCTTGAATTTGAAGATTGGACCCGATTAAATTTAGTAATAGATTCTGCAAGAAAAGAACCTATGGAAGTTAATTTACAAACCAAAAAAGAAGATAAAATTCTTCGTATTCAATACCTAAATCAATAATTACTCCTTTTACATTTTAATATAGCAATACGTTCAAGCCAAAAAAATTAACATAAAATAAAAAAACAAAACCAACCATACAATCAATTATAATTACCAATATTACATTTTACTATAATTTATCCTTACAATTGGATTTGTTTTTAATTTTATATATATTCCGTTCTAATAAACCAAAAAATACTTAGTAAACAATGAAACTTACTTACATACTTATCGCTTCTTTCTTTTCCATTGCTTCTTTTGCCCAGCATGCTGTAAACATAACAGATAAAAATGCGGAATGGAAAAAATATCATCAATTAAATGAAAAAACCTACGATGGAATGCTTATGCGCAACAATATAGAGTACGATTTAAGGGACGGTAAAATAAATGCTTATAGAATTCTTCAAAATACTGAAATAGAGGCAGAATTTGAAGTAAGATATGATGATAATGGGCAAGTGCTTCAAGAGATGAAAATCTTTGACTCAGGACGTGGTATAGTTAGAGAAGTTGTTTATAAAAGTAACTTACTTTTTGATACCAAGAAAAATCTAATTGATGATGGAGAATTTATCTATAGTAAATTTGTTAATGGTAGACCACAAATTGCTACTTCTAAAGACTATAATGAAGAAAAAAAACAGGGAAGTAAAAAGTCTTTTTCATATGATGAAAATGGTCTTCTAAAGCTTGAAAAATCAAGAACAGAAGGAGAAACTATTAGAACCACTACTGTTACAACCTATAAATATGACCAATGTAATAATATTGTGGAAGTTTCAAATAGAATATCAGAACAAAATGCTGATACCTCTAAAAAGAAAAGAAACAATTTGGTTATAGCTTCAAAACCTACAGTTGAAAAAATAAATTACGAATATGAATATAATGGTTGTTTATGGACAAAAAAATACATTATCACTGATGGGAAAAAACAACTATTAGCTGAACGATCTTTTGAATAATTGCTTTCTTCACTTATAAATTTACTAAAAAAGCTCATCAAATTTGATGAGCTTTTTCTATTATCCATTTTTCAAACGGCTAACTTCTTCTTCTGTTAAAAATCTCCATTTTCCACGTGGTAGATTCCACTTTGTTAAAGGACCGTACATTACACGGTCTACTTTTATAACATTATAATCTAAACTTTCAAATAAAGCTCTAACTAACTTTACATTTGAAGCTTTTAGTTTGATTCCAATCTCTGTCTTAGGTTGATCTTCTACATAAGCAATTTCCTCTACGAAAACTCTCTTTTCATCAATATACAGACCTTTCTTTATTTTTTCTAAATCTTCGTATTTTAAATTTTTATCAATTGATACTTGATATAATTTTGAAGAACGTTGTTCTGGTGAATTTAGTTTCTGTAATAAATTGCTATCATTTGTAAATAGCATTAATCCCATTGTCGTTTTATCCATACGTCCAACAGGAGCAAGAGGAGTTTTTGATGCAGACTTTACTAAACTCAATACATTTTCTGCACTAATTATACTTTCATTTAGTGTAGCAAATCCTTTTGGTTTATTTAATAGTACATAAATCTTTTTTTCAGGAGTAATAAGTGTTCCATCAAAGTTTACCACATCTCCTGGCATAACTCTATGTCCTAACTCTACAACTACTTCTCCGTTTATTTTTACGTTACCTGATACAATATAGATATCTGCCTCACGACGAGAACAAACACCTGAATTACTTATATATTTATTCAATCGCATCCCATCTGCTTCAGAAGCTTCCTTTTGAGGTTTAGCTTTTGGCTTTGGTTTTCTATCAAGTGGCTTAGAGAACTTTCTTTCACCTGCTCCTCCTTCTTTCGAATAAGTTTTACGCCCTGTTGAATTTTTACTTCCTCCAGAACGACTTGATTTATTATTTCTTGAATTTGACTTACCGTTATTCATTATCCAAATATTTTTGCAAAGATAGCGAATCTCATGCTTTAATTTCAATTCTATAAAACTTTCAGCTATTTTTAATCATTATAATGATTCCTCAAGCAATATTGTCCCACTAACAACAACTTCTGGATTAATCAACATAATAGAAAAAACACCTAATAAAATAAGCAGTTTTAAACTTAGATGTAAACGATGATATTCTACAATTGTATGTGACATCCACAACCTATATAAGAACAAGACAAGTACTACTATACTTAAATAGAAATAATACGACATATAACCTACATGTTCGTTATTCACCAATAAAAAAATAGGAAATAAAGTAAGTACTACTAAAAAACTAATAACCTCTTTCGCTCGCTTTTCTCCAAATCTCACTGGAATTGTTTGGTAATTATTAGCAAAATCTCCTTTTATATTTTCCATATCTTTTACTACCTCTCTCACTAATATAATTAAATACAAGAAAAAAGCGTGAATAAAAATCGAAACATAAAAGAACTTGAAGTACATCAAAATACCAAAGAATGGTAATATTGCAAGCATAGAAGCAACCAAATTCCCTATAATAGGATATTTTTTTAACTTATGTGAATAAAACCATAATAAGAAAATATAAGCTGAAAAAAAGATGGATGCATGATACGAAACAGGGAGAACAATACCAACAGCTAAAAAGTTCATTGCAAAATAAACTCTAAGCTTTGTAGCTTGACTAACTAAACGATCTAACATTGATTTATTAGGTCTATTAATTAGGTCTTTCTCTGCATCGTAAAAATTATTGATGATGTAACCACCTGCTATTGCTAAAGATGAAGCAAATATAATAAGAAATAAATTCCAATCTAAAATAACGTCTAAAGCTCTTTTTTGAGGTGCAAAGATGAAAATAGACGCCAGATATTGTGCAATTACAATAATAAATATATTATAACCTCTCACCACGGAGAACAAACTAAATACTTTTGTTATGAGTAACTTATTTTTACGAGATAACATCCTTCTTTCAAATTCTTTATCTCAACTAAATCTTGAGAGGTTATAATATATCGTTTATATTAATTAGAATTGGTAAACCACTTCTAATTTATAGTCTTTTAATGATTCCTTAGCTTTATCAATATCTGGAGTAAACCCTAAGATATATCCTCCACCTCCTGAACCACAAAGTTTTAAATAATAATCATTTGTTTCAATTCCTTTTTTCCATACTTGATGGAATTGTTCTGGAATCATCGGTTTAAAGTGATTTAAAACTACTGCTGACAACTCTTTCGTATTGCTAAACAAAGCTTTTATATCTCCCTTCAAGAAATTCTCTACACAAGCATCTGTATGTTTTACAAATTGCTCTTTCAAAACCTGACGAAACCCTTGGTCTTTCAATTTCTCCATAAAGATAGTAATCATTGGAGCAGTTTCTCCAACTATACCAGAGTCTATTAAAAATACAGCTCCTTTTCCATCTACGCTTTGAGAAGGAATGCCTGTAGGTTCAATATTATCTTTTGAATTAATTAAAATTGGTAAACTTAAATAACTATTTAATGGATCTAATCCAGAACTTGTTCCATGAAAAAAGGCTTCCATTTTTCCAAAAATACCTTTTAACACTAACAACTTATCTTTTGTTAGATTCTCTAAAACAGTAATTTTATCTAAAGCATATTGATCATAAACCGCTGCAACTAAAGCTCCGCTACTTCCCACTCCATATCCTTGTGGAATACTTGAGTCAAAGTAAAGTCCTGCTGCAATATCTCTATCTAATCTCTCCAAGTCAAACTGTACAAGATTAGGTTCTGTTTCTTGCAAATCTTTTAAGTAAGCAACAAAGTTCTGTAAACTCTCATTAGAGCGCATCGCTACTCCTTCAAGGTTATCTTCTACCTTTAAAGCTCCTTTATAAAAATTGTACGGAATCGACAAACCTTTAGAATCTTTAATGATTCCATATTCTCCAAAAAGAAGAATTTTTGAGTAAAATAAAGGTCCTTTCATAATTAATTAAAGCAATTTATTGTGCAAAAATACACATTATATCTTTTGATACTTGACAATCAAGCTACTTTTTATAAAAAACGGTTTTTAAAACCATAAACACAATGTCTACATCCATTTTGACAACACTGTCCCTTCAACAAATGATATAATTCTGTAAAAACAAAATAACCATTCTCTTCATAATAGTGTAGTCCTTCAATCATCTCACTTCTCCGTTTAGGAAAATCTTGTCCTTTTGTATCTGTAAGCATCTGATTAAACTTCATCAAGCAGTCATTACATAAACACTTATGAAAAGAATTCGCCAGAAACATTCTTGTTTCATTAGTAATTGTTATTTGTGAACAATCACAATTATTTATATCATCCACATTACAAACTATTTGTGATTTACAATGTGTACATACTTTATTCTCACTCATCTTAATATTACTTCATGGTCGCAAAGTTATGGAACTGCATTTTTCCATTTCCTTCTACCTCTATTTTATGTTCAATCCTCTGTCCTGAACTTCTTTCTAATTCAACAGTTATTTGATTTTTCCCTTTAATCAAAGGTACTCGAACATAATTAATTGTAGCGGGTAGAGTCTGCCAATTTCGCGTATCTGCCTTTTCAGAAAATAAACTATACAATTGCACTCCCAAGCCCAAGCCCTCCAATACAGCGTTGTTCTCTCCATTAGAACCATTAGACTTAGCTGCTGCTTTCAACGAATACTCCGCTGCTTTCTTTATAGCTAAACGAGTTAAAATTTGACTCATCTCTTTTCCAGCACGCTCCTTTAAGGTCATCACAGCAAGAGCATCAATATCCTCTACTTTTTCAAAATTAAATTTTTTATCACTATTCACACTTACCTTAGCTAAGGTATAAGGAGGTTTCTGAACAATGTATTTAGGATAAGCAACATTAACACTATGCACATCATTTAAGGTCGTTTTGCCAGCCAATCCAAAATCTAAAGGAATCATAATTCCTAATGCATTAGTAAAGACTAAAGCTCCATCTTCTCCTTTTACCAAAGTAAATAAGAGATTCTCTTGTTCCTTAATAGGAGCACGCCCATTTTCCCAAAGCAGAACTAATTCACCTCCTTCTGTTGGCTTATAGTCTTTAAACTTCATTTTAAATTGACGTTCATATGTCTGAAGTTCACTCGAAAAGCCCATTTTATAAGCCATTCTCATTACATCATATTTTAAGTTCTCAGGCATTAATACGCCATAATACATTCCTCCTGTAGCTCCTTGATATACTTCGACAGCATTTCTATAAGCGATAAAAGCATTATTGTAATCTCCACTTTGCTCATAAATTAGCCCTTGCATAATAAATGAAAAAGCATCTTTTGAATAGCGAGAGGCTTTTTCATTGTACTTATCTCCTTGTGCATAATTTTGAAGTGTAATTCTTCTTGCTTCAACGATGGCTTCTTCTGAATTACCTAAATACAAATAATTTAGAGCCTTGTAATAATGAATCATAAACAATTCAAACTCCTCTCCTTTATAATTTTGAGACATTGAATTTAAAAATAACCCGATTGCTACATCTCCTGTACTTTTCAAGCCTTCTTCTACTAATTCATCTGCTTTATTCAAATAATCATTACTCTCTTTATACTGTCCCATCAAATGAGTTACTCTTCCTTTTTCCATATTGAAAAGTAACTGATTTCGAGTTTTTTGAATCAGTTTATTCTTATCTAAAGCTTTATTTGCCTCTTCATAGTTTGTATCACCTACTTTTTGATAATAGTCCGTAATTCTATCATGATATGACGCACATCCAAATACGAAGAACATCAACACAAAGAGTATTGATGTTCTTGTACTATACTGTATGGTTTGTTTTGAAACCATTTGCTATAAGGTTTTTATTAACGTTTTACATATTTAGCGATTTTCTTATCTCCTATCCAAACTACTTCCCCTGTTTGAATATGAGATAATTCCAAATTCACTTGATAGTAAACTACTTTTTTCTTTTTATGAGCATCAACGATTGAGTTAATCGATCCTTGTAGAATATAATCTGCTCCATTCTCTAAACCAAATTTCTTCATTGTAGAAACAGAAGCATTAGTTTGTTGATCTGCACGTTCTCCACGTAACTCTTCACGTTTTTTACCTCCTTGTACTAAACGTACTCTCTGAGATTTGATAAAAGATTGTTCCACATCTTTCACAAAAGTCTCAGCATCAATATGCTCATGGCTTTTATTATTTACTACACCAACAATTACTACAGGTTTTTTACCTGCAAATTCTTCTTGATGATTACCAATCCAAGCTCCAGAAAGAATCTGATTAGTCATCTCTTCTGCTACCTCTCTTGAATCTGTATTATTCCATTTCCCACTGATATCTATTGTTTCTTCTGTACTAACACGTGTTACTTGTCTTCCACAAGATGTACTTAATATTCCAGCTCCAGCTAATAATAATGCGAATACTATGCGTTTCATTTATTCTTCTTTTTTCTTTATACTTCTACTTCAATTTTTTCTTTTACCAATAGAACGACCAATTACCTGTATTAAAACCAATACGAGGAATCAGATTCCATCCCCATCCTCTACTGTGGTAGTTATTGTAGTATCCTGTATTATACCCATTACCGTAATAACCATCATAGTACGAGTTAGAATAATATCCTCTATTCTTAGCACGTTCCATTCTTTCCTCATGACGCCACTGCTTTTTCTGAGCTTTACGCTCTTGTTTAGCTTCGTACCAATCATAAGCTTTATAAGTATTTTGTTCAGTTGTTCCAAAGTCTCTTGTTATAGAATCAACCAAAACCATATACTTATCCATACTTACTCGATAGTTAGGATTTTGTTCTCCCATTACCGATTGTGCATTTGCTCCTTGATATACCATCAAGGTACAAAGTGCTATTCCCATTAATTTAATAGTCTTTCTCATAGTCAAACATTTTAGATACACTTCAATATTTGTTATATAGTATAAAAGTACAAAAAATATTTGATTCTATTTTATCCTTTCTGAACCAAATCCTACCCTATCTTCTATAAAGTGTTGGTTTTGACATAAATCTGATAGTTCTTGACGAACAAATGTCATCACAAAATCCTTATCTGTATTTGGAAACAACAAGTGAACATTAGCTCCTGCATCCAGTGTAAAGCACAGAGGAATACTTGTTTTTGCTCTGAAATCCCAAATCTTCTCAATGATTTGCAATGTATTTGGTTTCATCAAAATAAAATATGGCATTGAGGTCATCATCATAGCATGCAACGTTAGAGCTTCACTTTCCACTATTTTGATAAAAGCTTCTTGATCTCCGCTTATCAACACTTGTTTTAATACCTCTAAGTTTTCATGCGCTTGTGCAAATCGCTGTTGTGCAAATGGGTGATTATGCATCAACTCATGCCCTACAGTACTCGATACTTTCTTCTCCCCTTTGTCTACCAATAAGATTACATCGCAATAACTTTTAAAATTCTCATGTACAGTATCTCCAAATGGTACTCCATACAGATCCGAACTATTTACTATTCCTTTATGTTCACCCCATACTACAATACTTCCAGAAATACTTCTACAAGCACTCCCTGATCCTAAACGAGCTAAAAAAGATGCTTTAGCATCAAAGTACTCTTCTGTCATTTCAGGGTAAATTGCTTTTTCTAACGACATTACATTTACAGCCATTGCAGCCATACCTGATGCAGAAGAAGCAATTCCTGAACTATGAGGAAATGTATTTTGCGTATCAATTACAAAGTGATAATTTTCAATATAAGGGCAATATTGAACAATGCGTTCAAAAAATTTCTGAACCTTTGGTTTAAAATCTTCTTTTGGCTTTCCTTCAAACAATAATTCAAAACTAATCCCTTTCTCCGATTTTACTTTATACTCCATGGTAGTTATTGTTTTACAATTACTCAATGTAAAACTCAACGAAGGATTCGCAGGTATTTGATTTTCTTTCTTACCCCAATATTTTACCAAAGCAATATTACTTGGTGCACTCCAAGAAAACACTCCCTGCATCACTTTTGATGTATCTACTTCTTGTTTAAATATAAAATCTTGTATATTCATTCTTTTTGCATTTCAACTTGAAATACAAAAATACTACCTTTTCTTAGAAAACGATGTTTCCTACCGTTTTTTAGATACAAAACAAAAGGTCACCAATTTCTCAGCAACCTTTAATATTTTATAAAACAATAATTATCTCGTTATTACAATCATCAAAACAACTAACCAATGGTACAATAAAATATACCAATATTTTTTTCTGTCAGGTGTTGCAAAATCTTGAATAAACCCTACAATCTTCATCTTTATTGCCTCTCTTACATTACCTTTTTCTTCTCCAAAAGGAATATCATCTAATCGCAATTTTTCAAAACCCATTACCAGTAATCTTCTTACCCAAATATTATTGCTTTCATTTTTTATATTATCAATAGCCTTCATTTGCAACAAGGCAAAGTCAGTACCTTTCTGTACCATATTACTTTTAGCCTCCTCATCGTATCCTCCCATTGTTTTATCCAAAGCCTTATCAATTACTGGATATAACAGACTTTCTGATTTATCCGCAACAAGCTTACTTGCAACTTTTTTAATTGCATAACTTGTAGACATTGCATAAATAAAATAAACACTAATAACTGTCAACAACAACGCGATAGACTGAATAGGATAAACCATTGCCAAAGCAATAAGAACAAACTCTCCAGAAGTATGACCTGCATTCATGTGCGATCCATACATCAACAACATTAAACCAATCGTAAATGTCATTGCTGCACTAAAAGCTCCCAGAAAAACCATTACTACAAAATTAAACACGCCTATAGACGAAATCTTAGCTGTATATTTTATTTTATCAATCATAAATTATTTTTTTAACAATTAAAAATACACTTTTAATCTTTATAAACACAATTTTCATTGAATACTATATATCACAACATCTCATTATTTGTATTTCAACAGTATTATTTCTTATAAAAGTATTTCTGTACAGCCTCTGCAAGTTTAGGGCGGAACTGTACACTAATATAATCTTCTCCAATAGGAGCACTAAACATAAACATAGGGTTTTCAGGAAAACCAGTAGTTGTTCGAAATAGTAAAAAATAACTTTTACCTTTTTTCCCAGCATCCATCCATTCATCAAACTTATAGTAATCAGGTACTGAACGTCTTTCTCTTACTACAATTAAAACATCCTCTACTGCATCCCATTCCAACACTTTTCTATTAAACACTCCTTGGTATATAATTCCTTTTTCATCAATATTCACTTTCAAACACATTGCTTTACAAAAGAAAACAACTGCTAAAAATAGTAAAACAATACTCAATACTTTACTCATTCCATTTCCGTATAACAGAAAGAAAATAGCCATCCCTAAAAAAGGTCCTAAACTTGTTATAAGTAGCATAATACGGCTACTTAAATTGTAATAACTAAATTTCATTGTTCAAATGCTTTTCTGCAATTGCTTGAGCTACCAAATATCCAGTTGTCCAAGCATTCTGAAAGTTAAATCCTCCTGTTATTGCATCTATATTTAATATTTCTCCCGCAAAATACAGATTACCATACATCTTACTTTGCATGGTTTTAAAGTTCACCTCTTTTAATTCTATCCCTCCTGCAGTAACAAACTCATCTTTGAAAGTGCTTTTACCATTCACTTGATACACTCCCTCAGTCAATTCTTCACTCAATCTTTCCAACTGTTTATTATTTACCTCAGCCCATTTTGTTTGGTCGTCAATACCACAGATAACAACTAAACGTTCCCACAGTCTATTAGGCAATTCAATAGCAATACGTTTTACAACATTCTTTTTTGCATGTTCTTTTCTAATAACCTGCAATTCTTCTTTAATCGATTCTTTATCATATTGAGGCAACCAATTAACAACAATCTGAAACTGATAATTTTTTTCTGCTAAGATTCTTGCTCCCCAAGCAGACAAACGCAAAATACCAGGACCACTCATTCCCCAATGTGTTACCAACAATGGCCCACTGGCTTCCAACTTAGTGTCTTTCACACGTACCTCTGCAAGGGTAGCTATTCCCATCAAATCTTTTATACGTTCATCCTTTATGTTGAATGTAAATAACGATGGTACTGGTTTCACTATCTTATGTCCCATTTCTTCTACCATATCCCATATTTTTGGATTACTTCCTGTAGTTAACACCAAGTCTATACAAGTAATAGTTCCTGCTGTAGTATCCAACTTATACCCACGTTCTCCTTTATAGATCTGTTGTACACTTGTACTTGTTAACACCTGTACTTTAGCTTTTTTCGCCGCTTGTACAAAACAATCAATTATTGTTTGAGACGAATCGGTATCTGGAAACATACGTCCATCTTCCTCTATCTTAAGTGTTACTCCATGATCTTCAAACCAAGCTATTGTGTCTCCAGAACAAAACTGATGAAAAGGCCCTAATAACTCTTTTTCACCTCGAGGATAAAACCTTGTTAACTCTTTAGGTTCAAAACAAGCATGGGTAACATTACATCTCCCTCCTCCTGAAATCTTAACTTTAGATAAGACATCCTTACCGCGCTCAACAATCGCTATTTTTAGTTGTGTGTTCTTCTCTGCCAAGTTAATAGCAGTAAAAAAACCTGCTGCTCCTCCGCCAATTATTACTATATCGTAATTCATCAATATATCTTTTAACTATATTTCAACAAGTTATCTTTTTTTTCTAAGCTTAAAAATTTAACTTTACAGCAACAAAGATACTTACTTACGATCGCATACCTATCATCGTTAAATTAAGAAAATGAAAAAACTACCCTTTTTAGCTTTAATTCTCTTGTTCTCTATGTGTAAAACAACTAAATCTATTTTTACACCTGAAAAAGAACTGACTGTTGAAGAGAAAATCGAAAAAATCAAAGAAGAAGACAGACTGCCAGAAGCTGAAGACGTAATGGATTTACCAGACTATGCTCAAGTAAGAGATGACTTCCGTTCTGTATCTGACAACTCTAAAAACAACTACCTTAAAGGAATGAATGCAACAGAGAAAAAATACTCTGTAATTGTTCTTACACAAGGATACAAAGGAGAAAATATTACTATAAAGAATAATAGCAAAACTATTTATCACGCTATGACAATGAGTGATCTAAAAACAGGAATTGCTAAATCAGTAAGAGTTGACAATACCCATGACATTATATTATCAGATAACTTCACTAAAGGCACACTAACTATTTCAAGTGATCACGCTAAAATGTTTAAATTTATCTATGTAATGAAAAACAATGGTAATAAAGAAACTCCTTTTAAAGTTACTTTTAGCAATACTCTTAGACCTGCACGTTAATGGAAAAAAGAGATTTAGTACTTCGATTAATACAACAAACGGCTCAATTACTTAGAGCCGTTTTTAATTCTTTACCACCTGATGATTTTCAATCAGAGCATCAAATACAAGACTTCGTCTCTGGGTTAAAAGAAGATATTAACTTAGATATCGAAAATTTTATTCTTTTAGAAAACACAAAAGCGTTGGATATTTTATTACAAATCGATGGGTTCAATTTGGATAATATAGAAAACCTTGCTGATGTTTTGGAAGTAATGGCTACAAAATGCAGAAAGTCTTTATACCCAAAAAGTGTACTTTTAAACCAAAAGACTTTGTTTTTACTACAATATGTATCTCAAACCTCTGCTGCTTTTGATTGGGAAAGAGAGAATAAAATAAAAAACTTACAAAAACGTTTATCTTAATTCTTTCATTTATGATTATTGACTAACAATTAATACAGTTGTCATATTTCTCTTTCAGACAATCTATCATCCCCTTTTATACAACCATCTATTCTACTTTTTTTCCATTCGCTTTTCTTTCGCTCCTATTATCAAAGCAAACAACAATACAACAACCGCAGATAAAAGAAGAAACACCCCTATTGCAAAATTTTCTATTGCTATTAAACTCATCCCAATAGACAGCATAATCAATGCTACTATCAATAATACCTTACCTCGTTTCATTTATTTTCTCTCTTTATTTTCTTTATTAAAAAAACCACAACCTCTTTTTCTTTTCAAGAACAATTACTTCTCCCAGAAGAGAAGTAGATTCTTTTAAAAATACTACAACTTCATTTTCTTTTATCTTTCTAATAGCTATTTCTTTTCTTTCAAATCCTATAAATTCAAACACTATGATTAATTTATTTGATGGTGAATAATTGTAAATACTTAAACTAAACTTTCCATCCATATCAGTAGATACACCTTCTTGAGTACCTTTAATAAATACAGTTGCTCCGGGTAAAGGCAAACCATCAGAAGCACTGAATACTGTTCCCTTTATTATTTTAGTATTTTCCTTATCTACATCTTGTATTACTGAATGCTGTTCATTCATCGTAGAAGATTTCTTTTCTAAGATAGGACTCACCTCTTGTTTAGGCTCTTCCTTTACTTGTGCCTGTACTGTAGTAGTTAGAGCCAATAGGTTCACCACAGTAGCTACCAAACCTTTTATACCAAAAACTTGTCTCTCACTTTCATCTACCAAATTAGTATTGATAAATGCTTGAGGAACACGACCACATATTTTCCCTTCTTTCTTAATATGGACCATAATCTCTCGCTTTGTAGCTTTAGAAAAGTCAATAACTACTTTATCACACACAGCACAGTGCCTCCCTTTCTCTTGAGGAGTCATTAAGTTCCAATTTTCACCACATGGTTCAGGTATTTCTAAGCGATAACTCATAACTTCTATTATTTTAAAACAACCAAAATCTCTTTTTCTTCTTTGTTACAATAATTAATCCTGTTGAAAGCTGTTCTGTTTCTTCCTTTAAAGAAACTTTAATGTAATTACTGCTCTCAAGTCGAACACGTATCTTTTTTGTCTCAAATCCTATAAAATCTATCCACAACTCATTTGTGGTATCTAATGGAACTGTTATCTCAAACTTTCCTTCCAAATCAGCTAAAACACCTTCTTGAGTACCCATAATAGATATACTTGCTCCAGGTAAAGGCAAGTTATCAGAAGCACTCAATACTCTTCCCCTTATTGTTTTAGTATTTCCTTTATCAACATCTTGTATTACTGGATGCTGTTCATCCATTGTAGAAGATTTATTTTCTAAGACAGAGTTCACTTCTTGTTTAGGCTTTTCCTTTACTTGTGCCTGTACTGTAGTAGTTAGTGCCAATAGGTTCACCACAGTAGCTACCAAACCTTTTATACCAAAAGCTTGTCTCTCACTTTCGTCTACCAAATTAGTATTGATAAATGCTTGAGGAACACGACCACATATTTTCCCTTCTTTCTTGATATGTGCTATAATCTCTCGCTTTGTCGCTTTAGAAAAGTCAATAACTACTTTATCACACACAGCACAGTGCCTCCCTTTCTCTTGAGGAGTCATTAAGTTCCAATCTTCACCACATGGCTCGGGTATTTCTAAGCGATAACTCATAACTTCTATTATTTTAAAACAACCAAAATCTCTTTTTCTTCTTTCTAATAATAATTAATCCATCTATGATTGGTGATTCTTCGTTTAGATAAACTGTTATATTATTTCTACTATTAGGACTAATATGTATCTCTTTTGTTTCAAATCCTGTATAAGTTATCCACAACACATTTGTGGTATGTTTAGGATTCTTTATCTCAAATTCCCCATAAAGATTACTATGCACCTCATCACGAGTTTCTTTCAACATTACTATTGCTCCAGGTAAAGGCAGACTGTCTGAAGCACTTAAAACTACACCCTTTATTACGTTACTGTCTTTAATATAAGTATTTTCTATTTCTTGCTTCTGCTGATCTATTTTTTCTAAAATAGGACTCACCTCTTGTTGAGGCTCTTCCTTTACTTGTGCCTGTACTGTAGTAGTTAGTGCCAATAGGTTCACCACAGTAGCTACCAAGCCTTTTATACCAAAAGCTTGTCTCTCACTTTCGTCTACCAAATTGGTATTGATAAATACTTGAGGTACATGACCACATATTTTCCCTTCTTTCTTGATATGTGTTATAATCTCTCGCTTTGTCGCTTTAGAAAAGTCAACAACCACTTTATCACACACAGTACAATACCTCCCCTTTTCTTGCGGAGTCATTAAGTTCCAATCTTCACCACAGGGCTCGGGTATTTCTAAGCGATAACTCATAACTATATTTCATTTCCTTCACAGTCTATAATCTTCTCTAAAATAGGCTTACCAGTCACCATCTTGTTTTTGTATTTTCTTTCCAATACTACTTCAATCGGTTTATCAATATCTTTTATTTCTATTTCTAAAGGTTCATAGTATGCTTTTGTAAACACTAATTTGCTATCATCTTTCAAGTGATGTGAATAGACCTTTAAAGAAAATTGTCCTTTAGCATCTGTTACTGTACAATAATCAGTTCCTTTTACTTGAACAAGTGTATGATTCAATCCATATTTACCATCTTCGCTCTTTACAATTCCTTTTATAGAATCCGTTTTCATTACAAGCCCAATTCCTACCTGTTCTGGTGTATCATTTTTTTTCATGACAACCATGGGCTTTACTTCCTTTGCAGCTACATAAGATACTGTTGCAGTCAATGCCAATAAATTAACTACTGTAGCTACCAATCCATTTAAACCAAATGACTTTTTTGTCTTTTCCCTTTCTGATTGTTCTTCTAAAAAATGCATAGGAATTCGACCACATACTTCATTATCACTATCTATATAATCTATAATCTCTTGTCGAGTAGCAGCACTAAAGTCAACAACCTCTTTGTCACACACAGCACAATGCCTCCCCTTCTCTTTTGGAGTCATTAAGTTCCATTCCTCTCCACAAGGCTCAGGTATTTCTAATCGATAACTCATAACTATATTTTATTTCCTTCACAGTCTATAACTTCTTCTACATAGTACTTACCATATGCTGTCCCTTCTATATACCTTGGTTTCAATACAACTTTAATAGGTTTGTTGATATCTTTTATTTCTATTTCCAAAGGTTCATAGTCTGCTTTTGTAAACACTAATTTGCTATCATCTTTCAAGCGATGGGAATAAACCTCTAAAGAAAATTGTCCTTTAGCATCTGTTACTGTACAATGATTCGTTCCTTTTAGTTGAACAAGTGTACGACTCAATCCATATTTACCGTCTTCGCTCTTTACAATTCCTTTTATTGAATCCGTTTTCATTACAAGCCCAATTCCTACCTGTTCTGGTGTATCATTTTTTTCTATGACAACCATAGGCTTTACTTCCTTTGCAGCTACATAAGATACTGTTGTGGTCAATGCCAATAGATTCACTACTGTTGCTACCAATCCATTTAAACCAAATGACTTTTTTGTCTTTTCTCTTTCTGATTGTTCTTCTAAAAAGCGTAAAGGAATACGACCACATACTTCTCCAACATTACCAATATGATTGACAATTTCTTGTCGAGTGGCATGACTAAAGTCAACAACCACTTTGTCACACACAGCACAATGCCTCCCTTTCTCTTGTGGTGTCATTAAATTCCAATCCTCACTACAAGGTTCTGGAATAATAATTTTGTATTTTTTAGTCATCGCAATGCTTTTTACTCAAAGATAAATAAGTTTCTTGTAACTTCTAAATTTTATATATCTCACTCATTATCAAACATAAAAAAAGCTTCACAACTCTTGTCATAAAGCTTCTTTATTATTTATTTCACTTGTTCTCTGCCCCAAGAGACAACCACTATTCCATCAGAATAATTAGGACACAACACTTGATCTTCTGTCAATCTCACATCTCCTATTGTATAATCAATAGATAATTTGTCAAACGTTATTTCTTTTATTTTCCACTCTTTGTGGTGAATTTGATAGCGATACAACTTCTTTTTATCAAACACATACAAGCAATAACGCTCTGTAAGCCATATCTGCAAAGGTGTTTTTTCTTGTACTATTGCCCCTATTTTATACTTTGCTTCAAACGAAAAATCTTTTACAGAATTATGTGATGAGTAATATCCTTCTCTTCTTTGCATAATTGCTTTTTCGTAAGGCAATCCAGACAACTTTCTCGATACATAAGCAGATAAGCTTTTTCCTGCTTCTATGTTTAGAAAATATACCCCTGCCTTACCCTCTTTCTTTACGTATGTTCTGACATTTAATTCTTCAAAATCTGAAATAAAACTGACTGCAGGAAGACTTCTTGGACGTATTTTCTCCATAGTAAAAGGCACGATAGATATATAACATTTTTCTTCAAAAACATCTATTTCTAACGTCTCTGGTACCAAAGCTCGAAGTACTTCAAATGGTACTTCAAAATGGAAAAACAACAAGCGATTCCACTCTTGATAATATACCCATTTCTCCTTTGGCATCTCCCAAGGCCTATGAGTTACAAATCTCATTACATCATTTATTTTAGACATCTTTATAATTCTTGAGGTTGACCCAACAACCAATTATTAATCTCATCAAATCCCTTTATCTCTACAACCACATCTTTCCTTGGGTACATATTAGCTACTCCTATTCTCACTTTCAAAACATCGTAATCAACTAATACATAAAATAAAGAATCTACAGACAGAATAACTCCTTGAGGATAAAAACAAACAATAAATCCCTTTACAATAGTTCCTGTATTAAACAATCTCTTTGTTAATTCCCATTCCACTTGAAAAGTAGTTTGTTTACATTGCCACAACGTATCAAAATAATTCTTCGTTATGGCTGTCATATACTTGTGATCTTCTTTTTCAAACAGAGTCTCTGGTAAGAAAAAAATCGGGTGCTCTACATCAATACTACTTGAATAAAATATTCCTTTAGACTTAGTTATGCTACGACAATACACTCCTTCTGCATTTATCTCAAAATAACTTTCAGTCTCCTCTATTCCTTCCAGCTCCCAAGGGTTATAACACCAATATTGCATCTTAAATTCTATCGTATATCTCTATTTAGCTCTTATAAAGATAAACAAAAAGGCCAACAATATTGTTGGCCTAATTTGTGACTTTCGTCCATTTGTTTAATTGCTCAAAAAAACTAAAAGTTGTTGTTTCCTATATTCTTATCCTTTCTTCGTTTCAGAATGACAAGACGACAAATATACCTAAAAGCGCTATTAATAACAAAGTATTTTTTTATTAATATTTAATATTCAAACATTTATCTTCTCGTAATATTATTATTTTATCATTAGTTTCCCTCCAAAAACTTCAAAAAAAGATATTATCTCAACAAAAACTGACAAAAAGAAACAATATTCTAAAAACATCCCTTCTTACAGCCATCTAATAAAATGATTCTAAACAACTAAACTCATAAAACAACCCTTTTATTTCAATCCTATAACAAAAAAAAACTACCCCATATTAGAAGTAGTCTTTTAGTATTATCTCGTATTTTCTATTTTATCATTTCATCATAAGATAATATGACTTCATATCCTTTCATCTTAAAATAGTCTGTAGGATCATTCTCAGAGGCCACCAATATAAAATCACCTCCCCATGCTCCCAAGCTCTTTATTGTTCCATCAAAATCCGTAAACAATCGCTGTTGTACTGTTTCTATTTCTAATAGCGCACTCATAATCTCTTCATGTTCTTGCATCAAATGCATAAACTCTTTCAAATTCAGGCACTGTGACATGGCTATTCCAATCTCACTGATCCGTTTTATTTGGTTATTGATTGTATGACTTTTTTTGCGATAATTAGCAATAGCTACTTTACTACTCTGCTTTTGATTGAGATATACAAAAAACAATTGTTCTCTAAAAACAGGGTTAAAATCTATAGTTTTTACAGTAGGTGTAGCAATACTATTTTTCAAATAGAATATTCCAGTATCATGTTGTGCACATGCAATATCATATCCACTCCCACCAAATGAATCATGAAGTAATTGAAAAGCATTAATTCCAAACCATTGTGCTATATTATTAATCCAAGTAGAAGATGTCCCTAATCCCCATAACCGAGGAAAAGTTAATGTTGCTAATACTTTAAAACCTCTATCCCCTTGTAATATAGAGTCATTTTGTCGATGTGCAGCACGCAAAACCTCAACCAACGTTTTTAAATATGCACTCCCCTCAACCTCTTCCTTAGCTAACAATAAGTCAACTGTTAGCTGTTCTTGCATCCAAACACTTCCATCCGCATCTATACAGGTCCAATAAATTATAGGTTCTTCTATCGCTTCTATTCGAAGTGACTGTCCATATTTTGTAGGCAAAGCAAATGCTTGTGCTCCATCCAACACAACATATTCACCTGTAATTAACAGTTTTCCATTACTGTAAAATTCTTGAATCATTATTTTCTCAAACTTTCTAATAATTCAACTACAGCACTATGCGATACTACATTCTTTTCAAAATGAGCAACTACTTTTATACGTTCAGCATCCGTTGCTTTAAATTGATTTAATATATTCATCAAATGCATCTTCATATGTCCTTGTTGAATTCCAGTTGTTGTTAGCGATTTCACAGCAGCAAAGTTTTGTGCCAGTCCAGCCACAGCAATCACCTGCATCAATTCAGTTGCAGAAGGTTTTTGAAGCATTTGCAAAGCTACTTTCACCATTGGATGCAACGAAGTTAATCCCCCTACTGTTCCCAAAGCTAAAGGTAGATCAATCCAAAACCTAAAGATCCCATTTTCAATTGACGCATGTGACAAACTACTGTATTGTCCATTACGAGCAGCATAGGCATGTACACCAGCTTCTATTGCACGAAAATCATTCCCTGTAGCTACCACTACCGCATCTACCCCATTCATCACTCCTTTGTTGTGCGTTACAGCTCTAAAAGGTTCTACTTCAGCAATGCGTACAGCTTGTACAAACTTCTCTGCAAATAGTTGAGGCTCTTGTATGTCTTTCCCTTTTAAATCTTCTATAGGACAACTTACCTCAGCACGTACCACACAATTAGGCACATAGTTTGACAGTATACTCATCACTACATCAATTGCTTTTTCACTTGCTGTAAACGCTGTATATTGCAATGCTTCTGCTTTCAATGTTTTAGCAATTTGTTCTAAACAAGAGTTAATGAAGTTTGCCCCCATACTATCTTTTGTTTCAAACGTCACATGCAATTGATAATAATTATCCACCTCTTTAGTCTTATCCCTTAATTCTATTGCTAAGATCCCGCCTCCGCGTTTCTGCATATTTTGGGTAATAGACAAGGTATCTTTGTAAAAACGCTCTTGAATAGAATGAATAAATTGAACTAATTTCTCCTTATCCCCTTTATAAATAAAGTGTATTTGTCCTATTTTTTCAGTTCCTAAAATTGTTGCTTTAAATCCTCCACGTTTTGCCCAAAACTTAGCAGCCTTTGATGCCGCTGCAACCACAGAACTCTCTTCAATAACCATCGGAACAGTGTATAACCGGTCGTTAATTAAAAAATTAGGAGCAACTCCAAAAGGCAAATAGAAATTAGTTATTGTATTTTCAATAAACTCATCATGCAATTTTTGCAAATCTATATCAGTATTCCAATACTGTTCAATCAACGAAACAACTTCCTCGTTATTAGCAAAGTATGCCTGTACAATCCAATCTATTTTTTCTTTTTTACTCAGTTTTGAAAAACCATTGATATTCTCGCTCATTGTAACTTCAATTTTATACAACAAAGATAGAGGTTTCTAAGAAGTATCTCTACAACATTTTATTTAAAACCTCTAACATCAAATCATACTATTTAAAACAAGAAAGCCTTTTCTTTTTATTTATCTATGCCATATAAAATAACAAACCACCTAATATTAGGTGGTTGTTTAAATTAAAATTTATTTTATTAAGGTTTAGGTGTTCTATTCTTTTGAGCATAGTCAATTGACCATAGCATCATATTTAAGAAATGATATGAATTATCTACCTCCATTAGATTATTTTTATCTACACCATACGTTGTCGTAGTTATTGGTGTTGAGTTAACTTTGTCTATCGCTAAAGGTGAATTATAACTAATAGAAGTCGAATCAAAACCATTTAATGGCCTCGCATTCCCTATTAAAATAAGTCCTTTACTATCATGAATCACTGCATATACATCATTGCTCAGTGGGTTGTTTCTTCTATACAATGCTTTAAAATTCTTAGGTACAATGTTAAATATAAAACTATGATCTCCTTCATCTCCCGTAGGAGCAAAACCAAACTTAGATTGAGCTATACTACTATATCCCTTTATAGAAGGATATTTAGCATAGAATCTACCATCATATAATTTAGCAAAGTGCCCTGTAGTTCCTAAATTTTCAGTGTTAAATCCATCTACAAGTATATGGTCATCACCTCCAGTTAAATTACTATCATCAAACGTTGAATCAAAGTACTTCACAAATTTAGAAAACTCTAAATGATAGGAATCTATTAATGTAGTTCCACTCTTAGCTGTGTATCTTTCTGTATAAATAAGAACAATATTATCATTATTAATAATATCTTTAATATAACTAAGTTGATTCGTGTACTTTGAAGCATAACCTGTAATACTAACAATATCAGCTCTTGCTACATCATTCTGAAAAGTAGTAATAGCAGTTGAATTAGTAGTACTTAATGCACCATAGTTAACACCTGCAGCATCTAAATACAGAAATCCATCTATACGAACTAATCCATCCCATCCAAAAATATCCTTATTCGTCAATAATTTTATTCCATTAGTACTTTCTCTTCCTCCAGAAGTTGCAAAAAGAAGTTGGTTACCATAACTAACTACTTTCATTTGACGATAAACAAAATCAACTGTCACTTCTCCCACCGTAGCATTAGTATCATCTCGTTTTAATGTAAATTTACTATCTACCGCAGGAATTGATGCAGCAACTGAACCTGTTCCTGCTAACCTTCCTTTTGCTATTCCATTTGTAATAGTCAAAGTTCCGGTAAAACTAATACCATTGATCTTATCTGTAGATACTGAAACACTTCCTGTACCACCAGCATAAAACTCTACATCTAAATACGTTGTACTCGAAACTAAAGTTGCATAAGGAGGTAAATACTTAACTCCTTTTGTAACACTGGTATATGGTGAATTAAACTTAATTGTTGTTGGTACCCTTGTTATTACCTCCGCATAAATTTTCTCACCTGCATTACATTCATAAGTATTAAAACCACTCGTGCTAAAAAAAATAAGTTCTTCTTTCCCTGGAAAATTATTACCATGAGTTTGATCCCCTGCTACAACAGTCAGAGTTACCTCTTGAATATTAGCATTAGATCCAGTAGCAAAACGATCATAATTTAACGTAATTGGTCCTGACTTAAAAATCAATCTTTTACCTGTTGTTATAATTTGATAACCAGTAGCAATAGTATGATTTTTAGCAGGTGCTAAAACACGGATCTTGAACTTTAAAGTCGTCCCTAAAGGTACTTCTTCTCCTACATAAAACTTATTAGAAAATACTACTTCTGAACAATTCACGACATTAAAACTTACACCTTCTCCTTTATAAGTTGTTTTTGCTGTTTTATTAGGTTCCCCTAAAGTTACTAAAGAATTCGTTGTTATCGTTACTTCATTCGTTCCTGCTGTCGTTGTTTTTCCAGTTGACTTTAACGTTACGGTCTGTGTTCCTGTAGTAGTAAACACACCTTCTCCTGAAAACTTTACTCCTGTAGCATTATCTGTATTCATCACCCAACGACCTATTCTATCTACTTTTACATTCACAGTCATTGTTTCTAACGTTGTTACATCTTCTGCTGTAAAATAGCGACCATTAGTCACTGCACTATTAATCGTATAAATAGGCATATCCTTATTCACAAAAACATAAACATCACAAGCAATAGCTTTATTATTAATCTCAAAAGATAATTTATCTCCTTTAACAGTTGGTTGTCCATTAGCATCAACATTATACCCTGTACTTGGTTTCCCATCTCCTTTTAAAAACACAGTAAATGTCCCTGTTGAAGGAAACCTTCCTTTCGCCTCAAAAGAATAGCCATTCGTACTTCTGGCAATAATATGATATGCTCCAGCCTTACTTGTTGTTACTTTAGCAACTATCCCATTTGTAGCATCTAATTCATGATTTTGATAGTATTCACCAACAGCCTTTATTTCAGAACATTGATTAGGTAAAACCGTTATTTCTGCAGGCAATGTATCTCCACACAAACTCACCCATGCTTCAATATAACTATTAAAATATTCAACACAATCTGTTGTAGTATTAAATATCGCTAACCCTTGGTCTTTTAATTTATCAACTCTTATGGCATTGCGTTGTGCTGTTGTCATACGAGGTAATGCAAATCCTTTTTGGGAACTATCTAAATCTAAAATCGCTAAATCACTAAGTGCCGCACTCGATGTATTACTTGAATTATCTCTAATCTTAGCTCCGTTAGTCTGTTGCCCTATCATACATAGGGGGATAAACATCACAAACAAGAACAAGACTACTTCAAATAACCTCTTACTATATTGATTTCTATATCTATTCATTTCTAATCAAATTAAAAAGAAAACTACTTGAGAACAGCTTTGTCTCAAGTAGTTTAAAATACTAAGGTTTTCTATTCTCTAAACTCTTATTGATAGCCCACTCCATTACTCTTAAAAAGAACTGTGCATTATCTACTCTTTCTCCTCCGAAAATTGATTGTTCTGGTCTCCCATCAATAGTTGCTTTTAATGGCCCAATAGTCGATCTTCCTGAAATGGAAGCCATCCATCCTCCATAACCAATATACATAAAAGCTTTGTTTTTATTCTTAACAACAAGAGCATCACCTACTTTACCTGTCGCTGCAGGAATTATTGTTTCATAATATTTACTATCAAAATCTGCCCAATACGAATATTTGGTTTTAAAATTTGTGATTTTCTTTCCTGCCATAGAACCAAACTCAGTTGCTCCTAATGCAAGATCATTGCGGATAGCAGTAGAACCATCATTAAAATATATTGAGAAGAAATTAGTATAAGTTGGCTCAACCACTTCATTTACAACTTTTGCTATATAAAGATTCACTTGATTTGAAACAATAATAACTCCTCCAGTATCTATAAACTCGCCTAAAGCTGCTTTCCCATCAGATGTGATTGCTCCTCCTTGTACTATTAATAAAATATCTATATCCTGGTTCTTTAATGCCGCTTTAAGCTTATTAGCTCCTGCAAGTGTCGTTACAGACTTATCACTATAATTTGCTACGTTAATTCCATTCGTTTTTACCAATCCAGTAGGGCCAAAGTTATCGGGATTCATCAACAGCTTATAAGCTCCCCCACTTGGATAGGCAGGTCCGTACTCTTCATCCCCCATTACTAAAATATTAAAGCTACGGGTAGGATAACTAACACTAATATTAAAAGAACATTTATTTTTAGCGTCAGATAAAGAATTAGTACCCAATATATATTGAACACTTGCATTTTCTCTAATCGGTGTCCCATAAGCTATTAATTTAATTTCTTTAGCAGATTCAACCTGAGTAAATGTTCCTTTTGCTGAAAAATAAATACCATTAACCATACTCGTTCTTATGTTATAATCCCCAGGAGTTATTACATTAACCTTAGCTGTCATAAAGTGTTTTCCAATTACTGTTACGTTAGGAATGAACACCTCACTCCCATTAGAAGAAATTGAAGAACAATCAACTATATAATCTACTGCTGGAGATGCAACATCAATGCTATAAGTTCCTGTATACTTACCAGTCCCCGTAAAAGTTAATTTAGCATCAGTAGCTGATAGTATTCCACTATTATTCACTAAAGTCACTAATTGTTTATTAACCTGTCCATCTGTATAATTCAACACAACATCATTTGCGCTAAAAATAATTGTACCTGATTTAAGTTCAAAAGATGCTTTACCAGGAGCTAATACTTCTACTTCTATAGTTATTGTATTATCAGGTTTTAAAGCTCTACCTTTTAGATACTCTCCTTTATGCGTAGATTTAGTCAAATCAACCTTATAATCAACCCCTTTAATAGTGAAATTTATATTACATGGTGTACCCGCAGTCCCATTTGTGTTAGTTATAGTGCCTACTGTAAAAGTACCTGCCGTAGTTGGCACTCCCTCTGCATATAACCTTACTGTCTTATTGCTTACTTCTGTATCAAAAGTTCCTGAGCCGCTAAAAGACACACCATTCGAAACTGCAGTTGAGATTCTATAATTCCCTCTTGCTGTTACATTTACCGTTACATCAACATAATTCTTAGTAGGATCTACTGGCATTCCAATAAAATAGTTTCCTACTGCTGTATATCCGCCACCACAATTAACGGTAAACTGAGTACCATCTTTATCAACAGGTATTTTATAACTTGGACACAAATTCCCTAAATTCTTTCCATTTAGGTAGAATGAAACCACATCACCTGTGTTTGCTCCTGTATATCCATTGATAGGAACTCCTGTTCCTCTTAAAGCAACACGCACCATTCCAGTATTCATAAATGAACCTGTAGCAGAAAAATAATACCCATTATCTGTTACAGTTGATATATCATATGTTCCTGTAGTACCAACATTAACATCTATATATAAGATATCCTCTGGTGTCAAATATTGCCCCTGTTTTAACCTATCCTTTTTATCTGCTGTTTTTAATGTTATTTTTCCACATACCACAGCTGGATCTATTGCAATAACAGCTGGAGGCAGTGTTCCACACAAACTCATCCACACTTCCGCTTTTTTACTCCAGTAGTTCAAACAATTTGTATCTGTATTATAAATACTCAAACCACTTCCTTCATTTCTTGTCTTTACAGGTATTGCATCACGTTGGGCATTACTCATACGCGGTAACAGAAATCCCTTACTCGTACTTTCAAGCTCTAAAATTGCGTTTGTAGATGGTATTGAAGCTGAGTTACTCACACTCCCATCTTTTATTTTTGTATTATGTTCTACAACTTGTCCAAATGCCATAGCACTTAAGAATAAGGTAAATACAAAACATAACAAGTAATTTATCCTTTTTTTCATATCCTTATTCTTTTAATTATTTAGCTAATTTCTCTCGAATTAAACGTTCAATTTCTTCTAACCTCTCTTTTAACAACTCATTTTCTGTTTTCAAACTTTTAATCTCTTTGGCTTGATCAATTGTATGTAAATACAATTCTTCGGTTTTTTCTAACAATTGTATAGATAACTCAGACAAATTAAATGAATACCCATGCTCTGATTTATTCAATTCATTAATTGGAGTTATACCTGGTAAGTGTTTATTTTCTTTAATAAAACTTTCAATTGTATTAAGGTTATTAAACTTGTAATCGTACTTCAAAGAAGAAGCTCCATTAAAATACGCATCAAACACATAATCAGCATAATAACTATTTACTGCTGTTACACTACCATTAACTCTTAATTTTTCATTTGGCGCACTTAATGCAGTCGAAGGAATATCATATCCTATTCCAACCCAACCAGATGTATAGATATTATCTCCAAAACTACCCTTCTCATTTATTGTCCCAGATTTATTCCATGCTGTCTTAACAATCTGATTAATATCGATTGGATTACTCTCTTTTTTCTCATCTTTATATATCAGTAATTTATTAGTCATATCTAACTCTAAACGTGTTAGCGATTCATTAAATTCAAATAGTCTATCTAAGAATATGGGTGTTTCTACATCAGCTTCATCTTTATAAATTAAAGCTGGAACTCGTACTTCTACTCCATTTCTTGTGGTCAGATAATTTGTTTCTAATCGCAGTGTTGTTAACGTTTCTACATTTTCCAACACATTCTTTAGTTCATAAGCATCCGTTTTTCCCAACTCATCTGTATAAAGGAATTCTTCTTTAGAAATTATATTATCAGAAAATGCATAGCCAAGTACTGCTTTACCAATAGGCAACACATTTTCGTCGTCACCTACGTCCATTTTTACTAATATCTCATCAGGGGCAGTAGATGGTATAGAACCGCTGCCATCTTTAACTAAAACATAATACTTTCTTGTTTCTATAGAAAACTTAGTCAACGTTTCACTAAAACCTCCAACTGTGGCATCTCCAGATTTTAAGTTAAATCCCTGCCCTTTACCATCACCAGTCACTGGCAATTTATTTTCTAAAGAAACAATTACTTTTAAAGCCTTACTTATATTGGCATTATCAACTACTTGTCGCCATTCGTTATCAAACCAATAATAAAATCCTTCAGGAAAATCAGTAGAAGCTTGCTCGTTATAAACCAACAAACTATTTGTATAAGGTAACAACCCAACTATAGTAGTTGTATCTGTTTTTCCTTTTAATGAAACACGAGGTATTAACAACCCCTTTTTACTTGAAGCAATCTCAACTTCTGCAGAAGAGTTTACAAGTTCAGTACCAAATCCTGTTTGTCCATAAACGAAACTTCCAGTCATCAACACCATTAAGGAAATGATTTTCTTTACCATAGCTATTTTTTTTAACAATATTGAATATAAAATTAACAAAAATATATAGAATACAAACATTTATAAAAAAAATATAAAAAAAACACATATTATTGGTAAAAGAAAAAATAATACAACTAACAATTGGTAAAATAATAATTATTCGCAAAAATAAAGGGAATGCATGCTAAATCAGCCTTTCTATAAAAAGGCCAAATACGTCAAAAAGACTTAAAAAAAATCAACTTAATCTATTAATAAGCTGATTAATAATTTATTATAAGTAGTTAATCTTCTAAAAAAGACAAGAATAATGATTTACAAAGAGTAATTGTACAACCCTTTATTATTACAAATACGTGGTTAGACTATACGGTCTGTACCTTTTTACTTTACAGTCGCTATTATTTCCAGAGCAGGTTCTCCAAGTACTAAATCCTCTTCGTTCCATCCATCTGTATTAACAGCATAAGTAACATCTATAAGAAGAAAATTAGTGATATCCCCAATATTTACTTCTGTAGCACCTGCAGGAAAATCTAACACCAATACTTCTCCAGCTTTCTTTACTTGATGAGGTATTTCTAATTCAAACTCTCCTTTACTATTAGTTGAGGTAGATAAATTATGTCCTTGTAAAGTAATCTTAACTTTATCAATCTCTTCTAATTCGCTACTTATTTTCCCTTTTATCGTCAAAGGACCAACGTAAACTACCTCAGGAGATTTTGTTGAAACAACTTCTTCTACACTTGTTTTTTGCTCATTTTTTGTTTGACACGAAATAGCTACTGTGGCTACAGTAGTCCAAGCTAATAAGTTTACAACAGTAGCCACCAAGCCATATCCTTTTGAAGGTGCTTTTACCTTATCTTCTTCCAAGGTTGTATCTAAAAAACGTTTGGGAAAACGACCACAAATTTTTTCTCCACTTCTGATATAGGTAATAATATCTTGTTTATTCGCTGTAGAGAAATCCACTACTACCTTTTCACATACTGAACAATATTTTCCGCGTTCCACCTCATCCATAGCATCCCAGTGCTCACTACATGGTTTAGGTATAGTCATTTTGTACTTCATCGTTATTCAATCTAAAATTCTACTATTTTCTATTTTATCAAAAACTATTTTACTCAACTTGCCAATCTAATATTCTTTCTAATACTTCTTTAGAAATTTTCTGATTCTCTTCTAAATCACTCGACAACTCATCTAACTCATAAATCCAATAAAGAACTTGACAATCATCAAGAACATCAACTAACTCTTGTAATTGTGTAGCAATAACAGCATGATCATTATAAAACAACAGACCAATATATAGAGGATTTCTTCCTTCTATTCTTTGTTTGATGTCTTGTAATGATTTATCAATCACCTTCTTTATCTTAAACAGTACCGTATGATCAATATGATTCTCTTTTAGTACAATAGCAATTTTTGACATATTATATCATTTGTTAAGTTACAGTCATACATAATGTTTTTAAGACACACCCTCTACCTAAAATATTTTTAGGTTAGAAAACGTACAACCAAGTTAACCAATATTTTAATAGCAATAACAACTAATTCACTGCATGAAGTTTGAACACGTTGGGGAAATAACAAGTGTCTAATCATATGTACAAACACACAAAACAGTATTGCTATACCACAAAACATCACTATAACTATTGCTTGTAAGACTTTATCCTGATCAAGGTAACATAGCGTATGCATACCCTCCAAAGAAGTCTGATTAATTGGTATTACTTACAAACCTGACTCCGTGTAAGAAGATAGAACAAATGGATTTCACCTCTTCTTTTTTTAAAATCACACCCCTTTTTACGTCAAAAACAAGGGGATAACTATAAAAAATCCTCGAATTTTATCCAAAAACAGCCTTCTTTGCTCTTTATTAGAAGTAATTTCCAAAAAAACACCTACTTTTTTTGAGTTAAAAAAGCACTCCAAAAAACAGTAAACAAAAGTAAATCATTGTTTTACACAAAAAACTGTCTTATTATGCCCTAAATCAGAACGTCCTTTGATCCCAGTATTAACAAGCTATCTCCCAAAATCCTTCAAGGATTGTTCAACAATACCCCAAGAATGCTCTATCAGAAACGTTGTTTGCTGAACCATTGTTGAAGTATTGTAGAGTTATTCTTGAAGTATTATATACATGTATGCGTTCTAATGCTGAAAAAAAATAAAAAAACGAAGCGATAAACACTTCCTTATCCCCTTGTATTTTACTTTTAAATCGCTTCAAAAAACAGTTGTTAATTACAACCAAAAACTGCTCGCTGTCATCTTGTCAGTTTTATAAATTACAGTATCTTTGTCCATTAAATACAAAACTCCCTTTTGAACAACATTATGGAAAAGGTAATAGACGAAAATAAACAAGGTACAAGCTTGCAATTAGACAACAAACAAGACAATACAAAAAAGCTTTTTATTGAAAGCTATGGTTGTCAAATGAATTTTTCTGATAGCGAGATTGTAGCATCAATTCTTTCTAACGAAGGATATAATACAACAGACAATTTAGAAGAAGCCGATTTAGTATTAGTAAACACTTGTTCTATTCGCGACAAAGCAGAACAAACCGTTCGCAAACGCTTAGATCAATACAACCGAGTAAAAAGAAAAAATCCAGGAATGAAAGTAGGGGTTTTGGGTTGTATGGCAGAGCGATTGAAAGCTAAGTTCTTGGAAGAGGAAAAAATTGTAGATATGGTGGTAGGGCCAGATGCTTACAAAGACATTCCTAACTTGTTGAAAGATGTAGAAGAAGGAAGAGAAGCAATCAATGTAATCTTGTCTAAAGATGAGACTTATGGAGATATTTCGCCTGTGCGTTTACAAAGCAACGGGGTTACAGCCTTTGTATCTATTACAAGAGGATGCGACAATATGTGTACCTTCTGTGTGGTTCCATTTACTCGAGGACGCGAGCGCAGTCGTGACCCACAAAGTATTATTGAAGAAATTAAAGATTTGCAAGAAAGAGGATTTAAAGAAATTACTCTTTTAGGACAAAACGTGGATAGCTACCTTTGGTATGGGGGTGGATTGAAAAAAGATTTTGAAAAAGCTTCTGAAATGCAAAAAGCAACAGCTGTTGATTTTTCTCAGTTGTTGGAACAATGTGCTACTACATTCCCAAAAATGCGTTTTCGTTTTTCTACTTCGAATCCACAAGATATGCATATCGAAGTAATAGAAGTAATTGCAAAACACGAAAACATCTGTAAGTATATTCACTTACCTGTACAGTCGGGAAGTACACGTATCTTACAAGAAATGAACCGTCAGCACACAAGAGAAGAATACATTGCTTTGGTAGATAAAATCTACGCGTTGATTCCTAATATTTCTTTATCTCAAGATATGATTACAGGATTCCCAACCGAAACAGAAGAAGATCACCAAGACACTTTATCGTTGATGGAGCATGTGCGTTATGACTTTGGTTTTATGTTTGCTTACTCTGAAAGACCTGGTACTTTAGCGGCTCGTAAATTAGAAGACGATGTACCAGAAGAAACAAAAAAACGTCGTTTGTCAGAAGTAATTGCTGTACAAAACAAAATCAGTTTGGAACGTACAAAACGCTTCGTTGGTACAACAGTAGAAGTATTGATTGAAAAAACATCCAAACGATCTGATGCAGAATGGTCTGGACGCAACTCTCAAAACACAACAGTGGTATTCCCTAAAGAAAACTACAAGGTAGGTGATTTTGTACTTGTTGAAGTTGCTGACTGTACTTCTGCAACCTTGATTGGTAAAGCAGTAGGATACTCTCCTATGCAAGAATAATAGATACGTTTAAAACAGACTATAAACAAATGGAAAACATTCAAGTTGTCAAACAGCGCTTTGAGATCATCGGTAACGACCCAAAACTAAACAGAGCTTTGCAAAAAGCTATGCAAGTTGCGCCTACCGATATTTCTGTACTTGTTACAGGAGAAAGTGGGGTTGGAAAAGAAAGTATTCCAAAGATTATACACGCACTTTCGCATCGCAAACACGGTAAATTTATTGCTGTAAACTGTGGTGCCATTCCAGAAGGAACGATAGACAGTGAGTTGTTTGGTCATGAAAAAGGGGCATTTACGGGTGCTATAAGCACTCGTGAAGGTTACTTTGAAGAGGCTGATGGTGGAACAATCTTTTTAGACGAAGTAGGTGAATTACCTCTTACCACTCAAGTACGCCTATTGCGTGTATTGGAAAATGGAGAATTTATCAAAGTAGGGTCGTCGAAAGTACAAAAAACGGATATTCGAATTATTGCAGCAACAAATGTTAATATGATGCAGGCAATAGACAAAGGAAAATTCAGAGAAGATTTGTACTATCGTTTGAGTACTGTAGAAATAAATCTACCTCCTTTGAGAGAACGTGGAGAAGACATTCATCTTTTGTTCAGAAAATTTGCTTCGGACTTTGCACATAAGTACAAAATGCCTCCTATTAAATTAGAACCTGAGGCTGCCAACTATTTGATGAAATACAGATGGGATGGTAATATTCGTCAGTTGAGAAATATAGCAGAACAAATATCTGTTTTGCAACACAATAGAGATATTTCACTATCAGAATTACAAGAGTATTTACCTTTACACGACAGACAAGTACCTTCTGTTATTGGTGGGACTAAAAGCGAATCCGACTTTAGTACAGAGCGTGAAATATTATACAAAGTATTGTTTGATATGAAAAACGACCTCAACGACTTGAAAAAGTTAACATTGGAGTTGTTGCAACACGACAATAATCAAGTACAGGAATCTAATAAGCAATTGATTCAACGCATCTACAGCAACAAGCCTGTAGATACCGCTGACTACAATGAAACAAGATCTTCTAACTCGGATTTCTTACAATTGCAAAGCAATGCTATTACACCGATTACCCCAACCATTCACACTCCAACGTTCCACAACGATGAAGACGAATACGAGGATAATTACCTAATTGCTGAGGCGATTGAAGAAGAACCAATGAATTTGGAGGAGCAGGAAATACGATTAATCAAAAAAGCACTGGAACGACACAAAGGCAAACGAAAGGCTGCTGCTGATGAACTAAAAATATCGGAACGTACACTGTACAGAAAGATTAAACAATACAATCTATAGTTATGAAATTCAAAAATATATTTATTCTATTCTTAGTTCCCCTATTTTTTGTAAGCTGTAAATATTATAACTTTACGGGAACAGGAAAGATTGATGCAGATAGTTTTCAGGTGAATTACTTTCAAAACAATGCTCAATTAATTGAACCAGGAATTGAAAGAACATTTACTTTGAAATTGCAAGAGTTGCTTCAGAACCAAACGAGTTTGAGTTTGACAAACACAAATGGAGACTTGCTATACGAAGGAGAAATTGTGGAATACAGAATATCTCCTATGACAGCTACAGCTGATCAACGTGCAGCACAAAACCGTTTGTATATTGCAATCAATGTAAGGTTTACAAACAAGAAAACACCAGAAGACGATTTTGAAAAACGTTTCTCTTTTTACTATGACTATGATGCAAATACGCAATTAACAGGTCCAACATTAAATACTGCTTTGGACGTTATTTATGAGCGTATTACACAAGACATCTTTAATGAGTCGCTAGCTAAATGGTAAACTAAAACACAAGAAAATTGAATATAGACGATTTACATATTTTACTCCATCAACCTGCACATATTGCAGCAGACGATGCTGTGTTATTAGAAGAAGTTTTGCGAGACTATCCTTATTTTCAAGCAGCAAGAAGTTTGTATTTGAAAAGTTTATATGTAAAAAACAGTCATTTATACAACGGCGAGTTAAAGAAAACAGCTATTTACACAACGGATAGAGATATTTTATTCGACTTTATTACTTCTCCTGATTTTGTGAGTTATAAAGCATTTGCTTTAGCAACTGATAAACTGAGTCCTATAGCACAAGAAGAAGGAGAGAAAACAGAAGTTCTGACTTTGGAAGAACAACTAAAAGATCGTTTTGCTCGTTTAGTACACACTTTCCCAGAAAGTGAAGAAGAACAGGAAGAAACGTCTGTTGCTTTCCAAGAAACAGAACCTTTTACTCCTGAAGAAACAGAAGAACAAGAACCCCTTGTTGCTGAATCTATAGAAACACCTATAGAAATTAATAGTCAAGAAGAAGATATAATAGAATTTACAGCTCTTGTACTAACAGAAATAACTGTAGAGACTATAGAAGAAGTAAGCGAAGAAATACAGTTGTTGGAAGACAAATTAGAACTTGGCAAACCACTTCAATTTACAGATTCTGAAAAATACTCTTTTCAAGAGTGGTTACAATTAGCTCAGAAAAAGCCAATTGATCGAAAAGAAGAGGATATTGAAGACAAAAAAGAAGATGTTTTAACAGATTCTGACGATAATTCAGAAAATATCAGATTAAAAAAAATAGAGATTATAGATAAATTTATCGAAACAAATCCTAAGATAGTTCCAACAAAAAAAGTATCTTCGCCTCCGATAAACATTGAGATCTCAAATAAAGAAAACGATAGTTTAATGACAGAGACATTAGCTAAAATTTACTTGGAACAAAAGAAATATCAGAAGGCAATCCAAGCTTATGAAATATTAATTTTGAAATATCCAGAAAAAAGTATTTTCTTTGCAGACCAAATATTAGACATTAAAGCGTTACAACAACATAATAGTTAATAACCATGAACACATTTACAATATTTTTAGTATTAATTGCCATCGTTTGTTTTTTACTTATCGTAGTTATTATGGTACAAAATCCAAAAGGAGGAGGATTAGATTCATCATTCGGAGGTTCTACTGTAGCAGGTGGAGTTAAAAACACAAATGACTTCTTAGACAAGAGTACTTGGACTTTAGGAGCGGTTTTAATTATACTAATTTTAATGTCATCTATTAGCTTTAGTGGAGGTGCATCTGGAGACTCAAGAATTATTGATCCTAATGCTCAACCTGCACCAGCAAAAATGGAAGTTCCTGCTAAAACAGATACACCAGCTGCTCCTGCAACTGAGACTGCTCCAGCAGCACAAACAGAAGCTCCTGCTGCTACAACAGAGGAAGCTCCTGCACAAAAATAAAAAACACATCAATTCATATATTAATGCCAGCTCTGACAAGCTGGCATTTTTTTTTGACTATAATGTCACTTTTAGGCTTTGGCATACTTTGTGTCTATTGACTATCTATAATAATTAAAAATAGTATAAATTCAATTTACATCATATGGCATTATCAATCAGACCACTTGCAGATAGAGTTCTTATCGAACCACTTCCAGCAGAAACAAAAACTGCTTCAGGACTTTTTATTCCAGACACAGCAAAAGAAAAACCACAAAGAGGTACTGTGGTTGCAGTAGGAAATGGTACGAAAGACCATGAAATGACTGTAAAAGTAGGTGATACTGTATTGTATGGTAAATACGCTGGTACAGAGCTTAAATTGGAAGGAACTGATTACCTAATCATGAGAGAAGACGATATTTTAGCTATCGTATAATTTCCTTTCTATTTATAATTGAATAATAACAACTAAATCCAAAAGAAGAAAATGGCAAAAGATATTAAATTCGATATTGAAGCACGTGAAGGTTTAAAACGTGGAGTAGATGCTTTAGCAAACGCAGTAAAAGTAACATTAGGACCAAAAGGTAGAAACGTAATCATCGGAAAATCATTTGGAGCACCAACAGTAACAAAAGATGGTGTATCTGTAGCTAAAGAAGTTGAATTAGAGAATACATTGGAGAACATGGGAGCTCAAATGGTGAAAGAAGTAGCTTCTAAAACAAATGACTTAGCTGGTGACGGTACTACTACTGCTACTGTATTAGCTCAAGCTATCGTAAAAGAAGGGCTTAAAAACGTAGCTGCTGGTGCAAACCCAATGGACTTAAAACGCGGTATCGATAAAGCAGTAGAAGTAATTGTAGCAGAATTGACAAACCAAGCACAAGAAGTGGGTGGGTCAATGGACAAAATCAAACAAGTAGCATCTATCTCTGCTAACAATGATGACTTTATCGGTGAATTAATCGCTCAAGCTTTCGAAAAAGTAGGAAAAGAAGGTGTTATCACTGTAGAAGAAGCAAAAGGTACTGAAACTTTTGTAGATGTAGTGGAAGGAATGCAATTTGACAGAGGATACTTATCTCCATATTTCGTTACAAACTCTGAGAAAATGGAAGTTGAGTTAGATTCTCCATATATCTTATTGTATGATAAAAAAGTTTCTTCTCTAAAAGAACTTTTACCTGTATTAGAACCAATCGCTCAGTCTGGTAAACCTTTATTAATCATTGCAGAAGATGTTGACGGAGAAGCTTTATCTACATTAGTAGTAAACAAATTAAGAGGTGCGTTAAAAATCGCAGCTGTTAAAGCTCCTGGATTCGGTGATAGAAGAAAAGCTATGTTAGAAGACATCGCTATCCTAACAGGTGGTGTTGTAATCTCTGAAGAGCAAGGATACACATTAGAAAATACAACTTTAGAGATGTTGGGTACTTGTAAAAGAGTAAGCATTGACAAAGACAATACAACTATTGTAAGTGGAAGTGGAGAAGCTGAAATGATTAAAAACAGAGTTAATCAAATTAAAGCTCAAATGGAAACTACTACTTCTGACTATGACAGAGAGAAGTTACAAGAACGTTTAGCTAAATTAGCTGGTGGTGTAGCTGTACTTTATGTAGGTGCTGCTTCTGAAGTGGAGATGAAAGAGAAAAAAGACCGTGTAGATGATGCTTTACACGCTACAAGAGCTGCTGTAGAAGAAGGTATCGTAGCTGGTGGAGGTGTTGCTTTATTAAGAGCTAAAAACACACTATCTAACATCAAAGCAGATAATGCAGACGAAGAAACAGGAGTTGCTATTATTGCTAAAGCAATTGAAGCTCCATTGAGAACGATTGTAGAAAATGCTGGATTAGAAGGATCTGTTGTTGTTTCTAAAGTTTTAGAAGGAAAAGAAAACTTCGGATACAACGCTAAAACAAATGAATACGTAGATATGTTACACGCAGGTGTGATTGATCCTAAAAAAGTAACAAGAGTTGCTTTAGAAAATGCTGCTTCTGTAGCAGGTATGATCTTAATCACTGAGTGTGCATTAGTAGAAATTAAAGACGATAGTGCTTCTGCTATGCCAATGGGTGGTGGAATGCCAGGTATGATGTAATACCCTATCTTATTTCAATATTAGAGGGGCTGTCCGTGACAGCCCCTTATTTTTTACTTTACCTGTAATGACAAAAAAGGCTTAGTACTATGAACGTACTAAGCCTTTTTTGATTATTATCTTTTACCTCTTATTTAGAAGTTATTTCTTTTAAATCAGCAATAGTTGCGATAGGATCTGCAGCACTGAATACAAAGTTACCAGCTACTAATGCATCTACACCTGCATCTACTAATGCTTTTGCATTCTTATTATTAACTCCCCCGTCTATCTCTATCATTACATTAGCTCCCTTAGCATCAATCATTGCTTTTAGTTTGCGTACTTTCTCATACGTATTCTCAATAAAGCTTTGTCCTCCAAAACCAGGGTTAACACTCATGATTAGTACTAAATCTAAATCTTGAATAATATCTTCTAATACACTTACTGGTGTATGAGGATTAAGAGCTACTCCTGCTTTCATTCCTTCAGCTTTGATAGCTTGTACAGTACGATGAAGGTGAGTACACGCTTCATAATGTACAGTTAGAATATCTGCACCTAATTCTTTAAATGTTTTGATATAACGATCAGGATCAACAATCATTAAATGCACATCTAATGTTTTTTTAGCATGTTTATTGATTGCAGCTAAAACAGGCATACCAAAAGAGATATTTGGTACAAATACTCCATCCATAATATCGATATGGAACCAGTCTGCTTGACTGTTATTCACCATCTCAATATCTCTCTGAAGATTAGCGAAGTCTGCAGCAAGTACAGAAGGTGCTATAATTGTATTTTTCATATAATTGTGTTGTTTGTACAAAGATAAAAAAAATCCCAACAGCCGAAGCTCTTGGGATATATTATGTCTTTTGAATAATCTATTGTGCAATTACTTCTGCTTCAAACAATTCAGAAAAGTATTTGATAATTTTAGTACGAACCTCGTTCTCATCTACATAGTCCACTCCTAACTCTACATTAAGAGAGGTCACTCCTTTACCACGTATTCCACATGGGATAATATTATCAAAGTAACCTAAATCAGAGTTTACATTCAGAGCAAAACCATGCATCGTAACCCAACGAGAGGCTCTAACTCCCATCGCACATATCTTACGCGCAAAAGGTGTACCTGTTCCTAACCATACTCCTGTTTCTCCTTCACTCCTTCCAGACTCAATACCATAGTCTTTTAAAACCAAAATCATTGTCTCTTCCAGTAATCGCAAATACTTATGAATATCAGTAAAGAAGTTTTCTAAGTCTAAGATTGGATAACCAACAATCTGTCCTGGTCCATGATAGGTAATATCACCTCCACGATTAATCTTATAAAAAACAGCTCCTTTATCTTTTAACTGTTGTTCGTCTAACAACATATTTGCTACATCTCCACTCTTACCTAAAGTATAAACATGAGGATGTTCTACGAATAAGAAATAATTATCTGTTGCGTCTGTACGCTCTTCCCTTCTGTTTTTAATTTTTGTATCAAGTATGCCCTGAAACAACTCTTCTTGGTAATCCCAAGTATCTTTATAATCTTTCTCGCCTAAGTCAATAAGCTTTACTTGCTTGTTCATTGTGATGCCTGTTATTTATTATACTTAGGATTGTTTAGAATTATTAAAGCAGCTATAACACCTGGTACCCATCCAAAGAATGTCAATATGAATACAATCAATATTGAACCACAGCCCTTATCTAATACAGCTAAAGGAGGTAAAAAAATCGATAAAAGTACTCGCCCTAAACTCATCCCTAAATATTTTTATATGATACAAATTTCGTCATTTTTTTATACTGTATCCCTATTATCAAGTTAAAATACTTTCTTGCAACAAGTTTTATTACAAAGTATGTCAAATTAAGTACTTTTATACAACTTAGTAATTGTCGCATTTTCAAAGATTAACTATATTTGCCTTTTAATTAATTTACAGTTATTATGCAACTTTCAGAACAAGAAATCATCAGAAGAGAAAAGCTGAGCAAGTTACAAGAGCTTGGTGTGAATCCCTATCCTGCTAATCTATTTCCAGTAGACCATACGTCGAAGGAGATAAAGAACGATTTTGAAGAAGGTAAGAAGGTTATCGTGGCTGGTAGATTAATGTCTTCAAGAATTCAAGGAAAGGCTTCTTTCGCAACTATTCAAGATAGCGAAGGTAAGATTCAGTTATACATCAATAGAGATGAACTTTGTCCAGACGAGGATAAAACATTATACAATGAAATCTATAAAAAACTTATTGACTTAGGTGATTTTATAGGTATCGAAGGAGAATTATTCACTACACAAGTAGGAGAAAAAACAGTACGTGTAAAAGGGTTACAATTATTAAGTAAATCTTTACGTCCACTTCCATTGCCAAAAACAGATGCTGAAGGAAATACATTTGATGCATTTACAGATCCAGAATTGCGTTACAGAATGCGTTATGTTGATTTAGTGGTAAACCCATTAAACAAAGATATCTTCATTAAACGTACAAAACTGTTTAATGCCATGCGTCAGTTCTTTAACGAAGCTGGTTATATGGAAGTAGAAACTCCTGTATTGCAGTCTATCCCAGGAGGAGCTTCTGCACGTCCATTTATCACTCATCACAATGCATTAGACATTCCATTATACTTGAGAATTGCTAATGAGCTTTACTTAAAACGCTTAATTGTTGGTGGTTTTGATGGTGTATATGAGTTCTCTAAAAACTTCCGTAACGAAGGAATGGATAGAACACATAATCCAGAGTTTACTGCAATGGAAATCTACGTAGCTTACAAAGACTACAACTGGATGATGGAGTTTACAGAGCGTTTATTAGAGTTCTGTGCGATCGCTGTAAACGGAACTACTAAAGCTACTTTTGGAGAGCATGAAATAGACTTTAAAGCTCCTTACAAACGTATCACCATGGCTGACTCTATTAAAGAATTTACTGGATTTGATATTACTGGTAAGACAGAAGATGAGATTCGTCAAGCTGCTTTAGGTATGGGTATTCCTGTAGATGAAACAATGGGTAAAGGAAAACTTATTGATGAAATCTTCGGTGAGAAATGTGAGGGTAATTATATCCAACCAACATACATTACTGACTATCCAAAAGAGATGTCTCCATTAACTAAAGCTCATAGAGATAACCCAGAACTTACAGAACGTTTTGAATTAATGGTATGTGGTAAAGAGATTGCTAATGCATACTCTGAGCTTAATGACCCTATCGACCAAAGAGAGCGTTTCGAAGCTCAAATGGCGTTAGCTGACCGTGGTGATGATGAAGCAATGTTTATTGACCAAGATTTCTTACGTGCTTTAGAGTACGGTATGCCTCCTACATCAGGATTAGGTATTGGTATGGATCGTTTAATCATGTTCTTAACAAATAATCCATCTATCCAAGAAGTGTTATTCTTCCCTCAAATGAGACCAGAGAAAACAGCTCCTTCGGTAGAATTATCTGATGAAGAAAAAATCATTATTCAGATCTTAGAAAAAAACGAGAATAAAGTAGAATTAGGTTCTCTAAAAGAACAAGCTGCTTTAAGTGGTAAAAAATGGGATAAAGCAATGAAAGGACTTGCTTCTCATAACCTTACTAAGATCGAAACAGAAGGTGATGTAAAATATGTAGTGTATCAACACTAAGAGATAAATAATAATAAAAGAGGCTTGTGTAAAGCCTCTTTTTTATTATCTATATTTCTATGATTGTACATTTCATTACACTAAAACATAGGATTATTAATAAACTCATAGTCTGTAAGCGTATGTAAGAATGCTATAATGGCTTTCTTCTCATCACTCGTCAAAGGAATTCCAACCTTCCCATTCTTTTGTTTAAGTATAGGATCTAATGTCGGACTCTCTTTTATACCTGATGAATAAAAATCCAACACTTCTTCTAAGGTAGCAATACTACCGTCATGCATATAGGGGGCTGTTAAAGCCACATTACGCAAAGAACTCACCTTAAACTTATACCTATCTTCTTTTTCTCCTGAGACTTCTTCCCTCCCAATATCATTAATTATTGTATTTACTTTAACTCCATTATTTCTAAAAGAAACATCTGTAAATAAATCACCTTTATGACATGAAGCACAATTCTGCCTAAAGAGACCTAAACCTTTTTGTTCTTGTTCAGTAAGAGTTCCTCCTACTTCATTTCGTACATATTTATCGTATTTAGAATTACTTGATATCAACATAGCCATATATTGCGCTAATGCTTTCATCATACTTGTAGAGGTCATTTTTTCGTCTTTATACGCTCTTTTAAACAATTCCTGATATTCTCTATCCAAACGCAATTTATCAAGTATAGTAGGCAGCTCTTCACGCATTTCTAATTCATTATGAATAGGAACTATAGGAACCATTTCTAAATTATTAGCTGCACCATCATAAAAATACTCATCGATAAAAGCCATATTTTGAATAGCGGGTGCATTACGCTTACCTAATTGTTTATCAATTCCTAAACTTAATGCCATACCTGTATCTGCAAATGCATGTACTTTTAAGTGACATGAAGCACAAGCAATAGTATTATCTTGTGACAAGCGTGAATCGTGAAATAATTTTTTACCTAACTCAAAACGCGACTTCTTAAGCTCATTATTTGTAAATAAATAAGATGCATTAGGAAAATTAACTGGTTTAACCCATTCCAAATCATCTGTATCCTTTGGAGGTATTTCTGTATATTCATCAGAGGTGCAGCTCGTCAATAACATAAAAATACCACCTATTAAAAATATCTTTTTCATAGCAATCATTTAAAAAAATAAGTAAAGGGAAGCTGACTAACTTCCCGTTTACACTAATCCTAACCTTTATATCAATTTCCACTTAATATAAGTAGATACAATTCATATAATCGTTTTTAAACTATCAAATAATTAAACTATTTTGATGCATTAACACTTTTTATAGAGAACATCCCTTTAGCATTATCTACAATCTTAGGTGCATTTTCAGGATCTACCATGATAACTGGCTTATCTTTTAATACAATTTTATTTGTACTATCTAATATTTTAGAAACTTCTACATCTACCACAATAGTAGCTGCTACTGCTTTACTTACTTTAATTGGTTCTTTACTATCCAATACAACCTCTCTATAATTATCTAACTTACTACCATGACTTCCTATGTGTAATTGAAATCCTTTTTCGGCATCTCCTCCATTAATAAATTTACCTTGATAATTAATAAACTTATAACCTACTAACCATCCCCATGTCAAATCATGTTTTTTACATAAGTCCCAAAACTCTTGTTGATCTGTCTCTCCTCTAAGATACTTCTCTTGATCTACTCCTACACCAAATTTTACTTTAGTATAATTACCAGCAGGTACTTCTTGTAATACCACTTTATAATCTTTTGTTTCAGAATCAATAAAGAAATATGTTTTATCTTTTGGATAAGTAAACACTTTTCCTTTATCAGTCGTAAGCTGAAAATTACTTAAAATGTATTTTATGAAATCTATATTCAGCTTTTCATTATTGCTATTTTCCTTATACATAGTTCCATATTTTAACTCTTGTCCAAACATCTTGTGATCAAAAGTAAATGTTACATTATTTTTTTCTACTATTACTTCTTCTGATGAGTCATCACTACTACTACAAGAAATTAATACTAAAGAAGAGCATACGAATAGAGTGATATATGATAAATATTTTTTCATTTTTATTATTTTATAAGTTAAAAAAAGTCCATAGCTATCCTATATAACTAAGTCGGATAGCTCTAATGATTTGAAATACTTGAAATTAACTTAAACGATAGGTGGTTGTAACAATGCTTGACTATACAAATAACTATAATGTTCTACATAGTTATTATTGCTTATCTTTTTTGTTACTAAAGAAGTAGAAACAAATAGATTTGGCTTATAAAAAAAAGTTGGTATAAAGTCAGACAACAAACTAATTTTATCTAATTGCATAGGTCCTTTATGCTCCAAAGACTTAGTTAGTTCTTTAGCTAAATGACATTTACCATTGCATTTTAATTCTGGCTTATCTATATTTTCACATAATACAGTTGATACATATTCATAATTGACAATATACTCCACCACCGGAATAAACGGGCGGAATACAAATACAATAATTAATATAACATATATCTTTTTCACAGTTCAAAAGTATTAATAGAATAATATTCTTTCCTTATTTACCTTTTAGTTTTTTATATTAAATAACTAAATAATAGTACAAAAATCACGAAAAGTTAAACTACATCATTTTACGTCTATACTCTTCAGGTGTAAGCCCTTCTTGTTTCTTAAAAAAAGTTACAAAGTATGAAGTACTTTCAAATTTAAGTTCATTTGCAAGCTCTTTAATATTCAAATTAGTAAATTGCAACATGCGTTTAGCTTCTACTGCAATGCGTTGTCGAATCATTTGACCTGCAGTTACGCCTCTTTCTTGTTTGCATAATTTATTCAAATAGTTGGGAGTAACACATAACTTATCTGCATAAAAAGAAGGTGTCTTAGCCTCTTTAAAATTTACATCTACCAAATTCATAAAACTTAAAATTCGGTTGTTACCTACTGGTTTTAACACTCTTCCAATACCATCATCAAAAACAACCTGACGGTTGTGTAGCTCATGTAATAGTATATTAAGATAGGAACGCAATACTTTTCCTTTAGTCTGATGCAATGAGGAATACTCCATTTCCATCAAATACAACATTGTTTCTATCTTCTGCGCTTCAACTTTCGATAACAGAATATAAGGTATTGCATCCGTTTGAAACAAATCAAATAGTTGTAACACATTTTCGTGATACCGTTTTGAAAAAAAAGATTCTTCAAAACACAATAACATTCCTTTGCAATTGGAAGTAATATCTAACTGAGAGACATCACCTGGTTTTATAATAATAACCTTACAGCCTTTGTTCCCTATATTACACTCATTTATCATTGCATGATATTCTCCTTCCCACACTAAAAGAAGCATATAACAGTTGGCCACATTCTTTTGTGCCAACAAAGGAAAATCATAGTCGATACCGTCAAGGTTTCTCATATAAAAAGTACCTTGACCTTGAGTAAAATAATGTATTGAACAAGACCTTAATAACGGATTTGTCATAAGATTTCTTGTTTAAAATAATAAAAAAATATTCACCAATATACTTGATGAAAAACAACTATTATTTAAACAAAGAGAGGAGGATGCAATACATCTATCACATATGATTGTAATGCAATTACTTGATAAAAAACATCTTTTTGATGTTCACTGAAGTTATTTTTCATTTCTTGCTCATCTTCTACTTCTTGTTGAAAGAAAAGAAGAGAAAAAGAAATAGAACACAGTTTTTTAGTAGCATCTTGTTTTTGTTCTTCTGCCACTTTAGCTAATTCTTGCATCAAATAACATTTCCCATTACATTTCATTTCTGGTTTGTCTTTATTGATACACAGTACGGTTGATATATACTCATAGTCAATCAAGTAGTCAGCCAAAGGTACTACTGGACGAAACACAATTAATGTGACTATAATAAATAACAACTTCTTCATACTCAAACAAAGATACGTTGATATAATCAAAATCCAAAACATAAAAAAGCGTTACAATATGATTGTAACGCTTTTTTAAACTTATTGTAATATAAATATTATCCTAAATAAGTCTTAAGGATTTTACTTCTAGACGTATGTTTTAATCTACGAATAGCTTTTTCTTTAATCTGTCTTACACGCTCTCTAGTAAGGTCAAATGTCTCTCCTATCTCTTCAAGAGTCATTGGGTGTTGATCTCCTAATCCGAAGTATAAACGTACTACGTCAGCTTCTCTAGGTGTTAATGTCTCTAATGCTCTCTCGATCTCTGTTCTAAGAGACTCGTGAATTAACTCTCTATCAGGATTTGGTGATTCACCAGAACGCAATACATCGTATAAGTTAGAATCCTCTCCTTCTACCAATGGAGCATCCATTGAAAGGTGACGTCCAGAGTTTTTCATACTCTCTTTTACGTCATTTACAGTCATATCTAACTCAACTGCGATTTCCTCTGCTGAAGGTGGGCGTTCATTAGATTGCTCTAATAAAGCGTACATTTTATTAATCTTATTGATAGATCCAATCTTGTTCAAAGGTAAACGTACAATACGAGATTGTTCAGCTAGAGCTGATAAAATCGATTGACGAATCCACCATACTGCATAAGAAATAAATTTGAAACCACGTGTTTCATCAAAACGTTGTGCAGCTTTAATCAAACCTAAATTACCTTCGTTAATTAAATCGGGTAATGTCAATCCTTGGTTCTGATATTGTTTAGCTACAGATACTACGAAACGCAAGTTAGCTTTCGTCAATTTCTCTAATGCTCTTTGATCACCTGCTTTGATTCGCTGCGCTAACTCTACTTCCTCATCCGCAGTAATTAAATCTACTTTACCAATTTCTTGCAAGTATTTATCTAGAGAAGCGGTCTCACGATTTGTTACCTGCTTGGTAATTTTAAGTTGTCTCATATTATTTCTATCCTTGTTTTTGCTATGTTGTGCTTATCACACACTTGTTATACGTACTCTCAATCTAAAAAGTTACAATATTTTTAAATATATTTTCTAACCTCAATAATTACTATACAAAAAAAGCACCACAAAAATATAATTCATGTAGTGCTTCTCTATTTTATAATAAATATAACTTTTTAACTAGTAGTAGTTTACCTTATTAAGTTCCTCTTCATCCACCTCTGTTTCATCTAAATATCTTTCTAAACTATCATCTAATTCTTTCATCCATGGAGTATGGTGCTCTTCAGCAGTAACCTTAGTCATCACAGATGTATATACTTTATCTCTATAATTTAGGATATTAACCTCCTTATCATTTAACCAACTCTTAAACATCTCAGCTACTTTGTCTAAATCAAATGTCGGATAATCTGTCATATTTATCAGATCTTTAATATAATCAGTCTGAAAATCTACATGATCCTCTCCAGTCCTAGTAGCTTTCTCTAATCCTACCCATTTCTCTATATCCATATCCCTTTCTTCCTTAGAAGGTAAAGTAATACGACCTAACATGTAATCTCTAGCAAACCAAGCCTGTGTATCAAACATATTAAAAGTATAATACTGATCTTGCATTCCTAAAAAAAGCAATTGTTCATTCTCATTAAATACTACTCCCTTATACAGATTATCAGGATATAAATTATTCTTAGTCTTTAACCTTAAATTATCTGGTAAGAAAGGAAATTTATGTTGATATCCTGTACATAATACTACCGCATCATATTCTTTCTTAGAACCATCCTTAAAATACGCTGTATTACCCTCAAAATGGGTTACAAGAGGCTTCTCTTCTATTCCCTTAGGCCACTTTACTCCTATAGGATTCGTTCTATAAGAAATAGTTACTGACTTACTACCGTGTTTAAAACACTGCACTCCTATATCCTCAGCCGAATAACTACTTCCTATTAATAGAATATCTTTATCTATAAACTGGTCTGCTCCTCTAAAATCATGAGCATGCATTACTATACCCGGAAAACTATCTATCCCTTTAAAGTATGGCATATTAGGAGTAGAGAAATGTCCTGTACCCACTACTAGGTAATCAAAGTACTCTTCGAAAGTCTCATTCTTCACTAAATCATCAAATACAACTCTAAACTGTTTTTTATCTTCTATATAATCTACCCATCTAGCCACTGTATTAAACTTAATAAAATCTCTAGCATTACTTTGCTTAATACGTCCTTCTATATAATCAAATAACACTTCTCTAGGGGGATATGATGAGATTGGTTGTTTAAAGTGATCCATAAACGTATAATCTGCAAACTCTAAACATTCCTTAGGTCCATTAGACCATAAATACTTATACATACTACCATGCAGAGGTTCGCCATACTTACCTACACCTGTACGCCAAGTATAGTTCCACATTCCTCCCCAATTATCTTGCTTTTCATAACACTTAATCTCTGGAATAGGATTGCCTTTTTTCTGTTCAGATTCGAAGGCACGTAACATAGCTAATCCACTCGGACCAGCACCAATAATTCCTACTTTTAAATTTAACATAACTACATAACGAATTTGTCCTCACTAAAAAGTGAAGAATTAATAAAAATGATTATCACTGATTGCTCAGTCGAGATAGAATACCACATGTTCGTATTCTATGATAGATACATCTTATAAAAGATGTACATAAGGCAGCATAAATTATATGCTGAAAATAAGGTCAAGTATATTAAACTTGAATATGGATAGGAGCTGATAACACTACGCTAAAAATATATAAGCGAGCCATCTCCCATTAACGTTAATTGCTAATATAATACAAATTAATGACTTAATCAAAAAACACCATCTTGAAATAGAAAGTACTAATCAAATAATAACACTAATTATCACCATAAGGTAGGAATATACGATCCACTAAGAGTAAGCTGTAAGATATACACAAACCCAAGTACTCAGTACTGTCAATCTCATAAAAATAGGTAGATACAAAAAAAGGACACCTGATATAGGTGTCCTTATATAATAAAAAGAATTACTCTTATTTATTTTCTTGTTTTGGAGCATCTGCTTTTTTCTCCTCTCTCGGTGGACGAGGCATTAAAGCTTTACGAGATACTTTAGCTTTTTTAGTTTTAGGATCTATACCCATGTATTTAACATCTAGCATATCACCTAACTTAAGTACATCTCCAACATTCTCTATACGTTTCCAATCTAACTCAGATACGTGAAGTAAAGTCTCTTTACCAGGTACGAATTCTACTACTGCTCCGAAGTCAAGCATCTTAACCACTTTTACATGGTAAGTCTCACCTTCTACTGGAGAGAATGTAGTATTACTAATAGAAGCTAATGCTCTATCCATACCAGCTTGGTCAGTACCTAACACTTCAATGATTCCGAAATCACTTTCTTCGTTAATAACGATAGTAGTTCCAGTCTCAGCTTGAAGAGCTTGAATATTTTTACCTCCAGGTCCGATAACAGCACCGATAAAATCTTTAGGGATTGTAACAGTAACAATTTTTGGAGCTTTAGGTTTAACAGTTGGATTAGGTACAGCGATAGTCTCTTGTAACAATCCAAGGATGTGCATACGACCATCAAGAGCTTGTTTTAACGCTTGCTCCATGATATCATAAGCTAATCCATCAATCTTAATATCCATTTGACATGCAGTGATACCATCTTTAGTACCAGTAACTTTAAAGTCCATATCTCCTAAGTGATCTTCATCACCTAAGATATCAGACAATACAGCCCAACGTCCAGTTTTTGAATCTGAAATTAACCCCATAGCGATACCTGACACAGGTTTCTCTATTTGGATACCAGCATCCATTAACGCTAACGTACCAGCACATACAGTAGCCATAGAAGAAGAACCATTAGACTCTAATACCTCAGATACTAAACGAATAGTATAAGGACAGTCTGCAGGAATCATGTTTTTTAAAGCACGTTGTGCTAAGTTACCATGACCTACCTCTCTACGAGAAGTACCTCTTAATGGTTTTGCTTCACCTGTAGAGAATGGAGGGAAATTATAATGTAAGTAGAATCTCTCTTCTCCTTGCTCACTTGGTAAGTCAATAATATTAGCATCTCTTGATGTACCTAGAGTAACTGTAGCTAATGCTTGAGTTTCTCCACGTGTAAAGATAGACGAACCATGTACTGAAGGTAGATAATCTACTTCACTCCAGATAGGACGAATCTCTGTAGTCTTACGACCATCAAGACGAATATTTTGATCTAAAATAAGGTTACGTACAGCCTCTTTTTGAGTTTTCTTGAAGTACACGCTGATTAATTCACCTTTTTCTGCTAAATCTTCTTCAGAGAATAAAGCTTTAACCTCTTCATATACTTCAGCAAATTTCTCACCACGCTCACTTTTAGCACTAGCATGAGAAGCTATTTCGTACAATTTAGCATAAGCAGCATCGTGAACGATTTTTTCTACTTCAGCATCAGTTGCCTCTGGTTCGTACTCACGGTAAGTAAGTCCTAATGCAGCACGCATTTTTTCTTGAGCTACAATCTGAACTTTAATCGCCTCATGAGCAAACTTAATTGCGTCAATCATATCTTGTTCAGAGATCTCTCTCATTTCTCCTTCTACCATACATACAGAGTCTTTAGAAGCACCGATCATCATATCGATATCAGAAGTGTCTAATTGCTCTCTTGAAGGGTTGATAACAAATTGTCCGTCAACACGAGCAACTCTTACCTCAGAAATAGAATTATAGAATGGAATATCTGACACAGCTAGAGCAGCAGAAGCCGCTAAACCTGCTAATGCATCAGGCATCACATTCTCGTCATGAGACATTAATTGAATCATAACTTGTGTTTCAGCGTGATAATCATCCGGGAAAAGTGGACGTAAACAACGGTCAACTAGACGCATTGTTAACACCTCTTGATCACTTGGACGAGCCTCACGTTTAAAAAAGCCTCCTGGAAAACGTCCAGCAGCAGAAAATTTTTCTCTGTAATCTACAGTTAAAGGAAGAAAGTCAACTCCAGGGTTAGCAGTTCTCGCAGATACAGCTGTAGCTAATAGCATACAGTCTCCCATACGAACAACTACAGAACCATCTGCTTGTTTCGCTAATTTTCCTGTTTCGATTGAGATGCTACGGCCATCTCCTAAATCGATAATTTCTTTAGTTACCTTAGGAATCATAATAAATTAATACTTTAGGGTTTCTGTCTCTCCGAAGAGAGACATCAAATTCAGTGTTGTGTGTGTTGTTGTGTGTAGTTGTATGAAACCCAATGAAAAACCAGACTTTTTTCTGCAAAAAGGCTAAAAAGAAAAAGAGGCGCACAAAGGCACCTCTTCTCTATATTGATTATTTTCTAATACCCAATACTTTAATGATCTCACGATATCTGTTGATTTCTGTATTCTTTAAGTAGTCAAGAAGTCTTCTTCTTTTACCTACTAAAAGAACTAACGAACGCTCAGTATTGTAATCTTTACGATTTCTTTTTAAGTGCTCAGTTAAATGAGAAATTCTGTAAGTGAACAAAGCGATTTGTCCTTCAGCAGATCCTGTGTTAGCTGCAACTCCACCATGTTGAGTGAAAATTTCAGCTTTTTTTTCTTTTGTTAAATACATGCCAATATTGTTTTAATGATTTTTATGCATGACCTATAGTTTATCTATAAGACGGTGCAAAGGTAATTTTATTTTTTAAAAAACACTAATCATCAACAATTTTTTTCAAAGAACATTTACTACACAACAATTAATAAATCTAAAACAATTTTGCTACTTCAACATTCAAGTGCGTCAATAATTCTATATCTCTTGTATCAAAAGCATTTACAGTATGAGAATCAATATCAATCTGACCAACATTAATTCCTTCTACGAATAAAGGAACAACTATTTCTGATTTTACATTGAGGCTACATGATAAATAATTTTCTTGTTTATAGACATCTTCAACAAGAAAAACTTCATTAGATAATGCTACTTGTCCACATATTCCTTGTCCAAAAGGAATTATTACATGATCAGTATGTTCTCCTATAAATGGACCTAATGTTAATATTTGTTTTTCATGATCTGCAAAATAATACCCCACCCAATCATAGTAGTGTTTAGAATCATATAATAGTTCACACACTTCTTGCAATTTTTCTTCACGTGTAAGATCAGTTCTTTCTAATATTAATTTACACCTATTTAATGTGGCGACATAATCCATTTTACTGTTTTTTTAAATTTATCTCGACTAATATACGAATTAAAAATAAGATATATTGTAAGTTACAGAAATCCTATCATTAAGTTTATCATTGCTACAAATTAGAATTTCAAAAATAACTAAACCAATTCATTGCCTTTAATTCTAAGAATCCTTTATATCTTTTCAATATACCTCAAACCATTTTATCAATAATTTAGCTATGAAAAAAATCAAAGAATTGTTTTTTTTATACCTTTGCATTATGCTTAACAAGAAGTACATAGCGTTTATATTTCTAACCATCTTTCTTTTTACAAATGTTGGATGGAGTATTAATGTACATTATTGTCAAGGAGACAGCATAAGTAACCTCTCTTATCTACATGATACAAAGCATCAATGTATGATGGAAGAAGAAGTTGAAATTATGCCTTGTTGTCAAGAACCTATTAAGCAAGAAAACTTACATAAAGGACATCAAAAAGCAGATGATTGTTGTAAAAATGAAGTTATTAAGTCATCTGTTACAGATCAGACAATTAACAAAATATTTCCACTTCAATTTGAAGCCATTTTTGTAGATACTACTTGGACAGAAATTCAAGCAAATACTTTTCATTTTGCTACTCTAAAACAAGATTTCTTAGACTATTATATTGAGTCTAATGCCCCACCTCTCTATAGACTTTATTGTCGATTAATTTTCTACGCATAACTATTAATAGCAAACAAATTATAGATTAAACACTCTATTGTGTATGATCAAAATAACCATGTTTACTCATTAATAGAATTAACTTATGAAATATAGTTTAGTGATTGTATCATTCGCTTTTACATCTATGCTATTTGCTCAAGAAAATATAACTGGGCATATAGTTGACGAAACCAATACAGCTGTAATTGGAGCGTCTATCTATTGGAAAAACACATCTACAGGGGTCACATCAGATATGTCTGGTAAATTCTCTATTCCTTTCCAACCAAATTCTACACTAACAATTAGTTATGTAGGATACCAAACCCAATTTTTCGATTTCAGTGACAAATCACAAAATATACATATTAAATTAGAACCAGACACCAAATTAGAGGAAGTGGTAATCAATACCAAACAACGTAATACCTCTCGTTCTATGTCTGGTACTACAAATGGTTTTGTGATGAATAGTGGTGAATTATTAAAAGCTGCCTGTTGCAATATTTCTGAAGCTTTTGAGACCAATGCATCCATTGATGTAAATTATACTGACGCAATTACTGGTACAAAACAGATTAAGATGCTTGGTTTAACTAGCCCCTATATTCTAATTGCAGAAGAAAATATCCCTTCTGTTCGTGGTGCTTCACAAACTTACGGTTTATCATATACTCCTGGTACTTGGGTCGAAAGCATTCAAGTAACTAAGGGTGCTGGTACAGTTGTAAATGGATACGAAAGTATTTCTGGGCAAATCAACACTGAATTAATTAAACCAGCTACTGACAAACCTTTATTCATTAATCTATATGCTTCTACTGACGAACGTTATGAAGCAAACATACACTTGAACAAAAAATTATCTGATAAATGGAGTACCAGCTTATTCCTTCATGGCAATACCCGTCAAGGAAAACATGATCAAAATAATGATGGTTTTCAAGATATGCCAACAGGTAATCAAGTTAACATAATGAATCGTTGGCAATATAATAACTTAGAAAAAGGCTGGGTAAGTTTTATAAGTTGGAGATATATGAAAGATGATAAGTCTAATGGACAAATAGGTTTTGATAAAAACAGAGATCAAGGCACAACTAATTTATGGGGGTCTCAAGTAGACACCGAAAAATTAGATCTATCTGCAAAAACAGGATATGTATTTCCAGATATGCCTTTTCAAAGCATAGGATTACAGTTATCTTACAATTATCACAAGCAAAATTCATTCTTCGGTTTAAATAAATACGATATTTCTCAAAACAGTATTTACTCTAACTTAATCTTTAATTCAATTATCAACAATACATTAAATAAGTTTAGTACAGGTATTAGTTTTACCTTAGATAAGTACAGAGAAGACGTATTTGCTACTACCATAGACAATAACTTTGATAGAATTGACAATTCTATAGGTGGTTTCTTTGAATATACCTATGATAATACAGAAAACTTTAGCTTAATCGCAGGTTTAAGAGGTGACTATCACAACCGTATGGGCTTTTTTGTAACACCAAGATTACACGTAAAATACAATCCATGGGAAAATAGTGTCTTACGTGCTTCTATTGGTAGAGGAAAAAGACTTGCAAATATATTTGCCGAAAATCAAATTTACTTTGCGACCAATAGAAACTTTATTCTAAATAATACGACAGAAGGTTTGTATGGACTAAAACCTGAGATTGCTTGGAACTATGGGTTGAGTTTTTCTCAATCATTTTATGTGTTAGGTAGAAAGGCTGATGTAACTTTAGACTACTATAAAACAGATTTTACAAATCAAATAGTAGTAGATGTTGACCAAAGTTCTCATGCAATTGAATTCTACAATTTGAATGGTCAATCATATGCTAATAGTTTTCAGTTAGAACTAAACTATAACTTAGCTCGCAATTTAAATTTGCGTTCTGCTTATAAATTCTACGATATTCAAACAGACCAAAAAACAGGTAAATATGAAAAAGCTTTTCAACCAAAGCATCGTTTCTTTGCAAATATTGAATATGAAACAGAGGTAACAGAAGCAGGTGGTAACTGGCGATTTGACTTTACCTATAATTGGCTTGGCAAACAACGTATTCCTACAACAAGTGATAACGACATCCATAATCAAATGACTGCATATTCCAATCCTTATTCACTTATGAATTTTCAAATAACAAAAGTATTCTCTAAGAAATTTGAAATTTATGTTGGAGGTGAGAACATTGGTAATTATAAACAAGACCGCGTAATACTTGGCAATGACAACCCCTTTGGTAAAGATTTTGACACCACTATGGTTTACGCACCTGTATTTGGACAAATGTATTATGCAGGATTAAGATTCAAATTAGATTAACACAAAATATAAAACGAAATATATCATGAAAAAATTAATTATAGCAACATTAGCATTAGGATTAAGTTTAACTTCTTTTGCACAAGAAAAAGGAAAAAACACAGTAGAAGTAAAAGGAAACTGTGAAATGTGTAAGAAACGTATAGAAAAGGCTGCAATGGGAGTTAAAGGTGTACGTTCTATAGATTGGTCTGCTGATAAGCAAGCAATGAACCTTTTTATTAATACTAAAAAAACTTCTGTTCTTGAAGTTGAAAAAGCAATTGCAAAAGCTGGACATGATACTGCTAATGTAAAAGCAACAAAAGAAGCCTATGATGGTCTTCATTCTTGTTGTCAATATGAAAGATAATACTAAGAAAAAAGCACTAATAGTTTCCTATTAGTGCTTTCTTTAAACAACAATATGTAAATTTCTTCGGCCAAACTCACAAACCTCAGAAACTTTATTTTTTCATAGCGTTTCTTTCATATTGTTTCAATAAATATTTTATCAAATCAGTTGTCGTCAATATTCCTACAAGTACTTTACCTGCCATTACAGGTAATGCTCTAAAATCTTTTTCTGCTAAAATTTTAGCTACTGATTCAATTGTATCTTCAACTTCTACAGTAATCAAATTCTTTGTCATTACTTGTTCCAATGTAAACATATTATACAAAGTCATACCTACTATACTGTCATCATCATTTAGTTCTGCTAAACTAATTCTTGTCAAATCAGTTAAACTCAACATCCCTACTAACTTTCCGTTTTCTACTACAGGTAAGTGACGTATTTTATGTTTTTTAAATAGAGTATCAGCTGTAGTCAACGAATCAGTAATATTTAATGTTACTATACTCGAAGTCATAATTGAAGAAACCAGTATTGAACTTTCCATAATCTTCTATCTCTATTTGTACATCACAAATGTATTATAGAGAATCTCCATAAAAAATGACAAATATCATACTTATTACTTTTTATATAATTTTTGAAAATAATTCTCAAAAGCAAACCTATTATTAGTCATCAAAATCCATTATTCTCAACAAAACACACCTAAAAGCAAAAACATCTATTTCTAAACTATATAAAAACAAAAAAAGCATTTATAAGAAATCTTACAAATGCTTTTCAATCATGTTATTTGCGTCCGTGGGAGGTTTCGAACCCCCAACCCTCAGAGCCGAAATCTGATATTCTATCCAGTTGAACTACACGGACATCCTTAATCTATTTATTATTTAGACAATAATGCTTTTACTATAGTTGATATTGTTTTACCATCTGTTTTCCCAGCTAATTCTTTTGATGCTAATCCCATCACTTGCCCCATTGATCCCATACCTTCAAAAGATCCTTCTGCAATAATCTTAGCTACAATTTCTTCTACTTTCTCCACCGATAATTGTTCTGGCAAAAAAGTTTCAATAATTTTAGCTTGTGCCAATTCAGGGTCTGCTAAGTCAGCTCTACCTTTCTCATTAAAAATAGCTGCACTATCTTTTCTCTGCTTTACTAACTTCTGAAGAATCTTAATTTCCTCTTCTTCTTGTAAAGCTTCTTGAGCTCCTGATGTCTGAGCTAATAATAACTCTGATTTAACCGCTCTTAATGCTTCTAAAGCTACTGTGTCTTTCGCTTTCATTGCATTTTTAATTGCATCCATTATTTGTATCTGTAAACTCATAACTGACTTTTTTAATTGCTGCAAATATAAAAAAAACTAATCCAACTGAAAAAACTAATCCAACTGAAAAAACATTCCTTCTATACTTTTTTTACCTCTTCTCTCAAGATAAACTTTATCTCACATTTTTTCTACACTTGCTAAAATCATTACTCTTATAACTATCTACTAATAAACAAAAAGCCTCTTCAAAAGTTATTTTGAAGAGGCAATATTGTATTTGGAGAATAATTTATTTAATCTACATTATCATGTAAAAAAGAATTATTTGATCTAAGAGTAGTTTCATTATTACTATCCACTCCTAAAGTAGTTCTTGATTTTGATGAAGTATCATCTACTTGATTCAAGTCTACACCCATTCTTTTATAAGCTGGTTCACGCTCTAAATCAGTTACCTGAGCATTTGAACTATTGAATTTATAATTGAAGTCTTTCATCTTCTTTCTTCTTTCAGCAGCTCTTGTTCTCAAAGCAAACTCTTCAATACTCATTTCCAAAGGATTAACCTCGTCAATTTCATCTGATTCTTCGTGAGAAACCACTTGAATTGGTTCTATCTCTATATCATTTTTTTTTATAGAAAAACTAAATTCTTCTGCAATATCTTCTTGGTGCTTATTTACAGGTTTTGCATCTGTCAATTCACTCTCTTTATCCATATAATCTTCCAAAGAGAAACGAATTATTTCTTCTTTTTTAGAATGATCTCCAGCAATTACACCTGCTTGTGCATTTCCATATACCTCTGCAGTTACTTCTATTTCCGCTAATTCCTCATCAAAATGGTAAATAACAGGTTCTTGTACAGCCTTATTAACAACCACAAACTCAGGATCAACAACTCTAATATCTCTTAAATCCTTTACCTTATTAATTTTTTCTTCAAAAGGTTTTACATGAGAAATAGTTTCATTCTTAATTTCTTCTTTTGGGGTAACTATTTCGAAAAAAACATCCAAATTAGAAGCTTGTTCCATCTTTGGTTGTTGTACAATTTCTTTCTCTTCTATAGCAACAGGAGCTTCAAAACCTCCTCCATCTCCAGGAAAATCATCATCCAAGTTATATACTCGAATATCATTATCTCCTAAATGATCATCTTCATTCTCTTCTTCCTCAATAATGATAGGTTGCGAAAATCTTAAAGGTTGATCAGGAGTTGAATAACTCATTGTTGAAATAGGATTATTCATCGTTAAATCACGAACAACAGTTTGTTCTTCTTCTAATGGATGAATAATGATACGTGGCTCTGCAGAATTACTTATTGTTTTTTGTTGTTCAATATTAAATCCTGTAGCGATGATTGTTACAGAGATAGCATCTCCTAAAGATTCATCCTCACCAACTCCCATAATAATATTGGCATTATGACCAGCTTCTGTCTGGATATGATCATTTACTTCACCAATTTCATCAATAGTAATCTCATTTGTACCAGAAACAATAAGAAGTAATACATTCTTAGCTCCCGTAATTTTATTATCATTAAGCAATGGAGAATCTAACGCATCAATAATTGCATCTTTTGCTCTATTCTCTCCAGAAGCAGTCCCAGATCCCATGATAGCAGTTCCACTATCTGATAATACTGTTTTTGCATCTTTCAAGTCGATATTTTGCGTATAGTGATGAGTAATTACCTCTGCAATACCACGGGCTGCAGTAGATAAAACTTCATCCGCTTTGGAGAAACCGGCTTTAAATCCTAAATTACCATAAACTTCTCTCAACTTATTATTATTAATAACAATAAGAGAATCTACTTGTTTACGTAAACGATCTACACCTCTTAATGCTTGTTCTTGTCTAACTTTTCCTTCAAATTGAAATGGAATAGTCACAATCCCCACAGTTAAGATATCACGTTCTTTAGACAATTGAGCTATTACAGGAGCTGCTCCTGTACCTGTACCTCCACCCATACCAGCAGTGATAAACACCATCTTAGTATTTGTATCAAGCATTTTCTCAATTTCTTCAATACTTTCCAATGCAGACTGTTGTCCTACTTCAGGATTAGCACCTGCTCCTAAACCTTCTGTTAGGTTCATTCCTAACTGAATCTTATTAGGCACTGTACTATTTTCTAAAGCTTGTGCATCTGTATTACAAATGATAAAGTCAACACCTTTAATCCCTGCTTTATACATGTGATTAATAGCGTTACTACCTCCACCACCTACACCAATTACTTTTATAACGTTTGATTGATTTTTTGGTAAATCAAACTTTATTCCTCCGAAATCTGTATTCTCCATATACGTATCGTTTTATTCTTGCTTTTCAATAAAATCCTTAATCTTTCTAAAAAAATTCCCTAAGAAACTTGTTTCAAATTTTCCTGCAGTGCTCTGCTCTTCTTCTACTTCAATCTTCTTAGTTTCTGTAACAGTTGGCTCTACTTTTACTGTTTTCGCTTCTGTTACTACAGGTTCTTGCTCCACTTTTTGCATTGGAGTTACCACAGGCTCTTTTGGTAAAGGAGTAGGTTCTGGTGTTACTACTTCTTCCACTAAATTGCTATTAAATGCAACAGCCCCTTTAATCCTATGTTTTTCACTTTCCATTACTAACCCTACCGCAGTAGCATATAATGGACTTGAAATTTCTAAATTAGAATCACCTGCTAAATGCTCATTTGGATATCCTATACGAGTATCAATTCCTGTAATGTACTCTACTAATTGCTTTATATGTTTCAATTCAGAACCTCCTCCTGTCAAAACTATACCAGCAATTAATTTCTTTTGAGGATTTTCATATCCATAACTCTTAATCTCTGAGAAAACCAATTGAACAATCTCATCAACTCGAGCATTAATAATTTTAGAAAGATTCTTTAAAGATATTTCTTTAGGCTCTTTACCTCTCAACCCTGGAATAGAAACAATCTCATTGTCTTTATTCTCTCCTGGCCAAGCTGACCCAAACTTCACTTTTAAAATCTCTGCTTGACGTTCAATAATAGAACATCCTTCTTTTATATCTTCTGTAATTACATTTCCTCCAAAAGGTACAACTGCTGTATGACGAATTATACCATCTTTAAAGATTGCTAAATCTGTAGTACCACCTCCTATGTCAATCAACGCTACTCCTGCCTCTTTCTCTTCCTGACTTAGTACAGCTTCAGCAGATGCTAATGGTTCTAATGTAATTCCTGATAATTCTAATCCAGCATCTTTTATACAACGACCAGCATTCTTAATCAAAGCAGCTTGTCCTACTACCACGTGAAAGGTAGCTTCCAAACGTGCACCATACATTCCAATTGGTTCTTTTATTCCTGGTTCACCATCAATTTTAAACTCTTGTGGTAAAACATGGATTATTTCCTCCCCTGGAAGCATATTTAACTTCTGCACCTGATTAATCAACTGTTCAATATCTTTATCACCGATCACCTCGTCAGGATTCTCTCGACTGATATAGTCACTGTGTTGTATACTTCTGATATGTTGTCCTGCAATACCTACAACTACATTTTTAATCTTGTATCCTGCCTCTGCTTCTGCATCAGCTACTGCATGTTGTATTGATTGTATTGTTTGTGTAATATTATTAACAACGCCACGCTTAACTCCTAAACTTTTAGCTTTACCTAAACCTAAGATTTCAAGCTTACCGTACTCATTCTTTTTACCAATCATCGCAACAATTTTCGTTGTTCCGATATCTAATCCAACAGCTATGTTTTCTTTTTCCATACTCATCCTGTCTATTTAGTGCATACCACTTGTTGGGTAAACCTAAGATTTATTGTCTTATAACTATCTACTTCTATTTTTTCATCTATAGTATATTGTACAAACGTTTTGTAATTATTCAACTTTTTCGAGATTTCGTCAAACCCTCCAAAAATAATATCATAATTATTAAGTCTGCTCAATAAAACAATCGACTCATTAGACTGAAGAACTATTCCTGTTATATCTTCTTTTAAGAATTCATCTTGATTAATCAATTCAAGTAGTTCTTTTAATTTATCCTGATCTCCTTTCTTAGGCATCCCTTGTACTAAAGGTACTCGTTCTGCAAAATTAGGCGATAATGGCATTTTATTTCCTGTTTCATCCATATAAAATGACCCTCTTTCTGAAACAATACGGCCAATAGCTCTCTTTTGCCATACGTTCACCTTCAATTCTCCATCAATAGACAAGTAAACTTCTGCATTTCGAATTAATTCGTTTTTTAGAATATCATGTTCTATTTTATGCAAATCGACAGATGCACGTTCCATCGCGTTTAGATTAGGATAAATGTTTTTTACTGCTTTTTGAATATCTCCTTCGGTAACAAAGTGCCCTTCGTCTCCTCTAAAATTTACAGCAATCTCTCCAATCGTTCTCTTCTCACTTCTTTTATTACTGAAAGAAAATAGAAACAGTACAACTCCACAAACTAACAGAATGCGTACATCTACCCATTTAATCTTTCGTAATAACTTTTTCAATTTTTTTTATTTTTTATTCTAATTCATTCTTAATTTCTGTAACCATTTCTCCGATATCTCCAGCACCTATGGTTAAAATAACTTCTGCATCTGATTGTTTCAAAAAAGAAATCAACTCTTCTTTTGCAACCAATACTTTTGTTTTACTCTTTACTTGCTCTAAAAGCGCTGAAGAAGTAATCCCTTCTATTGGCAACTCTCTTGCAGGATAAATATCTAATAAAACAACGTGATCAAATGTAGATAGCGCCTCTGCAAACTCACTCATAAAATCGCGGGTACGACTAAATAAATGTGGCTGAAATACAGCTAATATCTTTTTATCACCATACATTTCATGTACTGCCTGACTTACTGCCTTTATTTCTGTCGGATGATGTGCATAATCATCTATATAAACTAATCTTTCATTTTTTATCTTATAAGAGAATCTTCTTCTTACTCCCCTAAAACTCTCTAATCCAGTAACCAGTTTACTAACTTCAACTCCATAATTATAAGCCATCGCAAAAGCTACTAATGCATTTGAAATATTGTGATGTCCTGGTAATCCAAACTTTACATTTTGTACAACCTCTTTTGGAGTAACAATATCAAACACATACCAGCCATCTTTTACCACTATATTTTCTACTCTATAGTTGGAATCAGCGCCAAAGCCTACTTTTACACCATCTAAATATACAGATTCTGTTGTAAAAAATCTGCTTTTATCTTCAATCTTATTAGCAAAATCTTTGAATGCCTGTAACATTTCTTCAGCAGTACCAAAAATATCTAAATGATCAGCCTCTGTAGAGGTAATACAAGCAGTATCTGGATACAATCTCAAGAACGAACGATCAAACTCATCAGCCTCTACTACAGTTACAGTTTTCCCACTTCCAATCAAATTTGTTTGGTAGTTTTCAACCACTCCTCCAACAAATGCAGTTACATCAATTCCTGCCTGAAACAACACATGTCCTAAAATACTCGTGGTCGTTGTTTTTCCATGTGTTCCTGCTACAGCGAAACAATACGTATCTTTAGTAACAATTCCCAACACTTCTGAACGCTTCTTAATTACAAAACCATTGTCTTTGTAATAATTCCATTCTTTGTGATCTACAGGAATCGCAGGAGTCACAACTACTAATGTTGATTCTTTTTCTTTATATTCTTCAGCTATTGCTGACAAATTATCTTCAAAATGAATGTCAATTCCAGCTTCTTTTAATTCATCTGTAAGCTGCGTAGGTGTTTTATCATAGCCAGCTACATCCTTACCTATAAACTTAAAATATCGAGCGAGGGCACTCATTCCAATACCTCCTATTCCTATAAAATATACGCTCTTTATTTTATCAATTTCCATATCTATTTTTTCATTAAAGCAACTATTTGATCTACAATATCTCTTGTTGCGTTTGGTAATGCTAATTCCTTTATCTTTTCACTCAACTCTTCTTGTAGGCTACTGCTATTTATCAGATTATTAAATACATTTTCAAACGTGTTCAATTCACTTTCCTTTATCATAATAGCCCCTCCTTGTTGTACAATGCTTTGTGCATTTTTTGTTTGATGATCTTCAGCTACATTTGGCGATGGTATAAATACCACTGGCTTACCTACAATTGCTAATTCCGACACTGATGAAGCACCCGCTCTCGAAATCACAAAATCAGCTGCTGCATATACAAGATCCATTCTCTCTATAAATGCTTTTACCTGCACACCTTCCTTTTCATATTTTTTATACTCATCATAATACAGTTTTCCACATTGCCATATTACTTGAATACCTTGCTTTTCAAAATTCACCAATTGACTCTCGATCAATTGATTTATTCTTCTTGCACCCAAACTACCTCCTAAAACTAAGAGTGTTTTTTTATTCTCATCTAATTCAAAGTATGTTATTGCTTCACTTCTTTTACTTGATACATCTAACAAATCTTGACGCACAGGATTCCCCGTTTTCACTAATTTATTCGCTGCAAAAAAACGTTCTAAATCATCATAAGCAACACAAATCTTATTTGCTTTCTTACCCAATAACTTATTTGTTATACCAGGATAAGAATTTTGTTCTTGTACTACAGTTGGCACTCCCATACTTGCAGCTACCTTTACAACAGCTCCACTTGCAAAACCTCCTGTACCAATAACAACATCAGGTTTAAACTGCTTTACTATCTTTCTTGACTTCCACATACTTGAAAGTAATTTGAAAGGAAAAGCTAAATTATCTAATGTCAACTTCCGTTGAATCCCCGATATCCAAAGTCCTTCTATAGGATAACCTGCTTGCGGTACTTTTTGCATCTCCATTTTATCCTTTGCTCCCACAAACAATATATCTGCATCTGCAAATCGGTTTTTCAACTCGTTTGCTATGGCCAATGCTGGATATATATGTCCACCTGTACCTCCTCCACTTATTATGAACTTTGCTTTTTTATTCATTGTTTATTCTATTATAACAAACTTTCAGTTCTTGTTACTTCAGCTTTTTCATTCTCTAATCTCTCTTCATAAAAACGAGCTACCATCTCTTGCGTCTTATCAGACTGCTCCAATCTATCTTGTTCCTCTTTATGTATCTCCGATTCTTTTTTCGTTACACTTAAAATAGCTCCTATTGAAAAACAACTCATCAAAATAGCTGTTCCTCCACTACTTATTAAAGGCAACGCTTGCCCTGTAGTTGGCAATAAGGAAACTGCCACTCCCATATTAATCAATGCTTGAAATATGAGATAAAACCCTAATCCTGTAACCAACAACTTTCCAAACAATGTAGGGGCTTTATGTGCTGCAATAATAAACCGATAAAACAGCCCTATATACAACATCAACACAAATATTCCGATTCCAATCCCATACTCTTCTACAATAATTGCATAAATAAAATCGGAAGAAGATTGAGGTAAAAAGTTTTTCTGAATACTCTTACCAGGCCCTACACCTACTATACCTCCTTGTGCAATTGCAATCTTTGCATTCTCTACTTGGTACAAATCTTTTGTTCCATCATCAGGCCCTGCAAATCGATCGATTCTACTTATCCAAGTATCTACCCTATTAGGAAACATTCCTGGATATGCCTTAGCCATAAGTACAAATATTAATACGAAAGCAATTCCAGCAACCCCAATAGAAAACAAATACTTTTTAGGATAGTTCCCTATAAACATCAAGATACAAACCATAAAGAATATCACTGCTGCTGTCGAAAAGTTGGCTGGTAAAATCAGTCCAACTACAATACCTACAGGTAGCCATAACTCCCAGAACGATGGCCAAAACTCCACCACCTGATCCTTTATACTTGTTAAGTACTGAGCTACGTACAACAATAACACAATAGCTGCTAACGATGAAGGTTGAAACTGTCCAATAATAGGCACTGTTATCCATCTACTCGCATTTGCACCATTAATCGTATTCGTCTTCAACAAAGTATAAATAAGCAACACAACTACCAAAGGCATCCCTATAATAGCTACTTGCCTAAAATAGCGATAACTCACCTTGTGCATCAACCACATCAACACAAATCCTACAATCAAGTGTATAAAGTGTTTGACTAAGTAATATCCTGTTTCTTTTCCAGTACCAACAGTATAAACTAAGTTTGTACTGGCACTATATACAGGTAGAAACGAGAATAGGGCCAATAGAATAACTAAAGCCCACATAATCTTATCCCCGTGTAAATAAGCAAGTACTTTTTTCATAGCTACTTTTTTCTTACAAGCTTAATACTACTTCTTTAAATTGATGTCCTCTATCTTCATAACTCTTAAACAAATCGAAACTTGCACAAGCTGGAGACAATAATACCGTATCTCCACTCTCTGCTAATTCATGTGCTTTTTTTACTGCTGCTTCCATAGAATCTGTTTCTACTAAAACATCTACTACGTTTTCATAAGCACTTTTAATCTTCGAATTGTCCACTCCTAAACAAATAATACACTTTACTTTTTCTCGTACCAAAGGCATCAACTCGTCATAATCATTTCCTTTATCTACACCTCCTACAATCCAAACTGTTGGCGTTTTCATACTATCCAACGCAAAGAATGTTGCATTTACATTTGTTGCTTTAGAGTCATTAATGTATTGTACATTATCCAATTTTAGAACTTTCTCTAAGCGATGTTCCGCACCTTGAAAGTTTGATAGGCTTTCGCGAATAGTCTCTTTTCTGATTCGCTTCAGTTGAGCTATTGTCGTAGCTGCCATCGCATTCTTTACATTGTGCTTCCCTTCAATTGCAATTTCATTAATAGCTAATACAATTTTTTCATTATTCATATTCACTATAATATTTTGATCTTCCACATAAACACCTTCTTCCAGTTTGTGACTCAATGAAAAAGGTACTTTATTTGCTTTGACCTGGTTCTTATCTAACCACTTTTGAATCTCGACATCGTCATAATCATAAATTAAATAATCTTCCTCTGTCTGATTCATTGTGATGCGAAACTTCGCATCTATATATTTTTCATATTTGTAATCGTAACGATCTAAATGATCTGGACTAATATTGGTAATTACAGCAATGTGTGGTCTATAATCTCTAATCCCATCTAACTGAAAACTACTCAATTCAAGCACATAACATTTTTCAGGGTGATCTTTTACTTGCGCCGCATAACTATCACCTATATTACCTGCCAAACCAACATCCAATCCTGCCTGCTTTAATATATGATAAGTTAACAGTGTTGTAGTTGTTTTCCCATTACTTCCCGTAATTCCTACAGACAAATTATCATTAAATCCAAACGCAAATTCTATTTCAGATATTACTTCTATTCCCTTTGCTAAAAGCTTTTGTACAATAGGTGCTTTATCTGGAATACCTGGACTCTTAACAACCAAATCAGCATTTAGAATCTTGTCTTCTGTATGTTGCTTCTCTTCCCATTCAATCGCATTATCGATCAATACTTCTTTGTATTTCTCTTTTATCTCTCCAAAATCAGACACAAACACCTCATATCCTTTACTCAAGGCCAATAACGCAGTACCTACACCACTTTCTCCTCCTCCTAAAATGACAATTCTCTTCTTCATCTATCTCAATTTTAAAGACACTATACAAAACACTCCTAACAAGATTGCTATAATCCAAAAGCGAGTTACAATCTTACTTTCATGGTACCCTTTCTTTTGAAAGTGATGGTGCAATGGCGACATCAAAAAGATTCTTCTTCCTTCTCCATACACCTTCTTTGTATACTTAAAGTAAGCAACTTGAAGTACTACTGATAGGTTTTCTGCCAAGAAAATACCACATAGCACAGGAATCAACAATTCTTTTCTAACAGCAATTGCCATAACCGCTATAATTCCACCAATCGTCAAACTTCCTGTATCTCCCATAAACACTTGAGCAGGATACGTATTATACCACAAGAATCCTATCAAGGCTCCAATAAAGGCGGATATAAATACAGTCATTTCACCCGAATGAGGGATATACATAATATTCAAATAATTTGATAGAATCACGTTCCCTGATACAAACGCAAAAATACCCAACACTAATGTGGATATTGCAGAAGTACCAGCAGCCAAACCATCAATACCATCCGTAAGGTTTGCCCCATTAGAAACAGCTGTCACAATAAAAATTACAATAGGTATGAAAATCAACCATGTATAATCTGCTGCATTTTCTCCCATCCAGCTAATTAACATACTATAATCAAACTCATTATCTTTAAAAAAAGGAATCGTAGTAGCTGTAGACTTCACATCATACTGACTTACAGAAACCTCACTCAACATATGTTTTGCAGGCACTTCTCTCACTGTTACACCTGGATTAAAATACAATACTGCACCAACAATAAGTCCTAATCCAATTTGTCCAACAACTTTAAATCGTCCTTGTAATCCTTCTTTATCTTTTTTAAATACTTTAATATAATCATCCAAGAAACCAATTGCTCCCATCCACACAGTTGTCAATATCAATAACAAAACATAGATATTATCCAACTTTGCAAACAACAACACAGGAATTAAAGTAGCTATAATAATTATTACCCCTCCCATTGTTGGTGTACCTGATTTCTCTTTTTGACCTTCCAAACCAAGTTCACGTACTGTTTCTCCGATTTGCAATTTTCTTAAACGGTTTATTACACGTTTCCCATATATAATAGATAGTAACAATGATACAATCATTGCCATTCCCGATCTGAACGTGATATACTGAAATACCCCCGCACCAGGAATTTTAAACACATCTTCTAAATACTGAAACAAATGATACAACATAATTCACTCTCTTATTACAATTCTAAAAATTCAGTTACAAGCTCTAAGTCGTTAAAATGACTTCTTTCTCCTTTTACCTCTTGGTATGTTTCGTGTCCTTTTCCCGCAATCAAAATAATATCACCAGATTTTGCTTGTTGACAAGCTAATTTGATTGCTTGTTTACGATCTACAACCGTAATAGTCTTCATCGTATTTTGCGGCTCTACTCCTTTTTCCATATCCTCCAAAATAGCAACTGGATCTTCAAAACGCGGATTGTCTGATGTAAAAATTACTTTATTACTTTTCTCAGAAGCTATCTGTGCCATTTCTGGACGTTTCGTTTTATCTCTATTACCACCACATCCCACAACAGTGATTAACTGTTCGTTAAATGTTCTAATACTATTAATTGTATCAATCACATTATCCAAAGCATCTGGTGTATGTGCATAATCTACAATAGCTGTCACTTTATTAGAAGACACAACATATTGAAAACGCCCTGCTACACTCTCTAACTTACTAATTTGCAATAGCGCTTCTTGAGGTTCTACACCTAATTCTACAGCCGAAGCAAAAACAGCAAGTAAATTACTCGCATTAAAAGCACCTATTAATTGTACCCAAATCTCTTGTTGATTTACCTTCATCAACATTCCAGAAAACTGGCTTTCTAATATTTGCCCTTTGTAATCTGCCATGTTTTTCAAACCATATGTACGAATAGTTGCTTTGGTATTCTGCACCATCACCATTCCATTCTTATCATCTACATTGGTTACTGCAAAAGCACTTGAACCTAACTGATCAAAAAATATCTTTTTAGCATCTCTATACTCTGCAAACGTTTTATGGTAGTCTAAATGGTCATGAGATAAATTTGTAAATATCCCTCCATTAAAATCCAACCCATGTGTACGTTTTTGTACAATTCCGTGAGAACTTACCTCCATAAAGCAGTATTCACATCCCATTTCTACCATCAAGTTCATGTAATGGTTGATTGTTAGCGAATCAGGAGTAGTGTGTGATGTTTCAAACACTTCATCCCCTACCATAATCTTCACAGTAGAAAGCAATCCTACTTTATATCCCAAATTACTAAACAGTTTATACAATAAACTTGCTATAGTAGTTTTTCCATTAGTTCCTGTTACTCCTACTAATTTTAATTTAGTAGAAGGGTTGTCGTAAAAAGTATCTGCTATATTTGCTAATGCCTCATTTGAATCTTCAACATGGATATAACAAACATTTTCTCTAATTACTGATGGCATTTGCTCACATATTATAGCAACTGCCCCTTTTTCAATTGCTTGTTCTATATACTCATGTCCGTCCATTACAGCACCAGAAATAGCAACAAACAAAGTGTTGTTTGATACCTTGCGAGAATCAAAAGCAACAGAATCTATAGCATAATCTGTCGATCCTACTATAGATTTATTCTTTACATTTACAATTATGTCTTCTAATCTTTTCACGATAGTTCTAAAACTATTTTTTGATTCATTTCTATTTTAACCCCAGCACTTATTGACTGTGTTTTTATTTTTCCTGCTCCTTTTACTTGAACTTTTAAACCTAAATTTTCAAGTAATGGCAACGCGTCTATTACATACATTCCTACAACATCTGGCATTACACCGCTTCTATCATTCACTTTCACATTATATGTATTATACTCTGTTTTCACAGTTGAAGGCACTTTCAACGATTGAACTATTTCTACTGTTGAAGGCACATCTGTATAAATTTTTTGTGCTATACGTTTAAACACTGGTCCTGCAACATCCGCTCCGTAAATACTCTTTGCTCTATCTGGCTTATGTATCACCACAATACAAGAGTACTTAGGATTATCTGCTGGAAAATATCCGGCAAAAGAAGATGCATAATACATGTCTTTTCCTTTTCCACCAGCATAATTCACCTGTGCTGTTCCGGTTTTCCCAGCCATTGAGAAATTTGGCGAATACAGCTTTTTCCCCGTTCCTTTCTTTACTGTATTTTCAAGAATGTGCTGAAGCTGCTTAATCACTTCTGGTTTAGCTATTTGTGGATTAACCACCTCTTTATCAAAAGTTTTCACCACTGTATTAAACTCTCTAACCTCTGACACAAAATAAGGCTTTACCATTTCACCATCATTTGCTACTGCATTATAAAGCATTAATGTATGCATAGGTGTTACAGAAATTCCATATCCAAATGCCATCCACGGCAATGCTAATCCACTCCATCCTCTTTTTCCCGGTTTTGGAATATAAGGAGTTGCCTCACCTTTTAAAGGTGTTCCAATAGCCTTATCCATTCCCAAAGAATGAATATAATCTGTAAACTGCTTCGGATTATCTTTAAACCCTTCGTTTACAGCCTGTGTAATCACCGTATTAGACGAAACTTCAATACCACGAGCTAACGATATTTGGCCATATCCCCCTCTTTTAGAATCTCTCACACTGGCGCGATAAAACTTAACTACCCCACCATTTGTATCATATACTCTTGCTGTATCAGATTTACCATATTGCAACAGTGCCATGATAGATGCCAACTTAAAAGTAGAACCCGGCTCATGACTTTCTCCTACCGCATAATTCACCGTTTCATAATAACTACCACTTTCACTTCTACCTAAATTAGATATAGCGCGTATAGCTCCTGTTTTTGTTTCCATTACAATCACACATCCGTGATCTGCACTATATTTTTCAAGTGATTCCAACAAAGCATGGTGAGCAATATCTTGAATGTAAACATCAATAGTAGAAATAATATCCTGCCCATCAATAGGCTCTACCTCATTCTCATCATTGATTGGTTTCCATTGATCTTTACCCAAACTCTGCATTTTTCGCTTTCCATCTACACCACTCAAATATTCAGAGTACGCACCTTCAATTCCAACTCTACCATAAGTATTGTCCGAATACTTTCGTTCATAACCTATTGTACGCTGTGCTATTTTTCCAATTGGATGTTGTCGCACTGTTTGTTGTAACGAAATAAAACCTCCTTTATATGGTCCTCTCTTAAACAAAGGAAATCCCTTAACACGAACAAATTGCGTATAACTCAATCCTCTTGCAATCAACACATATCTACTATTTGTTGCTCGTCCGCGTCTTAAAATAGACTCATAATAAGAACTTGGTTTTTTAAACATTACCCCCAAAGAGTCTGACAAAGACTTTACATTCTTCTCAAAATCCTCTTTACTTGGAGCCACTCCATCAAAACGTATTTCAAAGACCGGAACAGATGTAGCTAATAAACTGCCATCTGCTGAATAAATATTTCCTCTATTTGCCTCAACTACTTCCTCTTTTATACGAGATTCGTTGGATGCTTTTGCCCTCAACTCTCTTCCCTCCACACTTTGAATGTAAACCAATCGGTAAACAATCCCTCCTGCCATAAGCAAAACAATAGCTGAAATCAGATAAATATTTACATATATACTTTTACCTCCTACGGCCATAATTTACTCCAAAAGCTGTTACTCTTATTTTTTTCCTCTGTCAATACCTTAATCTTCTTTGGCGGTATTTCAGATGGTGCAATTCCTTCTTCTTCCAATTTTTTTGTTATTGTAGATTCCATCTTCAACTCCATCAATTCCGAACGTGTATCCACAAACTCAGCTCTCAACATTTTCACATCATGCGTCAACGCACTAATTTTAAATATCTTAGTCTCATAATTCTGTGTGTTTCCAATCATAATCAGCCCCAACACAACTATATAAATAATAAGCGCCCATGTTTTAGTAGCACCCTCGTTTACAAGGATTTTTGCTTTTATAATATCAATAGGGCTTGCTATTTTCTTTTTCATTTCTTTTCTGCAATTCTCAATTTTGCTGATCGAGCTCTGTTATTTAAAGCAATCTCTTCATCTGTAGGAATAATCAACTTCCCTAACTGTTTCATTGGCACTTCAAATCGACCAAACATGTCTTTTTCAGGTTCTCCTTCAAACATCCCATTCTTCATAAATCGCTTTACTAATCGATCTTCTAAAGAGTGATAAGAAATAATACTCAAGCGTCCATCTGGTTTTAACACCTCTAAACTTTGCTCCAGCATCTCCTTCAACACATCCATTTCTTGATTAACCTCAATTCGAATAGCTTGATAAATCTGAGCTAAAATTTTTGCACTTTTATGAGCTGGTAAAAAACGAGATAAAACCAATTTTAATTGATCTGTGTTCTTAATCTCTGCATTTTTACGCGCAGTTACAATTGTATTTGCCAATGCTCCTGCATTATTCAACTCACCATACATATAAAACATCTGTCTCAAATCTGCCTCATCATAATCATTGATTACATTATAAGCAGATAATTCACCAGCCTGATTCATTCTCATATCCAACTCCGCATCAAATCTTGTAGAAAATCCTCTTTCTGCTACATCAAACTGATGAGAAGAAACACCCAAATCTCCTAATATTCCATCAACCTCTTTCACCCCATAAAATCTCAAATATCTTTTTAGGTATCTAAAATTTTGATTTACCAATGTAAATCGAGGATCATCAATTGCATTTTGCAAAGCATCTTCATCTTGATCAAAAGAAAACAACTTACCATTTTCACCCAAACGACTTAAAATTTCTCTTGAGTGTCCACCTCCGCCAAAAGTCACATCCACATAAATCCCATCTGGCTTAATATTCAAACCATCAACACTTTCTTTCAACAACACAGGTCTGTGATATCCGTAATCTTCGCTATTCATCAAATTTTATATTACTCATTACATCTTGGGCTAATGCGCCAAAATCAAATTCATCCACTTCAATTGTCGCCTCGTAAGCTTTTTTATCCCATATTTCCAGAATATTCACCTTAGACGAAAAAACAATTTCTTTTGTTATTCCAGCAAACTCCATCAAGTCCTTTGGAATCAATAAGCGCCCTGCATCATCAATTTCAATATTTTTTACACCAGCCATAAATCGTCTAATAAACAAATCATTTTTTTTATCAAACGGATTCAATTTCCCTATTTTCTCCATCATCTTATTCCACTCTGCCATAGGCCAAAGTTCCAGACAAGGTTCGAAAATAGCTCGCTTCAATACAAAACCTTGGTCCATAGCAGGCAACTGCTTCTTCAAAGAAGCAGGAACTAACGCTCTTCCCTTCGCGTCAACTTTGCAATCATATGTCCCAATTATCGAAGTCAAAATACAGTAAGCTAACTTATTTTAGCAAATGTACTTATTTTTTTCCCACTTTTTACCACTTTTCCCCACTTTGTTAATAAGTTTTTCTTAATAGGCGATTTTACTGACTTCTCAACAATAACTACTTGAAAATTAATTGTTAATTCCACTCTAAAAAGCTCTTTTCACAAAGCAAAACTGCTTTTTTTTTGCGCATATAATTATTTTTAAGCTACTTCTTTTCTTTATCAAAAAAACACTAAAATCAACGCAAAAACACCTCCAATAAGTTTCCCAAACACCATTGCTATAAAATTGTTTTAAAAGCTAAAAAAGTATTTTTAACTCATCTATTCCATTTAAAAAAAGGATAAAAAACAAACAATAAACCAAATAGAAAAGAAACCTATATCTTCAAAAAATTGATACTTTTTGCCTTGTTTTGCTTTATCTAAAAAACACTCCTAACAAACTATATAAAACAAACACAAGACACTAACAAACAACGATTTAAATCAAAACATAATTTCTAAAACTTCTTGTTCATCGAATTATTTAAAATCTATGTTATAAAACCAATTTACAAGTATAATCTACTTCATCTATACCATCCACATCACTGTAGCATTTCAAGTAATTTCTTCAACAATAACTCAAGAATACTTCAACATTTCTTCAACAAACAATCTCTCTTGTAGAGCATTCTCGGGCTATTCTTGAAGAATTGTTGAACAATTACCCTACAAACCGCTATATAACTGGGATGTACATGTGTAAATACCAAATACCCTAAAAGCTCAAAATCAACATAAATAAACTAAAAATCAATACTTTACATCAAAAACAAGGAGATAATGGGTAGCAAAAAAACAGTGTGTTTTTTGTATATCCACCCCAAAAAAAGGAAGGAAATCTGAAAAAAAGTGAATATAAAACATCAAAAATGATGTTCAAAAAAGGTTTTTTGAGCAAAAAACAGACAAAAAAGATTTAAATTCAGCTAATAACCCAATGAATAAATGCTCTTTAAAAACCATTTCATTTTATCGTTTTTCTCCTTTTTTTGCTTCAATCAGTCCATAAAAAAAGATATAATTATCTTTCTATTGTTTTCTAATAAAAAAATCACCTGCAATATCTATCCATCACAACAACAATACAGAGCAACAAAAAATAACAAAAGACAATACCTCTCAACAATTAAACATTTTTTATCACTTATATCAACCATACAATAATTATAAAAGCGTATATTTGTGGGAATTTAAAAATCGCATTTAGAAGCTAATGGAGCGAACTTTAAAAGAAGATGGCAAATTCCGTTATGTAGAGATAGGTGAAGGTAAACCAATTATTATCCTACACGGATTAATGGGAGGATTAAGTAATTTTGACGGCGTGGCAGAGTTCTTTCCCAAAGCAGGTTACAAAGTAATCATTCCCGAACTCCCTTTATACACAAATAGTATCTTAAAAACTAATGTAAAAGCTTTTTCAAGATTTGTAAAAGATTTTATAGAACGTATTGGTGAAAAGAAAGTTATTTTGTTAGGAAATTCTTTGGGAGGACATATTGCATTGTACTTTGCTAAAATGTACCCTCAGTATTTACATGCTATGGTTCTGACTGGTAGTTCAGGATTGTATGAAAGTGCTATGGGAGATAGTTATCCGAAAAGAGGAGACTACGAGTACATCAAGAAAAAAGCACAAGACGTTTTTTATGATCCTGCTGTTGCTACACAAGAAATTGTAGATGATGTATTTGCTACTGTAAATGATAGAATGAAATTGATTAAGACATTGACAATTGCCAAAAGTGCAATTAGACACAATATGTCTAAAGATTTACCAAAAATAAATGTGCCAACTTGTTTAATTTGGGGTAAAAACGATAAAGTAACACCGCCAGAAGTGGCTGTTGAATTTAACGAGTTATTGCCTGATGCAAACTTATATTGGATTGACAAATGTGGACATGCTGCTATGATGGAACATCCAGATGAGTTTAATGTACTTTTAAACAATTGGTTAAAAGAAAGAAATATCTAATCGAATGAAAATAAATACCGCAGAATTTGTAATCAGTAACTCTGACCCTCACAAATGCCCTAATGAACCATTACCAGAATATGCGTTTATTGGTCGTTCAAATGTGGGTAAGTCTTCGTTAATCAATATGCTTACTAATTCTAAGAATTTAGCAAAGACTTCTTCAAGACCTGGAAAAACACAATTAATCAACCATTTTAAGATTAACTCTAATTGGTTTTTAGTTGACTTACCTGGATATGGATATGCAAAAGTATCTAAGAAAACAAAAGGTGTGTTTCAGAAGTTTATTACTGAATATTTCGAAAAGAGACCTCAATTGGTTTGCGCTTTTGTACTTGTTGATGTACGTCACGAGCCACAAAAAATCGATTTAGAATTTATGGAATATTTGGGTGAATCAGAAATTCCTTTCTGCATTATCTTCACTAAAGCGGATAAAGTAGGAAAGCAAAAAGTGTTTCAATTAGTTGCTGAATATAAGAAACAATTACTTGCTGGTGTATGGGAAGAAATGCCACCATACTTTGTTACCTCATCTGAGCATAAGGTAGGGAAAGACGAAGTACTTGATTACATTGACGAAATCAATCAAAGTATTTTTAAAAGTCAGAATCCTCCTTTATTATAAAGCACAAAAAAACTACCTCATGGGTAGTTTTTTTTATGTCTTATATTTTCTATTTTGCTATAACAGCATGCTATAGCTCTCATTTCATAACTAAATGCCTCACCTTTTTTGCATTACAAATATTAGAAGTACTTTTTAAGAAAGTGTTTTATGATGTTGTTTAATCTTTTTAATGGCCCAATCATAATGACTTGAGGTAGAAGAAACACAATAACTCCCTAAACTTGTTGAGCCAGTCCAAGAATAATACTTCTTGGTAAATAATTCTTCTGTGGTGAAAGAAGCAATTATACGCATAACAACTACATGACTTTGCTTAATTAAAACAATAGCTTCTCGTAAAGGGGTGGTTTGATGCTTTTCCCAAAATACAATGTTCATAGCTGGATAAGTTTTCCAATTATATAGTTCGGGCAAGAAGCTTTTAGACACTCCTTTTTGATTGGCATTAATCCAATCTAACAACAATTGATGCCACTCGTATAAATGAATCAATACATCTCTAATATTTCTATCTCTATCCTCGAAAGCAAATGTAGCTTGTTGTTGCTGGTCTGACATAGATTCAATCAAGAAAAACAATTTGTCAAAATTTACATTTCCTAATTCAAGCAATTGTTCTTTCGTTGTTGGTCTTGCCATAAGTATCTTTTTTTACTATTTAATACATTTTTTGTAAGCAATACTTCTAAATAGAATAATCATTCACATCAATCATTCCTCCTTTTAAGGCATACATTGTTGCTTCGTGAATACTACTTACGCCCAACTTTCGGAAAATATTTTTTCGATGCGTAATTACAGTATGTACACTTACGTTTCGATCAGCAGCAATTTCTTTAGTCATTTTACCTGAAGCAATTTCTTTAAGCACTTCTCGCTCTACATTAGTTAAAACTTCATCTACTTTATTAACCGCTTCTTGATGACTATGTAATCGATCTTGTATCGCTTGTGTTACAGATACTTTACCTGCAAATACTTCTTTGATAATCGTTTTAATTTCTACTAAAGTGTCGCACTTCATAAATGCACAAAACAACTCGCCTTTTTGATGTGCTAATAATTTGAGCCAATATTCAGACAGCTCTCCAAACACTAATACCCACTTTACCTCAACAAATTGCTCATGTAACAAAACGACTTGTCGCATCTGCTGTTCTACATCTATATGATTGGGATTTATAAATACAATAGTCTGTTTGTTTTTTTGAAACTTGGTTTTCAATTCCTTTAAAGAAGAAACTGTACTAAATACTGAATCTTCTTGCGAAACTTCTTTCACAAGACCTTGTAAACCGTACTGAATTAATTGCTCTGAATCTAAAAAAACGATTTCTATCATATATATAATTATATTCTCTACAACAAAGATAAAACTAAATTATCCTTGATTTTATAATATGCAAAAAGAGTTCCTGCTCAGGAACTCTTTTTGCTAACTAATTCAATTAAATCAGTTATACCCAACATCATTATAAAGTAAACATTAGATACACAACTTTTTACTTTATTATTTTAAACGTGTGGATGCTGGGCAAAACTGATATTTTATACTTCCAAGTCATTAAAACTTGTTTGGGTTTTCTATCTCTTCGACCTCTGGTTTACGGAATAAGTAATATTTACTATTCGGAGTAAAATCGCTTTGATCTGGAAATTTCAGAATACGGTGTCCTTGAGGCAATAGGTATACTGTTGTTTTCTTAATCTCACCTGTTCCTGTCAATTCTTCATATTCAAACTTTACTTTCTGCGTTTGAGGATAATTTTTACGCACTACCTTTTGTTGGTTTCTAATAATATCCACTACACCAAACCCTTCTCCAAACAATTCTTTTCTACGTTCAATCCAAATGGCATCCAATAAAGGTTGACCTGACAAACCAACTACTTCTTTTGCTCCTCTTGCTGCTTTTAAGGCATTCAATTTATTTAACGCATCTCCGTCTCCCAAATGTGCTTTTGCTTCTGCATTAATCAAATAAATCTCTGAGGTACGCATTAATACAATATCAGCTATCTGACCTGTCTTAAATTTAAACTTAGCATAACGCAAATAAGCTATTTCATCATTCTTTGGTGTTGTATTTGCCGGATCTGGAGCCCAGTAAATCATTCCTTTTCGATAGTCACTGTCGTCAAACAATTCTTTGAAATATGGATCAGCATTAAAGCTATAATAAGAACTCTCTGGCGAAGTAACATCCAAATAATTGAATTGATAAGACGCATTACTTTGATCAGGTGATTGTGGGTGTCCCCATATCCATTCTTTATTATTAATATCATTAAACCCAGATTTGTATTCTGCTTCTGACATTAAATAACCATTCATACGCAACAACTCGTCAGAGTATTTTCTTGCTTTTTCCCAATCTCTTGCATATAAAGTAGCACGAGACAATAATCCCAACACAACCTCTCTGTCTATTTTGTATTTTGCATTTCGAACATACGTCTGAGGGATTAAACTATAAGCTTCTTCTAAATCTTTAATCGATTGATTAAATAATTCTCGTACTGTTGCATCTGGACGTCCTTGCGTATTAGCAGTAGATGGCTCTAAATAAATAGGAGCTACTTTGGCATTAGGATCAACATCTACAGCAAAAGAATAAGTAGAAGCTAAGTGCAAATACATAAATCCACGCAAAGCTAAAGCTTGCCCTTTAATACGTTGCTTGTCTACAACTGTTCCTTCTGAATCAAAAACTTTAGCAATTACATTATTTGCATTATTTATTGTTCTATAAGTCAAATTCCAACTATGAGTATTTGTTCCTCCTCTGGAGTATAAAGCATTAAACTCATAGTGTGTTCTAAAACCATAACGCGTATTGACTACTACATCGTTTGCCATAGCATCACTTGCACGTAAAAAGGACCCAAAACCAGGATTCGCATAAGTATAATACGTTTCCATTAAATATCCCCAAGTACCTATTAATACTTTGTCGTTCCCTGCAGTTGTTTTAAATACCTCAGTATCTACAATTGCATCTGTCGGTGCTGTGTCTAAATTACAAGAAACTAAACTTGTAGAAAGTAACACAGCGCTCAATATATATTTTATAACTCTATTTTTCATTGTTTATCTCTTTTATAATTTGACATTAATACCTAATGAAATTGTTTTCATTGCTGGGTATCTATAATATGTTGATCCGTCAAATGTTTGCTCTGGATCAAATCCTTGAACTTTCGTCCATGTAAACAAGTTTTCTCCTTGTATAAATAAACTTGCTGAAGCAATATTTGCTCTTCTTAACCAATCTTGAGGTAAGTTGTATGACAATGCTAAGTTTTTCAACTTTAAGAATGAACGATCCACTAAGAAACGGTCTGACTCATTCGTCCAAGCACTCTTTGGATTTGTTGTTAATTTTGCAACATCTGTATAAGGGTTATCTGGTGTCCAACGATCAAGCATATCTGTACTCCATGTATTTCCACCTCCTGTTTGATGTAATAAACTTATTTTATCTCTATTGTATATTTTTCCTCCAATTGTGTAAACAAAGTTTGCAGAAAGTTGCCAGTTTTTATAAGTCAATTCAGTCAAGAAACCTCCTGTTACGTCTGGTAATGAACTACCTTTCTTCACGCGGTCTTTATCTCCTAATCTACTATAGTCTTCAGTAATTGTTTTTGTGCCATCAGCATTTTGAATATACCATTGTGCATTTCCATTATCTGGATTTACACCAGCCCATTCTTTCAAATAAAAATCATAAACTGAACCACCTTCAACCCATCTCTTATTTCCTTTTGTAATTTCTGGAGAAGGCAAAGAAGTGATCTTATTCTTATAAGTAGTTAAGTTCATTCCTAAGTGTAACTTCCAATCTTCCGTCATGATAGGGTACCCATCTAAACTTAGTTCCCATCCATAATTCTTCATTGCACCTATATTTTGTTGCATAGAAGTAAATCCGATAGATGGTGGTAATAATTTTTCAAACAATAAATCATCTGATGCTCTTTGGAAGTATTCAATTGTACCATTTAATCTATTGTTAAACAATCCAAAATCCAATCCTATGTTTAGGTTTAAGTTCTTTTCCCAAGTTAACTCTGGTGTAGCTAATCCTTTAGTGGTTACCCCTCCTTCTCCTGCATTATTAAATATTTGATATAATCCTTGGTAAGCATAATACCCTATATTATCATTTCCTTGTGCACCATAACTTGCTTTAAACATTAAGTTTGACAACCAAGTATCTCTATACTTACTCATAAAATCTTCGTCAATAATTCTCCACGATGCTCCAAAAGACCAAAAGTCTCCCCATCTATGTTCTGGAGCAAAACGAGATGAACCATCTCTTCTATAAGAAGCTGATAAATAATACTTCTTGTCTAATGAATATTGTACGTTACCAAAAAAGCTCAACATTTTGTACTCATCTGCTTTCCCATAAAAGTCTACCAATCGAGCTGCTGCATCTGGCTGATCAAACCCCATCATAATAATCTGTTGGCGAGCTCCTCCAAAATAATCTGAATTATATTGATAATACTCCTGTCCAGCCATTACTTGCAAAGCATTTCTATCATTCAAATCGACATTGTAATTAAACACGTTATTGAATGTCATACTTACCGTGCGTGTGTTTTTACGAGAGATACTTCCTCCATAATCTGCAGAACTTCCCAATTCAGGATTAGTCATATTGTTGTTATATGTACTATTATAGTCAACATTAAGCGATGTTTTGAACTTCAAGTTATCTAATAGCTTTGCTTGTGCATAAGTACGAAACGTAGCTATATCCCTTTTAAATTCACTTTTATCTAATGGCATTGTTGCAATTAGATTCAATTTATTATACGATGATGCACGGTATGAACCAAAATCATACATTGGTTGTCCAGTAACTGGATCAAGTAAATATTCTCCTGTAGTTAAATTTCTTTGATAAATAGGATAAAATGAAGGCATCGCACGAGCAAATCCAATAACATTTGACTGCTCACTATCATCTTGTTTTGGATAATTTTGTATAGAATGTGCTGCAGAAACATTTAACCCTAACTCTAACCAATCTTTTGCATCGACTACAATATTTGAACGCATATTGAATCGTTTAAAGCCAGATTCTAAAACATAACCTTGGTCATTTAAGAAACCTCCTGAAAAATAATAACGTGATTTTGCTCCTCCTCCACTCACTCTTAAATTTACGTCAGTAAATCTTGCTTTTTGTTTTAATGCATCAGCCCAATCGTCATTCCACAAAGGAGTTAATCCTTGTATTAATTTACCATCTGTCCCCACTGGTTGAGGATTATTTAGTCCATAAGGGTTAATTCCCAACAAACCTACTAAGTTTGTACTTGCATATTCTGCTGCTTGAGAAGCATTCATACCTCCAGTTTCCATCTTCCCATTTCTAATAGCTTCCCAAAACATTTCCATATATTGAGGAGTACTTACCTGATTGTAATCACTTCTTGCTCTATCTGACATTCCATGTTTAGCAGTGATTTCAATGACTGGAGCTGTATCTCTAAGCCCTTGTTTTGTGGTAATCATAATTACCCCATTGGCCGCACGTGAACCATATAGTGTTGCTGCTGTAGCATCTTTCAACACAGAAATAGATTCGATATCAGAAGCAGCAATTGCAGACAAACCACCTTCGTATGGCACCCCATCAACAATATATAATGGATCGCTTGAAGCATTAACTGATCCAACTCCTCGAATACGAATCGTAGCTTCAGATCCTGGCTGTCCACTTTGTGAAAACGATTGAACCCCTGCTACCGATCCTTCTAATACTTTAGAAACATTACTTACTTGAGAACGCTCTATCGTTTTACTTTGAACTAATCCTACAGATCCTGTATAAGTTTTTTTGTTTGCTGTACCATAAGGTACATTAATTACAACCTCACTTAACTCATTAGTCTCTTCTTTTAGTTGAACACTAATTGCTGGTTGTCCTTTATATGTTATTTTTTGTGTTTGATACCCTACAAAAGAAAAAACAATCACTTGTCCATCTTTTACTTTAATAGTATATCCTCCTTCTAAGTCAGTCATTACTCCTTCTTGAGTGCCTTGAATCAATACGCTCACTCCTGGTAGTGTACCGCTTGCATCAGTTACTTTTCCTGATAGCAGATTTTCTTGTGCCTGCAGTGTTATCACGCCAAATAACACAAATAGAATAGTATATATTTTTTGCATACAGTTAGTTATTTCGATAGGTATTGCTGTACCCATCATTGGATATTAAATATGTGTAATAAATAAGTTGAATAAAGAGGGTGATAAACAATATGTTGTTTATCTAAAATTGAAAGCTACATACAACAGCACATACACATGCTTGTTGTTGCTTGTAAAGAATTAGTATATTTTGTTACTCGAGTATTAGTCACTTGAGCTGTTGCAATAGGTTGCATAATATTAACTTTTAAAATATTTCTTTATATAATCTGTATAGAGGTAGAAATAGCTAACTAATTATTTATTGACAAAACAAACAATAAATATACAACAGAAGAGCGTTAGACTATCTCTACTTATACATGGCAAATATAGTCTGATATAAAAAGTACTGAAATACCACATATATGGTATATTTCAAAAATCAGGTATCATTTATTATGAGCTACTATATTGTATAAAGTATAATTGACCATCATATCATCAAAACTACAATATTGATTTTCAAAACCATACACAACAATCTTACACCTTCATTTTAAGGGAATATTTAATCTTCTTTTTGTAATAAGCACAAAAAAAGACTCTCATTTCTGAGAGTCTTAATAATATTCATAAAAAAACTAAATTACTTAACGTGTAATACGAAATAGTTTTTCTTTCCTTTTTGTAATAATACGAATTGACCATTGATCAAATCATTAGCTGTAACTACATACTCTTCTGTAACTTTTTCTTTGTTTACAGAGATAGAGTTAGCCTGTAATGAACGACGAGCTTCTCCATTAGATGGCATAAAATTAGATTTTCCTGCTAATGCATCAATAATACCTAAACCTGCTTCTACCTCTGCTTTAGCTACCTCTGCCTGAGGTACACCATCAAATACTTCTAAGAAAGTCTTCTCATCTAATTGTTTTAAATCTTCCGCAGAAGAATTTCCAAATAAAATGTTAGAAGCTTTAATAGCATTGTCTAATTGCTCTTGTCCATGCACCATAACAGTTACTTCTTCTGCTAAACGACGTTGCAACACGCGTAAGTGTGGAGCTTCAGCATGTTCTTTTACTAATGCTTCAATATCTTCTCTTGAAATAAATGTAAAAATCTTAATGTAACGCTCAGCATCTGCATCTGCTACATTCAACCAGTATTGGTAGAATTTATATGGAGATGTGTACTCTGCAGACAACCAAATATTACCACCTTCTGATTTACCAAATTTAGTACCATCAGCTTTAGTAATTAATGGACAAGTAAGCGCATATGCTTTCTCACTAATCGTTCTACGGATTAACTCTGTACCAGTAGTAATATTTCCCCACTGATCAGAACCACCCATTTGTAATGTAATATTGTTCTCTTTGTATAAATGCAAGAAGTCATACCCTTGCATCAATTGATAACAGAATTCTGTAAATGACATTCCATCTTGGAACTCACCATTTAAACGTTTCTTTACAGAGTCTTTTGCCATCATATAGTTAACTGTGATATGCTTACCTACTGTACGAATAAACTCTAAGAAAGAGAAGTCCTTCATCCAGTCATAGTTATTCACTAATACAGCAGCATTCTCAGCACCTGAATTAAAATCTAAGAAACGACTTAGTTGTTCTTTAATCGCATTTTGATTGTGACGTAAAGCTTCTTCATCTAATAAGTTTCTTTCATTAGATTTACCTGAAGGGTCACCTACCATACCAGTAGCACCTCCTACAAGCGCATAAGGCTTATGCCCTGCTAATTGAAAGTGTTTCAATAGCATCACTCCTACTAAATGTCCAATATGCAATGAATCGGCTGTTGGGTCAATTCCCACATACGCTGCACGCATCTGCTCCAACAAATGTTCTTCAGTGCCTGGCATTACGTCGTGGAGCATTCCTCTCCAAGTCACTTCTTCAATAAAATTCTTCATTTAAATATATTTTACACAAAGATAGGTCAAAACCTTAGGTTATGGAATAAAATTTCTCAAACATTGCACTTTTATTCCTTTTTCACTTTTAACTCCAACTTATTAATAATAGAGGTCTTAGTTTTCAACTTTGTGGAAGAATTTTTCACAATGTAAAAGAGAACGCTTATTTTTGTATAAGTATGATATTAGTAACAGGAGGAACAGGATTAGTTGGAGCACATCTATTATTACATCTTTTGCAAAGTCAAACAGATGGGGTTCGTGCTATTTTCAGGAAAAAAGAAAGTATTAAAAAAACAAAACACTTCTTTGATATAAACCAAGCAACAGATCTATTTCAACACATTGAATGGATAGAAGCTGATATAATGGATATTCCTAACTTAGAAATCGCTTTTCGAAATGTAACAGAAGTATATCATTGTGCAGCATTAGTCTCATTTGACCCAAAGGATGAGATTATCATGCGTAAAATAAATATTGAAGGGACTGCTAATATGGTCAATTTAGCATTAGACTTTAAGATTACTAAATTCTGCCATGTTAGCTCTATTGCAGCCTTAGGAGAAACTTTAACAAAAGACAAAATAATTTACGAAACAACAGACTGGAACCCTGAGCTTCATCACAGTGACTATGCTATTACAAAGTATGGAGCTGAAATGGAGGTTTGGAGAGGAACTCAAGAAGGGTTAAATGTCATAATTGTAAATCCTGGAGTAATATTTGGTCAGGGTTTTAAAAACGAAGGTAGTGATGCTATATTTCAAAAAATAGCAAAAGGTTTTCCTTTTTATACCTCAGGACAAGTGGGAATAGTATCTGCTAAGGATGTCGCTAAAGCAATGGTTCTTCTAATGCAAAGTAATATCATTAATGAACGATTTACATTAGTATCTGATAATATCACTTATAAAGAACTATTTGATTCAATTGCAACGCTTTTACAACAAAAGAAACCATACTTATGTATAAGCAAATCATTTCTGTATTCTATATGCTATTTAGATGCTCTTATTACTCTAATAACTCCAAAAAAAAGAAGCTTAACACCTTCCATTGTGCAAGCTTCTTATTCTAAATATATCTATGACAATAATAAAATCAAACAATCTATTTCATTTGATTTTATTCCTTATCATACTTTTTTACAAGATAATCTCTAACCTTTTGAGATACTATCTTGCAACAATAGTCTTTTTCTTATCAATGGTTTTACTGCTTCTAATTGCTCAACTTTCGCTTTGTTTTCCTTAGACAACAATGTATCAACAGCATTACGTTGCTCTTCTAATCGCTTCATAATCCTATTTTGCATCTTAAAGTATATCAAGTTATCAAGCCCTACATAGTATCTATTATTCTTCGTAAATGTTATACTGTCAATATCATATTTTTTAAATATTGATTTCATGTCTATTTGCTTAATCGTATCAGATGTTCCACCTCCATAAGTACTTTGCATACCATAAAGAATTGCTACATCATATAAGATATTTTCCATTTTATCTTCTTCAATAAATGGACTTGGTTTATCTTCATTTTTATTACACGAATAAAGTAATAGCGTAATAGTAAGTAATAGAAATAGTTTTTTCATTGTATTATTTTATCTTTCAAATAAAAGTCTTTGTCCATGGTGCATTTCATCTATAACACCATTGTTATATACTAAATATCCATTGACAAAGGTATGAGTTATTTTTGAAGTAAATCTTTGTCCTTCTAATGGAGACCAACCACATTTATATAAAACATTTTCTTTACTTACTTCCCAGTCAGCATTTACATCTACAATAGCAATATCTGCATGATATCCTTCTTTGATATAACCTCTTTTCTCTACTTGGAACAATATAGCAGGATTATGAGCTGTTTTCTCTACAATCTTTTCAATCGAGATACGACCTTGTTTATGAGCCTCAAACAATGTTACTAAAGCATGCTGAACTAATGGCCCACCTGATGGTGCACTTGCATAAGCTTTACTCTTTTCTTCTAAAGTATGTGGAGCATGATCTGTTGCAATAACATCAATTCTATCATCTAACAATGCTTTCCATAAACCTTCTTTATCCTCTTCTGTTTTTACTGCAGGATTCCATTTGATAAAATTTCCTTTCACATCATAGTCTTTATCAGTAAACCATAAGTGGTGAACACATACTTCTGCTGTGATCTTTTTATCTTTTAATGGAATGTCATTTCTAAACAATTCTGTTTCTTTAGCAGTAGAAACATGGAATACGTGTAATCTTGCCCCTGTTTTTTTAGCTAATTCAATAGCTTTAGAAGACGAAATATAGCAAGCCTCTTCACTGCGAATTATTGGATGATACTTTACAGGGATATCCTCTCCAAACTCTTCTTTATACTTAGCCAAATTAGCACGTATAGTTCCCTCGTCTTCTGCATGAACAGCGATTAACATAGATGTACTCGAAAATATCTTTTCTAATACCTCTTGATTATCCACTAACATATTTCCTGTAGAAGAACCCAAAAACAACTTTATACCTGCAACGTTACAAGGATTAGTTTTTAGCACTTCTTTCAAGTTATCATTTGTACCTCCCATCATAAAAGAATAGTTTGCAAAAGACTTAGTAGAAGCTATTTGATATTTTTCTTCTAAAATTTCTTGTGTTACAGCATTAGGTACTGTATTAGGTTGCTCAATAAAAGAGGTAATACCTCCTGCAATTGCAGCACGTGATTCTGTTCCAATATCTCCTTTATGTGTTAATCCAGGTTCTCTAAAATGTACTTGATCATCTATCATTCCAGGAATCACATAATTCCCTGCTGCATCAACAACAGTTGTTCCTTCATTAACTTCAATGTGATTTGCAATTTTAGCAATCATTCCATCTTGAATTAAAAGGTCTCCTACAAAAATATCGCCTTCATTGACAATTTTTCCGTTTTTAATTACGTAGTTATTCATTATAGTGTGTTAAGTAGTTTGCGTATACGAAGATTAATAACTCCAAATATTGCTTCCTTTATTATACCACCAGACATTTTGGATTGTCCTCTCGTACGATCCGTAAAAATAATAGGTACCTCTGTGATTGTAAAATTCTTAACATAAGTTCTATACTTCATTTCTATTTGAAAAGCATATCCTACGAAACGAATCTTTGTAAAGTCAATATTTTCTAAAACATTTCTTGAAAAACAAACAAATCCAGCTGTAGTGTCTTTAATATTCATCCCTGTAATAAAGCGAACATAAATTGATGCACCATAAGATAGTAATACACGACTTAGTGGCCAATTGACTACATTTACACCTGTCACATAACGTGACCCAATTACTAAACCATTATTCTTTTTACAGACTTCCAATAAACGAGGTAAATCTTTAGGATTATGAGAAAAGTCTGCATCCATTTCAAATATATAAAGATATTCTTTTTCTAATGCCCATTTAAATCCATCGACATAGGCTGTTCCAAGTCCATTCTTTCCTTGTCGTTTTAATAAGAATAAAGTATTAGGATATTGTTGCTGTAGTTTAACAACCTCATCAGCAGTCCCATCAGGTGAGCTATCATCCACAACCAAAACGTGAAAAGACTCAGGTAATGCTAAGACATTTTCAACAATTAAAGTAATGTTTTCAATCTCATTATATGTTGGTACAATGACAATTCCAGAATTCATTTTGAGTTTGGTTTAGCCCCAAAATTAACCTTTTTTCAGAAACTTAATACATAAATAAAATACAAAGTAAATTAAACTTATTTTTTTAGTAATTTTGCGGACTATATGGATAATCTAATATTAATAGAACGTATGATACCTAACAAGGATTGGGCTACGGCTTTATTTTTGATAGGATTCTCTATTATAGCTATTAACAAAACTGTATTTAGTGTACGTTTTGCAGAATTTACCAGATTAGCTTTCTCTAACAAGTATTTAAAAATATATAAAGACAATACAAACTTACGAAACAGTTTTACTTTATCATTTTTATTAATACAACTAATCTCCATTTCATTCTTTATCGAAATTTGCTTAAAATCGTTTGGTATAATAACAGATTATACACTTACTTCTTTTATTCAAATATTGAATTTCATTACTGTTTTTATTGTAGGCAAATATTGCATAGACAATATTATTGCTATAACTTTTGGTATAGAAGAATTTTCAGATGCATTAAATTTGCAAAAAGCCACTTACCGAAATTACATAGGCATGGTCTTATTATGTATCAATACCATCCTTTTCTACAACAATATTGACAATAAAATTATAGTAGGAGCAATTGCAATTACATTAATTGCAACAAATATCATACTATATATCATTTTTATGAAAAACAATCAAAAATCAATAATAAATAAGTTATTCTATTTTATTTTGTATCTTTGCACCCTTGAAATAGCTCCTTATTTTTTATTGTATTTCTTTTTAGAAAATTATAGAGCATTATTAAGAATTCAACTATGAAAGTGAAAACAATTTTGGTTTCTCAACCAGAGCCTAAAGTAGAAAACTCTCCTTACTTTGAGATTGAACAAAAGTTCAAAGTGAAAATTGACTTTAGACCTTTCATTCATGTGGAAGGTGTTGAAGCAAAAGAAGTACGACACCAAAAGATTGACTTAAACAATTATACAGCAATTATACTTACCAGTAAAAACTCTGTAGATCACTTTTTCCGTGTTGCTGAAGAAATGCGCTATAAAGTTCCTGAAACATTAAAATATTTTTGTCAATCAGAAGCTGTTGCATATTATTTACAAAAGTATGTTGTTTACCGTAAAAGAAAAATATACGTAGGGCAGAAAGACTTTGTCGAACTTGCTCCTCTTATTAAAAAATATAAAGACGAGAAGTTCTTACTTCCTGCATCAGATCAATTAAATCATGATATTCCTGCTACACTAAACGATTTAAAAGTCGATTGGACACCAGGAACATTCTACAGAACAGTTATGAGTGATCTATCAGATTTAGCTGATGTAAAATATGATGTATTAGCTTTCTTTAGTCCAACAGGTATTAAATCATTATTTAAGAATTTCCCTGATTTTAGCCAAGATAATACTCGCATAGCTGTATTTGGTACTTCTACACAAAAAGAAGCCTTAGATCACGGTTTACGTGTTGATATCATGGCTCCATCACCTGAAGCTCCATCTATGACAATGGCTCTTGAAAAATATATTCAAAAAGCAAACAAATAGATTAAAAATACAAAACCTCCTTTTAAAAGGAGGTTTTTTTATTTCTTCACTTTTTTCGATATAGACATAAAAAAAGGGAAGTTATAAAACTCCCCTTTCTATAATATTACATTTTATACTCTTATAATTGAGGTCCAGCAGCTACTAAAGCTTTACCTTCTTCATTATTTGAATATAAATGGAAATTCTCTATAAATAATCCAGCTAATTCTTTCGCTTTTTCTTCCCATTCAGAAGCATCAGCATAAGTATTACGAGGGTCTAAAATATTTGTATCTACTCCTTCTAAAGCTGTTGGTACTGCAAAGTTATAAACAGGAACAATAGTCGTTTCTGCATCCTCAATAGAACCATCCAAGATACGATCGATAATAGCACGCGTATCTTTAATAGAAATACGTTTACCAGTACCATTCCATCCTGTATTTACCATATATGCAGTAGCATTGTGCTCTTCCATTTTCTTCACTAACTCTTTTCCGTATTGAGTTGGATGTAATGACAAGAATGCTTTACCAAAACAAGCAGAGAATGTCGGTTCTGGTTTAGTAACTCCACGCTCTGTACCAGCTAATTTAGCAGTAAATCCAGATAAGAAGTAATATTTCGTTTGCTCAGGTGTCAATTTAGAAACTGGTGGCATTACACCAAAAGCATCTGCAGTTAAGAAGATAACCTTAGTTGCATGTCCTGCTTTAGAAATAGGTTTAACAATGTTATCAATATGGTTGATTGGGTAAGAAACACGTGTATTTTGTGTTACAGAACCATCATTAAAATCAATAACACCACTTGCATCAACAGTAACGTTTTCTAATAAAGCGTCACGGCGAATAGCCCCATAAATATCTGGTTCGTTTTCTTGACTTAAATTAATTGTTTTTGCATAACAACCTCCTTCAAAGTTGAACACTCCTTCATCATCCCATCCGTGCTCATCATCTCCAATTAACTCACGTTTTGGATCTGTTGATAAAGTTGTTTTACCTGTTCCAGATAATCCGAAGAATACAGCAACATCACCATCTTTACCTTTATTAGCAGAACAGTGCATAGAAGCCATTCCTTGAAGTGGTAGATAATAGTTCATCATAGAGAACATACCTTTCTTCATTTCACCACCATACCAAGTACCTCCAATCACTTGGATTTTCTCAGTTAAGTTGAAAGCAACATAAACTTCAGAGTTTAAGTTATATTCTTTATACTCTTTAAATGAAGTTTTTGATCCGTTCATAACAACGAAATCAGGTTCTCCAAAATTAGCTAACTCTTCTTCTGTTGGACGAATAAACATATTCGTTACAAAATGAGCTTGCCATGCTACTTCCATAATAAATCTCACTTTTAAGCGAGTATTATCGTTTGCTCCACAGAAAGCATCAACAACATACAACTTCTTCGCAGATAATTGTTTTACTGTAGTTTCTTTTAAAGCCTCCCAAGTCTTTTGATCAATAGGTTTATTGTCATTTGGAGATTCTGGGCTATTCCACCATACTGTATTTTCAGTTACAGCGTCTTTTACGATATATTTATCTTTAGGAGAACGACCAGTAAATTCACCAGTCATTACGTTTACAGCCCCAAGTTCTGTAACTTGTCCTTTCTCATATCCTTGTAATGAAGGATCTGTTTCTTCTTTATATAAAACGTCGTATGAAGGGTTATAAATTACTTCTACAACATCTTTAATACCATATTTCTCAAGTGAAAGTGATGCCAAAATATCCATTTTCATTATGTTACGTTGTGTATTAATTTGTTTGCAAACTTAAATATAAATTTAATATCTAATCAAAAAAAAACTATTTAATCTCTTTTCTATTCTTTAAAGCTTGTATACCTGCCGTCAACCAAGCAATTATAAGCAATAACCCTCCTATAGGAGTTATAGGCCCTATAAAACGTAAATTAATGCTTATCAAATCTTTAAGTGTTAGAATATAAATTGAGCCTGAAAAAAACAATATACCTAATACTACTAAGATTGTTATATTCTTCTTCACTTTATCCGTAAAAAAACCACATATTCCCACAAATAATAAGAAAAATGCATGGTACATTTGATACCTAACTCCTACTTCAAAAGTAGCTACTTGAGCTTCACTTACTATACTTTTTAGTCCGTGTGCACCATAAGCACCAAAACAAACACCCAATGCTCCAAGTAGAGCTCCTGTAAAAATAACTTGACGACTCATATTAGTTTTCTTACAAATATACACTTTCTGCGACAATTTAACATCCAAACATTTTACGCAAAACGTTTTAATAGACGATAGTATTTATTACATTCGTAAGACCAAAAAGAAACAATTAATTATGAAAACAGAAATTTTAATAGTAGGCGCTGGTCGTTCAGCATCTTCTTCAATAAAATATCTATTAGAAAAATCAACAGAAGAGAACTTACATCTAACTATAGGAGATCTTTCTCTTGAGTTAGCTCAAAAAAAAGCAATGGGCCATCCCAATGCAACTGCCATTCAATTAGATCTATTTGATGATACTTCACGTAGAAAATACGTCGAACAAGCCGATTTAGTAATTTCTATGTTACCTGCTGCTTTACACATTGAATTAGCAAAAGACTGTGTCACATTCAAAAAACATATGGTAACAGCTTCTTACATCAGTCCTGCAATGGCTGAATTAGATGAAGAAGTAAAAAAGAATAATCTTGTTTTTATGAATGAGATTGGTTTAGACCCAGGTATTGACCATATGAGTGCGATGAAGATTATTCACGAAATAAAGAAAAAAGGAGGAAAAGTAACTTCTTTTGAATCTTTTTGTGGAGGTTTAATTGCTCCTGAATCTGACGATAATCTTTGGAACTACAAATTCACATGGAACCCTCGTAATGTTGTCTTAGCCGCTCAAGGAGGTGCAGCAAAATTCTTACAAGAAGGAGAATACAAGTACATTCCTTACAATAAAGTATTTCGAAGAACAGAATTTTTAGACCTTCCAGTATATGGTAAATTCGAAGCATATGCCAATAGAGATTCTTTAAAGTATCAACATATTTATGGTTTAGAAGATGCCAAAACAGTCTTTAGAGGAACAATAAGAAGAGTAGGTTATTCCCGCGCTTGGAATTTATTTGTAGAATTAGGTGTTACAGATGATACATACGTAATTGATAATTCTGAATATATGTCATATCGTGAATTCATTAATCTTTATCTTCCTTACTCTCCTACTGAAACAGTAGAAACTAAATTAAGATTAGCATTGAATATAGAACAAGATGATACTGTATGGGATAAATTAGTTGAACTTGATATTTTTAGTGCTACAAAAAAAATAGGATTAAAGAATGCTACTCCTGCACAAATAGTTGAAAAAATATTATCTGATAGTTGGACTTTAGCAGACAATGACAAAGATATGATTGTGATGTATCACAAGATTGGTTACGAACAACAGGGAGTAAGAAAACAAATAAACTCTTCTATGTTTTGTATTGGAGATGATCAAACATATACTGCTATGGCAAAAACTGTAGGTTTACCTTTAGCTATTGCGGCTTTAAAGATAGTTAAAGGGCAGATTACTAAACCAGGAGTTCAAATGCCTATTGAAGAAGATATTTATCTTCCAATATTAAAAGAATTAGAACAAAATGGCATTGTATTTCAAGAAGAAGAAATAACACTCTAATAGAGTTTCAAATAAAATTAAGCGAGGTGTATTAAGTCAAACACTTCGCTTTTTTTATACCAATACATCTTATTCTATTTATTTTGGAATAGAGGCAATTAATTTCTTTGTATAGGCAGTAGTTGGTGATCGATATACTTCATCTACTTCTCCCATTTCTTCAATCTTTCCTTTATTCATCACCAACACATTATCAGATATATATTTCACAACAGCCAAATCATGTGAAATAAAAATATAAGTAAATTTAAAATCTTCCTTTAACTCATTCAATAAGTTCAAGACCTGTGCTTGTACTGAAATATCTAAAGCAGAAACAGATTCATCGCAAATTACCAGTTTAGGTTGCACCGCAATCGTTCGTGCTATTCCAATACGTTGTCTTTGTCCTCCAGAAAACTCATGAGGATACTTAGTAAAAGCTTGCTCATCCAACCCTACACGCTCAAGTAATTCAATCACACGATTGCGACGTTCTTTTTTAGAACCAAACAAACCATGTACTTCCATAGGTTCCATAATAGCCTCTCCTACGGTCAGTTTAGGATTTAATGAAGAATATGGATCTTGAAAAATAATTTGAATGTCTTTACGTAAAGTACGTAATTCTTTGGAAGAAAGTTTAGTTATGTCTTTTCCTCTAAACAAAATCTCTCCAGCAGTAGCTCTATCCAACTGTAAAATAGTATTCCCTAAAGTAGACTTTCCACATCCACTTTCTCCTACAAGCCCTAAGGTTTCTCCCTCATATACCGCAAAGTTAATATCGGTCAAAGCTCTAAATGCTTTACTTCCAAACAATCCAACATGAGAGATATAATCTTTCACTACTCCTTTTACTTCCAAAAGAGGAGTAGTACTATACAACTTTTGATGCCATGCCTCACGCATTTCTGTAGTTACCACCTCAGTTACTGGGTTACCTTCAATAAAATCTTGTATCGTAGGCAATCGCTTTAACCGAATATCTATTGCTGGTCGAGAAGCAATTAATGCTTGCGTATAAAGTTCTTTTGGGTGATTAAAGATTGATGACGAAGTACCCTGTTCAACAATTTCTCCTTTATACATCACCAATACACGATCCGAAACAGAAGAGACTAAACTTAAATCATGAGAAATAAACATCATACTCATTTTCGTCTCACTCTGAATTTCTTTCAACAATAAAATAATTTCTTTTTGGACAGTTACATCCAGTGCAGTAGTAGGTTCATCAGCAATCAACAACTCTGGTTTACAAGAAATAGCCATAGCAATCATTACACGTTGCTTCTGTCCTCCTGATATTTGATGAGGATACTTTTGATAAACTTCCTCTGGATTAGGTAGTTTTACTTTTTCAAACAAATTAAGAACTTCTTGTTTAATTTGTTTTTTAGATAATGTAGTATGTTGAGACAACATTTCTGCCACTTGATCACCACAACGCAACGTAGGATTTAAAGCTGTCATTGGTTCCTGAAAAATCATAGCAATGCGCTTTCCTCTCCATTGTTGAAAAGACTTTTCATCCTTACCTACTAATTCTTCTCCCTTAAAGAGAATACTACCTTGGGCAATTCGACTATTTTTAGGAGACAACAATCCCATTAATGCCAATGAAGTAACTGATTTACCTGAACCTGATTCTCCTACAATACCAAGAATCTCATTTTCGGCAATACAAAAACTACTATTTACAATAACTGTTTTCCAAGTTTTCTCTTGAAGAAAATCAACTTGTAAATGTTTTACTTCTAAAAGTGGTGCAATTGTACTCATTTATTTTTACGTTGTCCAATATCTATCCTTACAAACAAAAGTAAGATAATAATTGTGATTTAGTATAGCTCAATTTTGTAATACACTATACTAAATCACAACTAAATATATTGGATCTAACATACTATGCTACATTTACTTGGTCATATTCCTTAACCAATGTAACAATGGTAGGAGTTTTTTCTTTAAAAATTGTAAATACTGGACAAGCCAATTTTACAGCATCAATCCATTCTTTCAGCACAATAATTGATGCTGGTGTAGATGGCTTAACAATTACCTCAATCTTTTTAAACTGCTCTACTGAAAACGCGTCTTCTACAACAGCTCCTTTCAGCACGCCACTCACTTCAATTTGAATTGATTTTAAATCTAATCCTAATGTATTACCCAATAAATTACCTACTGCGTGAATACTTCCTGCCAACTTAGCTAAGATTAATTCTTCTGAATTAGCACTTACATCTCTTACTAACTCTTTTCCATCTTTTACGGTGAAAGAAAAGTTAGCAGTTTTTACTGCGAATTGACTTTCTCTTGCAGAAAAGCCTAATACTTTCACTACTCTTTGTTCCATTTCTGTTTTTACTTTTTTAAATTAATTACTCTACTTTTTATTCAAAAAAAAAGTCCTTTTGGTATTTGTGCTACCAAAAGGACTTCTATAATTCACTTTCTTACTATTACAAGAAAACAAGCTATAACATCAGTTTAGGCAACACACAAAGTCTGTATGCAAGGTACACATCCACTTATAATAAGGCGACTTAGCGTTAAAAATGACAAACTGATTCATTACTTTCTTGTTTAAATTATTCTAAAAAAAAGACCCCTGTTATGCAACAGAGGTCTAAATAATATTTTTATATATACTAATAAAATTATCCAATAAACCTCACTGCGGCAAACGTCCACATTGTATACTTACATAAAAAAGGTTTAATTGAATGCATAATATTTATCTCTATCTGATTTTTGTTCCCTCAAAATTAGGAAAAATAAATTACCCTATTCTTCATAACAAATACGATTTAACAATTTATTAACTTTACTATACAGATTGTATCTCATAATCGTCCAACAAGGGCTCCCCTCTAAAGCGCAATAGCACCTGAGCCACTGCTACTACATCTCTTTCACAATAAGCAATAATCCGGTCAATATTTTTCTCTTCATAAAAAACACGCTTTACCTCACTTCCTTCTATATCTTCTTTAGGAGATGGAATACCTAATATTTTAGTCAGTAACCGCAAAGAGGTAAAATGTTTATAGTCACCAAATTTCCACATCTCCATAGTATCTAAGTGCGGAATCTCCCAAGGCTTTTTACCAAATGTATGCAACTTCAACGGAATCTTTACCTCATTAATGATCATTCTACGAGCAATATAAGGGAAGTCAAACTCCTTAGCATTATGGCCACATAACAACATATGAGGTTTTCCGAAATGTCCACTCAACAGATTAGCAAACTCAATCAACAGGTTCTTTTCTTCTCCATAAAAAGAAGTTGTTCTAAACTGTCTTTCTCCATTCTTAAACGTGAAATACCCTACAGATATACAAACAATTCTTCCAAACTCTGCCCAAATCCCAGCTCGTTCATAAAACTCCTCTACCGAAACTTCTCCTTTTCTTTGATAAGCTGTCTTAGACTCAAACAATTGTTGCAACTCCGTATCCAGAGCTTCATAACGCTCTTCAAACGGAACCGTTTCAATATCAAGAAACAAAATATGTTCGATTGCCTGCTGGTTTATCATCTATTTTTTGCGTTGGTTCAACATTTTATAAGACTCATCAATATACGTGTACAAATCATTACTATGTGGATCTTCTTCTGTTTGCACGCCTTTAATATGTCCCAAGCGAACAATAATCACGTTGTCTTTTGGTGAAACAATAACAAATTGCCCTAAATGCCCTCTCATATAAAAGAAATCTTGTCCTTTATAATTTTTCAACCACCAACCGTATCCATATTCTGGTGAATCTTTAAAACGAGGATGTACAGACTTTGCAACAAATGCGCTATCTATAATTTGCTGTCCATTCCATTTACCATAATCTTTATACAGTTTACCAAAACGAGCCATATCACGCGCATCACTTGTAAAACAGCAATAAGCCTTTTCTATACCAGTTCCCTTTTTATCAATTTGCCACAATGCATCATTTTCTGCTCCCATTGGTTTCCAAAAATATTCTGACACATAATTTGACAAATACTGCCCTGTTGCCTTTTCAAGTACCATAGTCAGCATTTGTGTATCTCCACTTTTATAAATAAACTCTTGTCCTGGTTTATCTTTTACTTCTAATCCCATAATAACTCCACGCAAATTATCATCAAAATAGGCACGTGTTACAATCGAAAAAGGACTGTAATAATGCTCATCCCAAGATAATCCAGAACACATTGCAGACAAATCACCAACAGTCAAATCATCTTTATATTGTCCTTTCAATTCAGGCAAATAAGTAATTACTTTATCATCCAAGCTTTTTATCTCTCCGCGCTGCAAAGCCTTTCCTAAAGCTGCTGACACAATACTCTTAGCCATTGAAAAAGAATTAGACTTACTTCCTACGCCATAATTATCATAATAACTTTCGTACCAAATACTATCGTTCTTAATAATCATAAAGGCTATTGATTTCAAATCTTTATGGGTTTGTTCCAATTCCATTGAAGGCATCACACTATTATAATCTTTTGCCATAGGCCAAGGTTGACCTACACCTTTCTTAATTTCACGAGTTGGAAAATAATGATAGTCATCCAAGAATGCTGTTTTATGACCATTAAAATAAACAGTTCGCACAGCTGTAAACAAATAATCTACATTAAACAAATAGGCCAGTGCTACAATTAACACACAGATACCTACAAACCACTTTAAAAATTTGAATAAACCTTTCATACGAGTTAATAAATAATTGATTACAATAAATTTAGAAAAAATAAACCGCTCAACAAAAGTACTTCTACACTAATGTTCAAAAACATAGTTCTTTTACATCGTACAACATAATAAAACACCCCATTTCAACACATTCCTTTAATCGTTGTACTATTCTTGTTTCACTCCATTTATCCAAGTTTCTTTTCTTTCCAACTTTCCTTCTATATCATATATCTTAAACACACCTTCTTTCTTTCCTGCAATAAAGCATTCCTCAACCTTCAATTTGCCATTTTCATAATACCATTTACTCACTCCATCACGTTTACCATTTACCCAATTTATTTGAGAAAGCAATGCTCCATCCGCATAGTTATAAATCGCTACCCCGTCGAGCTTCCCTTTTTTGTAATAAGTTATAGCCTCTACACCACCATCTTTTCTATAATTTTTGGTCTGTCCTTCTTTCACACCTGCAACATATGTTGTTTCAAGCTCAATACCTCCTTCTTCATAATAGTACATCATTACTCCTTCTTCTTTACCATTCTTATAAGTAAGTATAGCATCATAATTACCATTTCTAAAACAATGCACACTTTTCCCTTCTGCTTTCCCATCTATCAACAGTAGCTCTACCTTTAACTCCCCTGTATCGTAATAACTTCTTGCCACACCTGTATAGCCTACTGCACTACCTTCTTCGTAAAAGACACCTTCTCTGAACTGAAGTTTTTTTAAATCTATTTCTCTCTGCTGAAAACTCATCAACAAAAAGGCAACAACCAATATCCCTATTATTTTCTTCATCCTTATTTTTTCTACCTATTTACCATCTTGTTCCATTACAAAAAGCAACAACCTACTCCCGTTTCTTATTCTCATTTCTTTCTCCCACTATCAATTCTCCATTCACGTCATACCTTTTTGTTTCTCCTTTTATAGCGCCATTATCATAGAACACTTCTATTTTTTTGCACCCATTTTTATGATAATAAGTAACTATCCCATTTAACGTTCCACTTTCCCATTCTGACGTTTTTTCCAAATCTCCATCTATATCATATTGTTTTGCCAAACCCGTTACTGTATTCGACTGATAGCAATATTCCTCTTTTAGTACTCCATTTTCGTAATAGAAATAAATAATTCCATCCAATTTTCCTTTTTTTCTATTCACTCTTGACTCTACTATTCCACTGGGGTAATAATAAGTACTCTTACCATCTCTTTTACCATATCTAAATTCCTCTTCTCCTTTTATTACCCCACTTTCAAAGTAGTAGGTAGCCATTCCTTCTGTTTTATCATTCACAAAAGAATAAACTGATTGCAATCTGTTTCCCTTATAATAATCTTTTGTAACACCCTCCTGTTTACCTGCCTTCCAGGTTACAATTCTTTGCTTCTTCCCATCCTCATAATAATATTTGCTAAGCCCATCCTTTTTTCCATTCTTCCAAGCAATAGTAGCAAATAGCTTACCCGAAGCATAATACTCTTTTTCTATACCCTGTTGATTGCCATCTTTCCATTTTCTTTTATTTTGCAATACACCGTCTTCGTAATAGCATTTACTTATTCCATCTGCTATTCCCTTTTTCCAATGCGATTTTGCAAGCAACTTTCCATTATCAGAATAGTCCTTACTCCATCCATCCTGCCTACCATTTCTCCACCTCACTTTGGTTATTACAATACCTTGTTCATTATACTGTTGTACTATCCCATGCTGATTCCCCTCTTTCCACCTTGCCTTTATATCGAGTTTTCCATCTTCTGAGTAATATTTACACACACCATCTTCTGTATTATTACTTCTCCTTATTACTTTCTTTATATGTCCATTTTCGTAATAATACCTAATCAAAGCATCTGCTTTTGCATGCTTAAAATTTGCAATAGACAAGATCTTGCCGCTCTCATAATAGTCTATTGCAGTGCCCTCTTCTACTCCCTTCTTAAAATTTGTCTCTGTTTTTAACTGTCCACTTTCATAATAAAATTTAGCTATTCCATTTTCTACTCCGCTCACAAACGTTATCTCTACCTTTAGTGTACCATTATCATAATAAGATGTGCCTACACCTGTATAAGGGACAGTACTATTAGGTTCGTAATAAATTCCATTTCTATTTAGAAGTTTGTACAAGTCTGTTTCTCGTTGCTGAAAACTCATCAACAAAAAACCGACAATCAATACCCCTATTATTCTTCCTATAAATACCATATTTCTTTATGCCTTATTACAACTTAATTGGTTCTTTTTTTCGCGTATCACACAACAAACGATTGGTAAACCAAAACTACCTTAAAGATACAAAATCTAAGAGATACATAGCGGACTACTAAAACACCTCTATTAGTATCCCTTATACACTTCTATTGGTATAATCAATCTATTGTACCCACAATGCATTATTGGCAAAATCACTTACTATAACCTAAAATACCTATCTTTGCACCTCATGACAACAAAATAGATTACCCATGCATTTTATATCTCCTGAATTAGAAAACTACGCTGCTAATCATTCCGAAAATGAACCTGAATTATTAGCTAAACTTGACAAAGAAACTCATCAAAAAGTATTACAACCACGTATGTTAAGTGGTCACTTTCAAGGGCGATTCTTAAGTATGATGGCTAAATTGGTTAACCCTAAAAACATCTTAGAAATAGGAACTTTTACAGGATATGCAACCTTAAGTTTAGCAGAAGGATTACAAGAAGGTGGGCATATAGATACTATTGATGTAAATGAAGAATTATTTGACTTTCAAAGAAAGTACTTTGATCTTTCACCTTACGGACAGCAGATTCAGCAACACTTAGGGAGTGCTTTAGATATTATTCCAACGTTGGATCGAAAGTTCGATTTAGTATTTATCGATGCAGATAAGAGAAATTACACAAACTATTTTCACCTTATCATAGACAAAATGAATAAGGGTGGTATTATTTTATCAGACAATGTATTGTGGTCTGGTAAAGTAGTTGAAGAAATAAAAAGCAACGATATTAGCACACAAGAAATTGATGCATACAATAAGTTGCTAAAAGAAGACCCTCGAGTAGAAACCATCTTATTACCTATTCGAGATGGACTAACTGTTTCTCGTGTAAGATAAAAAAAAGGGATTAGCCATTTAGCTAATCCCTTTTTTTATAATTTGCTACTATATTTTCGTTCAATAGCGCAGAATATTTTATAGAATAATGTTCCTGTACAAATTCCGAATAGCATACCAGCTAATATGTCTCCTGGAAAGTGCATAGTCAAATAAATTCGGCTATAAGCAAAGATTAAAGGAAACAAGAAAATCAACCAAGAATACTTATAAAATCGTCTCAAGATAAGAAACATAAACACCATAGTTGCTGTCGAATTGGATGCATGTCCTGAGAAAAAGCTCAAAGTATCACTGCATTTCACAATTCTTATTTGACTTATTATATCAGCAGTATTACATGGTCGAGGACGTGCTACATACCATTTTATCAAATTTGTTGATTGATCTGTAAAAGCAATCAAAGCAGCCAACGTAAGAATAACTACTCCAAATGTTTTGATACTTACTTTCTTAATCAAACAATACACCAACACCAAATAAAAAGGTATCCAGTTTAGCTGTTTGGTAATAAGTAACCATAATGCATCGTATTGTTCACTCCCCAATCCATTTAGATAGATTAGTAGTTGTTTATCTAAACTTACTAACGTCTCTAACATTAACTCTGTCTTTTTATAGGTCCTGTCATTAGCTCAATATCTTCTACTTGCTGTTGAATCTGTTGTTGAATATCTTGTATCGGATTCACATCAACATTCAATGCCTCTTGAATATCCTTTACTGGATCAATATCGACCTTCAAAGATTCTTGAATATCTTTCAATGGATTTGCATCTACTTGCAAAGCATCCTTAATATCCTTTGTTATCCCTGATTCTTCTGCACTTTTATTAATCTCACTTTTGATGTCGTTGGTTGCATTCTTTACTTGAGCAATAAACTTCCCTAAAGTACGTGCCATTTCTGGTACCTTATCAGAACCGAATAACATTAATATAATGACTAATATAAAAAAAAGCTCACCGCCTCCAATTCCAAACATAATATCTGTTTATAATTTATAATTCACAAATCTACAAAGATTCTTATTTTCTCAATACATAAATTTGAAAAAGCAATTGTTAAACTACTGTCCCGTTTTCAATTGATTTTTTTCTCGTATCCCTTGTTCGTGTTTTGTTACTTTCTCTTGAAGTAACTCAATAAATTCTAAAGCCAAATCTTTCGTACGACTTTCTATTTGATCTTTATTTTTAAACGAACTATTCAACAATGGCATCATCTGACTATCATTTGCCACATAATATGCAAAACCAACAGCGTAATCTGATGGTATTCCAAAATCAGAAAACAATCTATTCTCAGAAATAAGACTCAAATAAGCATCTTTTCTCATTTCTTGTTTTTCATACTTCAAGGCTTTCTTTAACATAGCTGTTCGTCCTGAAATCAAATTTATAATGGCACTTACAGGAATAATTCCTCCTCCAGAAGTAGCAGTATACAACTGTTTTTCCATTGGTGTGTACATCCTTGTGTTGCGAGGTATAAGCCCCATATCAATAGCCGAGAACTTTCTAATGATAATTTCATCCAACTGGGTTGTCATCTCATTGGGTTCCAAAGGAATTAAAAACAAATCGCGTTGCATATCTACATCATCCAACACATGGCGATATCCAATAAAATATGCACCAGAAAACATCAAAGTATCTTGAGGTTGTGCTTTAATGTGAAAATATCCTCCCTTCAGAGTCATTGTAGCATCTCCTGTGCTTAAATTAGAAACATAGATTTCTTCTAACTTTTTTGATCTTGATACTACTTTACCAGACACCACCTTTCGGTTCTGACTATAAGCACCAAAGACAACAAATAACAATAAAAAGGTTAAAATAGATCGCATCTATGAATATTTTTAAAATATGGGTAAAAATATCCTATTAATTAAGATATTAAAATTTTAGCCCTGTAAAATTCTGTTAAAAGAATAGTGATACCTATTCGAAAGCAATAAAACAAATAACTTTCACCGCTACAAAAATATCAAAAAAGAATTCTTTTGATGATGCATCATCTTATTACAGAGTTGTAAAGGTAATTTTCCCCATAAAAACAACGCTTACTTCAAGCGATAAAGCAGCAAATTACTAATTAAGGGATTCTTTTTTTTCGATTCTCTTTTTAAAATCGCCTAACAATTCACTGATGCGAAACTCTAATTTTTGTCTACTTGGTTTGCTACTTTCCAACAAGCTCTTTATGTCTGGGTCGTCCAACAAGAAGTACGTAAACCCTTTGACCTGATCTTGTTCTATTCCAAACTTCTTACTTAGCTCTTCTTCTGAAAACAAATCCAGCAATTTATTACTTGCTATTTCTGTTTTTTCATATGCAATTGCCTTTTTAAGCATTGCTGACCTACCTGTTATACTGTTAATCAAAGCATCTATAGGTGATGAACCAGAAGCCGTATATAACATTCTTTCAACAGCAGTCATTTTGGGAGCATCTGGAAAATTTAAACCAATAGACTTCATGTCAAACTTTTTTATTTGTATCTCATTAAGTACCTGTCCACCTCCAGGAATTTTAGACTCAAATGGAATATACAATATCTCCTTGTCAAAATCATAAGAATGAAGCACATACTTTTGTTCTTCAGCAAAGATGTTTTTAAAATATAACGTATCCCCTACCTGAGCCAAAATATTAAAAGTCCCATTGCTATTAACAGGTTGCGATTGTCGAATAGCCAAATTAGTTACTGTCACACCTTGTGGTTTATCGTCTTTTGCAATCACCTTTCCGACAAGAGGCAAGCGATTCTGAGCATAGAAAACCATACTCAAACACCCAAAAAACATTACCCAAAAAACTCTTTTTTTACTCATTCTTTTCAACCATTAATTTACTATTGCTTAAAAAGCGAATATATGTTATCTATGTTATGCACTATTACTCTTTAACTCTATTTTTAAAATCGGCTATTAATTCACTTATCCGAAACTCTACTCTTCTTTGATTGATATGCTTTTCTTTCAACAATTTTTTCATCTCATTATCCCCTACTAAATAATAAACAAACCCTTTAATTTGTTTAATATCTACCGTTGCAAGTCTACTCAGTTCTTCCTCCGAAAAAACACCTAACAATTTATCACTCAATGTTTCAATAGATTCATAAGCAACCGCTTTTTTCAACATAGCCGTTTTTCCTGAAATTGAATTAATAATTGCATCTACAGGAATAGCTATCATGATTCCCCCAGGAGATGTAGTCGCTGTATGTACTCTCTTTTCCATAGGGGTGTATTTTTTCATTCCAGAGAAATCTAATCCAATAGATTTTAGATCAAACTTATCAATATATATTTCGTCTAATAATTGCCCTTTGCTTTGATCTTGTATTTTACTTTTAAAAGGTAAGTACACTATTTCGCTATCCAAATCATTAGCAGTCAACACATACTTCTGTTCTTCCTTATACATATTTTTAATGTGTAACGTATCGCCAACCTTACCCAAAAGATTAAAAATACCATTACTATTAACCAACTTTGTTTGTCGAGTAGACGAATTGGTAACCACAACACCTTGTGAAGTTTGAGCATCTAAATACAACTTACCTATAATAGGTACACGGTTCTGTGCGAATACAAAAACAGAACTTAAACACAAAAATAATAGGACTACAATTCTCATAACTTCAATATTTAAGAACATCTCTTATTTCAAAAATACAAAAACAAGTGTAACTAAAAAGGTTGTCTAACAAAAACGCTGTACTTTTACAAAAATTACATAACTGATGAAAAATTTAATAATAGCCAGTACCTCAACTTTATATAATGGAGCTTATTTAGAATATTTGCTACCTACCTTACAAGAACACTTTAAAGGAGTGCATACCTTACTTTTTATTCCCTTTGCCAGACCAAGTGGTATCACACATGACCAATATACAGCCAAAGTAAAAGAAGCTTTTGCCAAAATAAATATCACTGTAAAAGGAATTCATGAGTATGATAATGCTGTTTCAGCTGTGGAACAAGCAGAGGCAATATTTACAGGAGGGGGTAACACTTTTTTATTAGTACAACAGTTGTACAGAACACATACCTTAGAAGCTATAAAAAAAGCCGTACACAACGGAACACCCTATTTGGGATGTAGCGCAGGTAGCAACATCTGTGGGCTTACTATGGAAACAACAAACGATATGCCTATTGTTTATCCTCCTTCATTTAAAACTTTTGGCTTTGTACCCTTCAATCTAAATCCTCATTATTTAGATCCTATTGAGGGTTCTACACACATGGGAGAAACAAGAGAAACGCGAATCAACGAATTTCATGCTTTCAACACCCAGCCTGTAGTAGGACTAAGAGAAGGAAGTTGGTTGGAAGTAAAAGGAGATACTATTACTTTAAAAGGAGCATTACACGCGCGCATCTTCGAACAAAACAAAACACCTTATGAGGTAGAAACAAATACAGATTTAAGTAAATTGAACTAAACAATACAAACTGTCATAAAAAGCCGATATCAAGCAATTGTTATCGGCTTTTGTGTTTTTATTTCTATCGTACAACATCAATCCCCTTCTAAAACCTACAACATACTAAGTACCTTATCTCACATCTAAAACAAATACTTCAAGAATACCCCAACAATACTTCAACAATCCTTCAGCAAAAGCACTCTCTGGTAGAGCATTCTTGGGGTATTGTTGAACAATCCTTGAAGGATTTCCGCAGATAGCAGGTAAATACTGGCTTTAAAGGATATGGTAATTAATAGCACAAACCACCTTATTTTAAAACAACCCATTAAAAAACAACGGATTACATGTTTATCTTGTGTTTTTTTAACTAAAAAAAAGACTCCGTTTTTTGGAAATAATCTGTTGAATAGCTCAAAAAGAGTGAAATTCACACCAAAAAAGGTTCAGATAAATAACTTTTTAGACTATTTGGAGAAGGAAAAAGAAACAAAGTTAGAAAAAACACTTGTCTTTTTATCAGTGTACTATAATATTACTATGAGATGATTAGAGTGAATTTAGAAATAGAATAAGACAATAATTTTTAAGTATGTAGAAAACTCCGAAATTTTGAATTGTTCTTTTTCTACTTAGTCTTCAACAGTTGTACCTAATTGAAATGGAATCTTATTAGAAAAACTATAATTAAAGAATATAAAAAAAGCCCCAACGAATGTTAGGGCTTTTTTGTAGAGCGGAAGACGAGGCTCGAACTCGCGACAACCAGCTTGGAAGGCTGGAGCTCTACCAACTGAGCTACTTCCGCATGCGATGTGATTTTGAAACTTACATCAAGTTTTGGAGCGGAAGACGAGGCTCGAACTCGCGACAACCAGCTTGGAAGGCTGGAGCTCTACCAACTGAGCTACTTCCGCATTTGTGGGTGCAAATATAATGTAATTTATAGATGTATTGCAAGAATTTCTATCACTTTTTTTTATATATAAATAAAAGTTTTTTTTATTTTTCAGAATATCAACACAGTAATACTATATTTTTTTAAACTTACCCTCCTATTTATTTCTTGAGCTTCTATACTTTTCTTTCTCCTTCCCTTCAATTTCATTCAAATTACGCAACCTTTATTATTTAAAAACCTTCTATATAATTAAGAATATTTTAAGTTTGTTTAGTTCGGTAATTACAAAACTAACCATATATTTGCTTAGTTAAAAATAAAAATGAAAATGCAACACAATGAAGAATTAGTTGATTTATTTCAAGATTACTGTGCTCATCATGAGGCAGTTTATCACTTTTCTCCACTTACCGCACAAATTTACACGTACATTATGTTTAATAACAACAGAGATGGTGTGACTTTTGATGAGTTAGTGGAAAGATTACATGCAAGTAAAAGCTCTGTTTCGACAAGCTTAAACTTATTGATTTCAAATAATCAAATCGAGCATTTTAATAAAATGGATGAACGCAAAAGATTTTTTCGATTGAATCCGAACTTCATCATCATTAGGTTACAATTAATAAGAGACATGTTGGACAGAGAACAGGCATTAAGTCAAAAAATGCAGAATTTCCTGAAAAATGGAGAAATTAACGCAAATAACTGTCAGACGAAAATGGACATTTACATTAGTCACTTATCGACAAGCAAAGAACAATTAAGAGAAACTATAGAACAATTAAAAAGTACAAATTAAGTAATTATATGAAACGTTATTTACAGACGATCACCTTTGCTGCCATAGCAATCAGTGTAGCCTCTTGTGGTAAAAAAGACCAACAACAAGGAGCACCAGGTCCATTACCATACAAAGTAGTTGAAGTACCAACTAAAGATGTAACAGGATACAAAACATATCCTACTACAGTACAAGGAAAAGTATCAAGTGCAGTACGTGCAAAAATTTCTGGATACATTCAAGAAGTATATGTAGATGAGGGGTCAATTGTAAGAAAAGGACAACCTTTGTTCCGTTTAGAAACAAACATGTTAAACGAGAACGCAGATGCAGCTAAAGCAGCTATCCAAACAGCTCAAGCACAAGTAAACGTTGCACAAGTAAACGTAGATAAATTAGTTCCTCTTGTTCAAAAAGGAATTATCAGCAACATTCAATTGGAAACAGCACAAGCTAACTTAGCAAGTGCAAAAAGTCAATTAACTGCTGCAAGAGCGCAATACAAAAGCGTAACAGCTAACATCGATTATGCGATTGTTAGAAGTCCAGTTGATGGAATTGTTGGAGCTATTCCATTCCGTGAAGGAACATTAGTAAGCCCAAGTGATCCACAACCATTGACAACTGTATCTGATGACAGTGAGATCTTTGCTTACTTTACATTGAATGAAAAAGAATATTTCAATTTCTTAGAAAACATTCAAGGAAGTTCATTAAAAGACAAATTAAATCACTTACCTGCTGTGAAGTTACAATTAGCAAACGGACAAGTGTATGAGCAAGAAGGAAAAATTGAGACTATTTCTGGACAGATTAACCCTGCTACAGGAACAGTGCAATTAAGAGCTTTGTTCAAAAATCCAAATCGCTTATTAGCTAACGGAAACAGTGGTACATTAATGTTGCCAAACGAGTACAAAGATGTATTGGTTGTTCCAGAATCAGCTACTTACGAACAACAAGGACAAGTTTATGTTTATACAGTTGTAAACGATACAGCTAAAGCTACTAAAATTGAAGTAGTTGACAGAATCAACAAACTTGCTATCGTAAAAGAAGGTGTAAAAAAAGGAGAAAAAATTATTGGTGCTGGATTAGGAACATTACGTAGTGGCGCAGCTATTACACCAGTACCTGAGAAATTCGAAAAAATTAACGAAGACATCAAATCAACTTTTTAAAGTATGTTAAAAACATTTATTGAAAGACCTGTACTCTCAACAGTTATTTCTATACTTATAGTAATACTTGGGGTGTTAGGTTTATCTGCACTTCCAGTAACGCAATATCCTGATATTGCTCCCCCTACTGTACAGATTGCTGCCAGCTATCCTGGTGCCAATGCTGAGACAGTAATGCAATCAGTAATTATTCCTATTGAGGAGCAAGTGAATGGGGTAGAAAACATGGACTACATTACATCTACTGCATCTAATGACGGTAGTGCAAGTATCCAAGTAATCTTTAAACAAGGGGTTGACCCAGATATCGCTGCGGTAAACGTACAGAACCGTGTAGCACGTGCTACACCTCTTTTACCAGCAGAGGTAACACGTTCAGGGGTTACCACACAAAAACAGCAAACAAGTGCCTTGATGTTCTTGTCGTTCTATTCGACAAGTCCTAACTACGACGCTATTTACATTCAAAACTACATGAATATTAATGTTATTCCTGTATTAAAACGTGTAAACGGTATTGGAGATGCACAAGCATTTGGTTCGCGTAATTATTCTATGCGTGTTTGGATTGATCCTGCTAAAATGAAAGCTTATGGTTTAGTACCTTCTGACGTAGTTAGAGTATTAAACGAGCAAAGTTTGGAAGCTGCTGCAGGTCAGTTAGGTGAAAACAATGCAGAAGCATTTCAGTACGTTATCAAATATAGTGGTAAGTATAAAACACAAGAACAATACGAGAATATTGTAATTAAATCATTAGGTAATGGTCAAGTACTAACACTTAAAGATGTAGCTAAAATAGAATTAGGAGCAATGTCTTATGTAGGTAGTTCAGAATTAAATGGACACCCTGCTGTAGCAATGGCAGTATATCAAACACCAGGTTCTAATGCACAAGAAATTATCCAACAATTACACAAAGAGTTGGAGAAAATGAAATCTACATTCCCAGAAGGAATTGACTACAAAATTTTGATGGATACAAACGAATTCTTGGATGCATCTATTGATAAAGTAGTTCACACTTTGATAGAAGCATTTATCTTAGTATTCGTTGTGGTATATATCTTCTTGCAAGATTTCCGTTCTACGTTAATTCCATTGATTGCTGTACCAGTAGCTATTATCGGTACATTCTTTTTCTTGAGTGTATTTGGATTCTCATTAAACTTATTGACACTATTCGCTCTGGTGCTCGCCATCGGTATTGTGGTGGATGATGCCATCGTTGTGGTGGAGGCAGTTCACGCGAAGATGGAAGAAACCGGACAAGATGCAAAAGAAGCAAGTATTAGTACAATGGGTGAAATCTCAGGTGCTATTATCTCTATTACTTTAGTAATGTCTGCTGTATTTATCCCAGTAACGTTCATTCCAGGGCCTACAGGGGTATTCTACAAACAATTTGGTATTACACTTATTGTTGCGATTTTGATTTCTGCTATTAACGCCTTGACTTTGAGTCCTGCGTTATGTGCTTTATTCTTAAAACAACACGATTCTCACGAAGAGAAAAAGAGAAACTTTGTGCAACGTTTCTTTGATGCATTCAACGTTGCGTTTAACAACTTAACTCACCGTTATGGTAATGCTTTCAAATTCTTATTGAAACACAAATGGTTGACATTTGTAATTTTATTAGGGTGTTTAGGACTTACCTATTTCTCTGCTAAAACAATGCCAAGCGGGTTCGTACCAAACGAAGACCGTGGATTTATCATGGGTAATATTGAATTACCACCAGGAGCTTCTCAAGATCGTGTAACAAGTTTACAAAAAGAATTCTCTAAAGTGGTAGAAAAAATACCTGGTGTTGATGGTGTTACTATCGTATCTGGATTCTCTTTCATCAATGGACAAGGATCTAACTACGGTATGGCGATGATTAAGTTGAAAGACTTTAAAGATAGAACTACACCAGATGTAGCAACAGATGCTATTATTGGTAAGTTATTTGGATTAGCAGCTACACAATTCCAAGATGCAAGAATGATTTTCTTCCAACCGCCAAGTATACCAGGTTTTGGTATGTCTTCAGGTTTTGAGATGAAATTATTAGATAAATCAGGAGGGTCGTTAACTGACTTTGACCAAAAATCAAAAGAATACTTAGGAGCTTTAATGCAACGTCCAGAAATTATGTATGCACAGTCGTCGTTTAATACAAACTACGCACAGTATGAAATGCAACTTAATATTCCACGTGCAAAAGAATCAGGAGTAGCAGTAAGTGATATCTTCTCTGCTTTACAAGGATACATTGGAGGTATTTACGCAGCTGACTTTACGCGTTTTGGTAAACAATATCGTGTAATGGTACAATCATTACCAAACTTTAGATCTGACGTAAATAGCTTAAATGAAATCTATGTAAGAACAGCTTCTGGACAAATGGCACCAGTAACACAGTTTGTTGATTTGAAAAAAGTATACGGTCCTCAATCGATTAACCGTTACAACTTATTTACTTCTTCGAATGTTGCAGGAGCTCCAAAACCAGGATTCAGTTCTGGGGATGCTATTAGAGCAGCTCAAGAAGTAGCAGCTCAAACATTGTCTACTGATTATAGTATTGACTTTACAGGTTTATCTCGTGAAGAGATTAACTCAGGAAACCAAACAGTAATGATTTTTGCTTTGTGTGTAATTTTCGTTTACTTCTTACTTTCTGCACAATATGAAAGTTACTTATTGCCATTGGCCGTAATCTTATCATTACCTACAGGTATTATGGGAGCTTTTATTGCACAGAAATATGCAGGATTAGAAAACAATATTTACTTCCAGATTGCTCTGGTCATGCTGGTCGGACTGTTGGCGAAAAATGCCATCCTGATTGTAGAGTTTGCCGTTCAAAGACGTAAACATGGAGAATCAATTGCAGAGTCAGCAATCAATGGTGCTAAAGCTCGTTTGCGTCCTATCTTAATGACATCGTTTGCCTTTATCTTAGGATTAATGCCGTTGGTTGTTGCAAGTGGTGTTGGTTCTATTGGTAACCGTTCTATTGGTACAGGAGCTGCATTTGGATTGTTAATTGGTACAATTATCGGAGTATTTGTTATTCCAGTATTGTATGCAATCTTCCAATACCTTCAAGAGAAAGTAAAACCGATTAAATTTGAAGAGCCTACAAAGCAGAAATAATATGAAAAAACAAACAATTATATATAGAGTCTTACCTATCGCTGTATTAGCTGTTTCTATGCAGTCTTGTATAGTTTCTAAAAACTATCAAAGACCAGAAGTAACAAAAGAAGAAGCGTTTAGAACAGATAAGATTTCTCAAGATACTCTTTCCATGGCAAATATGTCATGGAAGGAATTATTCTCAGATCAAGTACTTGTGCAACACATTGAACATGGTTTAGAGAATAATTTAGATATCCGTATTGCCATTGAAAACATAAATGCTGCACATGCATATATGGTACAAGGAAAATGGGGATATGCACCTACACTAAATTTAGGAGCAAACTACACACATACCATAATGTCTAAAAACACACAAATGGGACAAATGATGGTTAAAAATGGATCAAATGATCGTGTAAAAACAGATCAGTATGATATTACTGGGCAGTTTGCGTGGGAATTAGACATTTGGGGTAAAATTAGAAGCGACAAAAGAGCTGCTAACGCAAGTTACTTGCAAACAATGTCTGCACATCAGGCTGTAAAAACACAACTGATTTCTACAATAGCTACTACTTACTTTCAATTGTTAGCTTTAGATGAACAAAAGAGAGTGACAGAACAAACTATTGCAAACAGAACAAAAAGTTTGGAAACCATCCAAGCATTGAAAGATTCTGGACAAGTAAATGAAGTTGCAGTAAAACAGACACAAGCTCAGTTGTATAATGCACAAGCGTTGTTGGTTGATCTAAACAACAATATTAAACTGACAGAAAATGCGTTCAGTATTTTATTGGGAGATAATCCAACGACAATCAATAGAACAGACTTAAAATCACAAAAGTTAAACGCTGACTTATCAGTAGGTGTTCCAGTTCAATTATTAAGCAACAGACCAGACGTTAGAGCTGCTGAATATGGCTTAGTAAATGCTTTTGAGATGACTAATGTTGCACGTGCTAACTTCTATCCTTCTCTTAGATTAACTGCTAATGGAGGATTGCAAAGTTTGGACTTAGATAACTTATTTAATACAAGTTCTCTATTTGCTAACATTGTGGGTGGTTTAACTCAACCTATCTTAAATGGTAGAAAGATTAAAACAGCTCATGAAGTTGCTAAAGCGAAACAAGAGTCTGCTTTATTAAGCTATAAAAAATCTATACTAAATGCCTCAAAAGAAGTATCTGATGCTTTATATTCTTACCAAAGTTCTACTGAAAAGTTGAAACTTAAAAAACAAGAATATGAATCTTATAACTTAGCAACAGAATACTCTGAAGAGTTGTTAGTACAAGGGATGGCAAACTACCTTGATGTATTAACAGCGAGAGAGAGTGCTTTAGCTGCAGAATTGAGTTATATCAATACAGAACTAACTCAATTAACCTCTGTTGTACAGCTATATAGAGCTGTAGGTGGAGGAATAAAATAGTTAATTGTAATTCATATAAAAAAGAGTAGTTACCTCAATAACTACTCTTTTTTTTATCTTAGCGCTATGAAATTGACTCATCACATTCTTACGTTCTTCTACCCTACTCTCACTTGGACAAAAGTGACAACAGCTAAGAAGATATACTTAACCTTTGATGATGGACCTATTCCTGAAGTAACGGAATGGGTGTTAGATCTTCTAAAGGATTATAATATAAGAGCTACTTTTTTTTGTATTGGTGATAACATTCGCAAGCATCCACATATTTTTAAACGTATCTTAGAAGAGGGACATCAAATAGGAAATCACACGTTTAACCACTATAATGGATGGAAAAAAACAAACAAAGAATATTTACAGAATACAGCATTGTGTGATTTAGAGATCAAAAAACACACTAAAAAAGTCTGTAAATTATTTAGACCTCCTTATGGAAAAATCAAAAGAGCTCAAAGCAAAGCTTTACTCCAACAAGGAAAAGAAATTATTATGTGGACTACAATCACCAAAGATTACGATATAAGAATTAGTCCTGAAAAATGTTTAGATCTCGCTACTTCTAATTGTAAACCTGGTGCTATACTTGTGTTTCACGATAGCATAAAAGCGAGTAGAAATATGAAATATGCCCTTCCAAGAACAATTGAGGTCTTGAAAGAGCAAGGATATACTTTTGATACATTATAAGAATTCTACTTAGCCTACAATGTTTTTGTTACATTAATTAAAGAGTTAGCATCCATAACTCCACTTTGCCTCCATATCATAGCTCCATTTCTATAAAGCATCATGGTAGGAACAATTTTAATACGCAGAGCATCAACCAACTCAGGATTCTTCTCTACATCTATTTTCACAATACGCAACTGATCTCCTAAAGCAGCTGCAACATCATGAATAACTGGTTCCATTGTTGTTGAATTATCATTCCATTGTGCATAAAAATGAATAAATACTGGAACCTCGGCTGTAACTAATTCTCCAAATTTCAACATATCTTCCTAATTAGTGGTTTTATTATTTATAAAACGAATGTTATAACAAAAATATCAATTTTTGTAACACAAATCACTTTTTCTTTCTCAATTCTATGACAGTAATCTCTGGCCAAATACCCGTTCTACCACGATACGCATGATAACCAAATCCTCTATTTACATAGATATACTTTCCCATCTTTTCATAAAGTCCAGCCCACTGCTTGTAAACGTATTGAATAGGGCTCCATTTTATGAAACCAGATATCTCAATACCAAATTGACTACCATGTGTATGGCCTGAAAGCATTAATTGAAAATTCTTAGGATGTTCTAATACCTTTGCTTCCCAATGTGACGGATCGTGACTCATTAATATCTTAAACACTTTTGAATCTATCCCTTCTGTAGCTTTATCTAAATCACCTAATTTCTGAAAATGTCCACGAACTCCCCAGTTCTCAACTCCAACAATGGCTATTTGCTGTCCTTCTTTTTCAATAACGACATGCTCATTTCTCAAAAGTTTAAAACCAATTTGAGGACTTATATTACAAATATTTTCAAAATTAGCAATTCTATCTGCTTCTGTATCCCAATGGGCATAATCGCCATAATCGTGATTTCCAAGAATAGAATAATTCCCATAGGTATGCTTTTTTAGCTTTTTAAATACCTCTATCCATGGATTGGCTTCTGCTGCCAAGCTATTAACCATGTCTCCTGTAAAGAGTAACAAATCTGTATTTTGCTCATTAACCAATTGTACTGCATATTCTACTTTTTCCTTATCATCGAAACTACCTACGTGTAGATCTGACAACTGAGTAAAACGGAAACCATCAAAGGCATCAGGCAAATCATCAAATTCTATAACTGTTTTATAAACATTAAACTTATAACGACCTAAAGTAATACCGTGTAATATAGACAAGAAAGGAAGAGCTGCAATTCCTAAAGCAATATTACTAACAAAGCGTCTTCTACTTGGGATAAACGTATCATTATCCATTGTTCTTACTCTTCTAAAATAGTTGAGTACCCCAGTAAATAATCGAACGAGATCTTCTACAATTAAAAAAACGGTAATCAGTGCTTTTGGTAAGTAAAGCAATAGAATTAATGCAGCAGCCATCATAGGTTGTTGATTGCTCACACTATTTCGATCAAACATGGATAACCCATAAATAATATAAGCAACAAAAACGATTGATACGACTAAATGAAGTATGCGAAATACTCTCTTTTTAGTAAACTGACATATTGCTATAAAAGTGTAATATTCTATGACTAAGAAAAGAAGTCCTAATAATATAAATTGTAACATTTCTTTTTATCTATAAACAACAAATTTAATTTTTTATATAAAGCTTAAAAATATCTTTAACATATTTTGTTATCTATTTCTATAAGTAAGAGGTATTCTAAATCATTTGTTGAGCACCATAGACAAATTCTTTATCTTTGAACATTGATAATAATTTCGAATCTAAACATTCCACTTCAATGAACAATAAAAAACGTCTTTTCTTACTTGATGCGTATGCCTTAATTTTTCGTGGGTATTATGCTTTTATAAAAAACCCACGTATTAATTCGAAAGGACTTGATACATCAGCAATTTTAGGGTTTATGAATTCACTTTTAGACGTTATTAAACGTGAATCACCAGATCACTTAGCTGTCGCTTTTGATAAAGGAGGTAGTACTATTCGTTTGGAAATGTTTCCTGAATACAAAGCCAACCGAGATGAAACTCCTGAAGCCATTAAAATTGCCGTTCCATATATCAAACAGATTTTAGAGGCTATGCATATTCCAATTATTGAAGTAAGTGGATTTGAAGCAGATGATTTGATTGGAACGATTGCTAAACAAGCAGAAAAAGAAGACTTTCAAGTATTTATGGTTACTCCAGATAAAGATTATGCTCAGTTAGTTTCTGAAAATATCTTTATGTACAAACCTGCTCGTATGGGGAATGGTATTGAAATATGGGGAGTAGATCAAGTAAAAGAAAAGTTTGAAGTAGAATACCCAGAACAAGTCATTGACTTTTTGGGGATGATGGGAGATTCTGTAGATAATATTCCTGGACTTCCTGGTGTGGGTGAAAAAACAGCCAAGAAATTTATCAAAGAATACGGTACAATGGAAAATCTTTTAGCTCATACACATGAGTTAAAAGGAAAAATGAAAGAGAACATTGAAGCAAATAAAGAGAAAGGGATATTATCTAAACAATTGGCTACAATTCTTTTGGATTGCCCAGTTCAGTTTAATGCTGATGATTATTCATTAGATGCCCCTGATGTAGAAAAATCTGATGCTCTTTTTATAGAGTTAGAGTTTAGAAGAATGAAGGAGCAGTTTGATAAAATCTTTAATGCTGACTCTAATCAAACAAATACCCAATCAGTTCAAACTCCACAAGCTACACCTGATCTATTTGGTGAAGAACAATTTTCTTTGTTTGGAGAAATGAGTGACTCAAATACTGAGCAACAGCCTTACTTTGCCAATTTGCAAACAGCAAATCACGTGTATCAATTGTGTAATAGCAGCATGGCTATTCGTCTATTGATTCAAAATTTACTTAAACAACAAAGTGTTTGTTTTGATACAGAAACAACCAGTTTAGACACATTTAGCGCTGAATTAGTTGGATTAGCCTTTTCTTTTGAAAAAGGCACAGCATTCTATGTGCCTGTACCAGAAAATCAAATAGAAGCTCAAGAATTAATTAATCAATTCAAACCTTTCTTTGAAGCAGAACATATTGAAAAAATAGGACAGAATCTTAAGTATGATATCAAAGTCTTAAAACAATACAATATTGAAGTAAAGGGTCCTCTATTTGATACGATGATTGCTCATTACCTGATCAATCCTGATATGCGTCATAACATGGATGTATTAGCAGAAACCTATTTAAAATACACTCCTCAACCAATAGAAGAATTAATTGGTAAAAAAGGGAAAAATCAGAAAACAATGCGAGACATAGCTGTTGAGCTTGTTAAAGAATATGCAGGAGAAGATGCTGACATCACCTTACAGCTAAAACAAAATTTCGCTCCACAATTAGTTGATACGCACACAGAAGAATTATTCAATACTATTGAAATTCCTTTAGTAAAGGTGTTGGCTGATATGGAAACAGAAGGAATCCGATTAGACACAGCATTTCTACAATCTCTTTCAGAAACACTGTCAACAGACATTAAAGAATTAGAGGAACGCATATTTATTGAAGCGGGTGAAACATTTAATTTAGCATCCCCTAAACAATTAGGTGACATCTTATTTGAAAAATTGCAAATTGGAGGTAGTAAACCTAAAAAAACAAAAACAGGACAATACGCTACAGGAGAGGAAATACTTAGTGATTTAGCTCATAAGCATCAAATTGTACAAGATATCTTAGACTGGCGTCAATTAATAAAGTTGCAAAACACTTATGTTGATGCATTACCTGGACAAGTAAATGCAAAAACTCAACGTGTTCATACAGAATATATGCAAACAGTAGCTGCTACGGGTCGTCTAAGCTCAAACAATCCAAACTTACAGAATATTCCTATTCGTACAGAACGTGGAAGATTAGTAAGAAAAGCATTTGTTGCAAAAGATGAGAACTATGTATTAATGGCTGCCGATTATTCACAAATTGAATTGCGTATTATAGCAGCTCTTAGTCAAGAACCAAACATGATCGAATCGTTTCAAAGAGGAGAAGACATTCACCGTTCTACTGCAGCTCGCGTATTTAATGTTCCATTAGAAGAAGTGACAAAAGAACAACGTAGCCATGCAAAAACAGTAAACTTTGGTATTATCTATGGTGTATCAGCTTTTGGTTTAAGTAATCAAACTAACCTTACACGATCAGAAAGTAAAGAACTAATAGATGCGTACTACGCTACTTACCAAAAATTAAAAGACTATATTGCCAAACAAATTGATTTCGCAAGAGAACATGGCTATGTTCAGACTATTTTGGGTCGTAGAAGATATTTAAAAGACATTCACTCTCACAATGCTGTTGTAAAAGGAGCTGCAGAGCGAAATGCTGTTAATGCACCAATACAAGGTAGTGCTGCTGACATTATAAAAATAGCGATGATAAAAATTAATAGTCGTCTAAGAGTTGAAAATTGGAAGTCAAAAATGTTATTACAAGTACACGATGAGCTTGTGTTTGACGCTCACAAAGAAGAACTTGAGGCGTTAAAGACTATGGTTAAACATGAAATGGAAAACGCTTATAAATTAGAAGTACCTTTAATTGTTGATTTAGGTACTGGTGACAACTGGTTAGAAGCACATTAATATACTAATCCCTACCCTCATGGCGTAGGGATTTTCATTTCTACCTACTTCTTATTTCTAAAAAATAACCTAAAAAACAACTACATTAGTACTTAAAACTACCTTAGGGAATTTATTTTATATATTTGTCTCAATATTTATAACAAAACATCAAATGAAAAAATTATTGGGACGCATAATGCTTGGAATTACGGGATGGAAATACGTTCCAAATGACTTTGATCCAAAAAAAGAAAGAAAAACCGTTTTAATTTGTGTACCCCATACATCGAATTGGGATTTTTACTATGCATTAGCCTGTCTTTGGGTTATGGGAGTACCTATCCGTATGTTTATCAAGGATTACTATACTAAAGGACTGCATGGTTTTTTCTTTAGAAGCTTAGGATGTATAGGTGTTGATAGAACTAAAAGACAAAATTTAGTTGAATATGCAGTCAATATCATCAATTCAGCAGATGACATTGCAATAATCAATACTCCTGAAGGTACACGTGGTTATGCAGAAAAATGGAAACAGGGTTTTTATCATATTGCGAAAGAAGCAAAAGTCCCTGTTGCTCTCTGTTATGCAGACTACAAAAAGAAAGAATGTGGCGTAATAAAGCTTGTATCTATTGAAAGTAAAACATTTGAGGAATTGTTAGATGAAATAAGTCCAAACTATACTCCGGAAATGGCTAAATATCCTGAAAACTACAATCCTAAATTGTATTAATAATACGAATTACATAGAGGTCAACCATATTGAGTTGACCTTTTATATTTCCCTTCTTAACACTATACACACTAACCAGAACTGAATAGCATCTAACTCACTTATTCCACAATTGAAAATCTCACTTCATGTTCAAATCTTGCCCATTCGAATTCAAAAAATACCACAACACGATATCTACCAATTGGGTAATCAAATTGATCTTTAAATAATTTAAGAAACAATTTATCTTTATCTCCTTTCTTTATTGTAACGGGCTTTTTTTTCAATACTATCTTATTCATATCAAACTCCTCCCAATCATCAGTAACATACTGACTAATTTCAAACTCTGTATTAGTACTTATATCCCAATCAGAGTTATTACTAATTGTTATTTCAAGATTTTCAGGAGCTACTTTATACGAATCCGTCTCTAATTCTAACATTACATTTTTGTCTACATCATCAAATCCTTGAAAGGCAATATCAGGTGGTTGCTGAAACTGCCATTCTCCTTCATTAGTGTCTAATGTATCAATTAATACTTGCTTCTTATCATCTAATATTTCATTGGTACTATCAGCAGCCTCTACTTTTAATTTCCCTTCTTTATTACCACAACTAAGCAGTACTATAGAAAGAACAATGCCACACATGAAGCTTAAACAATTTCTCATATACCTGTATAAATTCATTTCTAAATTACAGAAAAAAAAGAACTTAATACCATTGACAACTTAGAAATACAAATTCCTATCTACTAAAAAGACAGGTAAAATTGAGATAATTATTACTTACTAAAACCTCTCTTCATTTCAAACCTATTCTAATCTTGTTAATGCCTATTGGAGACATTCCCATTATAGCTAACTATTCTTTATCAGAATCACAACTTTTTACTTATTTATCAACTACTAAAATAAATGCAATTATTTAGATACTTTTAACTCTCAATACAATTGTGAGTCAAACATTTGAGCGTCAATATTTTTTAAAAAACAAAGTAGAAATTTGTAAAGTACAGAAATAATTGTACTTTTGCACTCCCTTAATTGGGAATGGAATGTTTAATTAAATACAAATTTATTGTGGAAAGTTTAAGCTACAAGACAGTATCGGCTAACAAAGCAACTGCTCAAAAAGAGTGGTTAATTGTTGACGCTGAAGGTCAAAATTTGGGACGTCTTGCTTCTAAAGTTGCAGTACTTTTAAGAGGTAAGCACAAAACAAATTACACACCGCACGTGGACTGTGGAGACAACGTAATCGTTATCAACGCAGAGAAAATCAACCTAACAGGTAACAAATTAGAGGATAAAACTTATATCCGTCACACTGGTTACCCAGGAGGTCAAAGAGAATTAACTGCTAAAGTAATGCAACAAAAAAATCCTGCATTATTAATCGAGAAAGCAGTAAAAGGAATGTTGCCTAAAAACAAATTAGGAGCACAATTATTCCGTAATTTAAATGTAAATGTGGGTTCTGAGCACAAACATGAGGCTCAACAACCTAAAGCCGTTAATTTAAACGAAATTAAGTAATGGGAGTTATTCACAAAATCGGTAGAAGAAAAACCGCTGTTGCTCGTGTTTACGTTTCAGAAGGAACAGGAAACATCACAGTTAACAAAAAAGATTTCAAAATTTATTTCCCAACTGGAACTTTACAGTACAAAGTTTTACAGCCATTAACATTAACTGAGAATGCTGAGAACTTTGATATTAAAGTAAACGTATACGGTGGAGGTACAACAGGACAAGCAGAAGCAGTGCGTATGGCTATCGCTAGAGCAATGTGTGAACTTGATGTTGAGAACAGAGCAGTTCTTAAACCAGAAGGATTACTAACTCGTGACCCTCGTATGGTTGAGCGTAAGAAATTCGGTCAGAAGAAAGCTCGTAAGAGATTCCAATTCTCTAAACGTTAATATTTACTTATTATTAAAAAATCTAAGTTTTTGTTGCCCACTTGCCGAGGTAAGAGGTAGTTTAGCATCTAAATGGTTGGGACCGAATTATTATTCCTCGCTACTCATCCATTGCTAAAGTAACAGAACGTAAACTATTACAAAAATGGCAAACAAAGTAGAAGTTAAAGAATTACTAGAAGCAGGTGTTCATTTTGGACACATGACTAGAAAATGGGATCCAAACATGGCTCCTTACATCTATATGGAGCGTAATGGTATTCACATTATCAATCTATATAAAACTGCAGCTAAAATTGAAGAAGCTAATGAAGCTTTGAAAAAAATCGCTGCATCAGGAAGAAAAATCCTTTTCGTTGCAACTAAAAAGCAAGCGAAAGACATCGTAGCTGAAAAAGCAGCTGCAGCTAATATGCCATACATCACTGAAAGATGGCCAGGTGGTATGTTAACAAACTTCGTTACTATTCGTAAAGCTGTTAAGAAAATGGCTTCAATCGATAGAATGAAAAAAGACGGTACGTTTTTAACTCTTTCAAAGAAAGAACGTTTACAAGTTGACCGTTTACGTGCAAAATTAGAGAAGAACTTAGGTTCTATTGCTGATATGAGTCGTCTACCAGCAGCTCTATTTGTTGTAGATATTAAAGCTGAACACATTGCGATTAAAGAAGCTCAAAAATTAAACATTCCGATCTTCGCTATGGTTGATACTAACTCTGACCCACGTCAAGTTGATTATGTAATCCCAGCGAACGATGATGCTTCTAAATCAATCGATAAAATTTTATCTTTAGTGACTTCTGCTATTATCGAAGGTAATGCAGAAAGAAAGTCAGAAAAAGAAGAAGCTCCAGCAGTTAAAGCTGAAGCTAAAGCTACTGAAGCATAATTTTTTAACAATAACATAAAGTCGTTATGCTGATAGATGTTTACCTTTGTATTCAACTGTCAATAACGACTTTTTTTTATTAACTCATTAATACTCTTTTAAAATGGCAAATATTACTGCTGCAGATGTAAACAAACTAAGACAACAAACAGGTGCCGGAATGATGGACTGTAAAAAAGCTTTAGTTGAGGCTGAAGGAGATTTCGATAAAGCTATCGAAGTTCTACGTAAAAAAGGACAAAAAGTTGCTGCTAACCGTTCTGACCGTGAGTCAAGCGAAGGTGCTGCTGTAGCTTTAGTTAATGCTGACAAAACTAGAGGTGTTGTTATAACATTAAACTGTGAAACTGACTTCGTAGGTAAAAACGAAGGATTCCAAGCTTTAGCAAAAGAATTAGCTGAAAAAGCTATCAACTTCAATACTAAAGAAGAATTCTTAGCTTCTCCATTCGATGCTACTATGACTGTTGCTGAAAAATGTGTTGAGCAAACTGGAGTTATCGGTGAGAAAATCGAGATTGGTTCTTTCGAAGTATTAGAAGGTGCTTTTATCGGTTCTTACGTTCACGGAAACAAAATCGCTGCTATTACTGCTTTATCAGAAGCTGTAGCTAAAGCTGACGAGATTGCTAAAGACGTATCTATGCAAGTTGCTTCTATGGGTGCTGATACATTATCTTACAAAGATTTTGACGCAGAATTCGTAGCTAAAGAAACTGAAGCTCGTATCGCAGTTATCGTTAAAGAAAACGAAGAATTAGTACGTTTAGGAAAAACTCTTAAAAATGTACCTCAATATATTTCTTACGCTCAAATTACTGAAGAAGTATTAAAACAAGCGGAAGAAGATGCTAAAGCAGAATTAAAAGCTGAAGGTAAACCAGAAAACATTTGGGATAGAATCTTACCAGGTAAAATCCAACGTTTCATCAGCGATAATACTACTTTAGACCAAGAGAAAGCTTTATTAGACCAAAACTTTATTAAAGATGAGTCTAAAAAAGTTGCTGACTATGTAAATGGTTTCAACGTAGCAATCACTGGATTCAAAAGAGCTTCTTTAGGATAAGCCTTTTAAATTATATAACAAAAGCCTCAGTATTAATACTGAGGCTTTTTATTTTTAGTATATTTACGGCATGTTAATCAAAAAAAGCAAGATATACTTATGAAAATCCTAAAGAATAACCTACTTCTCCAAATTATTATTGCTATTGCACTTGGAAGTAGTTTAGGTACTGTTCTTCCAGAAGCTGTAAGCAGAATATTCATCACATTCAATAGCATCTTTGATGCATTTCTTAAATTTGCTGTACCACTAATAATTGTTGGTTTAATAATTCCTGCTATAGGAAATATTGGTAAAAGTGCTGGTAAATTACTCCTTATAACAACAGCTATTGCATATGGATCTACCATCTTCTCAGGATTCTTAACCTATGGAATATCGATTTCAATATTTCCTAAACTACTGTCTTCTCACAAAATAGATGTCTTACAATCTAAAGTAGCAGATTTAACTCCTTACTTTACTTTATCTATACCACCACTACTTGATGTAATGAGTGCATTAGTTATAGCATTTATTATTGGGATAAGTATTTCAAAAGGTAATAAAACTTATTTAGAAGGCGTTTTTAAGGACTTTGAGCAAATAGTTATGTTCATCATCAATAAGATGATTATTCCTTTCTTACCGCTCTTTATTTTTGGTGTATTTATCAATATGACTTATACAGGACAAGTATTCTTAATCTTAGAGACCTTTATCAAAATAATAGGAGTTATTTTTGCACTTCATATCTTCTTACTGATTCTTCAATATACAATTGCAGGATTAATAGCTAAAAAGAATCCTTTCTTATTGATAAAAAATATGTTCCCTGCGTATATCACAGCTTTAGGAACTCAATCCTCTGCAGCAACAATTCCTGTTACACTAAAACAGACGTTAAAAAATGATGTCAACCCTAAGATTGCAGGTTTTACTATCCCCCTATGTGCAACAATTCACTTAGCTGGAAGTACCTTAAAAATTGTAGCTTGCTCAATAGCTCTTATGCTTATTTCTGGACAAACAATAGATCCAACTCAAATGATAGGTTTTATCCTAATGCTTGGAATAACCATGGTTGCTGCACCAGGAGTGCCAGGAGGAGCAATAATGGCTGCTTTAGGAATCTTAGGTTCTATACTTGGATTCAACACCGATCAACAAACACTTATGATTGCCTTATATGTAGCTATGGATAGCTTTGGAACTGCCTGTAATGTTATGGGAGATGGTGCTATAGCAGTAGTAGTAAATAAAATAAATAAAGCAGAAGCTTAAAAATGTACGAAAATACTTATCCAAGTCAACGTTTTGCAAAAACAATGGCTTTTCTAAACAAACATATCTCTAAAAAAGACCATATTCTTGACTTAGGGGTATTTAATCCTTTGTCTAAAATAATGGTGAATGAAGGATATCATGTAGTAAATACACAAGGAGAAGATTTAGATGAAGATCAAAGCACATTAATAAATCAAGAATATGATGTATTAACTGCTTTTGAAATAGTAGAGCATTTACTAAATCCTTATACTGTCTTAAAACAAAACAAGGCAAAAAAACTAATTATATCTGTTCCCCTTAGATTATGGTTTTCTACTGCCTATCAAAGTAAAACAGATATGTTAGACAGGCATTACCACGAATTTGAACCTTGGCAATTGGATTGGTTACTTGAAAAAACAGGCTATAAAATAATCGCTTCCGAACAATGGGCACATCCTGTAAATAAAATAGGAATACGTCCCATATTGAGACGTTTCACCCCAAGATATTATATTGTATATGCAGAACGCATATAATCAAAAGCGACAAGTTATCCTTGTCGTTTTTTTATGCGTTCATAATACCAATTGTAATACGACCACATTGCTGTATAATAAAATAGAATGCTAATTAGAAAGCAAACTGTTGTTGTTTTGACAAGTGTAAGAAAAGTAAAATCAAAGATAATATTAGGTACAAAAGCAAGCACTAAAGAATTAATTACTCCAATTATAAGACCAGCAGCTATACCATAGCTTACCCCAAACTTCACTCGTCCTAATCGAAGTTGATACTCCCACCAACAAATAAATCGTAAATCCTTAATCTTCATCTTTTCAATTTTTAAATTAAGCTTATATAAATATACTAAAAATTGCTTACCAATTTTAATTCATTATATTTGTCGCAAGCTTTAGGGGTGTCTACATTTTTTGTAGGCTGAGATTTGACCCTTTGAACCTGATCTGGTTAATACCAGCGTAGGGAAAAGTAAGATGACTTCATTAGACAGGTACGTTCGTACCCTATTGTAGCCATTCCTAAAGTTGTATCTAAAAAACAAAAGGAATGGAATTACTAATAAACAATCAATCTGTAACGTTTAAAAGCGATACACTAAGTATCCAAGCCATGCTTGACATACAAAAACCAAATATGCAAAAAGGTATTGCTATAGCAGTAAATAATATTGTTATACCAAGAATGCAATGGGATACTTATATGCTAAACAGTTCAGATGATATATTAATTATCACAGCTACTCAAGGTGGTTGATTCCTTTCTTAGACCAATTTATAAACTAATACATCTAAAAAAATGGAACAACACAGTATCTCACAAACCCCTTTTCCAAATTCAACTAAAGTGTACATCAAAGGGAATTTGTTTCCCATTGAAGTGGCAATGCGCGAAATCACCTTAAGCCCTACCAAATTATCTAATGGTACAACAGAACAAAATCCTTCTGTTACAGTATATGACACCTCTGGTCCTTATACAGATCCAACCATCGAAATAGATATTAGAAAAGGAATTCCTCGATTAAGAGAAGAATGGATTATAAATAGACAAGACGTAGAAATTTTACAAACTATTACTTCTGACTATGGAAAGGCAAGATTAGCAGATGAGAAATTAGATCATTTACGTTTTGAGTTTAGACATAATCCTAAAGTAGCGAAAGAAGGTCATAATGTTACACAACTACATTATGCTAAACAAGGAATCATTACTCCTGAAATGGAATATGTAGCAATTCGAGAGAATCAAAAAATTGAGCAATTAACAGAAGCTTCAGCAGCCATGTGTCAACAACATCCAGGTAATAGTTTTGGCGCTAACACACCTAAGAATTTCATTACTCCAGAATTCGTAAGAGACGAAATAGCTTCTGGAAGAGCTATAATTCCCAACAATATCAATCATCCGGAGAGTGAACCTATGATTATAGGGCGTAATTTCTTAGTAAAAATTAATGCAAACATAGGAAATAGTGCTGTCACCTCATCCATAGAAGAGGAAGTAGAAAAAGCAGTATGGGCTTGCCGCTGGGGAGCAGATACAATTATGGATCTATCTACAGGAAAAAATATCCACGAAACAAGAGAATGGATTATACGCAACTCTCCTGTTCCTATTGGAACTGTTCCTATTTATCAAGCATTAGAAAAAGTAAAAGGTATAGCAGAAGATCTTACTTGGGAAATTTTTAGAGACACACTTATTGAACAAGCAGAACAAGGAGTTTCATATTTTACTATTCACGCAGGAGTCTTATTGCGCTATATCCATTTAACAGCTCATAGAGTAACAGGTATCGTTTCTCGCGGCGGTTCTATTATGGCTAAGTGGTGTCTATTTCACCACAAAGAAAACTTTTTATACACGCACTTTGAAGAGATATGTGAAATCATGAAGAAATATGATATTGCTTTCTCTTTAGGTGACGGATTAAGACCTGGATCAATAGCCGATGCCAATGACGCTGCACAATTCGCAGAACTGGAAACCTTAGGCGAACTAACTAAAATTGCTTGGAAACACGATGTTCAGGTCATGATTGAAGGCCCAGGTCACGTACCTATGCATATGATCAAAGAAAATATGGAAAAGCAACTTCGCGATTGTGGAGAAGCACCTTTCTATACTTTAGGTCCTTTGACTACAGACATTGCTCCTGGTTATGATCATATTACTTCAGCCATTGGCGCTGCCATGATAGGTTGGTATGGTACTGCCATGCTATGTTATGTAACACCTAAAGAACACTTAGGTTTACCAAATAAAAAAGATGTAAAAGATGGCGTAATTACTTATAAGCTTGCAGCTCATGCTGCTGATTTAGCAAAAGGGCATCCTGGAGCTCAATACAGAGACAACGCCTTAAGCAAAGCACGCTTTGAGTTCAGATGGGAAGACCAATTCAACTTGTCTTTAGATCCTGATACTGCAAGAGAATATCACGATGAGACTTTACCTGCAGATGGAGCAAAAGTAGCTCATTTCTGTTCTATGTGTGGTCCTAAATTTTGTTCTATGAAAATATCACAAGAAATAAGAGATACAGCAGAACAAGGAATGCGTGAAAAATCAGAAGAATTTATAGAAGCTGGAAAAGAAATCTATCTATAATAAGCACAGCTATGGTTATTGTTACTTATCCTACAGCAATACAAAATGAAGCAAGCTTTATCAACAAAATGTTTGATAAAGGCTTGCCTTTATTACATGTTAGAAAACCTGCAATGGATGTAAAACAGTTAATAACTTGGAGTAAATTGATAGAAAAAACATACCATCACCGTTTAGTTATACACATCAATAACATAGTTATCAACAATTGGATGATTGAAAAATCATACTTATCAACACTTATTAACACTTTAAATAGTGATTTTATCCACTTATCAACATCGAATTGTTCATATCTATTACAAGATATCAATAAGTTACCTAAGTTATCAACATCTGTTCATTGTATAACTGAACTAAATCAATTATCAACAGCGTATAACAGAGTGTTCATAAGCCCTATTTATCCAAGTATCTCAAAGAAAGGATACTCCTCAGATAAGAATTGGGAACAAGAAATACACTTGCGTACAAATCACAATACTACTGTAGTTGCATTAGGTGGAATAACTCCTGAGCGAATTCCATTATTAAAACAAATGGGCTTTGATGATTATGCCCTATTAGGTGCTATATGGCAATCTGACAATCCTCTTAAAACTTTTGAATTATGCCAATATTACGACCAATTGTAATCAGCCTCGCAGGATTCGACCCTACAAGTGGAGCTGGATGTACTTCTGATATTAAAACTTTTGAATCGCATCAGGTATATGGTATGGCTGTATTAACAGCTAACACTATACAAACAGAAGATTCGTTTATAACCATACGTTGGGAAGAAAAATCCTATATCATTCAGCAGTTAACGATACTTTTTCAACGTTATACGATTGCTGCTGTAAAAATTGGTATTATCCCTACGATAGAAGATCTTATAATATATATTAATTTAATCAAGACCTTATCTCCCAAAACTCAAATTATTTGGGATCCCGTATTCAAATCTTCTTCAGAATTTAACTTTACCTCTCTTGATTCAATAGAACCATACAAAGAAATAATGTCTAAACTGGCCTTAGTAACTCCTAATTACTTAGAGATACATCAATTTATAAATAGTTCTGAGGACGCTATCCAAAAAGCACAACAGCTAAGCAGTTATTGCAATGTATTACTCAAAGGGGGACATAATTCAAATGCACTAGGTTTTGATTATTTCATAGAAAGTGAGATAGTACATACATTAACTCCTACAATTCTATCAGACTATCCGAAACACGGTTCTGGTTGTGTGCTATCTTCAGCCATAGCTGCAAATATTGCAAAAGGGGACACAGTTCTTGAAGCAAGTAAAAGAGCCAAACAATATATTGAATCATACTTAAACTCAAATCACACTTTATTAGGATATCATGCTAAATAACATACAATACATCAGCCATGGCAATACTCCTCAAGAACAACTCTATCACATAGAGGCAGTGTTAGCAGCTGGACAGACATGGATACAATACCGTTTTAAAGAAACAACTTCTACTACTCGTTGGACTACAGCTGAACGAGTGAAATTACTTTGTGAACAATACCGAGCAACCTTAATTATCAACGATTGTATTGATTTAGCTAAAGCAATTGAAGCAGATGGAGTTCATTTAGGATTAACAGATAGATCTATTGCAGAAGCTAAACAGCTTTTGCCTAACAAAATAATTGGAGGTACTGCAAATACCTTTAAAGATATACAACAACGATATCAGGAGGGCTGTACCTACATTGGTTTAGGTCCATACCGCCACACAAATACCAAAAAGAAACTAAGTCCCTTATTAGGTTTAGAAGGCTATCAACAACTAATGACGCAAATGAAAGAACATCAAATAACAATTCCAGTTGTTGCAATTGGCGGAATAACATTAGAAGATATTCTTCCTCTAAAAGCAATAGGATTACATGGTGTAGCTATTTCAGGATTACTTCAAAATAGCACAAACAAGACACAACTTATACAACAACTCAATGCTTTATTTCAATGAAAAAACTACAAATAGCAGATAAAACCTTTACTTCACGCCTCTTCTTAGGCACTGGTAAATACGGGTCTAATGAACAAATGAGAGAGGCTACACTTGCCTCTGAATCCGAATTAGTCACTGTTGCTCTAAAACGAATAGATACACAAACAGAAACAGATGTCATCTTATCCCATTTAGAATATCCACACATCAATCTACTTCCCAATACATCAGGTGCTCGCAACGCCAAAGAGGCTATCTTTGCAGCTCAATTAGCAAGAGAGGCTCTTGAAACTAACTGGTTGAAACTTGAAATACATCCCGATCCTAAATACCTTCTACCTGATCCTATAGAAACATTAAAAGCAACTGAAGAATTAGCTAAATTAGGATTCATTGTACTTCCCTACATTCATGCAGACCCAGTTTTATGCAAAAGATTAGAAGAAGTAGGTACAGCTGCTGTTATGCCCTTAGGAGCTCCTATTGGAACCAATAAAGGTCTAAAAACACTTGATTTTTTAGAAATCATTATCAACAGTAGCAATGTACCTGTAATTGTAGACGCTGGTATAGGTGCTCCCTCAGATGCAGCCAAAGCAATGGAAATAGGTGCAGATGCTGTTTTGGTCAATACAGCAATTGCTGTAGCTGGTAATCCAATACAAATGGCAGAAGCTTTTAAACAAGCCGTTATTGCAGGACGATTAGCCTATGAAGCAAAACTTCCTTCCATACAACCACACGCACAAGCATCGAGTCCACTAACAAACTTTTTATACAAATAGTCATGTCTTTTAAACAAACTTTTGAACAATACAATTGGGATACAGTCAAAAGTACAATTTACCAAACGACAACAGCACAAGTAGTACAAAGTTTAAACTCTCCAAAAAAAGATTTACAAGACTTTATACATCTAATTTCTCCTGCTGCGAAACCCTTCTTAGAGCAAATGGCACAAATGAGTCATACCTTAACTCAAAAGCGTTTTGGAAAAACAATTTCGCTTTATGCCCCTATGTATCTAAGCAACGAATGTCACAATATATGTACCTATTGTGGTTTTAGTATGGACAATACCATCCGAAGAAAAACACTTACTTCTACGGAAATTGAACAAGAAATAAATGTTATCAAACAACAAGGATATGATCATATCTTATTGGTAACAGGAGAAGCAAACTACACCGTAAACATCAATTATTTCAAGCAAAGTGTAGAGCAAATTAGCAAGCGCTTTACCAGTATCTCTATTGAGGTACAACCCTTAAAAGAGGACGAATACCTTCAATTAGCACAATTGGGGGTATATGCTGTTTTAGTTTATCAAGAAACATATCACAAAGAGGTGTACAAACAATACCATCCCAAAGGAAAAAAGTCAAACTTTGACTTTCGCTTAGAAACACCTGATAGAATAGGTAAAGCTGGTATTCACAAGATTGGATTAGGAGTATTATTAGGATTAGAAGATTGGCGCACAGATAGTTTTTTCAATGCACTACATATCGCATATTTACAAAAAACATATTGGCAAACCAAATACTCTGTTTCCTTTCCTCGTTTACGTCCTGCAGAAGGAGTTATCGAACCCAACTTCATTATGGATGATGCAGATTTAATTCAATTAATATGTGCCTATCGCATTTGGAACGAAGACTTAGAAATATCTATTTCTACGCGTGAAAGTGAATTATTGCGCAATAATGTAATCAAACTGGGCGCTACAACAATGAGTGCAGGCTCCAAAACCAACCCTGGCGGCTATGCTGTAGCAGAAGATTCATTAGAACAATTCGAAATATGTGACAATAGAAGTACACAAGAAATATATCAACTAATTAAACAATCTGGCTATGAACCTGTTTGGAAAGATTGGGACACTTCATTTTACAACTAATTCTTATGACAATAGATAAAAACGATTTTTTGCGTTACAATAGGCAAATGAATTTATCAGAAGTTGGTGTGGAAGGGCAATTACAAATTAAAGCCGCCAAAGTTATTGTATTAGGTGCAGGTGGTTTGGGATCACCAATCTTAACTTATTTAGCCAGTTGTGGAGTTGGTACACTTGCTGTAGTTGACTACGACAACATAGAGCATCACAACCTACACCGCCAAATTCTCTTTACAGAACAAGACATTAATTGTTCAAAAACAGTAAAAGCAGCAGAGCGTATACAAGCTATAAATCCTCATATTACATGTATAATATATGAAGAGAAATTGACTAAGGATAATATTCCCACAATTCTTTCTTCTTACGATATTGTAGTAGACGGTACAGATAACTTCGAAACACGTTATTTAGTTAACGATACTTGTGTAAGATTAGGGAAAACGCTCGTATATGGAACTATACTGGGTTTTGAAGGACAGTTAAGTGTATTGAATCATCAAGGTTCAAAAAACTTACGAGACCTCTTTCCAGAACCTCCCAGTAAGGAAGAAGTACCTAATTGTAGCATCCATGGGGTATTGGGAACTTTTCCAGGAATAATTGGTACAATGATGGCACAAGAAACTTTAAAAATAATACTCAATCTACCTGTTTTAACCAATCAATTATTACTAATTGATACTTTACAATGGCAGTTCACTAAACTGTCTTATTAATTATCTACTGTATAGGTAAGACAAAAACTGTTCACGAGGGATTTCACAAGCACCTAAACTATCTAAATGATCGTTATACACTTGGCAGTCCAACAAGTGATACCCTTGTTTTTCCAACTTTTTAGCCAAGTAGATAAAAGCAACCTTACTGGCATTAGACACCTGAGAGAACATACTTTCCCCACAGAAAACATGTCCCAAGTCTATGCCATATAATCCACCTACCAATTGATTGTCTTGCCAAACTTCTACAGATTTGGCAAGGCCTATTTGGTGCAACCTACAATAAGCATCTACCATATCATCTGTGATCCAGGTACCCAATTGTCCAGCCCTCACACTTGTTTGACAGTGAATCATCACTTCTCTAAAACACTTATTTTCGGTAACAGTAAAGATTCCTCTATTTAGAATATTTCTCATACTTTTTGAAACTTTTAATTCCTCAAAAAACAAGACCATACGGGGGTCAGGAGACCACCACGTAATAGGCTCTCCATCTTCAAACCATGGAAAAATACCTGAATGATATGCCAGTGTCAGTCTTTCAACAGACAAATCACCACCAATAGCTATAATACCAGACGCATGGGTTTGTTCGACTGGTGGAAAAGCAAGAATACTATCGTCTAAAAGTGTAATCATAAATAGAAAAAAAATCCCTGAGTGATTACTCAGGGACATATATCAATTAAAATGGTAAATCGTCGTGATCTTCTTCATTATACTGATTAGCAGGTGGGAACTGTCCCATTGGTTGCTGCTGATACTGGTATTGATTTTGTTGTTGGTACTGTTGATTTTGTTGTTGACCAAACTGATTTTGTGCAGGTTGTCCCATTTGCTGATTTTGTACAGGCTGCCCCATACCTTGTTGCATTTGGTTATTGAACCCTTGGTTTTGTGCAGGTTGTCCCATTGGCTGGTTTTGCATTGGTTGCCCCATACCTGGTTGTGCCTGATTATTGTACCCTTGTTGTTGGTATTGATCTTGCATTGGTTGACCCATCTGTTGTGCAGGCGCATCACGCTCAATTCTCCAACCTTGAATAGTATTGAAATATCTAACTTCACCTTGTGGATTTGTCCATTCTCTACCTCTTAAATTGATAGATACTCTTACTGGTTCTCCAATCTGAAAAGAATTTAATAAATCTACTTTATCTTGTGTGAACTCAATCAATATTGTTTGAGGATATTGCTCATCTGTTGTTACCACAAGTTCTCTTTTTCTAAAAGTAGCGTTTACTTGTTGTGGCTGTCCAATTACTTTGATTCTACCTAATACTTCCATCTTTTTCTGTTTTACCTCGTTACTTATTTGGCCAAAATTGTATTCCAAGCCAAAGGTACATTATTTTCTTTTAAATAGTTTTTTGCTTTTTTAAATTTCTCAACATCATTTCCAGATGCTACAATTTGTTGTAGTTCCACATTAGAAGCTACAAACTTTGCTACTTCTTCCTCTGTTGGTACATGTTCCACATTCCCTAAAATTCCCAATTCATTCCCTGAGAACACACCGCTTTCTACAACTCCTTTTGGCAAAGCATCAACACCAATTCCTAAAGTAGTCAACGGTTTTTCTACTTCAAATAATCCATCATTAGCACGTGTATACCAATTAGCCCCCATACGAGCCACCAAATCGATTTTACGCTGATCTATATGTCCGCTTTCATCTAAAATAGATTCGTCAATATGCATTTTGATAACCTCACAGATAACCAAATTCCCTGCTCCTCCTTGATCACCCAATCCAATTACTTCTTGTACAATACACTCAAATTGCACAGGACTCTCTTTTACTCGAAAAGGTTTTACCTCTTCAGAAGGCACCATCGTTAATCCTGACTTAACAAACTCATTTACTCCATCCGCATACTCTGTACTTGACAACGAAGTCTGTTGTACCATCTCATAATTCACAACATTGATTACTACTTGTTGTGTAGCTTGCACATTAAACAACGTATGTTTACTTGTATTATCTCTTACTCTACGTGAAGGCGAAAACACCAAAATAGGCGGATTTGCACTAAACATATTAAAGAAACTAAAAGGGGATAAATTAGGCTTCCCATCAGCATCTACTGTACTTGCCAATCCAATCGGACGCGGTCCTACAGACGACTGTAAATAACGTTGTAATTCTACTGTGGGGATATCTTTTGGGTTTATGGTTTTCATTAATTCTTGTTTTTTGTAAAAGAGTAAATTTACAAAAGCTTTTGTGAACAATAAAGTTTAAACCTCTTAAAAATATTTTCTTTTATCAAAATATACTAACGCAAGATTTTACCTCTATTTCTTTTCATCACTACCTATTTATTCAAAAAAAAGAAAATGTTTTTTTTGGTTATAACGACTTATTTGTGAGGTAAAATTCATTTAAAACAAATATTCAACCTATTTTTTTTCCAAAAACAACTCTATTTTGTCTTTTTTAAGTTCTTAAACGAAAAAAACAACTTATTTTTTTTATTTCAAATAAAAACCAAAACATTAATATACAGCATTTTACAACAAATCAGTCATTAGTTCAAGCAAACTACTACCTCCTTTCATCCCAGTAAATTAGGGCATTAGTTCAGGTTTGTTGGACAATTGGTGGACAATACCTCGAGAATACTGGAGTAGAGAAGGCATTTGTCCAACCATTGTCCTCTTATTCATCAGGTATTCTCCTTTAAGCAGAGACCAAAAGCAGCATCAAATAAAAATTAAATCACAGGAAGTATAATTCCATTCAAGACAACAACCTATACTAAGCATTCTATTCCTACGTTAATACCTAAAAATAGTTGTATCGTATTTTCATAAATAATTGACGCACAAAAACAGATCATTGAGTTAAAATAGAAATATGAAATGATTGATACCTACACGCAGCTATAACAAGGGGATCTATTAAAGAATATCTTATATTGATTTGTAAAACATCACAACTATTTTATCTAAACAAGAAATTAGATATACTGCAACTATCGATATAATTTGGTACTTTAGTTTATCTAAAAAAACTATTTTCAATTGACAAGTAAAAAAAGTTTCATTCGATGGTCGTTGATCTTAACGGCATTTATTGTTGTTCTACTTATTTTGTGGAACACTTACTCTTTTTTCCAAAACTATAAAGAAGAGGAACGAAACAAAATGGAAATATGGGCTGCTGCCTCAAATGCTGTAAACGAAGCCAACTTAGAAGATACACACTTAGAATTACCTCTATTAATCATTACCAAAAACAAGACGATTCCCATTATTCTAACCAATGAAAAGGATAGCATTCTTTCAATGATTAATATTGAAGAGAAAATAGCAAAAGACAAAGGAGAGTCTATCGCATTTTTAAACAAAATAAAATCGCAAAATAGTCCAATTGAAGTAAAAGTAGGAAAGAAAAAACAGTACTTATACTACGGCAATTCATCACTTTTGTTGAAACTTAAATATTATCCTTTAGTACTTGTATCTATCTTTATCTTCTTTACAATTTTGGTATTAATCTACTACAGAACCAACAAAATTATTACTCAGAATAGACTTTGGACAGGAATGGCAAAAGAGACTGCCCATCAGATAGGAACTCCATTATCTTCTCTGTTAGGATGGATAGAAATCATGAAATTAGAAGATGTGAGCCCCTCTATTGTTGATGAAGTTGAAAAAGATATTCATCGTTTGCAGATTATCACTGATCGTTTTTCTAAAATCGGCTCTATTCCTCAACTTATAGCTGTTGATATAGTAGCCGAAACAAACCAATCTATAGAATATTTAAGAGCCCGAACATCAAAACAAGTAGAAATAAACTTTCAGGCACCTTCTTATCCCATATTAGTATTTATCAATAAAGAACTACATAGCTGGACTATTGAGAACTTAATCAAAAATGCCATTGATGCCGTTAAAGGAAAAGGAGTGATTGATATTCTGATTCAAGGATCTGATCAAAACGTGCATATTTTTGTAAGTGATAACGGAGCTGGAATTTTAAAGAAGAATTACAAACGCGTATTTGAACCAGGGTTTACAACTAAAAAAAGAGGTTGGGGATTGGGATTATCCTTGACTAAACGCATCGTAGAGGACTTTCAGTCAGGAAAAATTAGAATATTACATTCAGAAATAGGCAAAGGAACCACTTTCTGTATTACGTATAAAAAAGAGCGAATAGTCCGATAGACTTTCGCTCTTTTGGTATGTATTACTACTAAATTCTTTGCTTATAGATTTGCTTTAATAGCTGTTGCTACTGCTTCAAACTCTTCTGGACTAAGCTTTTCTTTTTTAGTGAAACGCATATCATCCATTTCTTGTAAAGGAATTAAATGAACATGTACGTGAGGTACTTCTAACCCTACTACAGCCACACCTACTCTTTTACAAGGTACTGCTTGTTCTAATGCTTTAGCTACTTTACGAGAGAATCTCATTAATTCGATATAGTGTTCTTCTTCCATATCGAAAATCTTATTAATCTCTTGCTTCGGAATACATAAAGTATGTCCTTTTGCATTTGGATTAATATCTAAAAAAGCTAAAAACTTATCATCCTCAGCTACTTTATAAGCAGGTATTTCTCCATTGATAATCTTTGTAAAAATAGAACTCATATCGTTTATCTTTTAAAATTAGTCTCTTGTAATTTCTAATACATCAAACTTCAATGTCCCATTTGGCACTTGAATTTCAGCGGTATCACCTACTGATTTACCCAATAGGCCTTTACCAATTGGAGAAGTAACAGATATTTTACCTGTTTTTAAATCTGCTTCACTTTCCGCAACTAAAGTATATTTCAACTCCATTCCGTTTGTTTGATTTTTGATCTTCACTGTAGATAAAACCAAAGCTTTAGAAGTATCTAACTGAGACTCATCAATAAGTCTTGCTGTAGAAACCACTTCTTCCATCTTAGCAATCTTTAGCTCCAATAAACCTTGTGCCTCCTTTGCTGCATCATACTCTGCATTCTCAGACAAATCTCCTTTATCTCTTGCATCAGCAATCGCTTGAGATGCCTTAGGACGCTCAATACTTTTTAACTGCTCTAACTCATCCTTTAACTTCTTAAGTCCTTCAGCAGTATAATACGAAATCTTACTCATAATAAACTGGTTTATAAAATAGAAAAAATCCCAGATCAGCGGGATTTCTTACTATCAAGATTTTATTTTATATTAATCTAATCGATTATTCTTTTCTTTATGATTCTGGTCAAAGTTAAATAATTAAATTTGTTTTACAAATAGTTTATCAAATGAAAAAGATTTTATCCTTAACCCTTTTTATAATAATTGCTTTAGGATGTAGCAAAAGCAAAAGTGGATACACTAATCCCTATCTTCCTAACAATCCTGTTAATATCACAATTGACTTAACATTTCCTCAATTTGACGATTTAAAATATGCCAATGGTCATGTCATTGTTCCTAATCAAGGCGTAGCTGGACCACAGGGAGGAGTAGTTGTTTTTAATATGGGAGGAGAGCAATATAGAGCCTTTGATATTATCTGTCCAAACCATCAAATAGATTTTAAGTGTTCTCGTATGAAAGTAGATGGACCTCGTTCTATTTTCATTACATGCTATTGTGGCGAATACCACCAGGAACCTTTAAAATACAGTTTAATCACGGGAACATCAATGACTCCAGGGGCTCAATACCAAATGAAACCTTATCCTGTAGTAAAAAGGGGAAATATTATTACGATTAATTATTAGAACTCTACATACATAAAATTAATCAGCCCTTGATTCAGTTTGAATCAAGGGCTGATTAATTTTATTAAAATTTCAAAGTAACACCTCCTAAGATATTAAATCCAGCTTGTGGGTAATATCCGGCTCCATCTATCATATTTGTCCCATCAAAGTCATTCCAATAATATCCATTTGAAATGTATTTTACATTAAAAATATTATTGGCCAACAGCGAAAATCCTACAGATCTAAACCATCCTTTTACTGGAAATTCATACGTTGCATTCAAATCATTAATAAAATAAGAATCTAACTTTGAATTACTTGCTTCTATATTTGACATATATTGCTCACCTACAAACTTGGTTAGCAAGGAGATATTCATCCTTTCTACAGGAGCATAAGTCAACGCATTTGAGGCAATAAAATCTGGAGAGAAAGCAATTGTTGTTGTTCCAAAATTCTTTTTCTCACCTTCCCAAGTGTCAATAAAGTTTCTGTTTTTATTTGAACTAATCGTAATACTTGGGCTCCAGAACCATTTATCTAACAAGCGTACTGTAGCATCTACTTCCAATCCTAAGCGGTAACTATCACTATTGGTACGCACCATTCCTCCTACATCGTTAATCTCTCCTGTAAGCACCAATTGGTTTTTATACTTCATATAATAAGCATTCACATTAATAGAAGTACGCTCATTTCGGAATCTCCAACCCAATTCGTAATCGTCTAACTGTTCTGAAGTAGGATTTTTATTGTCTTCGTAATCTTTACGATTAGGTTCACGATTAGCACGACCATAAGAAAAATACAAACGACTATTGTCATCTACTTGGTATGTAATTCCTCCTTTAGGATTAAAGAAATTGAATTTATCGTTTACTAAACCTGTTTCTGTTCCATTTGCTTCATAAGTAACTCTTCTATATTGCAAATCTCCATACAGGCTCCAATGAGGTGCAAATTCCCAAGTAGCCTTTGCAAAAAAGTTCATATCCGTTTTAACTGCATCGTCGTTATAATACTCTTGCTTATATGTATGTTTTACAGGTTCTCTTGTCCAAAGAATCTGTCCAAAGTGATTACCCTCATACTTATTTGCAGCACCTCCTAAAATTACACTTAATCCTTCAATAGTATAATTAACATTAAAAACAGCACCATAGAAATGGTTATCTAAATTTTTAGTACGAATTAAATCTGTACGGTTAACTTCTTTACCATCAACAGTAATAGGAGTTAAACCATATTCTTTAAACTTCTGATTTTTTTTATAGTTCTCATAATACCCATCTCCTTTAGTATAATGCAAGGACACATTAGAAGTCCATACATCACTCCACTTCTCGCTCCAATGCAATTGATAATGTGTTTGAACATAATTATCTGTTTCATTATCGTAAAACTGCATATTCCCTTTGTCATCTTTGTACATTCCACCTGGATTAAAGCGACGACCATACTGATCCATCTGGTCCTTATCTACACCTGTCCAGGCTTGATATGTTTTTTCTTTTCCTCCAAAAACAACAGCTTTAACCAAAGAAGTATTTCCTACATAGGCACCTTGTAGATAATAAGACTTTAAATTCGAGGATGCCCTATCGATATAACCATCAGATTTGATATCAGATAATCGACCAGCTATTTCAAACTTATTATTTATTAATCCTGTACTAAACTTTACAGTTGACTTGCGTGTATTAAAACTTCCAAAAGTATTAGCTATTTCACCATTCGCTTCATGTGAATAAGCATCTGTGGTAAGATTCAAACTTGCACCAAAAGCAGAAGCCCCATTAGTAGATGTACCAACCCCTCTCTGCAATTGTAAATTTTGTGTAGAAGAAGCAAAATCAGGAAGGTTTACCCAAAAGGCTCCTTGTGATTCAGCATCGTTGTATGGAATTCCATTTAAAGTAATATTGACACGAGTGGCATCTGTCCCTCGCACTCTAAAACTTGAATACCCGATTCCATTACCCGCATCAGTAGTAGTAATAACAGACGTCATATGAGACATTATTGACGGTATATCTTGTCCTAAGTTTCTCTTGCTAATCTCTTTTTTATTTAGCGTGCTAAAGGCCATAGGAGTCTTCTCATCTACTTTAAGAGCAGAAACTAAGATCTCATTTAAAGAAGTGCTTTTGATTGTATCTGTAACTGTTTTTTGTTGTGCATATGCTGAACCTACAGACAAAGTCAGTAATGCAAGAAAAGGTGTTTGTAATTTGTTTTTCATTCGTAAAGTACGTTTACAAATAAAAGGGGCAATTATTTTACTTATTAATAATTACTATCCAAACAACAATATGTATTGTTATTCTCCCTTGGCAGCATTACCTGCCCAGGTTCTATGGGTATGATCTCAGCCGTATGGCACCCCTTTGAGATTTTGGGCAAAGGTACTATTTATATTACAAATGCACTACTAAGTAGATTATTTCTGCGTAAGATATTTTAATCTTATTCTTACAGTTTCGGTCTTTGTCTTAAGGCTTTTTTAAGAGAGGCTTTTTGTTTGTTTTCTGCTCTTTTACGCTTAATGCTATTTGGCATTTTAGTTTCTTTGCGCTCTTTGGGTTTCGTCAAACCTTTTTCAACTATCTCAAAAAAACGAAGAATAGCAATTTCTTTATTTTTAATTTGACTACGCCTTTGGTCGACCTCCAATTGCAATGTTTTTTCTTTGTTTAAACGATTATCTAATCGAATTAACAGATACTCCTTCTCTTCAACAGTTAGCCCTTCTGAGGCTTTTAAATCCCATGTAAGCACTACTTTTGAAGACACCTTATTTACATGTTGCCCTCCTGCTCCACTACTGCGGATTGCTTTAAACATTAATTCTTGTTTAATTACTTCTCTCTTCATTTTCTTTTTTTAATATGTTGTACCAAGAAATATAAGCCATAATTGCTAATACTGTAAACACCACAAATTGCAAAGCTAATATTCCCAATTCTCGATAGGCATATAAAGGTGCGGATATAATATCTGCAATAATCCACAACGTCCAATTCTCTATCTTCTTCAATGCCATGTAATACATTCCTGTAAAGAATATTCCAGAAGTAAGTATATCAATATAATTTTCTGGTTTAATTTCGTTACCAACTAATGTGTATACCATATAAATTACCCCTAAAGTTAATATGAAAATTCCAATACCATACAACTTCTCTTTAGTATTGGTACGCGATATTTTTAAGGGTGTATTGTTCTGATCTATTCTTGACCAATTATACCATCCATAAATACTCATAATAGAATAATAACCATTCAAAATCATATCTCCTAAATATTGAACGCGATAAAGAAGATAGACGGTGATAACAGTTGCTACAATTCCTGTAGGATACACTAAAATATTTTCTTTTCCTGCATACCATACACTTAAAATTCCAAATACAAAAACAATGCTCTCTAAAACAATTTGTAAGGTAGAAGCATCTTTATACGCTCCAAAGAAAAACTCAATCATAATATTCTTATTTACAAAAAAACCGCGTTCCTTGGTGGAATGCGGTTCAAAAATAGGATAATATCGTATCTAATTAGTTACTTCTATTCATTAAAATTCTAAGAATATACCAGAATAACAACATTAACGATGCAAACAAACTTAATGCTGCTGGTATATACTGGTCAGCTGCATATTCGTTTTTAATTTGCCATGTTGAATATAAGATTGATCCTGATGCTAAAGCTACCATAGCCAATGAAAACCATAAGCCTAAGTCAAAACCGAATAGCATACCTGCAATAATAGTTCCCATTGCAAGGAAGAATCCAATTGTTAGGATAGATCTCATAAATGAGAAGTTAGCATTTGTGCTAAATACTACACCTGTAAGTCCTCCAAACAAAGCTAATGTCAAAATACCTGCTTGAGCAATTAAAGAAGTATCTCCTGTTTGCAACATAGCAATATATAAAATTGGTACAAAGATAAAAGCCTCTGCCAATACATACAAAGCATACCCTGCGTATTGTTGTGGTTTATTCACTGTATTATTAGCCAATCTTTGAGCATACCAAGTAATACCCATAAAAGCTGCTAAAACAATCAACCAAGAGAATTTACCCATTCCTATAATAGAAAACATTCCTTCTACAATAAAAGGAGTGTTTAAAAGAATCGTTTCAAATATGATAAAAGCTAATACTCCTAAAGCTAAGTTACCATATACTTTCTTGTAAAATGTTGCTTTCACCTGATCTGATTCATGAGCAACAGCATAATTAAAATTACCTTCCATACGTTTTATATTTCTTCATTTGTAACAAATGTATTACTTTTTTGTATTCTTACAAGTTGACCGCATAGGCTAAAATAAAACTTCCTAAATCTTCAATATGAAAATCAGTTGTTAAATTAAACGTTTGACTTGATATTTCAGCCTGTCCAAACAAACTGTCAAATGCTGAAAAATGAGTACGCATATTATCTTTAAAGCTCAAACTGCGTGAGTCACCCATCTTAAACAAAGTTTCTTTTACACACCATACACGAGTAAGGTATTCAATACTTTGATCTGATGTCAATAGCGTATTAAATTCTTTTTCTGTATCACTTAAAAACTTAGTGGCTATACGTTTTATTTTATAGCGCTTTTGTTCTATATCGATCCCTACAACTGATTTAGAAATAATAATACAGGCATATTCAAATGAATGAGAGATAGAGATATGATTGCCATCTGTTAAATAAGGTTTTCCGTTTTTGTCGTACAACAAATCTAAATCGGTATAACCTGCTGTAAGCAATAAATGTCGTACAGCCAGAAATCCTTTTTTATGAACCTCGGATTTCATCTTACTTAAGCGTTCTTGTGTCTGCTGTCTTAAAACCAGTTCTTCTACTAAGTAATCTACCTCCTCGTCAACTTTCCAGACATATACTTGTGCGTGTAACTTGTCTATAACTTTTAATAGTGCCATATCTAAACAAAAAAATCTATAGCACAAAGCTATAGATTTATAAAGTAAAAAAAGAGTCGCAGTTGCGACTCTTTTTTATTATTTAATTTAATGTTAAGATAGCCCCTGTAGTTGATTTTCCTACAAAAGAATTCCCTTGTAATGTAAGTTCTGTAATCACATCATTATCATTAACTTCAAATGGATTTAACAAACCAACTGTTTTACCATCATCTGTTGCTTGATATAACAGAAAACCTCCATTCTTTATCATACCAGCACGGAAATTATTATCTTTCCACAACTTAGTATACTCAAGTTGAGTTGTTCTTCCATTCATTGTAAGACTTGCTTTACTCACAGCTTCAAGTTTCTTAACTAAATCCCATCTTTTAGTAAACTGAAATTTTTTCTCTTCAGCAGTAGCTTTTTTGAAATATACTTTCTGTTTAGTCATATGTCCAATAAACTCAATCGTATTATCATCAACATATTTACTAAAAACAAACTCAATATCAGTACGTAAATTTTGTCCATCCATAGCTGTAAAATCATGCACCTTATTTCCATAAGGGAAATTCAATGCTACTGAACTTAATAAAACAAAATTATACTGAGATTTTTCTACACCAACATCAGTTAACACACGGTCAGTTTTAATCTCAACACTCCAATCCTTCTTGAAATCAAGCCACATTGTAAATTCTCCCATAGACTCTCTACCGTCAGGACTAAAATTTACAATCCATCCATTTTCACTATCAATTAATTTACTCTGTATTTCACTTTTCTTTTTATCAATACGAATTACAGGGTCATCTTCAAATATATCATTATCATTTTTACTACATGAAGTAAGTGTTAATCCACCTAAAAGCAAACCTGCTAATAAAAAGCGAGATATTTTACCTGTATACTTAAATCTATTCATAATCTACTTTTTATAATTTAACCTCTTTACTAACATTAGCATGACTTTGACAATATCTAACAACATTCTTACTATTGATAGTACGATTACCAAAAACACTAATAGCATTTTCTCCACCACGATTTAACATTGGTGATTCAGCTGCATTCTTGTTAGCTACTTTTACTAATTGATCGAAATCAATATTACACTCGCTTTTAAAATATTCTTTTACAAAATTAAGTTTAAATTGAATTTTTTCAACACCTCCAGCTTTATAAACATCAGGAGTAAGACCATACTTAGCTCTTTCCGCATCAGTCATTACTTCATACTTCTTGATTTCTTTAAAAATTGCTTGTATTTCTGCTGGTGTTTTCGCTAAAGAGACAGAAGCTGTCTCTGCAAAATCTTCAAACGTATTTGAACGAGAATAACCTGTAATAAAACCTAAAATATTACCATAAGAATCAATATTCCAAGGATTTCCATTAACATCTCTTTTCCCATTCAAACCTTGTGGCAACTCGTACCATTGAGATGTGTAACTACCTCGATTATTCTTACCAAACTCTAGTTCACTAAACTCTTTTGTTTGATTAATAATATGAATATACTCATGTTGGATGGTATGAATAAACTGACGCGCAGCAAAGACATCACCTCCTAAGAAATCTGTTTCATATAAAGTAATCTGAACCCCACCACTTGCCAAACCAAGTGTACGAGTACCATCATCATTAAAAGCGTATCCCCCAGCTATTAACAAATCACCTGGACGAATTTTTTTAACAAAATCCTTCCCTGCTACTTCTTCATATGTTTTCAACCATACTTTATCTACCATTTCTAAAGCTGGTTTTACATTTACTAATTTCGCAGGATATAAATTACGTGCAACATCTTTCCCTGTACCATACTGATTTCTATCCCAACGATAAGAAACTGTCATATTATACGGATCTGTAAAAGTTGATGCCAAATACATATCTGTTGAATTCATAATAGGATCTTCTTTCGTTAGAACACTATTATTACTTAATTTATCTTCCTTTTCACAACTTACAATTGCAATCCCAATTGCAAAAATAGCTAAAACATTAATTACTGTCTTTTTCATTATTATCTTGGATTAGGAGTTAACATATTTAAAGTTGAAGTTGGTAACTGAACAGCTTTACGCAAATCTTTTGGTTCTAATTTGTAAACTGCACCTGTAAGAGCATCATTATGAATAACTGGTAAATTAAAACGTTTAATATCCATCCAACGCAAACCTGTATGTAAAAATTCACTTCTTCTCATTTCAGCAACAAATTTCATCATTTTTCGTTGATTATCATTCATTGTATAGAACGGTTGATAATCATTAGCATTACCCGCTTTTTGTAATAAACGCGCAGTTGTAACTGATGATTCTACAGGATTCCCCATAGTTTTAAACTTAGCATAATAAGCAGACATCTGAGTAGCTTTATCAATATCTCCCTTCATAATAGTAGCTTCTACACGATATAAATACCACTCTTCAGCTGTTAATAAAGGAATATTAACATATGGTTGCCCTGTACCAGCACTCTGATTATCAACAACAAAATACTCATAAAAATATGGGTAAAACGTTACATCTTGACCTGCTTGATAAGGCATAAAACTATAATCTACATTATACGGATTAAAAGCTGGACCATATCTATTAGCCATAATTGGACTTGTAACACCAAAACGTATTCTTGGATACTCTCTTGCTATTCTTGAGCGACATGCAGCTATTAATAAATTAGCTTTCTCCGCACTTGAACCATACTCTTGTCCATATTTAGATGGAGCTAAAATTGATAAAGCATTATAATCTCTAAAATTAGTAGGACGATCCCCTAAATCATTTGAATATTCTAATACTTTATCCCAATCTCCTTTCATTGCATAAAAACGAGTTGCGAACGCTTTTGCTGCTGAAGGATTAAAGTGAAATCTTAAACTTTTATTACTATTTTGCACCAATGGTAACCCTTTAATAATATCAGCCTCAATCTTATCATACACTTCTTGTAAAGTACCACGTTCATACAATGGTACTAGTTCTGTTTCAGGCTTTGTATTATAAGGAATACCTAATTCACTTGCTGCTGTGTTAGGATCATATGCTTGACAAAACATTGCAGCTATCATATAATGATTATATGCACGACTTAACAAAGCTTCTCCTAAAATTGGATTCTTAACAGCATCAACAGCCCCCATCTTCTCTATAGATTCAATAGCTTGATTTGCCTGAGCTATCGCTTTATAACTTGCTTGCCAAAACTCAGCTGGAGAATCCCATGATTCCTCACGCTCCACATCCCATGTAAAATAAGCTGTATTATCCAGTTTAGCATTTGCTCCACGTTTTGAATCACCAACGTTATCAGTCATTATTTCCATTGCATACATATAGTTTGCAGAAGGATAAGCAAAAACTAATAAATCTTTTGCCTTTTCAGGTGTATCAATCTTTGTTCTATTATCTGGTGTTTCATCTAAAAAACTTGAACATCCTGCTAAGACAACAGAAGCTACAACACCAGCTATATATTTTTTATAATTCATTTTTTCTCAGTATTAAATTGATAAATTCAACGTCAATGTGTACTGTCTTGTCACAGGCATTGATACCCCTCCTACTCTAAAGAACTCCGGATCTTGTCCATTCAATTTACTATCAGAATAAATCAAGAATGGATTTGTTACTGATAATTTTAAATTAAATGTTGAAAGTCCTATCTGTTTCTTCATTAGCTCAGGGAACTCATATCCTAAAGTAATATTTTTCACACGTACAAAATCACCTTTAGCAACGCGATCACTTGAATAGTTATACGTATTATATACACGATTCATATAACTTGTTCCTAAAGTTCCAATTGTTGCAGCATCAGCTATACGTGGTATAGTTGTCATATTCTCATCACCTGGCAATACCCAACGATTATTCATTGAATTTGTAAACGTTTGTGTATCATTATACTCTGATGAGAAAGTTGGATCTAAACGAACTACATTACCTGCAGAAGCAACCATAAGTACATCTAATGACCAGTTTTGATATTGGAAGTTATTTGTAAATCCAAGCGTTTTATTTGGCTCTACAGCTCCTTCTTTTTTCAAATAAGCTGTTATATTCTGACGATCTTGGAAATTTGCACCTCCCATATTATCAGTTACCCCATCAGGCATAACAAATGTAGGTAAACCATCTTTGTTCAATCCTGTAAACACATAAGAATACAATGTATTACGAGATCCTCCAACAACATTTCCTCCAGTTCCTGTTACTAAATCATAAACACGTGGTGTATCTGCCAACTTAGTAATTTCTTGATCATAATAAGACAAGTTAAAATTAGTTGTCCATTTAAAATCACTACTAACAATATTTCTCGTCGTTAAATTTAACTCAACTCCCTTAGTAGTCATATCTGCATTGTTTCCAAGTTTTGTAAACTCTCCTCCAATACCTGTAGTTGTAACAATATCTACTAAATCAAATGCTTTACGTTGATACACGTCTCCTGACAAATAAACACGATTATTAGCTAAACCTAAATCGAAACCTAAGTTTGCTTCGTATTGTTTTTCCCAAGTTAAATCACTATTTCTCAAAGATTCAATTGACAATCCAGTTTCTCTATCACGCGGACTAAAACGAGAAACAGTTAACATATTTTTAAAGATTGCTAAAGAGTTTGATGCTGGACCAGCAGTAGCTGTTAATCCATAAGATCCTCTTAAACTCAAATCACTAATTACATTACTATCAACTAAGAATTTTTCTTGTTTTGCATTCCATTTTCCAGAAACAGTCCAAGTTGGTAACCACATTGTTTTATCACCTCCTTGTTGATTTGAAGCATCTGTACGTCCTGTTACAGATACTGTATACTTTCCATCATATGTATAAGTCGCTTTTCCAAAGAAACCAACTGTACGATCTTTTGTTTCTCCTTTACTAAACATATAATCTCCTTCACCAATTAACTTTTCAATCAATCTTGGATCAGTCACAACTGTGTTCCCTTTGTTAAATAAAATACCGTATGTACTATTATTTTGATTATTTCTATCAATAGAACGCATCTCTGTACCTGCTACAGCATTTAACTCATGTTGACTTTTACTTCCAAAAATCTTATCATAACTCAACATATTTTTCCAGTTAATAGCAGTCATTGAGTTGCTATACTTATGTAAAATACCCCCTTCAGGTAAAACAACTTGCTTTTGTGCATCTGGTTGAGAAGGATCTTGATATAAATAAATATTTTGATCTTTTACAACTTTTGTTTCATCTGCTCTATATGCAGCTGCTACGTTAGAGTTTTCTGTTATTGTATGGTTTCTATTTGAATCAACATAACGAATTGCAGCTGTTGTATTAAACTTTAATCCATCTGCTAATTTATAATCTAAATCAACTTGAACTTTGATATCCTTTACATTTAGATCCATATAGTTATTATCTGTCTCATTCAAGATATTGAAAGGAGCCCAGTTTTGTCTATAATATTCTAAACTTCCATTATCAGCATATGGACGCAAAGCTCTTGAAGTATTTAACGCATAGTTAAATGGGTTAATATCAAAATCTCTCGATACAGAACCTCCTACAGGATCAGCTTGACGATCAAAACTTCCTGGAGCTTTTTGATCACGAATAGACGCATTCGCAGATAAACCTAACGTTAAACGATCATTCAAGAAGAAAGTAGTTTTCACGTTAGCTGTTAAACGTTTCACGTTGTCAGCAATTGTCCATCCTGGATCATTCAAGTAACTTAAAGACGCATAATATGCCGCATTCTGTCCACCTCCTGAAAAACTCAACGAGTGATTCTGCATAATAGAAGGTCTAAACAATTCTTTAAACCAATCTGTATTAGCATATTCGTACTTACGTAAGAATTCATTTTGATTTAATGCATTGTTATATAAATCATATCCTCCTTGTCCATCTACACCTCCTGTTGGGTTATACTTATGAGTAGCATTATACAATAAATTATAAACTCCTCCATATCTACCTTGTGCTACTTCAGGCCCTGTCAATAGTCCACGATCTTGCATCTCTCTTAAAGTACTCATTGTTCTTTGTGAGTTAGAAATATCAAAACTACTATAACGAGGAACTTCTCTTAAAGTATTCTCTAAGTTATAACTAACTTTTAAAGGAGTATCTTTACGTCCAGACTTTGTAGTAATTACAACTACCCCATTCATTGCACGTGCTCCATACATAGATGTTGCAGCAGCATCCTTTAAAATCTCTATACTTAATACGTCATTTGCATTCAATCCAGCAACTGCAGAACTCAACATTGTTGAAGCATTACCAGAAGCTAAATCTTGAAATGAAACGTTAATAATTTCTTCTTGAACAACCCCATCAATTACCCACAATGGTTTTGTATCTCCAAAAATAGAAGATGATCCACGTACTGTAATTTTAGGTGCAGCACCAAAAGTACCTGTAACGTTTTGTACAGAAACCCCTGCAGCTTTACCTTCAATCATTCTACTTACGTCAGGCATACCATCAACCTTTAATTCCTTTTCAGAAATACGGCTAACAGCTCCTGTAAATGTTCTTTTATTTACAGTTTCATATCCTGTTGTAATCTTAATTTCGTCAAGAGTACCAGTATCTTCTACCAATTTAGCATTGATAACAGTTTGTGCACCAACCTTTTTCTCTACTTTAGAAAAACCAATAAAATCGATAACCAAGACAGCGTCTTTATCTGCATTAATAGTAAATTTACCATCCATATCAGTAGAAACACCTTGTTGGGTACCTTTAATTAATACAGTTGCTCCAGGTAAAGGTAATCCATCCCCACTTGAAACAACTTGCCCTGTAATCTTTTTACTTTGTGCAAACGCTCCTTGTGCAGCAAGGATTGTGAACATACCAAAGCAAAAATGACGTACAACTTTCCTCATGTTCTATTATTTTTAAATTGTTTAACAAACAAATAACAAAAAATCGACAAATACTAATTTTGTGTTATTTTTTTAAAAACAGTTTTATGTTAAAAAACACAACTAATTGAAATACAAGAAAATAACGAGTATTATATCATAACACAAGGTTAAAATAAACTATACCTTTATAAAACACATACATATATAACAAAAAAATATGTTAAACAGTAATTTTTTAATTATAATTACATACAAACAATGATCTACTGAATAATAAATACTAAAAATTTACAAATTAAACAGTATTCAAAAGTTAACGTTTCTATGCTATATAGAACAACAAAAGTTAACCGATTAATAATAAGTTTTTAAACTTTTTTAGTTACAATTAGACCAAAAAAAAACCACCTAAAAGACAATAAAATCTTTTAGGTGGTTTCTATAACTATAACAAAGTTATGAATAGCTTATTTTTGATTTTTCAATAAATCTCTAATCTCTGCCAACAAGTCTTCTTGAGTTGGAGCTGGTGGGCCTGCAGGAACTTCCTCTACTGCTGCTTCTTTCTTTTTCATTGTATTAATTCCCTTAACTAAAAGGAATACACAAAACGCTAATAAAGTAAAATTAATTACCTCTGTAATAAAACTACCATAAGCAAACACTACATTGCCATCTATTCCTCTTGCAGCAGCCAAAGGAGTTCCATCAGGTGCATCTCCTTTTAACACTAAATACATATTAGAAAAATCAGGTGTACCAATAATAGATGATACCAATGGCATAATCACATCGTTTACCACGCTGTTAACAATTTTACCAAAAGCACCTCCAATGATAACCCCTACTGCAAGGTCCATCACATTACCTTTGACAGCAAATTCCTTAAATTCTTTTACAAATCCCATAGTTTTTTACTTTTTAAGTTTTTTATATAAACAAATCTATAAAAAAATTACTCTTCATAAAAATTTCTTTTCACACGTTGCGAAATACTTGTCAATATTTCATATGGTATAGTCGCAATTTTAGACGCTATTACTGTCACTGGTAGCTCTTTACCAAAAATAATTACCTCATCATTTTCTTTGCAATCAACGTTAGTTACATCAATCATCAACATATCCATACAAATAGAGCCAATAATTGTCGCTTTCGCATTATTTACCAAAACATACCCTACACTATTTCCCCATGAACGATGTACACCATCAGCATATCCAATCGGAACAGTTGCTACACGTGTTACTCCATTTGATCGAAAACGACGTCCATACCCAACACTTTCCTTATCTTGAATCTCCTTAATTTGCATAATCTGTGTTTTTAATGTACTCACATTTTGCAATAAGCTCATTTCTACTTCGTCATTTCCAACCCCATAAAGACCTATTCCTATACGCACCATTTCCATTTGGTGTTCAGGAAAATGATAAATCCCGGAAGTATTTAAAATATGACGTATAGGACAAATCTTTAAAGTAGTAATCAATTTATCCGCATTCGTCTTAAACTCATCTATTTGCTCTAAAGTAAAATCTTTATACTCTGGCATATCACTTGATGACAAATGTGAGAAAATAGATTTTACCTCCACCACATTCGTTTCTTTCAATCCCCTTATTAATTCATCCAAATCATCTGTAAGAAATCCATGACGATGCATTCCTGTATCTAATTTAATATGAATTGGATATTGATAACAATTACGCTCTCTTGCTACTTTTAAAAATGCATCCAACTCTCTAACAGAATATACCTCTGGTTCCAAATCGTATGCTATCATAGCTGAGAAAGCTCCTATTTCTGGATTCATAACTATTATAGGAGTAGTCACTCCCGATTTGCGCAAGGCAATTCCTTCGTCTGCAAATGCAACTCCTAAATAACTCACCTTTTCATGAGCCAATAACTTTGCAATCTCAAAACTACCATTACCATAACCAAAAGCTTTGACCATTACCATCACTTTCGTTTCTGGTTTCAATCTTGAGCGGTAAAAATTCAAATTATGACGAATAGCTGTTAGATTAACTTCCAGTACTGTTTCATGGGTTTTTTCTTCCAACAGTGTAATTATCTTATCAAAGCGAAAACCTCTTGCTCCTTTTACTAAAATTGTCTCATCTGCAAAATCACTTATAGACACCTTTTGTAAAAATTCGTCTGTAGAATTAAATAACCACGCATTTTTAAACCCAACCATATAGTTTGATATGCGTTCACCTATACAAATCAAACGCGTTATCTGATAGCTGAACAACAACTCTTTTACTTGTCTGTACAAATCAGACTCTTCAAACCCATTAGCAAAAAGGTCGGATAATATAACTGTTTTCGAAGTACTCAGTTTATGCTTTTCTAAAAAATCTAATGCGATCACTAAAGACTGATAATCGGCATTATAAGCATCATCAACCACGGAACAATTATTGATCCCATTCTTTACTTGCAAACGCATTTCCACAGGGTACAACTCTGTCACTCGCTTTTGTATAACCTCTATAGGATACTTTAAATACAAAAGCACAGCAATACAACTAATCATATTCTGTGTAGAAACCTCATCTACAAAAGGTAACATAACCTCAAAAGAAAGTGTTTTATTAAACACTAAGTGCAACTTTCCATTTTCTACACAAGCTACTAAATCTGCAGCAGACTCTTGAAAACTCCAAGTTATTACTTCTTTTTCAGTCAATGCATGTAGCACTCGTTTATCATAAGGAGTTACCACTACCTCAACATCTTTAAACAATTGAACTTTTTCTTGAATTTTTTGTTCAACTGATTCAAACCCTTCTGCGTGCTCATCTGTTATAGCAGTAAGCACTCCTATAGTTGGTTGTATAATGGCTTGTAAATTATCCATTTCCTTAACTGTAGAAATACCTGCTTCAAAAATACCTAAGGTATGTTTCTCTGCCATTCCAAATATAGAAAGAGGTACTCCCGTTTGAGAGTTATAACTCTTTGGATTTTTTATGATGCTAAATTGGTCACTCAGCAAGAAATTCAACCATTCTTTTACAATCGTTTTTCCCTTACTTCCAGTAATCCCTATTACAGGAAGTTTAAAAGTGCTGCGATGCAATTGTGCTAATTGTTGCAAAGCTACAAGTGTATTCTCTACTTTAAAAATAACGACATCGTTTGGCAACTCCCCTTCGATTGTTTTACTTACAACAAAGTAACGTACTCCCTGTTGTATCAAATCTTTTACATATTGATGTCCATCGTGATTTTTACCACTCAGTGCAAAAAACATACTCCTCTCATCATTTTGCAATGATCTACTATCAATAGAAACTCTATCAATTTCAATAGTGGAAGAACATTTTCCATTTATTACTTCTGTTTGCAAAAAATCGCAAAAGACATCTGTATTGAATCTCATTTTTCTTTAGTTTAATCTACCTAATTAGGTTACAAATTTAATGACAGTTTGAGTCTTATTATTCTCAATTATATATTAAAAATTACATTTAATATAAGGCCATCCTTGTTCTTGTTTTTCAATAATAGCAACCAACCCTGAAGGCACATACTCAATCCCTTCCACAATATCTGTCTTTTCAATTTTACGTGTCTGCATTGTATTTTCACAAGCAAAAAACTTCACTCCAATTTGCATTGCATATTTTACACCTTCACCAACCATTGTTTTACTTTTTCTAACCATACCAATTCCTGGACCATGAACAACAACATGAATCAACACATCTGCTCCCCAATGTTTGTACAAATTGTTTACATAAGTAATCAATGCGTTTTGCTCATCAATGTTATCTGTCGTCAATTGAAATACTACTTTGTGTTTTACATTTTCCATTTTACTCTTGTTTTATTTATTGTTTTCTGTTGATGCATAAAACTACTAAAAACAATATACACTGCCTACAAATATCATGTAAAAACTCAGTCATTATAAATAATCTCAATCTATACTAAACAGTAGGAATAAAGACTTCTCTACAATTCTGATTTCGCACAGTATTGAGCAATAACAATCATTCTCTTTTTCTCCTATCTCCAAGCAGTACACTTCCTATCGCGTATAATTCGGAATTTCTTCTTTTTTGACACAAGCCTTTACTGAGGTATTAATAAGGAATAGTAGGGGTATTCTTCGCAACAATCCCCTACTATTCCTCATATATAGTGCACCAATACCCGAAGGATTAACGATGAACACTTGTAGTTATTGGTCTTAGACATTGTTTAGTTTTAAAAAAAAGTTGTTCAAAAAAATCATAAACAATTAAAATACAGAGATATAGGCGAAAATAAGTTATAAAAAAACGAATAACTTTTTTTGGAATTTTACATAAAAAACTATTCATTTTTAGAAAAGTATAATAGAAAAGTATCTCTTTCGATACTCAAAAGATCTTTCGAAAAGAATTTTAGAGAGTAAAATAGAATAAAGGCTATCCTTTAAATACGAATAACGGTATTGGAATAAAAAGACTTTTTCTTATTAATCAATAACTTTTTTCAGTATTGTATCATAGGTTACAAACTATGTGTATTTAAGTACTGATATTTGCTGTAACAAAATATAAATGATTTAAAAATGGAATTGATTTACGGCCCTTGGCCTTGGTATGTAGGAGGAATATTTATAGCTACTACACTTATACTACTTTTATTAATGGGAAAAACCTTTGGATTCTCGTCTAACCTACGCACGATGTGCTCAATGATGGGAGCAGGTAAGAACTGTGATTTCTTTTGTTTTAACTGGAAAGCACAGACATGGAACTTGCTATTCTTGGTTGGTACCATATTAGGAGGATTCATAGCATATCACTTCTTAAGTGTAGAACCAGCTACTATACCCTTAGGAGAAAACACAATTGAAAAACTTCACTCTTTAGGAATAGAAAGCGCCGGAAAAGCATACATTCCTACAGAACTATTCTTTAATGAAATATTTGGTTCTGCCAAATCTATTGGATTACTCCTATTAGCAGGATTCTTTGTAGGATTTGGATCAAGATATGCAGGAGGATGTACTTCTGGACATGCGATCAGTGGACTGAGCAACTTACAGTTACCATCTCTTATAGCTGTAATAGGTTTCTTTATTGGCGGATTAATTATGGTACATGTATTATTCCCTTTAATCTTTTAAAAATTGTTTCAAATGAAAAAATTAGCTTATTTATTAGTCGGAATGCTTTTCGGGATAGGGATGTTTAAATCAGGAGCAGCATCATGGTTCCGAATTTACGAAATGTTTCAATTCGACAGTTTTCACATGTACGGTATTATGGGAACAGCACTAACGATAGCTGTTATCGCTACCTATATCATCAAGAAAAAGAATATTAAAGACTTCTCTGGCAATCCTATAGAGTTCACTCCTAAAGAAAAGAGTGTTCCGCGTTACCTTATAGGAGGTATCTTTTTCGGGCTGGGATGGGCGTTAGGAGGAGCATGTCCAGGGCCTATGTTCGCTTTATTTGGAGCAGGTTTTTTACCCATCTTGATAGCGATCATCGGAGCATTACTTGGAACGTGGTTTTATGGAATAATCAGAAAATGGTTGCCTCATTAAAAAAGTAAATACGATTAATGGGACTAATACTTTTGATATATTAATTTGATAAACTAAATTAGAACCTTTAAATCAACTATTTATTCTTATATGGAACACATTATCAGAACCAAGTACCACTCTATCTTTGAAGAAAAACTTTTAGACGAGATTATTGAAGTCTCTACTATTAAAGACTTTAAAGAAGGAGAAAAACTGATGGAGATAGGTGAATACATTAAGAAGATTCCATTACTCCTCGAAGGGGCTATTAAGATCATCCGCGAAGATCAAAGAGAAGGAGAGATAGTACTCTACTATATCGAAGAAGGCGATACCTGTGCGATGACCTTGACCTGTTGTTTAGGAGAAACCAAAAGTCAGGTACGTTCTATAGCTGAACGCGATGGCAGTGTAGTTATGATTCCTGTTGGTAAGATGGATGAATGGTTGGTCAAATACAAAAGCTGGAGAAACTTCGTACTAAACAGTTATAACAATCGGATGAACGAAATGCTGACAGCAATAGATAGTTTAGCCTTTATGAATATGGAAGAGCGTCTATGTAACTTATTGAGAAGTAAGGCTAAGATATACAACAGTCGCTTTATCAACAACACACATCAAGAGCTTGCTGATGAACTAAACACTTCGAGAGTAGTAATCTCTCGAATATTAAAAACTTTAGAAAACGAAGGTATTATACAGCTCAATCGAAAATATATAGAGCTACTTAAACCTTAACCACAACTATGGATTACACAGCATTAATAGGTTATGCCCTGGCCTTACTGATAGGTATATCGCTGGGACTTATAGGTAGTGGAGGTTCTATACTGACTGTACCTATTCTGGTTTACATTATGAAGGTAGAACCATTCGTCGCTACAGCTTACTCGCTCTTTATCGTAGGATCAACATCCTTAGTAGGAGGTATAAAAAACTATATCGATAAAAAAGTGGACTTAAAAGCAGTTGTTCTATTCGGAATACCTTCTGTTATCACTGTTTATATCACGAGAGCTTTTTTACTACCATTAGTTCCTGATGTTATTAACATTAGTACATGGAGTATTAACAAGAATATTGTATTGATGGTTTTATTCGCCTTAGTGATGTTCACATCAGCTACTAAGATGATCAGGCCTAAAAAAGAAAAGGAAGTAGAAGATACTAAACCTGCCCTAACAGGCTTGTTTATACAAGGTATCTTAATCGGATTATTGGCAGGAACAGTAGGGGCTGGTGGAGGCTTCTTGATTATACCAGCTTTAGTACTATTCGCTAAGATGCCTATGAGACAGGCAGTAGGAACATCATTATGTATCATTGCTATACAGTCGTTAATAGGGTTCTTAGGAGATTTAGGCCATACGACTATGGATTGGGCCATGTTACTTACTTTTAGTGGGATATCAATTATAGGAATCTTTATTGGTATTTACCTAACTAAGTTTGTCCCAGACAAGAATTTAAAAAAAGGCTTTGGTTACTTTGTTTTAATCATGGCAATCTATATACTAATTAAAGAAGTGTTTTTATAGTTTGTAACTTAAGTTACTGTCATTTTAAAAACATATTTATAATTTTACTACAAACAAAAAATATACTACACTATGAAAATAGAACAAATTTACACAGGGTGTTTAGCTCAAGGGGCTTACTATATAGAGAGCAACGGAGAAGTTGCAATTATTGACCCATTAAGAGAAGTACAACCTTATATAGACAGAGCAGCAAAAGACAATGCTACTATTAAGTATATCTTTGAGACGCACTTTCACGCTGATTTCGTAAGTGGGCACGTTACATTAGCAGATAAGACTAATGCCCCTATCGTATATGGACCTAATGCTAACCCATCGTTTAAAGCACATATCGCTACTGATGGAGAAGTATTCAAATTAGGTAATATCACAATAACAGTATTACACACTCCAGGACATACGATGGAGAGTACAACATACCTATTAAAAGATGAGTCAGGTAAAGATCATGCTATCTTTAGTGGAGATACTTTATTCTTAGGTGATGTAGGTCGTCCAGACTTAGCTCAGAAAGCAGCTGACATGACACAAGAGCAATTAGCAGCTACACTATACAACAGCCTACGTACTAAGATCATGACATTGGCTGATGATGTTATTGTATATCCAGCACATGGTGCAGGGTCTGCTTGTGGTAAAAACTTAAGCAAAGAGACTGTAGGTACATTAGGAGAACAAAAACAAACGAATTATGCTCTACGTGCTAATATGACTGAAGCAGAGTTCGTAAAAGAAGTAACTGATGGGTTATTACCTCCTCCAGCTTACTTCCCATTAAACGTAAAACTTAATAAAGAAGGGTACGAAAACGTAGAAACAATCGTCGATAACAATAAGGCATTAACTCCTAAAGAGTTTCAACTATTAGCTGAAGAGTCTGGTGCTTTATTATTAGATGTACGCTCTGCAGCTGACTTCGCTAAAGGACATATACCAGGAGCTATCTTTATCGGATTAGATGGACAATTTGCTCCATGGGTAGGTGCATTAATCACAGATATTAAACAAGCTATCTTATTAGTCACTCCTGAAGGCCGTGAAGAAGAAACTATTATCCGTCTATCTCGTGTAGGATATGACAACACTTTAGGATATCTAAAAGGAGGTTTTGCTTCTTGGAAAGCTGAAGGATTCGAATATGATACGGTTCAACAAGTAACTGCTGAAGAATTAGCTGATAAGCTGACTACTGAAGATATCAAAGTAGTAGATGTGCGCAAACCAGGAGAATACAACTCTGCGCATATCGACTATAAAAACCTGATTCATTCGCCACTGGATTATATCAATGATAATATTGCAGACTTCCCTACTACAGATAAATTCTATATACACTGTGCAGGAGGTTACAGATCATTAATCGCTTCTTCTATCTTAAAAGCAAGAGGATACCACAATATGATAGATGTTATCGGAGGATTTGGTGCTATAAAAAATACTGGAATCGCATTACAAGAAGGAGGTAGTTGTACAGCAACTTGTCCTTCAACTAAACAATAAAACAAAATGAGCAATTTTCAAGAGTTAATCGACAGAGATCAATTAACCTTAGTTGATTTCTTTGCTACGTGGTGTGGACCATGTCAGATGTTAGCCCCTGTATTGGAAGAGGTAAAACAAGAGCTTAAAGATGACATCTCTATTATCAAAATAGACGTGGACAAAAACACTGCTCTTACTACTCAGTATAGTACACAATATCAAATGAGAGGTGTACCAACATTAATGCTGTTTAGACAAGGTAAGCTTCTGTGGAAACAATCTGGCTATATGGATAAGCAAACACTGCTTAACCACATCCAACAATATAAAAATAATTACTAAACTAAAAGGCTATCTACTTCTGATAGCCTTTTTTTATACACTTCTGTTATTTCTATTTTATTCCATATTCTCAGTATTCATTCAGTATTACTGACAAATTATACATATATGATAATTTTTAAATTAAAAATAAAAACTTTTACAAAAGATAATATCATATATTTATAAAATTAATCAAAACACACTTTATGAAAAAAATTATTTATGCACTTGCATTTGCATTTGCATTAGGAGTTTCTCCTTATTCTTTTGCCCAAAAGAAAGAGAAGCCTGTTTATGTAAAACAAGTAGAAGGAATCAAGGAATACAAACTATCTAATGGATTAAAAGTACTTTTAATTCCTGATGCTACTCAAAGTAATCTGATTGTAAATATTGTTTACAATGTTGGTTCTAAACATGAAGGATATGGAGAAAAAGGAATGGCTCACTTGTTAGAACATATGCTTTTCAAGAGCACTAAAAACTTGGGGGACATCAAAAAGATGTTGTCAGATAAAGGTGGTAATGCCAATGGTACTACTTACTACGATCGTACCAACTATTATGAAGTATTTCCTTCTACAGCCGAAAATCTTTCGTGGGCTATAGAAATGGAAGCAGACCGTATGATCAATGCTACTATTTTACAAAGTGATTTAGATAAAGAATTTTCTGTCGTACGAAATGAATTTGAGATTGGTGAAAACAGTCCAACAAGTGTATTAATGGAAAGAACTATTAGTACAGCTTTTTTATGGCATAACTATGGTTTAAGTACTATTGGGTCAAAAGAAGATATAGAACGCGTAAAAGCTCCTCAATTACGTCGTTTTTATGAGAAGTATTATCAACCAGATAATGCTACTTTAGTCATTGCAGGAAAGTTTGATGAAGCACAAGCTTTGGCAGATATAGAAAAATACTTCTCTGGTATTGCTAAACCTACTCGTGTACTTGATCAAATTCTTACTGTAGAACCTGCTCAAGACGGTGAAAAATACGTTGAAGTAAAACGCGCTGGTGATAGTCAACACATCAATGTAGTATTCCATACAACATCTTATGCTGATAAAGACTTTGCAGCACTATCTGCTTTAGACCATATACTTACAAACGATCCTTCTGGATATTTGTACAAAGCATTAGTAGAAACGCATAAAGTTTCAAATCTATATGCTTATTCTCCTGAAGTACGTGATGCAAGTTTCTTATTGTTCAATTTTGATGTTCCAAATGATAAAGATTTAAAAACAGTACTTACAGATGTAAAAGCAGAATTAAGTAAAGTTCCGAGTAATAAGTATACACAAGATGACTTAGATCGTGCTAAAACAAATCTTTTAAAGAATATTGAAAATATAAAAAACAACACAATCTATACTGCTATTAACTTAACAGAGATAATTAGTTCTGGTGATTATAGATTAGGATTCTTACTACGAGATAATATTGAACAGCTAACTTTAGCAGATATAGACAGAGTAGCTAAAAAATATTTTAAAGACAATAACCGTACTGTTGGATTGTTTATTCCTACAAAAGACGAAATACGAGTAAAATCGAATGAGTTTTTAGATAAAGACATCAATGCATTAGTAGAAAACTATAAGGGCAAAGAACAAAATGAAAATCTAAGACCATTTGAAGCATCTATTGCTAACTTACAAAAAAACTACAGCACAGATAAACTAAGCAATGGTTTAAAATATGGAGTAATAGACAAAGATTTAAAAGGAGAGAAAGTAACTCTTTCTTTTTCATTACCAATTGCTACCAAAGCAGATTTGAATGGAAAACAATACATTGGAATGTTTACTGCTGCTATGCTAAGCAATGGTACCAAAACAATGAATAAACAGGAAATAAAAGACAAGTTAGACAAACTTAAATCAAGTGTGTATATTAGTTTTTATGGACAAACAATATCTGTTTATATCAACTCATACAGAAGTACAATCAAGGAGGTAATGCCTATTGTAGAAGATATGTTGAAAAATCCATCATTCCCTGAATCGGAATTGGCAAAAATGAAATTAGAATACAAAACATATTATGAAAGTAAACTAAATGATCCTCAATCACTGGCATTTACTGAAATTTCGCGCATTACATCAAACGAATCAAAAGGTAGTTTATTTTATGCTCCAACAATACAAGAAAGCATTGATGGTTTGAATGCGGTGACAATTAAAGAAATAAAAGATTTCTACACGGCATACTTTGGGGCTAATAATGGAAATGCAACTGTAATAGGAATGAATGATAAAGCTGAAGTAAAAGCTTTATTAGAAAAAACATTTGGTAGCTATAACAGCAAAGCAAAATATGAAAAAGCTTATGCTACTTTCTTTGACACTAAAAAAAGTAAAGAAATAAAAGAAACACCAGATAAAGAGAATGCAGCAGCTGTAGGTCAATTGAACTTCAAAATGAATACTAACAACCCTGACTATGTTGCTTTATTGTTTGCTAATGAAGTAATGGGAGGTGGTTTTATGACAGCTCGTATCCCTCATCGTTTACGTGAAACAGAAGGTATCAGTTATGGTGCAGGAACATCATTGAATGTACCAAATGATCCTAAAAACGAAAACGCAAGTTGGTTAATTTACGCCTTATTAAACCCTACTAAACGCGCTGAAGTAGAAAAAGCAATGAACGAGGAGTTTGACAAAGTGGTAAAATCTGGAATCACAGAAGAAGAGTTGAAAACAAATAAAGTAAGTTGGAAAAACTCAAGACAGACAGACTTAGGAAACGATTATTATTTAGTAAGGTTATCAACCTTATTCTTACAATATGGTATTCCATTCTCTGAATTTGACAAAGTAAATAGTGATGTTGAAAAGTTATCTGTAAAACAAGTAAACGATGCTATCAAGAAATACTTAGATCCTTCTAAGTTCTCTACAATCTATGTAGGAGATTTCACTAAGAAATAACAAAATAGGCGACCTTGTTTGAGGTCGCCTATTTCTTTTATACTGTTTTAAATACTCTGTATTATAGCTTTCAATTAGTCAACAATATTAGCAACTAAAATCATCTTGTCCCATAGCTGCTTCATACAAATAACCTTTGGCTCCATTGGATAAGAACACACGTATTACATCTTGTTCATAATCTGCAGGCGTATCCAAAATAAAGTCTAACTTACCATCTCCATCTAAATCACCTACAAATAACAACTTAACAAAAGTATCTGAAAAACCTTCTTGCTCAAATATCATTTGTTTTGCTTTTCCGTTTACTTGTAAATACAATTTATAATTCTCATAATTCTTGAACGTCTTTTCTTCTGAAGATTCATCATCTGTATACTTATACGTTTCTTTTAGCTTTCCTGTAGCAGTAAACTGATATACATCTTCATTAAACTTAAACTCTACTGTATTTTCTGTCCAAAAAGGAATTACTTTAGTACTCAATGAAACTATTTTTCCTTCTTTTATATTCTTATTTTTTGGTGAGAAAAAAAACAATGGTTCTGTTTCTTCTGGAGAAAATATACCAATTTCCATGTCTCCAGTACATTCATTCAATGTAGGTTCAGATAAGTTGTACTTAGCTTTCTGCACAATAAACTTGCCTTTATTTTCTCTTAATTCTAACCAATTAGTATGAATTGATTTAATAACATTTGCCTCAAATTCCTCAGCGTAATACGCTGGAATAATCAATTGGAATGTTTCTTTCTTTTCGATTGGTAATATTTCGGTAATAACTTCTTCTGTTTGTTCTACACTTTCTTTTTCTATAGGTGCAGACGCATCTGTTTCTGTTTTACTTTTTTTATCGTTACAAGCAACTAAAGCAGTTGCCACTAACACTAAAAACAAGACTCTTTTCATACTTTTTCAATAATAAACTATTCAAATGTAATATAAAAATCATTGACTTGTTACACACTATACCCTATCACTTATTTTAAATAACTTTAAGACATCAACTCGCTACATACAACTCTTTACTCTAATTTGCCTAAAAAGAGGTTTATTTGACCTAAAAATCCCTGTTATCCGTTATTGCACAAATAAAAAAAGAGGTTTTAAAAACCTCTTTACCTATGGGATAAATTTTAAAACTTTAACAACTAAAATCTACAGATACCAGTCCTGCCAAATAAATTAAGTGCTTTGCTCCTCTCGATAAATACACTTCTACTGTTTTTTCTTCATAATCTGATGACGTGTCAAACACAAAATCAAGATTACCATCTCCATCCAAATCACCAACAAATAATAACGTAATAAACTTATCATTAAATTCAGGTATATCTAAAATCAACTGTTCATCTGTACCAACACTTAGATACAATTTATACTTCATAAACTCCTTATACTTTTGCTCTTTCCCACTATCATCCGTATAATTATAAGACCTTGTTTCTATCCCTTCTGCACGTAAAGTATACTTCTTTCCATTAAACAAATACTCTTGATTCTGAGATGGCCATAAAGGAGCTTTATTAACAGCCATTGCATCTTTTACTCCTTGTTTTATCATAGGGTTCGGCCCCAAAAAGAACAAAGGTTCTAACGCTTCTGGAGAAAAAACACCAAGCATATCTGTATCATTACATTCATTCACTTTTTCACTAATTTCAAACTTAGCTGGTACAACTTTATACAATCCATTTCGATCATAGAAAGACAACCACTTATCATTCATCTTAGCTATTTCAGAAGCATGTACTTCTTTGTCATAATACATTGGAATAATAACATCTAACACCTTATTTTCTTCTTTAGGATATTGTGTTAATTCAACTTCTTCTTTCACTTCATCCTCCGTATTTACAACTTCTCGAGGCGTAAGATCAATCACTTCCTCTTTCTTTTCCTTACAGGCAAATACTACCAATAAGATTAATAACAATAAACTCTTTTTCATAATTTGTTTTTTGGAACTCAAAAAAAAAGACTACCAAAGTTGATAGTCTTTTCATTAAATATTGTTGTAACTGTTAGTCATTCAACTTTAATACAGCCATAAATGCTTCTTGTGGAATCTCTACGTTACCTACTTGACGCATACGTTTCTTACCTGCTTTTTGTTTTTCAAGTAATTTACGTTTACGAGAAATATCCCCTCCATAACATTTAGCTGTTACGTCTTTACGTAAAGCTTTTACCGTTTCACGAGCAATTACTTTCACTCCGATAGCTGCCTGGATAGGAATATCAAACTGTTGACGTGGGATTAATTCTTTTAATTTCTCACACATCTTCTTACCAATATGGTAAGCGTTATCTGCGTGCATTAACGCTGATAAAGCATCTACTACGTTAGCATTCAACATTACGTCAACTTTAACTAAGTTAGATGTACGCATTCCAATAGGTGAATAATCAAAAGAGGCATATCCTTTAGATACTGTTTTTAATCTATCATAGAAATCAAATACAATCTCTGCTAATGGCATATCAAACATTAACTCAACTCTATCTTCTGTAAGATATGTCTGATTAGTAATAACACCACGCTTATCAATACACAAGCTCATAACTTGACCTACGAAATCAGATTTAGTAATAATAGTTGCTTTAATATATGGCTCCTCTACTCTTTCTAATTTAGATGGTTCTGGTAAGTCAGATGGGTTGTTTACTACGATAGGTGTAGTAGGTTCTTTCTTAGTATAAGCTAAGTACGAAACGTTAGGTACAGTTGTAATAACAGTCATGTTGAACTCACGCTCTAAACGCTCTTGGATAATCTCCATATGTAACATTCCTAAGAATCCACAACGGAAACCAAAACCTAAGGCTGCAGAACTCTCAGCTGCAAACACTAATGAAGCATCATTCAATTGAAGTTTTTCCATTGAGTTACGAAGCTCTTCATAATCTTCAGTATCTACTGGATAGATACCTGCGAATACCATAGGTTTCACGTTCTCAAATCCTTCAATCATATTTTTAGTAGGTTCTTTAGCATCTGTCAATGTATCTCCTACTTTTACTTCTTTAGCTTCTTTAATACCAGAGATTAAGTAACCAACATCTCCTGTTTTAATCTCCTGTTTAGGAGCTTGGTTTAATTTAAGTGTACCAATCTCATCTGCGAAATACTCTTTCCCAGTAGCCATAAACTTAATCTTCTGACCTTTCTTAATCGATCCATTAACCACACGGAAGATAACTTCAATACCGCGGAATGGATTATAAACTGAGTCAAAAACCAAAGCTTGTAATGGTTCATCAGGAGTACCTTTTGGTGCAGGTATTCTTTCGATAATAGCCGCTAAGATATCCTCTACTCCTAAACCTGTTTTACCAGATGCAGGAATAATCTCTTCATAGTCACATCCTAATAAATCAACTATATCATCACTTACCTCTTCAGGATTAGCACTTGGTAAATCAATTTTATTTAAAACTGGAATAATAGTCAAATCATTCTCTAAAGCTAAATACAAGTTAGAGATAGTTTGTGCTTGGATGCTTTGAGCAGCATCTACAATCAATAACGCACCTTCACACGCTGCAATAGACCTAGAAACTTCATAAGAAAAGTCTACGTGTCCTGGGGTATCAATTAAGTTAAGTATATATTGCTCTCCTTTGTAAGTATATTCCATTTGAATCGCGTGAGATTTAATAGTAATCCCTCTTTCACGTTCCAAATCCATATTATCTAAAAGCTGAGCTTGTTGCTCACGTGCAGTTACAGTTTGTGTAGCATCTAATAATCTATCTGCCAATGTACTTTTACCGTGGTCAATATGAGCAATAATACAAAAGTTTCTAATGTTCTTCATCTTCGTTAAATCAAAGTTATAATTGCGAGTACACGCCCATTAGAAGCATTGAAATGACATTCAATAATCGTGTAATCTCTATTCTAAGGCTTTTATTTTCTTTTGTTTATAAAGAGAACAAGCCTATATTTTGCAAATATACTTGAAAGTTTGAATTTTTAGCTACTTTTTATTGGCTGATACTCTTTTTTATATCCTATTACTTTAAATAATTTCTTTTAAAAATCGAAATGTTTTTAACGCAATTACTACCTTTATATCATTATAAAGCACAAGCTATGAAATCACTTTATTTATTGTCTGCCTTATGCATAGCAACACTAAGCAGTTGTGGACAAAAATCAGACATTACAAAAGAGTATGCCGTATTACCAAGTCAACTACAAGAAGTTTCTGGACTACATTATGACAGTACTTCAAAAACCTTTTGGGCATTACAAGACAGTGGAAATAAAAATGAATTATACCAACTCGATCAGAAAGGTAAATTAATTCATACGCTAAAAATATCTAAAACACCAAATATTGATTGGGAAGAACTTACCGCAGATGAGGAGGGCAACTTATATATTGGTGATTTTGGAAACAATAAAAACAATCGCCAAGATTTAAAAATCTATAAGATTGATAAAACCAATTTAGGGGAAGCAAAAACAACTCCTTCTGCTATAATTACATTTTCATATCCTGAACAAAAGGAGTTTCCTCCTCAAAAAACAGAGTTAATGTACGATGCTGAGGCGTTCTTTTTTTACAACGACAACTTCTATATCTTCACCAAAAATAGAAGTAAAGGCTTTGATGGTACCTCTTATGTTTATAAAGTACCTAATAAAGAAGGAAGTCACAAAGCTGAATTAGTACAAACCTTTAAGGGATGTAATGTATATGAACATTGTGCCTTAACTGGAGCAGCTATTAGTCCTGACGAAAAAACATTTGTTTTACTTTCTCACTCTAAAATATGGATTGTAGAAGGATTCAATCCCAATGCTATCTTAGATGGTAAAATATCTGAACACAAACTAAAACACACTTCTCAGAAAGAAGCTATTTCTTTTAAAGACAATAATACCATTTATATTGCAGATGAAGTAAAAGACAACACAGGAGGTAAAATATATCAAGTGGATTTGGGTGCATTAAAACCCAAACCCTAATCCAAATACCAAGCGACCACCATCTACACTGTTGAAATAAGAACAGTGTAGTGTTGCTTGCTCTATCGCATTCAACCAAATACCTGCGCCATAAGAATTATGCCATTTATTTGAGTTTTCACCTGATTGCCATACTCTACCATAGTCAAAGCCTCCATAAAAACCATAACTCATTGGTATAAAACCAGCTGTGAATTGTCCTGCATTGAATCGTAAATCAGTGGTTTGGACAAATGATGATTTACCTGTAAAACGCTCTGGCCTAAAACCTCTTAAATTTGCATTACCTCCAATAGTAGCTGCGTGATAAAAGTCGTAATTATCATTTAAACGCGTTTGATATGTAAAATTAGAAGCTAAAACCAATCTTTCTCCTCTATCAATAAAATGGACAAAGTTTACTTTTGCACCAAGATATGGGAAATTCTGTTTTTTATCACTCATATTAATTTTCCATCCTACATTCGTATGAAAACCAAAACCAACTGTTGGATTAGCAGCATAATTATACTGCTCGTATTTATACTCTACCTTTAAACCTCCATAATGCTGGAAATCAAAAACACGAGCATTCACAGATGTTGGATTATCAAAAATAAAACGTCCCTCTTTATTTTCTACCCTTAGAGCATTATACTCTATATTAAACTCTAAAGCATTTCCATACTTATCTTCATATCTATACCCAGGAGTAACGGCATAGCTTTCAACTCTTACTCGTTTATAATCATCTCCTTTATCTTCGTCAAAAAAGTATGTTTCATTTCCTTCTCCATAATAATTTACCGCAAAGTTTGGACTTGTTGCACGACCTCCTATGGTAAACATCCAATTATTAGTAGCATTTGGAAACATTCCTTTATAATCTAACTCTACGCCTTTGGTATTAAATGAGTAAAATCCTTTCAACTTATGTTTGCTTGAAAAAGGATCTTGTACAAACTTAGAACGCGTACTATTAAACAGAAAACCAAGTTTTACTCCATCTTCTGGATTATATCCTACATTAGGAAACAACATATTAATATTTATAGGAACTTGCTTATAATTAAAGTTATTCAAATCATAGCGATTACTAAACACAACTCTCTCTGTTGCATCCACATTACTAACTTCATTCTTTTTATCAGCGTAGTCATAAACAATTACCTTAGAAGCATTGTCTAATTGGAAAACATCCTTATTTTTCCCTCCTATTAAACGAATTTTAATCTTCGCTTTTTCAGTTCCTTTAACGATAAAAGTATCCTCATCATTTAAGCCGTATATCCAAATCTCTTTTGTTTGACCTGCTTGATATACTTTCTCAAACACTAAAGTTTGACCACTTTTCTTCTCTCTATATTGTTTAACTAATACATCTCCATTTTTTTCGCGAATAATCTCAAAACCATCTTTCTTATCTGTTCCAGATAAGACAACATACTCTCTCAATTTATTGTAATACCTCGGTAGGTAATCAACTATTTTACTCTTTCTTACTTTCAAAATATGTTTGATACGATCTATCTCTTCATTTTGAACCTCCTTAGGTAATTGAGCAAAAGCTTCATCAATAGCCTCATCCGTCAACGAAAGCACAATGTCATTTGCTTCTTTTTGCCAATCTTCAATAGTTGTTGACTTCAATAAATATTGATCTAAAGGAAAAGCAGTTTTATTAATCCATCTTGGGTTTGCAAAATCTTCTGTATAATTCTGCATATGTCTTAGAGGAGGTGATCTTTTTATCAAAGTAAGCAATGTTCCATCAATCTTAGCAAATGCCTGATCTCTATCTCGTGGAATTGGGCGATATATCACTTTGTCTCCCTCTACAAATTCAGACCAACGCCATTGATCTCCATGTCTATCCCAATCACCAATTAGCATATCAAAAATACGTGCACGCATAAATGCTGTCTGATCCACTACATACTTATCATCTTTTCTAAGTTTCGCAATAACATCTGTAGTGCTCACAATTTTATTGGTTCCTCCAAAACTTTCTACTTCCTCAAACCCATCTGTAGGTCGTTCTTCAATCATATATAATTCATCTCCGTAATTTGCATTAAATCGCCCTAAAGCATCCTGTTTAGGAATATAATACAACTCTGGATTGGTATGATACAATCCTATTTTATCTGATAGATTACCTATAATAAATGGTGTATAAGGATGTGATGTTGTATAAAAGTCATAGATAAAACGCTCTGCCCATGTATCTTGAAATGAATTCATCACATACTGATCTTTAAACACTGCTGTTTGAACAAATCGAGAAACACTTTTACGAACTCCACGCATCACATATTCTTTTCCTTCTTTGTCTTCCATTCGCAACGACATAGACTGATTTCCACCACCAGAAATAGTAGGAGTTAATCCTCCTTTTAAAACTGTCAAATCTCCTACAGGAACTTCTATTTTTTGACTGTAAACATTTCTGTAGTGTTGTCCCCAAAGAAATCGATACCAAGCGGTTTTTTTTGTCCACTCTTCTGGATACACACTGGCTTCTATCTTTTCTTGTGAAACATCTGAGAATGCCCCTTTCTCTACATCGTGCTTTTCAAAACCATTAGGAATGCTTGTTTCAAATAGTTTGTGGTACTCCTTATTTTCAAATCCATAGAAAGACAGTGTTGTACTTCTATCTTCTCTTATCTCAATCTTAGCATACCCTAATTGTCCAGCAGAAAACTCTTTATCCTGTATAGCTCTTGCAGGAGTCAAATTACTCATTGCACCGCTAATCACCTGATTTACGCCATCCTGAACTACGTATTGTAAATTGTGCTCATGCCCAGATACAATTACCACATTAGCATACATCTGTGCAATTGTTCTAATGCGTTTATTAAGCTCATTATACTTTTTACTTTGTAAGTCTTGTCTATTTAACCCAGACATCGCTCTGGTATAATTATATATACTTCCAACAAGTGGAAGTGCTACATTATTTCCAAATGGAAACATATGATTTTCAAAAGAAAACTTTCCACCATGATTGCCATTACTATACACAGGATGTGTCATTGCTAAAAGCACAACCTTATTTTGATTTTTATTAATTTCCCCTCTTAACTCATCTAAAAAGTCTTCACGAGTTTTAATATCACAATCTTCATTAATATTTGGATGTTTATCCCAATCTTCTAAAAACCATTGGCTGTCAACTGTAATTAAAACGGTATAATCATTAATTTTCATACGTTCCAATCCACATCCTTTACGCGGCAAAAGAGCTTTTGTATTTCCTGTTTTTGTTGTCAAAAAATCACTATAATTCTTCAAAGCTTCATATCCTCCACCCCATTCTCCTAATCCATTTACCCAAACACTATTGCCTTTAAAATCTTTTACCCATCCCAATTGTTTTGTCCATTCTGCTTCCTTCTCTTCTCTTTTTTTCGATGTACTCTTAGGCATACCATTCTTTACTGTATTACCCAAAAACACCAAGGTGCTCTCCTTATCATTATGTTTCAACAGCATATTAGAAAAAGCATCAATGTGTTTAAGCTCTTCTTTATTATTAGCTTGTGCTGTATTTCCAATTAGATAATACGTATGTACAATTTTACTGTTATTTTTACGTTCTTGAGATACTTCCCTATTCGATATATCAGTATATTGAGGAGACATAGTTGCACATGAAGTCAACAAGACAACACTTGCACTATATAGAATAGAAGATAGTTTAAAAGGCTTTAAAAATATTTTCATATTTTTATAGGGTATAAAGGTTTACAAATATGACAATTCTACAAAAAATTGAAGAACATATCTTTCAGCTACACAAAGATACATTATCGCATCAATATACATACCATAATTTTAACCATACCATACGCGTTGTAAATGGATTAGAAGAAATATTGCGTGTTGTAAACCTTAGTCAAAAAGAAGCTGACAATTTAAGATATGCCGCTTGGTTTCACGATGTAGGTTATATAAACTCTTGGGAAGGCCATGAAGAAAGAAGTGCTCAAATGGCACAAACCTACTTATTAGATGTAGGTGTAGACCATGAAGATGTATTAGTGGTAATGCAACTTATTAGAGCTACAAAATTAGACTATATACCCGAAAACGACTTAGAATGCATCATCAAAGATGCTGACTTCTCTCATTTTGCAGATGATAACTATATTGACGCTTGTGCACTTCTAAGAAAAGAAATAGAAACTCTTTGCAATAAAACCTTTTCTGATTTAGAATGGCAACAACAAAATAGAGAAGTAATGTTGTACCGTCATCGCTATTACACTGCCTATGCCCAACAGCATTGGCAACCTAAAAAACAAAACAATCTACTACTTATCAATAAGTTAATAGAGAATGCTAATAAAAAAGAAAAGAAGAAAGACAAAGATAAAAACAATCGTACAATAGAAACCTTGTTTCGCACTACACTGCGAAATCACACACAATTAAGTGCCATTGCAGATAGAAAGGCGAATATCTTATTATCTGTCAATGCAATTATTTTCTCTATTTCGCTATCTACTCTTATACCTAAATTAGATAGTCCAAATAATGCGCATTTAATTATTCCAACCTTTATTCTGATTATCTCAAGTGTACTGACTGTATTATTTGCTATTATGTCAACACGTCCAAAGGTTACCTCTGGAAAATATACAGAAGAAGATGTGAAAAACAACAAAGTCAACTTATTGTTCTTTGGCACTTTCCACAAAATGCCATTAGACGAGTATTATCAAACACTAACTTCATTATTAAAAAATGAAGAAGATATACACAGAGCTTTAATCGCTGATTTATACTTTTTAGGTCGTGTACTAAATCGAAAATACACTCTTTTACGCTTTACCTATCTTGTATTTACAATTGGTATTATATCTTCTGTTATTGCATTTGTATTAGCTTTTAGAGGTATTGGAATTTAAGGAAATTGTGCATCAACGATTCATAATCTAATGTGTCTAAATCATAATTTAGATTCACTCCTACGCGAATACCTATCAAACCAGACACACTCTGCATATCTTCAATTTCAAATTGTTCTAAGTCATCCAGCAATATACCCAATTGCTGTGCATAACCGATATAATTCATATAGTCTGCAATGTCATAAGTAGACGCAAATGCAATTGTCAATTTACGAGGTTGTACAATGCGCTCTGCTGTTCCCTTTACACAAGCCTTATCCAATCTCTTTTTTATTATCTCATATCTCGTATTGTATGAACCATCAATATCAAATCGCTTCTCATCCATTCTAAATTGAATCCCTAATGAAGCGTCATATACAAACAACAAAACAGTAACATCCATTTTTAAGGCATCCTGTATATTATTTCTATAGTGTACACACATTAATTCGGACATGACTTGTAATTGCCACAATCTAAGATTTTGTAGGTAGGTAAAGTCAAACGATTTCGTTGGACAAATCGAACTTCCAATATAAATATTATGTTCTACTCCGTCTGTTTTAAAACGTTCGTAATAATGGGGATATACTTTCTGAACCACTTCTTGTCTTTGATCTAACAAATCAGAAAAACTCCTATTAATTTTACCAACTTGTTTATCATATACTCTGCGATATTTATAATAAATCCCTAATTGGAAATCAATTGATTTATTATATGCCTCAACCTTTTCTAACTGAAACAGATGAGCTTCTTTGTCCAAATAAGGATGTATTTCTTTTTTAATATAATTTTGAATGCGTTGTTCTAATCCCGATACTAAGTTTATTTCTAATTGACGCAAATAGGCTGTCAATTTCAAAACGTGTTTTTCAATAATCAATTGATTAGTAGGCGAGGTTGCCTCTACTAAAATCTCTAATAACTTTTCTATCTGCTCTTTTAAATCATTCTCAATCGCAATATTCCTTAATGCACCCGATCCTTTTATATCAATCTCACCATACAGTGGATAGATATCTTGAAAAGATATAGGGTTAACAAAATAGTTTTTCTCAAAAATACTATCTACATAATTGCGACGAGCTTCTTCCAAAAACTTCCAGTAAACACTTGGGTGTATTGTAGTAAACTCTCGCTGAATAATTGCTTCTACCTTATTCAGAAAATCAATCTTTACGCGTTCAAAAGTCTCTGATATAATGGGCATCAAAGTATCTAATTTTTGCGCATTTACACTGTGCAACATACGTGGTTGGTCTGACACAATTTCTAATATTCCTTCGATACCACTTGAAATAACCACTGGCGCAAACAAACAACTCTTTACCCCTTTACTTTTAAGGTGCAAAGCCATCTCCATTTCATCCTCATCTTCTACAGCTTTATCAATATCAGATATACTATAATATCCCTTTTCTTCTATTATCGTATGATACGCTTGTTTAGACAGCACAATACCTGTTTGCTCTTTGTTTAATAAAAAATTAGACATCGCCATCATATCATTTGTCTCTCGCTGTATCAAAGTATCCGTTTCCAAAGGACTAAATCCAACGCGCAAATGAGGTACTCTAAAAATAGAACTAAACAAGGGCTCTACAATATCTCCAATAGGTACACACTGCAACTCCGATTTCAAGAAATTCTCTTTCAGCAACGACAGCGCATTCTCTATAGTAACATCCACCAAATTAATAATACCAAAACCTCTCAATTGCCAACTATGTTGAGGAAAAAAAGATTGCCATAACTCTAAATTATCAAAATTATCTTGCAGTAATTCCACTTCTTTTTTCGACAACATTTTTGCGTGCTCATTAGGAATTACCTCCACAAAATCTGCGTTGTACAAAATTCTATAGTGATGAATAATTCCATTGGCATCTGGAAGATCGATAAAAAGCGGACGCGTTAAATCAAAATTAGCATTGAAATAATGATTCATAATAATACAACAACAAGCAATATAATACTGATGTTGATTAAAGTCTCGTATCTCAATATTATAATTACCACCACTCTCTTCAATAATCTTTTGAAACCTTCTACTGTGATTAAACATCAGATTTTGAAATGGCATCCCTACAGCTTTTATTTCGTTATCTGTCAGTGCAATTGGAAATAAAATCTCTAACAATTCATTAATTAATGACTCGTTATTCTTAATTAATCGAGTATCTGTAATGGGCTCCAACAAGCATGGTACTTGACCTACTCTATCCAACAAATCCTTAAAATACGATTTTTTAATATCATTCTTTTTAGGGTCTTCAATAAACAGATGCATTGCTTCCACTAAACGATGAAAAGAAAATTCAATCACAAAAGGAGTATATTCGAAAGTAGCCAGTCTCATAATTTGTAGGGTATTAGTAAGAGTATAAAGATACGAAAATACTATTTTCTCTATCACTGTATCCTTAGCACAAAGTTCATTCAAGAAAGAACGCCTTTAAAAGACAAGACTAAAAAATAAAAAAAGTGTACTTTTGCAACAAATTATCAGTACTATTATGATTAAAATAGGTAATATAGAACTTCCTGATCACCCTCTGTTGTTAGCTCCAATGGAGGATGTTAGTGATCCACCATTTCGTCGCTTATGCAAAAAGCATGGAGCTGATTTGATGTATTCCGAATTTATTTCTTCTGAAGGATTAATCAGAGATGCGATGAAAAGCAAAATGAAGTTGGATATTTTTGATTATGAAAGACCTGTAGGAATCCAAATATTTGGGGGAGATGAAGAGGCTATGGCTCAATCGGCACGAATTGTAGAAACAGTACAACCTGATTTAGTAGATATCAACTTTGGTTGCCCTGTAAAGAAAGTAGTTTCTAAAGGTGCAGGTGCAGGTGTTTTAAAAGATATAGACTTGATGGTTCGTCTGACCAAAGCTGTTGTTAGTAGTACACATTTACCTGTCACTGTAAAAACAAGATTAGGTTGGGACGAAGAATCTATCAACATAGACGAAGTAGCAGAGAGACTACAAGATGTAGGAGTACAAGCATTGACAATACATGCTCGTACACGTGCACAAATGTATAAAGGACATTCTGATTGGACTCATATTGAAAGAATTAAGAACAATCAAAGAATTAAGATTCCTATTTTTGGAAATGGAGATATTGATAGTCCTCAAAAAGCATTAGAATACAAAGAGACCTTTGGTTTAGACGGGATGATGATTGGTCGTGCAGCTATTGGATATCCATGGATATTTGACGAAATCAAACACTTTTTCAACACAGGAGAGATACTACCTGCTCCAACTATCGCAGATCGATTAGAGGCAGCAAAAAACCATTTAATCTGGTCGATGGAGTGGAAAGGAGAACGTTTGGGAATTGTAGAAATGAGACGTCACTACACTAATTATTTTAAAGGAATTCACGGTTTTAAACCTCATCGTTTGAAATTAGTAACGACTGATGAACCAACAGACCTATTGGCCTTGTTTGATCAGATTGCAGAAGAATATAAAGATTACGTAATAGAATAAAAAAATGGACTGAGGTATCAAATACTTCAGTCCATTTTTTTATTTCGTTATTTTGGATCAATTATTCAGCTGTCCATGTACCATATTTAAACAACTTAAACCATTGTTCTAAATACTTTGAATCTACTTTCAAGATTGACAAGATATCACGTGCAAACTCAATAGGAGAAATACCATTAGCCGTAATTACAGTACCATCTGTCACACAAGATTCTACTAAGTATAATTCTTCACCTGTATAAGAAGGAGCACAAGCTTTCAAATAGTTCAAATCATTACTTGTATGCATCATCTTATTCAATAGCCCTGTCTGAGCCAATAAAACAGTTGCTCCACATATTCCTGCTATAATTACTCCTTGCTCATTCAATTTTGCCACATCTTGATAGATTGCCAATTCTGTTATTGCAGGAGATTCCCATATTTTTCCTCCAGGAACCATCAATAATACTAAATCTGCTGTATTTAAGTCTGCATACTTTACAGTAGGCAACACGGTCATACCTCCCATAGAAGTAACTTTGTCTCCTGTTTCGGTTACAAACACAACATTGAAATGATCAAGCTTAGCAAGCTCTGGCAATACATACGAAACTTCCCAATCAGAAAATCCGTCAAACAAATAAACAGCTATAATAGATTTCATACTTAACTTATTTACCACAAAAATACTCTAATTTATAACAATCAATACATATTGATTAGCTATAAATATTAGCAAAAAACACTCCTATCTAATTGAAAGGAGTGTTTTAGTTTATTAATCTCTAATATGTTTATCTTCGATAATATGCACATCTCTTTGAGGAAATGGAATCTCGATATTAGCACTATCCAAAGCATCTTTTACTACTTGTTGTACTATAAATACGGTATCCCAATAATTAGCTCTTTCCATCCAAACACGTACATTTAAGTTTACTGAACTATCTGCTAAACTATTTACAAACACCAAAGGAATCGGATCTTGTTTAACTCTTGATTCTTTTGCTAATGCTTCTAATATAACATTTTGAGCAACTTTGATATTTGCATCGTATGATATTCCGACTACAAAATCGTATCTACGAGAAGTTATATCTGAATAGTTTGTGATAACAGAGTTTGCCAAAGGTCCATTAGGACTATAAATTTTTAATCCTGTTGGGCCAGTAAGTGTCGTGTATAGTAAATCTATTTTCTCTACTGTTCCCTCTGTACCACTTGGATTAGATATGTATTCCCCTACTTTAAAAGGTTTAAACAATAAGATTAGTACACCTCCAGCGAAGTTAGACAAACTTCCTTGAAGTGCTAAACCGATAGCTAAACCAGCAGAAGCAAACATAGCCAAGAAAGAAGACGTCTGAATACCCATTGTTGATGCTGCTGTTAACAACAACAAAATATACAATATCGCTTGAATAATACTCAATAAAAATCCTCTAAGAGATTTCTCCATATTCTTCTTCTCAAAGCGGTTTCTCAACCCACGTAATACTGCTTTAACTATAAAACTACCTATTACGAGTATTAACAATCCTACTATGATCTCTGGTAATGCACCAAAAAGTTTGGTTAACATTACTTCTAATCCATTTGTAAACTTTTCCATATCAATTTTCTTTTTCTTTTATAGCTTTAATTTTTTAGCCATCTCTTTTGATAGACCATCTTTGTGAATCATAATACTTGTTGTCTTAAACTTCACAAATTCTTTACTCATATACATATACCCTTTGTAGTCATTTGTTGTACCCCAAGAGTTTTTAATGATATAATATTCTCTTCCTTTTTGATCTTTTGCCACACCAACAATATGCATTCCATGATCGTCAGTAGTTGTAAGGTTGTCAAATGCTTCTTGACGCATTTCAGCAGTTACTTTACGCTCTGGTTTTGGTCCATTAAACATGTTCTCTTTTTCTTCAGCAGACATATCCTCGTACTCTTTTTCTGGTACATAAGCTACTCCATTTTTCCAACTAAAGTATTTTTCGCTTACATCTCCTGCCCAAGCAACTGTAAATCCATTATTAACTGCTTGATCAACGATTTCTGTTAACTCATTAATTTTTACGTTGTACACTTGATTAAATGCCCAGTTGTCTGGAACCAATAAAACAAACTTGTCATATGTTGGGTAATTCAAATCAGATCCAATCTCAATGTAGTCATTTGCATTAATTCCGATTACTTCTTTAGCAAAACTCTGTGGTGTATACTCTTTTCCTTCCCAAGAAAACTTAGTAGGTACTTCACCTAAATATGCATCAATAGCAGCTGTGTAAGCTTTTTCCCAGTTTGGAGTCAATTTCCCATTAGGATTAGAAACAACCGCTTTTAAGATTCCTTCTTGAACGGCAGCCATTTCTGCAAATTTATTTTTGCTTGTTCCATAGTTCAATCCTGTATAAACAGTTTGTGGTACTGCACCATACTGACGATACATATTCATTACATCATGAAAAGCCCCTCCATCTCCTAATGTTACAGCGCCATGCATTTTTACATACATTTTTCCTTTTTCTACATAAGCATTACGCGCTGAAAAGATTTGAGAAATCTCTACTGGACGTTTTCCCATACGCATCATCTCAGACTCGATAAATGAATTGGCAGAATATGACCAACATGTACCTGATGACCCTTGGTTTTTAATTGATGTATTTTCGATGTTTACCACATCTTTGAACGTATATAATTCTTTACTTTTTGTACTTGCATTTAGTTTTAACGAGTTTACTAAATTATCTTGTGCAAACGAGTTTACTGATAAACCAAGTGTAAGCGCCAAAGCCAATACCCAAGGTTGAAGATGTTTTTTATTCATTTTTATGTGTATAGTTATATCCGTAAAGATAAAAAAAGCTAATAGAACATACCTAAAAACTAATAATAAAATAGGTTTTCCACTTCTTTTCTATATTATTCTGCTTTGTTTATTATCATCTATACCTTCTAAAGACTATTAGGCAACATTATTATAGCTTATTCTACTTCTCATTTTTAAAACTAAATGCAAGTACTTTATTCTTCTTTTGTGATTAGTCATTAAGTGAGTGATTGGTTTTTGATGCCCTTGTGATAGGCAGGTGATTGGCATCTTTTCTCGGCTTTTATGCCGATCATAAGCCGACCACCTGCCGATCACTCATATTTTGAGTCAATTTTAAACAAAAAAATACCCTTGCTAAATACTATCAGCAAGGGTATTTGTCTTTTATTATTCTACTAAAAGAGAATACTTAAAAAAGCTACTTATTCTTTGTAAGTCAAATTCACTTTTGACTCTTCTGTACTCGTTTTCCATCCATAGACAGGTTTATTGTCTTTTATAGCAACAATAGCTTCGTATTGATGAGTAGCATGCATCACTGCTACTTTTGGATAGTTTTTATCGTCGTATTGGTAAGTGATCTTTAGATCAGTAAGAACTCGTCCTGTATGATCGATAATTTGCAATGCAACAGGGTTATTTGTAGGTATTAGCTCTTTTGCCAACTTCAATTGAGGAGGAGTTGAAGGTGCAGCAAAATTAAGGCTTACTCCATCTATTGCCTCTATTATACCAGCAGCTCTCAATGTATGAAAAGCAAAAAATGGTTTTTCATCATAGGTTACTTTCAATATGTCTTGTTCCTTCTCTTCATTGTAAACCAATATTTCTATTGGATTTTTTCTGTTATCATATTTAAGTACTTTGCCCATTTTATAAGCATCATTCTTGTACAATAACATATCGCTCACCAATTTAAGTTCGCTTGCCTCTCCTACCTTTTCCAACTTACTACTTGCACCATATACAAATTTAATATTACCTGTATTATTAGGTTCGTCTTCACTGCCTAATTCTGTTGATTGCATAGACTCTAATCGATTAGCTGTAGAATACTGCATAACAACTTTTGAATCTTGTTCCATTACGCCATCTTCCAAATAAAAAGTATCAACATTTGTGATATACTTTATGTGTTGATTAGGTCTAGTACCATTTCCATTATTAGAAGAGCTATCGTCCGAACTACAAGACACCCCAATTAAACCAAGCGCTAATAGCGCAGCAAACATTTCTTTTCTCATAACTATTTTATAAATTTTAACAAAAATACATGAAAAATAATTAATAAAAAAGAGATAATTACAACAAGGTAATTATCTCTTTTTATATAACAATCAATATTGTCATAACATTGATACGGTATATTGTACTATAATGTTTCTTTTAACCAACGGAAAAATTCTCCTTGCCATACTTGAGCATTTTGTGGTTTTACAACCCAATGGTTCTCTTCTGGTAAGTATAAAAATCTACTCTTAATACCTCTCAATTGTGCTGCTTGGAAAGCTTCTTGTCCTTGCCCAATTGGCACACGGTAATCTTTACCTCCTTGGATAACTAAGATTGGTGTATTCCACTTATCCACATTGTTGATAGGGTTAAAGTTTTTGATAGCGTTTTGAGCGTCTTTATTGTCTTTTTCCCAGTATGCTCCTCCTGTATCAAAATTAGGGAAGAACACCTCTTCTGTAGTTCCATACATACTCACTAAGTCAAATACTCCACAGTGAGAAATAAACGTTTTGAAACGGTTTTCATGGATTCCAGCTAAGTAGAATACTGAGTATCCACCATAACTTGCACCTACAGCTCCTAATCTATTTTTGTCTACATACTTTTCTTTTGCTACATCATCAATAGCTGCTAAGTAATCTTGCATTGGCTTTCCTGCCCAGTCTTTAGAAATAGCTTCGTTCCATTCTACACCATGTCCTGGCATACCTCTACGGTTTGGAGCTACAATAATATATCCCTCTGCTGCCATCAATTGGAAGTTCCAACGGAAAGAATAGAATTGAGATAAAGCAGATTGTGGTCCACCTTGACAGTACAATAAAGTTGGATACTTTTTGTTAGGATCAAAGTTAGGAGGATAAACAACCCAAGTTACCATATCTTTTCCATCAACTGTTTTTACAATTCTCTTTTCTGTATTGCTCATTGCTATTTTAGAATACGCTTCATCATTTACTTTTGTAATTTGATTCCACGTTTTCTTTTTCATATCATAAGTATATACTTCTGTTGCATGGTTTAAATCTGTACGAGTAACGATTGCAGTAGTTCCTGTTACATCTACAATACCTGTTACGTCAAACTTTCCATCAGTAATTTGAGATACTACAGGTGCTATACGTTTTTTTCCAGGGAAGTTTACTTCAAACAATTGAATAGTTCCACCTACAGCAGCAGTAAAAAATACTCTTTCTCCGTCTTTACTCCACGAATAGCTATCTACTGTACCGTCCCAGTTAGCTGTAAGATTCATATCTACGCCATTATAACGAACAATTAAATCATTTTTATCTGCTTCAAAACCATCTCGTTTCATTTGCAACCAAGTCAAGTTACCTTGTGGAGAATATGTAGGATGTGTATCATATCCTTTGTTATACTCTGTTAGGTTTTTTGTTTGTTTTGTTGCCAAATCATATAAGTACAAATCTGTATTTGTACTCGTTGCATAGTCTGTACCAAACTTTTTCTTAGAAACGTAAACGATTCCTTTTCCATCAGGTGTCCAAACATAATCCTCATCTCCACCAAATGGTTTTTGAGGAGCATCATAAGGTTCATTTGCTAAAATATCAACCTTAGTCTCTTTGTTGTCTTTTGCTGCATAGAAAACGTGGTTATGACTTCCGTCATTCCATGTATCCCAGTGTCTATAATCTAACCCATCAAATACATAAGCATCCGATTTAGCCATTGTCGGATATAAATCTTTTCCTAATACCTTATTGATTTTTACTGCTTCATCAGATAAGATAAACTTGCCATCAGGAGAGATATTTTTATCACTCAAAAGGTGTTTATATTCTTTGATCTCTACAGGTGCACCACCTGTAACAGGAACTTGATACGTTTTTGAATCAAAGCTATTTTCAGCCATATTGGCGTGGCTTACTTTATAGATAAGGTTTTTACCATCCTTTGTAATTCCAAGAGGACTAACTCTGCCTAATTTCCATAACAACTCTTTTGTCATTACATTTTGAGAAAAGGCACTCATACTTGCTATACTCAAAGCAAATAAAAATAGTTTCTTCATAATATGGGTTTTATAAAGTGGTAAAATTAAACTTTTCTTTCAAATATAGAAGTTCATTACAAGAAGTATCCGCTTTGTCATTTAATTTATAATTCTATAAATATTGGCTCCCTCAACAATATAATAAATTCAAAAAATATGTGTTTTTTGAACAAATAACAATATATTCTTCATTCAACTGTCCAATGCTATGTTATTTTTATGCAAAAAACACAATAGTTATAAAAAAATAGTTATTTTCACGCTCAAATTTTAAACTTTATGAAGAACAATAAACTTTTCATAGCTATTATTATAGCCTTATTGATCGGTATCGTTGTAGGAAGCATTATACATTACCAACTTCCGGAATACATTGAATCGTTTTCTACTAACATTAAACTTTTAGGAACGATATTTATTCGTTTGGTTCAAATGATTATTGCTCCTTTAGTATTCTGTACTCTGGTAGTCGGAATTGCTAAAATGGGCGATATGAGCATGGTAGGCCGTGTAGGAGCAAAAGCAATGGGATGGTTTATGTCTGCTTCTTTAGTTTCTTTAAGTATTGGATTAATTTTGGTAAATTGGTTTAAACCTGGTAAAGGAACCAATTTCAATATTCAAAATACTGCTTCAGCAGACGAATTACTAACAAAAACTAATTCACTTACGTTACAGTCTTTTGTGGAACACTTGATTCCCAAAAGTATATTTGAAGCCTTTGCACATAATGAAGTACTGCAAATTGTTGTTTTTTCTGTGTTCTTTGGAATTGCTTTATCTACTTTAGGTAAAAAAGGAAAAATTATTATAAAGCTTTTTGACCGTGTATCTGAAGTTGTCTTAAAAATGGTAACTTACATCATGTGGACTGCTCCTTTAGGAGTATTAGGAGCTATTTCAGCTGCAGTAGCTACATATGGTTTAAAAATATTTTTTACCTATGCAAAATACTTAGCTGCCTTTGCTTCTGGATTAATATTACTGTGGTTTGTATTAATATTCGTTGGATATTTAATTATAGGAAAAGATGTTTGGAGACTTCTAAAAGCAATCAAAGAACCTTTGCTAATTGCTTTTTCTACGACAAGTAGCGAAGCTGTATTTCCAAAACTTGTAGAACAGTTAAAAGCTTATGGTTGTTCACCTAAAATTGTTTCTTTTACCTTACCTTTGGGGTACTCATTCAATTTGGATGGTAGTATGATGTATTTGACATTCGCAAGTATATTTATAGCACAGATTTATGACGTACACATGAGCCTGGGAGACCAAATATTAATGCTTTTAGTATTAATGGTTACCAGTAAAGGAGTTGCGGGGGTACCAAGAGCTTCTTTAATTGTAATTGTGGCAACATGTGCTATGTTTAATATACCTCCTGAAGGAATTGCATTTATTCTTCCTATTGATCACTTTTGTGATATGGGTAGAAGTATGACAAATGTTTTAGGAAATGCTTTATCTACAGCTGCTATCGACAAATTTGAGAACGATGATGCATAATTAACCATTTAGACACATTATAAAACTCACTATGAACGAATTTACATTTTCACAACTTATAAACCCTGAATTCTATATTAATTTAGAAATAGCAGGACATTCAATCGGGATATACGTTGTTCTATTTATAGTATTTGCAGAAACAGGATTATTTGCAGGATTCTTTTTACCAGGAGATAGTTTATTATTCTTATCAGGAATATATAGTACTGCATTGATGAAGGAGGTATTTTTAATAGAAAGTGATTTCTGGAATGTAGCATTACTATCAACATTAGTTGCTTTGGCAGGGATACTCGGAAACTCATTTGGCTATTGGTTTGGCGCAAGGAGTGGAAATTATCTCTACAATGTAAAAGACAATTTTATCTATAAGAAGAAATATTTGTATGAGTCAAAAGTGTTCTTTGAACGCCATGGGGGAAGAGCTATTATCTTTGCACGTTTCTTACCTGTTGTAAGAACATTTGCTCCTATTATTGCAGGAATTGTAAGAATGGACATTAAACGTTTTATGTTGTACAATGTTATCAGTTCTTTCTTATGGGCAACTACATTAATTTTTGCAGGGCACTATTTGCAAGTATGGTTAGAAAGTACTTATGGAATAGATTTAAAACACTATATAGAGTACATCATTATATTCTTGGTTTTAGTTACAACATTACCAATTATTATCAAATTAGTAAAAAGTAAAGGAAGTACTGTTGAAGAAACAAAAGCAGAATAATCAAAATATATGATACAAAAAGGGAACTATACAGATGTATAGTTCCCTTTTTTATTTGTTTTAATTGTAATTAAACTTCTGGGGCTAATTGTATTTTTAGTCCTTCCATTTCAGGTACAATATGCAATTGACATCCTAATCTACTGTTATCTTTTACATTAAATGCCTCTGACAACATAGCTTCTTCATCTGGATTCATTTCAGGAAGTTCTACCTCATCAGCATTTAAAACATAACACTGACAAGAAGCACACATTGCCATTCCTCCACAAATACCAATTGTTCCTTCTGGAGCTAATTCGTAAGCACGAACAACCTCCATAATATTCATTTGCATATCTGTTGGAGCCTCAACTTCATGAGATACCCCTTCTCTATCGATAATAGTTATTTTAATATCTTCTGCCATATTAATCTATAGATTTGACAACTGCTTTTTCAGCTTCCTTACGTGTTCCATCAAAACCGTTGATACCTGATACAGTTGTATATTTCAATACAAATTTTTTACCTGGATTAACCATGTTATAAACACTCTGGCACATTAAAGTTGCCTCATGAAAACCACATAAGATTAACTTCAATTTCCCTGGATATGTATTAACATCCCCAATAGCATATATTCCCGGAATATTAGTTTGATAGTCTAACGAATTATCTACTTTGATAGCGTTTTTCTCTATTTCTAATCCCCAATTAGCAATTGGTCCAAGTTTTGGCGTTAAACCAAATAAAGGAATAAAGTTATCACATGCAATCTCACGTTTTTCTCCTTCAACATCTACAACAACACTTTCTAACTTTTCTCCTCCTTTAAGCTCTATAATTTCTCCAGGAGTGATTAAATTAATCTTTCCTTGGTTTTTAAGTGCTTGTACTTTTTCTACTGAATCTAACGCTCCACGGAATTCATTACGTCTGTGTACTAAATGTACTTCTGCAGCAATATCCGCTAAATAAATACTCCAATCCAATGCTGAATCACCACCACCTGCAATAACAATCTTTTTGCCAGCAAACATTTCTGGTTTTTTCACAAAGTATTCTACTCCTTTGTCTTCAAAGTCAGTGATATTATCTAATTCTGGTTTACGTGGCTCAAAAGATCCTAATCCACCTGCAATAGCTACTGCTTTACCATGGTGTTTAGTTCCTTTATTGGTTGTAACGATAAAAGTACCATCTTCAAGTTTTTCAACTGTTTCTGCAACTTCGTTTAAAGTGAAACCTGGCTGGAACTGTTTGATTTGTTCCATCAAGTTGTCAATTAATTCCGAAGCCCCTACAGATGGATATCCTGGGATATCGAAAATAGGTTTTTTAGGATAAAGCTCTGTTAATTGTCCTCCAGGTTGTGGTAGTCCATCAATTAAGTGACACTTTAGCTTTAGTAATCCTGCTTCAAAAACAGCAAAAAGACCTGTTGGTCCCGCCCCAATTATAATTATATCGGTTTCAATCATGATGTAGTTCTTTAGTACAAAGTTCTCCTTTGTTGTTTTTATTAAAAATGATAAAAGTCAACTATAGCAAAAAACTGTTAAAAAAATTTACAGCATACTATAGTTGACTTGTTATTTTTATCCAACATTAACTACCGTCTCGATTTCGGGAGCATATTTTTTAATTGTAGTTTCCACTCCTGCGCTCAATGTTACTTGATTGACATTACAAGCTGTACAAGCACCTTCCAAGCGAACTTTGACGTGTTTGTCATCAACTATTTCAATTAATGTAATATCTCCTCCATCGGTTTGCAAAAACGGGCGAATCTCGTCTAACGCCTTCATAACGTTTTCTCTGATAGTTTCTGATGTCATATATTTAAAATATAATATATTATTCAATTATTTTTTACCTGTAGCTGAACATCCAGCCATAGTTGTAATCTTGATAGCCTCGGTAGGAGGTAATGAATCATTTCTTTTCACTACTTGCTCCACCACATTACGACATACTTCTTCAAATACTTTTGAAATTACCGTATCATTCTGTAATGCTGCTGGACGACCATAATCTCCTGCTTCACGAATACTTTGTACAATTGGCACCTCTCCTAAGAATGGTACTTGTAAGTCTTCTGCAAGATTCTTTGCTCCATTTTCTCCAAAAATGTAATACTTATTGTTTGGTAGTTCTTCAGGAGTGAAATACGCCATATTCTCAACAATACCTAATACAGGTACATTGATACTTTCTGACATAAACATAGATACTCCTTTTTTAGCATCTGCCAATGCAACTGCTTGTGGAGTAGAAACGACTACTGCACCAGTAATTGGCAACGATTGCATAATAGATAAGTGGATATCTCCTGTTCCTGGAGGTAAGTCTAATAATAAGAAATCTAATTCTCCCCAATCAGCGTCAAATATCATTTGATTTAATGCTTTTGCAGCCATTGGTCCTCTCCAGATGATTGCTTGATCACCTTTAGTAAAAAATCCTATTGAAAGAATCTCTACACCATAAGAAGAGATAGGTTTCATTTTTGAACGTCCATCTACCTCAACAGAGATAGGTTTTGCGTTCTCTACATCAAACATAATTGGCATTGATGGACCATAAATATCAGCGTCTAATACACCTACTTTGAATCCCATATTAGCTAATGTAGCAGCTAAATTTGCAGTAATTGTAGATTTTCCTACTCCCCCTTTTCCAGAAGATACGGCTACAATATTTTTGATGCCAGGAATAGCCTTCCCTTTAATCTCAGGCTTTTCTGCTGCCTCTACTTTTATATTAACTTTTACTTTTGCTTTTTCGTAAACGTTATCATGGATAGCTTTCATTACGTCAACTTCTGCTCTCTTTTTGATGTGTAATGCAGGTGTACTCAACACTAAGTCCACTACTACTTCATCTCCAAAAGTCATTACGTTACTAACAACTCCACTCTCCACCATATTCTTTCCTTCCCCAGCCACTGTGATCGTTTCTAAGGCTTTAAGAATTTCTTTTCTATCTAATTTCATTATATAAGATTAGTTTTCAACTATTTAAAATATATACTGTCTTACGCAAATATAGTGTGAATATTTTAATTTTTGTAGTTAATATATTCTAAATACAAATAGTTGTATAACTTTTACTTATAGTGTATTAGAGTTGTACAATTTTATTTTACTGGTCAAATAAGCTTGATTATGTGTATTCTTTTTCAAAGCAAATTGAGAATTTAATAATTGATTTTTTGCCGCATTAAAAGAGAAAATATCAACCTTTCCATTTTCATATTTAGCTTGCGTTGTTGCAAATGTTTTTTCAGAAAGTTCTATACTATTTTGTAGTTGTAAAGCAATAGCTTTCAATTGATCAATTTCCTTACTAATTACAATAATTTGGTTTCTAAGCTTTACTTCACTTTCCTTTATACGCAGTGTATTCAAGCGTATTTCTTCCTTTTTCACTCGAACTTCACGACGTATATTCCCTCCCTGAAAAACAGGAATACTAACCTTCAAACTTGCATAGTGACTCTTGTTGTCTCCTATCTGTTTGGCAAATGAGTTTACACGCATTTCTATATCGCTATCAAATGGTTTAGAATAGAAAGAGCCATATTGATAATTTAAACTCACACGAGGCAAATTCTTAGCGTACAACAACTGTTTATCTTGCTCCAAAATCAACTGATTCGTACGCAGTTTTTCTACTGAAGCATTAAACACATAACTATTCTCTTGTCCAATAGATTCCTCTAATTGAACAACATCGTAATCTTGTGGTTCTACAGTTTCTACGTACAATAAATGTAACAGTTGTAATTTCTGATTATACAGACTATTTTTAGTCTGTTCAATATTGATTAATTCATTGTGGTAAATATAATTTATATCATACCAATCACTTTTTGATTTAGCCCCCGCATCAACTTCTTTTTGCACTCGTTCTAAATTCTCTTTACTATTGACTAACTGGATATTTTGCAGCTCCAACATAGACTGTGATTCTAAAATATCATAGAACAACATCAATATACTTAATTGATATTCAAACAATACTTCTTTCTCATTTAAAGAAGCATAATCAATCATTAAACTTTGTCTTTTATGATTAATAAAAGAGGTATAATCAAATAGGCTCATCCCTGCATCTATTGATGCTTGTGTTGACTGTATATTAGAACTCACACGACTGTTAGTATTGGGATCAATTGCACTTCCAAAATTATAACTCTGCGTTCCATTTAACGTCACTTCAGGCAAATAATATGATGCAATGCTTTGTTTACTTTTTTCCTTGACTTGAGTCTCCAAAGCTGCTACTTTTAATTTTAAACTATTTGCTTCTCCTTTTTTAACACAGTCTTGCAATGTCCAGTGTTCTTGAGCAAATCCAGTTACACTAAAGAGGAATCCAACTAATAAAGAAAGTTTTTTATTCATAGTTGATATACTTTAAAACATTAATACGTGTAGCTTGCCAAGCTTTAAATACAACTAAAACTAAGGAAAACAACATCAATACACTCCATGAAATTATAAAAGGAGACAACGTTAGTTCAATGCGATAAGCAAAACCTTCTAACCACAAATTCAACAAATAAACAACTGGATATACAGAGATAATAAATCCGACCATACAGTACATAAAATATCTTTTAGTTAATTGATAAATTAACTCTCCTGTTTCAGACCCAAGTACTTTGCGTATCGCAATTTCTTTCAATCTATTTTGAATATTAAATGCCACAATAGCAATCAATCCAAACAAAGCAATAAATACAGAAACACTTGTTAATACTAAAAACAAAGTACGTTGATACAATGTACCTTCATAACTCTTTTTAAAATCTTGATTAGCAAAAGTGTATTTTATAGGATATGTGTGATCTACTCTTTGTTTCCAAAACTGCTCTATTCTATCTAATGTCTGTTGTGTATTATGTGAATCAATCTTTACAGAGACAGATTGAAGTAAATTGTGAAACCAATTTGTCGCATTTGGCAAAAAATAAGTACATGGTTCTAATGAATTAGCAAAACCTTGTGTGTTCATATCTTTTATTACTCCTATAATTCTAAAATAACGTCCATTCCATTCTACTTCCTTATCTAAAGCTTCATTTCCTAAATTAAACGCACGAACAAAAGCTTCATTGACCAGAATTTTATCTAATGCATCTGTACTAAGTTTTGGATCAAAAAAACGTCCTTCTTTTATAGTAATATCAAAGACATCTTTGAACCCATAATCAACAATTATATTACCGCTTTGATGTGCTACTTCTCCTATTCTATTAGTTGAACTACTGTAAAACCCAGGTCCAAAATTCACAGAGTGTTCTGTTACAGCCTTCACTCCTTTTACCTTCTTAAAATCAGTAACAATCTGCTTAAAAAATGTATCTCTATTCTCCACATTATTGAGCTTAAATTGAATATTTACTACTTGTTCCCCTTTAAATCCTAAATCTTGATTTAGCATATAGTTTACCTGTTTATTTACAACAAGAGTAACTGTTAAGAAGAAAAAAGCAATAAAAAACTGAACAATTAAAAGTGAATTTCTAATAAGTAGTCCCGATTTACTTCTCATATAATTTCCCTTAAGCACCTTTAAAGTATCAAAAGAAGAAATAAACAATGCTGGCAATATTCCTGTTACTACAATTAGTAGTCCTATAATCAGTAATAACAAAGGAATAAACTCTTTAAAATAAAAAACTATTGTTCTATTAATTAACAAATTAAAATAAGGCAATATCATTTCTACAATGACCAATGAAATCAACATGCTAAAACCGATAGTTATACTTGTTTCAAATATAAACTGCCCTATCAATTGCTTTTTTGTGCCGCCTAAGGTTTTACGTATACCAACCTCTTTCGCACGATTAAAGCCATTAACCAAAGCCAAATTCACTGCATTTAATATAGACAACAACAATAATAATACAGCAGCACCAATTAACATATAAAGCATTTTTGACGCTGTTGCTCCTGCTCCTAATAAAACAGATTTAGGATTCAGATGAATATCATCGAGAGCATAAAAATACATCATGTCGTCTTTAGCAAGCTTTTTGTATTCGTCCTTTTCTACCCCTTCTTCTTTTGCATACAATTCAAATAGAGGATCCAGTAAATGGTCTGCCAAGCGTTTTTGTACTTCTGAAACAACAATTCCTTTATGGAATTTCGCCAACAAATTATAATTCCAGTCAGACCAATTACTTTCTCTATTGCGCTTTAAATCATTTTCTATCGCATATGAAACCACTCCTTTAGGTGCTAATGAAGAATTTCCTGGTACATTGTATACAAATCGAACAAATAACACTTGCCCATCACTTAAAACAACTGATTTTCCAATAGGGTTAACTCTCTTTCCAAACAATCGTTCAGCTTGTTCTATATTGATTGCAAGAGCATCTTTCCAATTTTTCTGGTACTCTTTAGCCGATCCGTAAACAGGTTCAAAAGGAAAGAATTCAAAAAAAGAAGCCTGTGCAGTTTTTAAATCATATAAAAAGTCTTTTCTATTTTCTATTTCAATACTTGATTCTGGCCAATCATGAGACATAAAACAATAAGATTCTACAACCTCTTTTTGTTGATCCAACTGATTAGCGATAGGAGCTGGTAGCCAAGGAGCAGGAGTACCACTTAAATTCCTATAGCATTCATAAACTCTATCTTTATAGGGATTCCACTGATTATAACTTTTTTCATGCTTCCAATAAAGGATTGACAATATCAATGCTGCAATACCTATAGAAAGTCCCAATACATTCAACACTGAAAAGAACTTGTTCTTCCAAATGTTTTTCACATACAATTTAAGCCAGTTAGTAATCATTAGAAATCCTTAATTAGTTATTATCCTTTTTTAATCTGTCCTGATGAAGACACCTTTTTTTCTACAAGTTTAGCAGCACCAGTATAAATAATTCTTCCTGATGAACTTGCTTTTCCTTTTATCTCCTCAGACACATTCATATCTATTGAACCAGATGAACTTGCCTTACCATCTAATATTTTTGCAGTCAATCCTTTTCCATTAATAGACGCAGAACTTGATGCTGTTGCAACAACATCGTTAGCAGTACCAGAAACTTTCAAATTAGAAGAACTACTTGCTTCAAAATTTGCTCTATTTGTTTTTAAATTGATATCCATATAAGCAGAAGAGCTGGATGCTATATTCGCTTGATTAGATACTTCAAAATTCCCTTCAATTGCAGAAGAAGAACTTGATTCTAAAAACAAGTTATCTGTCTGTACTAAACCTCCTTGATAACTGGCTGAACTGCTTGTACTCACTTTCAGACTTTTTGATTTAGCCGTGTTTAGCAAACGAAAATTAGCAGAAGAAGATACTCCAACCTCACTCAAAGTAGGGTTACTTGCATAAACCTTTACATTTTTTATTCTTAAAATCTTCCAACTACTTGGTTGATCTATATAAACCTTTAATACTCCATCAGCAGATACTTCTGTTTTCACATACTGTAAATCTTCTTTATCTTCTACTTCTACCACAACACTTTTATCTTTACCATAAGTAAAGTCTAACCTTATACTTTGAGAAACCTTCATTTTGCTAAAATCAGCAACCTTTCTTGTATCCTTAACTTGTGCAAAAACACTTCCTCCTACTAATAAGAAGAGTAACATTATTTTTTTCATATTTATTCTATTTTATGGTTATTTATTCTATTCGTATTTAATGTATTTCAAAATATTTGTTTGAGTTGCTTTCCATGCTTTCACAAACACTATTAATGCTGTTAAGACTATAATAGCTATTAAACACAACACAAAAGGGGTAATAGCAATATCTATTCTAAAAGCATAATGACTTAGCCATTTATTTAAAGAATAATAACTAGGAAACAAGGCAATCACAAACCCAAGAAAACAATAAAACAAATACTGCCCTGCTAATAGTTTTATTAAATGACTGGGTGTTGCCCCTAAAACTTTTCGTATAGCAATTTCTTTTAATCGGGAATTAATTGTAAATGAAACCAAGCTATACAAACCAAATAAAGCTATAAATACTACTAAAAAATTCAACACCATAAACACATTGCGTTCCTGTATGGTTTTACTATACGTTGAAGCAAAACGCTTATCTACAAATTGATACATAAATGGTGTATCAGAAATATTGTGCTTTTTCCATACCTTTTCAATAGCATCCATAACCTCTTTACTATGCTCAGACGTTATTTTAATAGACATCTCCTGTATATTAGCTCCCCACCCTTTATCTCTATTCAAAGTCATAAAAAGAAGGGGTCTATAATCATGCTCCAATCCAAAAAGATTAAAATCTTTAACTACACCAACTATAGTTAATCGTTCCCCATTCCAGTCAAATACTTTCCCTATAGGATTACTTTCCTTCATTAACGAAGCTGCTTTTTCATTAATCATTACATTGCTTATACTATCTGAAGCCAACGTATTAGACAGTTTTCTACCTTCCTTTAATTTAATATCAAACAGATCAAGTGCATTATCATCCATTGATGCGACGCCAGCTTGCACTTGATTCCCCTTATAACTATATCCTGAAGAAGCATATCCTTTTCCTCCTAATAACAGCGTCCAAGTAGTTACATCCTCTACTCCTTTTATCTTTAAAACATCCTTCTTTAATCGCTCATATACTTTTATTGGATCTTTTGTATCAGCTCTGAAATTGTACATCACAGCAACTACCTGTTTTGGTTTATATCCTAAATCTTTATTCACCATATAGTTTACTTGCTGGTTTACAATGATTGAACCAATAATAAAAAAACAAGCTACAACAAACTGTACTGTCAACAACAAATTCTTAAACCATATTCCCTTTCTATTTCTCTTAATATTTCCTTTTAAAACCTCAACTGTTTTAAAACTGGAGATATATAAAGCTGGTATTGTTCCCACTAACAAAACAACTATTGCTAAAAACAACAACAACTGAGGGATATATAAAAACACATTAAACGATAAACTTGCTCCAAAAAACACCCTCAAACTTGGTAAAGCAAATTCAACAATCACGAAGGATAAAACAATTGATAATACACAAGTAATAAATGACTCAAAGTAATTTTGATACATTAAACTTCGTTGACTTGCACCAAATGTTTTACGCATGCCTACTTCCCTACCTCTATTCATTACTTGTACTGTAGTCAAATTGATGTAATTAAATACAGACAATAACAAAATCAACACTGATAATCCTAACGCAATATATATTCTTGCTACATTAGCCGCCTCTTCTGGTGTTGCATTAATATTTATATTGCTTACCATGCGCTGACTCTTTAAATCATTTAATAAGAATGTTAATGAAGCATATCCTTCTGACTTTTTAAATTCATCATTAGTCATTCCTTTTTTTGTTGCCTCAGGAGCAATAACCTCATGCTCATAAATATTTCTCAGACGCTTTTCAATAATTTCTTTATCCTTAGGGTTTTTCAATTTCAGCCATAAAGCACAATTGAAATTACCCCACGAAGCTTCTGCAATTGCATCTTTTTCTCTCTGATCAAGAGCATTAAAAACTAAATTAGGATCTACTGAATTCTTTGTTTCTACTGACTTAAATACTCCTCTCACTGTATATGGAACTCCCCATGCAGTAATTACCTTACCTATTGGATTACTACTCCCAAACATATAATCGGCATATGTATCTTTAATAAAAACCTGATCAGGCCCATTAAAAGGTTTTAATTTATCTCCACTTATAATCTCAAAAGGAAATAACTTAAAGAAATTTGACTGACTAAATAGAGCACCTTTAAAAATCTTTTGCTCACCTTCAATAAATGATACTCCTTCTCTGTAATGATTATCTACATAAGCATATGATTCAATCTCAGGGGAAAGCTCTTTTACTTTTGATCCATAAGGGTATGATAACATTGGCCAGCTCTCCTTTTCTGAAAATCTTGTCTCAACACAAAACACTCGATTACTTTCTGGATGCCATGTATCATATGATTTTTCTTCACTATAATATAAATACGAGATAATCATAGCTGATAGTCCTATCGCCATTCCAATAATAGTTAATAGGAAATAAAGCTTATTTCTTTTCACATTATACCAATATATTCTCAACCAATTCTTTAGCATCTTTATTCGTATTTAATATATTCTATTATATTTCCTCTCAAAACTCTTCTAATCTTAATCAGTAAAACAATTACTGTAATCGCTGTCAAAACAAGAAAAGCCATAACAAACGAGTAGCCCTCTATTCCTACATTATAAGTAAATCGACTTACCCAATGCTCCATCAAACAATAAGAAGGATAAACAACCACAGTAAAAGCAAGGAGTAAAGCCATCACAAATGGACGTATAAACATCCAAATGATTTCTTTTGAACTTGCACCTAATACCTTTCTAATTGCTATCTCTTTTAACCTGCGTTCCATCACAAAGGATAAAACAGCATAAACTCCAAAAATGGCAATTAACAATACAGCTATATTCCAAACGATAAACATATTTCGCTGTGATAAAGCATATTGGAATGTCTTATCAAATTGCTCATTTACAGCGATGTATTCAAAAGGATATTCATAATCTATAGCCACAATCCAATAGGTTTGTAATCGTTCTAAAGTTTCATCAAGCATATCTGGTGCAATTTGAATCGAAGCAGATTCTATTGTATAGGGCATAAAATCAATATCTTTCCAATGAAACAGCAACATAGGCTTAATTCCTTCTTCAAAACCATCTCTATAAAAATCCTGAATAACTCCCTGAATAATAAAAGTATTCCCTTCATAGGATATTACCTCTCCTAACACTTCTTCTGTTGTGGTATGCAACAACTTTACAAACTTCTCATTTACAACTACTGTTGGTAAATCCTCCTCAATATTTTCTTTTTCTCCTTTAAATACAAACCCCATCATTTTCAAGTAATTCTCATCCACACCTTCCATAACAAAATCTGTGATTTTCTGCTGCTTATAATAAATTGTATGATTTTTATTTACTGAGTTCCTTTTAAAAGAAAGAGTTGATAAAGCGACATTTTGCACTCCTTGAATCTTTTTCAACTCATCTATTACTTTAGACTTTCGATACAGCTTACGTTTTATCTGTTGACTATATAGCTTCACTTGATATACGTTTTCTCCCTTAAATCCTCTTTCCTTTTGCTGCATATAGTTTACTTGAGAGTGTACAATACCTCCTGCCATCAAAAAGAAAAAAGAAATCATTAACTGAACAACCACAAATGCCATTCTCCAAAATTGTGAACGTTGTTTGAGTTTTAAACTCTTATAGTTGTATTGATTAGAAATATAACTTGCAAACAAAGCAGGAAATACTCCTCCAACACAAGTTGTAACGAGAATTACCAACAATAAAATCTCCCAATAGTATTTCCAATAAAAAGGTAATTCCTGATGTAAAAAACTATTATATGTTGGCAAATTCAATTCAATAAAAACAAAAGCTATACTTAAAGCAATCAATGTATTCACTATTGTTTCAAACATCAGTTGCAAAATCACAACTCCTTTTGAAGCACCTACAACCCGTCTCAGAGAAAATTCCTTAACCCGACTCAATACATTGGCCTGATTGAAATTGGTATAGTTTAATAATGTCAATAAAAACATCATCAAAGAACATCCCACAATTAACAATAAGGTTGTTTCATTTGTTTTCCCTTCCAATAAAGCAGCCTGCTTAGAGTCAAAACGAATATCTTTTAAAGCAACTAATTTGGTTTGTATGATATCTCCTTTTTCTTCAAAATATTTATTACGTTTTTTCTTATCATAATACACCTTATTCAAATCCTCTAACAATGCCGTATTTTGAATCCCTTTTGACTTTTTCAACAATAGTCCTCCTGCATTTTCTTGCCACAATGAAGGTGTATCAGTGCTGTTCCATTCCATATTTGGCAACACTACTTCAGGCATTATTGTCGCATTATCATTCAACTCATACACTCCTCCAATCACATACTTTTGATGGGCCAAAGACAAGGTATCTCCTATAGGATTGACTGTTCCAAAAAACTCTTTTGCCAATCGAGTAGAGATAGCAATAGCGTACTCCTGTTCAAACACTTGTTCTTTACTGCCATACTTAAAAGTATAAGGGAAAAAGTCAAAGAACGTTTTTTGTGTATTCAATATTTTATTAATCACTCCTTGCTTATGCTCTGTTTCTCCATAAAAATCAAGATATTCCAAAGCGTAATAACAGTAGTTATCTACCTTTTTTTGATTAATTAAATAAGGTCCTACTCCTGCTGGTATAACAATTGAATTGGATTGTGCTCCCATCTCAAGATTCAACTCATAAATCTGATCTCCATCAGGTATCCATTTGTTATAACTATACTCACTTTTTAAATAAGTAATCGCTAAAATAACAGACGCCATACCCACTGCAAGTCCCAAGATATTCCATACAAAAAACATCTTTGACTTATTGATAACATTGAGATATACTTTAATCCAATTCTGCAACATAAACCTTTACTTTGCCTTTACTGATCCCATTGAATCAGTATATTTTTTTATTTCTTTAGGGGTATTGTGATAGATTACTTTTCCCATTGAATCAGCATAAGCATTCAAACTTTCTGTTGGATACACCTCTGCTTTTCCCATTGAATCAACTTCTACCTTCACATATTTAGCCTTCAATCCTTTACCATCAAAAGAAGCAGCGCTATCTACATTTACATTTAATGTTTCCACATCTCCAGTCACTACTACTTTACCAGCACTATCTACATTGGATTTCATCGTTTTAGCTACTACATTTCCTATATATTTTCCAGCAGAGTCCACATTAATACTAATTGTATTAACAGAAAAACTTGCATCTAAAGATCCTGTAGCATCTACTGCAATCTTAGCATTATCCCCAGTCACTCTTCCGTTTACTACTACTTTAGCTACTGTGCTTACCTCATAGTTTACAATTCCCTTTTGAGACAAGTTAATTTTAATGCTTCCTATGTTTTTAGTTCTCTTACTTGAGGGTTTCAACCCTATAATCAATTTTGTTCCTGATTGTTTCACTTGAATCAACTCAGCGCCTACAGCATTATCTGTTACTATTTCTACTTTGTCAGAATCTTTTGATGCATCAATTGTAACTGATATAGGCAAAGCCACATTCAACGATTGAACACCTCCTGAAATAGTGACCACTTGTTTTCCTTGCCCATACATAATAAAAGACAAAAGAGACATCGCTAATGCAATTAATATACGTACCATAATTTTATTGTATTATTCTGCAAAAACATCTACAATCTTCGTATTCTCTTTTTCTGATAAAATCATACCATCCTTCATCAAAATAGTACGTTCAGAATACGAAGCATCATGTGTAGAGTGAGTTACCATAATAATAGTAGCTCCTTGTTGATGCAATTCTGTTAATAACTCCATTACTTCATTTCCATTCTTACTATCCAAATTACCTGTTGGCTCATCCGCCAAAATAATCTTTGGATTAGTTACTAAAGCTCTTCCAACAGCTACACGTTGTTGTTGTCCTCCAGATAATTGTTGCGGATAATGCTTTAAACGATGTACTATATTCAATCGTTCTGCTATTTCCATTACACGCTTCTTGCGTTCACTACTTGATACTTTATTATAGATCAGGGGTAGTTCAATATTATCATACACAGACAATTCGTCTATAAGATTAAAGTTTTGAAATATAAATCCTATGTTCTCTTTTCTTATCTTTCCTCTTTGTCCTTCAGACAATCCAACCATCTCTTTATCCAACATCAAATAACTCCCCCCTGTAGCACTATCTAAAAGCCCAATAATATTTAGCAAAGTAGACTTACCACATCCTGAAGGTCCCATCACAGAGATAAACTCTCCTTGTTTTACATTCAACGATACATTGTTCAATGCTGTTGTCTCAACTTCTTCTGTCTGAAATACGCGAGACAATTGTTTTATTTCTATCACCATATTATTCTTCTATAGTTAACTGTTCAACCCTTAAATAATCTTTATAACTCGACACTATTACCTCTTCCCCTACTTCTAATCCAAAGATTATTTCGTAGTAAGTCGGATTCTCACGTCCTATTTCTATACTTCTTCTCTTTGCTTTATTATTTTTAATCACATATACCCACTCTCCTTTGGTATCCTGAAAAAAGTTTCCTTTAGCCAACAGCAATCTTTTTTCTTTTCCTGACAAAAACAGTTTAACCCCTACAGTTGTTCCTTCTTGTAGTTTTTGCTTCATTTCTTTTTCAAAAGCCAAATGCACTTCAAATCTACCATTCTTTACTTCTGGCAATATTTTGATGACCTCTACTTTTTGTAATTCACCTTTCAAATCTATCTGTCCTTTTTGTCCAATCGCTATTTTATCTAAGTAAAACTCATCTACTTGAGCAACTAATTTATACCCCTTCATCACATCAATCTTACCAATACTTTCTCCTCCATTATATGTTTTACCTAATATCGCCTCAAAAGAAGACAACCTTCCTGTTGCAGGAGCCTTCAACAAAAAATTCTCACTATTCTCGCGCAACTTAGCCAAACTCTTGCTCATCACTGCCATTGCTTGATCTATTTGTTGTATTTGCAAAACATTACTTTGTTTTTCCTTTTTTATACTCTCTTCCATCAGTGCCTTTCTCTTTTTTTGATATAACAAAGTTTCCTTTGTTTTATTCCAATCACTTGTAGACAATATCTCTTGATCATAGAGCTTTTTATTCAAATCATATTGTAATTCAGCATTCTTATAGTCATACTCTATACTAATTAAATCTTTGGTTAAATTTAACTCTTGATTGCGAATATTCATCTTATTCACATTCAAATTATTTATCTGCTCTATCAGTGATGCTTCTTGCGACATAAAAGAATATTCAGAACTTGGATTATACAACCGTGCCAAAGGTTGTCCTATTTCTACCATACTCCCATCTTCCACCAATCGCTCCAATACAGCCCCGCCCTCTGTAATATTTACCAAAAGTGATTGCAATGGTTCCACCTGACTCTGAAAAGAGATGTACTCTTCAAAATTTCCCTCTTCAACAGAGCGAACACGTATTTCTTTCTTTGTCACATACAATGCTACATTTTGAAAAAAAGTAAAATAACTCACTACTCCAAAAATGATAATACCTACTACCATGAGTATTATCTTTAGTTTTTTTCTATTTTTACGTGGAAGAGTACGATCCATTTGTTCTTATTTTTAATACATAACAACAATAATGTGCCAATAAATAAATCTTACTCTACAAACTAATTATCAATCAATTACCAATTACAAAAAAAACAAAGTGTTCAATATCGAACACCTTTTTGTTCACTTTCGAATAACACCTTATAGCGATGAGAAAAACAAATGCCACTATTCTTGTATTAGACGACAATTCAGAGGTACTAATTGCCGCAAAAATGCTCTTAAAAAGACATTTTGAAACTGTATTGACCAATAATAATCCTAAAAAAATAGTAGAAATATTATCGCAAAACGAGGTAAATGTTATCGTATTAGACATGAATTATCGCGTTGGTTTTGAAGATGGCAAAGAAGGTATTTTCTGGTTTAAAGAAATAATAAAAGCAGCCCCAAATACACAAATAATCTTAATGACCTCTTATGGAAATGTAGAAACTGCTGTGGAAGGAATTAAATTAGGCGCTGTAGATTATATCCTAAAACCTTGGAACAACGAGGCTCTCATCGAAACAGTGAAATCCGCAGTAAAACAAGTCCGCAAAAAAGAAACTGTTGCCCAAAAGACAACAGCAGAAAACAATGTTTTTATTGGACAAGCGCTTAGTATACAAAAAGTTTATACTATGGCTATTCGTGTAGCAAAAACAGATGTAAACGCCCTAATATTAGGAGAAAATGGAACAGGTAAATATGTATTAGCTAAATACATTCATGACAATTCTCCTCGAAAGGATCAACCTTTTATTCATGTTGACTTAGGATCATTAAACGAAAACCTTTTTGAAAGTGAGTTATTTGGTTATGCCAAAGGAGCCTTTACAGATGCAAAACAAGATACTGCTGGTCGATTTGAAGCGGCAGATGGAGGAACAATATTTTTAGACGAAATAGGGAATGTACCCCTACACTTACAAGCCAAATTATTACAAGTAATTCAATCCAAAAGTATTATTCGTCTTGGCGAATCGAAAGTTAGACCTGTTGATATCCGAATTATTACAGCTACAAATGCTGATATAGAGGACGAAGTAAATCAAAAACACTTTCGAGAAGACTTGTTTTACCGCATCAATACAGTTACTTTGCAGTTACCTCCTTTACGAGAACGCCTTGAGGATATCTTACCTTTAGTCAATTTCTTTATTACAGAATATGCTGCAAAATATGAACGCAATGCACCGAGTATATCCCCGACTACACAACATGCTTTAAAATGCTACGATTGGAAAGGAAATATACGTGAAATGCAAAACCGTGTAGAACGTGCACTTATTTTAACTGAAGAGGATGAACTTACACTAAACGACTTTGGTATTTCTTCTACAATGATTAACGACAATACAACAGAAGAAAATACGTTGCAAGACATGGAGCGCAATTCTATTTTAAAAGCATTAGACAAGCACAGTGGCAATATCTCACAAGCAGCAGACGAATTAGGCTTATCCAGAGCCGCCTTATACAGAAGATTAGAGAAATATAATATTAAAAACTAAGTACCTTTTTCTCATGAAGTCTTTTCATATCAAAACTTTTATACGTTTCGTTTTTATCGTACTACTTGGCATAGTTGCAATACAACTTTTTGCCAAAGAACTTTTCTATTCTTTCTTTCTTGTTTGTTTATTTATTGTGGCACTATTTGCAGAGCTTTTTTTCTATCAAAAAAAGCATTATACCACAATAGATCGCATTGTATTAGCTATGATATATGATGACTATTCCCTAAAAACAAACAAAGAACAATCCAACGAGACACTTGCCAATTTGCAACGACTATACCACAAGTTACAAGAACAACAACAGCAAAATGACGTCCGTGAGTTGGTGTACCTAAATATCCTGAACAATATAGAAACAGGAATTATTATCTTAGAGAAAAAAGAAGAACAGTGGAACATCTTTTTTATCAATGATTATTTCTCTAACCTCTTTGATATACCGAAAATCAAGTCTTGGAAAAACTTAGAGCGATTACTTCCCTCTTTAACAAGCCATTTATCACTGCTTAATTTCAAAGAATCAAAAGAATCTATTGATATTCAAATAGACAGAGAAGAAAAGCAAACCTTTATTCTCCAAACCTCTAATACAACCAGCCAAGAACAAGAATACTTTATTGTTTTACTTGATTCTATTCAAAAAGTATTAGATAAAAAAGAAAGGGATACATGGGAAAACCTAATGAAGATTATCTCACATGAGATAATGAATTCTTTAACTCCTATACATTCTTTAGCACACAATACTCAACAGATATTAGAGGAAGAAGAACATCTTTCAGAAGAGGACTTAGATGACATCAAACTAAGTATTAGTACAATTGTAAATAGAACAGATCACTTACAACAGTTTATCGACAACTATCGCAAACTAACGATGCTATCGAGCCCTAAAAAACAAGTAGTATCCGTAAATCAAGTATTGAAAACAAGTATAGAAACTGTTACACCATTGTTCAAAAAGCAAGGCATTGATATCAACATAAACCTTGAGTTATCAACACAATTGGAATGGGATGCAAAACAAATGGAACAAGTGTTCATCAACTTATTAACAAATGCGATGCATGCAGTGAATAAACAAGAACAAAAAGAAATAGTTATTCACCTTTTTGAAAAAAACAATCGTATTTGGATAGAAGTACAAGACAATGGAGCTGGTATATTACCTGAGATTAAAGACAAAATATTCATTCCTTTTTATACCACTCGAGAAGAAGGAGCTGGTATTGGACTTCCTTTGTCTAAAAACATTGTAGAAATGCACAATGGGTATCTGACTTATACTCGTAGAGATGACAAAACGATATTTAGCGTAAACTTCCCAATGTATTAGTTGGTTGACGCTTTACTGTTTTAGGCTGACAGTTACCATATAATTAAACTAACTACACCTATAAATGAAGTAGATTCTTTTTATTATTCGTACCTTTAAGAGATTAACCATCAAATTATTATGAATAATAGAACGTATATTCCAACTTGTTTTTTTGTCTTGTGTTTCTGTTTTTCTATCCTAAGTAATGCACAATCATTAAGCGACTTGTTTGGTTCAACAGTATTGCCTTTGAATGAAAGACAAGCGATACTGACTGAGATGAGTAAAGACACTGTTCAGGATGTTCGTTGTTTCATCTTAATGCACAAAGACACCCCAGTCTCAGTAATAGATCAGTTGGCAAAGCAACCTGATTTATATCCTTGTCTATTAACGAATGAAAAACTCGCTAATCAATACATTGACCCCATACTAACCTATATCCGTTCAACTAACAAAGACCAAGAAACGTCTTCGATATTTCACAATATCTATATACAAGAAATACCTGATCGAGTAGTTGAAGAACTAATTGCTACAAACAATCCATCCAACTTTATGCGATTGGCCATTAGCCCCTTTACAAAAACAAAATACTTAGATAGTATATATAAAAAATTAGAGGGCTATTCAGACCTAACACTAATCGACTACTTAGAAGCAAATCATGCCTTAAATAACCCTCGTAAGTATTTTGAGATAAGAGATTCTATCACTTCTATCCTCTACACAAAAGACTACAAAAAGTTAACGAGAAAGATTATAAAAGAAGCACTTGCAAAAGGCTATGATTACGAAAAAGACGAAGAAACTTATAGACAACACAAATATTTCTATAAGTACGATAATATGTTGGGGGAGATAAATCAGATTAAAAGCAATATAATCAATAATCCAAACTTATCCGAAGAACTACTCCTAACCATAGTTATGGCTGAAAAAAATTGGTATTTTGTAGAGAAAATCGCATCAAACCCTGCCTCTACAGATCGCATATTGGATATAATACTGCAAGAAAAAGAAGACTACTACAGTCAGTATATTGCTGCTCGCGCTTATCCTTCTGCTCATATTCTAAATCAGTTACTAACAAAATACGAAAACAATGAGATAGAAGAAGATGCCATTATTATTATGGCGCGCAATACAACAACTCCTATAGAGATACTCGAAAAGCTATATAATTACAAAACATACATCAGATCTCTTGTTGCAGCTAATTGCAATATAAATCAGCAGCTCTATGATAAATTATTAAAAGACGATAATTCTTATGTATTAGCTGGATTAGCAAAAAACCCTCTAACAACTGTAGAAACATTAGATTCATTGGCACATCGGAAAGAAGCAGAAATACAAAAAGCTTTAGCATTCAATCCTATTACATCGACAAATGCCTTAAAGCAGTTAGCTAATAGTAAGTCTACCCTTGTAAAAATTCTTGTTTCAAAACATCCCAATACAACACCAGAAATTGTATCTTTTATGAATGTTGAGAAAGAGGAGGACTATAGAGATGAATACCTAAATTATGTCTATAAAGACATTTGGACTTCTGGAGGTCAAATCAAAATTAATTATCCAACAACTTGCGGTTTAAGCAATCAAGATTATCTCTCGCTACAAAAAACGGGATACATAGAACTTCCCGACCTAAAAAAAGAATTAAAAAAAATAGATTCATCTAACGAATTTCCGATACTGAAAGACTACACAAATAAACTTCAAAACGATCAAGTAAAACAATATTTATACTCAGACAACCAGCTATCTAAACTACTTGCCTTATATTGGTTAACTATGCCATCTGAATATTACGATCTTAGGAGTACGACTGAGCTTCTTTACTTACTAATCGCTCTATCACAAACAGAAGATAAGTAAGAAGATGACAACTTATAAAGACTAATCACTACTGTAATCAACATAAAAATAGCCTCTTAATCACTAAAATTAAGAGGCTATTTTTATCCTTTGATGATTCTAATTGCCTTGAAAATCTCTACTTCATCTTTTTAAAATGTATTTCAACATATTGCACAACAAGCCCGTTAATATAAAGAGGTTCTGGAAGCTTACTAATAAACACAAATGATGAACTTGTGGCCTGTAAAACATCGAAATACTCTGCATTTCCTTTACTATCTACTGAAGACAATCTGTTTCCACTGAAACTATATTTTGAGGTTTCTTTCTCTTCAATACACTTACCTTTATTATCTCTCCCTGTATATTGTCCTGCAGTCATCTCATTTTTATCAATTATCCAAAAAGCAGTACCGCAACCATACTTATCCTCTGCTGGTCCTTCGCCTAAATACTTTCTATTCGGATCATATATTTTTGAAGATACGTGCGACCAATGTCCAATAATATCTTCTTGTTTGAATATTACTGTATCATCACTTTTAGAACAACTTACTGCTCCAAAAAACATAATTGATACAATCAAAAACAAATAAAACTTTTTCATATTTATATTTAACTAAAAAACAACTTATAATCTATCAAAATATTCTTTTATCTCTCTATAAACAACTTTACCATCTCCCTTAATATACTCGCCTGATAGTGCATCAAAAACATTTAATCCAAACAATTGATTGGGTAAGCGACTATAAAAAGGCAATTGTTTAAACAAAAGATTTTTATCTTTCATCTTTACTCCTATCCCATATCTATTTCGATAACTAATATAAATAACATCTTCAAGGTCTCGCCATTTTAATACAAGCTTTCGCTCATAATTAGTTATTCCTTCAGGGGTTAATTTCAGTAAAACTTGATTATTCGAACTCTTTCGCAATATTTTAAAAGCATATACAATACCATTTAACCCTAAAAAAACAAAGAGAATCAGTAGTAAAGATATCTTCCAAAATTCCAATAACAATGATATAGTAAGACTTGTTTTACTAAAAATCTGATAGATTAACACAAGTGCAAAGCCTAAACAAATAACGGACATAATCAATACACTAATTGCCATCTTCGAACCATACAAAAATACTTTCTCCTCTTTCATGCTTGCTTATTTATCAGCAAATGTACTCTAATTGTTATAACTTATTATGCAATAGCTCAAACTCCCATAAAGATTACCTCTTATCATTTATGATAACTCAATGACTTAACTTCTCTAAGACCTGCTCTTTTATTTTTTACTTTTTTGACATAATTATGCTCTGTCAACACTTCGTCCAAATCGTTCATAAACCCATTTACTTCTTTCATCAATTCAGTTCGATATCCTTTTTGAAATTTTTCAATATAAAAACCATATCGCATTCTAATTTTACCTTGTGTAGTTGAGATAGCAATATTTCGCAGAACACTATTTCCTGTAATTTCCACACGTTTAATACTATTGATAGGAACAACCTTAATAGCATTCTTTAATCTTACTTTTAGTGTCTGTTGATTAATTTCAATCTCCCACTCACCACAAAAAACTTTACGCAACAAGAAAAAACTAAGAGCATACCCAAAGATGAACATTCCAACAAAGTAATAAGCGAGGTTAGTAGAATCGTATGAATTAGCCAGATTCTCAATCATAGAAGCCCTATATAAAAAGGACAATACAATAAATAAAATTCCTATTAATGCCCCTAACAAATTAATCATGATATCTCCAAACAGAGAGGTACCATAGATTTTACGTACTTGATCAATCATTTCTTTTCCATTTAATTTTAACAATAAAGTTAAGTTAAATATTCTAATTTATTTCTATCAACTGTTTGACAATAAATAACACGACCTGCTCTTCCTCCAATTCATATCTGAACCATTGCACCTTTCTTTTTTTATAACAGCTTTTTCTATCTACCTATAGAGGACATTCCGTGGACAATTGTTCAACAAACAGCTGCTCTACTCCACTATTCTCGAGGTATTGTCCAACAACTCTTGAACGAATCCATAAAACTACCAGTAAATACTGGCTTTAAAGGCAAATGAATATATGCAGCAGAACAAATCACAAAATAGATTAAAACACTGTAAAACAATTAATTACATACAAAATAAAAAGATTTTACTTCCAAAAAAAAGGGTAGTAATTTTTACTAAACTTGGGTAAAATGGTCAATTATAGTACGTAAACACGAAAATAAATAGGAAAATAAAGGCTAATACAAGAAATAAAACGACAAAAAGCAGTACAAAATAGAAAAAAAAATAAATTATTTCAAGAAAGCACAGGAGCTTTATGCTATACAATTGTGCACAAAAAAAGCCCTTCTGAGAACAAAAAGACTACACCATATAACAAAGGTAATTATCCAAAAAAACTTCTTAGATATCTCTAATTTCAGGTATCCAAAGTAGCTCTTTAAAATTTTGAACTACATTATTTTTCACTTCTATTCCCTCATTTTCTAACAACTGTTGCATAAGGTTAGTCCCATCAAAATGAAATTTGCCTGTCAACATACCTACTCTATTTACAACTCTGTGGGCAGGTATTGTATCGTCATTATGCGCTGCATTCATTGCGTAGCCAACCATACGTGCTGAACGAGGAGCCCCAATAGCTTTTGCAATGGCACCATAAGTGCTTACTTTTCCTTCTGGAATTTCTCTTACAACTTGATATACACGCTCAAAAAAATTGTCTTCGCTTTTCATTATATCACAAGTTTATACACTGTAATTAACGAAATAATCCCTGTAATCGTGCCTATTACATAATTAATATTATGCAGTAAAAAAGCATCCTCTCTCGAAATCTTTTTAAAGAAAAAGACATATAAGAAAAACATTAACGCTGAACCAGACACTACACCTAAAGAGAAGACTGCTGTATAACTTCGGACAAAAATAGGATAGTGATAAGAGGCTATAGTTACGCTTAAAAAAACATAATAAGGAATAGGAAATACATTTATTGCTGCCAAAAGCGCTCCATAGAAAAAAGGAACTTGCCTCAGTTTTGATCTATTTTCTTTTTTATGCTCTCTTTTTTTAGCAAATCCTAAAAAATAAATAGTAAGTCCTCCAAAGATTACTAAACCTATTTCATGTAATGCAGCAGTAATTGCGGCACTTGAATCAATTAATTTAGCAAAAAAAATGGCAATATATGTTTGTATAAAGATAACTACCAAAGCACCTAAAACATATCTATAAGCACTTTGATAACTATCTTCATTTGCAATTTTAACAGCATTCATATTTAAGAGTCCTGGTAAGGAAACTCCAACTACTGCTGCTAAAAATCCAAAAAATAATAACGTGATATACGCTAATTGCATTCTATTTTATTCTAAATTGAATATATGTAATAGCTTTATTTTGTTCTAAATACTGTGATTCATAAAACGTTTGAATCTCAGTTACAACAGCAGGTGCACCCTCATTTTTATAGATGTGGTGATTAGCATACAATACTTCATGTCCTTCTCCATGCAAAAGACCTAAAGTGTAACCATGCATAAACTCGCTATCTGTTTTTAGGTTCATGATACCATCAGAAGTAAGAATATTCTTGTAACGTTTTAAGAATTCACTATTCGTAAGACGGTGTTTTGTACGTTTATATTTAATTTGTGGATCTGGGAAAGTAATCCATATCTCACTTACTTCGCCTTGAGCAAAAGCATGTTCTATTAGCTCAATTTGTGTACGTAAAAATGCAACATTGTGAATACCTGATTCAACAGCTGTTTTTGCTCCACGCCAAAAACGAGCTCCTTTAATATCAATACCTATAAAGTTTTTATCAGGGAAACGTTTAGCTAATTCAACAGTGTACTCACCTTTACCACATCCAAGTTCTAATACAATAGGATTGTCGTTTTTAAATAACTCTTTACCCCATTTACCTTTCAAATGTAGTTCGGCAATCATCTCCTCACGAGTTGGTTGAATCACATTCTCAAATGTTTCATTTTCTCTGAATCGCTTCAATTTATTTTTACTTCCCACTGCTTGTTGTATTTATATAATTTGTGGCAAAAGTAAATAATAATCCCGAAACTATTTTACTTTTTGTTGGAACAAGAATACTGTTAGTGTTTCATCTCCTTAAAATACTCTTCTACAGGTGCTTTTTCTATTGTAAATGAAAATTCAGAACCATATCCATAGCTACTTTCAACATAGATATGCTCGTCATGAGCTTCTACAATATGCTTTACAATAGATAGTCCTAAACCAGAACCACCTACTGTTCGATTACCTGATTTGTCTATTCGATAAAAACGCTCAAACAAACGGCCAATATGTTCTTTTTGGATACCATCACCATTATCAGTGATACGAATGATTAATTTATTATTAACCAAATCTTCTATACTAACTTCTGTTGTCCCTTTCTCTTTACCATACTTGATAGAATTATCTACCAGGTTTGTAACAACTTGCATGATTCGATCTTTGTCACCAACCACATAAATAGGCATATCATATTTCATATCAAACATCAACGATATACCTTTCTTTTTTGCTTTATACTCCAAAAAGTCAAATGCATGTTGTATTGTTTCGATAATGTCAAAAGTAGTCATGTTAAGATGCAAAGTACCTGATTCAAGTTTAGAAATCATATCTAAATCTTGAACGATATAAATTAAACGCTCAACGCTTTGTGAAGCACGCTCAATATATCTATCCCTTACTTTCAGGTCATTTATTGCACCATCCTGCAATGTTTCAAGATAACTTTGAATCGTAAAAAGAGGTGTTTTAAGTTCATGTGATATATTACCTAAGAACTCTCTCCTATACTCTTCTCTAACCTCTAAAGATTCGATTTCTATCTTCTTGTTTGTAGCAAAACGCTGGATTTCTTCCGTTAACGTTTGCATATCGGTAGTTACAGCCTTTGCGCGAAAGTCTGTATGTTCTAAAAGTGATACATTGTCATATATCTTCTTTATTCGTCGGTAGATAAAGTGTTCTACCCTATACTGAATAATAAAAAAAGAACTGATAAATATAAGTAGTCCGTGTATGATATATAACCACCAATCAATAGGAGTTAAACAACATACAAACGGCATAAATACAAGAAACGTAAATGCCGTAATCATCGTAGCCGATTTGATTGCGAACTTATAAGATTTTTTAAAACGAGTTGCCATTAACTCAATATTACATGTCTAATTTATACCCAACTCCTTTGATTGTTTTAAAGCAATCATCACCTATTTTTTCTCTTAGCTTACGAATATGTACGTCAATAGTACGACCTCCAACAACCACTTCATTTCCCCATACTTTATCCAATATTTCTTCACGTTTAAATACTTTTCCAGGTTGTGAAGCTAAAAGATAAAATAGTTCGAACTCTTTTCGAGGCAAAGATAACTCTTCCCCTTTGCGGATAATCTTATACTCATCTCTGTTAATTTCAACATCTCCAACCACTAATATATCTCCTTGAACAACATCAGTCGTTTTAAGTCTTCTCAACAAAGCTTTAATTTTACTTACTAACACCTTAGGTTTTATTGGTTTAGTGATATAATCATCAGCTCCAACATCAAAACCTGCTACTTGAGAATAGTCTTCTCCTCTTGCTGTTAAAAAGGTAATTATTGTTTCTTTTAAGTTAGGTGTATTTCTAATATGCTCACATGCTTCCATTCCATCCATCCCTGGCATCATAACATCTAAAACGATTAAATGTGGTAATACCTCTTTTGCTTTTTCAACTGCTTCTTTACCATTTGATGCAGTATATACTTTGTAACCTTCTTGTTCTAAGTTATAACCAATAATCTCTAAAATATCTTGTTCGTCATCAGCTAACAAAATCTTAATATCAGTGTTTTTCATATAAAGTCGTGTGTTTTTCTCGGTTCCAAAGATAAAGATAATACATTATGAAAGAATATGTTTACAATTATTTAATCTCTTAACAATAAGGTAACAATAGGTTTTCAATCTCTTAAATTACGCGTAACCTGCAATTCACATATAGCGATGTTCTTTGCACCAAAATATAATCAACACACACATTATGAAATCAAAACTATTATTTATCCTTTTCTTTTTAAGCACATTTGCCTTTGCTGGTGAAGGAATTGTAAAGGGATTATTAATTGATCTAAGCACAAATGAACCGCTGGCCTACGGATCAGTAACTATTAAAGGTTCTACCAATGCTGTTAGTACAGATTTAGACGGAAACTACGAGTTTAAACTTACTGCAGGAACATACACTCTTGTGTATTCTTATGTAGGTTATGAATCCGTACAAAAACAAGTTATTGTTAAAGACAATGAAACACAAGAATTAAATATTTCATTAAAAGCTGATGGAGTACAATTAGAAGGAGTTGTGGTACAAGCTTCTCGTTCAAAAGCAAAAGAGTCTGCTTTATTAGTAGACCAACAACGTTCTGTTGAAATCAAACAAAGTATTGGTTCACAAGAATTATCAAGAAAAGGAGTTAGTGATGTAGCTGCTGCTGTAGTAAAAACAACAGGAGTAACAAAACAAGAAGGTACAGGTACTATCTTTGTACGTGGATTGGGAGACCGTTATAACACAACTTCTTTAAATGGTTTACCATTACCTTCTGATGATCCAGAAAAAAAGAACATCAACTTAAATATCTTTAGTACAGATATCGTTGAATATATTGCTATTGATAAAACTTATGTGACAAGAAACTATGGAGACTTTGCAGGAGGAAATATTGATATCACTTCAAAAAAACACAGTGGGGACACATTCTTTGACTTCAGCGTAAGTTCAAACATCAACTCTAATGCAGTAAAACAAGACCGTTTCCTTACCTTGTCAGGACGCAGTTACTTAGGGTTTTCTGATACTTCAATCCCTAACAATCCTTTAAATGGATATAACTTCACACATTCTACTCAAAATGCCACAAAATCGCCTTGGGGAATGGGGTTAGGATTTAATACAGGTAAGTCTTTTTACTTCAATAATGGTTCTGCGTTAAACTTATTTGCAACTGCTTCTTTTGGAAACAACTATAAATACAAAGAAGGTATTTCAAAAACGGTTCAAGCACAAGATGTGGCATTAAAAGATTTGTACTTAAATTCTTTTGAATATAACACAAATACAACAGCAATGTTGAATGCTGATTACGACATTAATTCGATGAATAACATCAAATACAATTTCTTATTTGTAAATGATTCACAAGAGAAGACAGACAATTACAAAGGATTTATTACTGATACAACTCCTGATGAAAAACTAAGTCATACATTAATTAACAGACAACAATACAAACAAAACCGTTTGTTTGTAAATCAGTTATTAGGTAAACATACTTTTACAGATCAAATAGGAGTTAACTGGGGAATATCACTTAACAATGTATCTGCACAAATTCCAGATAGACAACAGTATTCATTAAATAAAGTGATTGGTACTGAAAATGATTATGTATTTGCTGTAAATGCTAAATCAAACAACAACCGTTACTTTGAAAATCTAAAAGAAGACGAGATTGCTGGAAACTTATCTGCTGATTACAAATTTGCTAAAAAAGAAGATAACTTATTTGCTGGTAAATTAACTGTAGGATATAATGTACGTAAGAAGAAAAGAGATTTCAAAGCAACTCAATTTGTTTATGCTATCAATAATAGTTACAACAACAAAATCAATGTTAACAACTTAGACACTTTCTTTAATCAAGATAATTTTGAAAAAGGATATTTTGAAATATCAACATTCAGAGGAGGACCTGAAGTATCTAACGCTTTAGAACCACAATTCTATACAGGAGATTTATTAATCAATGCTGGTTTTGCAAATGTTGAGTACAAATTGACAGAAAAATTATCTGGATCTATAGGTGCTCGTTTTGAAATGATTTCTCAAGATGTAACTTGGAAAACACAATTAGACTCTGAATTAACTTCAGATAAGTTTGAAAAAAATGCTTTCTTACCAAGTTTATCTTTAAAATATGAATTGAATGATAGAAACAATTTACGTTTTGCAGCTTCTAAAACATATACTTTACCACAGTTTAAAGAGAGAGCAAGATTTATCTATGAAGATATAACAGAAACAAAAATTGGTAACCCTGATTTATATGCTTCTGATGATTACAATGCAGACTTAAAATGGGAATTTTTCCCACAAAATGACGAAGTATTTTCTGTAACAGGATTTGGTAAATATATCAAAAACCCAATCAATGAAATTACTATGGCATCTTCAACAAATGATATTACTTATGTAAATACTGGAGATTATGGATATGCATATGGTGCTGAAATCGAAATTAAAAAGAACCTAATCAGCTTTGACGATATCAATACGAATAAAATTACTGGAGGGTTAAACGTAGCGATGATGAAAACTCATCAAAAAATTGACAAAGACAAAATTACTCGAGAAAACAGATATGTAAACTCTAATTTCACAAATGATACATCTAAATTTACAGGAGCATCAGACTTATTATTAAATGCTGATTTATCATATATCAAAGAATGGGGAGAAAGAAGCTTATTAGCAACTATTGCTTATTCACATTTTTCTGACAAACTAAGTTCATTAGGTACAGAAGGAAATGGTAACTTAGTAGATAAAGCATTTGGAATGTTAGACTTTAACTTCAAAATGAAATTTACTAAAAACTTCGGTATTGGATTAAGTGCTAAAAACTTATTAGATCCAAAAATTGAAAGAGTACAACAAAATCCAAGTAGAGATATAACAGTACAATCATACAAATTAGGACAGAACTTTAGTTTGAGTTTAAACTATAACTTCTAATCCAACTGACTATTATTTTTAAATTCACATAAACAGGAGCTACGCATTAGCTCCTGTTTTTTTTTACACCTTTTTCTATTTAACAACAATAGTTCTAAAATGAATATCTTGTTATCTATTCCGATCAGAATAAATGATATACCACATTTTTTGCTGTGCTACGAGACTTCTTTCAATGTAGGTATAAACCAATTGATAACACAAGATATACATAGCAAACACTTTCTGCCTGTTTTTTGCAAGAAAGACACATTGGTAACATTAATATAATACTAAACCAACAGTTTATTAAACATTCAATCACAGTTAGTTAACCTATTTAAAAAAAACTAAACCCATATTTGTACCAACAAATTATTAAACTATTTAATCAACATGAAAAAATTATTCAGAACAGGTATCGCTTTAAGTTTAGCAACATTTTTATTTGTAAGTTGTTCAAAAGATGACAACAATAATAACAATAACGATAAACAAAAGAATGAATTAGGTGGTACAGTAAAAAAAGGAGAGAAACTAACTCTTGATTCAAAAATCACTTACAACTTAACTTCAAAACTTGTTGTAGAAGATGGAGGTACATTAACTATCCCTGCTGGTACAACAATCGTTGGTAAAGGAGGAACTTCATCATACATTGCAGTAGCACAAGGAGGAAAAATCTTTGTAGAAGGAACAAAAGATAAACCAGTAGTAATGACTGCTGAAATCAAAAAAAGAGGTTCATGGGGAGGTTTAGTACTTTGTGGTAAAGCACCAATTAACAAAGGAACAACTGCTACAGCAGAGGTATCTGATTTAACATATGGAGGTACAGTAGCAAATGATAACTCTGGATCAATCAGATTCTTAAGAATTGAATACGCTGGAGCAATCTACAATGCAGATAAAGAATTCAATGGATTAACATTCTTTGGAGTTGGAAGTGGAACTACAATTGAATACGTTCAAGCACATGAAGGTTCTGATGACGGATTCGAATTTTTTGGAGGAACAGTTAATACTAAATACTTAGTATCTACACATAATGATGATGATCAATTTGACTGGACAGAAGGATGGACAGGAACAAATGAAAACTGGTTCTCTAAACAATCTGGTGTTGCAGATAAAGGATTTGAAGCTGACAACAATAGTAAAAACCACGATGCTACACCTATATCATTCCCTACAATTAAAAACATTACATTAATTGGAGCAGATACACCTCCTGTAGATGGAAAACCAAGAACTGGATTACATTTCAGAGTTGGAACAAAAGCAAATGTTGAAAACATCTACTTACAAAACTTCAAAATTGGTGTATTAGTTGAAAATGATGCAACAGTAGCAGGAATTGGAAAAGACTTAATTGTTAAAAATATTCAATTCGACAAAGTTGAAACTAAAACAAAAATCACTAATAATAAAGGTGAAGCTGTAACAAAAGAAAGTGAATTAATCAAAGAAGGAACAGCAACTGGTGCAGGAAATGGAGCAGCTACTCCAGACTGGGCTAAAGGATGGACTGTAGGTCTTTAATTTAATTAATAATATACATAAAACTGTTAAAAAAATGTTTGTCACGAAAGTGATGAACATTTTTTTTATATTTTAAAATAAATTTTATTAACTTTATTCCACTAAAAATAGTATAGATGCTGAAAAAATATTTTACATATTTTACCTTACTTATCTTATGTGTTTTTACCCTTACGGCTGTTGCTCAGAGTAAAGGGAATCAAACACCTACGGATACTAAATACTCAACTAATGCGAGTATAGAGGGGCTATCTATATATCCTAATCCCGTTTATACAAATAGTAAAGTTACTATTGAAACGGCAAAAAATGATACAAAAGAAATTGAACTTTACAATTTAGTGGGTAAAAGAATGTTTGCCATTACTACTGGTTCTCGTGATATTATGTTACCTAATAGTATTACTCCTGGAGTATATATCATTAAAGTAAAAGAAAACAACGCAAGTGCTACGCGAAAAATTGTAGTAAAATAACAACCGATAAACTGTTTATTCAAAAAACAGTATTTCTATTTCTTTCGTTTTCCTTTACGAATACAATTAACCCCTTTTATTAGTATTTTTGTAGAAAATATTTTCATTGTGTTTAGACCTGAAGACATCATACAAATCCAAACAACAAAAGAATTTCATAAAATAGCAATGAAAGTCTTTCGCTTTCAGTACGAAAATAATTTAGTTTATCAACGCTTTTGCAACTTATTAGGTAAAACACCTCAGAATGTTGGAACCCTAACAGAAGTACCTTTTTTACCTATCGAATTTTTCAAAAGTAAAGAGGTTTTAAGTACTAAGGATCCTATCCAAATTACTTTTAGTAGTAGTGGTACAACAGGTATGATAACGAGTAAACATCATGTTACTGATTTATCTTTCTATGAAGCCAGTTTTAGAAAAGCGTTTTCTCACTTTTATGGCAACATAGAAGATTATGTTGTATTAGCCCTACTTCCTTCTTATTTAGAACGTGAAGGATCTTCTTTAATATATATGGTTGACGACTTTATTCAGGCCTCTAATCAACCTGAAAGTGGTTATTACCTAAATAATTATACAGAATTAGCATCAACATTAACTCGACTTGATGTAGAAGGCAAAAACATTCTTTTAATTGGTGTAACATATGCTTTATTAGACTTGGTAGAAATGCAATCTTTTAATCTTAAAAACACGATTGTTATGGAAACTGGAGGAATGAAAGGGAAGCGCAAAGAAATGATTAGAGAAGAATTGCATAGCATTTTATGTCAAGGATTTGGAGTACCCAAAATACATTCTGAATATGGAATGACAGAATTACTTTCTCAAGGATATTCTTTAGGTGATGGTATTTTTGAATGTCCTCCTTGGATGGATATCTTAATTCGTGATCCAGAAGATGCTTTAACCTATATTGAAACAGGTAAAACAGGAGGGGTAAATGTCATTGATTTGGCGAATATTAATTCTTGTTCTTTTATTGCAACACAAGACTTAGGAAAAAAATATAGCGACTATTCGTTTGAAATATTAGGCCGCTTTGATTCATCAGATATTAGAGGATGTAACTTAATGGTTGTATAGCATAGACTATACCATAGAACCAAACATTAATCCATTTACAATAAAAAAACCCAAAGTATTAATTGACTTTGGGGTTTTTAGTATTTTTTTGAAGCTTACTTATCTAATAAGTCCATTTTTTCTGCAAAATACTCACAGAAATCTCTCATTGTTGCAGCCATTTTCTCATCTTCTGTTGCGCGTTCAAACGTATCAGCCATTGCAACCAATGTTTGGTGAAAAAACTTTTTCATTTCATCTACAGGCATATCTTTAGTCCATAGGTCTATACGCAAAGTTTCTTGTACTTTATGATCCCAAATAGACAACAACATTGCCTTTGATGCTGCTTTGTCTACTCCACCGTCTTTTGCAGTCCACATTAAACGTTCTGGAACTTTATTTTCATCTAACTCTACTCTAATATTAATATCAGAAACGTGATTTTTACTCATTACTTCTTCGGTTTGTACTTTGATTGTTCAAAAATATCTTTTGCTTCTTTTGCAAAAAGCTCTTGCAAAGTTACATTATTATTTTTCATATAAGAACGTACAATCTGCCATCCCATCCATGCACCTACTCTTCCTGGAGATTCCGCATCAATTTCTAAATAAAACTTTGTAAAAGGAGCTGGTTCTATAAAGCGCAACATTAATTTAGGATCTGTTTCATAGAATAATTCACTATCTACAAAATAACGCCATACCTGTGCTTCATTAGCCTTACACCAATCTAATTGAGGTTTTGTATAAGTAATCAAAGTTTCTTCTGCAACTTGAGGTAATAATAACTCCTTTGCATAAAGAATCTTTCCTTTCTGTATCATTGCACCTAAAAAAGTACGATCATTACTTGGTACCATTTTCTGCACTACAAAACTTTCTGCCATATCAGGTAGTATTTGTGATGGTTCAAAAGTAGTGCGTAGGTATTCAGGAAACCCTTTATAAAACTTATGATCTGCTCCTAAATACGTATCAATACTAACTAAAGCTAAAGTATCTGCATATATAGCTTTACTTGCTACATCTACTTCAGAAATTAATGTAATAACTTTCTTTTTACTACTTTCTCCTGGATAATAATACTTTATATGTTTAAATAAATCCGTTAACTGCTCTGGTAATCCACCCAAATTTTTAAACTTTTTTTCCACTTCTGTATGAAGTTCTGCAAACAATGTATCTTTCTTTTTAGCAAGCCATACTTCATCGTTTATCTCTTGTGGAAATAAATAAGGATACTTTTTCTTTACAACTCCTAATTCATTCTCCTTTGCATTATAGAATTCTTGATCAAAACGCAATACTTCAACCTGCATTGGTACTTTTGCTATCTCTTTTTCTAATGCTGAATTTCCATCTTTACAGCCAACCCAAAAAACACTTGAAAGAGCTAAAAGCCCTACTGTTAATTTAGTATATTTGAATGTCGAATACATAATTATATCTATTGATTGAATCACAAAGATATAAAGTTCACCTACATTCTATACAAATATTTAAACCGATGACACATAAAAAAATTGACATACAAAAAACAACTGAATATATCGTTAATTGGCTACGCGAGTATGCTAACAATGCTGGAGTTAAAGGCTATGTAATAGGAATATCTGGAGGTATTGATTCTGCTGTTACCTCAACTCTATGTGCTATGACAGGTCTACCTTTACTATGTGTAGAGATGCCTATTCATCAAGCAGATAATCAAGTAAGCAGAGGAAAAGAACACATTCAATTTCTAAAAGAAAACTTCAGACAGGTAAGTAGCACTATAGCTGATTTAACACCTACCTTCGAAACTTTCAAAAATGCGGTTCCTTCTTCTAATGAAGAAGCTTTACTGAATCTAACTTTAGCAAATACTCGTGCTCGCTTACGTATGACAACATTATACTATTACGCAGGATTACACAGAAGTTTAGTTGCTGGAACAGGAAACAAAATAGAGGATTTTGGTGTTGGTTTCTTCACAAAATATGGTGATGGTGGAGTTGATATCAGTCCGATTGCAGATTTAATGAAATCAGAAGTCAGAGCCATTGGTGAATATTTAAACATCCCATCAAGTATTATCAAAGCAAAACCAACAGATGGCTTATTTGGTGATGATCGTTCTGATGAGGATCAATTAGGAGCTTCTTACGATGAATTAGAAAGAGCAATGATTGCATTTGATAATGGTATATCTATAGAAACATTATCTGGTAGAGAAAAAGAAGTTTTGGCTATTTATACTCGTTTAAATCGAATTAATCAGCATAAAGTAAATCCAATACCTGTTTGTACAATACCCGACTCTTGTAAATTAATATAATTTTTACAGTATCTTTGTTAAAAAAAAGCAATGAAAAAGTTTTTATCATTTTTAGGATTAGTACTTATCCTAATTTCTTGTTCCAAAGAAGATCCATTACCTCCTTGTATTAATGGAGATTTTATTCAAACATTCCATATTGAAACCTCTTTTGGGTGCCAAGATACTCGTACAACAATGAAAGTAACAGGATTAGAAGGGAATTCTTTTAAAATATTTTCTAATCAAAGAGATGCTCTAAATCAAGTAAGTACAATAGGAAACTGTGGTATTGATAGAATAGACTTTAATCGATCAGACTTATTAGTAGGACAAACTTGGGTAGAATCTTATAATTTCAAAATAAACTACGTTTACATTGAAAAATGTAATGGACAAAAAGGGATGACTGTAGAACTATACCAAAATAGAGGAGGTAAAGGGCATTTCATTACTTATCACGCAATTATTCCAAAGCTTCGCAATGGAGAAATTCCATCAGTAACTACAAGAATTATTACACCATAATTATACAAAAAGAGGAACTATTAAATTCAGTTCCTCTTTTTTATTCATTAATTCATCGGTCTAAAGCGTGCTGTAACCTGTCCTAATCGTTTTGCAAACGCTTTCATTAATCCTGTATAATCCATAATTGTTGATAACATCTCCATAGAACGCTCTTGATCTGCGTGATCTAATCTACTCTTATACTTTTCTATTAAGCCATTAACTAAGTACATTCGTAACGTTAAAATATTTTCAGTCACATACTGTGCAATTCCTTGTTCTTTCTGTTTAACAAAAATATTTTGCGTTTCCCATTTATGCAATGACTCTCTTTCATCTTCCATAATAATACTGGTCACTTCCTTAGACAACTCTAAATCTAATCGCTTTAAATAAGCTTCTAAGCTCCAATCATTATGATTGTAATAATCTATAATATCTGCATATAAACGCTTAAAAATAGGGTTTGTTAACTGTACTTCATCTTCTTGTAAACTCAAATAAATTCGTTCATGTACTTTCTGTACTATTTTATGTTCAACCTCTATAATTTCATTATCCTCATTTGTCTCATATAAAAGTTCAATAAACTGCTCTTCAACATTACCATACAGCAAAAGAATTTCTATAATCTTTCGTTCCAACATATACAAAATATCAATTGTAGGAAGTACTTCAGGAGATTCTGAATGTACCACTTCCAATTTTTTACGCTCTTCCGTATATTTCTTATTGGCATCTGCAATTTCCTTTCTATTGACCTGTGCTAAAGAATTAAATAACACTTCTTCTGAAATGTCCATAATACGAGCACACTCTTGCACATATATTTCAGTCTGAATAGCATCTGGAATTTTGGCAATACTCTGTACCATATCACGAATAAGATCCGCTTTCTTGATTGGATCGTTCTTCGCTTCTCCCATCAACATATTTGCTTTAAAACGAATAAAATCTGTTGCATTCTGCTCAAAATATCGTTCTAACTGTTCCAATGTATTCTTGCGTGCAAAACTATCAGGGTCTTCACCATCTGGCAAGGGACATACACGCACATTCATTCCTGCTTCCAAAATAAGGTCAACCCCTCTAAAAGAAGCTCGGATACCAGCGGCATCTCCATCAAATAACATAGTGATATTTTTGGTCAAACGACTAATCAAACGAATCTGATCTGGTGTCAAGGCAGTCCCTGAAGAGGCTACCACATTCTTTATACCTGTCTGATGCATTTGGATTACATCTGTATAACCTTCTACCAGAAAACAATTGTCTTTTTTTGCAATCTCTTGTTTAGCATGAGAGATTCCATAAAGTACTTTACTCTTATGATATATATCGCTCTCTGGCGAATTCAAATACTTTGCTGCTTTCTTGTCATTGGTTAAGATACGACCTCCAAATCCTAACACACGTCCAGACATACTAAGAATAGGAAACATCACACGTCCTTTAAAGCGATCAAAGCGTTTATCTTCTTTGACGATAGTTAATCCTGTCTTCTCTAAATATTCCAAAGAATATCCTTTCCCTAAAGCCTCATTTGTAAAAGCTTCCCATTTGTCAGGAGAATATCCTAATCCAAATTCTTGAATTGTAGCATCTGTAAAACCACGTTCTTTAAAATAACTTAGTCCTATTGCCTTTCCCTCTTCCGATTGCGTTAAAGTCTGTTGAAAATATTTCTTAGCGTACTCAGAAACAATATACATACTCTCTTTTTCATTGAGCTGTTCTTTCTCTTCATTGCTTTGAGCTGTTTCCTCTATTTCTATTCCATATTTCTTTGCTAAATAGCGAATTGCTTCTGGATATGAGAAATGCTCATGTTCCATTAAAAAAGCAATGGCATTTCCTCCTTTCCCAGAACTAAAGTCTTTCCAAATTTGTTTAACTGGCGATACCATAAATGATGGAGTCTTCTCGTTTACGAACGGACTTAGCCCTTTGTAATTAGTTCCTGATTTTTTCAGGTTTACAAAGTCGCCAATCACTTCTTCTACACGAGCAGCGTCAAAAACAGCATCAATAGTACTTTTGGAAATCATAGATATCAATTATATATGCAAAGATAAAAAAGAAGTTGCTCTTTTCTCAAAAAGCAACTTCCTATATAAATATACATCAAATTATTTAATCTCTCGTTCTTCTAATACTTCTAAAATGGCGGTTTCTTTAATTGTCAAAGGCCTTATATTTCTTCCTTTCCAATATACTGTGTGATAATTACTTGGTGCTCCAAATAGTCCAGTATCTTTAAAAGACTTCTGTTTAGGTATTTCTACATTTCTGGTCAATTTATCAACCTTAATTTCTCTCTTCACATCTATCGTTATCGTTTTCTCTTTCTTCATTGTTATATCAAAAACCACATTTCTCACTCCATAATTAAACTCAACTCCTTTACCTTTATCAGTCATTAAAACATGTGCAGTGAAGTCTTTAAGTTTAATTTTTACTATTCCTAAAAAACTAATTTCTTTCATATTCCTTTTAGATTCTTCTGCCATATCTATTCTATATTCTAATACATTAGTTTGAGACTCATCAAACACCATATATCCTTCAATATAACCCTCTTTATTTGAAAAGTCTTTTGCATTTAATGAGGCTATATCCTTTAAACCATATTCCAACACAATCACTGTCTGTCCGTTTGCCCTCTTTTGTTTTTTTACAGTATAATCGTATAATTTATTATTCTTAATCATTTTGTTGAGATAACCTTCTGATACAAAAGAATTCAACGTAGTTCTGAAATCACCTGTTCCCATCACACTAAAAAGCTCCTCCATATTGTCCAAATCCACATCTTTTGTCGATTCAAATGTACGGCGCTCTTTTACGTCAACCAAAGCTTTGCCTCCAGGTTTATTAATGTAAAAATCTACAATTGCATCCGCTACATTTACTCTACTGTTATTAATCACATTAAACTCTCTCACATACGTCTCATACAGATCTCCTTTCTCTACAGATTTTTTCATGTTTGCAAAAGCAGTCGCAAATACTTCGTGTATTGGCCTTTTAAACACCAATATTTCTTCCAATTCTTTGGTCATTGGCAATAGAACAACTTCCATTTTATTTGTTGCTCTTTGCTGCACAGATTGATAAGCAATATGATTAAATACTAACTCTTGGTTTGCATCATCTAAGATAATAGTAAACTCCCCTTGCTCATTACTTACCACAACCAATGTACCAGCAATATTGCTTATCATTACTCCATCAATCCCCTGACGAGTATTACTATCAATTATCTTTCCTACAATCTCTTTAACTTGAGCAAATGCCATTACCTGTACTAACAAAAACAGTACAACTGTTATATACTTTCTGCTTACCATATAAACACTTTTTATAAATCTAATTATAAATCTAATCTTATACCCAATGACCACATATTTTGTTTAACATCATTGTGTTTAAACATTGATGTTAACTCATATTGAAAATGTAAAGCTAATGAACGATATCCAATATAAGACCCCAACCCAAATCTCGTTTTAGCAATCCCTAAATCATTCTTCTGTTCTACTCTATAATCTTTACCATCCTCGCTATAATGATATACCTGCATTATAAGGGGGGCAAAATTTACATAACCACCTATTCCCGCTCTCCATGTCTTTTCTGATCGATAGAAAACTCTTCCTGTATCTTCATTAACAATAGGCTTACTCCAATCATATTCAAAATATAGAGGAAGATGAAAACTCGAAATATACAATCTTGACTTTCCTAAGTTCTTTTCGTGATCTGCAAGAACTGTTTGTCCATTCTGCACTTCAAAATACCTATGATCTGTAGGTTTCAAACTATTAAACTCTCCACCTAATCCATATCGCAAATAGTATGCATTATTTTCTTTCAACAATCTTGTTTTTACAAACAATCCAAACTGCACAAAATTAGAGGGGATATAACGAATTTCAGAATTTGCAAAAGCGCCATTTGTTTCCAAATTACTCATCCCATACGTAAAAAATATACTAGAAGTAGTTCTTCTTTCCCCTAAATTCCTCTTTCCCTTATTGAAATTATAAGTCGAACGCTTTCCTAAAGGTGTAGAACCTAAATAAAACTGAAAATATGCTCCTGTTATGGTATCTTTTTCAGTAAGTAAATCACCTGATGCCACTGCTTCTCTTACCTGATTCTGTACCAAATTGGTTAGATTACCATTTAATGTATTCGCATTTATCTCCATACGCTCAGCACTCTCCTGTGCAAACTGTTCTTTCAATTTCTGCGCTTTTTCCTCTGTCATCAACTCCTTTTCTACTAATACATTCAAAGAATCTACTCTTATCTTTAGTCGTTCTTTCTCTTTTATAGTATTATTTTGTAAAGACACAGCTATTTCCTTCACTTCTTGTTCAAACGTTTTCTCTTGTGCCTTACTCTTTACTCCCAAAAGAATACACACGATTACAATAATCAACTTATTTTTCATAATTACTATCTGAAATATCAACAACCACTTTTTTTGTCTTTTCGTAAATCTTCTTTACTACCGATTCTCTATACTCTACTACTATTTCTCCTTCCACTTGTTTCAATAAATCTTTACTATTTACCACCACTTTTTGTGTGGGTTTAACAACAGATATAGGCAACAATTCAACTACTATTGGTTCTTTTTCTTTTACATCTTCATTAAGATTGGAAACAGTAACAGGCAACTCTTCTTTTTGGGCAAGAGTCTGTTGTAATGCTTCTACTCTTTTGTAATTTTCCTTTATTAAAGGGATAGTTGATTTATCCTCTTTATGCAATGCTTCTTCAATTTCTTTTTTCTTACTTTCTACTTTCACACTATCTGTTTCAACAATAGCATTACTTGTATCTTGTTGTATAACATACGGTACTATCATCTCATTTTGTCTAAAAAGAAACGAGGAACCAAAAAAACCTCCTATCAATAAACTTGCAGCTATACCAATCCAAAATTTCAAGCTCAGCTTTTTCTTTACTGCATTATACTCATCCAATTGGGTGGCCAATTTATTCCACGCCTCAGCAGAAGGTATTACCTCATTTTCACTTACCTTCTTCTGCAACTTTTCTTCTATTTCATGCCATTCCATACCCCTCTTTGTTTTAATTGTTCTAATTGATATTGCAATAATTTTCTTGCTTGTGCTAATTGCGATTTTGATGTCCCTTCTTGTATCTGCAACATTTCTGCTATTTCATGGTGCTTATATCCTTCTACTACAAATAAGTTAAACACCATTCTACATCCCTCTGGTAACTGATTAATCAGTAATTCCAAGTCTTCCATAGACAGATCATAATCTATGGTAGTTACTTCTTCTATCACTACAAGATCTTCAAGGTAGTTTATCTCCTTCTTACTTCTCAAATAAGATATTGCTTCATTAACCATAATACGCCTTATCCATCCTTCAAAACTACCTTTGTTCTGATATTGGTTTATTTGAGTAAACACTTTCATAAACCCAGAAATCATTACATCTTCAGCATAATGTATGTCCTTTACATACTGACAGCATACAGCAAGCATTTTAGCTGAAACCAATTGATATACTTCCTGCTGAGCACTCCGTTTATTTGCTCGCAGATCATCAATAAAGTCATCTATTTTTTTCTTGTGAAGTCGTATCAATTTCATCAACTAATTTTATTTATAAACAGAGGGTTAACTGTCGTGTTTAAAATTAAAATAATTTAACACAACAAAAAATCTCTGCTTTTCAGATAAAACAAATGCTTATCAAATAAAAAAGCTTAGTTATAAGGAAACTAATAAATAAAACAATCATTTTCATATTCTATGTGTGTTGGTTCTATCTATATAGACGCAACAGAATACAAAAAGGTTGTAAGGAAGAGTAAATAATTATTTTTTTCTTTCAATTACGTAGTTCACCATAGTAAATAAGGCTTCTCTATAAGCCGATTCTGGGAACTCTTGAAGTATATCCAACGCAGCTTGTTGGTATTCGATCATTTTAGTAGAGGCATAATCCAATCCGCCTTTTTGTTTAACAAAGGCGATTACCTCTTTCACACGTCTTTTATCCTCGTTGTGGTTTTTGACTGAATTAATTAACCACTTTTTCTCTTTAGGCTCCGAAGTGTTTAGCGCATAAATAAGTGGTAAAGTCATTTTTTGTTCTTTGATATCTATACCAGTAGGTTTACCAATAGGACCATCTGTATAATCAAACAAATCATCTTTTATCTGGAAAGCCATACCAATCAATTCACCAAACTTACGCATCTTCTCAATAAGTTCAGCATCATCTGGTTGTACAGCTGCAGCTCCCAATGAGCAACAGGCAGCTATAAGTGTAGCTGTTTTTTGTCTGATTATTTCATAATAGACATCCTCTGTAATATCTAAGCGTCTTGCCTTTTCTATTTGGAGTAATTCTCCTTCACTCATCTCACGTACTGCAACCGAAATAATGCGAAGCAAATCAAAGTCTCCATTATCAATAGACAACAACAACCCCTTTGACAATAAGTAATCTCCTACTAATACAGCAATCTTGTTTTTCCAAAGGGCATTCAATGAAAAGAAGCCTCTGCGTTTATTACTATCATCCACTACATCATCGTGTACCAATGTTGCAGTATGTATTAACTCTATAACAGATGCCCCTCTATAAGTACGTTCATTTACTTGGCCATCACCAACCATCTTTGCCACTAAAAATACAAACATAGGACGCATTTGCTTCCCTTTTCTATTGACAATATAATAAGTAATCCGATTCAATAAGGCTACTTTACTCGCCATCGACTTATGGAACTTTTTTTCAAAAAGCTCCATTTCCTCTTTAATCGGGACCTGTATTTGTTGTACTATATTCATTAGAATCAAAAATACGAATTTTTACTGTGTTTATCACCTAATTTATATTGTTCAAAACAAGTAATTATACGAATGTCAATTGCTATTCAACTATTTTCTTATGATTTATTAGCTAATTGTCCACAAGCAGCATCAATATCTTTTCCTCGACTTCTACGTACCACAACAGTAATATCATTTCGCTCTAAAGCGGCAATATAGCTATTTGTAGCTCGTTCATCTGCTTGTTGAAACTCTCCATCATCAATTGGATTATACTCAATCAAATTCACTTTACAAGGGACATATTTGCAAAACTTTACTAAAGCATCAATAGAAGCTTTATCGTCATTTATTCCTTTCCATATCACATACTCATATGTCACACGACTTTTTGTTTTACTGTACCAATATTGAAGTGCTTCACGTAGATCCGTCAATGGGAAATTCTTTGTAAAAGGCATGATTCTATTACGTGTTTCTTCAATAGCTGAGTGCAAAGACACGGCTAACTTAAACTTCACTCCATCATCTGCCAATTTCTTAATCATCTTTGGAATACCTGAAGTAGATACAGTAATACGCTTTGGCGACATTCCTAACCCTTCTTCTGATGTAATTTTATCAATAGCCGCTTGTACATTATTATAATTCATTAATGGCTCTCCCATTCCCATAAATACAATATTTGACAAAGGATGCCCATGATGTTGACGACTTTGTTGATCAATCGTTAATACTTGATCGTATATCTCATCCGGATTTAGGTTACGCATACGTTTCAAACGTGCTGTAGCACAAAACTCACAGTCCAAACTACATCCCACTTGTGAAGACACACACGCTGTAGTACGTGTTTCAGTAGGTATTAAAACAGACTCTACAATAAGATCATCATGCAATTTCACACCGTTTTTGATTGTTCCATCCAAACTAATCTGCATAGTATCTACCTTGATGTGATTAATCACAAAATTAGCATCCAACATCTCACGAGTAGCTTTTGATAAGTTACTCATATCTTCAAATGTATGAGCTCCCTTACTCCACAACCATTCGTAAACTTGGTTTCCTCTAAATGCTTTATCACCTTGAGAAACAAAAAAATCTCTTAATTGTTCCTTAGATAAACTTCTGATGTCTTTTTTGTCTGTTTGCATGCCGCAAAGTTAATTCATTTATCACGAAATAGAAACACAAAAAAAGCTGGTATCTCTACCAGCTAAAACAATCAAATATAAACTATGAAATGCTTTTGCATTTACTACACTTCAATATATAAACGAGTTAGTACAATGATTACTTATTCTCACTAACTCATTTTAATACAAGCAACTATCGTACCATTTTTACAATATAACTCCTAATAATATTATAAAAAATATGTTTTTGAAAAAAAATATAGCCATTATGCAACATACAGCATTTATTATTAATCGGGGAGAAAACCTTTTTATTATTGTAATGAACAATTAGAAGGGTATAATAATTTCACAAAAGAATTTAGTGGTTGTGAATATGAATCAAAATATGAGCGTTTCTTCTACATTGTGGGGACTGATGCATAGGGGCAAATCATATATAACGAAGAAAAACAACCCTATTTATCTATTAGAGACTGAGAAGATAACGAATATTTCAAATTGAGTATTACCACAGAACAAATGTCTTTTTTTAAACAAGACGAAGGTATTATCTTATTAGATGTAGATAGTAGTATTTCACAGCAAGAGCTTATTAATACATTAACAAGCGAAAACATAGAAGAGACACAAGAAGAGCTAACAGCCTTAGAACAAAAGTATAACTTAGAAGAATATAGTCTTTCTGGTCTTATTTTCTGTCACTACACAGAAGAAGACAAAGTACAAATTCGTAAAGAATGGGAAGAAGAGAATAGTTAACGATTTACCGTTTTCGGTTTACAATTTACAGTCAGTCTGTGAACCGAAAACTGTTAACTAATCAACTTATTCACTGCCAACACATGCTTACACATTCCTCTATCTCCTTGATATTTCCCATACCATTCACAAGTACAGCGCTGTTGTTCTCCATCTAAAACAACTGTATGTCTAACACCACCCGTCCCATCTACACGAGCTTCTACACGTCCGTTAGCCTTACTAATAATTTCCACTTTATTATCTGCAATAAGCTTCTCTGCATTCTTCAAACGAGGATTCAAACTCATGATGCGTTCCAACTTAAAGGGTAACCTTCTATAGAAAAATGCATTGTCATCTACATCAAAGCCCAGCAGTCCCATAGATGCCATACGAGCAGTCAAACTATCCACATCTTTAAAGCCTAATCCTTCTTCTACTGCCAGTAGTGTTGGGTTAAAGCGTTGGTTTGCATACGCATATTTATCTAATGCATCTATCCACTCATCGTCTATGTCTTCTATCAATGATTCTAATGCAGCCCCTTCTCCAGAGAACCCTCTAAATGCTTCTCTTGATAAAGATAAACTAAAACGTATATCACCAAAGTATAGCTGCCAAGTAGTACTTAACATATTTGGGTGAGGAAACACCTGCATATAATCCATATAGGGCAATAAAGGTTCTAATAATCGCAAGCGATGAATAGCACCTACACAAATACCATTATTTGATTTTACAGGAGAAAAAGAAGGCATATTTCCTCTCAAAATCAAATAATAATCACTCTTCACAATCCCTTTTGGAATACCCCTAAAGAGCTGTTGTGTCTGTACTTTATTGAATCTATGTACTTTTTCCGCTTTCGACAAATAAATCTGTACTGTACTCAGCCCCTTAATCCACTTGACAGGAAGGGGAACCTTGCGTTCAGTTATTTTCTTTTCCTCTACTTGCAATCCCACTTCCTTTTGTCCAATAGAGAGCATCACTTGCTCTGTTTGTTTGATACTATTTAATGCAGTCAACATCGGTTGATTAAAATCTACATTAGTTGTACCATTCTCTAAAAACTCTCCATCTAATCCATCAGGTAATACATCTACACGTGCATACACTCCTGCACAATGAGAGAATCCCTCAAAACGCACTCTACCATCACCTGCGGTAACAATAGGATCCTTCAACTTAGACAACTCTGCAGGAGACAAACTAAAACTTGACTTCACCACATTAGACAACGCAATCAAACAACGAGACATAATAAATGGATGCTTTACACTGCCCCAAAAAAAGCAAGGTGCATCCGTATTCTTCTGTATTTCACTGTATTTTGCTAAGAATAACTCATCTCTACCCTTCCCTTTGGTTAGGTTTGATGGATTGTTGTATATGTATGATAATAAATCGTTCATGGTAATGTATAATGATAAGGCAAGGTAGTAAATTCCTGCCATATTAAACATTACTACCCAACAACAGTCATCTACCAATCAACTATAAATTGATATGCACAAAAAAAGCCCTACTCTAAATTTAGAATAGGGCTTCTTTATTATTTGTAAATGAAATACAACATATTGTACTCCACAGATAAGTAAAACTTATTTAATATTATATTCTCTTTTTAATTATTTTTCCTAACTCTTTTCCTGTCTTAGCAAAGCTTTCTCCAAGACGGCTTTCATTACTAAAGTTAGAACCAAACTGACTACCAGGCATTTCGTCAAACAATTCTGAAACCAATACATTCGAAGGATTTGCTCGTTCATATAGTGTAATAATAGAGTTAGCTTTTGCTGCTTGTTTTACTAATCCTGCATCCCATCCCGGATATACCCATGCAACTTTCACTTTCAAAATATACTTTGAGTCACTTGCTTTAGCTTTAAACTTTACTTTATCAGCAACATATTTATTCAACAACAACAAAAACTTAGGTTCCCAAATTTCCTCTTTTGCACGACTCCATCTTGTAGCCCAAAGATCTCCAGACTCTTCTAATTTTTTATTAAGCTCAGCTGTGCGAAGTTTCACATAATCTTCTTCCTTATAATTATCTTTCAATACCTTCATTGTACTATAGTCAAAGATTACCTCAACATCAGATACATCTTTTAAAACTTTAAAATTACTCAAGTCTTGAGCAAACAATTGTCCGTTAAACAACAGAAACAGTGTAAATAATAAATAGCGTGTCATTTTTATGAATTTTTGCAAAAATACAATTATATAAATACAAAAAAACACAATACAATCTTTATTTTATTGACAAATAAAGACACTTGACAAACAATAACTAACATTAGTATAAACAATCCCACACCTACTAAACACAATAGAGCAAATTCTTTATTCTATTTCTATTATGCTGTTGTTTCGTAATAAGTATAACCTGTTTTTAATAGTCCCTGTTTCACTACCTCTTTATCCGCTATACGATGTATAAACACTTGATAACAATCTCCTCCAATATCAAAGAACCCCAATTGTAGATTACTTTGCTTCAATACATTATCAACATCCTTAAAAACAGATGTAGAGCTTACAGCCCCATTGTCTGGATAATTCTCTTTTGGGGGAAGATTGTCTATTGACATACTGTAAATACTATTCAATGCCTGATCCACATTCCATAGAAAATCCTCCACAGCTGACTTCCAATCCAAATAGATAATAAAATACACCTGCTCTTCATTACAAAAAGAGACAGTATAAAGCATTGCATCCATCTTAGTTCCCCAATCTTCATCGTAATCTGGTGCTTCACTTAAACCTTCCAACATAACTATCAATTTTTCTCTAATTGCCTCATTGGGTACACAGCATTCAAATAAAGTCATTAATCCCTCTCGTTCCTCTGCTGTAACAATCAATTTGTTGACCTCTACAGGTGCAGTAACAGATTGTACAACTTCTTTTTTAGGAAACCAAGGCTTATTTGTAAAGTCTTCCTTACTCCACAAATAAGTTACCCAGACTGCAGCAACACCAAACCAATAAATATCGCTAAAATGATAAGAAAACAAATCAGCTACAATATACTTAGCACCTATACCAATAAGCACTAAAACAAAGAAAACGAGAAAGTAAGTAGTGTTTTTCATATATTAAATTTACAAAAAAACACAATATATTTTAGCAAGTATTTTTATCAATATATACCCCTTTCTATTACGATTTACACCCCAATCATTTCACATACACCACTTAATCTACCTGATATTCCCTATCTCTATTATACAAAACTGTAAATCATTTAATGCCATAAAAAAACCGATACCCTTTCGAGTATCGGCTTTCTGTTGTCTATTCAATTGTTAGTTTTTGTTCTTATAAGTTTTGGAAGAAATCATTCCCTTTATCATCAGTGATAATAAAAGCAGGGAAATTCTTCACTACTATCTTACGTACAGCTTCCATACCTAATTCTGGGAAGTCAACTACCTCAACGCTCAAGATATTCTCTTTTGCTAAGATAGCAGCAGGTCCACCAATAGAACCTAAGTAGAAACCTCCGTGTTTCTTACACGCATCAGTTACAGCCTGACTACGGTTACCTTTTGCCAACATAATCATACTACCTCCCACCGCTTGGAAAGCATCCACATAGGGATCCATACGTCCTGCAGTTGTTGGTCCAAAACTTCCTGATGGCATTCCATCTGGTGTTTTAGCAGGTCCTGCATAATACACTGGATGATTTTTGAAGTATTCTGGCATCTCTTGTCCATTGTCTAACATTTCTTGGATTTTTGCGTGAGCGATGTCGCGTGCTACAATCACAGTTCCATTTAACATTAAACGAGTTTTGATAGGATGCTTAGTTAATTCAGCTAATTGTGCTTCCATTGGTTGATCTAAATCAATCACTACAGGCTCTTCTAAGTGAGGAGGTGTAGCTGGTAAAAAACGTCCTGGGTTAGTTTCCAATTGCTCTACAAACAATCCCTCAGCTGTAATCTTCGCTTTAATATTTCTATCTGCAGAACAAGATACTCCCAATCCTACTGGACATGAAGCAGCATGACGAGGTAAACGAATTACACGTACATCATGTGTAAAATATTTTCCTCCAAACTGTGCTCCAATATGAGACTCTTGGCAAATTAATTGTAATTTTTTCTCCCACTCTAAGTCACGGAAAGCCTGACCTCCCATATTACCTGACGTAGGTAAATTATCATAGTACCCTGCAGATGCTTTTTTTACTGCTGCTAAGTTTGCCTCAGCAGAAGTACCACCAATCACTAATGCTAAGTGATAAGGAGGACATGCCGCAGTACCTAAATCCATAATTTTTTCTTTGATAAACTCTGTTAAGTTCTTATCGTTCAACAAAGCTTTTGTTTTTTGGTATAAGAAAGTCTTGTTTGCAGACCCTCCACCTTTAGCTAAAAATAAGAACTCATATTTAGCTCCTTGTGTAGCATAAATATCAATTTGTGCTGGTAAGTTTGATCCTGAGTTTTTCTCTTCAAACATGCTAATTGGAACAATCTGAGAGTAACGCAAGTTTTTCTTTTGATATGTTTCAAAAATACCTTTTGACAAACTCTCTGCATCATTAGTTCCAGTATATACATTCTCTCCTTTTTTAGCAACAACAATCGCTGTTCCTGTATCTTGACAAGAAGGTAACTGTCCCTCTACTGCTACTTGTGCATTCTGCAATAAATTGTATGCCACAAAACGATCGTTATCCGTCGCTTCTGGATCATCCAATATTGCTCTTAACTTTTCTAAATGAGATGTTCTCAACATAAAAGAAACATCATTCATTGCTGTTTCAGCTATTAATTCAATCCCTTTAGGATCAACCACTAATATCTCGCGATCACCTAATTTTTCAACTTTTACGTATTCTGAAGAAATCTTTTTGTACTGCGTATCATCTTTTTGGATTGGATACGGATCTTGATATATAAAGTCCATTGAATATTTATTTTTTTATTGTACAGTAAAGTTACTAATTATACTTATCAAATATTCTTAGAATCCTTCTAAATAGATATAAATAACGTGCTCCATTTCTTATGTTCACCATCCCTTATAATATCACATACAACAGCATTTTTCATCTATAATTACTTCACTTTTTATCTCCTTTTATTTTTAAAGTTGTTCTTAAAAATTGTAGCTCCACTTGGTACTAAAAAAAGTAATAATTCCAATTTATTTCTCCTGATTTTATTTCTTTTTTAAACATGCTCCATCAAGAAACAAAAAGCACCTTAGTACCTAATAGCTCAATAATAACTCAAAATTAATTCAACAATCCTTCAGTAAAAAGGCGCTCCTATAGAGCATTCTTGTAGTATTGTTGAACAATTCCTGAACAATTTGCCTAAAACATGCATCGTAACTGGCTTCAAAGGCAACAAGCAATAATAACATAGACTCGCCAAAAACAAACCAAACCATTAAAAATCAACAATATATAAAAAATATTCGCAAAATTAAATTAAATAAAACACCTACTTTTTTTGTAAATATTTCAAGGAAGAAGTCTTTTTTACTCAAAAAAGGTGTCCTATTACAGTAAATAGCGCAAACACCCAATGGTTATTCTCTACTCAAAACAAAAAAAACTCTTTGTTTTTACAGAGAATAACAAAGAGTTTAATAAATCGCAAAACACTTATAACCAAAAGAAGGCTATCAAATAAATTTGATAACCTTCTTTTGGTTTATATCTTTTTATGACTGCTTACATTGATCGCATATAAGCTTCTAATGATTCCAATTCTGTTTGACTCATTTTTTTTGTAATAGCAAAATTTGCTTGCATTACTACAAATTGAGATGGATCTACAATAGCTTCACTTTCTCCTTGTAAAAAAGTAACGATACTACCTTTATACTTATCATATGTTGCTACAATCTCTTGTACACTTGGTCCTACTACTTTTTTATCTGCTAAGTGGCATGCATTACATGTTCCTTTTCCATTAAATATTTTTTCTCCTAACGCTACTTTCTCTGCTTGTGTCATCTCAGTTTCTCCTCCTCTTTCAGATTCATACACTGCATCTGATTCTTTCTTTTCTTCTTTTTTACCACAAGCCACCATACTGATAGCTGCTATCAATAGAAATGTTACTTTTATTATTCTCATTTTGTTGTTGTTTTAATTTGTTAGTCAAAAATACTAATTCGCTTTGGCTTAAACGAGTATAAAAAACCCAAAATAGTGTAAAAAACAGACAAAGTATATTGTTTTTCAAGACACAAACAATCTGTTCAATTAATAATAAGTGTACTTATATTGATAATGTTTTTCTTCTGTTGATTGATCGACTCCTTCGGATGTTTGTTCAACGTTAGAAATAAAGATATCCTGAATATTTTTTCTTTCGTTAAGTACAAACTTATATTCTCTAATCTTACTTTTTTGTTGCAATTGAGTGATCAATACAATATTTTCCTTCTGTTCTACACGAAAACAAGCAGTAGCCGAATCAGGATATTCGTAACCATCAATTACTTCAAACGGAATTTGTTTTTTATTCGTAAACTTCTTACTACTATAATCTCCCTCTTGACTATAGCTGGTGTATACATTATACCCATTCAAAGTTTGAGATTTAGCATCGTATATACTGGCATATCTATTTTCGTGCTTCTCCCCTGTACTCATACGATAATCAGAGCTCATTCTTCTCTTTATAACATTTTGTTCATTGTCAAACTCCCAATAAGCCAAACCGCTTATTTCTTCTCCATCATCAGCTATATTAGTTAGATCAAATAACACATAGTTATTACTTATATAAATAGGCGTTGTTTTACCTGCTTTCTCTTCTGCTACTAACAAATTGTTTTTATACTTAAAATAAGTAGTATTTTCAGCTTCATTCTGATTTAGCTCTACTATATCTGGAAAAAAAGAAAAATACTCCAAATTGCCTTGAGGATTAAAATTGTATCTCCCTTTATAGGTAACTATATCTTCTTCCTCTGCCATTAGGGGTGTTTTAAATATTAAATCAATTTGCTTTACGCCCTTAAGATTTAGAGGCATTAACTCTTGTGCATTGACAGGAAAAGCACTACTCTCAATATTACTTAATCGTTCAGCTACATTGAAAAAATATAGTTCTAACAAAACCTTCTGCCCCATCCACTCACCTTTAGGAGAAAGTATAGTCTGTTTTAATTGTGGTAATTCCTTTTTGATATGTGAGAAAGTTGCTAATTCACTCTTACTTACTTGAGCCGTAACTACAAAAGGCAAAAATAGCAGTACTATACTCCATTTCAAATAACTTGATTTCATATCTGTAATGTTATTAAAAATCCATAAAATCATCGTGTTCTAAATAATAGTCTAATGCTGTTATCAGTTGTTCTGTACTCACTTGTGAATATTGACTAATAGCTAAATCTACAACATCTTGTATGTTCTCGTCTGAGCAGAAATACCACATATTATGAGCAACTGCATACTCCGGATAAATCTCTTCATCACTGTCACTTACTTCTACAGGTTCGCCTACATAGATTACTAAATTGCTTGTTACTTCAACTTCTTCTGCATATATCGCATAGTGATAAAGTGGATTGTACTGTCCTGATCGCTCTTGTTTATTCTTTACTATATCGATAAACTCATTTAGTCGATAGATTTTGTTTTTAAAATTGGGCATCTCTATACATTTTACAGAATAAAGATAAGGTACTTATAGTAAAGTAGTTTACTGTAAAAGGTATTTAAAACTAAAAAGCCCAACCAATGGTTGAGCTTCTTATAATTTCTTCTATTTAGTTACATTTCTATAAAAAGAAAGAGGCTTGACTAAATCTGTATGCTACAAAGATACAAATAATAAAAGCTCAAAAGTTATACCTTCGAGCTTTATATTATAGATTCTTATTGACTATTTATTCAATAACAATGCTGCTTCTTTAGCGAAGTATGTTGAGATAATACTTGCTCCAGCGCGTTTAATACATGTTAATTGCTCCATCATGATTTGATCGTGGTCAAGCCATCCTCTTTCTGAAGCTGCTTTTACCATCGCGTATTCACCTGATACTTGGTACACAGCGACAGGTACATTTACTGCATCCTTCACTTCACGTACGATATCTAAGTAAGCCATACCAGGTTTTACCATCAGGATATCTGCACCTTCTTCTACATCGTATAAAGCTTCTTTTACAGCTTCGATGCGGTTAGCATAGTCCATTTGGTAAGTTTTTTTATCTTTAGGTATCTCCATGTCTGCTCTTGGTGCACTATCTAATGCGTCACGGAATGGTCCGTAGAACGCAGATGCGTACTTAGCTGAGTAACTCATAATACCTACATTCGTAAATCCTGACTGATCTAATGCCTCACGCATACGCAAGATACGTCCATCCATCATATCACTTGGTGCTACGAAGTCTGCTCCTGCCTCTGCATGAGATACGCTCATCTTAGTAAGTGCATCAACAGTTGGGTCATTTACTACTATTCCATTCTCAATGATACCATCGTGTCCGTAGATAGAATAAGGGTCTAAAGCTACGTCTGGCATCACAATCATTTGTGGACAAGCATCTTTAATCGCTTTGATAGCTGTCTGCATTAGTCCGTTAGGATTCCATGCTTCTGTACCTGCATTGTCTTTTAAGTGATCACTCACTTTCACATAGATATTCACTGCGCGAATACCCAATGCATACAATTCTTTTACTTCCTTTACTGTCAAGTCCACAGAACGTCTGAACATACCTGGCATCGAAGGAATTGCGTCTTGTACATTAGTCCCTTCTGCAATAAACATTGGGAACATGAAATCTTGTGGAGTCACAATAGTCTCTCTTACCAGACTACGAATAGACTCATTAGTTCTTAATCTTCTACCTCTTTGTAATGGAAACATAATTATTATTGTTTTATATGTTATAACGCATAGATTGCGTTGTAACAGATTTGTAATCCTTGACTTTATTGTATTAGACGCACGCGTCTCTATATTTTTCATACGTATTGCAAATACGCATAATTAAACCATAATTAGACGCAAAATATTGCGTCTCTATAGTATCCACTCTTTTGGATTTGCTAATACCTGTAACAACTTCTCTTCCCAACTATTCTCTTCAGGGTGATGGTCATAGACCCACTGTACGTGTGGTGGTAAGCTCATCAGGATAGATTCTATACGTCCATTTGTTTTTAACCCGAACAATGTTCCTTTGTCGTGTACAAGGTTAAACTCTACATATCTACCTCTTCTTATCTCTTGCCATGTACGATGTGCTTCACCATAAGGCAAGTCTTTTCTACGTTCTACAATAGGTACATAAGCTTCCAAAAAGCTGTTACCTACTTCTGATACAAAGTTATACCACTGTTCCATAGACATATCTTCAGTCGCTTCTAAACGGTCAAAGAATAGTCCACCGATACCACGCCCTTCATCTCTATGTGCATTCCAGAAGTATTCATCACACTGTTTCTTATACAGTGGATAAAACGTAGAATTATGTTTATCACATGCTGTCTTGCATACGGTATGGAAGTGCGTTGCATCTTCTTCAAATAGGTAATAAGGTGTAAGGTCTTGTCCTCCACCAAACCAAGAGCGCACCACTGTACCTTCTTTATCATACATCTCGAAGTAACGCCAGTTAGCATGTACAGTAGGTACCATAGGATTCTTTGGGTGAATCACTAACGACAATCCACAAGCAAAGAAATCAACATTACCTACATTAAAGTACTTTTGCATGGCTACTGGTAGTTCTCCATGTACAGCTGAGATATTTACTCCACCTTTTTCGAATACCTTTCCATTCTCGATAACACGAGTACGACCTCCCCCTCCTTCAGGACGTTCCCAAAGGTCTTGTTGGAATTTTGCTTCTCCATCTACTTCTTCAAGTCCTTTTGTAATAGTATCTTGAAGCTGTTGAATATATTGATAAAACTTTTCTTTCATAATTAATTGATCTTCTAAGTGTGATATTACTTACTACAGTCTTACCATAAAAAGCTAAAACTATAGAGTATTACATCAATAAATAGGGTAATACCTACAAGCTTAATAAGCGTGCTAAACTGATGTGTATTGGGTTTCTGCTCTATTCTATTTATTATCCACAACAAGACGAATGCGACTACTGTACTAATTGCAAAAAAAACAGGAGCAATGAAATAAGCAAAAAAATTCATTAAAGTATGTTCACTTTCATTCTGAGAATGAAAACTGATATACACACCACAAGCTATTGATACATTAATCAGACTATATAGAATGAATAGACTTATTCTTACCCTAAACCACATAAGGTTATCTTATAATCGACTAATCTTAGTCATAATATTAAATGAGAACGCTTTACTCTCCTCTTGGATATACTGGTATATTGCCTTCGCTTTTGATTTTAACGAAGCTTCCTGAGCAGACCACTTCACTAAAATATCTCCAAACTCTTCCATCTTCTCCCAAGGGAAGTTGAATTTATGCAAATGAGCTCCTAACTCTTTACCTTCTGTTATCAACAAGTGTTCATAACTCAGCCCTATCTTTTGAAGTTCTGAGTCTAAATCTTCTATAACTTTTTTATCCTCTGGAATAAATCCGATAGAAGACAATTTCTGTACAATAGACTCTATACGTCTATCTTCTTCACTTTTTGTTCCTTTGCTTAACATAGGCCAAATAATATGTAAAAAACAAAAAAGCCTGCTTAATTATAAGCAGACTTTTTCATCTATATTTCTACTTGTGTTCGTATTCTTTTACAGCTTCGATAAACGCTTTTGCATGATCTACTGGAATGTGTGGTAAGATACCGTGTCCTAAGTTTACGATATATTTATCTTTACCAAATGCATCAATCATCTCGTGTACCATCTTCTTGATAGTAGGAATTGGAGACATTAGACGACTTGGATCAAAGTTACCTTGTAATGTGATATCTCCTCCTGTAAATAAACGAGCGTTCTGTGGGCTACAAGTCCAATCTACTCCCAATGCAGAAGCTTTTGACTTTGCCATTTCTGGTAATGCAAACCAACATCCTTTACCAAATACAATCACTGGTGTAATATCAGCTAATGCTTCTACTATCTGATTAATATATTGCCAAGAGAATTCTTGATAATCTACTGGAGAAAGCATTCCTCCCCAAGAATCGAATATTTGTACTGCGTTTACTCCTGCTTTTACCTTTTCTTTTAGGTATAAGATAGTAGTATCTGTAATTTTTTGTAATAATGCATGAGCAGCTACTGGTTCAGAGAAACACATTCCTTTAGCTAAATCAAAGCTCTTAGAACCTTTTCCCTCTACTGCATAACAAAAGATAGTCCATGGTGAACCAGCGAAACCAATTAATGGAACTTCGTCATTTAGCATCTCTTTGGTTACTTTCACAGCATCCATTACATAGCCTAAAGTCTCTTCGATATTAGGTACGATAACTTGCTCTACATCTTTAGCAGAACGAATAGGATTAGGTACCCATGGTCCTACTCCTGGTCTCATCTCTACATCAATGTTCATAGCTTGCGGTACGACTAAAATATCTGAGAATAAAATAGCAGCATCTGGTTTTACGATACGAATTGGTTGTACAGTAATTTCAGCTGCGATTTCAGGCATTCTACAACGTGTAAAAAAATCATACTTATCTCTTAATTCGCGAAACTCTGGTAAGTATCTACCTGCTTGACGCATCATCCATACAGGTGGTCTCTCTACTGTTTCACCTTTTAACGCTCTTAAGAATAAATCATTTTTAATCATTTCTTTTCGATTTTAATACGTCAATTTTTAGCTGACTCTATTTATAATAATCCACACAAGCTTGTAATGTAGCTTCCACCGTAGGTTGCTTAGCAATTACAATATTCTGTGTAACTCCTTTTAATGGTTCTGCTGTAGTCTCTCCTATACAAAAGCACACTTCTGTAGTAATGCTATTATACTGTAGATAACTCTCTATAGCTGAAGGGCTGTAAAAACACAATCCTGCTATTTTATAATTATTCTTTAAGGGATTAAGTACAGTCTGATAAACTGTAAACTCATTAAAGACTACTCCATTAGCTTTAAACGCTTCAGGCAACAAATCTCTTCTGATACTTCCACTAAAGAATGTTATCTCTTTGTCTTTAAAGTCTTGAATAATAATCGGTGCCAGTTCTTTGGCATAATGTGCCCAAGCTTTAACTTCCCAACCGTTCGCCTCAAGCAACTCTTTTGTTTTTATCCCAACGCACAAAGCTGGCTTTTGATTTAGAACCTCTCTATATCCCTGACCAATCACACTCTTTACTGCATTCTGACTTGTAAAAAGCACATAGTCATAAACCGCATTTAAATCAAAAGGTAAATGTTCTGTAGAAATATAGTCTTCTTCTAACAACTGCACATCCCCTAAAGTCACTGTATCAAAAACACTGGCTTTAATCTTACGTGTAGATAAAATAGTTGGGCTAAAAGACATTCTTATTTTTTTAATTGTTGACGTAGTGTTTCCATTAATTCACTACCTCCATTTTCAAGTATTTCTTTTGCAGCAAAGAATCCAAGTTTTTTCCACTCAGCTATATCTACTACTTTATTTACTTCGAACTTCTGTTTACCATCTAAAGAAAACAATACACCTTTAAAGTTAATTGTATCATCGTGATCGTTATAAGTAGCTAATGCTCCAATAGGTGCAGTACATCCACCTTCTAACGTTCTCAAGAATTGTCTTTCGATATGTGTAGCCATCTCTGTCTCATAATCATTTAACTGAGCCACTGCATCAAGTGCATAATTGTCATCAGCATTCACGACTACTACCATAGCTCCCTGTGCAGGTGCAGGTATCATCCAATCAAGATTGATAAAATTCGATGGTTTCTTTTTTATACGATCTAAACCAGCAGAAGCGAAAATTGCTCCATTCCAGTTATTCTCTTGTAGTTTTTCCATACGAGTATTTACATTTCCTCGTAGGTCAACTGTTGTATGTTTAGGGAAGCGATTTAACCACTGAGCTTTACGTCTTAAACTTCCTGTAGCTACTACAGCTTCAACGTCCTCAGACATAAATGAAGTATCTCCTTTATGTAATAAGATATCAACTGTATTAGCACGTTTAAGCACAGCTCCTTGTACAATACCTTGTGGTAGAGCCGTTGGTACATCTTTCATAGAATGCACTGCTATATCTACCTCTTTTTTAATCATTGCTACATCCAAGGTCTTAGTAAAGATTCCTGTGATACCCATTTCATAAAGTGGCTTATCTAATACTAAGTCTCCTGTTGATTTTACAGGTACTAACTCTGTTTTATAACCTAATTTCTGAAGAGCCTTCTCAACAGTTTTTGCTTGCCACATTGCTAGTTCACTGTCACGTGTACCAATACGAATTATTCTATCCATTTTAATTTGAATCTATATGAAACACTTTTTCTATCCATTCTATACTTTGATCCACTACAGTATCTTCGTGACGAAGATGATTTGCAAACTGTGTAGTGATCTTTTGTATGATGCGCATACTGATTAACTCAGCCTGCTCTGAATCAAAATTATCATATTTCTTCTTATGATAGTCTAATTCTCCATCTTTTATCTGCTCTAACTTCGTTTTTAAAGCATGTATAGTAGGTGCGAACTTTCTCATCTTAGTCCAAGCAATAAACTCAGACATGATTTCTTCAATGATTTCTTCTGCTTGAGGAATAAACTCTCTTCTTCTCTCAATTGTCTTGTCAGTCATTTGAGATAAGTAATCTAAATGAATTAACTCTACTCCGTCTATCTCAGTTACATTCTCACTAACATTTTTAGGAATAGATAAATCTAGGATTACTAAAGGTTTATTAAGGTTTAGAAGTGCTTTATCCACAGTTGGTTTTTGAGCCCCTGTTGCAACAATTAATACGTCTGCTTTTCTAATCTCTGTTTGCAAATCTGCATAATCTTTTACAATAAGATTAAACTTACCTGCCACCTCCAATGCTCTTTCTTTGGTACGATTAATAAGTGTGATATGGTCATTCTTAGTGTGTTTTACTAAGTTCTCGCATGTATTTCTTCCAATCTTACCAGTTCCAAACAACAGAATATTCTTATTTGATATATCCTCTACATGATCCATAATATATTGTACAGAAGCGAATGATACAGAAGTAGCACCTGAGCTTAGTTCAGTTTCATTTTTCACACGTTTACTTGCCTGAATAACAGCATTGACTAATCGCTCAAAGTAATTTGTTGTCAATCCTTTCTCTTTTGCTAAGTAGAATGCATTCTTAATCTGACTAATAATCTCAAAGTCTCCTAAGATTTGACTATCTAATCCAGTTCCTACGCGAAACATATGGTCTATAGCTTCTCTATTTTTATAGACATAAGCTACATTTCTAAAATCATCAACAGAACCATTACTATTATCACATAGAAGTTTAATAAGTTCAAAAGGGTGTTGTGCAAAACCAAATATCTCAGTTCTATTACAAGTAGAAATAACGATTAGACTTTCTATTCCTTCATTCTTTGCTTGAATTAATAAATTATCCTTTGCTTCATCATCTAAACTAAATCGTCCTCTCATTTCAGCATCTGCCTTCTTGTAACTCAACCCTACTGCGTAGAAAGTACTCGATTTAGCTTTATCCATTTGTTCCATATTAATGTAGTTCTATCAAAAAGTAAACAAATGTAACATTTAACAATTGACAAAAACAACGCTAAAAGGACTATTTATAACGCTCAATGATTATCTAAAAAAAATATTACATATCTCGTTATAATACAGTACATTTGCAGAAACCACAAGGGCTTATCAATACACTAAGTAGAATCTTTCTAAATAAAAAATACAACAAAAGGTTTCACTTCCTTGTTACAAAAATAACGCTATGGGTATCACTGAAGAAATAGTTATAGATGATAATTTTTCAATTATTAGAATTGAAAACAATCATGAAAACACCGTTCGTTTTGAGCGTAAAATGGGGACAGATATGATCCAATTTTACTTTGGTTTAAAAGGAGTTAGCAAATTTATCTTTAATCAAGGAACATATGCTATTCAGTTAAACGAAGAAAGATCTCTTATCCTATATAATCCGCAAAAAGAACTCCCTGTTCACTTAGAAATTGCACCTGACACATGGGTTATTTGCATTCTTATTTCCATTAAAAAGTTCCATGCACTCTTTTCTAATGAAGCAAAGTTCATTGGTTTTCTAAATAGTGAAAACAAAGACAAAAAATACTATGCCGAAGAAGATATCACTCCTTCTATGGCTATTGTATTAAATCAAATGTTTAATAACTATATGAATCCCTCTATTAAAAAGTTATACTTCACAGGTAAGACTTACGAAATATTAAGTTTACTTTTTAATCACAACGAAGATCAAGATATTGAAAACTGTCCGTTTTTATCAGATGAAAACGATGTCGTAAAAATAAAAAAAGCCAAAGACATTATTATTGCCAGAATGTCTGAACCACCAACACTACAAGAGTTAGCAGATGAAGTAGGTATAAATATCAAGAAACTAAAATTAGGGTTCAAACAAATTTATGGAGACTCTGTATTTAGTTTCTTATTTGACTACAAAATGGACTATGCCCGCAAACTATTAGACAATGGCCACTACAATGTAAACGAAGTTGGTCTCAAAATAGGATATAGTTCAGCCAGTCATTTTATTGCTGCTTTTAAAAAGAAATTCGGCACAACACCCAAAAAGTACTTAATGTCTTTAAATCAAAACAATTAAACCATGCAAGGTATTTTATTAGTAAACTTAGGTTCCCCAAAAACTCCAACAGCAAAAGACGTAAAACCCTATTTAGGAGAATTCCTTATGGACAAAAGGGTTATTGACATGCCCTATATTTTACGTGCCCTTTTAGTGAAAGGAATTATACTAAATACAAGACCCAAAAAATCGGCTGCTGCCTATCAAAAAATATGGTGGGAAGATGGCTCTCCTCTTGTCGTTATCTCTGAACGTCAACAGAAGAAAGTACAAGCTCAATTAGATATCCCTGTAGTACTTGCCATGCGATATGGTGAACCATCTATCAAAACTGGTTTACAAGAACTAAACAACAAAGGAGTAGACGATGTCTTAATGATTCCTCTATATCCACAATTTGCTATGGCAACAACAGAAACCATTGATGTATTAACAGAAGAAGTAAGAAAAAAATACTTCCCACAGATGAAAGTAAAGAGTTTCCCTGCTTTCTATAATAGACCTGAATATATTAATGCCTTAGCTCATTCGATACAAAATCACTTAGAAGGATTTGATTATGATCATTTGTTATTCTCCTACCATGGTGTTCCTGAAAGGCATATACGCAAATCAGACATTACCAAAAGTCATTGTCAATTAGATGGTAAATGTTGTGTTACCGCTTCAAAAGCTCACGACTTCTGTTATAGACACCAATGTTTAGAAACAACAAAACAAGTGGTTGAGAAATTAAATATTCCAGCAGACAAATATTCTACATCTTTCCAATCTCGTCTTGGCCCAGACAAGTGGCTACAACCTCCTACTGATGAAACAGTTAATGGATTAGCAGAACGAGGAATCAAAAAACTGGCAGTAGTTACTCCTGCCTTTGTAGCTGACTGTTTAGAAACACTTGAAGAAATTGGAATGGAAGCTCATGAAGAATTTATACACCATGGTGGTGAAGAATTCAGAGCTATTCCATGCATCAATGAAGATGATTTATGGATAGATGCTTTAGTAACTTGGATTAACGAATGGAGAAATAGATAATTATGTTTTATTTATACTTAAAAGCTTTACACATCATATTCATTGTATGTTGGTTTGCTGGACTATTTTATATTGTACGCTTATTTGTTTATTATGCTGAAACAGCAGACAAAAGCGATGTAGAACAAAAGGTATTGAAAGAACAATATACATTAATGACTAATCGATTATGGAACATCATTACCTGGCCAGCTGCTGTATTGGCAACTGGTTTTGGTATTGCCATGCTCATCTTTAATCCTACACTATTACAACTTCCGTGGATGCATGTCAAACTATTGTTTGTTGTTTTATTAATTGCCTACCATCTAAAATGTCATCAGTTTGTCAAGCAAATCAACAATAGTACAATGACTAAAACCTCTTCCTTTTTTAGAATATGGAATGAGGGAGCTACACTAATTTTATTTTCTGTAGTATTTTTAGTAATTTTAAAAAGTGCATTTAATTGGATATTTGGAGTTGTTGGCCTTGTAGGTCTTTCAGTATTACTGATGATGGGCATTAAACTTTACAAAAAAATACGAGAAAGTAAGTAAAATGAAAGACGAGTTTATATTAAAGAACTTCTCATTGCGCAATAGGATTTTTTTCTCATTAATCTTTTTGAGCATCATCTCCTCTATCTTGATATCAGCTGTGTCTGTTTATCAATTTAGAGAAGAAGCACGCAGATACCATCAATATAGACTCGAACGTAAAGAAAGTGCAATTACAGAAAACATAAATTACATCCTTTCTACTACTCCATACGATAGAACAACATCGAATATACCCAATATCTTTAAAGACAAAATACACGAAATTGCCACAATACATAATACAGAAATCAATATCCATGATTTAAATGGCAGTTTATTAATCTCGTCTAAAGGAACATTCTCTATCGATAATGTATACTCGTCTATACCTCCTATTATTTTAAAAACAATGATGGCTACTCCTGCAAAACGGTTTGTAGATGTTGAAATGAATGGAGAAGACAGAACGCGTACAGCATACAGTATTCTGAAAGACAATCAATTCAAACCTCTGGGAATTATTAAAATCCCTTACGAAGAAAAGACAGAGTTTTACGACGCAGAAATACAGACTTTTTTAAACAAACTGACACAAGTCTACATTATTATGTTGACTATGTCTATTGTTATTTCATACCTCTTGTCAAATTACATTACACAGAGTCTAAAAAATATTAGTATCAAGATTACCAGTACCAAATTAGGTAGTAAAAACGAGAAGATACCAAGCACTTCGACCAGTAAAGAAATCGTATCCTTAATTAAAGCTTACAACGACATGGTTGATAAACTTGAAGAATCATACGAAAAGCTTTCTCAAACGGAACGAGAACAAGCCTGGAGAGAAATGGCTAAACAAGTAGCTCATGAGATCAAAAACCCTCTTACTCCAATGCGATTAACGGTACAAAGCTTTGAAAGAAGATTTGATCCTAATGACCCTGAGATAAAAAACAAATTAAAAGAATTTTCTCAAGTACTAATCCAACAAATCGACACCATGTCTTCTGTTGCAACAGCATTCTCAAGCTTTGCTTCTATGCCTGCACAACAAGACGAAACAATCGATGTAGTCAATACAGTACGTCTATCACTTAATATTTTTAACGAACCATTTATTCACTTCAATAGCACTGAAGAAGAATTAATTTCAAAGATAGATCGTACACAACTTATCCGTACAATCACTAACTTGGTTAAAAATGCCATTCAAGCAATGCCTGCCGAAAATGAGGCTCCTTATGTAGGAGTAGCTATTTCAAAAGTGAACGAACAAGTTGTAATCAAAGTCTCAGACAACGGAACAGGAATATCATTAGAAGACCGTCAACGCATATTTGAACCAAAGTTTACAACCAAAACAAGTGGAATGGGATTAGGTTTAGGAATTATCAAAAACATTGTTGAAAATTACAATGGAACTATTACATTTGAAACTGAACTTGGTAAAGGCACAACCTTTACTGTAACATTGCCTATTATTAATACATAAAAAATATATTATGGAATTTGAAAATATTCTAATAGAAAAAGAAAACAGTATGGCTATTATCACAATTAATAGGCCTACTAAATTAAACGCTTTAAACAAACCTACTATTGAAGATTTACACCATGCACTAACACACTTAGAAAAGGATGTTGACACAAGAGTTGTAATTATTATTGGTAGTGGAGAGAAAGCATTTGTTGCAGGAGCAGACATTAAAGAATTCTCAAATTTCAATTCAAGCGAAGGTTCTCAATTAGCTGCTAAAGGACAAGAATTATTATTTGACTACGTTCAAAACTATTCTAAACCAATTATTGCTGCTGTTAATGGTTTTGCACTTGGAGGAGGTCTTGAATTAGCAATGGCATGTCATTTCAGAATAGCTTCTACAAATGCTAAAATGGGATTGCCAGAAGTAACTCTTGGACTTATCCCAGGATATGGTGGAACACAACGTTTAGCACAATTAGTTGGTAAAGGTATCGCAATGGAAATGATCATGACAGCAGATATGGTCAATGCAGAAAAAGCACTTACAATAGGCTTAGTAAACCATGTGGTAGAACAAGAAGAACTATTAGCTTTCACTAAAAACATTGCTCAAAAAATAAGCAGAAACTCACTTACTGCAATTAGCAAAGCAATCAAATCAATCAATGCAAACTACAAAGAAGGAGTAAACGGATATCACGAAGAGATTAAAAACTTTGGAGAGTGTTTCGGAACAGAAGACTTTATTGAAGGAACTACAGCATTCTTAGAAAAAAGAAAAGCAGAATTTAAAGGACGCAATTAATTATACAAAGGTCAGATCTTAATCTGGCCTTTTTTAATGTTTACTAATTCCTCTTATTCTCTATCACTATTTCAAAGAACATACAAGACAATAACTTCAACTGTTATTATCTTGTAGCAAATCTATCGTTCTCTTGGTAGTGATGTATTAATGCTGATTCATTTGACCTCTTTTACACACATTTGACTCCAAATGCAAATAAAAGTGATACAACAAGGCAATGCATTCTTTTTAAGGCGGAATTAGCACGTTGGTACAACGATGTTCAAAATATTGGATTAAAACAATTCAACACTGTGATTAATACAATGCAAATTAACTACTTTGACAATAGGAGTACAAATGCTGCTGCCAAATCCTTTAATACTAAAATAAAAGCTTTCAGAGCTCGATTCAGAGGGGTAAGAGATATTGATTGATTCTATTCAGATTAACCAAACTTTACGCATAAACACAACTTTTGTCACTGATCCGAATATACTATATAGAGTTGGTTTAAAATCTACGGATAAGGCATAAAAAAAACCTCTCTGATACCAGAGAGGTTTCTTGTTGGCCTACTAGGACTCGAACCTAGAACGACTGAACCAAAATCAGCTGTGTTACCATTACACCATAGGCCATTACCTTTTGCATTTTATCTGGCAAACTGTGTTACCTTCTCGAATGCAGATGCAAAACTACTACTTTTTTCCAATCCTGCAAATACATTTATACTTTTTATCAGCTCACTAATAATCGACATTAATTAACCAATTCATTATCAATAGTCGAAGTCCAAAAAATTAACATATCTTTTTTTTACTATCAAGCATAAAAAAACCTCTCTGATACCAGAGAGGTTTCTTGTTGGCCTACTAGGACTCGAACCTAGAACGACTGAACCAAAATCAGCTGTGTTACCATTACACCATAGGCCATTACCTTTTGCATATTTCCGTTAACGTATTAACTTCTCTAATGCGGATGCAAAAGTAGCATATTTTTTTTACCACACAAACTTTTGTCAAAAAAAAGAATTAATTTTTTTTAATACATGTAATAGCGACGAAAAAAATCTTTACTTTGTGTCAACGATAATTAAAAAAATCAAGAACTTAACTATGTTGACATTCAATTACAAGAAGTGGAATGTAGTTGGTGGTTGGGCGTGCTTTATTATAGCACTTATTACTTATATCCTAACTGTAGAACCAACGGTAAGCTTCTGGGATCCGGGAGAGTATATCTCAACTTCTGCCAAACTTGAAGTAGGACACCCTCCGGGAGCACCATTCTATCAAATGTTAGGAGCATTCTTTTCTATGTTTGCTTCTTCTCCAGAAAAAATAGCACTAATGGTAAACATGGTTGCCGTTATTTCAAGTGCTTTTACAATTCTTTTCATGTTCTGGTCTATTTCAAACATCTTAAAAAAGATGGTAGAAAAAGTAGAATGGAATAACAACAATGCTATTGTAGTATTAGGTAGTGCAGCTGTAGGTTCATTAGCTTTTACCTTTACAGATAGTTTTTGGTTCAATGCTGTAGAATCAGAGGTATATGCCTCTGCTATGTTCTTCACCTCTGCCCTATTATATTTAGGACTTCGTTGGATTGATGACATTGACAATGCAAGAGGACACAAATGGTTACTATTAATCAGCTTAGTTATTGGATGTTCTTTTGGAGTGCACTTAATGGCCTTATTAACTGTTCCATCAATTGTACTTCTTTACTTCTTTAAAAAATACCCAACAGTTACAATTAAGAATTTTATTATAGCTAACATATTAGCTGTTGTAGCACTATTCTTCCTATTTGCATTTATGTTTCCAAAGCTTTTAGCTCTATTTGGAAAAACAGAAATCTTTATGGTTAATAGCTTAGGTATGCCATTCAATAGTGGTACAATCTTTTCTTTAATCTTATTAATTGGAGTTTTTGCAGGTGGTTTATTTTATACTAAAAAGAAAAATTACACTGGTGCAAATACACTTATTCTAACGCTTCTATTTATTTGTATTGGTCTTACCTCTTGGTTAATGCTTCCTATTCGCGCAAATGCAAATGTTGTTATTAACGAAAATAGACCTTCAGATGCTGCAGAGTTATTAGCCTACTACCAACGTGAGCAATATGGTGACGAAAGTATTTACTACGATTCTTACTTTACCAAAGCGTATGTAGGATTAGATGAAAACATGCCCTGGAAAGACGATAAGCCTAACTATGAAAGAGATAACAAAACAGGTAAATATGTAGTAGTAAACGAGTGGAAAAATGCTGGTCAAAACTTCAATGAAACACACAAAGGAGTACTTCCTCGTATGTGGAGCACAGACCGTAATCACCGTATAAACTATATGCGATTTGGCAAAATGCCTACTTTTTCGGTTAAACCTGAATATGCAGGAAACGAAGAAATAATGTATCTAACGGATGCCATGCGTAAAAAGCTTGCTTCAGGAGAATTTGGTGTAGAAGAATTAGACAACTTCTTTAGCAAATACGGCGAGGCTTTAGAGATTGAGGTTCCTACTTTTGGAGACAATATATCATTCATGTTCAACTATCAGTTTGGATACATGTACTGGAGATACCTTATGTGGAACTTTGTAGGTAGACAAGACGATATCCAAGGACAAGGAGATTTGCAACATGGTAACTGGTTAAGCGGAATTAAATTCTTAGATGAAATTCGTTTAGGTTCTCAAGACAATCTTCCTTCAGATGTATTAAACAACAAAGGAAGAAACACTTATTTCTTCTTGCCTTTTATCTTAGGATTAGTTGGTTTTGTTTATAACTATAGAAAAGATCCAAGAATGTTCTGGGTTCTATTGGTATTGTTCTTATTTACAAGTTTAGCTTTAAAAATATTCTTGAATGAGCGTCCATACGAACCTCGTGAAAGAGATTATGCTGTTGTACCTTCTTTCTACATATTTGCAATGTGGATTGGTTTTGGAGTATATGCAATCTATGAGGGATTAAAAAAATACCTAAATCCAAAAATTGTAGGACCAGCAATTATAGCTCTTTCTACTTTAGCAGCACCTGTATTATTGGCACAACAAAACTGGGATGACCACGATCGTTCTAACCGTTATACTGCTTTGGCAAATGCAAAAGCTTACTTAGATTCATGTGATAAAAACGCTATTATCTTCACTATTGGAGACAACGATACTTTCCCATTGTGGTACTTACAAGAGGTTGAGGGTTACAGAACAGACATAAGAGTCGTTTGTACAAGCTTATTAACACAGGATTGGTACATCGATCAGATGAAAGCAAAAACACATAATTCTGAAGGCTTACCTATTAAGTTTACGCATGATCAATACGTAGGAAATAAACGTGATGCAGTAATCATCAACCCTATGGTTGATGGAAGAATTGATATTAATTTGTTCTTAGACGTTATTCGTTCTGATCATGAGCAAACTAAAAAAATAACCAATGCAGGGACAACATTATATATTGCACCTACTAACAAAATCAGTCTTCCTGTAGATTCAGCTGTAATTGCGAAAAACAATATTGTATCTCCATATTTAAGAGACAAAGTTGTACCGTCTATTGATATCGACATCAAAGAGCAGGCAATCTACAAGCACCGTTTAATCATGTTAGACATCGTAGCTAACAATAAGTGGGAACGTCCTATTTACTTCTCTGGTGGAAGTTTTAACGAAGACGATTTCTTATGGATGAAAGATTACTTACAGCTTCAAGGATTAATCTACAAATTAGTTCCTATTAAAACCCCTGTAGAAAGCAGACATCCTCTTGATTTAGGTATGATTGATTCTGACAGAATGTACAATACTGTTAAATCTTGGTATTGGGGTAATATGGGAAGTGATAAAATCTATCATGATCCACAAACAAGACGCAATGCATTGAGCTACCGTCTAAACCTATCAAGATTATCAGAACAATTAATCAACGAAGGCAAAAAAGCAAAAGCAAAAGAAATTATCGACATTGCTATGACTAATATGCCTGTGGAGTACTACGGATACTATCAACTACTACATCCATTTGTAGAGGGATATTATAAAGTAGGAGACACAAAAGCTGCACGTAGCTTAGCAGAAAAAATAGAACAAAAATCATCAGAGGCTTTAAACTATTACAAATCATTACCGCTACAAGAACAGCATTATTATGGTCAAGATATTTACTCTGAAATTGAAATATGGAGACAGTTAGTCGCTATTGTCAACGACAATGAAAAAGATGACAAATACGCAGACCAATCATTAAAACGTTTTGCTAAATATTACGAGCAATTCGGTTACCTATTCAAAGAAGAAAAAGAAGAGAAATAATACTTTTTCAATCATACAAAAGGCGATAGACAATCTATCGCCTTTTCTTTTTACCTTTGCAAAGCATTTAAGAAAGCATATTTATGATAGAGAATAAAAATCAACCTAAAACAGATTTAGGTCAATTAGGAGAATTTGGATTGATTGAGCATCTAACCAAACATTTTGAACTTGAACAAGAATCAACGTTGAAAGGAATTGGTGATGATGCTGCTGTACTTTCATTTAACGATGACAAAGTAGTTGTATCTACAGACTTATTAGTTGAAGGTGTACACTTCGATTTATCTTATATGCCCTTAAAACACTTAGGATACAAAGCTGTAGTAGTAAACCTATCAGACATCTGCGCGATGAATGCTGTTCCAACACAGATTACAGTTTCAATTGCCGTGTCTAACAGATTCCCATTAGAAGCTATTGAAGAATTGTACGAAGGAATTGCTTTAGCGTGTAAATACTATAAAGTAGACTTAGTGGGAGGAGACACTACCTCATCGCAAAAAGGTTTAATCATAAGTGTAACAGCTATTGGTAAAGCAAAAGAAGAAGAATTAGTATACCGCAGTGGTGCTGGAGAAACAGACTTATTGGTAGTAACAGGTGATATAGGTTCTGCATATATGGGATTGCAAATATTGGAGAGAGAAAAACAAGTTTTCTTAGTTAACCCAAATAGCCAACCTGATTTAGAAATATATGACTACATTATCGAACGTCAATTAAAACCTGAAGCTCGTGTAGATATCAAAAAACTATTAGAAGATTTAGAAGTAACACCTACATCAATGATTGACGTTTCAGACGGTGTTTCATCAGAAATTATGCATTTGTGTACACAATCTAAAGTTGGATGTAACTTATACGAAGACAAATTACCTTTAGATCCACAATTTATGAATACATGTGAAGAGTTCAATATCGATTCTACAACTATGGCAATCAACGGTGGAGAAGATTACGAATTGTTGTTCACAATCAAAATGGAAGACTTTGAGAAGATAAAAGGAAATCCAAATTTATCTATCATAGGACATATGACACAAGAAAGTGAAGGCGTACACTTAATTACAAGAGCAAACACCAAAATTCCATTAAAAGCAAGAGGATGGAACGCTTTGCAAGACGAAGAACAAGAATAAAAATCATACCTAAAGGGCATATCTATTTATAGCATATGCCCTTTTTTATGAGCAATTATTTGCCATCTATCCACACTTACAATAGGTTCTATGAGGAATCCGTGGGGGGTTCTTGAGGTTTTCTTCGGACTCTTCCAACAAATCCCCACTACACCCCAAGTATTCCCCAACAATACCCCAACAAACTAAAAATAAGTCCCGTATTTACTGGCTTCAACAACAATACAGCATTTGGACTACAACAATCCCAAATAAACACAACAACTTATAAAGCAACAGCTTAACATTCAAAAACACTTCTTTAACCTCAAAAAAAGAGGGGTGCTTTTTTGGGATTAGGTATCAAAAAAGTTCTTTTTAAGTAGATAAAACGAAAAAACATTCTTCTTTTAAATATAAATCGGCTTTAATTACATCATTCGAGGGAGTACAAACAGAAAAAACAACCTATTTTTTTTCAAGCACTTTGGCTAATTAGTCTTTCTACTTCTCTTATCTATATCATTGATTGGTCATTACTATACACTATCGAATTTAGATGTTACTCTAATCAAACATTTTTTCTCAAGTACATCTAATAATAAGAAGCAAAGGCATAAAGGATAAAAAATCCTCTTTATTTTATCACTTTTAATACCTACCTCATTATTATAATTAAAATCAATGCTATTTCTTATATCACAATTACCCACTCTATTACACTTTATTTAAATTATCACTAATAATTGTATATATCGTTGACATTTAATTATATTTACCAAGACCAAAAACTATTTTATATAATGAATAAAACTTATCAACTTAAAGTTAATGGGGATGTTGTTTTTGAAAGTGACGCTTTATTAAATGATGATATTAAGGCTGCGGCGATAAGCTCTACTGCTTATCATGTACTTAAAAACAATAAATCCTTCGAAGTACAAATCGATTCAGAACAATTTACAGCAAAAAAATACCAAATCACTGTAAATGGCAATCAATACACCGTAGATATTCAAACCGAACTCGATAAATTAATCAATCAACTTGGATTTTCACTAAACGCTGCAAAACAGGTAAATTCTATCAAAGCTCCAATGCCTGGACTTATATTAGATATCCTTGTAGAGGTTGGACAAGAAGTTGCAGAAAATGACAACCTTCTAATCTTAGAAGCAATGAAAATGGAAAACAACTTATCTTCTCCAAGAGCAGGTGTAATCAAGTCAATCAACGTAACAAAAGGTGCTACTGTTGACAAAGGATTAGTTTTAATTGAATTCGAATAATCATGAAAAAAATATTAGTTGCCAATCGTGGCGAAATTGCTGTTCGTATCATGAAAACAGCAAAAAAGATGGGAATAAAAACAGTAGCAGTATACTCTACAGTTGACCGTATGGCTCCACATGTTCGAATGGCTGATGAAGCTGTTTGCATTGGAGAAGCGCCATCTAATCAATCGTATTTATTAGGAGATAAAATTTTAGAAGTTGCCAAATCATTACAAGTAGATGGTATCCACCCAGGATATGGTTTCTTGAGTGAAAATGCAAACTTTGCTATTGCTTGTGCAAATGCGGGAGTTACTTTTATTGGTCCAGACACTCACGCAATCGAAGTAATGGGAAATAAATTAGCTGCTAAAGAAACAGTAAAAGAATACAACATTCCTATGGTACCTGGTTTGGACGAAGCTATTACAGATGTTGCTAAAGCAAAAAAAGTAGCGACTGAAATAGGCTTTCCAATACTAATCAAAGCTGCTGCTGGTGGTGGTGGAAAAGGAATGCGTGTTGTAGAAAAAGAAGAAGAATTTGAAAGTCAGATGCAACGTGCTATTTCTGAAGCAACAAATGCTTTTGGAGATGGTTCTGTTTTCATTGAAAAATATATTGGTTCGCCAAGACACATCGAAATACAAGTATTAGCAGACAAACATGGTAATATTGTTTACTTATTTGAACGCGAATGTAGTATTCAACGTCGTCATCAAAAAGTAGTAGAAGAGGCTCCTTCTGCTGTATTAACTCCAGAAATTAGAAAACAAATGGGAGAAGCTGCTGTACGTGTAGCTGCTTCTTGTAACTACGTAGGAGCTGGTACTGTTGAATTTTTAATTGACGAAAAACTAAACTTCTATTTCTTAGAAATGAACACTCGTTTACAGGTAGAACACCCTGTAACGGAGTTAATCACAGGACTGGATTTAGTAGAAATGCAAATCAAAGTAGCTCGTGGTGAAAAACTACCTTTTACACAAGACGATTTACAAATAAAAGGACATGCAATGGAATTGCGTATCTATGCAGAAGATCCTTTAAATGACTTTTTGCCAAGCGTAGGAAACTTAGAAGTATATCAGTTACCTGTAGGTGAAGGTATTCGCGTAGATAATGGAATCGAAGAAGGTATGGATGTGCCAATCTATTATGATCCAATGCTTGCCAAATTAATTACTTATGGAAAAACACGTGAAGAAGCTATCGAAATAATGATTGAAGCTATTCACGACTATAAAGTAAAAGGAATTAGCACAACTTTGCCATTTGGTAAATTTGTAATGGAACACCAAGCTTTTAGAGATGGTCATTTTGACACAAACTTTGTGAAGAAATTCTACAACTCAGACTTGATTAAAGAAGAGTATAAAGATGAAGCTGAAATAGCTGCATTTATTGCTATTCAGAAGTATTTAGAAGACCAAAAACAACTACGCTTACCAAACTAATAACTATGAACGCAAAGATTCAAAAATTACAAGATATACAAGCTCAAGCTAAACTTGGCGGAGGGCAAAAAAGAATAGACACTCAACACAGCAAAGGCAAACTTACTGCCAGAGAACGTGTAGAATACTTATTAGACGAAGGTTCTTTTGAAGAAATTGGTATGTTGGTAACTCACCGTACAACAGACTTCGGTATGGACAAAGAGATCTATCACGGAGATGGTGTGGTAACAGGGTACGGAACAATCAATGGGCGTTTGGTATATGTATTTGCTCAAGATTTCACTGTATTCGGAGGTGCTTTATCTGAAACACATGCAGAGAAAATCTGTAAAGTGATGGATATGGCTTTAAAAATGGGAGCTCCTATGATTGGATTAAATGATTCAGGAGGTGCACGTATCCAAGAAGGTGTTCGTTCTTTAGGTGGATATGCAGACATCTTTTATCGCAATGTACAGGCATCAGGAGTAATACCTCAGCTATCAGCTATTATGGGACCTTGTGCTGGTGGAGCTGTTTACTCTCCTGCAATGACCGACTTCACAATGATGGTAGAAGGATCAAGCTATATGTTTGTAACAGGACCAAATGTGGTAAAAACAGTAACAAACGAAGAGGTAACTTCTGAAGAGTTAGGGGGAGCAAGTACACACTCTACAAAATCTGGAGTAGCACATACTACTTCACCAAATGATGTAGCTTGTTTGGAGGATGTGAAAAAATTGTTGTCATACCTACCACAAAACAATACAGAAAAACCAATGGATCTTCCATATACTGTAGGAGATGAATACAGATTTGAGTTAGACGATATTGTACCAGAAAGTGCAAATAAACCATACGATATGAAAGACGTTATTCAACATATTATTGATGAAGACTCTTTCTTTGAAATTCACAAAGACTATGCAGAGAATATTGTAGTAGGATTTGCAAGACTTGGAGGAAAAAGCGTGGGTATTGTAGCAAACAACCCAATGTTTTTAGCGGGATGTTTGGATGTAAACAGTTCGATTAAAGCAGCTCGTTTTACACGTTTTTGCGATGCCTTTAATATTCCATTGTTAGTATTAGTAGATGTACCTGGATTCTTACCTGGTACAGATCAAGAGTGGAATGGTATTATTGTACATGGTGCTAAATTACTATATGCTTTGAGTGAAGCAACTGTTCCAAAAGTAACAGTTATCACGCGTAAAGCTTATGGAGGGGCATACGATGTAATGAACTCTAAACACATTGGAGCAGATATGAACTTTGCTTGGCCAAATGCAGAAATTGCTGTAATGGGAGCAAAAGGTGCCAGTGAGATTATCTTTAAAAAAGAGATTTCAGAAGCAACAGATCCTGCTGCTAAATTGGCTGAAAAAGAGGCTGAATATGCAGATAAGTTTGCAACGCCATATAGAGCTGCTCAACGTGGTTTTATAGACGAAGTAATCTTACCTAATGAAACACGTAGAAAATTGCTTAAAGCATTCTCTATGTTAGAAAACAAAGAAGTAAATATGCCAAATAGAAAACATGGTAATATTCCATTGTAAGCTATGGTCTTATTTCTATTAGCAGTTTAAATAAATCAAGGGTTGCCTATAAAAGACAACCCTTTTATTTTGTATTTTGCCTCAAATTAAAAACGAATGAAAACATTAGCTGAGTTAATTAATACAGACGAACCAGCATTACCTATCTTACAAGAATGGATTAATAATGCCGAACGCCCTGTAGAAATACTACCGCTGACCTTTCCAGAAAAAGCAGATGCTACATTACTACATCTGCAAGTAACCACACGCTCACCTTTAGGCGCAATTGCACATCAAACAGGTGGTATATTAATAGACTCTGGCTGGGTACGCATATTGGGTGGTGGATTTGAAAACCAAAGGAACACATTTCCCTCTTTGTTAGAATGGAACACAAACAAAACAGTCAATAGCAACAACGAAGCAATAGAAGGATATCTGATTGTAGCCATTGATGTACTGGGTGGTTATTTTTGTATAAACAGTGGAGGACTTGGAGATGACATAGGAAAAATATATTACTTCTCTCCTGACAGTTTAGATTTCGAACCGTTAGATGTTAGTTATTCCGATTTAATTTACTTCTTTATTTGTGGTAATCTGAATCAATTTTATGAAGGATTCAAATGGAATACTTGGCAAGAAGACCTTGCAATACTTCCTTTGGACCATGTATTTAGCTTCTACCCTTTTCTATGGACCAAAGAAGGAAAACACATAGAAGAGACAATAAAAAAACCAATTGCTACAGAAGAGCAGTATCAAGTAGATATCACTTACCGAAAAGGATTAAACAATATTGAGAATAAATATACTTAAATGAGCAAATTTGATTACTATACTATAATTCCTAACTATAGTACACATGCAACAACATTAGTGACTTCTACCATAGAAGAAATAAATCAGTGTGAACAACAATTGCACTTCAATTTTGAAGAAGACTACAAAACTTATATACAACAATACGGAGAAGGTCTATTAGGAGGTACTTATATTCGTATTTATCCTCCTATGCGCATTATAGCTGAACAAGAAGAATGGTTGAAACGAATAACGGAATACTTTTTTTGGGAAGATGGTAAAGAAGTATTAACTAAAGAACAAGTACAAGAAGCAATTTGTATTGGCGATACATTTGATGGGGATGAGATTATTTTTTATCAAGAGCAATACTATGTGTTGCCTCGTTATGAAGAAAACATTTATCTACTTGGACAAAATCTTTATAATGCAATAGAATGGTTATGCAACTCAGGTACCTTAACAGAGGCCTTTGCAGAAAGACAATTTGAACCTTTTAACGAAGCAAAAAGTTAAGTGATAATAGATAAGGCCATTGTAGAGCTTACTCTCTCTACAATGGCCTTATTTTACTTTTTATTAGAATTTCATTAGAAGTAAACGGTATATTTACTTTGAATAATTACAAATTACTACCTTGCGTCGAAATAATACAATGAAATAGCTTCTTTGTATTATTCTATTAATAACTTTGTACTATTCAATTAGCAAACAATCAATTAAAGTGAGACGTAAGATAGCCTTATTACTTATGACGGTGTTCTTGATTTCGACAACTGAACTTGGGCAGGTGTTGAAGTTTCCTCTATTGGTTGAACACTATGTTGAACACACTTCAAACAATCCAGAACTATCTTTATGGGGGTTCTTACAAATTCACTATAGCAAAAGTCACAAAGAAGAAGGAGATCCGATGGATGAAAAGCTGCCATTTGTATCTCACATTCACTTTGTAAGTATCGTAGGTATAGTAAACATCGCTCCTGCTTTAAAGATAGAGCGCATTAAGTTTAATACAATTCATAACAAGATTCACGCTTTCAACGAAGATGAAGTTGAGAGTAGCTATCTTTCATCTATCTGGCAACCGCCAAAATATTGTTAATACATTATCGGAAATTTAGTCGTAAATTCACACTACCTATTAGTAATGAACAAATTGGCTATGAATACTATACAACAATAACGTATTAACAAAGAATAATCATGTTAAACAAAATAATTGAGTTTTCTGTAAAGAATAAACTCATCATTGGGCTATTTGTATTAGCTCTAATCGGTGTTGGTCTATATCAAACATCTAAACTTCCTATAGATGCCGTTCCTGATATCACAGACAATCAAGTACAAGTAATTACAGTAGCACCTTCTTATGGTGCCACAGACATAGAGCGTTTAGTCACTTTCCCTATAGAACAAGCAAACAGCAATATTCCAGGTATTAAGAATATGCGTAGCTTTTCGCGTTTCGGACTTTCTTTAGTAACCATTGTGTTTGAAGAGGGTGTAGATATTTATTGGGCAAGACAACAAGTAAGCGAACGCTTAAACCAAGTAAAAGCAGATATCCCTCAAGGAATTGGTCAACCAGAACTTGGCCCTATTTCTACAGGGTTAGGTGAAATCTACCAATATGTTGTTCACCCTGCAGAAGGATATGAAGATAAATACGATCTAACTGAATTGCGTTCAATCCAAGATTGGGTAGTACGTCGTCAACTTCTTTCTGTTAAAGGAGTAGCTGAAGTAAGTAGCTTTGGTGGAAAACTAAAACAATATGAAATTGCTGTAAACTCTAATAAACTGGACTCTTATAGCATAACAATCAATGACGTATTTGCAGCATTAGAGCAAAACAATGAAAATACAGGTGGAGCTTATATTGAAAAAGGACCTACCGTACTTTATATTCGTACAGAAGGGTTAGTAGGCTCTATTCAGGATATTGAAAATATAGCTATTACTTCTAAAAAATCTGATATCCCTTTATTAATTAGAGATGTAGCAAAAGTGCAGATAGGCAACGCTACTCGTTATGGAGCGATGACCTATAATGACAAAGGGGAAGTATCTGGAGCAGTAGTAATGATGCTAAAAGGAGCTAACAGTAATGATGTAATTAAAGATGTAAAACTAAAAGTTGAGGAAATACAAAAATCATTACCTAAAGGTGTTGTTATAGAACCTTTCCTTGACCGTACCAAAATGGTGAATAACGCTATTGGTACAGTAGAGAAAAACCTTACAGAAGGAGCTTTAATTGTTGTTTTTGTCTTAGTTATTTTCTTAGGGAATATGAGAGCTGGTTTATTAGTAGCGTCAATTATTCCATTGGCGATGCTATTTGCCATTTGTATGATGAACTTATTTGGCGTAAGTGGAAACCTAATGAGTTTGGGAGCTCTTGACTTTGGGCTTATAATTGATGGGGCTGTTATTATTGTTGAAGCCGTCCTCCACCAATTCTCACATAACGCGAGGTACAAAGCCATGAACGAATTATCTCAAGATGACATGAACAAAACAGTTGTCAATTCAGCATCCAAAATGATGAATAGTGCTGTTTTTGGTCAAATCATTATTCTTATTGTATACATTCCTATTCTAACGTTAGAAGGTATTGAAGGAAAAATGTTTAAACCAATGGCTCAAACAGTTGCCTTTGCACTACTTGGAGCATTTCTACTTTCTTTAACCTATGTACCGATGATGAGTTCATTAATTATGAGTCGAAAAGTAACTCATAAACCAAACTTATCTGAGCGCATTATGGCTAAGATTGAAAAAGTATATCAATCAACTTTAATAAAAGTATTAGAGCTACCAAAAGTGATTTATTCAGTAGTAGGTGTACTATTTGTTGCTGCTATTGTTATTCTATCTAATATGGGAGGAGAATTTATACCTTCTTTAGAAGAAGGAGACTTTGCTGTAGATACAAAAGTTTTGAATGGAAGTAACCTAACTACAACTATAGAAAGCACACAAAAAGCGGCGCATATACTTAAATCTCGTTTTCCGGAAGTAGAAAAAGTAGTAACCAAAATAGGTAGTGCAGAAGTACCTACAGATCCGATGCCTATGGATGCCAGTGATATGATGGTTATTTTAAAAGACAAAAGCGAGTGGACCTCAGCAAAAACATTTCCCGAATTGGCTGATAAAATGTCTAAAGCTTTAGAAGAAGTACCCGGTATCACTGCAGGGTTTCAATTCCCTGTGCAAATGCGTTTCAACGAGTTAATGACTGGTGCAAGACAAGACGTGGTTGTAAAAGTTTTTGGAGAAAACTTAGATACTTTAGCGAATGTCGCTGCTAAAATTGGAAATATTGCAAATAAAGTACAAGGGGCTACAAACCTATATGTAGAACCAGTGACTGGTATGCCTCAATTAATGATTGAATATAATCGTCCTGCTATTGCGCGTTATAAATTATCAATTGCAGAAATAAATAGAATAGTCAATTCTTCCTTGGCAGGACAAAGTACAGGGATGGTTTATGAAGGAGAAAGACGTTTTGACATGGTTGTTCGTATGGCCGAAACAAACCGCAAAAACTTATCTGATATTCAAAACTTATTGATCCCTACTCCTATGGGGAATCAGGTACCGTTAAATCAATTGGCTTCTGTTGAAATAAAAGAAGGGCCAAACCAGATACAACGTGAAAATGCTCAACGTAGAATATTTGTAGGATTCAACGTAAAAGATAGAGACGTACAGAGTATAGTACAAGAACTACAGAAAAAAGTAGAAACAGAAATTAAACTACCTGCTGGATATCGCATTACTTATGGTGGTCAATTTGAAAATTTAAATGATGCCAAAGCCCGTTTAGCAGTTGCTGTACCTTTAGCATTAGTATTAATATTCTTATTGTTATTCTTTGCTTTTAAAGATATACGAGAGTGTTTAATGATTTTTACAGCCATTCCATTATCAATTATTGGTGGGGTATTTTTATTAGCACTTAGAGGTATGCCATTTAGTATTAGTGCTGGTGTAGGTTTTATTGCTCTCTTTGGAGTTGCCGTATTAAACGGTATTGTTCTTATTGCAGAGTTTAATAGATTACACAAATCAGGAATAAAAAATATAGTATTCATCGTAGTACGAGGAGCTAAATCAAGACTTCGTCCTGTATTAATGACTGCTTGTGTAGCATCATTTGGTTTCTTACCAATGGCTTTGAGCAACGGTGCAGGAGCAGAAGTACAGCGCCCTTTGGCTACAGTAGTAATTGGAGGACTTATGTTAGCAACATTCTTAACTTTATTTGTATTGCCATTGTTATACATCACTTTTGAACAAAAACTAAACTTTAACTTCTTGAAAAAGAAAAAAACAATTGCCACTGTATTAGTCATTGCCTTAGGATTTTCAGCTAATGCACAAACAACTATTTCATTAGACAAAGCAATACAAACAGCCGTTGAAAACAACAATAGTATTCGCGCTGAAAAACTAAGAACAGAATACGCTAAGGCTTTTATACAAACAGCTACTGATATCCCACAAACAACCTTCACTGGAGAGTTTGGGCAAATCAATGGTCCGTATACAGATAATAAATTTGCTGTTACACAAGACTTTGCTTTTCCAACGGTTTACAGCAAGCAAAAAAATGTATATAAAGCAGCATACCAACAAAGCATTTATAACTTAAATCTAAAAACATATGAGCTAAAAAAAGCAGTAACTCAAAGCTTTTATGATTATATGTATTGGAAAGAAAAAGAGGTTTTGTTGCAACGTGCAGATAGTATGTATGCAAACTTTTACAGCAAAGCTACTTTGCGTTTGAAAAAAGGAGAGAGCAATATTTTAGAAAAAACAACGGCTCAAAATCAACAAATCAATATACAAGCACAATTAGCAGGTGTAAGAAAAGCAATGAGCTTAACTCAATTGCAACTACAGTATTTATTAAATACGACTGAACCTATCGTACCTGTTGTAACAGATAAAAAAGCACTACTGTCTCAATTAGAAGCTGACTTGACTAACAATCCTGTTTTGCAAATGATAGAGCAACAGAAACACATTGCGGAAGAACAAACTAAACTTGAAAAAGCGAAACAATTACCTAATTTACAAGCAACCTACAACAACAGTAGTTTTATGGGAATGGCTGCTAATGAGGTATATTATGATAGAAGTAATCGCTTTCACGCTTTCCAAGTAGGTGTCTCATTACCTTTATTCACGAGCGGACAAAGAGGAAGAATAAAAGCTTCTAAAAAAGCAGAAGAGGTAGCTACAGCAGACTTTATAGTGGCTAAAGATCAAATGAATAATCGTTATCAACAATTGTTGACTACCCACCAAAGTAACCAACAGATAGTAACAAACTATGAGAGTTTTACGTTGCAAAACACCAATACAATGATAGAAACAGCACAACGCCAATTTATCAATGGTGATATAAACTACTTAGAATACGTAATTCTAATCAATCAAGCATTGGATTTTATCAACAACTACATCGATGCTTTAAAAATGTACAATGACAATGTTATTCAAATTAACTATCTAACTTCTAACAATTAATATTATGTTTTCTAAATATATCAGTACAAAAGCTCTAACATTAACTTTAGCATTAAGTGGAGCCCTTTTATTTACACAATGTAAAAAAGATCAAACAGCAGAAACACCAGCAGCTACTGCCTCAAATGAAAATACAACTACAGTGCACTTAACAGATGCACAAATGAAAAATGCAACTATAGAAACAGGTAGCTTATCAGATCGCAATATTGCAACTACCTTAAAGCTTAATGGTAAAATAGATGTACCGCCTCAAAATCTAATCTCTGTAACAAATCCTTTGGGAGGATACCTAAAACAGACAAAACTGTTACCTGGAATGCACGTCAAAAAAGGAGAAGTGATTGCTATAATGGAGGATCCACAGTATATTCAAATACAACAAAACTATTTGATTGCTAAAGATAAATATCAGTTTGCTAAATTAGATTATGATCGTCAAAAAGACCTTAATGCCAGTCAGGCAAGTAGTGACAAAGTAATGCAACAATCGCAAGCAGAAATGAACAACCAACGCATTACAATGAATGCATTAGCACAACAGTTGAACTTGATTAATATTAATCCTGCCTCATTAAATTATAACACAATAAGCAAATCCATTAGAATATACAGTCCTATAAATGGTTTTGTAAGTAATGTTTTTGTCAATGTTGGTAAATATGTTACTCCTTCAGATGTAATGTTCGAATTAATCGACCCTACAGATATTCACTTAAACCTAAAAGTATACGAAAAGGATTTGGGTAAACTTGAGGTTGGACAACGTGTAGTAAGTTATACCAATGGTTCACCTGACAAAAAATATGAAGGAGAAGTTGTATTGGTAAGTATGGATGTTAATGCAGATGGTGTATCAGAAGTACATTGTCATTTTGAAGAATTTGACAAAAAACTTTTACCTGGAATGTATATGAATGCAGATATTGATACTCATGCCGCAGCTACCAAAGCTCTACCTGAAGATAGCGTTGTTTACTTTGAAGGAAAAAACTATGTATTCACAGAAACAGCCAAACAGACATATGAAATGATTGCTATCAAAATTGGTGCTAAAGAAGAAGGATACATACAAATCATCAATCCTGAAGTACTTGCAAACAAAAAAATTGTAACAAAAGGTGCTTATACTTTATTGATGAAACTTAAAAATACAGAAGAAGAGGAATAGCAAAATCTCATGATACAACTACAGGAGTCACTCATTAACAGTGACTCCTTTTTTATGCGCAAAAATATCACTTATACACAAGGTGTTAGAGAACTATATCAAAGGTACTATTTTACAAGTTCCGTTATTTTGATACAGACTCTTCATCTTTAGCATTTTTATTCATTAAAAGTTACTAAAAACAAAAAAGCTCCATCCTAAATAGAGCTTTTTTATCTACACTAACCTAAACCTATATTCTCTTTTCCAAATTCAAGACTATATATTCTCTTCCAAATAGAAGAGAAAAAAGCGCAACCTAAGGTAATCATTGAAGATAAATCCTCCGCCCTTATGTATCGTCCCCACAAAACAATAAGGAAGGCCTCGATTGCGCTAATTATGATTACATCTATGCATTAACTTCAAAACACCTTACCCATTCAATGGATTCTAAAGCAATTAATGTACATCGTTCTTATAACAAAACCATTTCTTCTCATGAAAAAAGAAACTTACCTTTTGAATTATAACTCAAATTTAACAAAATAAAACTGTTAAAAAAAATATATTTTAACTTTTTATTCTTAATAACACCTCAATATTAATTTAAAAAATTACAATTCAACCATTTATAAGATAAATTAATAGACAAATAAGTAGTTCTTTAACCTTATAAATATGCTTTTTGGTTTATGATGTATACTTCACGGGGGCATACAAACAAATTAACTTCTTTTATATATAAACAAAAAAACACCGCATATAAGCGGTGTTTCAAGTAACTCAACTTTAATAAGTGAGTATTATTTAGGCATTACAGCTTCTTGATACTTTTTACTGATTTCAGTTAATTTTTCTACTTGCTCTTTAGTCAATTTAGTTTGATCAACTTTAGCGAAATCTTGCGCCAAAGTAGCGATTTCCATTCCAAGTGATTGCATTTGAGCCTGATCTTTTTTAGCAGCAGCATCTACGAACTTCTCCATAAGACTGATATACTTATCAAAAGTAGCAGCATCTCCTGTTGCAGCCTCAGTAGCTGGTGCAGCTTCTGCTGGTGCTGATGTTTCAGTAGTTGCTTCAGTTGCTGGAGCTTCTCCTTCTTTTGCAGTTTCTTTTTTCTCTCCACAAGAAACAGCTAACATAGCAGCCATTCCTAACATCATAAATGTGATTTTTTTCATAATCGAATTTTTATTAATTAAACTTAGTTATTTTTTAAGTTCTCATTTAAAACATCTCATAACTTACTGAGATATTTGAATCAAAGTTAACAAAAATTAACTTACGTTAAATGTTTAATTTCAACTATTAAGTTATCTTTTTGTTATTTCTTTTTTTTAATCACAAAATCTATTAGTTAAACAGCAATAAGTAACTATTCTTGCCATTCATTTAAAAACCAAACATATTTGTTCCATATAAATAATTCATTTTTTGTTCAAAATATCCCTCTCAATCTCTTAACTTTAGATTTTTAAGTATCTAATATTACTTATCAGGTATTTTATTTAATTATATCTATTTACGATGAACAGACGTGAACTTTTAACAGTATCCGGAACTTTGTTCGCAGGAAATATCCTAACACAAGGATTTGCAGCAACAAACGCAATACAATCATTTACAGAAACAGATTCGACAACCTCTTCTGGCCATCCTCTACTACTACACTATAACGAAAACAGTTTAGGCTTATCTCCAAAAGCAAAAAATGCAATTATGGATAGTTTGTCAGACGTAAATCGATATCCTGACAGCTATATTTCTAAGTTACAAAATGTATTAGCGGGTACTTTTCAAATCACGTCCACACAAGTAACTCTTGGTGTTGGTTCGTCTGACGTAATTAGAGCTACCATAAACAGTTTAGGATATAAAGCGGCTCAACACAAACAAAAAATACAATTAATCACACCAGATCCTTCCTTTTTCTTAGCTGCAAGTCATGCGCAACAGATGAATATCCCTGTGGTTAATGTTCCTTTAAACAGTGATTACTGTATGGATATCAATGCTATGAAAAAAATAGCAGCCAACTTTGACGGGTTATCTATCTGCTATTTATGCAATCCAAATAATCCAACAGGTACACTTACCCCTTCTGCTACAATAACGGATTGGGTAACACAAGCTGATGCTAATAAATGCTTTTTCATGATTGATGAGGCATATGCTGAATATATTACTGACACCTCTTTCAAAAGTGGCATTTCATTTGTTCGAGAAGGAAGAAATAATGTAATTGTATTACGTACATTCTCAAAAATCTTTGCTATGGCTGGTATGCGTTTAGGATATGGATTATCTACAGAGCAATTAGCAAAAGAGTTAGTCCCTTTTATGGCTATTCTCAACATTAGTATTCCTACTGCTGTAGCAGGAATATCCTCTATACAAGACATTGGATTTATTCAACAAAGCAAGGCGATGAATTCTAATTCCTTAACAGCAACTACAGCTGCCTTTGACGCCTTAGGTATTCAATATTTACCAAGCCAAGGGAATTTCTTATTTCATCAAATCAAATGTGACCCACAACAATATATTGATGAAATGAAAAAAGAAGGAATTATAGTAGGTCGTCCCTTCCCTCCTCTATTGCAATGGAGTCGAGTGACATTAGGTACACCAGAAGAGATGAACCAATTCTTAGCTGTGATTAAAAAATTCAAGAAAAAAGGATGGGTATAACCTTTTATACTATAGCTAATACAAAATAACAACTTATGAAACAATTATTTAGCTGTATAGCTATACTACTATGTGCTACAATAGCACATGCCCAATCAGACAAACTAAAGATAGATAAACTAAATGACCACATGTATGTTTATACTACTTATCAGGAGTTTAAAGGAGTTCAATACTCCTCTAACGCCATGTATGTATTAACTACCAACGGAGCAATACTCATAGACACTCCTTGGGACAAGGAACAATACGAGCCTTTAGTAAATCATATTCAAAAAGAACATAATAAACAGGTAAAGTTGGTAATCACCACACACTTTCACGAAGATCGTTCTGGAGGCTTAGATTATTTCAACAAATTAGGAGCAAAAACCTTTACCTACTCCCTAACCAATGAAATACTTAAAGAGCGTAATGAACCGCAGGCTAAACAAAGCATTGACGCGGAACATCATTTTATTGTAGAGGGAGAGACTCTTTCAGTACATTTCTTAGGAGAAGGACATTCTAAAGACAACACAGTAGTTTGGTTTCCTAAAGAGAAAGTACTTTATGGAGGTTGTTTAATTAAAAGTGCAGAAGCAACAACAATTGGCAATATAGAAGATGGCAATGTACAGGCTTGGCCAAAGACAATCGAAGTGGTAAAACAAAAGTTCCACGATGCACAATACATTATTCCAGGACATGACGCTTGGAATATGCCTGGCCACATAGAGAACACAGAGCGCATCCTGAATGCTTACAACCAACAAAATTTAAGTAAAAACAAATAATTCTAATAGTAAACCAATAAACTTAAGATTATTAACAACAAATAGCTTGTAGTGAAGTTTCTAATCTTAAAGTCTTTTATTACTTTTGCACTATGGCAAAACAAGATGATATTTTTAAGAACGTTGTTTCGCATGCTAAGGAGTATGGATATATATTTCCTTCGAGCGAAATATACGATGGTTTAAGCGCAGTATATGACTACGCTCAAAACGGTGTGGAGTTAAAGAAAAACATTCGCGAGTACTGGTGGAAATCTATGGTACAAATGCACGAAAATATTGTAGGAATTGATGCCTCAATTTTTATGCATCCTACTACTTGGAAAGCCTCTGGACACGTAGATGCGTTTAATGACCCATTAATTGACAACAAAGACAGTAAGAAAAGATATAGAGCTGACGTTCTAATCGAAGACTACTGTGAAAAATTATACCAAAAAGCTCAAAAGGAAATCGAGAAAGCGAAAAAACGTTTTGGCGAATCTTTTGACGAAGAACAATTCGTTGCTACTAACCCTCGTGTAGTAGAATACTTAGCGAAGAAAAAAGAGATCTTAGAGCGTATGGCTAAAGGTCTTGATACTGGAGATTTAGCAGATGTTAAGGCTCTTATCGAAGAGTTAGAGATAGCTGACCCAGAGACTGGTTCTAAAAACTGGACTGAAGTACGTCAGTTTAACTTAATGTTTGGTACTAAGTTAGGAGCATCCGCAGATACTGCTATGGACTTATACTTACGTCCTGAAACAGCGCAAGGTATCTTCGTAAACTTCTTAAACGTACAGAAAACAGGACGTATGAAGATTCCTTTTGGTATCGCTCAGACTGGTAAAGCATTCCGTAACGAGATCGTAGCACGTCAGTTCATCTTCCGTATGCGTGAGTTTGAACAAATGGAAATGCAATTCTTCGTAAAACCAGGTGAAGAGATGAAGTACTATGAGTACTGGAAAGAGACTCGTCATAAGTGGCACTTATCATTAGGTATGGGAGCAGAGAATTACCGCTTCCACGACCATGAGAAATTAGCTCACTATGCTAATGCTGCTACTGACATTGAGTTTAACTTCCCATTCGGATTTAAAGAATTAGAAGGTATCCACTCACGTACTGACTTTGACCTTAAAGCACATGAGAAGTTCTCTGGTAAGAAATTACAGTTCTTTGATAACGAGACCAACACATCTTATGTACCTTACGTAGTAGAGACTTCTGTAGGTCTAGACCGTATGTTCCTTTCTGTATTCTCTAAATCATTAGTAGAAGAAACATTAGAAGATGGTACTACACGTACAGTATTAAGATTACCTTCAGTATTAGCTCCGACTAAAGCTGCAGTATTACCATTAGTGAAAAAAGATGGTCTTCCAGAATTAGCAAGAGAGATAATCGAAGAACTTAAATGGGACTTTAATGTAGCGTATGATGAGAAAGACGCAGTAGGTCGTCGTTACCGTCGTGCTGATGCATTAGGTACACCATTCTGTATCACTGTTGACCACCAGTCATTAGAAGATAAGACAGTTACTATCCGTCACCGTGACACGATGAAACAAGACCGTGTAGCGATCTCTGACCTTAAGAATATCATAGAGAATGAAGTATCTATGAGAAACTGGTTAAAAAAGATGATGTAATCCTTCGGATACTATAAATACAAAAGCGGCTCCATTGTGGAGCCGCTTTTTTTTGCACCTCATTTTTTTCTACAAGCTGATGATAGGCTTATGTTGGGCTATTGATAGGCAGGTGATAGGCATATTTTCTACTGTTTTATGCCGATCATATGCCCATCACATGCCGACCACATGCCGACCACCCACTTTTTTATTAAAAAACGAGAGGACACTAATCTCTTTGATTTTTAAAAAAAAGACTAATAAATACGTTCTTAATGTAGGTTAAGCGATGCTATAAGAAAGTCACACTACATTTGTACCAGATAACAAAACAATAAAAATTATCATCATGAAAAAAATAGCATTATTATTTGTTGCAACATTATTCTCAGTTGCTTCATTTGCACAAACAAAATGGAATGTAGATAACTATCACTCATTCTTAAACTTCTCTGTAAAACACATGGGTATCTCATTTGTAGATGGTCGTTTTGATAAATACACAGGTACTTTTGAAGGTAATCCTGAAGATTTGACAAAAGGAACATTCAAATTTTCTGTAGATATGAATAGTGTAAACACATCTATCGAGATGCGTGATAATCACTTAAAAACAAATGATTTCTTTGGCGTTGAGAAATTTCCTACAATGACTTTTGAAAGTAAATCAATCAAAAAAGTAGGTAAAGACAAATATAAATTAGAAGGTAATTTAACAATAAGAGATATTACTAAACCAGTAACATTTGATTTGACTTATGGTGGTTTATTAAAAGATGATGGACAAGGAAATACTAAATTAGGATTTCAAGCATCAACTACTATTAACCGCTTTGACTTTGGTGTAGCTTATGACCCAACAGCTCAAGGTATTGCTAAAGAGGTAAAAATCAATGTAAACTTAGAGTTTAATAAAGTGAAATAATCCTTTATATACTTCATTTCCCCCAAAAGGCTTTGCAACTATTGCAAGGCCTTTTACTTTTTGTACTATGCCCTATTGCCTAATAAAAAAGCTTTTATATCAATATAATAATGTTTAATTTAATAGTACCAATCAAAAAAATTAAACACTATATGAAAAAGGTTTTATTATTCTCCTTCTTAGGAGCGTTAGTTTTAGCTTCATGTGGAGACAAAAACAAAAAAGGAGGAACTGAAGGTACAGCTGAAGTTGCGACAGAATTGGTTGCAAAACCAACAGCACCAAAGGCAGAAGGTCCTATCAGAGTATTGTTTGTAGGAAATAGTCATACAGAATACTTTGTCAGTTTCCCAAAGATGTTAGAAGCACTTGCTAAAGCCAACAATAAGCAAGTAGAAGTGAAATCACTGCTTGAAATGGGAGTAAGTATTGACAAAATAATTGCAGCGAACCAAAAAGATGCAAACAAACTATTTAGTCAAACAGATAAAGATGGAAACTACTTTGACTATGTTATTTTACAAGAAGCTACCCCTGTAGCTATACAAGAACTTGAAAAATACAAAGCGAACACTAAAAATGTACATGATCAAGTGATTAAAAATAGTCCTGGAGTAGCTACTTATATCTATGGACTTACTGTTCCCTTTGAATACAATGGGCAAGATTACAACGACTATCAACCAATGTTGTTAGACAACGGTGTTGCGGTAGCTAAAGCATTGCCAAACACTGGGTTCTTAAATTTCTCTGCTGTATTAGGTGCAGCTTATGAAGGAAAAGAAGGCTATACAGCATCTAAAGATGGAAAAGATGTATTACGACATACAGATTCGTCTCGTCATATGTTGAATGACGCTGTGTTTGTGAACTCTATCGTATTATATCAAACTTTATTTGGTGAGACTCCTAAAATTCCTCAACAACTACCTTTAAGTACAGGTACGGGTGACAATGATGAAATAAAAGTAATGGATGTTGCTAAAGGAGTAAGCAATCCAGATGCTTTATTAAAAATAGCTACAAGTTTTAAGTAGAATAAAATCAAGGTTATTAAAAAAGCTTATCTCAAAACGAGATAAGCTTTTTTAAATTTCATTACTTTCTAATATAAGTCTTCTACAAAAATGATTCTTAGATTCAAGTCGCATTCTATTAGCTACCTTAACCAATTCAATAGGTTTATAACTTTTAAAAAAACCTAATGAATTAAAAAACTTCAACAAACTGGCAGAGACACGTTCTCCTTTTCTATCTGTATCAGGTCTGAGGAGTAAACTTGGCCTAAGAATAATCGTATTCTCAAATCTCAGGTTATAAATCGAATGTTCTATTGTTCCTTTTAATTTACTATAGAATATCTTGCTCTTCTCAGATGCTCCTTTTGATGATAGCAGTATAAAATTTTGTATCCCATTACTCTTAGCATATTGAGCAAATTGCATCACATAGTCGTAATCAATATGCCATTGTTGTTGTTTGCTACCAGCTTGCTTAAGTGTTGTACCAAAACAGCTAAATGCTACATCTCCTTGAATTAAATATTTCCACTCATCAATCTCTTCAAAATCTATGAGATGAGTAACCAACTTAGGATGTTGTATATCCCATTTTTTTCGTATAAAAATAACTACTTCGTTAAAATCATCGTCACAAAGTAGTTGACGTACAAGCACTTTTCCTGTAGCACCTGTAGCACCAATCACTAATGCTTTCATAATATCCAATTATTAATTACAACCTTCTCAAAATCATTACAAAAGCAAAATTTAATCAGAATATACTATTCTTTTTTAAACTTAACCTCTTTATCAAATTGTTTATCTACCACCAACATAACAAATGAATGAGTAGTAAAACTCTGCGATTTACTGTCTTCTTTGATAGTATATGACAGCTCTATTCCATTATCTGACTGTACTAAACCTTTGACATCAAATGTTGTTTCCTTGTTAGACTCTACTCCTACAACAGCTAACACATAAGATTTATTAAAATCGATTGTTGTAGGTTGTCCCTTTTCCCCCATTGTTGCAGCCATTCCAAAGTATTGATCTAACTGTTGTTTTGACGTTATTTTAAGCTCCTCTACTTTTGTGTTTTTCTGTGTGTTATTTACAAAATAACCATTAGCTATTACAAATGGTACTTCCGTAGATTTACTTTCTACAGGTTGACTTTCAGTTGTCTGTTCAGCAGGTGTCGCAGCAACATCTAAATTTTCTTTTTTCACTTGATTACAACTTACTAATAATCCAGAAGCTATCAAGCTCATAATAAACGTATTTTTCATAACATATATATTTTACACCTAAAATTATTTATTCTACAATTAATTTCCTAATTAAAAGCACAAAATATTCAATACACAACAATAGATAATGTATTTATTTAACTTTATAAAGCAAATTGTTTCAATACTATAAAAAAAGCGCATTATATATTAATAATGCGCTTTTTTATAACCAACACCTCTAATTAACTATTGTGAGGTGCTAACATATGTTTTGGATCTAATATCTCGTCTAATCTATCTTTACTCAACAAATTGTGCTCTAACACTAATTCGTAAACACCTCTTCCTGATTCTAAAGCTTCTTTAGCAATCTTAGTACTTGCCTTATACCCAATATATGGATTTAATGCAGTAACGATACCGATACTACCTAATACCAATTCTTTATTGTGCTCTACATTAGCTTTAATACCTACTACACATTTCTCTACTAAGGTCTGCATAGCATTCTCCATCCAGATCATAGATTCCATCAACGTATGAGCAAGTACTGGCTCCATCACATTTAGCTGTAACTGAGCTGCCTCAGACGCCATAGTGATTGTCATATCATTACCGATTACTTTAAAACAAACCTGATTAACCACTTCAGGGATAACAGGATTCACTTTACCAGGCATAATAGACGATCCTGGTTGCATTGGAGGTAATTGGATCTCATTAAGCCCTGTACGAGGTCCTGAAGATAATAACCTAAGGTCATTACAGATTTTAGATAGTTTAATAGCTACCTTTTTAAGAACACTTGAGTAGGCAACGAAACCACTTGTGTCAGATGTAGCTTCTACCAAATTCTCTGCAGAAGTAACTGGTTCTTTCATCAACATAGCTAAATTCTTAGCACATAAATCAGCGTAGCCTGGCACAGCGTTTAACCCAGTACCGATAGCTGTAGCTCCCATATTAATCTCTAAGAATGATTGACTCGCTTGGTTAAGAGCTGCGATTTCCTTTTTCAATGTATAAGCAAATCCTCCAAATTCTTGTCCTAAAGTCATTGGTACAGCATCCTGAAGTTGTGTACGTCCCATCTTGATGATGTTTTCGAATTCAACTGCTTTGGCTTCAAACCCTTTGACTAACAGTTCTAACTTCTCTACTACTTTCTTATTCATTTCGAATACTGCTACTTTAAGAGAAGTAGGATAGGCATCATTAGTAGATTGAGATAGGTTAACGTGATCATTAGGAGAACAATGTGCATAATCACCTTTTTCAAACCCTAATATTTCTAATGCTCTATTAGCAATCACCTCATTGGCATTCATATTAACAGAAGTTCCTGCTCCTCCTTGGATCATATCCACTGGAAACTCAGCGTGTAACTTACCATCTAATATCTCTTGACATACATCAGCGATAACTTTATATATTTTTTCGTCTAAGACGTTTAACTCAAAATTAGTTTTGGCTGCTGCCCATTTCACAATAGCTAACCCTTTAACAAACTCTGGATAATCTGACAACTTACTTGTAGAAATTTTGAAGTTGTTGATTGCTCTTTGTGTTTGTACGCCATAATAAGCGTGTTGCGGAACTTGTAAGTCCCCTAATAAGTCACTCTCGATTCTTGTTCCATTCATAACTCTCAAATATTAAATTCAACTAATTTACAAAGTATATCTTATACTACATACTTTATTTATTGTCTTACTCTTCATAACTACCAGATAAATAATACCATTTGTCTCCTAATTTTTCAAAAATAGAATTCTCGAAATGATAATGAGTTACCTGATCACTATCTCTAAAATAAGCTTTAAATACAACGCGACACTCTTCACTTTGAACAACTTCCAGTTTCAGCCATTCATTCTCTTTTGCCCATTGTAAAATAGCTTTTTTACTATGTAAATGACGTACACGAGGATGTGTTGTATCTACAATATAACCTGCTTTAACTAAAGTATAAGCTGTATAGCGTGATCGCATCAATTGTTCTGCAGTTTGTGCGTGTACTTTGTTTTCTATCAAAGGTTGACAACACTCCTGATACAACTTTCCACTACAACAAGGACAACCTATCTGAGCTTCACTATTCATTATCTTTCAATTTGTCTTGTAACGCTTCTACAATTTTGAGAAACTTACCCCAGTGAACAAGTTCTTCATCATTGGTACAAAGATCTAAACCTTCGTGTATTACCTCAATCACCTGTTCTATTTTTACCTCTGCTTCTTCTGTTTTCTTTTGAGCAATAAGAGCCATCAGTCCTATTATCTCTTCTTGTACTTTTGCTAAACTCATAATTCTTACATATATCAGAACAAATATATTGGCTTATTTATAATAAAAACGTTTCATCTATATAGTATTTTTCTTTATTTTTAATATGTCTCCAAGTCCCCAAAAAAGATGATACAAAATCTACTCAATCTCATGTTCCCTGAATGTTGTATGGCCTGCAACAATCTGCTGCTGCAAAACGAAGACATCCTATGTATCTCTTGTCGAGAAGAACTTCCTGTAACTCATCAACACACTGCTATTAGTAGTCAAGTAATGGGTAAATTCTATGGAAAAGTTCGAATTGAAAATGCAGCTTGCTATCTCTATTTTACAAAAGGAGGAATTGTTCAGAAACTATTTCATCAATTGAAATATAATAAGCATCCCGAAATAAGTTATTTTCTGGGTCAGCTCTATGCTATATCTCTTTTGGATTCAAATTTCATGCATGGAATAGATGAAATTGTAATGGTGCCCCTGCATCCTAAGAAACAAAAAACACGTGGATATAATCAAGTAGAAGGATTTGCAAAAGCTCTAAGTGAAGTCTTTAATATTCCTATAAACAACAAGATACTATACAAGACACAAAAAACAGATTCACAAACAACAAAAAACCTCTTACAGCGAAACTATAAGCGAAAAGAAGTATTTGCTGTGCAAAATAATTCAGATAAAAAAGGGACTCACTTTTTACTTTTAGACGATATTTTAACTACAGGAGCAACATTAGAAGTATGTAGTAAAAAACTATTAGAAATTCCCGAGAGTAAAGTATCTATATTGTGTTTAGCACAAACAGTTTAAAAGTTTTAATTCACGATATTTTAATAGTAAAAAATATAATCGTTACTTTGCTTTTTTAAAACACCGTTATGTCTAAATTCAGAATATATTTCTTTAGCTTTCTTATTGTGTTTTGTGGTATTTTTTTACCAAACTGCGCTAAGAAAGGTTTTATCTCAGGAGGACCGCAAGATACCATCCCTCCAGTAATGTTGGGAAGTAATCCAAAGAATTACTCTACTAACTTTGACAAAGATGAGATAAAAATAGACTTTGATGAATTTGTAAAAATAAAAGATTTAAACAAGAACTTAATTGTTTCTCCTCCATTTGATCAAATGCCTGATATCACTCCAATGGGTAGTGCAAGACGTACAATTACAATCAAATTAAAAGATACTTTAAAACCAAACACAACCTATAGTTTTAACTTTGGGGATGCCATCATTGACAATAACGAAGGAAATGTTTTAAAGCAATTCAAATATGTTTTCTCTACAGGAAGTTATATTGACTCACTTACTCTATCTGGGACAATTAGCTCTGCAAACAAACTAAAGTCTGACAACTTTGTTAATGTAATGTTGTACGATGCAAAAACATTTAAAGACTCAACGATATATAAAGAAAAACCGTTGTATGTAACTAATACATTAGACAGTTTGACAACTTTTACCATTGAAAATATTCGCGAAGGACAATACTATTTAGTAGCATTAAAAGACAAAAACAATAATTACAAGTTTGATCCACATCAAGATAAAATAGGTTTTATTAAAGAACCTATTACTATTCCATCAGAAAAAGAATACCATATCAACTTATTCAAATCAGAAGAAAAGTTTGAAGCTAATAGGCCTTCACAAATTTCAGAGAATAAATGGTATGTTCCATTTGTGGGGAATGCCCATGATGTAGACATTGTTGTAAAGAAAAATGACAGTTTAATCAAGAGCACATATACTCGTTTGCAACAAAAGGATTCTTTGCAGTTGTGGTTTCCTAAGATAAAAGCTGATTCACTTCATGTTTTAGTAAAACAAGGGGACTTTAAAAAGCAATTTACAGTACGCCCTCGTCCAAAGATGAAAGCAATCGACACATTAGCAGTGAGTGGTTCTGGAGGATTATTAAACTTTATCAATGATTTCTCTATCACGACTTCAACTCCTTATGCTAAAATAAACTCTAAATTAGTAACAGTAACTAATAAAGACTCTCTAAAGATTCCTTTTGATATTGTAGAAGACAAAGTAAATCAGAAACTTTCGTTTACATTTGAGAAAAAAGAGAATGAAAAATATACAATTAATCTATTACCTGGAGCAATTACAGATTTCTTTGGAAAACCAAACGATACTTTAAATTACAAATTGAATACCAATCAATTTAGTGACAATGGTAACTTAATTGTCAATTTACAGGGGGTAAAACGCTTTCCAATTATTGTTGAAATAATCAATGAAAAAGAAGAGGTAATAGCAAGTAAAATCTCTACAAAAGAAACACGTATAGAATTTAATCTACTGCCTCCGCGAAAATATTTTATCAAAGTGATCTACGATGATAATAAGAATGGAAAATGGGATCCTGGATATTATTGGGATAGAAGACAAGCAGAAGAAACATTCTTCTACCCAGAAGAAATAGACGTACGCGCCAATTGGGATATTAACCAAGAGGTAATTTTAGAATAAAAGAAATAGCCCAGATATAGTAAGACATATCTGGGCTATTTCTTTGTTATTATTTCAAAGTAAAGGAGTCTGCATCTCCAAGAAAACCAAAACGCGCTCGCGCTTTGTCTTGTATTGCTTTATCTATTACTGTATAGACTATTTGTTCGCCAACAAGAGGTTCTTGTAGGTATTGTCCCATATAATCGATTGCTTGTGAGTGTCCCGCATACATATTGTTATTCTCATCTGTTCCGCAGCGATTAACAGCCACAACATAACTCATATTTTCGATAGCACGTGCTTTCATTAATGTATCCCAAGCGTAAATACGCTGATTGGGCCAACTTGCTACATAGATTAATAAATCGTATGCTTCGCCTGTATTTCTACTAAACACTGGAAAGCGCAAGTCGTAGCACACCAAAGGACATATCTTCCATCCGTTGTACTCTACAATCAAACGATCTTTACCTGCCTCATAAACCTTTTCTTCCCCTGCTAAAGAAAACAGATGTCTTTTATTGTAGTATACTATTTCACCCGAAGGATAAATAAATAACAACCTATTGTAAAAAGCATTGTGTTCTTCTATAACAACACTACCTATTAAGGCAAAATTAGACGTTTTACACAACGATTGTAGTTCTGCAATAAACTTATCTTGCATACCAATAGAAACTCGCTCAGGATTCATTGTAAAGCCTGAAATAAACATTTCGGGCAACACAACTAAATCTGTATCTGATTCGATATGTTTTAATTGCTCTAAAAAATATAGTTTGTTGTGCTCTATATTTTCCCAAGCTAAGGGAAGCTGTAACATCGCTATTTTCATGGTAACAAGAATAAGGTTATCAATATCTTCTCAAAAGTAAGAAATAATAATCTTTTATTCTTTCACCTGAGCACCACAAAGGTTAACAAAGAACCTAATCAATGGATTTACCACAACAAGGACATTTCTCTAAAGCATCTCTTTCTTTTAGTGCTAAAGCCTCTTGAGCTCTTTTCTCTTTTCGCTCTTCCAAAACCTCAGTAAACCCAGAAGATATAATACCTGTAGGCAAAGCAAAAAAACCTATTCCTATTACAGCTAATACTCCACCAATTATTTTTCCCATTAAAGTAACTGGATAGATATCACCATAACCAACCGTACAAATAGTAATAACTGACCACCACATGGAATCGGGAATACTTGAAAAAGCTTCAGGTTGAGATGAATTTTCGGCATAATAAATCGCTGTAGAAGCAATCAAAAGTAAAAAAACTAACAAAAAAGCAGCTATAGCTAATTCGTTTGCTTTTCGCTTAAACACATTCATTACAATAGCTAAAGCTGAGATATACTTTGCAATTTTAAATACACGTAGCAATCTAAACACACGCATTAAACGCAAAATACGTAAATCAAAATGTACAAAACTTAAATAAAAAGGTAATATGGCAAACAAATCAATTAACTGCATAGAAGTAAATGCATACTTAATTCGACCAATTATAGGTTTATTAAATCGCTCATCACAACTGATAGACCACATACGTAAAACATACTCTATAGAAAAGAAAACAACAGAAAATAGATTAAACTGTGCAAAAAAGATTTCATGTTCCTTTCTGACCTCTGGTATAGACTCAAATATTAAAGATAAAGCATTGCACAGAATCAATAGAATAATACCTCCTTGAACAATTCTATTCCCTATAGAAACTGAATCATTATGTAACAATTCATAAACACGCCTTTTTATAGTTACTTTCTTCATTAGACTTTTGAATTTTATTACAAAATTAAACACAAAAAAAAAGCAGATATACTTCTATACCTGCTTTTAATATTTATTTAAGTTCTTATTTAGAAACTTGCTTTTAAGTATTCTCTGTTCATACGAGCGATGTTCTCTAAAGAGATTCCTTTAGGACACTCTACTTCACATGCACCAGTATTTGTACAGTTACCAAATCCTAAAGCATCCATTTCTGCAACCATATTTAACACACGGTCAGCAGCTTCAACTTTACCTTGTGGTAACAAAGCAAACTGAGAAACTTTTGCAGATACGAACAACATAGCTGAAGAGTTTTTACATGTAGCTACACAAGCACCACATCCAATACAAGTAGCTGCGTCAAATGCACGGTCAGCATCATGTTTAGGAACTGGGATAGCATTAGCATCTTGTGTATTTCCTGAAGTATTTACAGAGATAAAACCACCTGCATGTTGAATTTTATCAAATGCTGTACGATCAACTACTAAGTCTTTAATTACAGGGAAAGCTTTCGCTCTAAAAGGCTCAATATAGATAGTATCACCATCTTTGAACTTTCTCATGTGTAACTGACAAGTAGTAATTCCTCTATCTGGTCCGTGAGCTTCTCCGTTAATAAATAAAGAACACATACCACAGATACCCTCACGACAGTCATGGTCGAAAGCTACAGGATCATCACCTTTCTCGATTAACTCGTTGTTTAATACATCAAGCATTTCTAAGAAAGACATATCAGGAGAAACATTGCTGATTTTATAATCAACCATTTTTCCTTGTTCTTTAGCGTTTTTTTGACGCCATATTTTAAGTGTAAGATTCATTTGTATCGAATTTTTACAAAAAGACAAGGTCCGAAGACCTTCGTCTCAATATTATTTATAACTACGAGTTACCAATTTAATGTTTTCATAAACTAAGTCTTCTTTGTGAAGCTCTGCATCACTTGGTTTTCCTTTGTATTCCCAAGCAGCAACATACGCGAAGTTTTCGTCATCACGTTTTGCTTCACCATCCTCAGTTTGGTGCTCTTCACGGAAGTGACCTCCACAAGACTCTTCACGGTGTAAAGCGTCTTTTGCAAATAACTCTCCTAATTCTAAGTAATCAGCTACTCTTAATGCTTTCTCTAACTCTTGGTTAAAGCTTTCATTAGTACCAGATACTTTCACATCTTTGTAGAACTCTTCTCTCAACTGAGCAATCTCAGCCATAGCTTCAGTTAAACCTTTAGCATTACGAGCCATACCTACTTTATCCCACATAATCTTACCAAGTTTTTTGTGGAAGTAGTCAACTGAATGTGTACCATTATTGTTAATTAAATGCTCAATCATACCACGAACATTTTTCTCAGCTTCAGCAAACTCAGGTAAATCTGTTGGGATTTTTCCTGTACGAATATCATTTGCTAAGTAGTCTCCAATTGTATAAGGTAACACGAAATATCCATCTGCTAAACCTTGCATTAAAGCAGAAGCACCAAGACGGTTAGCTCCGTGATCAGAGAAGTTAGCCTCTCCTAATACATAACATCCCTCAATTGTAGACATTAAGTTGTAATCTACCCATAAACCACCCATTGTATAGTGAACAGCAGGATAAATCATCATTGGAGTTGTATATGGATCCTCATCAACGATTTTCTCATACATTTGGAATAAGTTACCATACTTATTCTCTACTACATCTTTCCCTAATTTGTAAACCAACTTCGCATCGTTTTCATCTAAGTGGTGAATACGAGCTTGTTCTTTACCATAACGGTCAATTGCAGAAGCAAAATCTAAGTATACAGCTTCACCAGTAGCATTTACTCCATATCCAGCATCACATCTTTCTTTAGCAGCACGAGACGCAACGTCACGAGGTACTAAGTTACCGAATGATGGGTATCTTCTTTCTAAGTAGTAATCTCTATCTGCTTCAGCAATTTGAGTTGGTTTCATACGTCCTTCTCTAATTGCTACTGCATCTTCCATTTTTGCAGGAACCCAAATACGTCCATCATTACGCAATGACTCAGACATCAAAGTAAGTTTTGATTGGTGGTCACCAGTTACAGGAATACATGTTGGGTGAATTTGTGTATAACAAGGGTTAGCAAAGTATGCTCCACGTTTGTGTGCTTTCCAAGCAGCAGTAACGTTAGATCCCATTGCATTTGTTGATAAGAAGAATACGTTACCATATCCACCTGTACAAATAACTACAGCGTGTGCAGAATGACGTTCAATCTCACCATTGATTAAGTTACGAGCAATAATACCTCTTGCTTTTCCATCAACTTTAACGATGTCTAACATCTCATGACGGTTATACATTTGGATTTTACCACGACCGATTTGACGGTTCATAGCAGAATAAGCTCCTAACAATAACTGTTGTCCAGTTTGTCCTTTAGCGTAGAAAGTACGTGATACTTGTACCCCCCCAAAAGAACGGTTATCTAAAAGACCTCCGTATTCACGTGCAAAAGGTACACCTTGAGCAACACATTGGTCAATAATATTTTCAGAAACTTCAGCTAAACGATAAACGTTTGCTTCACGAGCACGGTAATCTCCTCCTTTTACAGTATCATAGAATAATCTGTAAACAGAGTCACCATCACCTTGGTAGTTCTTAGAAGCATTGATCCCTCCTTGAGCAGCAATAGAGTGTGCACGACGAGGAGAATCTTGATAACAAAAAGCTTTTACGTTATATCCTAACTCAGCTAATGTAGCAGCAGCAGAACCACCAGCTAATCCAGTACCTACTACAATAACATCAATGTTACGTTTGTTTGCTGGGTTAACTAATTTAATATGATTTTTGTATTCAGACCATTTTTTATCAAGTGGTCCATTAGGTATTTTAGAATCTAATTTCATGATCAAATTTCTTTAGGACTATTTAATAAAATGAATGTATAATGGAATAATTGCAAATAAAGCAGGAACTACATAAGCCATAATGTATCCAATTCCTTTTATTGTACAGTTGATTTTAGGGTTGTTTACACCTAAAGATTGGAATGCACTTTTAAATCCGTGAGATAAGTGGAAACCTAATACAACCATAGCAAGTACATAAAGAAGCGTATAAACTAAACCTAATTTAGGATCTTTAAAAAATTCAATAGTAATTTTATGTAAATCTTTGTATCCATCTGCTACTTTAATCTCAGTTCCTTTGTAGTAGAAACTTGTTCCTTTTACTTCAATTTGTCCTTGATCTACATAACGTGTATCGATTGGACCTCCTTGAATAGGATTCAATTGTTGTGTTTTGTAGTAAACGAAAGACTCTCCTGGTTGCCCTTGTTGTCCTTCCATTTTAACTTCGATTTTTTGCAAAGGCATTGCTTTGTCAAAGTGCATTTTAGCCCAGAAGTTAACCATGTGAGTTACAATGAAAACTAACAATAAAGTTCCTAAAACAGCCATGTTTCTTGAAGAAAATGAACTGTTAGCAGCAGCATTGTTCTTTGCATATCCAATTGGACGTGCTTTTTTGTTTTGGATTGTTAAAACGATACCATCAATCGCGTGGAAAAGGATTGAAATGTACGTAACATAAGATAATACTTTTACTGCTGGATTAGTTGTCATGAATAACGCATACTCGTTAAATGCTGAAGCGTCACCAAAGATCAACTGAAGGTTTCCCGCCAAGTGACCTACTAAAAACAAGCATAAAAATAAACCCGTAAGAGCCATCCAATACTTCTTAGCTAAGGATGACTTTAAAAGTGCAGATTTTGCCATAATGTAATTTTAATTGTTTTTCTTGAAAAAATCTCTCAAAAATACAGCATCTTAACGTTAAGAGCAAAGCCTATTCTTCTATTTATACTCATTACAAACAACAGAATTCACAAGCAAAATGCAGTTTTTAATCTCTATTAGCATTTTTTTTTACATTGCGAAGTCAATAATAATTTAAAAAGTTAAAACGACTTTAAAATATTCGCATCTATAACAATAATAAAGTTAGCCAAGTCTAAATTATTCTTGTCAAACTCCTCTACATTATCACTTTCTACCATAGTAATAGTACCAACATTTAAGTCAGGAGCATATTGTTTTAAGTACCATACAATCCCTTCTTGGTTATTACTATGGTATGATCCATTATAATGAACAAACAAATCAGCTTCTTTTCTATTTTTACTTATAAAATAAGCCATCGTAGCGTCTTTTATAGCCTGTGCTTTGGGTAAATTCTCGTCTTTATGGTCTTCAAACATTGTCAACATTTTTTGATAGCCTGGCAAATCTCCATCATAAGGAAAAGGTAATGGAGCTATCCATTTTTTCTCTTCTATACCCAATGTATCTAATGCACTCACACCCTGTTTGAACAATAAACTTGCATAACGTCGAGGTACGTTTGTTGCTACAAATTGTAATTGCTTCTCCTTTGCAAATTCAACCAACGGGCGATAATCTGTTTTATAGTTATTCCACAAGCGCACCTCCTTTTTCAACTGTTCTTCATCACTTTTACCTTCCAAGTAATTAGTCAATCCTAATTGATTATCCGATTCAAACATCTCAGCCCCAAAAACAAGGTTTCTCTTCTTGTGCATTTCTTTTGTGAATTCTAATTGCAACCAATGTCCCATCGAATTATTGTGAAACTCCCCGAATAGCACAACATCTTTTACTGATAGACTCTTTACCATCTTTTCAAACGAAACTTTCTTCCCTTTATCAGTATAAATTTGATAAACTTGTCCCTTTTGAGCAAAACTTGTTGTACTTAACAACAACAATATAAAAGTTATAATACGCATAGTTAATTGAAAAATATTAAGTAACAAATATAGCTTAATATTCTTTCAATTTAGAACTAATCTATATAACTAAAATCTTTACATTTCTCAATTCAAATACTAAACAGTACTTTTGTCCTTTGAACTATTCCTATGACAAGAGGTACCACATACTACAAAAACATTACCCTTTCTTACTTAACTGAAGGAGAAGGCCCCACTATTGTGCTATTACATGGTTTTTTAGAAAGTGCTTTAATGTGGAAGCATATAACACCTTATTTAGCTCAAAAACATCAAATTATAGCTATTGATTTATTAGGCCATGGGGAAACAAAAAATCTAAGCGAAGCTCATAGCATGGACGATATGGCGGATGCTGTACATGCCACATTAGTAGACACAGGAGTAAACGAAGCTATTTTTATAGGTCATTCTATGGGTGGATATGTAGCACTATCTTTTGCTGAGCACTATACTGAAATGGTTAAACGCATGGTACTAATAGCATCCACCACAAAAGCAGATAGTGAAGAACGCAAATCGCATAGAACACGTGCAATAGAATTGGTAAAAAAGAACAGTAAAGCATTCGTGACAATGGCTACGAGTAATCTATTTCAAGACCATATACGTCCTCTCATTACACAAGAAATAGAAGATTATAAAGAAGAAGCCTTAAAAGTAAGTACACAAGGAATTATTGCCGCTCTTCAAGGGATGAAAGACAGACCAGACAGAGAAGTACTACTTTACACATCTACTTTTCCAATATCTGCTATAATGGGCACTCTTGACACTATAATGCCGATAGAGGAAAACATCATGCAATATAAAAATGCAGATATTAAAACTACACTTATTGAAGCAGGCCACATGCTACATATAGAAAAAAAAGATGACCTTTTAAAGGCCATCTTGAACGATATAAATTAAAACTATATATTTTCTATAAAAGATTCTTCAGGATTTAGAATAACTAACAACAACTGTATCAATTCCGTTCTAAACAAATCAAGCACTTCTCTATCAATCATAGAGTTATACCCAGACTCATCCTTTATTCCAAAAAACAAGAAACCTTCTTTTCTATTTTTAAACGAATAGATACCAGCCTCTAAAGGTTGCTGTCCTCCTTGATCATAATACATCAAGGCATAGCACAACAACTGAATGATCTTATCATTCTTTAACTCTAAAGCAAAGCCTTCCCACTCTGAAAGTCGAACATTACGAGATTCTACTTTCCCAGATTTATAATCTATCACGCGAAGCACACCATTTCTACGCTCTATTCGATCTACATATCCAAATATACGCACAGGATAGGGCAACAACTCATCCACAAGTTCATATTTCAACTCTGTTTCAAGCGCTAATATTTCTATTTCCTCACCTTTTTTCAGGCTCTGCAATTCTTCATTCAAAAAATGGTAAACATTGCGCTTTGCTACTTCAAAGCCAAGTAGGTTTTTTCCCATCTTTTCTTTATCGTTATTGTAAACTGTTTCAAATTGACGTTCCACAGCAGCATTAGCCTTTTTCAACAACAATTCGATATGTTCTACTTCCAATCTTGCCCCAACAAACGGAGTATACAATTCCTCTAAAGAATTGTGAATAATAGTTCCTAATGTATTCAAAGCAATACTCTCTTCTACTTCATCTACTTCTTTTACCCCCAATATGCGTTGCAAATAAAACTGTAACGGATTTCTAAGGTAATTTGATAAAGACGAAGGTGAAAAACCTCTCGTTTCTGTTGCTATTCGCTTTAATTCATTCTGCAAAACAACAGATTTACTAATTTCAATAGGTTGATATGCTTTGTCTGGTAAGAAAGCGGAATAAACCAACTGCTCCACTTGGTGCTTTGGTCGTTTTTCAATCTCCAATTGCGTCAAAAATCTACTCTTTTCACCTGCATCCATTCCTTCAGACTGTGAATTATAAATCAAATACACGTTTTTCGCACGCAACATCAAATGATAAAAGTGAAAACTATAAATCGCATCTTTCTCTTTAAAAGTAGGCAAACCTAACTCTCTTTTTACATCATAGGGAATAAAGGAATTCTGAGCCTTACCTGATGGAAATTTACCTTCATTCACTGAAGTCACAATCACAGTATCAAAATCAAGCACCCTACTCTCCAAAACTCCCATAATCTGAAGTCCCTCTAACGGTTCTCCCTCAAATGAAACTTCCGACATATCCATCACTTGTCTATACAGCTGATACAACATTTCAATTGATTCAATAAAGGTATATTTCGTACAATAGGAAACCAATCGATTCAATAAGTTATAAGAAGCATATAGAAAAGTTTTAACCAACCTTTCTTCTTTTGTAACATCAGTCAAACAGGCTTTAACACCTAACACTACAGCTAATAGAGTTTCCAATATCTCTACAACACTTTTCTCTCTCCAACTTTCAAAAACAAGTGCTCTCAAGGGATAATTTGAATCGTTATACCATTCTGACAGCCTATCAGCATTAAAAAAAGTCCAGTTGCGCTTGTGAATTTCCTTAACGATTGCATCAGCTTCAATAAAATTGGCTAACACTGGATTTCCCAACACATCCAATACTTCTTTATAGTAAACAGTATCACTCTTTCCTCCTCGACGAATAGCAGATAAGTGCATTTTAAAAATCTTATTCAACAGCAACTGAACAGGATTACTCTTACCACTATACCCCATAGTAATATTCAGACTACTTACCTCATCTGGTAATGCATAGAGAACAGGCAACAACAGATTCTCATCTCCTAACACAACTGCTACTCGATCCAAGCGTTCTTGTTTATCAAGCACCTGTTCTAAAATCTGTCCTGTAATTTTCGCCTGACCGACTAACTTCGGTGTTTGAATAATCTTAATATTCTTTTCTTGACTGTATTCATTGACAATCCATTCAAAAGGATTATTTTGATAATGTGGCCACTTCTTTTTTATACGTCTCAAAAAGTACCCTGCATCGTGATAAGGATCGTTTAAAAAAAACTCATCCATATCCCATAATACCTTAGCTCTTTTTTCAAATAGAAAATATTGAATAATAACCTCCTCTGCAGCATTCAATGCGTTGAATCCAGCAAAATAGAAAAAAGACTTCCCATTTTCAAGCACATACTCCTTATGTCTCTTAACAGCCTCTCTATAAACCAGACCTTGATATCCTACTTTCTTTTGAGACAATCGTTCATACAATTGTTTGTAATAAACAGGCATCATGTTCCAAAACTCCAGATAGTTTTCAATCAAAGAAGTTCTCTTCTCCATATCCAACGACCAATGTTTGATATCTTCAATATCTTTCAAATAAGAAAACACCTTATTGGGTTCCAGCAAATAACGATCAATCTCATTAAAGTCTTGCAAAAGCATGGTTGCCCAATTTGCAAACTTATCAAAGTCTTGAGCCCCCACACCAGCTATCTCACGATACACGATATAAAACTCAAACAATACCTCTATTGAATCCAATGATCGAACACCAGACACCTTCTGTATTAATTCCTCAATACTAATTATCTCTGGGGCAAAAACACTATGTTGGTAATATTTCTTTAAATTTTCAAGTAAAAAAACTCTTGCTCGCTTATTAGGCAATACAATTACAACATTGTTTAGACTTTCAGGAAAATCCTGTTTAATCTGAGCACTAAGTTTATCAATAAAAGTCTGCGTATTCATTAGCTAAAGATATAAAAAAAAGCGCTTCGAATATTCGAAGCGCTTTTCAAGTATGTTACTTATCTAATTATTTTACTAATCTGATTTCAACACGTCTGTTTAACTCTTTACCTTTAACTGTTTTGTTAGAAGCGATTGGTTCAGCAGAACCGTATCCTTGAGAAGTTAAACGACTTGCATCAATTCCTTTTTCGATCAAATAAACTTTAACAGCGTTAGCTCTGTTATCTGATAATGGAAGGTTGATTTTGTCTGATCCAGTTGCATCTGTATGTCCAGCGATGTGGAATTTAGCAGTTGGATATTCTTTCATGATTTTCACCATGTTATCTAATACTGCATAAGAAGAATCTTGGAATGTATATTTTCCAGTGTGGAATAATACAGTTTTTCCGTAATCGTTAAGTTTTTTAACTTGCTCTTCTTTGATTTCTGGACATCCGTGGTTAGAAGCAGGTCCTGCTACATCTGGACATTTGTCTAAATGATCTGGCACTCCGTCTCCATCTCTATCTGGCCATGGACAACCTTTGTTTTCTTTTGGCCCAGCAACTTCAGGGCACTCATCTAAATGATCAGGAATACCGTCTCCGTCTGTATCAGGACATCCGTTGAATTGTGGTAAACCAGCAACTTCTGGACATTCGTCTTTATGATCTGGAATACCGTCTCCGTCTGTATCAGGACATCCGTTGAATTCTGGTAATCCAGCAACATCTGGACACTCATCTTTGTGATCTGGAATTCCATCACCGTCTGTATCAGGACATCCGTTGAATTCTTTTAATCCAGCTACGTCTGGACACTCATCATATTTGTCTAAGATTCCATCTCCGTCAGTATCTTTTCCACCAAATTGGAAACGGATACCAGCAAAGTGTTGCATATGAGAAGCAACTCCTAATTCTGGAATTCTTGATTCAGAGAATGAATGTTTGTAAGTAGATTGTACTGTCAAAGCTACGTTTTCAGTAAACCAGAAGTTAAGACCTACTCCTCCGTTAACTGTTCCTTGGCTTGCTTTACCCATAAAAGTATAACCTCCACCAACTAATAAGAACGGATCAACTACTTTTGTTTTTAATAATTCTTTGAAGCTGTATTTTACCTCAGCATCAGCTCCGTAGTATGCTAAATCACCTGGATTAGATACTGGGTATCTTTCTCCTTCTGTTCCTACGAATTTATCAATTTTGTTAACACTTCCTACAACACCAATTGAGAAACCATCACCTAAATATCTTGCTACGTTTAAGTAAGATACTGAAGGTAAAATATTCCACTCTGATGTTTTAAAGTAGCTTCCCATTTTGTTTGAGAATCCTGAAGCTGAGCTCACTCTTGTGTTCACAGCATTCGCTCCGATAGTTACTGCCCAAGGGTGGTCAGCATCCTGTGCGTTTGCCGTAATCCCTGCGCAAAGCATTGCAGCAGCAAATAATTTGTTGAGATGTTTCATAACTTTTATTTTTACTTTATCGTAATAATCAAGCAAAAGTACGATTTAATAACTAATTTTCAAAACTTTCACTTAACAATCATTGTATTTTTAATACTCTTTCTATACAAATCAAATAACTTGTAATTCTTTACCCACTTTTGTGAATGCTGCAATAGCTTTATCTAAATGCTCTTTTTCGTGTCCTGCAGATAGTTGCACACGTATTCTTGCCTTTCCTTGAGGAACCACTGGATAGAAGAATCCTGTCACATAAACACCCTCTTCCAACAAGCGGTCTGCCATCACTTGAGACAATTTTGCATCGTACAGCATCACTGGTACAATTGCAGAATCTCCATCAATAAAATCAAAACCTGCTTTTTTCATTCCTTCTTTGAAATAGTTTGTATTCCACTCCAACTTATCTCTCAAAGAAGTATCTTTTTTCAATAATTCAAATACTTTTATAGATGCTCCTACAATCATTGGTGCCAACGAGTTAGAGAACAAATAAGGACGTGAACGTTGTCTCAACAATTCAATAATTTCTTTTTTCCCTGTTGTATATCCTCCCATTGCACCTCCTAAAGCTTTTCCTAATGTTCCAGTAATAATATCTACACGTCCCATTACATTCTTAGCTTCTAAAGTACCTTTTCCTGTTGCTCCAATAAATCCTGCAGCGTGGCATTCGTCCACCATTACTAAAGCATCATATTTATCTGCCAAATCACATATCTTATCCAATGGAGCTACCACCCCATCCATAGAGAACACCCCATCTGTAACAATAATTTTGAAACGATGACCTGCCTCATTCGCTTTGATTAATTGTTCTTCAAGCTCTGCCATATTGTTATTTTCATAACGGTAACGAGCAGCTTTACACAAGCGAACACCATCAATAATTGAAGCGTGATTTAAGCTATCAGAAATAATAGCATCTTCTGCTCCCAACAAAGGCTCAAATACTCCTCCATTCGCATCAAATGCTGCAGCGTATAAAATTGTATCTTCTGTTCCGTAAAAATCAGCAATTGTAGCTTCTAATTTTTTGTGAATATCTTGTGTTCCACAAATAAAACGCACAGACGACATACCAAAACCATGTGAATCCAAAGAGTCTTTGGCAGCCTGAATTACCTCTGGGTGTGATGATAACCCTAAGTAATTATTTGCACAAAAATTTAAAACTTTTGCTCCACCTGCTACTGTAATCTCAGCACCTTGAGGAGAACTAATAATTCTTTCTTTCTTAAATAACCCATTCTCTTCGATTGAGTTTAATTCACTCTGAAGATAATCTTTAATTTTTCCGTACATATTATTTTCTTTAAAGCGTTTAATCTTTTATGTATGGTTACAAATGTATCATATTTAAACCATCTCTTCCCGTATATAAGATAACTTTTTTTACAACCTGATACCCCATACGTTCTAATACTTGCGCATACTCTTCCACCTGTTTTTTATAGCTATCTTCTTCCTTACCTGTTTTATAATCCAGTAGATACGCTACCTTACCCTTAAAAACAACTCTATCAGGTATGCTATTTCGATGACCTGCCCCTATAATCATTCGCTCATTAAACACTTCCCCCATTCCATCAAAAAAATCTTGCAAATCAGTATGTTCAATAATCTCTGCTATCTTTTGTTCTATTTCTGCTTTCTGAGACTCTTTGATCAATCCCTCTTCCAATGCGCGATTCAATGCATCCTCTTTATCCTCTTTGCTAAGGATAAAAGACATTATTCTGTGAACAATATTTCCATACTCTATCGCTTCTCCTAAAGAAGAATCCCACATCAATGCTTCGCGTTGAGCAATTTTAATGCGGTCAAAATCAAAAATATGTTTTACAGCACTAATTTCTTCATTTCCTGATTCTTTTACAAATTCAATTGTTGGACTTACTTTTCGAGGATCTCCAAATTCATACACCAATGTTTGACTGTCATATTTCTGTTGTCTAACCAGAAATTCAAAAAAGTACTTTGATAAATTATTAGCAAATTCTCCATTTTTACTCACATTGTTATAACTCAACACATACAACTGTTCTTCTGCGCGAGTTAAAGCAACGTACAAAACATTAATTGCATCCAACAAATTCTCTTGTTCTTTTGCACTGTATAGCTCTTCTGCCAATTGCCCATACTCTACCACTTCCTTTTTTGAATCAACCAAGGCTTTAGGAAAAGCTTGTAACTTATCATCTTCTATGTCTACCCACAATTTGTCTCTGCTGGGTGCGGAGTAGTTCTCTTCTGCAAAAGGAAAAATCACTACAGGAAATTCTAATCCTTTAGATTTGTGAATGGTCATAATTTGCACCGCATCCTTCCCCTCTGGGGTAGGAATACTAAACTTCTTATAGTTTGTAGTCCAATAATCCAGAAAATCAGAGATTCCAAACTGGTATTTAATCGTTCGCTCCAATACCAAATCCAAGAAATACAACACATACGATATTGTACTTTTATCTGGCATAAAGGCGCGTACAATATCCTCTACCGCTTCATATAGCGATTTTCGACGACAAGTACTAAAAGACAGTTTGATTCCTTTCTGTCCTAACCACTCCTCAAATTCTTTCTCTTCTCTATAGGTTAACCCTTCTGCTATAAAATCGTGTTTTTCTTCTGAAGTAGCCATTTTATTAGCTACATAATACAACAACAACACTTTTGATTCTATGTCATATTCGTTTTTGAGGTAACGTAAAACGTTAATAATCAATCGTACCTCTGTCGCATTGTTAATCAACAGCGAATCAGAAGACAAAATAGGTACTTCGTGCTCTGTCAAGTAATTAGCCAAAAGCACCCCGTGATCACGTTTACGTGTCAAAATCACCACATCGCTATAATTGAATCCTTGAGCTACACAATCTTTAATAATTCCCAAGGTAGCCTCTGCATATTGCTCTCCTTTAGACAAACTCTCCTCCTCCGTTTCTTCTTTCAGTTTATCCAAAAACTGCAACTTCACATACCCCCCTTCTTTGCTATTAATTTCTTGGTAACTATTATTCTCATAGAGATCTTTATAGTCATCGTGTTGAAACTGCTGTGCAATATCTTTAAACAACGCATTGTTAAACTGAATCACCTCAGCATAACTGCGGTAATTTTTACCTAAAACTACTGTCTCTTTACTCGGATTAGAAAAAGGGTTATCCTCTTTACTCAAGGCAATAAACTGTTCTGCCTTTCCTCCTCTCCAACGGTAAATACTCTGTTTCGGATCTCCCACAATCATCAATGACCCCTTTACACCAAAGTCATCTTGTCCAGACAAGGCATTGTCAATTAAGGGAATCAAATTCTGCCATTGCATCTCAGATGTATCCTGAAACTCGTCGATAAAAAAATGTCTGTATTTTTCACCCAAACGCTCATAAATAAAAGGCGCAGGTTGATTCTGAATCTCGTTGTGAATAATGGCATTAAACTGACTGATAGACAAAATATTCTTTTCTTCTTGTATTTTATCCATCTCTTGTCCTATGGCATTCAATAGAGACAAAGGTGTAATATTTTTCAAGAAGGCTTTATAAAAAGCTCTTTTCGCATAAATCTGATACACCTCAGCCAGTTGTTCTAAAAACAAAGGAATAAAGCCTTCTATCAAATCCCTGTCTTTTGCTGCTTTGGTAATTTGTATATCTTCATACGCTATATACTTACGTTCCAAAGCCTTTGGACTATCTGTTACAATATTTTCAATATGACGGATAAACGTTCCTCTGGAAAATGACTTAGGATCCATCCCATTAGCACTAATTATTCCCTTTACTTCTTCTCCAAGTTGAACAGCTTGTTTTGTTATCTCATCTACTTCTTTTCGCAAAAAGTCACGTACCTTCACAAAGTCATCGATGTGCTTATCTGCAAACAGCGCAATTTCTTCTCTGTTATTCTCGTTAAGCAACAAAGCACCTACCTCTTTCAACTCTCTCGAAATATCCCAGCTTTTATCATTATCTGCTTTGTCTAATGAAAAATCGACTAACAACTTTGTCAACTCTTCTTCTTTTCCTGCCTTTGCAATAATAGCATCTACAGCCTCTTGCAACAGTTCATCTGCATCTAATGAGATTTCAAAAGAAAGGGGTAAGTCTAAGTCAAAAGCAAATGACCGAATAACTTTATGTGTAAACTTATCAATAGTAGAAATATCAAAAGCAGCGTAATTGTGGATAATACTTTTAATAATGCGTTTAGCCTTTTCTCTTACCTCTCCTTCATTCAATCCTGTTTCTCCCAACACCTGCTGTAGCATACTGCTATATTTTTCAGGCACTACATCCAAACTAAAAGCATGTAAGCAAGAAACAACCCTTGTTTTCATTTCCGCAACCGCTTTATTGGTAAAAGTAATCGCCAAAATATTCTTATACGCATCTTCTTTCTTCGCAAGAAGTAAGATTTTAAGATATTCTTTCACCAATGTATGTGTCTTTCCAGACCCAGCAGAAGCGTTATATATTGAAAATGAAGGACTTTCAAACTGTAATTTTTCTTGCATCATTAACGTTTAATAAACAATCTATTATTTTATTTTCCATTTAAAATGGCTAATTTTGAAATAAAATTAATACTAATCTTTAAATAATACGAATTATGGCTTTCGAATTACCACAATTACCTTACGCATACGATGCGTTAGAACCACATATTGATGCTCGTACAATGGAAATCCACCATACGAAACACCACAATGCATATACTACTAACTTAAATGCTGCTATCGCAGGAACTGAGTTAGAAGGAAAAACAATCGAGGAAATCCTTGCTAATTTAGATATGACAAAAGGTGCTATCCGTAACAACGGTGGAGGATTTTACAACCACAACTTATTCTGGACAGTAATGTCTCCAAATGGTGGTGGTGAGCCTACAGGAGAGTTAGCAGATGCAATCAACAGTGCTTTCGGATCTTTCGAAAACTTTAAAGATGCTTTCTCTAAAGCTGGTGCTACACAATTCGGGTCTGGATGGGCTTGGTTATGTGTGAAAGATGGTAAATTAGAAGTTTGTGGTACTCCAAACCAAGACAACCCATTAATGCCTGGTGTTGCTTGTGGTGGTACTCCAATCTTAGGAATGGACGTTTGGGAACATGCATATTACCTAAACTACCAAAACCGTCGTCCTGATTATATTACTGCGTTTTTCAATGTAATTAACTGGGCGGAAGTTGCAAGAAGATACGCTGAAGCGAAATAATCAATTGTATACAAAAACTCACAAAAAGCATCAGGCAACCCCTGATGCTTTTTTTATATCCCTATCCTCCTACTCTCCCCTTTTCCAATTCCCTTATTCTCTCTTGCTTCATCTACACAAAAGCATTTTAAACACTTTTATGGATACTTTTTAAGCAATCACACCTCAGCATTGTGTATTTTTTCGTATTTTACAGCAATAATTAACATTAAAACCCAAAAAATGCAATTGACTTATGAACCTGAGAAAAAGAGAAAGAAATCCATTCGCAATTACCTAATCATTGCGTTCAATGTTATTTTACTATTTGTTCTCATCCACACTCTGCCCTATGAGCCTCAAGTAAATAAAGGTTTAGCCTTATTAGTTTTTGTTGCCATACTATGGCTTACCGAGGCCATCCACGTAACCACTACCGCTGTATTTGTCCCCGTTTTAGCAGTAGCCCTCGGACTCACAGACACCAAACCTGCATTGGCCTCTTTTGCCGATCCTACTATTTTCTTATTCTTAGGAGGGTTTGTTTTAGCAGGAGCTCTACATGTACAAAAATTAGATATTCTCATTGCCAATAAAATCATGTACCTGGCCAAAGGACGATTAGCGTATGCTGTATTCTATCTCTTTATTGCCACTGCCGTTTTATCCATGTGGATTAGCAACACAGCCACAGTAGCAATGATGCTCCCATTAGTGGTTGGTGTATTGGGACAATTGGACAGAGAAAAACACCACAACACCTATGTATTTGTTTTATTAGGTATAGCCTATAGTGCCAGTATTGGAGGTATGGGAACTGTGGTAGGTAGCCCACCCAATGCTATTGTAGCCTCTCAGCTCAACCTTTCTTTTGCTGAATGGATGAAGATGGGAATCCCAATGGTATTGGTATTATTACCCATTACCTTAGCAGTAATCTACTTTGTGTTTAAGCCAGACCTGAACCACAAATTTGAACAACAGGCAAGCCAACAAATCAAAATGAATACAGATCGATGGATTACACTATCTATCTTTTTACTAACAGCCTTATGTTGGATCTTTAGCAACGAAATAAACCCTATTGTAGCCAATTTAGTAGGCTATGAAGGTAAATTTACCAACTTTGATACATTTATCTCTCTAAGTGCCTTTATTTTGATTTGTGTAAGCCAGGTATCGCGTTGGAAAGATTTGCAACACAACGTCGATTGGGGAGTACTCTTACTTTTTGGTGGAGGACTTACCTTAAGTATGATTTTAAAAGACTCTGGAGCCAGCAAAGTCATGGCAGACTTTTTAGTATCTCTTATCAAAGGAAGTCATTTCTTTGTCATCGGTCTAATTGTTGCCTTCTTTATTGTATTCCTTACAGAGTTTACCTCAAACACAGCATCAGCCGCTTTATTAGTTCCTATTTTCTATGCTATTTCAAACGAATTAGGCATGTCTCCTTTAGGGCTATCAATGATTATCGGACTGGGAGCTTCTTGTGCTTTTATGCTACCCGTAGCCACCCCACCCAACGCCATTGTATTTGGTACCGGCGACATCAAACAAAAAGAAATGATGAAAGCAGGTTTCATCCTTAATATTTTCTGCGCTGTTATCATTGCAGTTGCAGCGTACCTATTTTGGTTGTAATCTTTTATATAAAACAAACGAGCGCTTAGGCGCTCGTTTATTTTTACTATCCATTATAATTGTATAGCTATGTTTTATGGTTTTACTACTGCATCATAAAAGTCTTGTGGTCTACAAAGCTTCGCAACTATACTCTACCTCAGACAATTAACCTTTTCTTTAGTAAACTCAGCGCATTCATACGTTTGAAAATCTTTTTCACTAATTGTTTTATTAGGATCATCAACACTTACATCTAAAATATACAAATGATTGAGCTCCTTTATTTTTGTAACTGTAACAGTGCGTTTCTTCACCAATCCACCCATAAAAGTTCCAGAAGCAAAATAGACATTCCATTTTTTGGATTGTTCTTGTTTTTTCTGATTAAATACCATTTCCGAAGTTTGAACAATATAGTTTTTGATTGGCAGAAACTCATCTTCCAATACAGCCTTTAGAAGAGACGTATCTCCACGATTCAAATCTGCATAGATATCTTTAATATCATCGTAACAGCTAACTTTATAGTATTTATTATTTTCAATATCCTCAAAATAAATAGTACTAATTTGACCTCCAAAATAATTGATATTCTTACACCATTCCGTAGGATTCTTAAAAGTGTAAATACTAACATTATCCGCATTCAAATAAGGCTGATAATGCTTTAACCTCTTATTATTCTCCATCGCAGGTTCTATATTAGAACTAACCCCTGCTATTAACCTAATAAAAGGTTGACAGCTCGTAAACAACAAAAGAACCACTATACAACAAACTATTCTGTAGCTAATACTTCTAATCATATATTTTAATTTAGTCATTTTACACTCTTATTTAACAACCTATGCTATATTGATATAATGAATCTTATTGTTTTGCGTGGTTTGGATACTTTGTAAAGAGATAATTAATCTACAATACTTTTAAATAAAAATCATATACCTTCGTTATCATCTTTTTACATACTTGACAATCTTTTTACAACATTTTCTAACTCAGTAATCTGCCCTCCTGAATATAATTTTAACTTCATCCATTCAAATGTCAAGATATAATCAATCCTTGAAGCTTTTAGATCAATTTCCTTAGTTTCGATAACCACTTTTAAAAGATTCTCCAAATCCATATATAACTTTTTCATATCAATTCCTGCATCACGACAAAAACTAATAAAGTTTTCTGCATTAAAATAGTTAGGAGAAAATCCTTTAACTAACTCAAGTACATCATTCAATTGATTTTTAATTCTATTAAACTCTATAAATAGTACATTGGCATCATCAGCCAATTGTGCTTCATTCTCAAAATCATTCTCCAACATTCTATTCCAGTCTTCAATAATAAAATCTCTATTAATATGGTTACAATCATTTAAACGAAACCATTTCCATACATTTCTAATTCTATTAATACCAAGATAAGAATCAAATGCTTGACTATTTAAAAAACTATCTACATCTTCTTCACTACCGAAAATCTGTACACAGAAAGGTTCACATGCTATTATTCTTTGATTTAAATTTATAAAATTCTTTAAATACTCTTGTGGATTCTCTTCTATTAATTCCCTAACCTTTTCACATGAATCCTTATCTAAGTTTATAATACGATCATTAGTAAGATTTATAGATGCGACACAATTATACAATACTTCTAAATACTTCTTATTATAGACACGCTCTTTTTCAATTAAATCTTTTAAAATTGATTTATTAATTTCAAGTAATTCTTCTTTATCAAAAATTAACACAGATGTATACCCCTTACCTTTATTTATTAAATCCTTAATCCATGAACCTATAACATAATACAGAGCATTAGGGTAGTCTCCTTTAAGTTTTACCTTTAGATCTTTTTTATATTCATCCTCAGAACTTATTAATCCTATCTCACTTAACTGCCTAACATCTTCTTTACTTAACATGGAAAGTAACTGACTTTTTAAATTGAAATCATTTACTATAGAAACAACATAAATCAAAATATCTAAATAATTATAAAAGACATCTTTAGTAGTAATTACTTTATCTTTAAAGCCCATTACTTTATATAAAAACTCATGAAAGAAACTAGTGTCATTAGCAGTAATAAACTTATCTATAACTTTTTGCTTTTGAGTTAAACCACTTTCAATAATATCCTTCATTGCTGTTAAACTAAAATCTGAAATATAATACTCTCGAAAATATACCATATAACTATCACTATGATTAATAGCCATAAGTTCTGCATGATTCCTTTCAAATAATAGCTTTACGATTTGATAATCAACATTATCTTTTATATCCACGTTCTCTTCTATGTTATGATACATTTGATTATGATTTAATGCTTTTGAATCATCAAAAAAAAACAAATTCCCTCTATACACTATTTTCTTATAAAACAATTGTCGATATACATCATTATATTTATATTTTAATAATGACAATAAAAAGTAATCTTCAACCAATATACTTTCGCGAAAATACAAATATGGTAGCTTAAACATATTTACAAAACGAATGATATCACGAGGATGTAAAAGTATATCAAAGATTAGTTTCTTATGTTTATCGAATGTTTTATCAATATCATTCTTTTCTGAGTCAGATAGTCCTATAAAATCAATACCACCTCCACTATCTCTAAGTTTATCCTTAAGCATTGCTAGAAGCGATTGAGATTCTATTAAAGGTATTCTTTTCTCAACATCAAAAAACTTATCAGAGAAATAAGTGTCTTCCCCTTCGACATAGAGTTTGCTAATCACCTTACTAACATGCTCTTTATCAAAACAGGTAATAAAAACAAAATTAGAGAAAGCTGCTGTTCCATCGATTAATTTAAAGACTTCCATAATCTCTTCAGCTAATAATCTATCCATATCCTCGATAAAGATAATTATCCTTTTACCTAACCTCTTGATCGCTTTATTTATCTCCTGCTTCTCTTCTTCTTTAGCAAAAAAAACATCACTCCCTAACTGTATAAAATCAAGAATTTTATGTTGGTCAAAAACTTGAATGGCTTTTAGATACTTCTTAAAAGTAGTAGAGAAACGACTATCATATACTGATAACGCTTCGTATAACATCTGAAAGAAATCAAACTGAATTGAGTTAACACTCTTTGAATGACGTGGGTTAAAATCTAATACAATAAACTCTTTTTTATACTTATCTGACTTAAACTCAATCTTCATCAAATTAGCATAAGAACTCTTGCCCTCTCCCCATTTTCCATTAATACCAATGCTAAGTCGTTTTGAGCAATCTGTATTAAATATTTCTACAACAAAAGCTTTAACTTTTTCTCCAAACCCAAAAGAATCATCTTTAAACTTATTTATAGACTCATCTCTTTTTAATCCTTTTGTACTTACTATATTCTCTTTAACATCTTCTTTAGTCAAATTAGAACAAATAGCAATGAAAATAAATACAAGTAAGAAACCACTAATAACATCAAATAGATTTACATTAAAATACTCACTTTTATAAGAATAATAACCTAAGCATCTACTATACCAATATATTAGTAAAAATACTATAATAAATATAAGTCGCTTATAGGAAGTAAATCTTCTATACTGTAAAATTTTAACTACTTTATAAGTTCCATATATAAGTCCAAAACAACTAACTATTATAAAAGCAAGCGTACTATGTTCATAACCTTTAGTTACTCCTTTATATATTTCATTATCAATCCAACCTAACAATCTCTTTTCAAAAACTAACCAAATGACAAAGAAAGCTCCAGCTAAGAACAAAGCTTTTGAATCATTTGAATACCATTGTTTTCCAAGAGAACTCACGTTTACGCTTTTAAAAAATAGTTTTACTTTATTAAAACAAGAAAAACTCTCTTTTTCAGATACTCCTCCTTCTGACATATTACTAATTATCATTTGTTCAACTAATACAAATATACCCCATCCAAACACACCCTACATACGGGAATCCGTAAACCCATCAATCTATTGAGCGAAAAAGCAAACAGCAAATCAGATAACCACAAGAGAAAGGTTTCCTTCATCAATGGGACATAGTAATCAAGTATCAATCACCTCCTACTTATTTACCCCAATAGACAAATGATAAATACTTCGGATAGGTTTATTGTTCACGCGGCAGGGTTTCCATTTCCCTAATTCCTTAATCAAGTCTGCTACCTCCTGATTTTCTACTAACGTAGTGGCATCAATAGCACTAATATCGCTAAGTGTACCATCCAACTCTACCACAAAATCAATCAAAAACGTTTGAAAACTCTTACTCAAGGTTATTCGCTTGGTATATTCTTCTTCAAACTGCTTTTTAAAAGCAGCAATCCCCTCTGGTCTGTACGCTTTAGCAATAAACTGAGGAGTCGTAGAAACATCTTTTTTATCAATAAAAACAGAAGCATCATCCTCTTTATAAACCGAAATTGGCAATGTAAATTGAGAGCGAACAGTATTTCCATTATGTATAGCAGGGTTCCACTTTGGCATTTCTTTTAGTATTCGCACCGTCTCCTCTCCTGCCCCATGTCCCGGATTTCTCACTGCCTTAATATCTGTTAGTGTACCATCGCGTTCCACAATAAACATCACAATTACCCGAAAGAGATTTTTATCATCAGTTATAAACGCTTCTGGAACCTGGAGTCTTGACTTAAAATCTTTATTAAAATCATGCATTCCTCCAGGATACTCCGCTTTTACCTGTACTGCAACATAAACTCGATTTAACACCTCTTCGTCTATCGGTGTGTCTTTTACTTCTTGTGCATACATTGTTGTACCACCCCACAACAACAAACCACCTAAACCTAACAGCAAACTTTTTTTCATAAACCTATGGTATTATTTTTCTTTTTCTAACAGCATGAAATAATGTACAGCCAAGAATAGGGCAACTTTTGGTTTCGCTTTATGTGTTCCAACGCACCGTATTTACTGATGAGATGCCTTCTATCGCTTCTATCCTCACCAACAAACACAATCCAACCTTCCGCTTACACCTTCCTTTACTGTGATTTCATCACCTAATTTACAATTTTATTATGGAGAAATTTAAAGGGTAATATTTATCATTTTCCAAAAATATTATTTTCATTTTTTTACTTTTGTGCAATGCAAAAGGCTCTTAATCTGCTTTTTTATACTCCTAAACCTTCTTTTTTTTCGAAAAACCTTCTATTTCTACTTTTTGGAGGTCAAATTAGAAAAAAGTACAACATTTTTTTTATACCGTATTTTTATTACAACACTGTATAACAAATACTTACAAAATACACTCTCCTTTTAGACACTTTTACATCCCTTCTTAATCCCAGTAAAATCGGTACTTGTTTTAATATCCTTCGACAATTGTTGGACAATACCTCGAGAATGGTGGAGCAGAGCACACTTTTGTCGAACGATTGTCCTCGTATACTCCGGGGATTGTCCTACTATGCCTTATTGATTCAATACACAATAATAAATGAAATACTTGACAACCTCCTTTCACTGGTGTTGCTTCTGTTTTTTCAAAAAAAGAGAGCTCTATTCGGTTTATAAACCAAAGTCCCCTATCGCAAAAGCAGAAAAATAGGCACAAAAAAAAGGAAACCAATTTTTATCTAAAACCACGACGTTCTTTTTATTAATTAAAAGATAATATTCTATTAAAATAATCTAAACACTAAAAAAATATTTTTGCCTCACCTTAATCACTATTATAATGAGAAAAAAACTTTTATCCATAGTTGTGTTAGCAGCATTGTGCGCTTGTAACAACGAAGACAACCCTTTTAAATCTGTTGGTTATCCTGATATGGCAGAGACTTCCGACTCTAAAATCATCAACGACATCAACGGTGTTAAGGTTTATAATGGTGGCTACGGATCTTCACTTGTACAAGATCCACAAGACAAATCCGTTTTCTATATGCTGACAGACCGAGGTCCTAATATTGATGGTCCTATTAAAGATTCCAAAGTATTCTCTAACCCTGACTTTACACCACAAATCGGGAAGTTTCAGTTGAAAGATGGAAAATTAGTACAAATTGGTACTATTCTGTTAAAAAATGCAGCGGGAAAAAATCTTACAGGATTGCCTAATCCTATAGGTTCTGGTGGAACAGGAGAAATCGCTTATGATATCAAAGGTAATGTTCTAAACAATGACATCGATGGTTTGGATTCGGAAGGACTTGCTATAGCTTCGGATGGAACATTCTGGGTAAGTGATGAATATGGTCCGCATATTATCCATTTTGATAAAAATGGAAACACTATTGAAAAGATTAATCCATTTAATACCTCAAGAAAAATCCCAAAGGTTTTTGCTAAAAGACGTCCGAATCGCGGTATGGAAGGTCTGTGTATTACCCCAGATGGCAAAACACTGGTAGGCATTATGCAGTTTCCTCTGTACAATCCCTCATCGGCTGAGATGAAAGGTTCTTTAATTATTCGTATCCTGACTTTTGATATTGTTTCAGGCAAAACACAACAGTTTGTTTATCTAATGGAGAATAAAGATCTGCAAGCAGTTAGTGAGATAGCCGCTGTAGATAACAATACCTTCCTTGTACTGGAACGCGACGGGGAATATGCTACTTCAGCAAACAAAAGTTCTGTTTTCAAAAAGGTATACAAGATTGAATTAGATGGTGCTACAGATGTATCGGATCCTAATAATGGTGAAAACGGAAAACTGTATAATGGAATGCCTTTGGAACAACTTATTAATCTAAGTGGTCTGCAGCAAAACAATATAGTCCCAGTGAAGAAAACTCTTGTTCTTGACCTAATGACTGATCTGAATACAATTTATCCACACGACAAAGCTGAAGGTATTTTTGTAATCGACAAAAACACCATAGCCATTAGCAATGATGATGACTTTGGTGTAACTGGCAGTGGAAAATATGAACCGAAGATACTTCCGTCATCCAACACTATAGACAGAAATTCAATCTATTTCATCAAACTAAAAAAGCCTTTAAATTAGATCTCATAAAAAAGGGACTGTCTTCGTAAGACAGTCCCTTTCTTCATTATATAAAATCTATTGCGTTCTACTAATACGGTTTTTCGTCTCTTCCTTCAAAGAAGTTGATAAACGCACGGTTGACAACACGGTTTCCTCCTTTTGTAGGATATTCTCCTGTGAAATACCAATCTCCAAGATTATTTGGACAAGCAACATGTAAGTTTTCTATCGATTGGAATACAATGCGAATTTCTGACTTAATGTTTTCTTCTGTTACCATTGTTGCTATTTTCGCAGAAATTTCTTCATCTGTAAATGGCGCGTAGATTTCTTTCACGTAGTTGATTACGTCCTCGTCTTTAAGCGTTTCTTGCGCTTTTGACTTTTTGTAAACTTCTTCTACCACATGATACATATTGCGCTCTTTTAAAAGCTCAATCGCTGCTTGGAAAGCAATTAACCCTTCCAATTTCGCCATATCAATACCATAACAGTCTGGATAACGCACTTGTGGTGCAGCCGAAACAACAACAATGCGCTTTGGATTTAGACGATCCAACATGCGGATAATACTCTTTTTCAAGGTTGTACCACGCACAATACTGTCGTCAATAATCACTAAGTTGTCTGTTGGTTTTATTACACCGTATGTCACGTCGTATACGTGAGCTACTAAATCATCACGACTGCTATCGTCTGTGATAAAAGTACGCAACTTAGCATCTTTAATAGCAATCTTTTCTGTGCGCAACTTAACAGCCAATATCTCTTGTAGTTTCTCTTCTGACAAGCTTTCTTTATTCGCTAAAATATCTGCTATTTTGCGTTGATTAAGATAATCTTGTGCTCCTTCTACCATACCAAAAAACGAAGTTTCTGACGTGTTAGGGATGTAAGAGAATACAGAATTGTCTGTATCGTTGTCGATTAATTTTAATATTTCTGGGAAAATTAACTTTCCTAAATCTTTTCTTTCTTGATAGATTTCTGCATCATTTCCGCGTGAGAAATAAATTCTTTCAAACGAACATGCTTTTAAAGGTAGCGGCTCTAATATTTGCTCAAAATGCACAGAAGCATCTTTGCGAATAATCATTGCCTGTCCTGGTTTTAACTCTTGAATATCATCAAAAGGAACATTTAAAGCCGTTTGAATAACAGGTCTTTCACTTGCCACAACAACAATCTCATCGTTTTCGTAGTAAAACGCTGGACGAATACCTGCTGGATCACGCAATACAAACGCATCTCCGTGTCCAATCATACCTGCCATAGCAAATCCACCATCCCAGTTTTTAGATGCTCTTTTTAGAATACGCGCCAAATTTAAACGCTCTCCGATAAGTGGAGATGCCGCTTTTTTAGAGAAACCTTCTCCTTTGATTTGGTAGTATAAATCGTCTATTTCGTCATCCAAAAAGTGACCTATCTTTTCCATTACCGTAACGGTATCCGACATTTCTTTTGGGTGCTGTCCTAAGCGAACTAAATCTTCAAACAACTCTTTTGAGTTGGTAAGGTTAAAGTTTCCTGCTACAATTAAGTTGCGGTGTACCCAGTTGTTTTGACGAATAAAGGGGTGTACATTTTCAATGCTGTTTTTACCAAATGTCCCGTAACGCACGTGTCCCAAAAACACCTCTCCTAAATAAGGTATTTCGCGTTTTTGCAACTCTACATCGTTTTGGTATGCTGGATTTTCTTCCAACATAGAATTGATACGCTCATTGATTTGAGCAAAGATATCTTGTATCGGTTGAGATTTATTTGAACGAACACGACTAATGTAACGTTGCCCAGGCTCCATATCTAATTTAATACTTGCCAAACCAGCTCCATCTTGCCCTCTATTGTGTTGTTTTTCTAACAATAGGTACATCTTTTGGATTGGATAAAATGCCGTTCCATACTTTTCTTTATAAAAAGATAGTGGTTTCTTCAAGCGAAGAAGTGCAATTCCACATTCGTGTTGTAGTGCGTCACTCATAATTTAGTTGTGTGTTGGTGTTTGACTAAGATAAAAAAAAGCCCCATAACGAGGCTTATAATTTGACATTATTGTGCTAATTCGATATCGAATTGTGTTAACTGTTTAAATTGTTGTAATCTGCTTTGTACTTCTTGTACATTCAACTGTTCCATTCTTGCTGTTCCAAATTTTTCTACACAGAATGAAGCTAAGTTAGACCCATAAATGATCGCTTTCTTCATTTCGCAGAAAGAAATAGAATCGCTTTGTGTTAAATATCCTGCAAACCCACCTGCAAAAGTATCACCTGCTCCTGTTGGATCAAATACTTCTTTTAAAGGCAAGGCTGGCGCATAAAACATATTTCCGCTTGAGAAAAGCAACGCACCGTGTTCTCCTTTTTTGATGACAACGTGTGTAGGTCCCATCTCGTGAATTACCTCTGCTGCTTTAACCAATGAATATTCTCCAGATAATTGACGTGCTTCTTCATCGTTGATTGTAATCACATCAACGCGCTTTAATACCTGCTTTAATTCGTCTAATGCACAATTCATCCAAAAGTTCATGGTATCTAATACAACTAATTTTGGTTGTTTTTCCAATTGATCTAATACACTCATTTGGATATTTGGATGCAAGTTTCCTAACATCACTACATTGGCATCTTTAAAATTATCAGGTACAACTGGGCTGAAGTCTGCCAGTACATTTAACTGTGTATCCAAAGTGTCTCTTGAGTTCAAGTCTGTGTGGTAACGACCGCTCCAGAAAAAGGTTTTACCCCCTTGGACTACTTCTATACCGTTTGTTTCTATATTTCGATCTTTTAGTAGATCGATGTATGCTTGCGGAAAATCATCTCCTACTACAGAAACAATTGCCGATTTTACATTAAAGTGTGAGGCAGATAGACCTATATAAGTGGCAGCACCACCTAATACCTTATCTGTCTTGCCCGATGGAGTTTCGATTTCGTCGAACGCAACGGTTCCCACTATCAGTAACTTATTCATCTTTTTTGCTAAGAAATAAGATGCAAATATATATCATTCCCCTTTTTACTACCAAATTTAAACACTACAATTAACTATTTTACTGCAAACTATTGACGTAACTTCAAGCTATTGACAGCTTTGTATAGTCAATATTTAATAGTCTTTGATGCAATTGCAAAAAAAGTGTGTTTTCTTGAAATACCTATTTCTTGTTCTTTCTTTTTTTAACGATTGAAAAAAGTTACTGAGTGCATTCTTGTTACAATAACCTTACAAAAGCATTTCGTACATTTAAGGTCTTAAAACTTTAGTATGGGCTGGAAGAAACTTCAATCGTTTGGATCTCAAAGAGAGGTTGTTTGTGAAGATGCTTTTTATTTTGTAGAAAACAAAGGCGTGTGTTACAACTCTTATGTGCTTGCAAAAGCAGATAGAGAAACATTTGAATTTCAACACAACTTTGCCAGAGACAAGAAGTATTGTTATCGCACCAATGAAATTTATAGAGGTGCAGACCCTGCTACCTTTGAAGTGCTTAATACGCACTTTGCAAAAGACAAAAACCACATCTATAACTTAGAGGGCATAGACAAAAAAGTAGATTACGACACCTTCGAAGTATTGGACTTCGGTATTGCCTTATCTGATGATAGAGAACACAGTAATCCGGCCTCTTATAGCAAGGATAAAAATGGGGTCTGGATAATGGAATACTATTCGTACAAACCTACTCTACTGAAGGGAATAGATGCTGAAACTTTTAAAGCATGGAATGCCTCCTATGCTCAAGACAACAAATATGTGTTGTGGCATGGAAAAAGATTGAAAAAAGTAAACGTGTTGTCATTTGTTGTATTGGGTAGAAACTACGGAAAAGACAACAAAACCATCTTCTGTCAAAGTGAACCCTTGCCTATGGCAGACTATCACTCTTTTGAAGTGATAAAAGGTGCTGTGAGCTTAGCAAAAGACAACAATAACTATTACCATTTTGAAAAAGTAATTACTGAACAGGAGTTTTTAGATTTACTAAAGCACTATGGATAATTCCTTTTATATATAACAATAATGCCCCGCAAAAGCGAGGCATTATTGTTTATGATTCAACGATTGATTCAAAATATTCGTCAATCAATAATTGTTTACCTAAGGCTGCATCTACAGCTAATTTGTCACAACGCTCGTTCATGGGATGATCGTTATGTCCTTTTACCCATTGAAATTTGACTTGGTGTTTTCGGTAAATACGCAAAAACCTTTGCCACAAATCAGGATTCTTTTTGTCTTTATAGGCTTTCTTTTCCCAGCCAAACACCCATCCTTTATCGACTGCATCTACCACATATTTAGAATCGGAAACAACTAAAACGCGCATTCCTTCTTTTTTCAACATTTCTAATCCTATGATAACAGCCATTAATTCCATGCGGTTATTTGTAGTTCTGCGAAACCCTTTGGAAGCTTCCTTAAAAATATTGTGACCTGCCCATTCTAATACTAATCCATAACCTCCAGGCCCTGGATTACCACGAGATGAACCATCTGTATAAAGTATCACGTCAAAATTACCCATTCTATTTTATTTATTTGTTCAACAACTCTTCAATCACCACAGGGAAATTGCTGTGTTCCAACACTTGAATAGATTTTGCTACATCAGCAGCTGTATCTGTTGGTTTTACAGGAGTTGTTGCTTGAAATATAATTGCACCTTCATCATATCTTTCGTTTACATAGTGAATTGTAATTCCTGTTTCTGTCTCTTTATTAGCCACTACAGCTTCGTGCACATGATGTCCGTACATTCCTTTACCACCGTATTTTGGCAATAAGGCTGGATGTATATTGATTACTTTGTTTGGATACTGCGCAACTAAGTCTGCTGGAAACATCCATAAGAAGCCCGCCAATACAATTAAATCTGGGTTAAACTCCGCTAATTTACTGGCTACCTGACCTTCATTCATCATTTTTCTATCAAAAATCATAACCGGTACATTTCTTTTCTCGGCTTTTTCTATTACTTTAGCAGAAGGATTATTAACTAATACAAGGTAATCATTCGCGATTTCCTTATTTTGAAAATAATTGATAATATTTTCAACATTAGTACCTGATCCCGAAGCGAATAAAGCTATTTTTCTCATAAAAAGTGCTGTAAAAACGAATAAACAAAATTAAAATCAGTACAAAAAAAAGAATAATAACTGACAATAAACAGAAAAATAGCTATAAGTATTAATTATTTTTATAATTTCGCACCGACAATTAACAAGGAAAATCAGGATTTAAAATAAAGTTGTTTATTTTTGCCTACGAAATTAAATTTTAAAATTAAAGATTATGTCAGACATTGCATCAAGAGTAAAAGCGATTATCGTTGACAAATTAGGAGTTGACGAGAACGAAGTTGTAGCAGAAGCAAGCTTCACTAATGATTTAGGAGCTGATTCTTTAGACACTGTTGAGCTTATCATGGAGTTCGAAAAAGAATTCGATATTCAAATTCCAGATGATCAAGCAGAAAACATTGCTACAGTTGGTCAAGCTATCTCTTACATCGAAGAAGCTAAAAAATAATAACTATGCACCCACGTGTTAATAGCACGTGGGCGTTATTATTTTCTTTTAAAGTCAGACAGATACTTAACATTAGGAAAAGGAGAGATTGGAAACAATCTTACACATACATCAAACAAACTACCCAATGTTCCTTTTTAATGAAGCGAAGATTGGGATTTTTTTTTAAAAAATACAAACCATAAAATTTACTTTATGAAATTAAAGCGAGTTGTTGTAACAGGTTTAGGAGCTCTTACCCCAATAGGGAACAATATTCAAGAATATTGGAGTAACCTAATTAATGGAGTGAGCGGAGCTGCACCCATTACATATTTTGACGCGACCAATTTCAAAACTCAATTTGCGTGTGAAGTAAAAAACTTTAACGTAGAAGATTTTATTGAGCGAAAAGAAGCACGTAAAATGGACCGTTATGCACAATATGCAATGGTTAGTGCGGATGAGGCGATCAAAGATTCAGGATTAAATTTAGAAACTATTGATTTAGATAGAGCTGGAGTTATTTGGGGTTCAGGAATTGGAGGTTTAGAAACTTTCCAAAACGAAGTAACAAACTTTGTTGAAGGAAACGGAATACCAAAGTTCAATCCTTTCTTTATCCCTAAAATGATTGCGGATCTTGCAGGAGGACATATTTCAATGAAATACGGACTACGTGGACCAAACTTCACTACTGTTTCTGCATGTGCATCATCTACAAATGCCATTATTGATGCGTTCAACTACATTCGTTTAGGAATGGCTGATATCTTCGTAACTGGAGGCTCTGAAGCTGCTGTAACGATTGCAGGTATTGGAGGTTTCAACGCAATGCATGCTTTATCTACAAGAAATGACGATCCAAAAACTGCCTCTCGTCCAATGGACAAAGACAGAGAAGGATTTGTATTAGGAGAAGGAGCTGGAGCAATTATCTTAGAAGAATATGAGCACGCTATAGCACGTGGAGCAAGAATCTACTGTGAAATAGGCGGTGGAGGTATGTCGGCAGATGCACACCACTTGACTGCACCACATCCAGAAGGATTAGGAGCAACAAACGTGATGATCAACTGTTTGAAAGATGCAGGATTAGAAGCGAAAGATGTTGATGTATTAAACATGCATGGTACGTCTACTCCTTTAGGAGATATCGCTGAGTCTAAAGCTATCTTAAACGTATTTGGAGAGCACGCTTATGATATGAACCTGAACTCGACGAAGTCTATGACAGGTCACTTGTTAGGAGCTGCTGGTGTAATTGAAGCAATTTCTGTTATCTTATCTATTGAGCACGGAATTGTTCCACCTACAATCAATCACTTCACAGATGATGAAGCTATTGATTCGAAACTGAACTTTACTTTCAATACTGCTCAGAAAAGAGATGTGAAAGTAGGTATGAGTAACACATTTGGATTTGGAGGACACAACGCTTGTGTTTTAATGAAAAAGATTACGAACTAAGAGGCAAAATGCTTAGTAACATACTTAAAAATATATTTAAAAATTCCCGTCCCTCTACTGAAGACGGGATTTTTTATCACAAGATATTTCAGATCATAGGCAACAAGCCTATCGATATATCTTTCTATAAGATTGCTTTTACGCATCGATCAATGAATCTACTTGATAGTCAAGGAAATCCAATAAACTACGAAAGATTGGAATTTTTGGGCGATGCCATGTTGGGTTCTGTTATCGCATCACATCTATACCATGAGGTTCCAAGTGGAGACGAAGGATATTTGACAAAGATGCGTTCAAAGATAGTAAGTAGAGAAAACCTCAACACAATAGGCAAAAGCTTGAACTTAATCTTGTTGGTCGAAAGTAAAATGGGCAACCAACAATTTGGAGAAAACATTCATGGCAACCTATTAGAGGCTTTGATTGGAGCAATATACTTAGACAAAGGATATTCTAATTGTGAGCACTTTATTCACAATGTGCTTTTGAGCAAGGTAACAGATATACAGAGCTTAGAGACTAAAATTACAAGTTATAAGAGCTTGCTAATTGAATGGTGTCAAAAAAACAAACACACCTTTAAGTTTGAAGCCTATGAGGATCAAACAGTAGAGGAGTTAAAATATTTTTCTGTAAAGCTGTACATTGACAATAAAGTAATTGCAAAAGGACGCGCTACATCTAAAAAGAAGGCGGAAGAAAAGGCTGCACAACGCGGTTATTTTGTGTTGCAGAACCAAATTGAGAATGACGCTTAATTGTTTACAGAACAAATACTTAACAATCTATTAATATAATCATTATTTTTTTACGAGTTACGCCTTATTAAAAATCGTATATTTGTATCTAATTAAAACTCTAAGAGGGTGGCTGTTATACATCGATTAACTGATTTTGATACAGAGGATTATAAGCTCATTGCTATTCACTCTTCTCGTAAAGAAGACTTCAAGGTCGTATATCTAATCAATACCATTTTAGATATTTCATTAGCACGCCAAAACGACGATGTAGAAATTGTTACCGAAGCGGGCGTTGGCTCATTTTCACTTTTTGAATTTGAAGACTCTGACCATCACGTTCTATGGAAACTCGTTTCAAACAAGACATTACTACATCAGGAGGGACATTATGGTTCTCCTTTATTTGAGGGAGACCCCAATGCAACAATCAAACAAGATTATTTATTTCCTGAATTAAAAACAGTAGATTACTTAATAAAAATTGAGGATACGAATGAACAATTTGATATTGGTATAATCATTGAGAAGATTAAAGCACAAAAGCTCTTCTCTACGGCTTATGAAGTAGGATTAGAGCGTATCAAAACAAAACAAAACTTAATATTTTAAAAATATGATCGCACAAAAGAAAACAAAAATAGTAGCTACTTTAGGCCCTGCTTCAGGAACAAAAGAGGTACTGCATGAAATGATTAAAGCAGGTGTAAATGTTTTTAGAATCAACTTTTCGCACGCAGATTACAACGACGTACAACAAAAAATAGATATAATCCGTGAACTTAATCAAGAGTTCGGATATACTACTTCAATCTTAGGAGACTTACAAGGTCCTAAATTAAGAGTTGGAGTAATGGCAGAGGATGTAATTGTAAATCCTGGAGATACAATTACGTTTTCGACAAAAGAAGAGTTCAAAGGAGACGCTAACCGCGTTTATATGAACTACAAACAATTTCCTAATGATGTTCAAGCTGGAGAACAAATCTTACTTGACGATGGGAAATTAATCTTTGAAGTACTTGAGACAAACAAAGTGGATGAAGTTGTAGCTAAAGTTATTCAAGGAGGTCCTTTAAAGTCTAAAAAAGGAGTAAACTTACCAATGACTAAAGTGTCATTACCTGCTTTAACAGAGAAAGACATTAAAGATGCTATTTTTGCTTGTAATGCACAAGTTGATTGGATCGCTTTATCATTTGTAAGAACGCCAGAAGACTTAATTGACTTACAAAACTTAATCAATGAGCATTCTGAGCATAAAATTCCAATTGTAGCTAAAATCGAAAAACCAGAGGCAGTAAAAAACATCAAAAAGATTGTTGCTTACTGTGATGGATTGATGGTTGCTCGTGGAGACTTAGGAGTAGAGATTCCTGCACAAGAAGTACCATTGATTCAAAAAGAGTTAGTGAATATTGCTAAAAATGCACGTATCCCTGTAATTATTGCTACTCAGATGATGGAAACAATGATTACAAGTTTAACTCCAACAAGAGCGGAGGTAAATGACGTAGCAAACTCTGTAATGGATGGTGCTGATGCTGTAATGTTGTCTGGAGAAACTTCTGTAGGTAGCTACCCAGTACAAGTTATTGAAAAAATGACCTCTATTATTCAAAGTGTAGAAAACTCTCCTTTGATTAAAGTTCCTCAAAGTCCACCTACAATCAAAACAAATAGATATATCACTAAAAATATCTGTTATCACGCTGCATTAATGGCTAATGACATTGAAGCAAAAGCAATATGTACTTTGACAAACAGTGGATATACAGCATTTCAAATCTCTGCCTGGAGACCTAATAGTAATATCCTTGTTTTTTCGTCAAATAAACGCATTATAACACAATTAAATCTATTGTGGGGTGTACAAGCATTCTACTATGATAAATATGTGAGCACAGACGAAACAATTGACGATATCAACAATATGGTGGTTGAAAAAGGATTTGCTCAATCTGGAGACATGGTAATCAATTTAGCAGCAATGCCAATCGTTGAAAAAGGGATGGTAAATACGCTAAGAATTTCTGAAGTTAAATAAGAAAGAATTCAATAAATAAAAAAGCGCTATTCAATTATTGAATAGCGCTTTTTTTATGCTTTCCCTTCCCATTCTGCATAAAACTGAGCTAAATACAGTTCCATAAACTTATGGCGTTCTTCAGCAATCTGCTTTCCTGTTTGGGTATTCATTCTGTCCTTTAAAAGCAATAGTTTTTCATAAAAATGGTTCAGTGTTGTTCCTTTATGTTTTTTATACTCCTCCTTTGTCATATTCATCGCTGGTGGAATCATTGGATCATGTATCACTGTATTTTTATATCCTCCATAATTAAATGTACGCGCTATTCCAATGGCTCCAATCGCATCTAATCGGTCAGCGTCTTGTACTATATCTAATTCTTTAGAGCTAAACTTCTTTTCGAAGTTTCCGCCTTTAAAAGAGATGTTTTCTATCCCTAAAACCACATGATCTATTGTTTGTTGATCAAACGCTAAAGAAGTTAACCATTCTCTTGCTTTTCGTGGTCCTACAGTTTCATCTCCTTGATGGAATTTACTATCTGCAATATCGTGCAATAAAGCGATAAGTTTTACAACTACCAAGTCTACCTCCCCTTCTTTACTCGCAATGTTTAAAGCATTTCGATATACGCGTTCAATATGGAACCAATCGTGTCCACTTTCGGCATTTTGAAGTTCTTGCTTTACATAGTTAATTGTTTGTTCTATTCGCTTATCCATATTACACTATTTAGGCCTTCTTATTTGATTAAAGCAGGTTGTACCCACTTAAACACGTGTTCTTCTTTATTAATATTCATACGCTCTGCAATACGAGTCATACGAGCTGGTAATTTCATTAAGTAATCTCTTGCTTTGTCTGCCTCATCTGTAAGATTCGTCAAACGGTCAATTTGCCATCTATCAATTAGCTTTTGCATAATATCTACATAATCCAATGCAGTATATACACCTAAGCGCTGTGCTGAATCAGAGAATAGCTCAAAAGCATCTCCCATCTTTCCACCAGATTCGCGAATTAAATTAGCAGGCATTGTAATTTTGCGTCTCATCATATCCGAAAAGGCCAACATCATTTCGCTTGGATCAACTTTAAAAATACGATCTACAAACTCGCTATATGCATGGTGGTGTCTCATTTCATCTCCTGCAATCAGACGACAAATTTTAGACAATTTATGATCTCCATATTGTTTTGCCAACTTTGCTACTCTATTATGAGAAACATACGTTGCTAACTCTTGGAAACTTGTAAATACAAAGTTTTTATATGGGTCTCTATCTGTTCCTGGATCAAAACCATCATTGATTAAATGATGAGTCGTAATCTCTACTTCTTTCATATTCACACGTCCTGATAGATATAAATATCTATTTAACAGATCTCCATGACGGTTTTCTTCTCCAGTCCAGTGGCGAATCCATTGTGCCCAACCATTACCTCTTTCGCCTTCACGTTGATTTACACCATCCACATCCATTAACCAAGACTCATATGTAGGTAACGCCTCCTCTGTAATAGTATCTCCAACAAGAACAACCCAAAAATCGTAAGGTAACTCCTTTGCATATTCTCTTAACTCTTTTACATCCTCTAAGAATGTCTCACTCTCTGAATTTGGCAATAAATCCGAAGGCTGCCAGATTGTTTCTACAGGAATAAGGTAGTTTTCAACGAAACTATCAATATTCTTTTCTAAGAAGCGCATAACTTCTAAACGAACATTTTTTATAGACATAATACTTTGTTTGCGCCGTACTTCTACATCAGGTTTTGGTTTTGGTAGTTTGTTTGAGTAGGTTTGGCAATTATTATAATATACTAATTGATTTTGGACTTTATTGTCTCTTCTGTTTGAAGGAAGAGTGTTTCAAAATCATAATCTTTTATCTTTACTGGTTTATGAGCATATAAACTAATCTTGGCACCTAATCCTAATGGGAAATTCCCAAATCGAAATAGTTTCCACGAATTATTTATTGTCAATGGAACAACATAAGCATTAGGTGCAAACTTGCACAACATCTTTACACCATTTTCAGAAAACCTTTTAGGATGTCCATCTCTACTACGTGTTCCTTCAGGAAAGATTACCGCAGCACGATTAAACTTACTAATGTATTGACCTAATCCTTTAATTACAGTTAATGCCTGTTTAGCATCTTTACGATCGATTAATACAGAACCACCATGTTTTAGGTTGTATGATACACTTGGTATTCCTTGTCCTAATTCTTTTTTGCTCACGAACTTAGGGTGTTGCTTTTTGAAAAACCAAATGATCATCGGAATATCAAACATACTCTGATGGTTTGATACAAAAACAATAGGTGCATCTTCTGGCAATTCTTCTTCTTGTTTAAACTTATAAGTTGTTCCCAAAATTCCAGTACACAACATAATCCACCAAACCATAGAATCAACAACTTTTTTATGTGCTTGGTACCCAAAGATATTTAACGCTAACCATTGTAAACCGTGAAATATAATAAGGACGATAAGTAAGCAAATAACAAATAAGGCTGAAATAGGATAAGATAATATCTTCTGCATTTGATCGTTGTATTTATGAGCAAATATACACTTTAAAAAAAAACCACCCCAAGGGTGGTCTATTTTTTAGCAATATTCTTGAAAAGCGTCTTTTAAGTTTTCTGCTATCAGCTCTGCTGGATTCCCTTCGATGTGATGTCTTTCTAACATGTGAACTAACTCTCCATCTTTGAACAAAGCCATTGAAGGCGATGAAGGAGGGAAAGGGAACATATGTTTACGAGCAGCATCTACAGCATCTTTATCAACACCTGCGAAAACTGTTACAATTTGAGTTGGTTTTTTCTCACCACTCAAACTCATTACAGCCCCTGGACGTGCATTTCTTGCAGCACACCCACATACTGAGTTTACAACTACTAAAGTAGTTCCTGATTTTGCTAATGCATTTTCAACTTCTTCTGCAGTATATAAAGCTTCAAATCCTGCATCAACTAATTCTTGACGCATCGGTTTTACGATTTCTTCTGGATACATAATATTATAATTAAAAGTATTACTAAGCAAAGTTACATTTTTTTCTTACACAGTAATGCACTCTACTTTACAAACAACTAAAGTACGGGTAATTACTTCTTCTTGGTTGTTTTTTTCATTTTGTTTAACCAAATAAAGATTCCTGTTATAGGTAAACTTGTAGCAATTAGACACACAATAAAATATATCGTTTTAGAGAATTTACCGTAAATATCTCCTAAATGAAGCGCTTTTATAGATGCTGATACTTTTTCCCCTACTGACTTATCGGCAAAGGCCTCTTTTTTCAAAACTAAACCGCTATACTGATCTAAGAAAACTCGATCTGTAGCACTCTCATTAAAACGAGCTATATCATTTTTATTTATCTCATAACTTCCAATAGAATCTTTTGGAATTGCAATAGAAAGTGTTCTTGCAGTGAAAGGTAACTCTTTATTAGCGATTGCAATTGCCTGTTCTAAAGAAATTGTCTTTGCCTCAGTAAAAGCTGACTCAGGTTTTACCTCATCTCTACCTCCAAAAACCTTAGTTCCTAATACAGTGCTCAGTCCATCTCTATACCAATCGAAAGACCAACACAATCCTGTCAAAGACATAATCAGTACAACTAATAAAGTATAAAAACCTAAAGTATTATGTAAGTCGTGATTAATACGTTTCCAATTTGCTTTGAACTTAACTTTAAATCCTGGTTTAAAACTTTTCCATCCTTTCATTTTTTTAGGAAACCACAAAATCAATCCTGAAATACTAAGAAAGACAAATATAATTGTAGCTGTTCCTACAATAGGACGTCCAACCTCACTTTCTAATAACAACCATCTATGTAATTTAAAAACAGTCATAAAAAACTCACTGGCTTTTCCTTTTCCTTGAGCAATTACTTCTCCTGTATATTGATTAACATAGACAGAATCTCCTCTTTTATCTTCTCCTTTTGTTTTTACAGCAAATACATAAGGTTTTGCTACATCATTTGATAAAGAAACTCTTTGTACCTTTCCATTTGTAGTTTTTTCTACAAGACCTTTTAATTCATCAATTGGCAATACTTGCTCTTTAATTGCTGTTATATGATATCTTTCAGGTTCTAACCATTCTTCAATCTCACTTTTAAAAGTATAGATTGTACCTGTTAAACAAACAACAAAAAGAACTAATGAACTGGCAATTCCTAACCACAAATGCAGATCATTCATCAATTTTCGAAACGTGTATTTCTTATCTTTCTTCATAAAAAAGGAGTAAAACATACAAACACGACTCCATATAATACAAAGTCGTGTTTGATAAACTAATTAATTTTTAAAATCTCTTACTAAAATTTATATGTTAACTGTGCGGCAAAATTTCTTGGCGCAATTTCGTTGATATATCCACCTCTATAGTATGATGTATACCCTAACTCATTAAATATATTATTCATAAATACTTTCAAAGTTGCATTCTTATATGAATAACCTAATTGAGCATTAACAGTTAAATATTCTGGCATATCAAATGGTCTCATATTTACATATGATCCGTGTCCATCCGCAGATCTTGAATACTCATTAACTGGGCGACCTCCTACATAGTAAGCTCCAAGTCCTACTGATAATCCTTTTATTGCTCCCTGATCGAATTTATAGTTAACCCAACCATTTGCAGTATGTTCTGGAGCATTCATTGGCGCAGAACCATCAACGTAGTTTGGACTATCTTGGTATCTTGCAATTAAGTTTGCATAACCAAGCATTACTTCTAAATTCTTAGTAATTTTTCCATTTACCTCTAACTCAAAACCATTACGTTTAAGTGCTCCAACTTTCATATATGTATTTGTAGCCACACCATTTCCATCTATATATTGAGCTAATAGATTATCTTGGTTAATAAAGAAGTAGCTGAAGTTTACTCCTAAGTGATTATTAAACCAGTTAGATTTAAAACCAAACTCTACCTGATTTGTATCAGAAGGTCCTGCATATCCACCATCAACCATTTTGTTGTTTGATTGTCTTAAACTACTTGTTGATGTATAAGAAATAAACGTACTAATATTCTCTTGTGGCTTATAGATTAATCCTAAAATCGGGTTCCAACGATCAACAGTAGCATTAGCAGTAGTATTTCCGTTTAAGCGGCTATAACGGACACCTAACATAGCACTCAATTTATCTCCAATTTGAATATAATCTTGTGCCATAAATCCATAAGTAGGAGTAACTGTTTTAGTATATCCACCTTTACTTGACAATCTATATTCAACATTGTCTGGACGCTCATTATTAATATCTTCTAATACATTAATCTTTTCTGCAAATAATTGACCGTTTACATATCCGTTATACGAATGAGATTCTACACTATTTTGTCTAAAATCAAACCCTACTTGGAACGTATGTTTTAAAGCTCCTGTAAAGATATCTTTACCTATTAAATCAGCTTGAAACACAGTATTTCTATCGTCTGAATCTCCTTTATTAATGCTTCTTTTTCTTTCTGCGTATTCACTCCAATCCACAATATCTTTTTGAGGTTTGTACAAGCTCAAAGAAGAATCTAATGTATTTGTTTTATAAATTGAATTTACAGATGAAACTCTAACACTAAACTTTTCACTCAACTGTCTTTCAAAACGAGCAACATAGTTTAAAGAGTTTACATTCATATTATCTTGACGGAATCCCATAAAACGATTATGAGGCATTGTAAACAATTCGTTCACATAGTCTGGGCCTAAATTTACAGTTCCTTTATCTGGAGTATAATCTCCATTTAAGTATTCCATTTCTACTGTAAACTTCGTTTTATCATCTATTTTCCACGCTAACGATGGGTTGAAATAGTAATGATTATTATTCACATAAGTTCTCCAACCATCATTACGCTCGTAAGCTCCATTGAAACGGAAAGAAATAGTTTCTTTTTTATCTAATACTTGTTCGAAATCCAATGTAGGACGAACTTGTCCATAGCTACCTGTACGGAATCCTATCTCTCTTTTATTCGAAAAGTTAGGTGTTTTTGTTACTAAGTTAATTACACCTCCTGCAGCTCCAAGTCCATTTCCAATTCCTTGTAATACAGCAGCAGACCCTTTAATTACCTCAACACTTTCCACTCCTTGCATATCTGCAATAGCTGATGCTGTTCTAAAATCAGAGTCCATACCAACACCATTTCGCAATACAGGAGTTCCTCTAAATCCACGCATTGACATACTTTCACCTGGTCCACCATAGTTTGAAAACTGTGTAACACCAGCTACATTTCGTGTAGCTTCTGTAATAGTTAATGCTCCTTGTTCAGTAATAACGTGTCCTGGTACAATGCTAATTGTTTGTACTTGATCTTGAAGACCTAATGGCAAACGTGTTAAGTATTGTAATTGTTTTACATTTTTATTACTTCTACCATATACGGTAATATTCTCTAATTGATTATCTGCAACTAAAACGAAATTTGCAACTTCGTCGTCTTTAATAACATTAATATCTTTTTCAACAGCTACGTAACCGATAAAAGTTGCTTTTATTTTACTTTTACCTTTTTTAACTCCTACTAATTTATACTCCCCATTTTCATTTGCTTGAGTTACTAAACTTCCATCACCAATATAAACTGTTGCGAATGGAAGAGGTTTATTAACTTCGTCAACTATTCTTCCTTTTATTGTAGCATTTTGAGCTAAACTTACCATTACCCCAAAAACAGTAAGTATACTTGTACTAATAATCTTCATTTTATATTAAATATTATTTAGACTTATTTTAATTACAATGCAAATGTAAAACCATTCTAAATAACAAGCAAAACTAATTAAGACTTTTTTTAAATAAGAGATAGTTATATTATTTTAAATACAAAACAACTGAAAATCAACAAACTAATATACAAAAACAACAAACAAGCACTATCATTTACGAAAAAACTTTAAAAGAAGAACTATTAAAACATATAAATAACCTTCTAAAAAGTCTTAAATTGTGTCTAATACAAGTAGCTTATTTTAACTTATACTAAATGAACAATATTGTCTATATCAAGAATTAAATTTATAAAAAAAGACATACTAAAGAATAGTATGTCTTCCTATATTTTTCTCAAAATCTCTCATTACAACCAGCTTAAATTCAATTTAAAAATGGTAAAAAGCATTGGGAATATGTTCTATTTCTATAGTTCCTTTATTACTGAACAAGGACAATATATCAAATCGTATTTCATTCGTTAATTGACGTTCTTCTACATAAGCATTAGCCAATGTAATCAGCAGACTTATTTTCTTCTTGGTTACAAAATCTTGAGGTAAACCAAAATAAAGCGAACTTCGTGTTTTAACCTCTGCAATCACTAAAACATTATCCTTTAAGGCTATAATATCAGCCTCTGCTTTTTTATACCTCCAATTTCTTTCAAGAATCTTATACCCTGCTTCTTCCAGAAACTGAGCAGCGGCCAGCTCACCCTCTTTACCTAACTCATGATTTTTTGCCATATCCTAAATAAAAGTTACCTCAACAGACTGTTCAGAAACTTTTACCTCAACTTCCCTGCCAAAAACAAGAGCTTGATTCATTTCTCCATGTCCTGCGGGAAAATCAAAGACAATAGGATAATCATACTCTGCTGTTATAGTTTGTATAATTTGTATTGCATTGTATCCAAATGGTATTGCATTATCATGCATATCAGTCATTCCTCCAACAATTAAACCTGCTAAATCAGATAACAATCCATTTCTTTTTAAATTATACATCATACGATCAATATGATATAAATACTCGTCTAAATCTTCAATAAATAAGATTTTTCCCTTAGTAGAAATAGCAGAAGACGATCCCAACAAACTATAAATAATTGAAAGATTACCTCCTATCAATTCTCCTTTTGCCTTTCCAACTCTATTATTTACATCTCCTTGTTCACTATACGACAATACTTCTCCAAACCATGCCTTATACAAACTCGCTTTTGATTCTTCAGTTGCTTTTGAAACACTAAAGGCCATTATTCCATGAATTGTAGCCATACCTAAAGAATGAATATGATTGTGTAACACCGTAACATCACTGAAACCAACAATCCATTTCGGATTAGCAAACAATAAATCAAAGTTAATTTGGTCAACAATTCGCACTGTTCCATATCCTCCTCGCGCGCACCAAATAGCTTTGACAGAAGAGTCTGCCAACTGCTTATTAAAGTCATCTGCGCGTTCTTTGTCTGTTCCTCCTAATTGAAAATTATCATTATCAATCGTATCTCCCAATATAGGTATAAGCCCCCAAGACTCTAATAGCTCTATTGCTGGCTGAGCTTCTACTTTGGAAAACTTACGTGCTGTACACACAATTGCAACTTTATCTCCTTTTTTTAAATAGGCTGGTATAATCATTTGTTCTTTCTACTTAATGTTTAAAATTCAAATTCTAACTGTATCACTTGCGGCTCTTTTTTTGTATTGGTATTCAAATTAGATACTGTTATACCTATTAACCGAACAGAATCTTTCAATTTTTCCTGATACAACAACGTTTTTGCAATATCCAAAACTATATCTTTATCCGATACATAATAAGGAAAAGTACTACTTCTTGTTTGCTGGACAAAATCGGAGTATTTAATTTTTAAGGTAATTGTTTTTGCAGCCAGATTCTGTTTCTTCAGTCGCAAACACAATTCTTCTACCAAGTAATCCAGCTTAGATTCTATAAATACCTCCGAAGACAAATTTTCATCAAATGTGCGTTCTGTTCCTAAGGATTTAATATTTCTATTAGAACGAACTTCTGAATGACTGATACCACGTACGATATTATAATAAGCACCACCTACTTTTCCAAACTGTTCGATTAAAAACTCTTGTGATTTAGCCTTTAGATCAAGTCCCGTAAAAATACCTAAATGATACATTTTATTAGCTGTCTTCTTTCCGATACCAAAGAATTTTTTAATCTCTAATTGTTCCAGAAATTTTTGTACCTCCTCTGGTTCTATTGTTTTCTGTCCATTTGGTTTATTAATATCACTGGCTATTTTTGCTAAAAACTTATTGATAGATATACCTGCTGAAGCAGTAAGCCCTGTTCTCTCCCAAATCTTTTGACGTATCTCTTGTGCAATTAAAGTAGCACTCAACATATTCTTCTTATTTGTAGTTACATCTAAAAAAGCTTCATCCAATGCAAGTGGTTCTACCAAATCAGTATACTCTAAGAATACTTCTCTAATTTGTCTGGAAACCTCTTTATATCGATTAAAACGAGGTGGTACAAAAATTAACTCAGGGCAAAGTCGTTTTGCCATTACTCCACTCATTGCACTTCGTACTCCAAATCTCCTGGCTTCATAACTTGCCGCTGCCACCACTCCACGTTCACTACTTCCACCCACAGCAAGTGGTTTCCCTTTTAATTCAGGGAAATCTAATTGCTCTACTGAGGCATAAAAAGCGTCCATATCAACATGTATAATTTTCCGATTCATAGCTTGTTATCAGAGTATAAACAAATGTACTTGAAAAATAAGTAGGCAAAAATAAAACACAGAGTTTTTAAAATAAAAGAAGGCATACCTAAATAAGTTTTTTTAATTTTGTATAGCTGAGTAAGAAAAATTTACAAGTAATTAAGATTTACTTTACATATTTTAATCAACCAATCTGTTTAATTTTAAAATAATCATTAATTTTTTACTCAAAAAACTATACTTATAATAAAATTTAAAAGAAAGAAAAACACGATGAATGAATTTTTAGTCCAAGCCTTTGTCTTCCTATTTGCAGCTGTTGTCTGTGTATTAATTTCGAAGAAGTTAGGAATGGGATCTGTATTAGGGTACCTCTTTGCAGGTGTTTTAATTGGTCCCTTTGCATTAAAATTTGTAGGAAACGATAGTACAGACATTATGCATGCAACTGAATTTGGTGTAGTAATGATGTTATTTCTTGTAGGGTTAGAACTTGATCCTAAAGAATTCTGGAAAATGAAGAATGAAATTATAGGACTTGGAACTGCCCAAGCTTTAGGAACAACAGCGATCATTGCCGCCATAGCACATTGGGCTATAGGTCTTGGGTTTGGTACATCTATTACTATTGGATTTGCCGTTACAATGTCATCTACTGCCATCATATTACAAACAATTTCTGAAAAAGGATTAATACAATCCAATGCTGGTAAATCAAGTTTTGCGGTATTAATATTTCAAGATATAATGGTTATCCCTATGATGGCGATAATCCCTCTATTAGCTGCTTCAACTCACACAACAATAACAACAGACTCTCATAATTGGTTAGATGGTGCTCCTGTGGCCATGAAAACACTTGCTATATTAGGTGCTATATCTGTCATTTTTATGGTAGGAAACTATATTGTTAACCCCCTATTCAAATCAGTAGGTCGTTTACAAATTAGAGAAATATACACTGCAGCAGCTTTATTACTTGTTATTGGGGTATCACTTTTAATGACAATGGTTGGTTTATCACCTGCATTAGGTGCGTTTATTGCTGGAATTGTTTTAGCAAACAATCCATATAAGCACCAGTTAGAAAGTGATATAGAACCTTTCAAAGCTCTTCTATTAGGTATATTCTTTATTGCAGTTGGTGCAACAATCAATTTCAAGATTATTATTAATGAACCTTTAATGATATTAAGTTTATTAGTAGCATCAATGGCGATAAAAGCTATTGTATTATTAGCCATAGGTAAATGGAAAAAACTTCCTAAAGATCAAAATTTCATGTTTGCCATCTTGTTATCACAAATTGGAGAATTTGCATTCGTAATATTAGCTTTAGGAAAAACAATCAACATCATAGATCAACAATGGTATGACTATTTACTGGCAACAACAGCCTTGTCAATGGTTGTAACACCAATACTCTTATTGTTAAATGAAAAATGGATTGCACCTTATTTAGGACTTATGCCATCTACAAATAACAAAGAAGAATATGATGACTTATCACATATTAGTGCAGAAAAAAAGATTGTTATTGCTGGATTTGGAGATTTCGGAAACACAATTGGGCGTTTATTACAAGCCAATGACATCCCAACCTTAGTATTAGATAATGATGCAGAGCGAGTAGATTATTTGCGTAAGTTAGGTTTTAATGTATACTATGGAGATGCTACACAGATTAACATTCTGAAATCTATAGGAGTAGACCAAGCTGACTATGTAATCGCGGCAATGGATCCACCAGAATTAAACCAACAGTTGGTAGAAGTACTTCGTAAAAACTTTCCTAATGTAGAAATTATAGTACGTGCAAAAAACAGAAAGAATGCTTATGAATACCTCCAAGATGGGCTTACAGAAGTGTATAGAGAAACTTTCTTCTCTGCTGTATATGTTGGAGCTGTTATGTTAGAAAAACTTGGTTTTAGCCATGAAGAAGCACGTAATCAAAGTGAGTTATTCATTAAAAGTGACAGAGCCTCTTTACGAAAATTAGCAAGAAATATTCATAACGTAGAAGACTATATCAATGTATCTCGTTTAGAATTTGCAGAACAAAAGAACATACTTCAAGACAGTTTAAAAAACACTCGTCATAACAAAAATAAATCAGATACTTCTGAACAAGAAGAATAGTCATAAAAAAACCTCAAACAGTTTGTTTGAGGTTTTTTGCTTTTAATGCTTATGCTGTTCTTGATTATTCTTGTCTCCGTTATCTAACGCTATTGCAGGAGAAGTTGGTAAGAAAAACTCCATTGGAAAACTCTTAAAATACCTTAGTGTAGCCATAAATAGTTCTTTTGTTTCTTTAATAGGAATATTACGTGAGCGAAAAGCCAGTAATAGCGATAACCCAAAACTTACCATAAAGTTCATTGCTCCAATTAACCACATTCCTACAAAAGCCCACACTAACATTGCAGTTGGTGCTTCAAAACCAGAACCATAAAAACCTAAGGCAATATTTCCACTCACAAATGTAATATGTCGAATATCTATACCTAAGCCCAAAAATGTTCCAATAGCCCCACAAGACCCCATAAATACCCCAAACCAAATATTAGAAACAATACCAGGCCATTTTACATCTACCCAATTAGCAATACTTGTTGTTTTTTTAATTCCTAAATTTTGTTTCAACCAAGGATGCTCCTGTATTCTATATACAACCCTATTGTGTTTATTCTTATTTGAAACATTACCAGAAATAATACCAGACATAAACAAAAAGATACCTGCAATACCTGCATGAAACAATGCTCTCGATTCAATAGGATCTGCATCAATCAACATCTTTTTCCAGTCATGCTCAGCTATATTTAATCCAAAGCCCATATCTATTAACCAAACTAATATCAAGGCTACAGGAAAAGCCAGAATCACGTTCCCTATAAAAGCAATGAACTGTGATCTAAACAAACGTGCAAATAATTTGGCAAATGCAACGTGTTTATCTCCATCTTCTATATTTTGCTTTCTCCCATCTTCTATTGCTTTAATAATAGTTGCCGCAGTCATTGCCGGCTGCTTTGTAGCCAAGGTAAAACCTAATAAATAAATCAAACAAAAACCTAAAGCATAATTCAAGCTGTACAAGAATGCATGTCCAAACTCACTGGCATTAACTTCATGTGCAAACACCTTTAATATACACATAAAACCAACAATAATACCAGCTCCCATTGCTCCTTTAAACATATGCCAATATTCACTTGCTGAACTTGTAATATAATGTTCTCCCGTTTTAGCAGTATGTTGTGTAATCTCATAAGAAAGCAATTGAGTACTTTCTTTAATTAAGCCTGTCACATTATACTTATAACAGTTATACTTAATTAAACGACGGGCCAGATCTATTGTTTTCTCTTTTCTGGAAGTAGGTACTTCTTCATCTACCACCAATAGAGAAATTAATACTTCAACTCGTTGCAATTGCTGTCTCAATCGAAGTAAACTTTGATTCACCTTGATTGAGATACCATATTTTGAGCTATTCTTAAATGCCTGACTAACAAAGTCAAGACACTGTTTATGTAATATTCGAATCTGTTTATAATTAATATCATATGCAGTCAAATAATCTACCTCTCCACTTCTTAATCCTTCACTTGCCATTGCAAATTCTTTTTCCAATGCTAAGAAAGGACTTTCTAAATGAGAGTATTCTGGCACCATACGGATTATAGAACTTTCCATTGCTCTTCCACTCATACGTTGGGTAATCAACCCAATAGAAACCATTAATTCCCCTAAAGCAGATTGTTCTGTCTTATTTACAAAAATATCACTCAAATTTAGTTGATCATAAAATGACACCAACTGTTCCATTGGAACCATCTCAATCCACTCAGCATCTGTCTGGCGATAAAAGACCTGATTCAACACATATTCATATGTATCCTTTTCAGGCTGATAAGGTAAAACTTTAGCCCATAATCGTTTCTTTACCTCATAAATAAAGTCTGAATCTTGTAATATACCAGCATCTGATACCATACGACTAAACTGACGACCTGCTAAAAGTTCTTTTAAATAAGAGGTTAGTGCTAAACGTTGCTCTTCATGAGTTTGTAGATATGTTATAAGCGATTCTATAGATACACGCTTCGTTTTTTTTATATTCTTAGGTCTAAAAATATGAACTAAATCGACCAGAAAAGACAAATCATCCTTTGTATAAACCTTTCCATCAATTACATATTTATTAAATAGCTCCTCAATCCCTTGTGGAGATTGTAATAAGTGTTTTAATTTCATTTCAAAAGGTAATTTTAATTTGTTACAATATGTAAAATTTTATTTACTTTGCCCTAAAATTACATTATTATTCTAAATATTATGGTAGAAATAGAAAGAAAATTTCTAATTACTTCTAAAAATTTCATAGAAAAATCACATACAAAATATGAAATTGCACAAGGGTATTTAAACTCTAATCCAGAACGAACTGTCCGCATTAGATTAAGAGATAAACAAGGTTTTATTACTATAAAAGGAAAAAGTAATCAAGAGGGAACCACTCGCTTTGAATGGGAAAAAGAAATTAACTATATCGAAGCTCAACAGCTTCTTGCTCTTTGCGAAGAATATGTAATTTCAAAAACAAGATATTTAGTTACAGAAGGTCAACATACTTTTGAAGTAGATATATTTCACGGAGACAATGATGGTTTAATCATTGCTGAAATAGAATTAACTGATGCAAATGAAATGTTTGAAAAACCTGAATGGTTGGGGGAAGAAATCACTAATCAAAAACAATATTACAATTCGTATATTGCTACTACACCATTTAAAGACTGGTAGAATATTTACTTGATAACATGAAGGTTTACATTTAGTAAGCCTTTCTTTTTATCATCTGTGATCTTCATAAAAGCTTTACGAGATAAATCTATCTCTCGTCCAGTAGTAAAAGGACCACGATCATTTATCTTTACTTTTACAGATTTATTATTTTTTGGATTGGTCACTTTGACAACTGTACCAAAGGGAAGTGTTCGATGTGCGGCAGTCATCCTCGAATTGTGGAATTTTTCCCCACTTGCTGTGGATTTCCCATTAAACTTATTGTGGTAATAAGTCGCTACAACATCGTTTTTATAGTTTGTTTTTTCATTAAATGCAGCGTTTTTTCGAGAAGAACAACTGCCAAAAAACAATACTATGCTTAAAAAAAATATACTATACTTAAGTGATTTATTAGTTTTCACTTTCCGTTAATTTCTCAATTTTAACGTCCAAAACACCTCTTCCTTGATTGTCTGTTAAATCAAAAAAAGCACGTTTAGAAAGATCTACCGTACGCCCTTTTGTGAAAGGTCCACGATCTGTAACAGTAAGTACAACTGAGCGTTTATTTTTTAAATTAGTAACTCTAATTTTTGTTCCGAAAGGCAGTGATTTGTGGGCTGCAGTGTATTTTGAGTTATCAAATACAACTCCACTTGCTGTTTTTCTACCAGTGAATTTATCATGATAATAAGACGCTTTTGTTTCGCTATCTACAAGCTCATACACGTCTTCTTCTTCTCCTACAACAATAGAATCATTTGCTGTATCTAAAGTATCAACAATCGTTTCTGCAATTGTTATTTGTTTCTTTACTTTCTCCTTAGTAACGTTATCTCCTCCAAAGCTGGATAAGGTAAAAATTAATAATGCCGCGAATATATATTGTAGTACTTTCATAATCTTATTTTGAAATAATTCTGGCATTATAAGGCAATAAACATACCAAACAAAAAAGAGGAGCTAAAAAAGCTCCTCTTTACTATATACAAATCAACGATTTATGATAACCATGCTCCCCAAGGGATTCTTGATAAAATTAAAATCAATCCCAAAGTGTAGAAAATAGCAAACTTTTTAAACTTCGCATTGCTATCCATTGCTTTTTTATGCTTAGACCATCCAATAGTGATTAACACAATTGCAATGATATTAATCAATGGGTGTTCTAATGCATATAATCTCATTGCTGAATCTTTCATTGCAACTCCCATACTTTGTACCACTGGAGATACAAAATAAAGTACAAGACCTAACAACAATTGAATGTGTGTAAAGATCAATGCAAACAATCCTATCTTTTTGTCTTTATCTTTAAATTCTTTGTTTCCTGACATCCCCATAAATGCATTGATAACTGCAATCAAAAGGAAAATTAATGCTAAATAAGCCACCCCAGAGTGAGCATGTTTAATAATGTTGTACATAATATGATGTTATTAGTTTGAAAGCAAATATACTTAAAACTATTGAATGCCAATGGTCACATCAAAGTTTTACTATTATTTTACCCCCTATACTAATTACTTTTAATTTCAGCATTAATAGCGCTTTATCATTTAATCTTCTATATAAGATTGTCACAAACTATATTTCCACTTACCTTAAAAAGTAGTAAATTTCAATAATCCTATTATTACAATAATGTCTATACCAAGAAGTAAACAGATTCCCAGGCGTTCTATCCTAACTATCCTTGTACTAAATATTACATTGACCATACTCATGCGTGAAGTATACCTCATAGTTCCATTAATCAGTATAGGGCTTTATGGTATATATGCCTACTATTTTAGGAAAAACGAACTATACTTTTACCGTAACAATCAGACAAACATTAAGCATATTATTTTACTTACCACAATAGGTTGCCTTCTCCTATCTATACTAATTATAACTCTTCTAACATGATGAACAATGCACATATACTAAAAGTAGATAGTCTCAATTATCGCATAGGTGAAAAACATATCCTACGCGACATCTATTTATCTGCCAAAACAGGTGACATCCTAAGTATAAGAGGAAGAAATGGCGCAGGCAAATCAACCTTGCTGAACATATTATTCGGGACAATAAAAGCTGATTATATCTATATTAGTATCGATGACAAAGTAGTAACCAATAGACAGCAGCTAAACAAATACATCTGCTATAAACCACAATTCAATTTCTTTCCAAAACATCTTAAAGTAAAAGACGTTCTTATGGCAAAAGAAATAAAAGACATTCCTCTACATAACTATCTAAATATTAAGATAGACGAATTATCAACAGGCGAACAACAGCTTATCCAAACACTTTATGTATTAAACTTACCTCAACCTATTTGTTTATTAGACGAACCCTTTTCTGGTATCTCACCTATCCTACAAGAATTTATCACAAACACTATTAAAGAAAAATCAAAATCAAAAATCATTATACTAACTGATCACCATACAGATCTTATTAACGCTATAGCAACGCAAATAGTTGAATTAGATAATGGATATTTTAAACGGATATAAAACTTCAATTATTTACCCACTCCCTTTAACAATACTTTAAATATTCAAACATCGTTTTGTAATTCAATAAAATAAACATACATTAGTAGTAACCAATACATTACGATTATGAAAAACTTTATTTATTTTACCTTAGCAATTGCTTTTAGCCTCTTATTTAATGAGTATTTGTTTGAAAAGAGTATTGCCAATCTACTCAACTACAAATTCCTTATAACGCTATTAGTAGGTAGTTTCATCTGTACTTTAGTCTATTCAAAAATTAAAAAGAAAACACTATAATAAACAAAAGGACCAATCAAATTGATTGGTCCTTTTGCATTCTCTTACCTATTCCATTTCTATTTACATTGGGAACCATATCGATTCACAATTTCCAACAATCCTTCTTTTTTAAAGTATTGTAGTCCTTCTATCGTAATTGTATTACATCCCAAATATTCTCTTAATCGCTCTAAGATAACTTGTTCTGGATTATTTGTTATAATAAATCCTACTTCTTTATCTGCCAATTTCAATGCATAGTTTCTATCTACTTGATTGTAGTATAAGGCCAACTTACCATTTTCAGCAATCTTTACATGGAAGGTAGCACCAATCGCCATCTTATTCAAGAAGTTTGACGACTTGTTCCCATTTTCCTGTACAAAACCTTCATATTCCAATTTGCGATTATCTTTATCAAAGGCAACGAACTTTACTTTATCTCCAGCCTTAAAAGAATCTTTTTTACTTTTCCCTTTTTCATCTTTATACTCTACAGTTACACGTTTGCCGTATGATTGTAGACTTACCACATTCCCTACATCTTCTGAAACAAAATCAATCCACAATTCTCCTTCCAATTTACTACCATCTTCTTTAATTACATACCCCTTAGCCCCCTTCAAGTTTCCATTATCTTTTGCAACAGCCACCATCTCCTCAATGTCTTTAGAAGTTACTTTTGCTATGTCCACCCCATTCGCATACAGAATAGCCAACAATTCTTTTACCAAAGTTTGATCTTTCACAGATGTTGCACTTGCACTTTCATTCTTTTCATCAGATAAGTCATAACGCTTCAAATCATAGGTAAGCATTGTGTTTTGCGCACTATTTACTCTATAGTATAGATTGCGATTATTATCCAAAATACTTACAACACCTTTATTACGCCATCTTGCCAATGCTACTCCTTTTGCATCTTTTTGATGAAAATCATACCCTGTTGCATTGTCTTTATCTTTCACTGCTTTAATTATTCCAATCGGAGCACCATTCTCTAATATTTCTCCTGCTGCACCAATAGTAATATTCTTTTGTTGCAATATTTTATTTCCTGCTGTAATCACAGCCTGTATAGAATCATTAATATTCTTAATCTCGGTATTCATACTTACTTTAGGTTCTGCCATTAAAGCTTTCAAAGCACTCACATCTATACCTTGCTCATTAACCAACTTATTATCCCCCTGAGTAATTAAATTAAACAACTGTGCTTCTTTACTAAACACAAATCCAAATTCCTTGTAAGGGATATCATTTATTTGATTTGTTTTCAGATCAGTAACCTCTATCAAGTGAAAATACTTCCCATTTCGAGCTCTTCCCTCTTGATCTACCAACTGAAAGATTTTGTTGCCCTCTACGTCTGTATAAATAAACGTGCCTTTGGTTGGTATCTCTACCTTAGCTACTGCATTATTCTTTCCAAAATAAACAACACTCTTGCTAATATTTAGCTTTTGAGCAAATACACTTCCCGAAATCCCAAATCCAAGAAGTAGTGTAAGTAAAATTTTTTTCATCCTTTATTTTTATTATAAAGATACACTCAATCTGCGTATTTTTAAATACCTACCTCAAACAAAGTGCTCAAAAACAACAAAATAGATAAAAAACACCTAACATAAGGTAAAAAGTGAAGTGATATAAAAGCAAAAGACCAATCAGATTTGATTGGTCTTTTGTTATACTCAAAATAGCAAACACTCTTATGTTTGATAAACATCTTTCGCTCTAACGAGTTTCCCTTTTCCTTATTTAATCTCTGTTGCTTTTTTAGATGTAACAACAATTACTCCTTTTGCTGCTCTACTACCATAAAGAGCTGTTGCAGAAGCATCCTTAAAAACCTGTACAGTAGCAATTCCATTAGCATCAAGACCTACAATATCTTCTACTTCTTTCCCATCTAACACATAAAGAGGTTTGTCACTTTCTCTAATAGTACTTACACATCGTATTCCTTTCTGACTTTCAGCTTTAGCTGCACGTGCAGATTCTACCTTCTTCTCTATTTCCGCTTTCTTTACTTCAATAATAGCCTTTCTTGCAGTAAGTGTAGCTTCTATATTTTTCTCTATTTCTGCTTTTTTTATTTCAATAGTTGCTTTTTTTGCATCGTGATATGCCTTTTTTCTAATCTCTTCTACATTCACTTCAGCAGCAGCTTTTTTAGCTTCTTCTACTATTCTCTTAATTTCCTCTCCATTTATCTCAGCAGCAGCCTTTTTAGCTTCCTTTACAATTTTTCTAATCTCCTTTTTACTCATAGCGCCAGAAACTTTTTTTGTCTCGTTCACTATCTTTTTTATTTCCTTTTCATTCACAGCTGCAGCCGCTTTTTTAGCATCATCCACTATTCTCTTTATTTCATTTTCATTCATCTCCTCTTCAAAGCGTTTTGCTTCTGCTTCATACACTTTAGCCTGCTCTTCTATTCTCTTTGCTTCTGCTTCATACACTTTAGCCTGTTCTTCTATTTTCTTTGCTTCTGCTTCATATACTTTAGCCTCTGCCTCAAACACTTTAGCTTCCTTTTCAAATCTCTCTCTTTCTTTCTCTCTTCGTTTTTGTTCCTTTGCTGTTATCTTCTGCGACTTGGCAGATAGAGTGTCTTGCACCACTACATCTGTACTCAATTCTGGAGTAGTTACATACTGTGCTTTTACATCTACTTGAAAAAAATAGAAGAACCCTCCAATACAAGGAGTAAGTAATAAAAATTTTAAACGTTTCATATCTGTTGATTTTGGGTTGTTTAGTCTAACTATTCTTTTTTTCAGATCCGATGAGCCAAATGCATTCGTTAGTGATAACACATTTTCATTCTGTACAACTTGATGCAATAATGCAACTTGATAGGTATAAGTATCCGTAACACGCACTACCTCACTATCCACAATATATTCCAAATTTAAATTCATCTCCCGCTGTAATAAATGCAAAACAGGATTAAACCAAAACAGCTTTTTCACACCTTCTATTAGCAGCAAATCTATACTGTGCCATTGGGTTACATGAACACTTTCGTGAACAAACATGGTCTTTTCTGTTTCTACAGAAGCTACTTGCTTCGGCAACACTATTTTATTTACAAAAGAATAAGCACTGGCAGTATTTTTATCCTGATAAACCTTTTTATAATAGGCATGAAAAGGGAGTTGATGAATATAACGGTTCAATTTAAAAACCTTATATCCCAATCCAATCAACCCAATCAAGGCAATCACAGCATATAAATAAAATAAATAATCCATATAGTGCGTGAAGTTCCAAGGTTCAGCCTCTTGTATTATCGCTTCTGTTATTTCATCTTCCAGATAAGGAGTGGGTACAATCCAAATCTTTTCTATCTTGGTATACGTAAACAAGGGAAGTAATAAACTACCCAAAATACCTATCAAAAAATAGAATCTATTCGCACGTACATACGTCTCTTTTTGCAAAAAGATTTTATAAAACAAATACACCACAAGCAGTAATCCATTCGCTTTTAATACATAAATCAAAAAAGTGTTCATAACTATAGACGTATTAAATATACCCTTCCTTTATTTTTTATTCTTCTCTATGATTTGCATCAGCTCCTCTAATTCAGTTGATGATAATTTCTTATCCTTCACAAAATAATTTACCAAATTGCTAAACGAATTGTCAAAATACTTTTCCATCGTTTCATCCATAAACATCTTGCGGTAATCCTCTTTTTGCAACACAGGAAAATACTGATGAGACTTCCCATAAGCTTTATAAGAAACCACTCCCTTTTCTTCCAACAAACGCACCATAGTAGATAGTGTATTATAATGAGGTTTGGGCTCTGATATATGCTCTAAGATATCATTCACAAATCCTTTTTCTATCTTCCAAAGGATACACATAATTTCTTCTTCTTTATTTGTCAACTTTTCCATATTCATCATTTGATCTAAACAAACATATAACTAAAAATTTAGTTATACAACTATTTTTTTAGTTATATGAGTATTTTATAAAAACTATACTGCTAAAAAACATCCCCTTAATCCAAAAAAAAGAGGAACAGTAACTATATACTATCCCTCTTTTACTCTATATTATATTGTAAGTATTAACTTTTCTAAATTGTCTAACGCTGTACAAAATCCCTCTTTGAAACCCATATTTATATTTGCCTCTACATCTTCCCATTTTTCATGTGCAATAGTTATAGCAAGATAGGCAACATCCTCTTTTTGTGAAAATCGAATCGTCCAAAGTGATTTGGCAAACCCTTCAACAGGAGTTCCTGTTTCATCACAAAATGCATCTTCCCATTGTATTTCATGTTGATCAACAATTTTCTTAAACACTGCCTTACCCCAAAACTCTTGTCCCTCTGGTCCACTCATGCTATAAAACCAATTGCCTCCCTCTTTCAAATCGAGGTTTTTAGTCTTATTTACAAAAGGATGAGGTGCCCACCAACAATCTAAATACTCGGCTTCAGTCCAAGCACGCCAAAGTTGTAAAACACTTCCTTTAAATGCGCGATTTACAACTACAGTATTATCAGACTGATTTGCTGTAAACTCAAAATTTAATTTATCCATATCTATTTTTTTTAGTTGCTATATAAACTATTCTAATGCATCAACACTTGTAGTCCTCTTTTAGAAATACTAACAATGATAATTAAAAAAATGACACAATAACTTACTGGTATGATACTTTTTATCGCATAATTACTCCCTATCATAAAACAATTGTTTTCTGTACGAAAAATCGTTTTAACGCACTTTTTTATTCAATCTCTGTATTCTTGATCGGTATATGATGCCCTGGTGATGGTGTAGTGGTCGGCATAATTTCCGAGCAAATATGCCCATCATCTGCCGACCACATGCCGATCACATGCCGACCACCCATATTCAAATACAGCTCATCCCAGTAAAACAGTGCCTTTTGAAGCTTTATTAGAAAAATGATTGTCACCACAATGCAAAACCTCATTTGCCCTTACTCTATTTTAAGTGATATACCTCAAAAGAAAAAGCCCTATTAGATAGTCTAACAGAGCTTTTTACTAATCGCAAAATAAAACAATAGCTACTACAATGCTTCAAGTAGCTTAGTTAATTCTTTAGGACGTATATAAGCATTATGCTCATATACTTTCTCCAATTTACTGTTTAAAAATATAAGTGTGGGATAGGCTTGTTGTCCACTCAATGTGCTTGCCAAACTATGTACTCCCCCTTTTATTCCCGTTTTTTTAAACGAAAAAACTCGATTAAAAAAAGTAATATCTTCTTTATACTCTGCATCAAAAGAAACAAAGTAATACTTGTTGTTCAATTTATTTATCACCTCTGTGTTCGCAAAAGTCTTTTTTTCCATCAAAGCACAATAGCTACACCAGAGGGTATGTAAAAAAATAACTACAGGTTTTGGATTGGTTCGCATTGCTACTTCCAACTCTGAAAAAGCAATTGCTTTGGGTTGTGCTTGAACCAACAACCCAAAGCAAAAACAAACAAAAGAAAATACTACAGTATATATTTTCATTTCTAATGCTAACTAACTTACAATTAATTAAAAAATATTATATCGAACACCTAAGAAACCTCTGATTCCTTGTAGTGGAGTATAACTGTAATCATTTGGTTCAAAGATTACGTCATTTCTACCAGGAGGCGGTGTTACTCCATTACCTGGCTCTCCGAATGGATCCCACCATCTTGCAATTGTATCTTCTTTAGGCAAAGTGTTGAACAAGTTCTTTACTCCTCCATATATTTGAATGCCATTGCTAAACTTCTTTGTCACCTGAATATTTGCCAACACTGTCCATGGTGAATACTCTGGTCTATAATCATCTTCCACACGTGGTAAACGCATTGGCCCTTTCCAATCTGACGTTAAATCCGCAGTAAATCCATTTCCAAAGTTATAACTTGCAATAAAGTTTCCTGACCATTTTGGAGAGTGATAAATTTGATTACGCACTCCATCCTCTTGTCTATACACATCCATATAAGTAGCACCTGCCATTAATTTTAAAGGAAATTCAAATGCTACATCAACATTTAATGATACCCCTTTAGAAATTGCGTGTCCATCAAGATTGGCATAGATAATTTTGTTCTGGTCTGTATCAGTATCTGCATCTATCTTATTTGTAAAGTAGGTATAGAAACCATTAACATCAAAATTAAACACACCAAAATTTGTAGGCACTTTGACCATATAATTTAGGTTGGCATTATACGACTTTTCTGGGTCCAACTTTTCCGCAAACACAACTTCACGTGCACCAGTTAAGGCTCTGTGATCTTCTGTAAATACATTTACTACACGGAATCCTGTACCAAAACTACCTCTCAACGTGTGATGTGGATGTGGTGTATACTTATACCCTAATCTTGGAGAATGAATCCCTTTGTGCTTTTGATCATAGTCAAAGCGATAACCTAATAAAACTTTATTTTTATCATTTAGTTTCCACTCGTCTTGGATAAATATACCTGGTATTGGCGTTTCTTGTGGTTGATTTTTTACCAAACCGTTCTCATCATAAATACCTGTACCACGAGTATTGTCATCATAATAAGTATATTTAAAAGAAGACCCTAACAACAAACTGTGATTTCCTATGTTCTTGTCCCAATAAGCTTGTACAAAAGCAACCTGTTGTTTTGCGTTGTATGGCTCCACTCCATAAAAAGAATTCTGCTGATGATAGATATAAGAGAACTGTGTATAGATATTCTCTGTGGTTGGCAATTGGTACATCCCTATTGCTTCGAATCGGTTGGTAAAAATGCTTTCTGCATACACCTCTTCTCCTCCTCTATGTTGCTTGCGCTTCCAATCCGTTTGTCCACCCCATCTATCTTCATATACATAACGCAAAGCCAAACTTGCCACTTTTTCACTTGGTCTTTTAAATGAAAACTTGTTGAACAACGACACTCGATCTTGCAAAGTTACATCTGTAAATCCATCGCCATTTTTATCTTTTCTTTGACCATAATTAAAATAATTACCTCCAAACAAACCATGTACATGTTTACCCAACTTATAACTTGCTCCTAAGTCAAGGTTATTTTCCAACCAAGTACTTGAAAAAGCATCCACACTCAACTTCGCTGCGTGCTCTGGATTTTTAGTAATCACATTGATAATACCTCCCATGGCTTCTGTACCATACAATGATGATGCTGGTCCCTTTACTACTTCTACTCTTTCAATCATGTTGGTTGGGATACCAAATAAACCATATACCGTAGATAACGAAGATACAATTGGCATTCCATCAATTAAGATCATCGTATAAGGCCCTTCCATTCCGTTAATATGAATATCTCCGGTGTTACAAACATTACAGTTAAGCTGAGGTTGCACTCCATTAATCATCTGTACAGCATCAAATAAACTTGCTGTTGGATTTTTCTCAAAAAATGCTGGTGTGTAAATCTCTACAGGAACAACTGTTTCTGATTTTAATACTGGTTTTAGTGTTCCAGAAATAACGATTTCGTTTAAATCTGCATTTTCCTTTAGTTCGAAGTTAACGATTAGTGTTTGTCCTTCTTTTACTTGAATACGCTTACTCTGCTTTTCGTATCCCACAAAATCAGCTGTAAGTGTATAACTTCCTTCTTTTAGATTTTCTAATAGATATTCTCCTTCTTCATTTGCCGTAGTACCTTGAGTTGATTTTTCAATTACAACTGTAGCAAATGATAATTTATCCCCCTTTGATGTTACTCTTCCTTTTACATTATTTGCAGATGCAGTCAAGGCAATAAAAAGAGTTATCAAAAAACTTATTACAATACGCATAAATATATTTTTTATGTAGACTAACTTAAAATTTAGGCAAAGCTAAAAATTAATTTGTAATTAAAAAAACTGTAACTTTGTATTTCTTTAAAAAAACACAATATGCTTACTTATTCAGAAGAGAACTACTTAAAAACTATCTTTCATTTGTCGTTAGGACAAACGCAGGGAATTTCGACTAATGCTATTGCAGCAAAAATCGAAACAAAAGCATCATCTGTAACAGATATGATTAAGAAGTTGAACGATAAAGATTTAATTAAGTATCAGAAATATCAAGGAGTTACACTTACTGCAAAGGGAGTAATGGCTGCAAAAATGATCGTTCGCAAACACAGACTTTGGGAAGTGTTTTTGGTAGAAAAATTAGGTTTTAATTGGGATGAGGTACACGATGTTGCGGAAGAATTAGAGCACATTAAATCTGAAAAACTAATAAATAAATTGGATGCTTTTTTAGGTTTTCCAACAGAAGACCCTCATGGAGATCCAATTCCTAATGCAAAAGGAGAGATAAAACAGATAGAAAAACAGCTATTGTCTGATATTGCATTAAACAAAAAAACGATTTGCGTAGGAGTTAAAGATTCCTCTTCAGAGTTTTTACAATACTTAGACAAGCAAAAAATTGCTTTGGGGAGCGAAATTGAAGTATTGGACATTGAGCCTTTTGATCAATCTTATCGCATCAATATAAATGGACACGAAATAACGATTACAAAGAAAATTGCAAGCAATCTTTTTGTAAAAGAAAAATAACAAAAAAGCTTCTCGATTGAGAAGCTTTTTTGTTTCGCTTATTGATAAGCTTTCATTAATTGATCCAACATCATATGAAATGAAATAGTTCCACCTCCTCCAAGATACCAAGCATTAGGATCCAAATAGATAATTTTCCCCTTTTTATACGCATTAGTCTTTTGAATTAATGGGTTTTCCACCTCTTTCATATCTGTAGCTACTTGATCCATTACTGCTCCACGATCAATAATATAGATAATATCTGGGTTGTGCTCTAAAATAAATTCACTTGAAATGATATGACCATGATCGCTACTTCCTTCTATTTCAGGTGCGGCAGACTTTACTCCAAGGTCTTTAAACATAAAACCGTAACGAGAATCTATACCAAACGTGCTATAACTTTTATTATTATACAAAATCAGTAATGCTTTATCATTGCTTTTATCAATGTTGGTTTTCATTTCATGTACCTTCATATCTATTTGCTTAATTAAGGCATCTGCCTTTTCCTCTACTTGAAAAACACTTCCTATCGTTTTCAAATTCTCTTTTGTACTATTCAGATAATTGCTTCCAGAAATTCCTAAACCAATAGTGGGTGCAATCTTTGCAAACTCAGCGTAATCTTTATCAAACCAATTACTCATAATAATCAAATCTGGATTTACAGCACTAACCTTCTCATAATTGGGCTGCATAAAAGAACCTACATCTACTATATCTTTATTGTCTACGTAAGTTGAAAGGTAATTAGGACAATACACTTTGGCCATTCCTTTAAATGGAATACCCAAGGTGATCATATTTTCCATTGCACCTACATCAAATACCACAACACTTTCTAACTTTTTATCAATATGGATACTTCTTCCCATATTTTCAACAGTAATTGTCTCATTTGTAGAACGCTCTGTATTTTCTTTCTTGCACCCAGTACATACTATACTTCCTAAAAAAGCAGCAACAAGTATTTTTAAACCAATATTCATATTTAACTATTTATATTTATTATAAATAACAAAGATAACACACCTATTAGTTAATCATGCTATGTCTTGTAGCAATTATTCATCTGAATTATTCTTTTAGGACAAAAGACCTTCTATTCTACTTAGGATTTAATAATTTTGCATTGCTAAACAACACACTACTTATGAAAACTCTATTTAGCCCTTTACAACTAAGGGACAATACATTACACAATAAAATCATTGTATCACCAATGTGTCAATATTCAGCAACTGATGGTTTTGCGAGTGATTGGCACCTGGTTCACTATGGTCAATTTGCGATTGGAAAAGTTGGCGCTATTATACAAGAAGCGACTGCCATCAGTCCTGAAGGAAGAATAACGTATGCTGATTTGGGAATTTGGTCTGATGAGCACCTTGCCAAATTAAGACAGATTACAGCTTTTATAAAAAGTCAAGGTAGTGTACCAGGTATCCAATTGGCACATGCTGGAAGAAAAGCCAGTTGTGAGAAACCTTGGATAAGTAGAGCACAAATAGCTCCTTCTATTACAAATGGATGGCAAACAATAGCTCCATCCGCTATTTCTTTTAATGAAGGAGAGCATTTGCCAATAGCTATGGATAAAGCTGAAATCAATCGAATAGTAGATGCTTTTAAATCTGGAGCCAAAAGAGCTGTGGAAGCAGGATATGAGATTATAGAATTACATGGAGCACATGGGTATTTAATACATCAATTCTTTTCGCCATTGAGCAATCAACGTACGGATGAGTATGGTGGATCTTTTGAAAATAGAATCCGATTGGTGGTAGAAATAATAAGTGCTGTAAAAACAGTACTTACCACACAAAGCTTATGGCTTAGAATATCTGCTACGGACTGGGCAGAAGGAGGTTGGACATTGGAAGAAAGTGTGAAACTGGCAAAAATAGTACAGGCTATGGGAGTGGAGCTAATAGATGTGAGCACAGGTGGATTAGTCAGACATCAACAAATCAAGGTTGAGGCAAACTATCAAGTACCTTTTGCAGAAGCAATCAAAAAACAAACGGATATTCTTGTAGGTACAGTAGGTCTTATCAAAACAGGACAACAAGCAGAAGATATTTTACAAGCCGGACAAGCAGACTGCGTGTTAATAGCACGAGAGTTACTGAGAGATCCACACTTTGCCATGAGAGCAGCCACAGAACTTGGTGTTGATATAGCATGGGCAAATCAATACGAAAGAGGAAAAGAAACAATATAATATATAATACAATTAAAACTCAATAAAACAACAATGAATAAAAGCTTAATAGCCTTAGCAGTAGGTGGTCTGGCCATCGGAATGACTGAATTCTCTATGATGGGATTACTACCAGAAATTGCTACAGACTTAAAAATAAGTATTCCAAAAGCAGGAAACTTTATTACCACTTACGCTCTTGGAGTAGTAGTGGGTGCCCCTTTATTGGTGATGTCGTCAAACAAGTACGCACCACACAAAGTACTAATGGCATTGATGGTTATGTTTTCTGTATTCCACGCTTTATTCGTTATTGCGCCAAGCTATGAAACACTTATTGCTTCGCGTTTTATGTCGGGATTGCCTCATGGAGCGTTTTTTGGAGTAGGATCAGTTGTTGCTACAAGATTAGCTAAAAAAGGAAAAGAAGCACAGGCGGTGGCTATCATGTTTGCAGGATTGACAACTGCCAATTTGATTGGTGTGCCTCTAAGTACCTATATCGGACAAGAATCGTCGTGGCGTACAGCCTATACACTTATAGCATCACTTGGAATTATATCTGCTCTTGCAATTGCCTTCTGGGTACCTAAATTGGAAGCAGACAAAGAAACAAACTTAAAGAAACAAACCGCTTTCTTTAAAACTCCTATTGCCTGGGTATTAGTGGCACTAATTTCTATTGGTACAGGTGGTTTGTTTGCTTGGGTAAGTTACATCAAACCAATGATGATGGAAATAGCAAAAATCTCTGAAGCTAACATTCCTCTTATCATGACTTTAGTAGGTTTAGGAATGTTTTTAGGTAACTTTGTAGGAGGAAAATTAGCAGATACATTCCCTCCTGCCAAAGCAGTTATCTTCTCGTTCTGTGGTATGGCAGCGTGTTTGGTTATTGTGTACTACACTGTACATATTCAATGGATGGCATATGCGATGTCTTTAGTAACAGGATTAGTAGCCTTTACAATAGGTTCTCCTTTACAAATGTTGCTAATCAACAATGCCAAAGGATCTGAAATGTTAGCTGCATCAGCAGGACAAGCTTCTTTTAATATTGGTAATGCATTAGGAGCTTCTTTAGGAGGTATTCCTATCACAATGGGATTAGGGTACAATTCTCCAGAATGGGTAGGTGCAGGATTAGCCTTATGTGGGGCTATATTAGCCTATGTATTTATCCAAATGAAGAAAAAGGAAACAGTCTAAACTTGTTGAATATTAAAAACTAACACATATTGTTTTAGCTTTTATTCAATCATTCACAATAAGTTTATAAATTTGTAGGAAATAATTTTTAGCAATGTACAGAACGCATAATTGTGGAGCTTTAAGAGCTTCGGATATAAATACAGAAGTTACCCTATCAGGATGGGTAAGCAAGCATCGCGATAAAGGTTTTATGATTTGGGTTGATTTACGTGACCGTTATGGTATCACGCAGTTAATCTTTGATGCAGAGAGAACTGATAAAGCAGTATTCGAAGCAGCTAAAAACCTAGGAAGAGAGTTTGTTATTCAAGTAAAAGGACAAGTAATAGAGCGCGCTTCTAAGAATCCTAATATCCCAACAGGAGATATTGAGATCTTAGTACACACACTTACAGTATTAAACGAATCTGCTGTTCCTCCATTCACTATCGAAGATGATACTGACGGTGGAGAAGATATCCGTATGAAATACCGTTACTTAGATATCCGTAGAAACCCAGTTAAAAACAATTTATTGTTTAGACACAAGGTTGCTCAAGAAGTGAGAAATTATCTTTCTGCTCAAGATTTCTGTGAGGTAGAAACTCCTTACTTAATCAGTTCTACACCAGAAGGAGCTCGTGACTTCGTAGTACCTTCTCGTATGAACGCTGGTCAATTCTACGCATTGCCACAATCTCCTCAAACATTCAAACAATTGTTGATGGTAGGTGGTATGGATAGATACTTCCAGATAGTAAAATGTTTCCGTGATGAGGATTTACGTGCTGATAGACAGCCTGAGTTTACTCAGATAGACTGTGAAATGGCATTTGTAAATCAAGAAGATGTTATGGATACGTTCGAAGGAATGACAAGACACTTATTGAAATCAGTTCATGGAATTGAAGTTGATAAGTTTCCTCGTATGACTTTTGAAGAAGCAATGCGCAAATATGGTAATGACAAACCAGATATCCGTTTTGGTATGGAATTCGGTGAGTTAAATACTGTAGCTCAACATAAAGATTTCGGTGTATTCAACAGTGCTGAATTAGTAGTAGGTATTGCTGTACCAGGTGCTGCTACATACACTCGTAAAGAAATAGATGCTCTAATTGATTGGGTAAAACGCCCACAAGTAGGTGCTTCTGGAATGGTATATTGTAAATGTGAAGCAGACGGTACATTCAAATCTTCTGTAGATAAGTTCTATGACCAAGAAGATCTTAAGCAATGGGCTGAGGTAACTGGCGCTAAAGCTGGTGACTTAATCTTAGTTCTTTCAGGACCTGCTAACAAAACAAGGGCTCAATTAAGTGCTCTTCGTATGGAATTAGGTAACCGTATGGGATTGAGAAAATCTGATGAATTTGCTCCACTATGGGTTATTGATTTCCCATTATTCGAGTATGATGAAGAGGCTGGACGCTACTTTGCTATGCACCACCCATTCACGTCACCTAAAGTAGAAGATATTCCATTATTAGACACTGATCCAGGTAAAGTACGTGCTAATGCTTATGATATGGTATTAAACGGTAACGAAATTGGAGGAGGTTCTATTCGTATTCACGATAAAGCTACTCAGGAGTTAATGTTTAAACACCTTGGATTTAGCAAAGAAGAAGCTGAGAAACAATTTGGATTCTTAATGAACGCTTTCCAATATGGAGCACCACCTCACGGAGGGTTAGCTTTTGGTTTAGATAGATTAGTAGCTATATTAGGAGGACAAGAAACAATTAGAGATTTTATTGCGTTCCCTAAAAACAACTCTGGTAGAGACGTTATGATTGACGCTCCTGCGACAATCACTCCAGAACAACTTGAAGAGTTACACATTACTGTAGTACAACCACAGTAATCACAATAAAAAAGAGAGTTACTCAATGAGTAACTCTCTTTTTACTTTTATATAATTTACTTATTTTCCGTTATAAGTATTCATTGCATTATTCAATCCTCCCAAAGCAAACTCTTGTACGGCTTTAGAAGCCATTTTAAGGCGTTCTGGCATAAGTTCTTTCTCTTGATCATCCCATACTCCTAAAACATAATCAACTTGCTGTCCTTTCTTAAATTCATCGCTAATCCCAAATCTAAAACGAGGGTATGCAGCAGAGTTTAAAGTAGCTTGAATACTCTTCAATCCATTGTGACCTCCATCTGATCCTTTTGGTTTAATTCTAATAGTACCAAACGCAAGGTTCAAGTCATCTGTAATCACTAATATATTCTCTACTGGAATCTTCTCTTTCTCCATCCAATACTGTACTGCTTTACCACTAAGGTTCATATAAGTGTTAGGTTTAAGAAGTAATAACGTTCTTCCTTTAATCTTCACTTCAGCTAAGCTACCAAGCTTTACAGTCTGCCAATCTCCTCCAAGTTCATTAGCTATTTCATCCACAACCTTAAAACCAATATTGTGACGTGTATTTATATATTCAGCACCTATATTTCCTAATCCGATAATTAAAAATTTCTTCATCTCTCTATTAATGACATAATTAATTGCGTTGCAAAAATACATTAAAGCAATCAAGTAACCTTAGGATATGAAACAAAAAAAAGCACCTGTGTAAACACAGATGCTTTTGAAAATACGTTCTCGAAAGAATTATTTTTTCTTTGTAGCTGTTTTCGCTGCTTTTGCCGCTTCTTGAGCTGCTTTCATAGCTGCACGAGAAATTCTTACTTGACAGATTACAGTGTTATCAGCATGTAACAATTTGTAATTGTTAACAGTAACATCAGTAACGTATAATTTGTTACCCATTTCTAAGTCAGAAATGTTTATTTCTACGAAGTCAGGTAAGTTAGCTGGTAAAGCTTTCACTTTTAACTTACGTAAGTTTAAGTTCAATACCCCTCCGGCCATTACACCTTTAGAATTTCCACTGATTTTCACAGGTACTTCTAATGTAATTTCTTTGTCATCATGTAATTGATAGAAATCGATGTGTAAAATTTTATCACTTACTGGGTGAAATTGGATGTCTTGTAAAACAGCGTTGAAAGTTTTTCCACCTTCCAATTCAATTACCACTGTGTGTACGTTTGGAGTGTAAACTAAATTTTTGAATGCTTTTTCATCTGCTGAAAAATGCACAGCTGCTTCAGTTCCTCCGTATAACACGCAAGGTACCATTCCAGCATTACGTAAGGCTTTAGTTGATACTTTACCTACGCTTTCTCTTTCTGATCCTTTAATCGTAATTGATTTCATTTAAATATATTTAAAAAATTAATAAATTCTTACATTACAAAAGTCTTACTAATAGACTCGTTTGAGTGTACATTGTGCATTACTTCACCGAATAAATCTGCACAACTAAGTACTTTTACTTTATCACTTTGTTTTTTCAAAGGAATAGAATCAGTAACGATTAATTCTTTGATAGCTGATTGTTCAATTTTTTCATAAGCACTTCCTGATAAAATTGCATGAGTACAAATAGCTCTAACACTAAGTGCTCCTCTTTCAATCATCATATCAGCAGCCTTAGCTAATGTCCCACCTGTATCAATCATGTCATCAACTAAAATAACATTACGTCCAGTAACATCACCAATTAATTCCATCTTATCAATGATATTTGCTTGCTTACGTTGTTTGTAGCAAATTACTACATCAGACTCTAAAAACTTAGAGTAAGCATAAGCTCTTTTAGATCCACCCATATCAGGAGATGCAATAGTCAAATTATCTAAGTTAAGGCTCTTAACATAAGGTAAAAAGATTGTAGATGCATACAAGTGATCTACTGGTTTTTCAAAGAATCCTTGAATTTGATCTGCATGCAAATCCATCGTCATGATACGAGTAGCTCCTGCAGATTCCAATAATTTCGCTACTAATTTCGCTCCTATTGGCACCCTTGGTTTATCTTTTCTATCTTGTCTTGCCCAACCAAAATATGGTATAACTGCAGTAATGTGACGTGCAGAAGCTCTTTTAGCTGCATCACACATCAATAATAACTCCATTAGATTATCAGAAGAAGGAAAAGTAGAACATACTAAGAATACTCTTTTTCCTCTAATAGATTCTTCAAAAGAAGGCTGGAACTCTCCATCACTATAATGAGACAAAGTTACTTTACCTAATTCTACTCCGTATGCTTTTGCAATCTTCTCAGCAAGTTCAACACTTTGTGAACAAGCAAAAATTTTAGCGTCTGGTTCGAAATGTGACATTTTTTTAATCAGTTGTTATGTTGTTAGTTAGAGCCTGTGATTAAATCTAAGGCGTTGCAAATTTATAAAATATAAATAGACTATGCGATTTTTTTTTATTTTTTTCTTGGAGTGTAAAAATATTTTTCTACATTTGCACTCACAAACAATAAGTCATCGCCCGGATGGCGGAATTGGTAGACGCGCACGACTCAAACTCGTGTTCTTCGGAGTGTGGGTTCGATTCCCACTCCGGGCACTATAAAAGCCTAACTCATAGAGTTAGGCTTTTTTTATTATCTTATTTTTTCATTTCGTCAGCAGAAGGACCATACATGCCAGGAATTGCAATATCTAATAATCTTAAATAAACAGATAACTGTCCTCGATGATGGTAAATGTGATTATTTACTATAAATCTATTAGCAGCTACTTTGGGCATCTCTGCAATTACATGATCTCCTGATTTAAGTTTCCATTCTCTCATCCATTGCTCTTCATCAAACATATTTAAAGCGGATATAACCACTTTTTCATATTTATCTAATAGAAGCAGTAATTCCTCCGTATTTTTTGCCTCTACAGGTCTATAATCAGTTTGAAAATCTAAATAATCCTTTGTCAATATATACTCTGTCCAAACTGTCAATTCAACAATATGTTTAGACAAATCTCCTAAAGCCATTGATTTAGCATGTGGTTTCCAATCCCACATTTCTGTAGGTACACAACTAATAATCTTTCTGCTACTCGCAACTTCATGTTGCAATTCTAATAAAAAACTTCTGTTTATACTCATGGTTATGATTTTCTATAAATGTACCAAAAAAAAATATTGAACTATCCACACATACAAACTATAATTTGAAATAACTCATAAAATTAATCTATACACCATAATACTATAAACTATTATTTTTCTTCTCACTTATAAATCTTCATCACTTCAAAATATATAACTTAGCCTAAAGTTAATAGTGTCTGTTTTCTAACGATATAGAAAATCTTATTACGCTCCAAAATGAATAAATAAATCATGACTACAAGTACTAAATATACATCTACAAAAGAAGCTATTAAAAAATTAGAAAGCTATTGCGCCTATCAAGATAGGTGTCATAGTGAAGTAATCACTAAACTCTATTCTCTCAGTATTCCAAGTAACGAACATGATGATATCCTTGTTTACTTAATAGAAAATAAGTTTCTTAATGAAGAGCGATTCGCAAGGAGTTTTGCACGAGGCAAACACCGCATTAGTGCTTGGGGGAAAAATAGAATCATATCAGAGCTTAAACTAAGAAAAATATCCTCTACTTTAATAAAGTATGCCCTTGAAGAAATCTCTAATGATTTATACTTAGAAACGTTTGACCGAATCAGTGATTCCAAATGGAATACTCTTTCTGATACAGATATTGAAAAGAAGAAACAGAAATTACATGCTTATTTATATAGAAAAGGGTACGAATCTGACATTATCTATGATAAATTAAAGGAATTATCACAATCATAACAAAAAGGCCTTATATGGCCTCTTTTTATACTCATCCATTTCAAAAGTATATTCATTCTCAAAACCTATAAAAACAAAAAAGCCTGACTCTTTTCAGAATCAGGCTTTAAAAAAAGGGCAACGACATACTCTCCCACTAATAGCAGTACCATCTGCGCTAACGGGCTTAACTTCTCTGT
>JAITMD010000018.1 GCA_031277535.1 Flavobacteriaceae bacterium
TTGTTGCAGTTTGCTTCGACAAATGGCCCTTTTTCCCAACTATTCCCTATCTATACCCCTACGAATCCCGAACAAATCTAATTCAACTCCCGTAAATTGGGGCGTGAAACAAGGTAGATTGTTCTTCTTATTTTTATTAGAAAATTGATTATCAGTTGTTTCAATTAAAAGATGAAGTAAAAAAGGTGGTGGGTTTTTCAGAATAAACTGAGCAAACAAGTGTTTTAAATGAAAGCGACTTATTTTTAAAGCTCTATTTCTACAACCGTTTTTGACTTATATCAATGGTTTCTTTCTAAATCTCCTGCACATTTGCACTGTTGAATCTGCACCTCTCCTACACAAAATCATATCCTATAGAGAGGTCTTTAAATTTGAAACTAATGAATAAAAAATTTTATAAATACGTAAACACTGTATTTGTTGTGGTACCCATGACACTGATTATGGCATTTGTTGGACTAATTAGAAATTATGGTTTTGGAGAAGATTGGTTTTTTAAATTTCTAAAAGCTTGGTCTGTTATGTTACCTGTTGCCTATTTAGCTGCTTTTATAATTATTCCACAAGCAAGAAAATTCACTGAAAGACTAATCAAAAACTAATTGGAATGCATCACATCACTGATACCTTAATTGCGTTTGGTAAAAATAGCGAAGAGCGTGTAGAAAATGCACTACGCCAATTAAAAATAGGTAAAGGAATTATTTTAATTGACGATGAAGACAGAGAAAATGAAGGAGATATTGTTTTTTCACCTCACTTTATGTCTGTACAAGATATGGCAATGCTTATCCGTTATTGTAGTGGTATAATTTGTTTGTGCTTGACTAACGACAAAGCAGATGAATTAGATTTACCTTATATGGTAGAAGAAAACACCAGTCAATTTCAGACTCCTTTTACAATTACAATAGAAGCTGCTAAAGGTGTAACTACAGGTTTATCTGCCACAGATAGATTAACAACTGTAAAAGCTGCTATTGCCAAAGAGGCCATACCTACAGATGTCGTACGTCCTGGGCATATTTTTCCGCTACGTGCCAAAAAAGGTGGTGTCTTGGCTCGAAATGGTCATACAGAAGGTAGTGTTGATTTGATGAAACTGGCAGGATTACCTCCACAAGCTGTATTATGTGAATTAATGAATGATGATGGAACAATGTCTCGTTTGCCAGAAATAATAGCTTTTGCTACTACACACAAAATGCCTGTTCTTTCTATCGCTGACTTAATTTACTATCGTACTTTTGTGGTAACTGACTAATTATAATTATGGTAGAACAATTAATCGACTATATAAAAAAACACACTTCAGTAAATCATCAAGAATTAGATATTATCTTATCTAAATTTACTTTTGAACAATACAATAAAGGTATTCAACTAACTGAAGCAAATACTGACAAACAAAAATTATATTTTGTTTGTCATGGCTGTTTACGCATCTATTACATCAATGAAGCAGGTGTAGATGCTACTCGTTACTTTGCTTTTGAAAATCAATTTGCTACTGCTTTAGTTAGTTTAATCAGTAGAAAACCATCAGAAGAGTACATTCAGGCTTTGGAAGAAACTACTGTATATGCCATAACACATCAGAACTTTTTGTTATTATTAGACGAAATTCCTTCATGGGAAAAGTTTTACAGACATTATCTTGAAATTGCTTATTTAAACAATACAGATCGCTTGTACACACTGTCTACTATGGATGCAAGTAAAAGGTATGAAGAATTACTAAATCAGAATCCTGAAGTAGTACAGCGTTTACCTAATAAAATGGTAGCAAGTTATTTAAATATCTCACAAGAAACTTTAAGTCGGATAAAGACAAAGATTTGGAAATAAACAAGAGTACTTTGTTAAATGACGATATCCCAAAAAAGTCATCTAACACTTATTTTATATTACTTAAGAAAGAGGGAGCTGAAAGGTTACCCTCTTTTGTTTTGAGTTTCATTTTAATAGGTAATTAACTGGTTCAGATTTCTATTTTTTCCCTCAAAAAATCTCTGATAAAGTCCTTTTTAGATCAAACAAAAGATTGAATCATTACTTCTATTGTTGTTTTCCAATTATTTTTTCAAAACATGATTATTCTGAAAGAAATTAAAGAACAATTCTTGTTCAAAGCTGAGTATAGTTCTGTAATTACATAGGTACAAATGAAATATACCCTAATTTATTAACCTTGTTTGATTTATAGAACTCTACTAAATTTACCTTCTATACCTTCCCTTCCTCCTTCTTGAACGCTTTATTCTATTTGAACAGTTACATTTTATTTATCTCTCTAATCTTATTGTGCCAGAGTAACATTTGTTTGAGCGTATCTTTTTACTGTGATTTATGCTATCAAAGAGCCTCTCTCAGTTCCGGATTCCTCCTACACCTTAGATATATGCCCTCATACCATAACATTCAATATTAAAAACTCTCTCTTTACTCTAAGGAACAAACATCACGTTCCATTAAGGCAGTTCTGTTCTATAATTTGTATCGTGAACACTAAATTTTCCCTGAAATACTGTTACTGTCTGTTCTTTTGCTAATTTCCAACAAAGGATAAACCATTGTGTGAGTACTTCTTCTTTTTCTTCAGACAAAAGATCTATTAACTCATCAAATTGATCTAACCCTTCTTCTGTTTCACCCCACTCTTCTTCTAAAGCATAAAGAGAAAAATAAGAAGCTTTAGTAAAAATAGTATCATCTAATTTTTCAGGAATACCTTTTGACTGTATAGAAACAACTTGTTCTTCTTTATTTTCTGCCCAGACCACAATATTTAGTGTTTCATAATCATATTCAAAATAGAATGTGTGCACATCATCTATTGTACAAATATCTATTAACGAAAGATATTCTCCTTTAAACAATTGATTTAAACTATTTACCATTATAGGTTGTACTTCTTCCAGTCTCTTTTTTAACTTATCAATAAAGTACCTCTTTTGTTCTTCAACCATCCTCTCCCTTGTTTATTTATTTCATAGAATAGGCCAATGTACCAATTATCTATCATATTTTTTCTTCTTGCCTCAATTGATTTATTTTTTTCAACTACGAATACTTTACAAACACCAATTCCTTTTTATTTTTACCAATATAAAACCTAATTTAGTGCTGTAATACTATTTTGACAAAACAGCCATGCCTGATAAAATCCACAACTACACCATTAAAGATATATTGCGTTTACTGGAATATGACTTTCAAGAAAGTGGTATATACATTGACAATAGAAGTGGACTTGATTATAATCCCTTAAAACACCCTTATAGAAACAACAACTTTACTATTCTATTTGTAACTAACGGAAGTATTGATGTACAATTAAATCTAATAGAATACCATCTACAGGCATCTTCCATAACAATAATACCTCCGCAATCTGTTATTTATTTCAAAGATTTTAGTTCAGACATACATTTTATAACTCTTAGTTTTGATAAAAAGTTTGCTATAGAACACACACAACATGAAAAGAGCTCTTTTACCTTACTTGCTCCTCAAAGTATAAACAAACTACTGATGACATCAGAGCAACAAACTACTCTATTGAGTTTATGCACTTTAATTCATCAGAAAAACACTCAAAAGGAATACTTTGATTCTTATAAAGATGCTATTAATCACTTATTTGCACTATTTCTATTAGAATTAATGCATATTAGTCATGCGAACAATAAGGCGCTTAAAAAGAAAGTAACAAGGAAAGAAAACTTAACTATTTCATTTATAGAATTGCTACAACAACACTTTAGAACAGAAAAGTTTATTCGTTTCTATGCCGATCAGCTTTACGTCTCTGAAAGTTATCTTGCCAAAGTGATAAAAGAGGTAACAGGAAAAACAATGGGGGAACTGATTGATCATGCCATTATTATTGAAGCACAACTATTGCTTGCTAATTCTACTCTAAGTATTGCCGAAATAGCTGATTCTCTCCAATTTAATACTACTTCCTTTTTTGGAAAATTCTTCAAACGCAATGTAGGTTGTTCACCACGAGCTTATAGAAAGCAACTGTAACTACTTTATCCGCTATTCTAATAGGAGTGTTTTAGAACAGTTTTCCCCTTAAATCGTTCTTTTTTACGCTTATTAATTGATTCAACTTTGTTTCTACAAAAACAAACAATTATTGTTTCATTTAATAAGACCCGAAAGACATGAGTAAACACTATATCACTTGCAAAAAATGCAATACAGAGAACTTAAATACAGATTATTGTAATCACTGTGGTGAAATAATCAATATTGTTCTACAACGACAATTAGAGCAACAAAAAGTACAGCAAGAAAGAATATCTAAAGAGCTGAATACAGAGCCTAATAAAATAGAAAAAACAATTCGGCAGCTACTTAATCATTCTAATCCTTTTGTCCGTTTTTTTGTATTTATTCTCCACTCTATTTGGATTGTTATAGCTGCTATAGCAGCAGGTTGTGCCTATGTAGTGAGTATGTTGGCTGCATAGATCCTAACGCTATATTACTTATAAATCAAACGATTCCTATACCTTTGTGTATTAGTGAATCGTTTATTTACTATCTCTTGTTATGAAAACTATTTTGTTTTATGTTGCCTTAGGAATAGCTGTCAGTATCTATATCTTGCAAAAAATTCATATTGCACTCCCCTTTTGGATCAACAATTATGTTAATGATTTTCTCACACTTCCTTTAGTCTTAACTATTGGGTTGCATTGTGTTCAAAAAATAAAGAAAGAAACCATAGTGCTCCCTCTACCATTAGTTTTATTTATTGCTTTTGGTTATAGTATCTACTTTGAATGGTATCTACCACAACACCATACTCGTTATACTGCAGATTGGCTGGACTGTGTTATGTATTTTTGTGGGGCTATCGTGTTTTATAAATTACAGTCTGTTTCTTCTGAGTAAACCATTATTCTAAACATATTCTCGTGCTCAATACACTTTTAATGGTGTGTTTTAATCTGTAAGAACTCCATTATATGAGAGAACGGTTCATAAAACACAACGCCCAAGATACCTGTAAGACTAATGCTAATGGCTAATAGTGTAGACCAATAATTAAGTATAGGTTTCTTGCTTTTTAAAAAATAGGGATAAAATAAAGAAGGTACAACAATCATAATAAGTGGATACCTAAACAAATATCCAAATACCCATGCTTCTTTTTGCAAAAGATAAGAGAGAGAAGTCAGTAAAAACAATATAAGACTGACTAATAACCCCAAACCTATCTCCTTTCCTCCTATTTTTCTCTTCCACAACATATAACCTGTAGTACCTATTGTAGGTAGTACAACGCTAAATACCATCAAAAGAAATAGTCCTATAACAATCCCCATACTATAACCAATTAGTAGTTTTAAAGTTAATACTATTTTTGCTATTGCCGTCAAAAAAGGGTTGGAAATAGAAGTGTTGCATGTTATTGGTAGTTGCTATACAAGGCTTTTAAGTTTGTTTTGTTTATGAAAAGTATGTTGATTGTTTTGACGTATTAGAAAACAATAACGTTCAATCCATCCAAAACCTCGTATTTAAGCAAACTAATGTTATCTGATGTTGCATCTTATAATTTCAATTTGTTTATTCTTAAGAATTCTTGTAGTGATTGTTCCCAAACTTTTTTTTCTTGGAATTCATTTCGCCTTTCTTTAATAATTCCAAAACAATCTTTGAATAGCTTTTTATCTCCTAAGCTTTTAACACCGTTAATTATTATTAAAAGACCATAAGCATTTTCATTAGATTTCATTTTTTGAATAAAACTATTCTTTACTTTCAAAAGGTTACTATTATCGTTTAGTTCGTAAATGAAATCATCAATTTCTAAATTATCAATATTAGAAATTACATTATTAAGTGTAATTTGATATTTTTCTTCTGACAAAGTTTTCAGTCTATTTAAAAGTTTAACCAATTTACTTGTTTCACTAAAATTTAAATTTCCTCCTGGAGTTTGACTAAGCATTTTTTTTATATCGTACATATTTTGGCTGATTAATTCAGCTCTACCGTTTAGCAAAAGTCCAGAAAGTATGAAATCTACAGTTTCTTCTTTAGTGTGATTTTCTTCATAAAAATCTAAAATATCAAATGAAAGAATTTTGTGACTTAACCATAATCTCTCGAGTATTGGATAAAATATTTTGCAATCATTCATATAGATTTGATTAAATGCTTTTAAACAATAGTTTTTATTACACGTACTATTCTCAAGATTTGTTATTTTTAGATCGACAATTTTTGAAACTAATTCTGCTCCTTTGGGGCTGCAAAATTTTGAAACAGCGAACATATAAGGAAATTCATTGTAATGATTTATATATTTTTCAAGAAAAGGTAAAAAGTCGTCATTTGGGAATTCTTCGATAGCAGAAAAAGATTCTTCTTTAAAACTTTTGATTAGTTCAATGTCTTTTTCGTTTTGATATTTAGCCAAAGCAATAAGTAGCGAAGGTGATTTTGATTCAATAACAATATTTCTAATTTTTTCGTAATACTTTTCATTGACAGGAATTTGATAATGAATTTCGTTGAGTAAACTTATATTAACAGGTTGATTATTTAAAATAATTTCAACCAAATCGGATTTTATGTTATTCTTGGTTTCTTTGTCTAATTGATTAGTAAAAGAAAGCTTTTCGAAGAAAAAAGCAGGAAGTGAACCCAAACCTAATAGGTGTTCTGTATTATATATTGTTGAATCTTTTGAGTTAATCAGTGCTTTAAAAACATCTTTAATTTTCTCATCATTTCTGTTAATTAAAATTTTAATTGCTACACCTTTTATATAAACATTATTCCCATTTAATGCTAAATATTCTAATTCATCTGATTTTGCAATTTCAGCTACTTTATTTTCGATGCCTTTTATTTCCTCATCTAATATATAAAATGATTGGTACTTTTCTAAAGGTTTTATTGTTGTTAATAGTTCTTTAGATATTTGTCCAAACAAGCAATTTGAAATTATTAAAAATAGGAATAGAATAAGGTGTTTCATTAGTAGATTTTTTGATACAACATCAGATAACTGGACTGAACTTGGCGAAGTACGAATTGAATTGAACGAATGTTTAATTCTATCCCTAAACGAAGCCCAAGCCGTTCCACTATTTGTAAACTTACAAAAAATGCGAATATATACAGCTTTTGACGATTGCAAAATAATAGCGTTCCATTATAGGCTTCCTAACAATCCCCATACTGTAACCTATTAATAGTTTTAAAGTTAATACTATTTTGCTATTATCGTCAGAGATAATACTTTATTTTAAACCACTAAAACAGCATACTATAATAATATCAAAAGAGGGTGCCCTTTTGGAACACCCTCTTTCTTTTTAATCTACCTTTGTAATTCTACCCATCCTGTTTTAGTTTTATCAAAAGATTGAATCACATAATAATATGTTCCACTTGGCAGTTCATGCCCTCCTTTTGATTTCCCATCCCATTGATTGGTATAGTTACCGCTGAAAGAATATACTTCAGCTCCATTTCTATTAAAAACTTTCAAACTACTCACATTGTGTTTACTTAAGTCAAATCGATCATTTACTCCATCCCCATTAGGTGAAAAACCTTTAGGTATTGGACAATCGCTATAAATTACCTCAAAACTCCCCTCTTTTCTACATACTTTATTAGGCGTTTCGGCAACGATATACACTCTTGTATTGCTCTTTGTAATTGATGTCTTTGGAGCTATTTCTATTCTTTGGCCTTCTCTTTCTATATAATACTTATGGTACATCGGTAAAACAGGCAACGCATAAATATCACATTGTATATATTGATCTTCAATTACAAAAAGATCAACACCTTTTACAACCTCCACTTTATAGCTTACTTCTTCAAAACAACTATTGCCATTATCTTGTAAAACATACAATTGATATACTCCAGGACTTAATTTATCTCCTGCTTTATAATTTCTTCCTTTTCCACTACTTTCTGTATAATAAAACTGATTGCTTGATAAAGCAGGTAATACATATTCATCACACGTTACTACATCTTCTCTTCTTACCAGAGATTCTCCACTTTGGACAACCATTTTAAATTCAAACCATTCCATACAATTAGTTTGCAAATCTTTTACTTGAACATAAATAGTTTGCTCTGTTCTCTGTTTAGATAAAACAAACATAGTTGGTTTTTCTATAGGCTGTTTATCCTCTTTATTAATAAAATAAGCAACATCATACTTACTCTCGGCCACTTTATTAAACATAGGATGTGTTGCTGCTGTCAAATCAATTGTTGTATCTTTTAATGCTTGTTTACAAATACTTAGATTTGTTGGTTTATCTAAAACCTTGTCTAATGCTTCATAAAACTCTACTTTAACTGTTTGTGAAACTTCACAATTAATATCTACAAACTGGACAGTTAGCATATACTCTCCTGTTTCTGAAACAGTCAACTGGTCTTTTATTTGATTAGCTATTAACTTTCCATCTTTGTACCAAGTGTAGATTGTATTTAATTCTTTATCCTTTAAATCAATAGATAACTCTGATTTAATCGTATACTTTTCATTAGCACAAATTCCTTGGTTCTTTTCTACTAATTTATCTTCCCCTAAGTCTAATTTTGGCAAATTAGCCATTGTAGTTTGATTCAGTACTAATGCCGAACCGTGGTAATTATGCTGACATAAATCCATAACACCAAACTTGATATGATACTTTTTGCCTGGTATGGTAGAATATGGTACTGTTTTTAATACTACACTTAACCCTGTGTAATCAATTGGAGCTTCATTTGGATTATCTAAAGAATACGAATAGTTTTTCCATTGATACTTAGGATTAATGTTGGGGCAATCAGGACGATCCATAGGATAACCATCTCCATTTCTAATAGTAGATGTTGCTACAGGCGAAGTGGTATTAGGGACTAAAGCCACATTAGTAGTTATACCTGTAGCTATATCTGTTACCAATATGGCTACGGTAGCTCCACCTTCAATACACTTATAATCACAAATCAAATCATAAATATCAGAGGCAAACATATATTCATATTGCAAAACATCTGAAACTGCAGTATAATCAAACTCTAATGTGCTATAAGACTTAATTTGATTGATATCTTTATTGTTTAATTCTTTTAATACATTATTTAGCTGTACGTCTCCAATACCTTTTGTTACCTTTTTCTTATCACTCTTCATTAACAACCTTGGTTTGTTAGCCGTTTCAACATCATGTGTTGTAAGGATAATACCTTCTTTAAATGGTATTTTAGAATTATTTTGTTTGAAATTCCCTAATCCTTTGACTTTATTATCTGTTCCAAATTGATACTGAACATTAGAAACTACATCACATGTAGCGCCCATCAATACCTTATTAACCATCTCTGTTGCAGAATATGTTTTATCTACAACATCTATCAAAATTGTAGGATCTGGAGCAGTAATACACAAATTAAAATATGTCTCATTTAAATGAATTCTTGAAGTAAAACCTAAACGGACTAAATACTTCTGTCCTATTACCAAATCATTTAATAAAGCACTTGGAAAGAAGAATCCTTCTAAAGTACCACAATTAGCAGGTGTATTAACATTAATAGTACCACAATCTACATCATACAATGTAACCTCTATTCGATTGCCTGGTAAGATATTCTTTCCATCAATACTTAAAATATGATTTGCTGTTGTAGCTGTAAACTCAAACCACATATCTGCTAAATATCCTTGTTGAATTGAACAGGGAGCTAATGGCAGATTAGAAGGTACTGCTCCTTTTGTAGAAGCTGCAACTGTCTGATTACATACAGAACCTGTATTAACTGGTAAATGAATTGCATTTAAACACTCACTACTAAGATTGCTACCAATACTTGTAGTAAAAGAAGACGACCAATCACTATAAGAATTAACATCACATTTAGCTCGTACGTATATTTCATATGGAACACCTGCTTTCAGATTATTTAAAGTAGCCTTTGGAGTTCCATTAACTGTAATTGTAGGTAAGGTAGAAGACGTTGGTTTTACTTTCCCTAATTCTTGAACAAAAACATCCCAAGTATTTTCTGTCCCATTAACTGTCCATTCTACATCAATACTATTTAATGTTTGTTTTACTTGTTTTATTGCTGTCGGCTCTAAACATCCTTCTACTTTTTTTATAGAGATATTATCTAAATACAAATTTGTACTTCCTTTACCTACAACATGCCAACCAATATTCACATCTCCTTTTATCCCAGATATATAAATTATTTCTTCAACGTATTGTTCATTCTTATAAACTTTCTTTGGCAACAATATTTTTGAAAACACTGTTGCTTGCGTCCCTTTAGTAGATAAAGCTACCTCAAACTCTGTATTATCTGTTTTAGCTGCAGCATACTGATATTTCAATACATAAGTACTTCCATCCAAATTAAATGTAGGAGAAATTAACCAATCATCATTTATTACATTATTTACATTATAACTAACAAAATTCATGTCTTGATCTCCTTCATAGGCATTATAGGCAAATGGTCGCCATGATATCCCATCTTTATTCTCATCAAGAATTGTCCAACAACCTATTGTATCTGATTTATTTTTTGAAGTTTGTGTATTAAATCCTTCCCAAAATGGTATAGAAACTACATTACAAATTGTTTTAAAGGTATAAGGTCCTAACCAAATACTATACTGTCCATTTGCACATTGTGATCGAACAAAAATATCATAACTACTATTAGGATCTAAATTTTTACCATTAATCAATGTATTAATTCCAATACTACTTGTTGTAGTTTTTACACCATTTTTTGTAGGTACTGCCAACCCATTTGGTTGAATATAATATTCCCAAGTACCTGAATTACCAGCCCATTCAACTTTTACAGAACTTGCAGTGATGTCTTTTACATTTATTGTTGGTGTTGGAGGAATACAATCTACCTCTTTAATTACTAAATTATCCATTAAGAATATGCTCTCACCTTGCATTTCCACATGCCAAGCAAGATTAACTTCTGCGTTTAAACCACGGATAAAAAAAGTTTTTTGTACATAATCTTTATTCTTATAAGTTGTAAATGGTTCTAAAACAGTTGTAAATGCTTTTTTACCAATACCTTTTGTTGATAAAAGAATCTCTTGTCTATTAGTTCCTACTTCTGTTTCTGTAGTAGATCCTGAAATTCCTCTTGATGTTCCTGTTTTATAATAATAAGAAACTACATAATCTTTTCCTTCAAATTTCAAAAGAGGTGTAACAAACCAATCATCGTGTTTTCTATCTTCACCGAAAAATGTAGCTACTCTATCTCCTTCATATCGATCATAAATATAAGTTCCCCAAGTATTAACCGTACGTGGTGGAGCAAACCAAGTATAGCCATCCTTTGCTAAATCATCTATTCGCCAGCAATCATAAGTAGTTGAATTGTGATTAAATCCTTCCCAAAATGGCAAAGTCATTGCTGAACATTGTGTCACAAAATTAATAGGTCCTATCCATTTGCTATTTTTCCCCTTATCGCAGCTTGAACGAATATAAATCTGATAGTGTGTATTAGGTAATAGTGGATTCCCTTTATTATCTATTGTTGTTGTAACACTTTTTTGTTGTGTCATTTTTCCACTTCCTACAGGAGTACCACTTGAAGAAATATAATATTCCCAAGTAGTATTGTTATCATCTTCCCAAGAAAACGAAACTTTATCACTATAAACATTATCTAAATTTACTTCAGGAGAAGGAGCTATACAATCAATTTCTTCAATAGAAACATCTTTCAAATAAAGTTGAGAATTACTATTCTTTTTTGAAACAACTCTCCAAGCTATATTGACATCTCCTGTAATACCTTTTACATAAACCGTTTTCTTTTCATATTTCCCAAAAGTATCATATGTTTTATTTGGCTGTATTACTGTCTTAAAACTATCAGTACCAATACCATCTTTTGATAATAAAATTTCAAAATCTTCCGGTCCAGTAATTTTATCAGTCATACAACTATATGTAATAGCATAAATTCCTCCATTGAATTTCACCATTGGAGAAATTAACCAATCATCATGTTTTCTATATATCTCCCCTAAGAAATACATACTGTAATCTCCACTTTCCTTATTATTTACATACGTTTGCCATATATTATATTTGTATCCATTAATTCCATTAGCATTTTCATCTTTACTTGCATCAATAATATTCCAACACATTAAAGACTTAGAGTTTTTATTAAATGTTTCTATAAAAGGGGTAGTAAACGTTGTACAAGCCGTTGAAAAATACAAAGGTCCTATCCAATTACTTGCTTCTGTAGCAGAACAAATCGAACGTACATAGAATTCATAATTAGTATCAGGCAATAAACTATTCCCTTTATTATCTTGGATTATTTTAGTTTGTGTTGTAGTAACTTTTGTTCCATTACTAATAATACCTCCGTTTCCAGTTTCCTGAACAAAATATTCCCATTCTTTATTAAAAGTGTCTTCCCATTTAATTGTTGCTTCTGTACTTTTTTTATTAACTATAGATACAAAATTTGGTTCTACGCAACTAACCTCCTTGATATCGAATGAATCAATAAAAATATCTGTTCCTTCTGTAACGTGAAACGCTATATTTACATTTCCTCCTAAACCTGTTAAAAACAAGTTCTCTTCTTGATATAAGCTATTTGAATATTTTTTGTCTGCTGAAACAGTTGTTGTAAAAGCAGTTGTTGCAATACCTTGATTAGAAGCCAAAACTTCCATCTTAGCATAATCGTTATTTTTATAATAATACTTGATGCTATACATTTTTTGAGCATCCAAGTTAAATGTAGGCGAAATTAACCAGTCATCTGCATTAGTTCCACTATCTGGCAATTTAGCAAAACGCATAACTTGGTCGCCTTGTCTTGGGTCGTAAGTACCCTCATACGCTGTCCACATATTCATATTGCCCATCCACACAGGCAATTTTAATCCATCGTTATTTGCATCAATAATAGACCAACACTTAAACGTTGAGGAAGTTGTATTAAAGTCCTCTGCAAATGGCAAGCCCATGGCATTACAACTTGTTCTAAACAAAATAGGCCCAATCCATTGGCTTGACTTTGTTGTATTGCACTTAGAGCGCAAATAGAATTCGTAGTCCTTATTAGCTACCAAGCTTTTTCCCCCCTTATCTGTTGCTACAACATTTAGTTTTGAACTTGTGCTTGTACCTGATGTTGTAGTTGTAGGTATAGGGCCGTTATAATCTTGAATAAGATATTCCCATGAAGTATTGTACATATCGCTCCAGCTGATTGTAACCTGATTGCTTGTTACGTTTGACACCATAGGTGCAATAGGTTCTGCACAATCGACAACTTCTTCTATAAAAACATTGTCAATAAAAACACCTACTTTTCCCTTTGTGGTAATATGCCAAGCTAAATTAACTACTTGATTATTTCCTTGAATAAAGGCAGTTTCTGTAGCAAATAGATCATTGGTATATGTTCTATTGCTAACCACGCTCTGATTAAAAAAACTTAGATTTGAAGTTCCAGAAGAAGACATCAAAACTTCGAAGGCATTATTGTTGTTTATAGAAGTAGGATCTTCAAATGGACTAATAATTCTATAATCATACCTTAACTTATACAATTTGTTTGCTTGCAAATGAACGTTAGGAGAGATTAAATAGGCGTCGTTTTCACTAACTCCAGCCGCATTAATATACGACATAGCCTGATCTCCCTCGTAACTTCCATTACTCAAAATCATTTCCCACAATCCAAATGGATCGTAAACATGGGTACTCCACTTAGCAGTAGTTGCTGTGGTTTTGTTTTGTATTTTCCAACAACCAATAGTAGTTGAACTTGAATTAAACCCTTCCCAAAAAGGCAAAGGATTTGTCTGACAAGTTGTATTAGTTGCATTATTATTTTGATTAAAAACTATCTTTTCTGATTGTTTATACTCACTGTATTGTGGCTTATCACTAAGCAATACTTCATCTACATTTTGAAAATCAATAAGATGTAAATATCTAATTTTAGCTATTCCTATAAACGAAAATAGGATAACTAAAGCAAGTAATGTTTTGAGTCTTAAATGATGCATATGTGTGTTTTTTGAGTTGACTAATTTGACTATTTACTTGTTCCAAATAACACCTTTTAATGCACAAACACTAATTTTAACAATAGAATTAAAATAGACAAAATCATTTTCAAATAAAAATCAAATACCTAATAATCAACAATATAACACAAAAACAACAAATATTTTAAGACTTGACAGTCTTGACAACGATCTAAAAAAGTTCTCAAATAGTTTTACAACGTTTGTATCCACTCATCTAAATTATCCACGCGTTCCATCTCTATCTTTTTTCGAATTCTATACCTATTTGTCAATACGCTATTTGGGCTAATTCCCAAAAGAGCGGCTATTTCGTTATTGCTCATATTAATTTTAATATAGGCACAAATACGCATTTCTGTTTTTGTCAATTCTGGACAAACGCGCTGCAACTTTTCAAAAAACTTAGGATGTATATTTTTAAAAATCTCTTGAAAGTAATTCCAGTCTTTTTCATGGTCGAGATGATACTTTAGCACTTGACTGATTTTTGTTACCTGTGTAGACGAGTTATCTTTTTTACTATTCACTATTAACTGGAGCTCGTTTAACAATTTACTCTTAGACAACAACTGCAAGTTCAATGATACTAATTCTCTATTTTTAGTTTCTACCTCTAACTTTCTTTGCTTTAACTCGACCTCCTGAATTTTTTCTTTTGCTTTTAATTCAATCTTATGTTGTTGCTTTAATAGTTTTTGATACTCTAATTCGGTATTTACCTCTTCTTCTAACTTCTCTTTTTCCAATTGAATAATTGCCATCGACTTTACCCTATTTCTATACATTAGCGCCAAAACCAACACCACCAAAACACATGCAACGGTAATTGTTATAAACTTTCTCGATTTACTTTTAAACTCTTGTTGCTCAATTTCTTTCTCTTGCACCAGCAACTTATTCTTATACTTTTCTTCTCTAATGTTGCTATCCCATTTTAAAATAGCTGTATTTAGTTGTACCTCTGCCCCTTTTATGCTGTCGGTTATTTTATTATACAAGACATTGTACTCATACGCTTTTAAATAGTTTTTTCTTTTGTAATACTCCTGTGCTATTAGCTCCAAATTTTCTACATCTGTTGTGTGATCTACATCTACATAGCCTTGTTTGTAAAATTTCATTGCATTGTCAAAATCATTCAAAGCCATATGTGTTTTACCAAAATGTAGTAAAATATGTCCACTCAATTCAGTATCACCATATATATTACTTAATTCATAAGCTCTATCATAATAACTTAGAGCTTCTTTATACCTATTCTGTTCTAATTCTGTATCACCTAATAACAATAGTGCATTAACTGTTTTAACAGTATCATGTAACTTTTCAAACACTCCATAGGTATAAAGTAAACGTTTATTTGCTGTATAATAATTCTTATTATTAATATCTATTTTACTTCTATTCCCTGAAACTAACGCTTGACCTATTAAATCATTATTTTCTTTAAATATTTGTTCTGATTGATCATAATAAAACACCGCTTCATTCTTCTTTCCTAAACCAAAATATACACTTCCAAGCATATTATATGTATGACCAATTCCATTCTTGATTTTTATCTCCTCAAATCCATTTTTTGCTTTAAGCAAATAATCCAAACTTTTAGTATATTTTTGAACAGAGGAATAAAATGTTCCTATTTCATAATTTAATTGTGCTTGCAATAATTTATCATGCGTTTGATTTACATAGTCTAAACCTTTTTGTCCATAAAAAAGTATACTATCGCGTTTACCTTCTCTATTATTTAAAAGAATCTTCTGATACAACAGATTAGACAATTTCACAGCATTTTTTTCTAACAGAGCTACCCTATATAAACTATCTAATAACTGATTAGATATCTTTGAAGAAACAATATATTGTTCTATTTCTTTTTTATCCTTTTGTTCAATAGAGTATTTCTCAAAGTTTTGGTTAGAAGATTGTGTTTGTTCATTTTTTAATATCTTGGACAATAACACAATAATTAGCAATAGTATTCCTATCAAATAGATAAAGTACTTTTTCTGTATAAAATATTTAACCCTAACATTCATATTACACCTCTTAATATTATTACATAAAAAACATATTGTCCAAATAAATGAATTTTAATTAATTATTCAATAACAAAATTCTCTTGTATACTCAAAATATTTAAAAAAGAACAATTTACAAACGTTTTGTTTTTATAATGAACTACCCCGAGGCAGAGCCTCGAGGTATTGCATTACTCGAAAGACAGTAGTAACTGATTTTTGTTGAACGATTTGTATACAGTCTTTTCTTCTCCCTGATTTTGAATATATTTCTTAATTACATCCTCATTCCCATATTGACCAACTGTATTTACATAATATCCACTCGTCCAAAAATTACCTCCCCATAACTGGTTTTTCACTTCTGGATGCAATCGAAAAATCTCTTTGGCTGTAATACTCTTCACTGTTCTAATAATAATCTCTACAGAAAGATTTGGTACACTTTGAATCAAAAAATGTACATGATTTTCATCTGCTCCAATTTCAACAAAATGAATTTCATAACGCTCTGAAATCTTGGTACAAACTTCAACCAAACTAATTTCGACATCCTCTGATAAAACATTTCTACGATATTTTATAGGACAAACAAAATGATAAAGTAGTAAGCTTTTATTATGACGTTTAAATATATGTTCACTCATCAAACAAATATACTATTCTTTACTTTTCTACCCCGAGGCAGAGCCTCGAGGAAATCTTTTGATTATAAGACATTCCTAATTCTATTTTAATATCTTCTGTTAAAAATCACTTTCAAATAAAAAAACATAATGATTATCAAACATCTTAATAACTAACAAAATATAGTAAAAATTAATAGTAGTTAATCCATCTATTTATCAACAACTAAATACTTCAATATAACGAAAAAAGTAATATAAAATAGATTTCAAATATTAGTGATGGGTACTGATATGGAGTAATTCAAATATATTAAAAAAGGGTTTATAGAAAATAATGCATAAAATACTTGTTAATGATACACTAATTAATAAAAGTGTTGACCAATATTTTACACTTGGTCTTTTACTCCTTTGAAGATAAGGATAAATCATGGAAGGTAAGAGTATCGTGAAAAAAGGATATCTAAAAATATAACCAAAAACCCATATATTCTTTTGCAGAAGATAAGACAAAGTAACTAATCCGAATAGAATCAAAGAAACCAACAATCCGAAAATAATTTCCTTGCCTCCAATTTCTTTTTTCCACAACATAGACAAAGCCTGGCCTATTGCTATTACCGCACCTCCCAAACATATTAAGAAAAAAAAACAAATAATTATTCCCATAGTCTTTTTTTTCTATTTAGCTAAATTTAATACAATTCTACCACTACTCTATAAAATAATAAATAATTACACACATTTTATTACATTATTCCTTTTTTAATTAAGTAATTTAAACGTACATCTTTATTGTAAATTAACAAACAATGATATTTATAAATTATTTCATTTATATCAATACTCTACCACTATCTATTAAAGACTAAAAAACAACACCAATAATTCCTATTTAATTTATTGCTATTGTAATTTATTAATCGAAATAACTACCTTAGCAAAGGCATTATATATGCACTTAAAACATAGAATACCTTACTCTTACTATCTATTTTAAAACTTAAATAATGAAAGAAAAATTGAAAAGATATGCTGTTTTATTCATAAAAGAAATTATACCTATAACTGCAGGAATTCTAATTGCTTTGTTTATTGATAATTGGAACGCAGGAAGAAAAGATAAAGCGTATATTAATCAAGTGTTTACAACCATCAAAAGCGAATTAAAAGAATCTAAAGAAGATATTATATCTACTATACCCCAACAAGAATCGTTAATACATTCTTTAGATATTCATGCTAACGACACAAATATTAGTGTTTTGGATCTTGTAATGCAAGCTAAAGGAATTTATATTGCAAAAATAAAACTTAATGCTTGGAAATCAGTATCTACCACTAAAATTGACTTGATTGATTATAATAAAATAACAACACTTTCTAATCTCGTAGAACTTAAAGAAACCCTTACAAATAAAAGTGATTTTCTAATGAGTTATCTATACACTAATATCAACGCTACTGATAAAAATACTAAACAGACCTTTAAAATGATTCTAATGGACATTCTTCAGACTGAAAGAACAATGCAACAGAATATAGAGTTATTCGAAAAAGAACAATAATAATTACGTTAAACGAGATTATACTTCCCAAATAATGAAACAAATTCTCACTTTATTTGCCTTTATCTTTATTACTTCCCCTTTCTATGCACAGAAAGTAAATACCAATGACACTATTCCTTTTATACTTAACAAACATAATACACTATACGTAAAAGCGATCATTAACGATATAGATACTTTGAATCTTAATTTTGATACTGGTAGCAGTGAATTGACATTAACTCACAATACTTTAGAATCAAAATTCAAATCGCAAATAAACCTATACAATACGCTTTACAACTTAAAAGTAGGGAGCAGAGTATATCAAACAAGATTATTTGACGCAACATTAGCAGGTAATGATACTGATGGAAGATTTGGTTGGGATATATTTAGTGGACAAGTGGTAGAAATTAACTATGATAAAAACATTATGGTTATACATGCACAGCTCCCAAATGATATAAATAAAGACCTGACTTATACAAAACTGGCTATTAACTACTTTGATAACGTATTCTCTGTACAAAGTAGTATTATACAAGATAATATAGAAAATAAAGATATGTTTTTGTTTGACACTGGTTTTAACAGAACAGTAATGCTTGATAATGATTTAATGAAAGATAATCATTTTCCTTTTGATAAAATGCAAGTCATTAAAACTATCATTATGAAAGGGGCTAAAGGAAATGAAATACCTGTTATTACAGTTAACCTACAACAATTAAAATTAGGAAATTATAGTCTTAAAAATGTGCCAGCACAACAATTAATCTCCCATAAACCCATAAAAGACATGAATATCCATATTTTGGGAAATGAGATTTTAAAGCGTTTTAATACTTTTATGGACTTCAAAAACAATATTGTATACTTAAAACCGAATTCTCTATATAATGAAAAATATATTGATGAAAAATAACAGAGACAAACTCTCAATAGCTATTGAGCAGACTCTCTTATTCCAATTGAGATATAAATATTTTATCCATACTATAACTAAAATAGTTAGAAAGTTTATATAACTCAACTGTTTTTAATTAATGATAAATGTCGAATTAAAACACTTCTAAATCAAGATGTAAATCTCTTTGACCCCTTACTATCACTGAGATTAAGCTAATTTTTGTAGCACAGAACAAAACGTTCTTTCTGCGCCACGAATTGGCCTTGTTTTTTTGAGCATTTTTGAAAAAAATGCGATAGGGATAAAAAAGAAAAAACCTATAATTCACTGAGAATCATAGGTTTTAAGCTATTTTGATGACTTTTGAAAAGTTATCTTTTATAAATCAGCGGAGAAAGAGGGATTCGAACCCCCGGACCTGTTACAGTCAACAGTTTTCAAGACTGCCGCAATCGACCACTCTGCCATTTCTCCAGTG
>JAITMD010000017.1 GCA_031277535.1 Flavobacteriaceae bacterium
TACACCGAGGGGGTCGGGGGTTCGAATCCCTCATCGCCCACAACTTTTAAATTAATTTGGTTACCGAATTTTTAATAAATCGGGCGATTAGCTCAGTTGGTTCAGAGCACCTCGTTTACACCGAGGGGGTCGGGGGTTCGAATCCCTCATCGCCCACAACTTTAAATTAAAGTTACAATTTTAAAAATCGGGCGATTAGCTCAGTTGGTTCAGAGCACCTCGTTTACACCGAGGGGGTCGGGGGTTCGAATCCCTCATCGCCCACAACTTTTATCAAAGTCCCAATTTTACAATTGGGCGATTAGCTCAGTTGGTTCAGAGCACCTCGTTTACACCGAGGGGGTCGGGGGTTCGAATCCCTCATCGCCCACAAACAAAAAAGCGTTACTATTTTAGTAACGCTTTTTTTGTGCTTAGTAGTTTCATTTAACGCTTATAGTAAGCTACGATACTCGCTTTTTCAATAGTATTAGCCCATAAGTTGAAACCTACAATAGCTGGAGATGTATTTGCATCTAAACCAAGTTTCTCTGTTTTTAGAGCGTATATGGTAATGATGTATTGGTGATATCCATGATTTGGTGGTGGACATGGACCTCCAAAACCTTTGATTCCATAATCTGTAATACTTTGAATAGTTCCTTTTGGGAGTAAATTAAGTGAAGCATTGCCTGCATTTGAAACTATTTCAGAAGCAGTAACTGGAATATCGAATAGTACCCAATGCCAAAACCCACTTCCCGTTGGAGCATCAGGATCATACATTGTAATTGCAAAGCTCTTTGTTTCTTTTGGTGCATTTTTCCAAAATAACTGTGGTGATATATTATCTCCACTACAACCAAAACCATTAAACTCTTGTAATTTTGTTGTTTGACCTCCCATATCTTTGCTTGATAAGGTGAATGTAGTTTGTGCTAATAAAGCAGTTGAAAAGAGTAGAAATACTCCAAGTAATAGGTTTACTTTTTTCATGGTATTAAATATTTAATTAACTCATGTAAAAGTATTGTACAACTTTGTAAGGCTTGTATAGCAGCTTGTTCAAAAAGTGTTGTGAAAAGCTCAAATCTTGTTATGCTGTTTTGGCGTTACACCATATTTTGCTTTATAGGCTTGTATAAAACTTGAAAGGTTGTCATACCCTATATCGAAATAGATATCGCTTGCTGTTTTATTGTTTTGTTGCAATAGTCTATTGGCGTATTCTAATCTTTTGTTTTGAAACCATTTTATAGGAGATTGAGAATAGTGCTTTTGGAACTCTCGCTTAAATGTAGATAAGCTCATTCCACATAAGAAAGCAAGTTCTGTTAAAGTAAGTTTGTTTAATAGATTGCTTTCTATGGTTCGCATAAACTTTTGCGTATGGTCGTTGTGATTTGTCATCAGGGATATAATAAAATCAGAACCATAAATACCCATAAGATAAAGAAGAATTTCTTCAAGCTTAACCTGTAGTAGTTTTGTTTTTATAGATGGATGTAGATTATTAATATCCATAAGACTCATTGTAAACCGAGTGATGAAGTCATCTTTTTCAAAGGTATATAAAGAATTATTACTCAGTGTATTGCTTTGTTTTATATTGTTTTTTAGAATGAAATTAGTGATTGTTTCATCTGAAATAAACAGCAATATACTTCTGTACGTCTGAGTTGTAGATAGGCTTTCTGTCATTAAACAATGTCCTGTTTTCATTAGAATAAATTTAGTGTTGTCTATTGTAACTTTAGAATTGTCAAAAAACACTTCTTTTGTTCCTTCAATTAAAAAACTGAATGTTGATCTATTGAGAATAACCTGTTGTTTAGTTATTTCTTTAGCGGTAAAGTAATCAAATATTTCAACTTCTTGCGTTGTTGTTATTAAGTCGTCAGGTAATTTTATACTGTTCACTATAAGTTGTATTGGATAAAGTAAAAATAACTGTTTAATTGGATAGAAAAAAGTCATTGGTGGTATATGAGGTAATATTATGATGATGTAAGTAGATTTACTGATAATCTTCAAATATCTTTTTCATTGAATGACGACTGTCTAATATATTGGTGTATCGTGGTAAACTTATTGCTGTACTCTTAACTGTGTTGAAAAAGAGATAGTATGCTAACAAAAGTTTATGGTAGCGCTGTATTTGGTATAGATGCTACAACAATCACTGTAGAAGTACATGTAGATGGCGGAATAGGTTATCATTTAGTAGGATTGCCAGATAGTGCAATAAAAGAGAGTTGCTTTCGGATTGCTGCTGCATTGGGAAATAACGGATATCGTTTACCTGGAAAGAAGATTACTGTTAATCTGGCTCCAGCTAATCTGCGTAAAGAAGGTTCCTCTTATGACTTAACTATTGCAATAGGTATTTTGATTGCTTCGGATCAGATAGTTCCTTCAATTAACGTAGAAGACTATATTATTATGGGAGAGCTTTCTTTGGATGGTACATTGCAAGTGGTTAATGGGGTGTTGCCTATGGCTATTAAAGCAAAAGAGGAAGGATTTAAAGGAGTGATTATCCCTAAAGAGAATGTGAAAGAGGCTGCTATTGTAGAAGGATTAGCAGTGTATGGGGTGGATAATATCAGTGAGGTGATTGCTTTTTTTGAAGGGAGGGTAGTTTTGGAACCATTTGTTTTAGATTTAGAAACGTTTTTTAGTATTGACGAAGATCAATATACTGCAATAGATTTTAAAGATGTAAAAGGGCAAGAAAGTATCAAACGCGCTATGGAAATTGCAGCAGCAGGAGGACATAATATTATACTGATAGGACCTCCAGGATCTGGGAAAACAATGTTGGCTAAACGACTTCCAAGCATATTACCACCTATGACTTTAGACGAGGCTTTAGAAACGACTAAAATTCATAGTGTAGTTGGTAAAGTAACGGCTATCGGGCTTATGAAAGATAGACCTTTTAGAAGTCCTCATCATACAGCCAGTTCGGTTTCTTTAGTCGGAGGGGGAAGTTATCCTCAACCAGGCGAAATATCTTTAGCACACAATGGAGTATTGTTTTTAGATGAGTTACCTGAGTTTAAACGAGAAGTTTTGGAAGTAATGAGGCAGCCGTTGGAGGATAGGGAAGTGACTATTTCAAGAGCTAAATTCACAATTACATACCCTTCTTCTTTTATGTTGGTAGCGAGTATGAATCCAAGTCCCAGTGGGTATTTTCTGGACACTGATTCTCCTGTGCGCTCTACTCAAATAGAAATGCAGAAATACATGAACAAGATTTCAGGTCCTTTATTGGATCGAATAGATATACATATAGAAGTAAATCCTGTGCCTTTTGAAAAGCTTTCAGAAAAACAATTAGCTGAACCCAGTGAAGCTATTAGAGCAAGAGTAATAATAGCACGAGAAGTACAATCTACTCGTTTTGCAACACATAAAGGAATTCATTATAACGCACAAATGAATACGGCAATGATTCGAAAGTATTGTGCTTTGGATGAGGCTTCTTTGCAGTTGTTGAAATCAGCGATGGAACGACTGAATTTATCTGCCCGCGCTTATGATAGAATTTTAAAAGTATCACGTACCATTGCAGATTTGGAACAGGCAGAAAAAATATTGCCTCAGCATATAGCAGAGGCAATTCAATATCGAAGTTTAGATCGAGAGGGATGGTTAGGGTAATAACCTAAACATGTTATTCTTCTAAATTGTGTCCTATAACTTGTTTGTATAAAGTGAAGTATACGGAAAACAAATAAGGTAAAACAAATAAAACGCCAATGACAAAGAACAATAAACCACTAACTAAAAAGAAATAGTTTAATATTACAGTTAGTACAATTGGAATCGGTTGTTTGTTTACAACCATAATACTGTTTTTAATTGCAGTCAAAGGTTTCTGATTTCCAAATATAATAAGTGGTATAGTGAATATAGTTAATGTATTAGCTAACCAATTAATAGCCATAGAAACCATTTCTAAATTGGCCATTTTTAAAGGTATGGTAATGCATAAAAAAACAATAGAAATCAATAACTGAGAAATAAAAACATATAACCCCTTTACGCTAAAGAAGTATTTGAAAGCAGATAATATACTTGGCGTCTGATTTAAAGAGGCTTCTGCATTTAATTTGTAATAACCAGCAATAAGTATTCCGCTTAAAGCACTTAAAAAAGTAAAAGATGCTAAATAATAGTAGAAATAAGGAGGCTCTGAGATGAGTTGTGTTAGTTCTAATACTTTTTCTTGTATCTCTTGTTGTGTACTATTTGGGTCAATCTCTATAATTTGACTTAAGCCAATTGAACCAAGAAATATTAGTCCTATTATCGCTAAAAGTAGTGTGGTAAGAACTAAGAAAAAAGTTTTACCATAATATTGAAAGGCTTCTCCCATTACTTGAAAAGGAGATAAGGAATATCCGTTTTCCCTGATGTCGTTTAATTTGTTGTTTAATTGATTCATAAGTGAGTTTGTAGAATAATCTACTAATTATTGTCTGTATATACGTAAAATCGTATTATTTGATGTAGTTGAACGTATTTCCTTGGTGTAAATCTGCAGTGTTAAATCCTTTCATAAACCATTCTTTACGTTGCTCAGATGAGCCATGAGTAAAAGAGTCTGGATTTACTTGTCCTGTTACTCTTTTTTGAATAGCATCATCTCCAACCGCTTGAGCAGCACTTAAGGCAATATCAATATCTTCAGGATTTAAATATTCTTGACTGTATCTGCTCCAAAGTCCTGCATAAAAATCAGCTTGTAATTCTAAAGCAACAGAAAGTTTGTTTGCTTCTTTTTGGCTCATGCCTTGTTGTTTTTTATGTACTTCAGCATTTGTGCCTAATAAATTTTGTACGTGATGTCCAACTTCATGAGCAATAACATACGCAATAGCAAAGTTTCCTCTTTCTGCTCCAAAGCGATTATGTAATTCTTCAAAAAAGCGTAAATCCATATATACTGTTTCGTCTGCAGGACAGTAGAATGGGCCTACATCAGCAGTTGCACTACCACATTTGGTGTTTACTCTATCGTCAAAGAGTTCCATTTTAGGTTCTCTGTATTCTAAATTGTTTTCTTTGAATACTTGATGCCAAACATCTTCTGTATCAGCAAACATAACCTTTGCCATTTTCCCCATTTGTTTTTCCTCTGCGGTTAATTGGCGTGTTTCCACTTGTTCTGTTTGTGCATCTCCATTCAGCTGTTCTACAACAGGTGCAATTTGTTTGCCTGTTTCTCCTCCAAACAAATAAAGCAGTGTAGCTATAATTCCTAATAGTCCACCTCCTAATGCTGTTTTTCCTGCAGTAGATTTACCACGACTATCTGTAACGTTTTTACTTTCTCTACGACCTTCCCATTTCATAAATATGTGATTTTTGAACAAAAATACTAAAATAGATGTATGGGCTAAACTATATATTTGATATTTAGCATTAAAAAAAAGCACTGCTTATTTTATAAATAAACTTTATGTTGTAGTTGTAAATAGATGTGTTGGAATTAAAGCGTTATTATTTTGTTATTTAAAACATAATATAAATGTTATTATTCTTGTTTAGAATGGTTTTTTATTATTTATTTGCTATTCTTGAAAGTAGTCAATCAGGACTCTTTTGTTAAAATAAACCATAAATATTATTACATGAAACAATATATACTTCATTTGGCTTTTTTAATAGGTATGACAGGGTGTTCGTATGGACAAAGTACTTATTGGAAAAAAAACTCATTAAATCAGAGTAAAGGCACTAAAGAGGTGTTTTTAAGAAGTGATTTGAATCAGAATACTCCAGTTTTTACATTGAAAACGGAGCGTTTGAAGCAAGTATTGACTCAAGTAGGAAAACAGGGAAGAGGAACAGATAAAGTGTTAGACTTTCCAAATTCTACAGGAGATATTGTGCGTTTTAAAATGGAAGAGTATGCGATGATGGAACCAGAATTAGCTGCTAAATTTCCAAGAATAAAAACATATATCGGAAAAAGTGTTGATGGGAATGGAACAACAATACATTTAAGTGTTACACCTTTAGGTGTGCATGGTTTATTAAAAGAGTTGGGTGGACAAGAGAGTTATATCGATACATATAATTTAAAGGATGAAACTTATGTAGTGTATAATCGAGCTGACCAACAAATAGATAAGGACTTCAAATGTTTGGTAGAGTCTGCGAGTAAAAGTTCTCCAATCGATTTAAAGAATAAAGAAGGCATAAGTTTATTATCTAATAAGAATAATCCTCTGCGAACTTTTAGATTAGCGATGGCTTGTACTGTAGAGTATGCGGATTTTCATATTAAGCGTGCTGGACTTAGTAATGCCTCTGTACAAGAAAAGAAAGAAGCAGTTTTGGCTGCTATGGTTGTTACAATGAATAGAGTGAATAGCATTTATGAAAGAGATATGGCTGTTCATATGAACTTAATAGGAGATAATGACAAGTTGATTTTTATTGATAATGATGAGTTTACAAATGACAATGCCAATAGGTTGATTTATGAAAGTCAGCGAGTGATAGATAAAACAGTTGGTTATGCAAGTTATGATATAGGACATACAGTAAGTACTGGAGGTGGAGGTTTGGCGCAATTGGGTGTGCCATGTACTACACAAAAGGCAATGGGAATTACAGGTTCTCCGCAACCTATAGGTGATCCATATGACATTGATTATGTAGCACATGAAATGGGGCATCAGTTTGGGGCAAATCATACCTTTAATAATTATTCTGGAGGGAATAGAAATTTTGCTACAGCTTATGAACCAGGTAGTGGTAGTACAATTATGGGGTATGCAGGAATTAGCGACCCCAATATTCAACGCAATTCAGATGCTTATTTTCATATTGTTAGCATCATAGAAATGCAAAATGCATTAAGTAGAGTAGATGCTTGTTCTATAAAAACAGTTGTAGAGAATAAGGTACCTATTGTAAGTGCAGGTAAAAACTATACAATACCTGTGGGCACACCTTTTATTTTAAAAGGATCTGCAGAAGGGGAGAATGCAAATAAATATACTTATACTTGGGAACAAATGGATAATGAGACAGCAACACAACCACCTGTTTCTTCATCTAAAGAAGGACCTACTTTTAGATCTCTTGCACCAAGTTTAAGTCCAGTGCGATATATGCCAAGTTTTGACACCGTGTTGGATGGTAAAATGGGAAGCACATGGGAGGTATTGCCAACTGTGGCACGTATCATGAATTTTACATTTACAGCACGTAGTTTTGCTAATGGAATAGGAGGACAAAATGATTATCAGACAATAAGAATTATGTCTGTTGGAACCTTGCCATTTAAAATTAAAGACTTGGGAACTAAGGATGAAAATGATTTAGTTGAATGGACAGAAAATAAAGAAGAAATAATTACTTGGGATGTTGTAAACACAACTGGAAAGGAGATAAATACAACAGAAGTAAATATTTTGTATTCGAAAGATAATGGAGCAACATTTGAAACACTTGCTTCAAATGTTCCTAACACAGGAAGTGTAAAAATTAGAGTACCTAAAGGAGTGACTGAAGAAGCAAGAGTGATGATACAGCCAGTGGATAATATTTACTATGCTGTTTCTACACAATTTAAGGTTAAGGCAGGGGAAGATGTAAGTAAACTATTGGAGAGTACTAATTTTATTGTATATCCTAATCCAAGTGTGGGAGAATTCAATATTGCATTTAAGTCACAAACAAAGAGAGAAGTATCAGTTAGGTTATATGACGTAAGTGGTAAAATGGTGTTTAATCAGACATATGAAGGAGCAGAAAATTTTAATCAATTAATTCAAGCATCAGGCATTAGAAGTGGTGTTTATATGCTTAAAGTTGACGATGGAGGAGAAGTTAAGCATTCAAAAGTAGTTATTAAATAAAAAACTTGTAATTATAAAATCAAAAAGAGGGTATTCTGTATAAGGATACCCTCTTTCGGTTTTGTTATAGGAATACAAAAAAGTTTGCTGTTTGTATTGTTAAATTTTAAATAATGACAGTATTCGGCATTGTTTTTGAAATAAATATTTTATAAGGAAAGTGTGTTATTTATGTTTAAACATGTTGCTTAATGGTTTAAACGTATAGAAATTATGAAAAATACACTTGTTTTTTTAGTTGTTATGTTTTTTTCTGTTTTAACAGGTTTTGGGCAGAAAAAATACTGGAGTAAATTGAATTTACACACCAGTAGTCAAAAGGAATTATTGAATAGTACTGATAGTTTATCAGTAGGTAAAGGAGTGTATCAATTGGATGAAAAGTCTTTTTTGGAAGATTTAAAGAAAATTGATGAGAACAAGGTTGCTTCTGTAAAAATGAGTTTTCCTTGTACAGGAGATCAATTTAGAACGTTTGATGTTAGTACTTATTCAGTGATGGATAAAGAATTGGCAGCAAAGTATCCACTAATTAAAACTTACAGGGGAGGTGAGGTTAATGGTGGAGGTAGTAAAGTATGTATAAGTGTAACGCCCTTGGGAACACAAGTGTTAATTAGGGAGTTTGGTAGAGACGATGTATTTATAGATATAGTTGAGGGGAGTAAGAATAGCTATACTGTAAAGGCACGAAGTGAAAATACCCGATTAAATCCTGGGAAATGCTTAGGCATAGAAGATGATATTAAGATGGGAGATAAAACGGTTTTTTCGAGTATAAAGGATGTGAATAACTTAGTAGCTGATGGAAAATTAAGAGAATATCGATTAGCAATAGCAACTACTGTAGAGTATAGTAATTTTCAATTGAGAAGAGGTAAAAAGCAAGAGGCCGATCTGTATACTAAAAAAAGTATTGTATTATCTGCTGTTGTAATGACGGTAAATAGATTAAATAGCATATTAGAAAGTGATTTAGGAATTAAATTTCAGTTAGTAAAAGATAATGACAAAATTATATTTATAGATAACAATCCTTTTGAACATAACTATTTAAGCGCGTTAATAGATGATAGTCAGAAAGTTATTGATGGGGCTATTGGTTTTGATAATTATGATTTAGGACATACAATGAGTACTGGTGCAGGAGGATTAGCCAGTTTAGGAGGTTTGGGTACCAATCGTAAAGCTAAAGGAGTAACAGGCAGTTATGCTCCTTTTGGAGACTCGTATGATGTAGACTTTGTATTACATGAAATTGGACATCAATTAGGGGCAACACATACTTTTTCTAATTATTCGGGAGGGGCAGCAAGTTTAGGAACATTGTATGAGCCAGGAAGTGGAAGTACAATTATGGGGTATGCTGGAATGAGTGCTCCAAATATTCAAGACTATTCAGATGGATATTTTCATTTTATTAGTTTAATACAAATGAGATATGTGATTACCTCTCAAAGTAATGTGGGAAAAGTTATTCAAAATAAGGTAACTGTTCCAATAGTAAATGCTGGGAAAAATTATGTGATTCCTTATGGTACACCGTTTAAGTTAAGTGGTAATGTAGAAAATGCAAAAGGATTGAAATTAGTGTATAATTGGGAGCAAGCAGATAAAGCTCTTCTGACACAGCCTGCACAACCTGAATATACAGAAGGAACTAATTTTAGATCACTTAAACCGTCCATTTCTTCTGAGCGATATTTCCCAAATTTTAAAGATGTATTAGATGGAAATTTAAAACCTACATGGGAAGTGCTACCTACCGTGGCAAGGGAGATGAATTTTGTATTTACTGCTCGAAACTTGACTGACGTTAATGGAGGACAGACTGTTTCTGATGGAATGGCTATTAAAGTAATAAATACAGGGCCATTTCAAATAAAATCATTTGGAAATATAAGTAGCGATGGTACCATAACGTTAGAAGCTAATAAAGAAGCAATGATAGAATGGGATGTTGCAGGTACAAATTATAATGGGATTAATACAAAATATGTTGATATTTATTACTCTGATGACGATGGAGCATCTTTTCAGTTATTAAGAAAAACAGTTCCTAATATTGGACGCGTGATGATTTGGGTTCCAGGAAAAATATCAGACAAATGCAGAGTCATGATACAAGCAGTTAACAATATATTTTATACTGTTTCAAAAAAGTTTAGAACGATAGAAAAATTATATAATAGTCGAACAGTAGAGTCGAAAGACCTTATGATGTATCCTAATCCAACGTATGGACAAACTGTATTTAGTTTTGCTTCAGACTCAGGAAATGATATTTATGTTTCTTTGTATGATATGAAAGGGAGATTGGTTTTTAATGAGAAGTACACTTCTGAATTAAATTTTAAAAAAGAATTAGATTTTAATGGGTTTGAACCAGGTATTTATGTAGCAACAGTTAATGATGGGAAAACATATAAAACATCAAAATTAGTCATTAAAAAGTAGGTTGTATGAGTTAGAAAACTTCTTGTGAATAGTAATGTGAATACTACTTTATCGAAAAAAAAAAGCAAAGCCTATCAAATAAATGATAGGCTTTGTTTATGTGATCCAATCAGGATTCATTTTTATTTTATATTCGTTTGATATTCAGCTTTTTAAAATGTATTTATACATTTTTGCTCTGTATTTGCACGAAACCTATTGTTATTATTTAAAAGCAAAAGTATGTAAATATTATATGAATAACAAAGTGTAAAAAATTACTTTCTACTCAAAATTAGTTCTGTTTTGAGGGCTTTTAGTATTAATTCTAACGTGTCAATATTCATTGAGCGTTTGCAGTTTTCATACCTACTTATTTCGCTTTTTTGTGTAGGATCTTCCCAAACTAATATAGCGAGTTCTTCCATTGTTAAACCAAGCTCTAACCTTCTCTCTTTTATAAATAAAGCTATTTCTTCTTTTAGTAACATAAATATATTATTTTTGTAATGCTATTTTTAAAGGGGTTTAAACTTAGCGGACATATTTTCCCGTTAGATGTGGTAGTCTAACGGGATTTTTTTATTTATCAAATTTAATGATTTAGATGTATTTTCTTTATTAAATGTATTTTTGAATTCAAAAGGTTGATAATGTCATCGTGATACTCTGTAGGTTTATTTTGCAAACCTCTTGATTGTACAATCTTCATATTCGTAAGAGAGAACTCTATTGTTTCAACACTTTTATTGTCAACTAACGCTTTGAGTATTAATGAATCTTCACGTTTGTAATAGCTATTAGATAGTACACAATGTTTATGAGTCTCAGCTTCACTTATAAAGTCTTCTATTGATTTTAAGGGCAATATTTTTATACCATTTCCATTAATTTCTATATCAAAGAACTTTTCTTTTTCTGCTTGGAATTTCTTTAAAGCTTCAGCATCGTCTATAGCTTTTTTTACAGCTGCTTTTCTTATTCGTATAGCTTCTTCCTTAGCTCGTTTTTTAGAAACTATTTTCAATACTTTATCGTGTTCTCTTTTAAGGTTCTTGGGGCAAACTACACTTGGATTGCTAAGGTCTTTTTTAAGTTCTTTTAGTAGTTGTAAGTAATCTCTATAAATATCAGCCTCTTTTATTTTGTATTTGTATCTGATACTTATTTTTAAAGCTTTCCAATAGTCGTATAATTCAAATGTTTGAAATACGTTTATAATATTAGAGTAACCTGCTTTTAGTAATGTTTCAGCTTGGTTACTACTTCTTACTATATTAAAAATTCTTTCTAATGTTGTGTTATTCATTTGATGATTGATACCGTATTTAGAATACTTTTCTTGAAACATTGAAGTAGGGCAGAAAACAGAAATATAAGGGTCATATGTTTTCCAGTAAGATTTATTTCTAATTTCTAAATTACCAGAGAAAGAATATCCGTTGTCTAACCTTGAATAAATAATATGTTTTCCACTTTTAGCATCATACCAATTTTGGCAAACTTCGTAAAACCGATATTCAACTTTTTCTCCTTTCTTACAGTATTTTGCTACATCAAAAGCTCTTACTACTTGGAATTGGTAATCTTGATAATTAACTATCTCAGTAACTCCAAAACAACGATATTTATCATTAAAAGTTCTTTTGTTAGAATATTCTACCTTTAGTTTTGATTTGCAATGTGGGCAAGTAATGCTTTTCTTTCTACCAATTAAAACAACATCAATACTATCTCCACATTCAAGGCAAAAAGCTTTGTTTTTTGTACGATAACAATATTTATCATAGACATTATCAAATGCATATTGCTTTTGTTCATCAGTGATATTTTTTAAATGCGATTGTAAGTAATCAACCGCTATTTGAATTTTAGTTCTCGGTTTCATTCTTTTCAATATTTAAAGTTCCATTGTCATTTGATTACTTACAGAAGGCTTAGCTTTTTTAGGTTTTAGCTTTTCTATTGTTTTGGGAGGTGCTGTAATATTTTGTGAAGAATGTATAACCTTAGCATTTATTTTCTTTCCTACTTTTATATTATCTTCATCATAGTAATGAACAGCCATATTAAATATTTCGTCATCAGTAAAGGCATTACATCCTGATGATTTTACTTGATTTAAAATATAAGTGATACAATCATCTATATTTTTATTCTCTTTCATATAAGTTTCAGCAAATAAGGTATCTTGTTTTGCTAAGTTGTCTAAGTAATTTTTTATTACTTCTTTAAAGTCGTTAGATGCTTCCATTTTTAAAGGGGTTTAAAGCTCCTGTAGTGGTAGTTACAGGAGCAGTTAATAAATTATTCTTTGTCTTTTATTTTAGATACAATTATGTAGACAAACAAAGCAACAACTAATGCTGTTGTTTTATGATTTTCTAATGTGATAAAAAATGTTTCCATTATACAGCTAATTTTAGATTTGCTTTGGTTTGAAATTCAACAGAACCGAATAAGCTTTTAATTTCTTCAAGTCCTTTATTACTTCGTGACTTTCTTACATAGTCATCAGGAGAGAAGTACCAAGACTTCTTTTGCCCCGCCCAGCGGGCAGTATTATAGTTTTCTAATTGAATTGCTTTGATGTTTTCTTTTTGAGAATACATAGTCCCAGGTGTTAAGTCTGTAAGCCATATAAAAGAACCAACAAAGGCAATGTTAATACCTTCTAATCCATCAAACATCTTTACAATGTTGTAAAACTGTTCGGCGTTAAAGTGATCTTGTTTGTTTTCTTCTTTTGTATTGTTATTGAATCTATTTTCTAAAGATTTGAATTCTTTAAACATAACCACGAAGTAGGCTTGTGATTCATAACCTGACGTGTCAGGGTGTAACTCGAAACAAAGTTGTTTAAATATGTTTTTTGCTTCGTCTAAGTTTGCGCAATTGCTGAAATAATTTGTATTCATATTTCTTTCTTTTAAAGGGGTTTATATTTCTGTGTGGTAGTAGTCTAATAGTGGTAGTTATTAGACTTGATTTGCTTAGATATAATTTAGAAATCATAACCAAACAGAGAGATAGCAGACAGTATATCAAAGAACACTAACACCCCCAAGGGGGAAAAACAAAATAATATATATCACTGTTTTATTGTTGTGTAAACTTACAACTTTTGTTTTGTATAAAATAGCGTCAATTAAACTATTTTGATACGTAATTTTTATAGTTTAAATCAGGTTGATAGATTTTGTTTATAATAATGTAAAAGGCTTAGTTTAAGCGTGTTTATTAATGTTTTGCTTATACAGATAAGGTATTGCTAAGATTGTTTGCATGTGGTTAAATGTAGGTTGATAAGTGTTGTATTGATGTGAGAGGGAGGAGGGAGGAGGACAAACACAAACACGCTGTTATGTTTATAGCTTTTGCTTTATATATATATTAAGGTATGAATGTACATAAATTTGTATCTTAGCACGGGTAATAAATACATAAAATAGTACATTATGATAAATGAATTAATCAACGTAACAGAGCTAAGCAAAGCATTATCTGGTAGCGAACAAGCAATTAGAAAAAAGAAGATCCCAAACAAATACAAAGCAGCAGTACAGGAGCTTAACGACCTTTTGGAGTATTGGAAGAAGCGTAATAATTTATGAGTAGTTGTGCAGTTGTTGTGCAGATTTAATATATTGAAATCTCAAAGCGTTGTTTTGTAGTGTTTTAACTTGTTTTGTTCGAATCCTTGTAGGATTAACTTTCCTTTTATGTAGTTAGCTATCTGTAAAATGAGATAAAGCTAAAAGCTAATTATAGAATTAGTTTGTTGGCTAAATGAGCAGTTGAATGCGCTGGTAAAAAAGCTAAAATGTTTTTGAACCTATTTGCAAATCGCACCCCAATACCCTCCAAGATCGTGTTTTCCTTTTCCGTTCTGCTCTCGCGAAACCATGTATACCATCCCCAACATACTAACACATTACACCTTTCCCTTATTTAGCCCTTTTCTTTCGATTTAAGAACCTTTCTTCTATTTCGTGATGAAATACTCATTTATCCTTTTTTTAATACCTCTAATCGCTGTTTTATTTCTTTGTGTAAATGTTTTGTATAAACGTGTAAAAAGTTTTATATAAAATTCATACAATTGAATAAAAAGTTTTATATATTTGTCATGTAGTAAAATTGAAAATATGAACAAGGCAATCTTTATTTCGGTAATTGAATCGATCAAAGAGCAAACGACAAGAGATTATGATATCTCAAACAGTTTAGCACAGGTGTATAGAACACAAGTTCCGGTTTATGACAATTCGATTTTACTTAATGCTATCAGGAGTATAGTTCTTTTTCATTTTAATGATCAAAAGGAAGTCTTGAGTGAAATTGATCACTATTGTTTCTTTCAGAATTTTGGTCGAGTTGAAAAAGGGGATGAGGTGTTAATTGAAACGCCAGGCGAATTATACGATAGATTAGCAAGTGAATATTTGGTTCATTGATATTTTGGCAATTGTATATATAAGTTTTAAAACTACTTGTCCCTAACCTGATTAGGTGCGGTAATGACAGACCAACGTAGCGTAATAATAGCATACGCGAGGGAATTTGAAATGGCTTTTTGTCCCTTTTCCTACGGCTGGCAGGTAGTTTAATAATACGCATAGATAGTGTAATGGCAGCACAATAGTCTCCAAAACTATTTGTAGAGGTTCGAATCCTTTTCTATGTGCAAACTATGAAACGTTTGTTAATGCTTTTTACAATGCTGTTTTGTTTCAGTATTGCGGGAATCTGTAAAACCACAGTCACAGACCTGAGCGATAATTCAAAGGTGAATAAGAAACTAATTCCTTATTCAGATGTGGTAAAACAGGATGTGGCTTTTGCTGCTTCTTTTGAAAAGGCAATTCTTAGTAATGCGTTTGTTTTAGAAGTCCCCACTTTGCAAGACAAACAATATAGTATTACTAAAGTTTCCGATCTAACCAAGTCCGACTATAAACATAAGGACATTGCTATTTGCATAAGGGATAAGATTCGGATTATATAGCTTTCAACTAAAACAACAAACAAACTGAAAAAGACCTTTCTTTTATTTGATAGGTCTTTTTTAATTAAATGTACTAAAAATAGCATTTTTTAAAAGATGTACTATTTAGTGCAATTATTAAATGGACTTTTAACTCAGTTGGTTAGAGTGCATCCCTCATAAGGATGAAGTCATAGGTTCGAGCCCTATATGGTCCACTCCCATATTATCATATTTTTTAGGTTGGTTCAAGTTTATTACTTCTGTAAAAAGTAATGGTTAAGTAGTGGCGGAATTGGTTAGACGCACTATCCGAGGACTTGTAGCGTATTGTCGTGGTATTCAGAATACAAGTCGTGCAGGTTCGAGTCCTGCCTACTTACCTAATAAATTTAATTTAATCAATGCTCGCAAGGCGTGTGTCATTAAGTTGTCTAAAAATGGATTGTAATTAGCTACTGTAATCTGTTTTAGATAATGCTTAATACCCTTATTAGTGATAAGTTATTTGTCAAAACTGAAACTAAGCAAGTATTAAGTTATATGCCAGAAAGTTGACAATCTTCAAAAGACACTAATTGATTAGGTTTAATTTAATAAAGAGTTTAGTACTCGGCAGTTAATGGTAAGCTGAAACTTAGTAAGCTAATGGTTCAATTCCCTTAAACTGACAAAATTAATTTTAAAAAACACTTCAACGCCAAGCAAAGTTGGCAAGTGGCTTCAAATGAGTTTTTGAAAATTTCTCATTTCATAACACTGATTACTGTGAAGGTATGTAATCGAAAATTCAGATCGTATGACGTTAGTTATTCTTAGTATGTAGTAGAGGTAGCTTATAAAAAACTGAATGTTGAAGTGTTTTTTTATCTCTTATTTATGGCAAAGAAAGAAGCAAATAGATTATTGCCTGACAATACAGTTGTTGAGGTGGTTATGAAAAAGCAAATGACAATTGCCGAATATGAGAAAATCAAATCAAATGGTAAAAGTAAAGGTTGGAATATACAAGCTTATCAAGTAGGTGTGTATTCTGATGGATTAGGTAAAAAGATTTAGTTATGAGTAAGGCATCAAATATTTCTGAAGCATATAGACTAACAGAAGAATTAAATAATTACATAAAAACGGTTGCTGATTATGATAAAATAACTGTGTATATACGTCAATTAGGAAGTGATTTAAAACTTATGTTCTCTTATGTAAAAGAGAGTGTTCTTAAAGTAGTTAATCCTTTAATAAAATATATTGGGTATTTATTGGAGTGTTCTAATTCTTATGTAATAGATAAAAATATTTAGTAATGAAAACAAGGTGTTTTTTAGGGATTGACCCAGGTAAACAAGGTGCTCTTGTTGTTATTGATGAAAATTCTAAAGTAGTTGATATGATAGGAATGCCTTTAATTGGTAATGAATATGATAAGAAAACTATAAAAGAAATTCTTTTATCAAGAGAGTTTGTTCACATTGGATTAGAGAACCCAAATATTATAGCTTCTGTTTCTAAATCGTCAGTAGCGAGTCTTTTTAAATGCGTTGGAATGTTTGAAGGTTTATTAATGGGATTGGGGCTATCTCACTCGCTTATTAATCCTAAAGTATGGCAAAATGAAGTATGGCAAAATGTAAAAAAACAAACCAAACTTACTTCTGATGGTAAGAAAAAGACTGATACGAAAGCAACTTCTACTTTGGCTGCTAACAGTTTATTTGCTTCTGTTGATTTTAAAGTAACAAATAAGTTATCAAAAAGTAAGAATTATAATGATGGGATGATTGATGCTGCTTTAGTAGCTGAATATGTAAGACGTAAGTTTAAAATTGAGTAGATATGTGTTTAGTAAACATTTGGTTCTATTTTGATAATGAATCAAAATTTGGAGATTTAATGAATTTTACAAATGGAGCTGTGTTTAAGGACTCTATTGGATTCTACCTTGTACAAGGAAGTCAGATACATTATTTTAATATTGGTGATCATATAGGTAAAAGAAGTGATGAATCTTTATTTATTCTATGTGCTACTTTACCTGATTTTTTAAAGGAACCAAAACCAATCCGTACCCAATCAGAATTAGATAGTGAGCGATTAACAGAAATAGTTGATGCTGTTGTTAGATATCGTAAAGCTGAAATGGCTGTACCTACTGAATGGATAGAAGAATACAATATCATAATTGAGCGAATTAAAAATGGCAACTAATTGTATTAAATGTGGTGTGAGTTTTTTTGATAAGCCCCTACATAGGACAACTGAAATTGGTAACAAAGACCCACAATGGATGTGTAAAGAATGTATAATTGATATACATGATATTAGTTTAATTGATGAGGATATTTTAAACATAACCGATATAATTATTAAAACAATAAAAGATGAGTAATTTAAATTTTGGACAAGCTTTAGAAGCTTTAAAATTAGGGAATAGAGTAGCAAGAAGTGGATGGAATGGTAAAGGAATTTTTATTGAATTACAAAATCCTGATGAGAATTCAAAAATGACTCATCCATATATTTTTATAGACACAACAGGTTTGGAGACAGAAAATAAGTATGCTCCAAAAAACAGAGTTCCTTGGTTAGCATCTCAGACTGATATGTTGTCTAATGATTGGACTATATTAAATTAATTTAACACTAAATAAAATTGCTATGTCAGATTTTAAAGGAAGATTAGAAACAGAGTTTTCAGAGTTAAAAAGTAAACTAAACGGATTAAGCTCTTTTTTACAAAGCGAAAAGGTAAAAGAATTACCACAAGAACAACAAATACTTTTGGTTGAACAATTCCATTATATGGATGGATATTTCAAAGCTCTTGAAAAGAGAATTGCTTTGTTAGAAGGAGTCAAATTAGAAGGAGGAGAAACGTTTGGTATGGAACGAGTTAAGTTGTCTTTCAATCCTTCTGGAAATCCTCAAGTTAATCTTGTAAAAAGAATTCAAGCTGATTTTATTGATTTGGCTCAGGAATTAAAAGCAAGCGGATCAGATGCAAGATATACTTCTATAGCACAGACAGAAGCTGAAACAGCAAGTATGTACTTAGTAAAATCACTCTTCTAATTATGAAAGGAATTGACGAACTATCAGGAGGGATTGGCGTGTAAATTCATAATGTAAAATTAAGTGTGTTGTTAAGGCTGGTTTCTTGTAAGCCAGCTTTTTTATTTTAAAAATCTATGAACGAGAAAGAATTAAAGAAGATAGAGCGCAAGTTCGCTAAAGCAAAGTCTATCCATTGCTTAAAGTTGCTTAAAGAAGTAAATGTGTCTAATGTGCCACGTCTGCAATATAATCCTGATGAAGATACGGTAACGAGTCCTTCACGTATTATTTGCTTCTGGAAACAAGGCGAGTTTGCAAGGATAATTAAGTAAAAAAATAAATTTATTTCTATGAAACTATTAGGCGATAGAATACTATGTAGGTTAATACCTCAAGAAAAGAAAACAGAAAGTGGTCTGATTTTAATTACTGCAGATAAAAAAGAAGATGAATACGAAGTAATTAATGTAGGAGTAAAAGTTAAGCATTTAAAACCTGGTGATCGCGTTAGAAAGTTTAGATACTCTGATAGTACGCAAGCTATGTATAATGGAGAATCTTGCTTGATTTTGAGTGAAAGTTGTGATGTGGAATATGTTAAATAATATTGTTATATATTTGTTATTATAACTAAATAATATGAATATTGATTTTTATAAAGAATTACATCAAATTGAATTTAATAGAAAGAATTAGACGATAGTATAAATATGCCTATTGGAGTTATAACTATTATAGTTGGTTTACTATCTTATATAATAAAAGACCAGCATAAATTACTTGATGATTGTCTGATTTTTATTTTTTTTTTATTAGTTGTAACTCTTTTATTTTTTTCATTAGCTTATCTTATTATGACAATAAATAATGTTTTTATTAAATATGATTATTTATATTGGGGACATGCTAATGAGATATTAAAATATGAAAATGATACAATTAGTTTCAATTCTCATCCTGATGTCGAAGAAAATGAAAAGATAATATTAGAAGATATTTTTAAATTTCATTATGCCAAATATGCTACTCATAATAATAAAGTAAATGAAAGAAGGGGATATAATTTGTTTATGTGTAAAAATTATTTGTTAGCATCAGTTATTGTATCAATTTTACTAATTGTTTATTCATTGTTTAAAATAATATAAAATATGTCAGACAATAATTCTAAACCTGTACCAAAACCTGTAAAACCAGTTTTTCCTCAAGATTCAATAGTTAAAGGAGATGATTTTATAGTGCCTATGTCTAAGGATAACAAAAGGTAGTTTAAATAAAAATCCCTCTTAATAATAAGAGGGATTTTTTTGATTAGTATCTGAAATCTAATTCATAATAATCTGTTAGCTTTATTCCTCTTCCAAATCTGCCATATATTGTATTTCCATTGTTATCTTGAGTTGAATTTAGATAAGGATAGTCAGGGCTTTTATAGTAAGCAATGCGAGGATTATTCATAGTATATGTAGTTGTAGTTGAAGTTGAAGGGTGAAAATAAGCCTCTATTGTTGTGTTTGGATCAGATTCGTATAATTCAAACTGAAACTTCGTGACAGGAGTCATATTAGGAGAAGCAGCATTAGGATCATTAAAAACCATATTGATTCCAGTCATAGGATTTGGAAAAGAAGGAATTTTATTAAGAAGATACTTGTCATATAACCCTATTTTTGTCATATGATCTAAATCATAATTGCCTGTATCGTCTTTAATTGCGTATTCTGCAAAATATATTTTATAGTTTCTATACATACCATTGTATGTGTGTATTCTAGCATTAGAATCGAATTTCTGATATACAGGTGACGATTCTAAAGGTCTATATAAAAAAGCAGAAAAAAGATAATCATCATTAATTTCTGAATCATTATCTTCAGGAGAATAGTAACTATTTAATGAATCGTAATCAGTGTAGTAGTTTAAACCAGCTGGAATTTCAAAATAAGTATCAACTAATAAACTATCTTGTATTAATCCCATATGCGCAAATACATTATCAACATTACCTAAATCGGGAATTAAATCAGTATTAGTATCAGTTACAAATTTCGGTAATAAAATTAACCTCACTAATATATCTGAATTTGTACTGTTTCTTATTACATATTGTTGTCTACTATGACCTAATACATGTTTATTACTCTCTTTAAATACTTGTTCATCTTTGTCGGTTGAACAAGAAACTGATGCTAAAGCCAGTGTAAATAATAATAAAATTCTTTTCATTTTATAAATTTTTAATGGTTAATATGTGTAAATGTAATATGTAATTTTTTATATATCAATATTTTTATTACGATAAAATATATTATATTTAAGTTAATTTTAACCAAATTATTATTTTATGAAAAAAGTATTATTAGTTTTAGCACTGGGAGCTTTGATGTTTTCTTGTGCGAAAGATGAAGTATCTACTTCTAAAAATGAAGGAAAAATCACAAGTGGGATTGTTGATCCACATGATTATGATATGGAAAATTATCCTACAGCAAATCCACTTCTGCACTACTATAATTTTACTGATCCCGATAGGTATTATGGGAAAGAGTATTTATTTCTTAATTTAACACAAGATAGTATTAGAGTAAATGTTTATTCTTTTCCAAAATTTAGTCTTGTAGCTCAGGATATAAGTTTAAAAGAAGCTGGTCAGGATGAATCTATGGTTTTCGAATTTATTTATCCTCCAAATTTAGAATCTGTAGGAACAAATTATAATGCTTATATGCAAAATAATATAATTACCGATAAACATAGTGTACAAGAACTATGGGATCATATGTATAGTGGACCTAAACCTGCATATAATCCTTATTGGATTAAATACACAACAAATTATCTGATGGATAAAATTAATTTGTATAAACCTACATTTATAGAATTTTGGGTAAAAAATGGAGACTATGAAGGAGAGCACTTTTGGTTATCAGTAGAAACTGATAAGAGTTATAAGATTTCTATGGCTGTAAATCCATATAATAATTTTCCCGCTTCTCCAATTACGATTCCTTCAGCAGTATCGAATGTTGAATTTTACGGATTAGAGAATGAATTACCTTCCCTAAATCCTTATCCTTGGAATTTATATTATTTTATTCCTGGAGTACATAATACAGCTTATGACAAACAGCATAATGTTCAAGGTACTTTTAGATATATGCCAAATGTTGTGACACCTAATTATCCACATTTTAATCCAGATAATACGCCAGGATATATTATTAAATTTGAGAATCTTTAATCTTGTTTAAACCCTACGAGCCCAAAGCAATTTTACTGTTTTGGGCTTTTCTTTTTTATTCAGTTTCTTTATAATTTCAGCTTTCAGCAAATCTCCTTTAGTTGCTTCTTTTGTAGAAAAAATATCGCTTGGTATTGGTATCTCTCCAGATAACATTTCGTGCATTTCTTGGCAAATCTGACGTCCTTTAGCTGTGATAGTATATAAGTGCTCTCCTTTATTTCCTCCTTTAGCAGCGATCGAAACATAACCCATTCGCATTAATGTATCTACTCGTTTATAGTTATAGCGTATAGAAGCAATATCTTTTAAATCTCCAATCATAAATAAGTTCTTTGGAGCAAGGAAAAGTAAATGTTCAAGTAGCGTAATCGTTATATCGTACTTTCTTTGTATTGCATGACGAACGAATCCAAAGTTTTCAAACAGATCATATCCTTTGAAAATACGCGTGTATTGAAGTCTTGTGTATGCTGGTTTGCTATTTCCTTTATAGAAATCCTCTACTAATTTAGTTTTGTCATTTTCCACTCTTTGTTTAGCAAGTGGAGGTAATACTATCATTAAATCTAATCGCTTACTCATAAGTATTTGTTTTATATAAAACCCAATTTTTATATAACAAATGTATGGATAATATATAAAACTTATTATCTTTGAATTAAGTATAAATTTTATTTATAATGGCAAAGATTAATAACCAAGAAGTTTATCCAGAAGACTACAATGTAAGTCTTGAGGATTATCTTATTGGTACTGATTCATCAAATAAAAAAGTACTTCAAACAAAAACATATCCTGTAAAATCTCTTATTGAATTAGCTAAGAAAGAGCTTTCATTAAACATTCCAAAGCGAACTTCTGATTTAGTAAATGATGGAGAGAATGGAGTAGATAAGTTCGTTACTAAGGGAGATGTTGATGGTAAGGCTTATCAATTTAGCAATATGGATGAGGTTAAAATTACCCATGGACTAAGTAAGTATGTTTCTGTTACTGTGATCATTGGTACTGAAAAGGCATTAGCAGATGTCAAGTATGAAGATGATTTGAATACAATTATTGTCAGTTTTAAAAAGCCACAAACTGGAATTGTATTAATAAAATAGATATGAGATTATTTAGTAATTTAGATGCAGACCAAAACGCGGTTATTAATATTCCGTTAGATCCAAGACCACAACCACCAGCTTCTCCAGTATTCGGGCAGATTTATACTAACTCTACTGATAAGAATATCAAATATTGGGATGGTACAAAATGGATTATACTTGGTACTATTAGAGAGGTAGTAAATTCTGATGGTTCTATAAGTGTTTCTACTAATGCAGGTGTAGTAGATTTGAACTTAAATTTAGATAATGCTACACTTGAAATAGGAGCAGGAGTAGTTCGAATAAAAGACCAAGGGGTAACAACAGCCAAGTTAAAAGATGGTAATGTTACAACAGTCAAGATACTTGATAAGAATATCACATTTGCAAAGATTAATGATATTCCAACTATGACTGTAGTTGGTAGAACAGATGGAGGAACAGGTGTTTCTTCTGCAATTCCAATTATTAATACAAATGATTTAACTGGAGCAAATGGTGTTTCACTTGTTACAAGTGGAGCAGTAAAGGCTTATGTTGATTCAGCAGTTGCAGGTTTAGGTAGGCTTATTGGAGGTTATGATGCAAAAACAAATACTGTGTTCCCAGGTACAACAGCTACAAAAAAAGGTGATTTCTGGTATGTTACAGTTGTAGGTTCAATTCAAGGAGTTCCTTTTCAAATAGGAGATGTTATTGTAGCTAACAAAGACAATCCTGCAAATACCAACGCAAACGATTATATCTTCTTACAAACTAACGCTGACCAAGCAACTACTACTATTTTAGGTATGGTGATGCTTGCTACTGATTCAGAAGTACAAGAAGGAATAGAAAATACTAAGGCTATTACTTCGGCAGGTCTTTCCTCTCGAACAGCTACAGAAACAAGAACAGGTATCGCTAAAATTTCTACTTCTGCACAAGCAATTGAAGGAAAAGACGATACTACAATTATGACTCCTAAAAAGGTTAAGGAGGTATTAGCGACTGTTACAAACAAAGGATATTCAGCTGTATTTGGAACAACTGCATTAGAGTATTTTGTAACTCATGGATTAAATACAATGGACATTATTGCAGAGTTCTTTGAACAGCCAAGCAATAAGAAGTGTTTAGTTGATTATACTGTTATTGATGCAACTAAAATAGGCGTTTACTTTGGTAAAGCACCAGGAGCAAATAGTTTGAAAGTAGTAATTATTCCAAAAGGATAAGAAATGAATATCAAAGGAAATACAAGGATAGAAGGGGAAGCTGTAGTTGAAAGTTTGCCAATCTCAGCAAGTAGTTTATCTACACTTGTTGAGGTTGGAGGATTGCTACATAAACGACAGTTTTCAGATATTGTATTGCAACCTAAAGAAGCTTATATACCTGGTCTTAGTGTTTCATTTCCTTCTATCTTTAATCTTAATACAGAATCTCTTGATTACAATAATAGAAGTTTAGTTGTTTCATTGAAAAATCAATTAGCAGGGACAGCTTTCTTAGCACCAGTTGCAATGAATGGAACACCTGCTTTTAGACGAATTGTAAAAAGTGATTTAACTGATGCGGGAGTGGCATTTGTTGATGAGCTATCTATTTTTAAAATAGTTCAGTATAATGGTGATGTTAATACATTTAGTAATGTTGGAGGATATTTAGAAACAGCTAAAAATACACCAGTAAGTTCAGGTACAGGTAATATTATATCTTTTGGACATCAATCTTATAAAACATCAATCTTCTCAACATCTAATAAAAATGGTACAAGTTTTATTAGAGTTGATGGTGACGGTGGAATTGGAGATTGGAGAGAATTATATCATAGTGGAAATATAGAACAAGTAATAAGTAATAGATTTTTACCATTAAGTGGAGGAACTTTAAATGGAGGTGGAAACATAGATGGTCAAGGTAATTTAACATTAAAACAAGTACCAACAGCAAACGCAACAGGTGTATGGTGGGATAATTTAGAAGGTTCTAAAAGAATTGCAGGTATAGGTACATTAACAAACGGAAATACCTTAGTTGGCTCATTTATTGGTTGGGGCGAGTCTCCTTGGGATGCAACTACATCTTTATTTGTTAATAGTAATGGTGTATTTTATAAAGATAAACCAGTTTGGCATGAAGGAAATCTTAATACAAATGATTTAGTTAGGAACATTGGAACAAGTTATGTAGCAAATATTAATGCTAATAAACTTAATAAAGTAAATTCTGTTTCTGCACTTGAACTACCTAACGGTAATAATAATACTAATTTTCCTGGTAATATTTATGGTACTTTTACCAGACTTGTTACTAATAGTTTCATTACAGATATAATAGGTTCTAATGATAATGAACTTATTTATAGAACCTTCTATCATAGTGGAGGAGCTAATGGTGAAAATTCTATTTGGAGAAAAGTGTGGGATGATAAAAACCTAATAAATCCCGCAACTCAAGATTGGGTTACTACACAAGGTTTTTCTAAACAAACTCTTACAGCAGGAGATAACATTCAAATAAATGGAAATGTAATATCAGCCACAGACACCATTGCTCAAAGTGGAGGATTATCAATGTTAATAGCAGGCATAGATAATGTTGGTAGAGTATGGACTTCAAAAACATTAAATGATTGGCTTAGTACTAAAGCAAAACCAATATTAGAACTAACATCTCAAGAAGGAATTAAAGTAAAAGATTGGAATACTGCTGCAAGTGGTCAATATTCAGTTTCGATTGGTCATAGTTCATCTGCTACAAAGTATAATTCATTAGCATTAATGCAAGGAGCAAATGCAGATGGTCTTAGTTCTATTTCAATTGGAGAGTATTCACAAGCATTAGGTTATCGTTCAATAGCTATTGGTAGTTATGTTAATTCAATAAACGAGTCTTATTCTTTTGGGTTTGGAGTAACAAACACACAGAATGGATGTGTAGCATTAGGCGAGTACAATTCAGATATAGCTTTTGGAGATGGAATGCAACGAACAAATAATAGTGAAACTCCTTTGCTTGTTGTAGGTAACGGTATTAGTCCAATGATTAGGTCTAATGCACAAGTTCTATATCGCGATGGTTCAACTCGCAACTATGGACGTCAATATTATGATGAAACAATGCGTTCAACTATCGACTTTACAAAAGACAATACTCTTGCAGATGTGAAATATGTAAAAGAAAATGGAGGAGGTAGTTTACCTAATAATCCTTTTTTAAATGTTGCGTCAAATGGATTTGCTGGAGATACAGTTGATAATCCAAAGTTTGTAGGAACAACACCTGACGACTTAGAAGTTGTTGTAATATTCCTTGAAAGAGGAGTAGGGTTGAATATGTGGATTAAAGCGAGTTCTAATGGAACAAAAGGAACTCTATATGGAGTGTATCTAAAACAGTATAACAAAATATTATTAAGAGGTTATTATAGAAATACCAATACAGGTCAAGTAAACAATACAAGTATGTTGTTTGATACAGCATCTAAGCAAACTTTATTTATGTCAAGTATGCCATTAGATTTAAAGTATGTTTTATTAGGGAATTTTATTGATGCGCAAGGAGGTTTAATACTTTTTAATCCAAGATAATTATGGCAGAGTTTAGATTAATACCAAATGATTTACCATTAGAGCCTGAGCATTTAGGGGAGTCTTTAGTAACTGTGGAAATGAACTCGAATAGAGTCATAACAGTTGATGATATTATAAAGTCGTCTTTCCCTCCTTATTATCAAGAACAAGGATTTTTAATAGGAGATATTAAGATAATAGGGTATGGAAACAACAAAAATTCAATGCTGTATCAACCTGATTTGGCAAGTTTGTATAATCTATATCCTCAAGGTCAAATATACTTTGATACTAATACTAACCAATATGTAAATAACGAAGTATTAGCACAAACAATTAAAAATGGAGACTTTCAAGTTCGTGGTTTTGATGCTTCATTACCTGCTGACTATGTTGTATTTATAGCCAAAGCAATTAATCCTTCAACAGGACAACAGTCAAATTACTCTACTGTGAAAGGTAAACTTTGGATAAAAGTTGTTTCATCAAATAATCAACCACCAAGTAAAGTTGGAGATGGATATGAAAGGTTTAATTTGGGAGTACCTAAAGTATTTTCAGTAGACATGTTCACTACTAAAACAACACCTCCTTATTCAGACCCTGAAAATGACGCTGCTTTTTCTTTGAAAATAATTGCCTTGCCTACTATTGGAAAACTAACAAATAGAGGAGTTGATTGCAATGTAGGTGATATTGTATTAATGAGTGAAATTAGCTTAGGATTGTTTAAATATCATGATTTAGGAAACGCTAATTTATCATCAGTTGTAACATTTCAGTATCAAATAAATGATGTTGGATCTAAAATATTTGTTGGATAATGGCTACAATGACACTAAGACCTAATCAACCACCACCACCTAATAAGGTAGCAACTAATACAATTATTATTAGTGATTCTTTATGGTGGTGGAAAACAGGGAACTCTGTAAAAGACGATAATAAGTATTTTTTATCTATTTATGATTTTACAATTGATATGTTTCCAAGATTTGATTTGAAAAATTTAAGGTCAATTAGATTTAGTAAGGTTAGTTTATCATCACCTAACTTAATGTTTAAATACAAGAGCACAGGTTCAGATGTTAGAGTAGGAGATGAAATAGAAGTATTTAATGGAGAACTTGACAAAATACTGTATTTAGATTCTCCTCCTGCATTAATAGATTATGTATATATAGGGAACATTGAATGTGAATTTGATATAGGACAAGGTTATGATTCTAATTCAGTATTAGCAATTGATGTTTTCAGATTTAGTGCTTATGAAAGTATAAAACATGGTTTTTCAACTCAAAATGTTTTAGACGTAAATACTAATAGGAAATTCATGTTTACAAAATTTCATTTCTCTACAATGCTTGGGTACTATCAAAACTTACATACAAGTTTAATGGTTAATCCAAATATAATATTGCAAATGCAACAATGGTTTGGAACAAGTGGAAAGATACCTTATAAAATTGAGATAGTTAAAGCAAGCAATAGAATAAAGTATTTTGGTATATCAGTAGTACAAGGACAAAAGATACCAATAAACGCGATTGATTCAGGACGTTTAACTATGGATACACAAGGATTAATTAATGAAGAAACTTTTGAATTTAAACTTGGTAATGGATATACAGGAGCATTCCTACTTGCTCCAAAAATATAACGATTTAATTTAAAAACAACTATGACAAAGACAACAGACAAAACAATCTCACAAGATGTATTAAAAATTTCCGATTTGCACCTGGCTAAACTGCAAGAGTCAAACCAAAAATTAGACAGTATCAGTAAGCAAGCTGCTGAAATTTACCAACGCGAATTTCAATTAAAGCAAGACAAATTAGTTCTTGATAATTATAACGGGAATACTCTCGCTGAAAGACAAAAACTAATTGAAGAGCTTAGTAAAGTTTATGGGGAAGTAAATATTAACCCACATACAGGAGAGTATGTAGTAATGGAGTAATTATGGAAAAACTATTTGCAAGAACAATGCTACTTACTGCTCCTTGTGTAGAGTGGTGGGATAAATTAGATTACTATAAATCACTTATAATTCGATTAGCTCCTATTGTATTTATTCTCGACCTGATTAATTGGTGGTTTAAAGAAAATCAACAATTCGGGCAGTTTATGATTATTGCTCTTTTTATAAATATGGTAGTTGGAATAGCATTCCACTTAAAGAATAAAAGCTTTAGTTGGCCATCATTTTTTAAGCGTAATATGTTTATGATAGGAGCTGTATCTGTAGTTTACATAATGCTTGAAATGTTACGATACACGGCAGGAGATAATCTTGTTGGGGAGTTCTTTAAAATAACTATTCAAATCACAACTTTACTTTATCCAACAAGCAAGGTAATGAAGAACATCTATATTATGAGTAATGGAAAATATCCTCCTGAGTTTATAATGAAAAAGCTTTATGACTTTGAGAAAAACGGAGATTTAAAAGCATTCTTTGATAGTAAAAAAGAAGATTAATCTGTCAATACAAAAAGCCATTTAACTAAAACAATTTATAGAAATGGCAGTTTACAAAAAGTTCGAAACATCTGCAGTTAATGCAGATATAAAATTATTAGGACCTATAATAGCAAAATGGGAAGGTGGTTATGTAAATGATCCATTAGATAATGGTGGAGCTACTAATATGGGAATTACATTGAATACATGGAAGCATGTAGGATATGATAAAAATGGAGATGGCAAAATAGACGAAAAAGATATTAAGCTTCTCAGTAAAGATGATTTTCAGTATGTTCTTCGTAAGTATTGGGATAAGTGGAGAGCTGATGAAATTAAAAATCAATCGATAGCAAATATATTGGTTGATTGGTATTGGGGGTCTGGTAAGTGGGGTATCATTATTCCTCAACGTATTTTAAATGTTACTCAAGATGGTATAGTAGGAGCTAAGACAATAGCTGCTATTAATAATTCAAATCAAAAAGAATTGTTTGATAAGATTTTTACAGCAAGAGTTAAGTTCTTAAATGATATTGTAAAGAATAATCCTTCTCAAAAACGTTTTATTAATGGGTGGATGAATAGACTAAATGACTTTAAATTTAAAGAATAATGAAGTATCTATTAATAGTATTATCACTCGTTTTTATCGGCTGTGGTTCTCTTAAAAAGGATAAAACTAAACATACAGTTAATGAAGAAATACGAACCTCACTCAATGAAGAAAAGAAAACTCAAGAGTTAGAGTACGAGCGAAAACAATTGTACGAGTTAATATACAATACAAACTTGCGAGCTGATTCAATTGTACAAGCAAAAGATGGAACTACAAAGATTTATAATCCATCAATTAAAACAGAAGCAAAGGAAACTAAGCAAGAAGACATAAAAGAGAAGGATAAGAAGGAAGATTTAAAAACTGATTTGGATATCAAAGAGAAAAAAGAAAAAACAGAAACTTCAACTCATGTTGACAGAAAGCAGTATAGTTGGTTGGTTGTAGTTTTTTTAGTAGTAATACTTATGATTTATATATATTTTTTTAAAGGTAATTTATTTCAATGGCTTTTGAAATTGAAAAAGTATTTTTAAATTTAAGTTAATTTTAACCAAATTATTATTTTATGAAAAAAGTATTATTAGTTTTAGCACTGGGAGCTTTGATGTTTTCTTGCGCAAAAGATGAAGTATCTACTTCTAAAAATGAAGGAAAGTCTACAATGGGCATTGTTGATCCGGGTGATCCTGATATGAATTGTAATTGTGGAGGGACAGTAACACCACTGAGTCAAATGTATACCTCAGATCAAAGATATGATGTAAAAGCATATTTTGTTAGAAATGATACAAAATATACAATTCGAGGGAGTTTATATTTGATGCCAAAGTTTACTGCAAATGCTACTACAGATAATGTTTTTGGTAATATTCCTGATTTATATTTAATACAAGATTTTCTTATAGATCCAGGGTATTGTAAACAATTTATTGCTGGTAATCTTACACAAAATCCAGATAGGTTTGTTTTTGAAAATGGAGATCAATTTTTTGGTAATAAGCATAATACTGTTAATAATTATCATAATGGTATTATATTAAATGATAAATATAAATATTTTAGTGAATATCATAGCGATTCTAATAGTGCTTGGGACAATGTTCTTCCTACAAGTTTTTCGATTGTTAATAGCTCAAATAAACCAGGAGGTACCGCATGGATAATGCTTTTTTATAAGTTAGCATTCATGAAGTTTATATTAATAGATGAATATGGTAATGAATCAGATGAGCATATAGTATCTGTAGAAAATTGGGATGATCAATATAAGTATGGTACATCATCATCATTAATAGATTATTTTAGTAATGCGTCTATGTTTACAAGTAATATAACTACTAAACCATGGGACTTACCAGCACCTCAATATTTTACTCTTCCTTTAGAAGTACCAAATACAAGTGTTGCTAAAGCAATTTACTATACATTGCAAGATGTTTATTATAAAACGACAGATCATTCTTTTGGAGTAACAGGCTCTTTAAGACATATGCCTTTTGTTGTTAATCAAAATGATCCTATAGATAATCCTGATACATCTCCAGGATATATTATTAGTTTTGAATATTATTAATTAGTTGAATCTAAGAGTGGAAAACCGATTACTTGAAAAGTAATCGGTTTTTTGTTTTATATAAGTTTTATTAAAATTATATATTTAATATAAATATTATTTATCTTTGATTTATTAAAAATAGTTTTTATCTATGAAATCAATTGGAGATTTTATCATATTTACAGATGTAGTATTTAATGAAACTTTTAAAACAGAAAGCGGTTTAGAACTATTTGCTGATAATCGTTTTTCTCAAAAGCTACTTGCTCAACGCGAAGTAGAAATTAAAGCTATGCCTTTGGAATATGAAGGAGAAGATATAGTTGGTTGGCAAGCTTTCATTGATCCTACTATTTATTTCCAAAACCTATACAATCATGGTAAAGGAGATAATAATGAGGTAGCAGGATATAAAGGACATTTCAAAGTGCAACCTAATATGATTATTGCTATTAGGAAAGATTCTAATTCGCAGTGGCAAGGATTTGAAGGTAATTTAATTGTAGAGCAAGTAATTGATTCGCAGGAAGAAAAGAAGTCTGGGCTAATCATATTAGATATTCCTAAATCAAATCCAGTTAAAGGAGTTGCTAAAGTTGTTGTTCCAAATGAAGAATTAGATGATGTTATTGTGGGAGATAAGATTCATTTTAATGACTATTATGGTGTAACTGTTTACTTGGATAACAAGGAACTACTTTGGATAAGAACTAAGGATTGTTTAGCTAAAATTGAATAGTATGAGTAACGGAAAATTACAAGAACAAAGAAAAGAAGAAATTCCAACACTTATTGAGAAGTATAAAAAATTAGTAGATGATACTTTTAACACGGTATCTAAACCACTTCCATCTTTCTCTGATATTACAGATAAAGATGGAGATATAATTAAAACAGCAGAGCAACAATTGTATTCTTTCTTAGGTGTTAGAGATTCTGCATTAGATAGGGCTGATAATATATTAGGTAAGATAAATGAATTAGAAAGGGAATTACACGATCCTACATTTTGGGATGTAGAAGAAGACAAGGAGGAGGCAAAACCCACTACAACTAAAAAGACTCCTTTGAAGAATTACACAAAAAAATAACTGTCATTAAAAAGCCTATTGAAGTTTAATAACTGAAAATAGGAATGTATTACTTAGGTACAAAAATTGAAAGAGTAGATGAAAAGCTCCGTATTGCCAAGAATAAAAACAAGTCTTGGGAGTATGGATATAATGCTGTTTTTGATATTGTAATCATATCAAAAGATGGTACTCTTGGAGATATTTATGAAGTCTATGGAATACCAATCGGGCTACCTCAAATGCCTGATAAAAAGAATATCGTAAACCACGATAAGCAATCAAAGCAACAGAAATGGGTAAGGGAAGAATTACCTTCTGGTATGAATGCTGAAAATTGTTGGGATGATAAATACTCTGAATTTGTTGAACGCCAATTCAAATATCGAGAAGAAGGTGTTTGGATATTATTAAATGACAAGCCAGTTTATATGACTGGTACTTATTGGCATTTCTTGCAATGGTTCCGTGAAGGTTCAGATTATCCAAAATTACGTATTATCCAAAATGAATTAATGATATTTTGGGAAGCATGTAAAGCTGATGAACGTTGTTATGGAATGCAATATGTAAAGAATAGACGTTTCGGAGCTTCTGCACTTGGTAATAATGAAATGCTTGAAAGCGGTTCTATCCATGAGAATAAAATTCTTGGTATGATATCCAAAAAAGGAGCTGATGCTAAGAAGATATTTAATCGTTTAGTTCGTGCATTTAAACGTTATCCTCCATTTTTTAAACCAGAAACAGATGGTACCAATACACCAAAGACTGAACTTGTATTTACAGAGCAAACCAAAAAGCGTAAACAAGGTGAAGCAGTAGAAGAAGGTCAAGGACTTGATACTTCTATATCTTGGCATAATACAGAAATGAATGCAATGGATGGAGAGGAGATATTTCGTTCTCTTCTCGATGAATCTGGTAAGTACCCTAAAGAAGTTCCATTTGATGAGTATTGGCAAATTGTAAAAACAGCCCACCGTTTAGGTAGTAATATTGTCGGAAAGTCAATGGTAGTATCTACCGTGAATGCAATGAAAAAAGGAGGTGCAGGATTTAAAAAGATTTGGGATGATAGTAATGTTTTAAACAGAAACAAAAACGGACAAACAAAATCAGGTTTGTATAGAATATTCATTGCTGCAAAATACTGTCTTGAGGGTTTCTTTGATGAATATGGATTTTCTATTGTAGAAGACCCGAAAGAGCCTACAGTAAATGACCTTGGTAAGAAAGTTTCTATTGGTGCAGATACATTCTTAAAACAAGAAATTGAAGCTTTAAAAGATGATCCTGAAAAAGAATATGAATTTAAACGTCAATTCCCTGATTCTCCTTCGGATGCTTTTAGAGATGAAAGTGATGATTGTGCTTTTAACCTGGTTCACTTAACAGAACAAATTGAACACAACTCAGAAGAACTTGATGAGGATGCAAACACTTATGTAAATGATGATGTTGAGAGAGGTAATTTCATTTGGAAAGATGGAGTTCAAGACACAGAAGTTATTTGGAAACCAGATCCTGTAACAGGTAGATTTTGGATAAAGAAAGGCTGCCATCCTCCACAAGATATAAGAAACATAAAAGAGAAAAAGACTTTAAATGGTGTTACTGCATGGGCTCCTAAAAATGCAAATATGGGAGCTGGAGGAGTTGACCCATATAACCGTAGCAAAACAGTAGATGGGCGAGGCTCTCAAGGTTCTATCCATATTGCAACTAAATATAATACACACTTCCCAAATAACACTTTTATAGTTGAGTATATCGACAGAGCAAAGAAAGTAGAATATTTCTTTGAAGATGTTATTATGGTTCACGTTTATTACTCTATGCCTTTTCTGCCAGAGCTTTCAAATGAGAAGTTTTTGCAATATGTAAAAGATAGGGGATATCGTCATTTTGTCTTAAATAATCCTTTTAAAAAATGGAATGAATTAAGTCATACTGAAAAAGAGTATGGAGGTGTTCCTCCACAAGACAATAAAATAGGTGACCAACAATTTTATGCAATTGAAGCTTTTGTTGAGGACCATATTGGGGTTGCTCGAGATAATTCTAATCGACCAATTGGAGATATGGGGAATATGCCTTTTTCAAGAACTCTTATACAATGGAAAGATGTTGATCCAGCCAACAGAACAAAATACGATGCTTACATTTCTTCATCACTTGCACTACTTGCTAATCAACGTAGGGTAAAAGTCCAATTAGAAGAACCTGAAAAACCTTTAGATATAAACCCATTTCAAACATACGATAACACCGGATATATTTCTCAAGCAATATGAAACAAGAACAATTAAACAACATAGATCCATTTGCTCCATTTGAACAAAAGAAAAGCAATCAATACGGTTTAAACGTGGCAAGATTTATTTCAAACCAATGGTTTGGAGGTAGTATTATTGGAAGTAATACCAATTGCTCATTTATGACAAGGCGAGAGTACATCTTAAATAAACGCAAATTTGTTAGAGGGGAAAAAGATGTATCTCAGTTCAAGAAACTCTTGTCTTCAAATAAGAATAGTTTGAAGTATATGAACATTGATTTTAGGTATATCAATATCGCGAGAAAGTTTACCAACATAGTTATAAATGGTATGTCTCCTGAGAACTACTCTTTAGATATTCGTTCAACAGACAAAATAACTGTTAGGTTGAAAGAAGAAAAAATGAACGATTATAGAAAGTATATGGCAAGTAGTTCTTTACTTAAAGGTGTTCAAAATGAAATGGGAATAGATTTTATGCCTAAATCATTTGTTCCAGAAGATGAAGAAGAACTTGAGCTATTTATGGCTATTAAAGATAGACCTAAAATTGAAATTGCAGAGGAACTACTTATAGATTGGATTCTAAAAACAAATGATTGGCTTGCATTAGACGCTCAATTGAGAGCTGATTTAGTCAATTGTGGGATAATGATTTCACGTGTTTATACAGATAAAAGTGATGGTGTTAAGTTAGCCTATGTTGATCCTGAGAATTATGTACACTCTTTTGTCAAGAAAAATAATTTTGATGATAAGTTTTACGAAGGTGTAGTTGATACTATCACAGTAGGTGATTTGATTAGAGAAAGTGGTTTAGGATTAGAACAAGCAAGAGAAGTTGCTAAAGGATATGGTTATAGTTGGTCACAAGGCTTGACTCCTGTACAAAATTATGAGAGGTTATTAGGGTATAAAGTAGATGTACTTCGTTTTGCTTGGAAGACTATAAAAACAATCAAGTACAAACAGAAGATTCGCAAAGGAGAGGTTATTAAATTATCAAAGAGAAACGATGATTTTAAGGCTCCTAAAAAAGATGATGTTGGAACATTAGACAAAACATTTGATTGTTGGTTTGAAGGTAATTATGTGATTGGTTCAGATTATCTATATGGATGGAAAGAGTGTGAAAATCTATATGATGATGTAATGAATAAAGCAATGAGCCCTTTCTTAACTCATGCTTTGGATATATACAATAACAAACTATACTCATTTACTGATGAGATAGAAGTTATATCTGATGGAATGCAATTAACAGCTTTGAAGATTAAAAAACTACTAAGCGAATTAAGGTCAGATGTTATCGAAATAGATTTGAACTCATTGGCTGAGTTGCCAAGCGAAGGAGGAACAAAAAGAGCTGCTTGGCAAGAAGCATTTGATTTATTCGAAACAAAGAGTATTGTTCTTAAAAAGCGAGTAGATATGGGAGAATACGGGATTAAAGAAACTCCTGCAGTTAGCGTTAAACCTTCTGGACAAGGGCAACAAATAGTTGTGTTATTGAACAGTTGGGCAAATGATTACAATCTTATTCGAGAGAATACAGGTATTAACCCAGCTGTAGATGGCTCTATTTCTTCAGATGCTTTAGTTGGAGTTTCTGAAATGAATAGGTTAGCAGGAAACAGAGCTACAAAGGATATTGTAGATACTTGGATTAGATTCCGTTTAAAACTAAGCGAATTGATTTCAACTCGTATTCAATCTATTTATAACTATTCGGAAGCTTCTCATATAAGAAAGCTTTATGATAATGTAATTTCAAAACACTTCAATGATCACTTATCTATTTTAAAAAATCGACACTTACATGAGTTTGGATTTACATTCAATATTGTTCCTGCAATAGAAGCATTACAAGAATTTAGAGAGGATATGTCTATTGCTTTAAATGATGGTTCTATTAGTGTGGAAGAAAAGTCAGAAGCAATAAACATCTTTAAAGTCAATCCTAAACTTGCTAAGCAGTATTTAGCCTATCGACGCAGAAAGAATATGCAAATGAAGTCAGAGGAAAACGAAAGAATGCTACAGGTTAAGTCTCAAAATGACGCAATGGCTGCACAAGCAAAAACGCAAGCAGAAACAGAAGCATATCAATTTAAAAAACAGATTGATTTGCAATTTGAGTCCGAAATGGCTCAGATAGAATTAATGAAGCTAAAAGCTACAAATGAAATAAACTCCTCTAAAGAAGATAAGGAATTTCAACAAGAAGTATATCTCGCTCAGATTGCATCTAAAGGAAAGGAATCATTGGAAGCTTATAAAGAAGATAGGAAAGACGAAAGAACAAAGAAACAAGCAAGCCAACAAAGCAAAATGATTACTCAAAGACATAACAATACAGAACCTATTGACTTTGAGGATAGTGATTGGTTTGGTGATGAAATAGATATATAAAATATTTCTATACAAGTTTTATATTAAATAGGTTTTATTTATTATATTTGAAATTAATATAAGTTTTATTTATAGTTTTGTTATGTCAGTAGAAAATAATAATCAAGATTTACCAGATTTAGGTAATCCGCCTGCTTCTAATGAGGAAGGTCAAAACGCTATTCAATATAGTGACGAAGGTGTTTTTCAGTATTTGAAAGACAAGGGATATGAAGGAAATGCAATAGACGACATCTTTGCTAAACCTGAACCAGTAATCGAAACTAAGGAAGTAAACCCTTGGCAAGATGTAATGGACGAAGGAGATGTTGCTTATTTGACATACAAGAAAGAAACAGGAAGAGGACGTAAAGAATACGAATCTTTACAGACTAATCTTGACGAAGTTTCTCCTTTAGAATTTGCACGTCAGCAAGTTATTAATGAAAGTGGAATGAAGCTTTCTAAAGAACAAATTGATGAATATCTTGAAAGCGAATTAGGTATTAATGATTTATCTGAACTTAACACAAGCGATTTAGTTAAGCTCTCAAAATATGGTAAACCTATTAAAGATGCTCGTTTAGAAGAACAATCAAAATATAAACAACCACTTCCTAAAACTGAGGTTCCTCAGAATCAAAATACAAATCAGGATGAATATGTACAGTTGGCCAATGGTACATTTATGAAAAAATCTGATTTTGAAACTGCTCAACAAAACCAAATCAATCACAATAAAATGGTACAAGAAGCTGTGAACAGTGTTACAGCTACTTCATTTAAAATTGCAATAGATGATAATGGAGAGCAAAAAGAATTGAACTATGACTATAACTATTCAGATACCGACAGGAGCAGTGCTATGTCAATGGTTACTGATTTAGGAAAGTATGTTCAAGACACTTATCAAAGCGAACAAGGATTTAATCACAAGAGATTTGCTGAGGATGTTTTTTGGTTAGATCCAAAAAACAGAGGGGCTGTTATTAATTCGATTGCTCATAAAGTAAGAGCAGAAGCAATTGAAGAGGTAATGAAAGAACGTGGAAATGTTGATTATGAAAATAGAAACAACAATCTGTCAAACCAAGAAAAGCCAAAAATAATGACTGTAAAGGAAATATTTAATCAAAATAGGTAACAACTATGGCTTTTGACTTAAAAGAAAACAACTTATCAGGATTGTCTATTATAGATAATACAAAAAATGAGTTGGTGGCGACACCATATAACTTCATTAGTTTGTATGATTATGCGATGCATTATCAACCTGAGTTAATTCCAGACCTTGTTTATGCTAACGGTAAAGGTTCTATATTAGGATTTTTACGAGCTACAGCAGGAAGTACTGGTCGTGGATATGAATCTGACATGATTCAACACGCAGAAGTAAATCGTTTACATAACTCTGTTAAAGGAGTTACTATTGTAAATAACGAGTTTACTTGCCCTCAACCTCATAACTTACGAGTAAATGATGTTGTGAAAATTTCTGATGGAGAAAATGAGTATCAAGCAATTGTCTCTCAAATTATTTCTAAAACAAAATTTATAGGACTTAATGATGCTGTAGGGGATTTTCCGACAGTACCAGTTACTATAAATGCTGATTTTTCTTCTCGTTTCTTAAAAGGAGATAAAGGGTTTAAAGAAGGAAAACATTGGAAGCCTACAATTTATACTAATCATACTCATATTTTTAAAGAGTATTATGGTATTGCTGATTCTGATTTAGCTCATAAAACTTGGATTAATACTCCAGAAGGGCCTCGTTGGTTTAACTTGGAAATGGAACGAACAAATACTTTGTTTGATAATAAAAACGAGTTAACATTCTTGACTCATGAAAGAGCCGCAGATAACGCAGCTTCGACTAAAGCTGGTTTTGCTCAAGGTATGAATGGAGTAATTCCACTTATAGAATCAAGAGGGAATGTTTCAAATGATTTTATTGAATCTTTAGATGATTTATCTAATATAGCTTTAAGATTAAAGCAACAAGGTACATGTAAGGAACTTACTATGTGGATGGGGCATGAACAGATGGCTAAAATTAGAAAAATGGCTTCTGGAATTAACGCTTCATTTGTAAACGGTTCTCATTACGGAGTTTTCAATAACAACAAGGATATGGCATTGAATTTAGATTTCGTTTCTATATTCATTGATGGAGTTCAATTCCACTTTGTTTCTTGGGCTATATTGGATGATCCTACATTATTAGGGGCTAAAAACTTCGATAAGACTTCATTTGCTTATGTAGCTGTTCCTTCTGGTAATACTTCTGTTACTGAAAATGGAAAATCAGTAAGTAAGCCATATTTAGAATTACGTTACCGTAAGAATGAATTAGTGAACAGACAGAAGGAGGTTAAGTTCTTTGGTAAGTTTGGTCAGCAAGTAGAAGACGATAAGTCATTTGTTACTTATTTAACAGAAGGTACTGTTGATATTGCAGCTGCAAACAACTTCTTTGTAGGTAGAAAATCTGATAGTTTCTATCTGTAATATAAATAAGAGATAGGGGGGGGTTCTTCCTATCTCATTTTATTAATCAATAAAAAATAAAAGATGTCAAATACAACAACATTCGTCTTACTAAAAGGCAATCCTACAAGTTGGAGTGTTAAGCAGAATGGCTTAATGATTGAAAAAAAAGGAGTCGGCTTAAAGTTTGCTGCATACTTTCCAGGTCAGGATTCAATATTTGTTGAGGATATAAAAAACAAAGATTTAAAACCTCAATTGATTCCTGCTTTTGAGTTTAATCCATCAACTAACAAAACAGAATTAACCATACCTAATACAGATGTTAACCTTATTACTTTATTAAAGTTACACCCGCATTATGGTAAAAAGTTTGAGGTGTTTAGTGAAGAAATAGAAAGCGAAAGAGCTTTATCTAAATACAATAACATTGAAAAAGCATTGAAATTACTTGAGTCAGCAAATGATTTAGAGGTAAAAGCTAAAGGTGTTGTTGTTTTAGGTGTTGATGCGATGCATTATGTTCCTTCTGTTGCAATGTCTAAAATGAAAGAAGTAGCATTTAACAATCCTACTCAAGTCATTTCTAAAATTGAAGGCATTGATTACGAATCACAATTTATAGCGGCTAAAGCTTTTATTGAAAGAATCATAAAAACAAATATTGGACATACTGCTGTAGTTTGGTCAGATACTGAAAATATAATCACAACATTAGGTACTGGCGAAATAGGAGTTGAAAAGCTTGGAAGATTGCTTGCTCAAAGCAATGAACAAAGTTATAATATGTTGCAGATTATTTCTCAAAAATTAGGCTTTGAAACACAATCAGAAGCACAAACACAATCAGCACCTGTTAATGATGTTTCAGATCAAGAGCTAAAAGAGAAGGATGCAGAAATTGAAAAACTTAAAGCAGAATTAGAAGCTGTAAAACAAAAAAGTATTCAAGAGATAAACCCTCCAACACAGACAGAAAGTACAGAACAAACTGTAACTGATGAAATGACTTTAGAAGAAGCTACTGAAAAGTACATTGAAAAGTTTGGGAAAGAACCTGGTCCTACTGTGAAAAACGACCTTGAGTGGATTTTGAAAAAACTAAAAGAATAAATCTTAAAGCACTCGAAAGAGTGCTTTTTTTAACTCATTACGTGTATGTATCTAATTGATTTAGTTTATCGAACTGTTTTAACTATTGCGAACTCAGATGTTAGGGGCAATATAAAACCTTCTGAAATACGTTTACTTATAAATACCTCAATCGAGGAGATTTATGAGTCTTATTTCTATGAATTAAACCGAATGCTTAATAGGCAAAACAAAGGTTTAATAGGTAAAGGAATAGAGAATATTCCTGACTTGATAAGAGATAAAATAAACTACTACTTAAAAAACGCTACAGTAAGTATATCAGATGGTAGAGGTGCTTTACCTGCAGATATTAGATATGTTGAAAGTGCTTTTTACAATGATACAGAAGTAGAGATATTAAAATCAAATAAAGAATTTCAATTAGTTAAAAATGTATCAAACAAATCTTATCCAGTTTGTTTTAAAAACGACTCTGTAATTACTGTTTCTCCTAAAGCAATAGATAGTATTGAAGTATCTTATTTACGTAAGGTTAAAGTTCCTAATTGGACTTATGTAAACGTAAGAGGTACAGAAGTTTTTAACCCATCAGCTGCAGATTTTCAAGATTTAGATATGCATTCAAGCGAGATATCTAATATCGTTATTCGCACATTACAAAAAGTAGGCATCAATTTAAAAGAGCAGGACCTACAACAAATTATGCAACAACAGCAAAACATTGAGTTTAACCAAGAAATTCAAAGCTAATGACAGACCAAGAATTCATATTAAATAAAGAAGAGCATGGAGCTTATCAATATGTTTCATTAAAGGAGGTTATTGATAATATGCTTTTAGAAGGCTTTGATGATGATAGTTATTTAAAGAATACTTCGAGATATCGTCTATTACAATATGCAAAGCAAGGTATTAGAAAACTTACAAGAAATGTTGCCAGTGACATATTAGCTTTTGAAATTACGGTACCGGACAACCTGGTAGTTGTATTACCGAGAGAGTATGTAAACTGGGTTAGAGTTTCTATTGTTGTTGTAGATCCTGTTACAAATGGAAATATGCTACAGCCATTAAATGAAAATAGAAATATTCAAACCGCAATTGGTTATTTACAAGACCATAAGGGAGATATTCTATTTGATAACAAAGGAATGATTTTAAAATCTGATTCTTCTAATGCCTATGCAAATGGATATAAAAGATATAAAGTTTCTGATATTGGAAGTTGTGGACCAGGTAGATTTATAGATACAAGCAAAGTATCAAAATATGGAGAATTTGTTATTGATGAAAGAAAAGGTGTTATGCTTTTTAGTTCTGATTTAATGGATAAAGAAGTTGTTATTGAATATGTATCAGATGGCTTACAAGGTAAATTGACAGATGAAGAAATAACAATACACAAAGACTTGCAAGAAACTCTTGAGAACTGGATATACTACTCTTGTATAGAACGTAGGAGAAATGTACCTGCAAATGAAAAGCAACGCGCTTTATTAAGATACAAGACAACTCTTCACGATGCTAAAATTGATAGATTGAATTTAAAATTATACGAAATCTCAAGACACTTTTAACTATGCCAAATATTAGAAGAACATTTGTAAAAGGAGTAATGAACAAAGATGTTGATGAACGTCTTTTGGATGATGGGTATTTTCGTCATGCTGAAAATGTTGTCATCAATACTTCAGAAGGTAGTGATGTAGGAGCAATTGAAAAGTGCCTATCAAACAAGCAGCTTACATTTTTAGATTTAGGAAGTGATATTAATGTTGTTGGTTCATATTCTGACGAGGCAAAAAAGAAACTTTATTGGTGGGTAGTATCTGCATTTAATAAGTATGTTTTTGAGTATGATTTAAGTACAAAAGCTGTGTATAAGTTATTACACGAAAGTAGATTAAAAAACGAAGATTTTATTCTACGATTTAATAAGAATACACAAATAACAGGTATTGGGAAGATACTATCTGAGGATATCAAGAAAGATATGCTTGTATGGACCGATAATGTGGGCGAGATTTGCTCTATTAATATTGAGAGATCTAAAACTTATGATAAAAATGGCTTTACAAAAGAAGATATTTTTCTAATTAAGAAACCACCTGTAAAAGCTCCAATAAGCAACTTGATTTATATTAAAACAGATTCAAATAATATTGAGGAGCGTTTTATATCATTTGCTTATCGATATAAGTATCTTGATGGCGAATACTCTGCATTATCTCCATTTTCTAATTATTCTTTTGAACCAAAAGGAGTAGAGATTGATTATGACACACAAGAAAATAACGGAATGATAAACCGTTACAATGGAGTTCAAGTATCGTACAATAGTGGAGGAAAACAGGTAAAGGAAATACAAGTTATAGCTAAAGAAAGTAGATCTAATAACTGCTATATAATTGAAACATTTAATAAGAAGAAATTATCTATTACAGATGATTCTATTCAGTCAATCATTTATTCAAACAATAAGCTGTATAAGGTCCTTCCTGAAAAAGAATTATTCAAAGAATTTGACAATGTACCTCGAAAAGCAAAAGCATTAACTGTAGTTGGAAATAGACTTGTATTTGGTAACTATACAGAAGGTTATCATATGGTTGATTCTACAGGAGCAGATATTAAACCAGACTTTAATGTATCAGTAAAAAGTTATGATATTGGTAAATCAATTGAGCAAGGTAATGTAGCGAGTTACAATAACAAATACTTAGTTATTAAAGATTCAAAAACATTCTATAAGAAAGGATATTCTATGAATCTATTAATGACAATTATTAATGATTCTGGAGGTTCTTTATCCCAGGATAAAACAATGATTGATACAGAGTTTTTCTATGACTTTAAAAAGGATTATACCACATTAAAAGATTTAATTACTGAATCTGATTTTATTGATTTTATAAGTTATGTTAATGATTTTATTGCAAAGAACATTACTAATTATAAAGATTACGAAAGTACAAGTGCATTAAAAAAACCTGTGACAATTGAGGCTAAATATGATGATGTTGAAAGAGAATTATTTTTTGAGGTTAAATTTGGGTGGATTTACTACATAGGAGAAGATGGAAAAGAATGGCTTAGTAACCTATATGCTAAGTTCTCAAATAACTCTATTATAAAACTTAACGCAATTGGCTCTTTTAAATCAGCAAAAACAAATAGAGATTATGAAGTTGCAATAATTTATGAAGATGATTTTAAGAGATCATCTACAGCAATTACTTGCTTGAATAACTCAACACATATTGGTATTGAAAGGTCAATAAAAGTAAACAAGTTAGAGGTATCAATTAATCATAGGCCACCAGCTTGGGCTAAAACATATCGATTAGCTGTTAAATCAACAGCTAACACATATGAAACAATTTATATAAGTGTTTACTTTCCTTATGAGGGTTATGTTTATTGCAAATTAGAAGGCACTTCTAAGGACAAAGTAAAAGAAGGAGATACTTTAATTCTTAAGAAAGATTCAGGTAAAGAAGCTTCTTCTGTACTTACTGTAAAAGTTTTAGAAAGAGCTTGGAAGGACAAGGATTTTTTGAAAGGAAATAAAGACCAAAGTGGAAATGATATTGTAGAGCCAGAGGGGATTTATATAAAAATAAAACCTGTTGGTTTTGTAATGGATGAAAGTAAGTTTAATACTGTTTCTGAGAATACTGGTGCAAACTCTCGAAGTAGCAGTACAAGAGTTGGCAATAATGATTATGCAAGAATAAGAACAAAACCATTTTCAGAAAGTGATGGCTCTCCTTTGAAATTAAATCAAGGTTCTGTAATTCAAGTTTGGATTAAATCAGCACATTGTCCTGATGCTGGTTGGCAAGAAAACATATTCAGTAAAACATACAATATCAATAAACTTAATTATGATTTTAAACAATGGTATGATGATGAAATAGGAAATAAGGCTCAATTATGGGGGAATGAAGGTAACTCTATTGATGATTACAAACCATTCATAAATATTGATAATAATAATGTAATGACTATTATATCCACTAAAAGACATTTGAGTGGAAATAGGGCTTCGTATTTAGATATATCTATTGTTGTTCGTCAAAATAATGGGATATACATCTTCGAAACACAAGAAGAAAAGAAAGTAGATGTAGGTATATTCTATAAAACGAGTCAAGTGTTTCATATTATTAATGGAAGGCACTCAGGAGAAAATCCTAATATGCCAATTGTAGGAGATAAAATAAAACTTGAACTTGACTTTCATAATTGTTTTGCTTTTGGAAATAGTGTAGAATCATATAAGATAAAAGATAACTTCAACGCAAATTCATTAGGATTAGATTTAATGACTACTGCTACAAGTGAAGATGATTATGCAGAAATTACTCGTTATTCTGACTTAACTTATTCAGAAGCTTTTATTGAGAGTACAGGTATCAATGGTATCAACTCATTTAACAGGAGTTTGCTAAATTGGAAAGAACTCGATAAGGGTAATGGATGGGTGCAAAAGATTGTTTCGAGAGATAGCAACTTGCTTGTTTTTCAAACCGAAAAAGTAGGACAAGTAATGTTTGGGAAAGATGTAATGTATGGAGCTGATGGAGCTGCCAATATTACTAAAGTGCCTTATATACTTGGCGAATATGTTGCTTACTCAGGAGAGTATGGAATGTCACACCCTGAGTCTTTTGAAATGGAAGGTAACAGGGTTTATTGGATTGATGCAAAACGTGGCCATGTACTTAGATTATCAAATAATGGAATTACACCAATCACTTATGGTATGGAAGGCTTCTTCCGCGATGAATTATCAAGTAAATCAGATTGGAAAATATTAGGAGGATACGATCCTTACACTAAGCTTTATAATATCACTTTCTTTGAACGTAATCAACTTAAATATGTGTTTGATAGTAATACGGAGATAATTAAATTTAAAGAAACAGAAGCGTTTAAATACGATTTAGGCTTAGGAAAACTTAATGGTGATGCTAAATTACAGTATAATATTACAGATGGTAGAGCGACTATTGAGGCAATTGTGGATGGTAGAAGATATGTAGAATCAAATGTTTCTGGAATAGGCGAAATGCTTATTAGAATGGAAAAAGTTAGTTTGCAAGACTTATTGCTTGAAACTACAATCACACCTGTAACAGATGAGGTTTCTTATACTATTAAAAATATAGCTCCACAAGGTACAGATATTGGAATTACAATTATTGTAATTAGTGAAGAAGCTGTCTATGACGTATCTGCTTTAGTTGGCTTTAAATGGGGGCAAGGTCAGTATTACTATAATGATGTTTCTTTAGATACAAAAACAACTAACTTATTCCTAACTGAAATAGGAAAACAAGGTATAGGTAAATTCATAGGACTTAATTCATTACTTAATATGACTGTTAAGTCAGATAAGAAATATAACTATGATAAGGACCATATTAAAATGCGTTATCTATCAAGTGATACTGAATACAAAGAAGAACAACTATCAGAGATTATTGATAGATCAATGGAAGTTTATTTGACAGATGAAAAAGAAGGAGATGTAAATATTCAAATAAGTAATGTTATCGAATCAAGACCAGAGAAGTTTAAGTATTTGATTTTTGAGTTTAAAAAGACAGATATAGATACAAACAAGCTTTTACCACCTGCAAGTGCTAAAATATTGTCAGCAGTAGAAAATATAGCTAATCTTCAAATAATTTATGGAAACAATCAAAAAGAAGTTGTTAGCTATAATATTCGTTATCGTTCAAAATCTTCTGATGAATGGCTTGACTATTTTGTAGTTGAAAAAACTAAAGAGGAATCTGTAATAAGAGAATTTAAGCTTAAAATACCTGCAGAAGATGCTTTGTTTGTTGTGGCTTCTGTTGATAGAGAAGGATTAACATCTGAATATATAAACTTTGAATAACTATGAGAACACTTGGATTTAAAGAAAAAGAGAAAGGATGGGTTAGTTTCTTCTCATTTACACCTCAAGCTTATTTACGTTTAGGAGGTGTTGCTTATGCTATTCATCAAGGTAATTTGTGGCAACAAAATGACAAAAATAACCCAATAGTAAATACATTTTTTGGAGTCAGATATCCATCTAAAATAAGTACTGTATTTAATGATGCACAAACAGAAGACAAGATCTTTAAAACATTTGTTATTGAAGGTAGTGCTTCTTGGGATGTTTCACTTAAAACAAACCTTACAGAAACTACTTTAGTTAATACAGAGTTTGAAAAGAAAGAAAGTAGATATTTTGCTTATTTGCGAGGTAATGAAAATGAAACAGATTTTAATGGAAACTCTCAAGGAGTAGGTGTGTGTATGGATCACAATTCAGATACATTCACTTTTCAATTTGTAAGCGAATTAGTTAATGTTGGAGATACTTTGTTTGTTCTTGATAATGATCAAGAGGTAAAGCTTGGAGTAATAAAATCAAAGACACCAGAAGAAATAACGATTGACACCCCAACTACTTTATCATTTAGAGGAATGTTTTTCTTTTCAGCAAAGAATAGCCGTATTGATGGAGGGGAAATAAGAGGTTACTATGCAGATGTGGAATTAACTAATAACGATGGTAAACAAGTAGAGTTGTTTGCTATCAATTCTAATATTGTGAAAAGTTATGTTTAAATCAAGGTTGTTAGAAGAATCCGATTATCCTCAATTGGTAGAATGGTGGAAGTGGCATAGGTTTGCTCCACCATTACAAGAAATGCTTCCTGATAATGGAACCTGTGGTATTATGTTATCGAAAGATGGAGTTGATATTTGTGCAGGTTTTATCTACTTCACAAACTCTAAAATGTGTTGGATAGAGTTTATCGTTTCGAATCCAGATTATAGAGAATCAGACAGAAAAGAATGTTTGGAATTGCTTATTAATTCTCTTTGTGAGTTAGCAGGTAGTTATGGTTTTAAAGTTGCTTATACTAATCTTAAAAACGCTTCTTTAATAGATAGATTTACTGATTGTGAGTTTGTTAAAGGTTCTGTAAACACTACAGAAATGATTAGGATGTTATAATCAAAAACAATACTTCTTTAAATAATTATAGATTTTATTTATTATCTTTGATTGAGTTAATAAGTAAAATCTATTTTTATTATGGCAGCAGCGATTACAAGTGCAGCAATAGGTGTTGCAGCAGCAGGTTATTCAATTTACCAAGGAGAGGAACAAAAGAAAAAATCCAAACAAGAACTAAATGGTTATGATCGTCAGGCGTTAAGTAATGCAGCTGAGAGAATCCAAATATCTACTGTTGGAACAGATTTAATGCTTGAAGAATCTCAACGTACAGTTGCTAATGTAGTCGATGCTCTTCAAGGAGGAGGAAGCAGAGTATTAGGAGCTGGTATTCCTCAACTACAAGCAGGAATAAATAAAACAAATAGGCAAATTCAAAAAGACTTAGACGATCAAGTTATTCAAAGGGAATATGCAATTGCTCAAGAAGAAGGAAGATTGACAAATATTCGAGAGCAAAGAGATATGCAGAATATTGGCGCACTTCAAAGTCAGCATGCAGCAGGTGATCAAAATATGTGGAATGGAATTAATGCAGCTATTGCAGCAACAGGTTCTTTAGGTAGAGCAATTGAAGATAATAATAATGGAGGTACTGGTACTGGTGGAAATGGTAGCGAAGATACAAAAGGAACAGGTAGTAAAAAAGGACTTGCTTCAAACGGATATTACAATCCATTCCAAAATATACTTCCTCCACAGTTTTCACCTGTTGATTTCACAACAGAAGGTAATATGTATAAAGGAAATAATATTGTATAACTATGGCCGGAAATCACACAAATGCTTACGCTTCTGCTGAACCAAATAGATTTTCATTAGCTGATACAATAGCTCAACAAGATCAACTCAATTTTCAAAGAGAAGAACAAAGAAGGCGAAATGAACAATTTGAATATCAAAAAAAGAAAGAACTAAAGGAAGAAAGGCGAAAAAATGCCAAAGAGTTCTGGGATAATGCAAAACAAGTTGAGCTTACTGGTGTTACGCCAATTGATCAGCTATTATTTGGAATAGTAGATCAGGCTATGAACAAACATCTTGAGTTGTACAATGCTGTGGAATCAGGGAAAATGAGTTCTTATGAGGCTAAGCCTTCACAAGAAAGGCTTAACATGATTCCAAAGAGATTAAAGATGTCATATCAAAACCTAATGAGCGAGGTTAAATCTACAACAGATGCTATTTCTAAAGGAGAAATAGTATTGACTCCTGAAATTGAAAAATCACTAAAAAGTATAAGTGGAGGAAAAGGTACTATTAGATTAAATGATGATGGAAGTTTTGATTTTATAGTCGATGTAGATGGTGATGGTAATCTTGATGTTATTTCAGAACAAGAGTTTATGAATAAAAGTTGGATGCCTGATAAGATAAAGCGAATTGATCTTAATCAAATGTCCAACGAAATAGCAAAAGAGGTTGCTATTGTTGAAGAAGAATGGAGTAAAGGAAATACTGATTATCATACAAAATTCCCAAAAGAAGGTTCTATAAAAGAACTTATAGCTGGTAGATTAAGTAATAACGATATTTTAAAAGGAGCTCTTTATGCAGGAGGTATTGAAGAGTTTAATTTTCCAACATCTGAAAGTATAGATGCTTTAAATGATTATTTATTTAATCAAGTAAGTAATAGGGTAGATACATTTAACAAAAGTAAAGTCGATAGAAATCACCAATTAGCTGTTGATAAATTCAAGTATGAACAAGGTAGAGATGCTAAAGCAGATGCCGAAAAAGCTGCAGCTGCGGCAGCTAAAAAGGCAGAAGGCACAAAAAACAATCTTTCAGAACCAACTACTCCTACAGAGCAAGGATGGGGTAAAAACGACTTTAAGAGGATTCAAGAAGGAGCAAAAAGTGTTTCTATATCAGGTGGTGTAAAAATACCAAGTTTTAATGCTAAAACAAGTTCTACAGGTAAAGACAAAACAATTAAAGACGAAAACATAAAAGATCCAATTGTCCATAAATACACTTATAGTAATGATGGAAGAATATTAATGGATGTAGAGTTTGAGTCATCAAATATAGTTAAGAAAAAAGAAGTGAAAACTAAAGAAAGAAAGGTTGTTTTGGGCTCTAAAGAAACAGAAGCTTATATAGCTAAAAATCAAAATATAACAGTTCAAGAACTTCGTGAGAGAGGAGGATACGCAGAGCAAAATATGAATAAGGAATCATCTAATGATTTTGATTGGTCAAGTTATTAATTAATAGTATGCAAAAAGAAAACAAAGCTTTACAGGGGGCTTATAACATAGCTAAGTCTAAAGGTTATAATAAATCATTGGACGAATTCAGTAGCCTTATTTCTACAAATAATGAGGCTTTAAATAACATATATATTGAAGCTAAGTCTAAAGGTTATAGTAAATCATTGGACGAATTTTCTGATTTAATGGGAGTAAAAAAAAAAGACAATTCAAATTCTACTGTTCCTCAAAAAAGTTCGGAATCAAATTCGGGAAATATTTCTTTGGATACATCAAGGAAGCTAATTAATAAAAGTAATCCTGAGGTTTCTAAGCTTAATGATGATTTACAAGCTACATATGCTGTGTCTGATACTCGTAAACAAGAGATAACCCAGAAAGTTGATGCGGAGATTAACCAAGAAGGAATTTGGAATAACATAAAACATTATGGTAAGAAAGCCTTAAATGCAGGTATGGACTATTTAGGTCAAGCTACAGGTATGGCTTATTTGTTTGGTGATGGAGAAGTAAGTAAGGATTTAAAGTTTCAAACAAATCCATTAGAAAATGAGTTAAAAGAAGTGAACAAGCAAATCAAGCAAGATGTAGCAATTGCTAAGAAAGAAAATAAACCTATTCCCACGTTTACAGAAAAGGAAAAGATAGCTAAGGCACGTGATTTAAAGATTCAAAAAGAAATTAAATCTGAATCAGATAGTCAAGTGCGTTCATTTATTAAAGAAGCAGAAAAGAGAGTTGATGCTTCTGGTATATCAGATAAAGAGAAATTAAAGCTTTTTCAAACAAGTGAATTAGACTCTTTATCTGAGAAAGACAGAAATATTCTAAAGAAAAAAGATTTCTTAGAATTTCTTGTTGATAATAATATCAAGGAAATTAATGAAGTAAAAAATAATAAATACTTAACTCCTGTTGATAGATATACTAAACTAAGTGAACTTTATAATAAGCACAAGTCTAACGTGCTTAATTTAAAAGAGTCTTATGAAGATTATGTTTCTAATCAAGAAAAGATAGGTAATATAAGAGATAATATTGATGTACTTAAACGTAATTATGGATGGCTTAAAAATTTCGTTGATAATGCTGGGGCAACTGGATTAGATTTAACAGCAGGAGGGCTTTCTTTTTTAGACTGGCTTGATACTTCACCTTCAAATAATAGAGCATACACAAATGATTCTCCACTTAGAAAGGCAAGTAGTTTTTTACGCGATACAGCTGAGGATGTGAGAAGCAAAATAGCTAAACCTATTTCGATTGAAGACATTAATTTTGATAGCCCAAATTTTTTACCTGATTTTGGACAATGGTTTTTGAATACTGCTGTAGCTAATCAAGTGCCTATTTATGCTACTATAGCAACAGGAGCAGGGGGTATTGCTGCATTAGGAGCTTCTGCAACAGGTACTAAGTATGAGGATATGTTGCAAGATCAAGAAAAGGAAGGTGTAGTTTATAGTGATATGCAAAAAACACTTGTTCCTATTGGATATGGTGCTTCTGAAACTATTTCTGCTACTGTAGATAGAATGGTAATGATGAATGCAAAAAGAGTTTTTCAATCAGCTACTTTGCCTGAAAGAAAAATGATTTCTGGTGGAATGTGGCAAGGAGTCAAAGAATTCTCAAAAGAATTTGGCAAAGGTACTTTGGATGTGGCAAAGAATACAGTATATGAAGGAATAGATGAGGCAGGAACAGAAATAATGCAAAATTTAATGGACATACATGCTTTAGGTAAGAAAGATGTGGGTGTATTTGACAATGTTTTTGACGCAACAGCAGCAGGTATGTCAATAGGATTTATCATGTCTGGTTCTTCTAATGCTTTTTCTATTAATAAAGCACTAAAAAATTACACTGTTGACAATAACATATCTAAAGCAAACAAAGAAATACTGCGATTAGAAAAAGCTTTAGATAATCCTAATTTATCAGTATTAGAGCAAACCACTATTGAATCTCAATTAAATAAAGCTAAAGTAAAAAGTCAATCATTCCTTGAAAAGGTAACTAATAATATTTCTTCTCTATCTAATGAAGAGTTTGATGCTTTAAAACGAATTGAGCGCACACAAGCTAATTTAAAAGAGCAAGCTAAGGAAATACAAAAAGGAGAGTTAGAACAGTCTTTAAAAGACCAAATTGTATCTAATTTAAAAGATGAGTTTGATGCTGTTGAAAATCAAAGAGTAGGTATCTTAAAACAAGATGCCAATACTATTTTAGGATTGCTACCTCAAAGCGAAATACTTAGATTAAAAAATGAAGCAAGTAAAGAATTACTTCAAGAACAAGATCCAGAAGGTAACAAAACTATCAATTTGGAAGATGCTGAAATTTCTAAACGTGCATTGGAGAATTATCGCAAGGAAGAAACTGAAAAGAAAGCTTTAAAAACAAATGAAGCAGCACAGAAAGAAGATATTGTTTCTGATGGAAATATTCAACCTGGAAATGATAAGTTGGATTCAGTACAAACAGAACTTGAAAACCAACCACAAGGAAATAACGAAGTACAAAGTGTACAACCCACCGAAACAGTTGAAGGACTTGTAAACAATGAAAGTAAAGAAACGTTACCTAAACCTACATTTGATAAGTTAGTTAATGTGTATCAAAATTTCTTTGGAGCAGGAAACGTGCATAACGATACTCAAAAGTTAGAGAAAGTATTAGGTGAAAATCCAAATAATGTATTCTTCCAAAAGCAATGGGAGGGTATTAATAATACTTTCAATAATGAATTAGAGCAACTTGAAAAAGGTGTTTTACCCAAAGGTCATATTTTTAAATTAGGTAGTCCAACTAAAATACTTCAAGCAGCAGGTATTCCTAATTTACCTATAGAATTAGCAGCAAGTAGAATATCAGATAAACAACAACAAGTTAATCATCCATTTGAATTATCAGAGATAAAAGATTTAGCGATAGCAGTACAAAATCCATTAGCTGTATTTGATAGTTCTACAGTAGATGGGAGTTTTGTTGTTTTAACAGAAATTAAAAAAGGGAATAAAAACTTCATTGCTGCTATTGAAGTTAATAAAGTATTAGGCAAAATAGAAGTAAATAGTATTAGAAGTGTTTACCCAAGAAAGGGTACTCAGATTGCATCAGCAATAAACAATAACCTTACAAGGTACGCTGATAAACAAAAAATGAGAGAATGGTTCTCTAAACAGCGGTTCAATTCCGCTGACGTTAAAGGACTGTTCTCTCGTGCTTCAAATATAATACAAAAATTTGAGAATCCAATAATTAATGATGTTGATTTTCAGGTTGATTATAAGAGATTAGCTTCTGACAATAAATATACTCAGCCTAAAGTCCCTACACAAAATATTTTCATGAATGATGTAGAAGTATTAAGTAGAGAAACAGAAAGTATAGTTAGTAAAATGGTAGATGAAGGTAAAAATGTATCTGTTAAGTCTGTTGATGTTAGCAATATAATACCTACTCAGAAAAATGTAAATATCAATAATTTAAAAGAGGTTCAGGATATAAGAGAACGTCCATTATTGTTTAAGCAAGGGGATAAGTATTACGTAATTGATGGACATCACAGAATCTCTAATGAAATTTTAGAAGGAGAGAAAAAGGTGGAAGCTGATGTATATGACATAGATACTCAGTTTATGCAAACTCCTGATGGTACAATATGGGGAGCTACATATTTAAACGAACAAGGGCAAAGAGAAATTTATATTAATGAATCAGCATTGAGCCCTGAAACACTATTACATGAAGTATATCATCCATTCGATAATATGATGAAACAAGCTTCGTTAGAAGGAGATAATCATGCTATTTCGGCAATTAGTAGACTTGATACTTTAGCTAATGAGAATGGATATTTAAAGAAGGTTCAAGACAATCCTAATTATGCAAATAAGTCATTAGAACAACAACAATCAGAAGCAAGGGTTCAAATGATAGGAGAGATTGGAAATAAACAATTAGACTCTTCTTTTTATGAAAAATTAGAAGCTGCAGTTGTAGATGCTATAAGATGGCTTTCTGATAAATTAGGTATCTCTTTAAAAGATTATACTTCTGATCAAATATTAAATCTAAAACTTGAAGAAATTGTAAAAGGAAGTTTGGCAAGCGCAAACAAAGGAGACTTTGAAAAAAAGAAGGGTATCGACCAACGCCAGAATGCTGATTACTCACCTTCCGCTAACGTCCAAAACCGCTTTGACGCATCCCCTTCTGAAGCAAAGATACAAAATGATGCAGATAGTAAAAAAGAAGTAGATGAAGTAAAGCAAAAGTCTAAGCGTAAAAAACAGGCATTTACAAATAGAGCCTTTAATTCTGAAAACTTAAATAACACTGTTCGTGAAAAATTAGATGAATTAGGATTGAAGTATGATGTAGAGAGTCAAGAGTTAGCACAAAAGAACGCAGAGAAGATTATCAAAGAATTAGGAATAGCAGATGCTTACATTCTCGCTAAAGAGGGGAAAATACGTGGTGGTGCAAGAATGTGGGTAATGGCTCAAACATTCGAGGATATAAATAAACAGATATCTGATGCAGTTGATAAAAATGATACAAAGTTGGTTGAATATCTATCAGATGAACTTGCTCTTATTATGAAAGTATTTGCTAATGAAAGAACCTTAAATGGGCAAGAAACTGCCATGCTTAATAGAATTTATAACAATTTTGAAATGAAGTATGATTTAGGGTTAGCTAAAGAAAGATGGGAGAAACAATTTGGAGATGAAATGCCAGTTGAAATAGAAGCAATATTAAAAAAACAATCACAGAATATTGAAAAGCTTGAGAAACAAATAAAAGAACTTGAAGACAAGGTTGGGACACTCGAAGAACAAGAAGCCTTTAGTAATATACAAGAGGCTTTGAATAAAGAGAGTAATAAAAAGCCAAGTGAGAGTTCTTTAAAAAAGGCTGCCTCCGCTCTTAGAAAGACTAAGTTTACAAAAACCTTGAATGACCTTAATAAACTTCAAAGTGATCCATTAGGAGTATTGAAAGGAATACTTGATGGAGCAATAGAAGTTGCAGCTACAGCCTTAGAAGCAGGTGCAACAATTGAACAGGCAGTTAAAAAAGGTATTGAAGAAATAAAAAAATCTAATTGGTACAAAAAACTATCTAATGAAGGTAAGATACAAGCGGAGAGTATTTCAAAAAAGGATATTAGAAACTTTATAAAAAAAGAACTTTCAATTCCAAGCCAGAATAATGATATTGAACAAGGAGCAATAAAGGTTGAAGGAGATTTATTATATCGATTAGTAGCAGATGGTATTGACAATATTAAAGATCTTACAGATGCTGTTCATAAAACGTTAGAATCTAAATATCCAAACTTAACACATAGAGAAGTAAGAGATGCTATAACTGGATATGGTAAACAAATTAATGAAACACAAGATGTCATTAAAAAAGAAATCAGTAAGTTAAAAACAGATGGAAAGCAAATTTCAGCATTAGAGGATTTATCTAATAACAAAAGACCATTAAGAAGTGGTCGTAAACCAAAGGAATACACATCAGAGCAAAGAAATAGAATTAAGCAAATTAAAGAACTTCTTAAGAACTTGTCTCTTGATGATTCAACTGATAAACAAAAGTATTACAAAGATGCTTTAGAGGTATACAAAACAAGAGTGAAAAATAGATTGAATGATCTACAAGATGCTATTGATAAGAATGAACGAATCATTAAAGAAAAACGTAATACTATTTTAGATGATGAAGCTAAGCAATTAATAAAACAAAAAGAAGAATTGCAAAAAGAGTATGATGATCATTTTGGTAAAGTAATAAAAAGTGAAGAAACATTAGTAAATGAAACTGTTAATAGAAAAGAAAAAAGTCTTAGGAATTTAGAATTAGAACTTGAGTTTGTAAAGAATAATCAGAAGCAATCTCCAAAGGCAGAGAAGAAAGAGATAACAGCTACTAAAATAGACATACTAAATAAGCAAATTGCTGAAAAAAGAACAGAATTAAATAACCTATTGGAAGAAGTAGGTATAGCAGAAACTAAACGACTTGAAAGAGCTAAAAAATACCAAAGAAATAGACTGAGTGAACTGAAAGAAAAATTAGCAAATAAAGATTTTACTAAGCGAAAGACTATTAAGGTAAAATATGATACAGACCTTGCTGATTTAAAGTTAAAGGTAATGGAGACTAAAACTAAATGGGATATTGAGTTTGAAAAAGAAGAACTTCGAAAGAGAGGTATTCCTACAAAAGTAATTGACATTGTCTTTAAAACATTCGGAACTATAAAAGGATTAAAAGCTACTGCTGACTTATCCGCTTTGTTACGTCAAGGTATTATGTTAGGATTGATAAACCCTAAAGAGTTTGGAAAATCTGCTGTTAACATGCATAAATTTGCATTTAGCAATGATTATTATAAAAAATGGATGAGCAAATTAGAATCATCAAAAGATTATATTAATATCATTGAGGATGGAGTATTTATAGCAGATAATACTGTTCAAAGATTGAGACAAGAAGAAGCCTTTATGGATAGCATGCTTTCAAAAATTCCTATAGTAGGTAATATCACAGGAGGGAGTGAAAGAGCATATTCAGGGTTTTTAAATATGTTAAGGGTAGAAGTTTATAGAAAATATGCTGCAGAACATGAAGCTTTTGGTTACACAAGAGAGAATGATCCTGAGGTATTCAAAGCTATAGGAAGTCTTATAAATAGCGCAACCTTAAGAGGTCCATCAATAACCACAGATCCTACAATTAATAGAGCTTTAAACGTTGTATTCTTTTCTCCAAAAGCTATAACAGCGCCATTAGGGCTTTTAAAGACTGCTTTTAATTCAAAAGCTTCGCCTATCATAAGAAAAAGAGCAGTAGCAAGTTTTGTTGCTTTAGCTGGCTATAATATTGTTATGACTCAAATTTTAGCAATGGCTTGGAATTTATTAGTAAAAAGAGATGATGAAGATGAAGAAGCTACAGTTGATTATAATCCTGTTTCGACTGATTTTGCAAAATTAAAAATAGGTAAAAAGAGATATGATACTACTGCTGGTATTGGTATTCAAATGCGAACTTTAGCAAGATTTTTATCAAATAGAAAATCACAAGGAATTGACTATGATACCATGACTTTTGAAGAATTAAATAGTGATAGATTTAATGATCTTGGACGATTTTTCTTAAATAAATTTAGTCCTGCGGTATCTACAACAGTTAAAACATTAAATGGTAAACACCCTGAAGATTTTTATAAAGATTTAGAAGATGCAACTACTTGGGATTTCACAAAAGCTTTATTCATCCCTATTGGCATTGCAGATATTATTGAAGCTATAAATAATAATGAAGAGCCAGAACAGATTATGTATGATCTTATACTTAATACTTATGGAATAGGAGTTCAAGAGTATTAAAACAGAACAATGCTATCAATAAAGAAGTGATGGTAGAGTATCAGAAGTTGGTGAAATAAAAAAAAGCCTGAATAGTTTTCTAAACAGCGTTCCAATTACGCTGAAGTTAGAAACCATATCTATTCAGACTCACTTCACCCTTAGTTAAATAACTTACTAAACAGCGGTACAATTCCGCTGACGTTAGCTTGCTATATATACTATGCAAATGTAATGTAAAATTATTATAAGTTTTATTGTTATTGATATTAATGAATTATATATTTATCGATTAAACTTTTAATTATGTCAGCTAAAAAAAATGTACAAGAAGAAGATAATGTAATAAAAGAAAATGTAAAAATAGGTAAAGAAGATGAGAAGAAGATTATGTGTGGAATAATTATGCCAATTTCTGATCATAAAGAATATCCTATAGGGCATTGGAAAGAAGTAGAAGGTATAATCAAAGATGTATTAAGTTCTTTGAAATTACACTCAAGAATAGTTAGTGATGATGATTCAGTTGGATTAATTCAAGAGAGGATTGTTACAAATATCTACAATGATGATATAATTGTTTGTGATGTTAGTTCTAAAAACCCTAATGTGATGTTTGAATTAGGATTAAGATTAGCATTTGATAAACCAACTATTATAGTAATTGATGACAAAACTAATTACTCCTTTGATATTGGTTCAATAGAACATATATCTTATCCTTCATCATTAAGATTTGGAGACATTTTAAGTTTTAAAGAGAAGCTGGCTCAAAAGATAGAAGCTACATTAAAAAAGAAAAATGAAGATTCGGAATATAGCCCATTCTTAAAGAGCTTTGGAAGAACAATAAAGCCAGCAAAAATAAATAACACAGAAATACCTATTAATGAATTTGTAATTGAAAAGTTAGATTCATTACATAGAATTGTTGGTGATTTTGTTAAAGATAAAGAAGTTCATGTAAAAATAAATTCGAGTATTAATAATAGGATAGATTTATTAAGCACTATCCTTAATGATAAAGAAATAATGAATGAAATTAAAGAAAGTTTCGGAAACTTTGGATCTATTAGATCAATAAGTAATGTAAAGGAAATTATAGCTAATCATTACCCTAATGCTATTAAAATTTTAGATAATTCAGATTATTTAAAAATTCATTTTGAGAGTAAAAGTCGTAAATAAAATAAGAAAGCCCCAATTAAGGGGCTTTTGTGTTAGTTTGGTTCATCTATTTCTTCTCCATTTTTATTAACTTTTTTAATAGTTAACTTATATCTTCCTGTTGAATGATCTTTTTCAAAGTGTGCTTTAGCAAGTATCGTAGAAAATAGTTGTACTGGAGCTGCATCATCAAGATAATATTTGTTTTCAAAATAATCTGGACCAAACAATATGTTGTTTGGTGGAGTAAGTGGATTCCCTGGCGTTATAGGTGAACTTTGTGGAGGTAATATTTGATAATTAAATTCGTGATGTAGTCCAGTATAAAAATCTCTTAATACAATTTTATTAATGTTAGAAGGAGAATATTTTTTAGGATTATATGGTAGTGTACGATCATTATCAATAGAAAGAATGACTTTTTCACCTGTGCTATCTGAAGTTAATTCAATGAAAAAGTTTTTGAAATACCAGCTTGCTTCTGTGTCAGCAGGATACTTGTTATTATAAGGTATATCATTAGCATTTAAATATGGCGTTAATATAGCTTGTAATTCATAACATTCACTAAATATAAGATCCTGCGTAAAATTTGGTGGGGTACTACCTCCTGCTGGTATACTATTAAAATTAGCAAAAGGATCAATATCTATTAACATTTCTGAGTATTGATGATCGTAATAACTAAATACATCATCAAAATTTTGTGACTTAGAAAATTTTGGTAAAAAAATAAGATTAGCAGTAAATTTTTCACCTGTATTGTTTGTAATAATGTGTTTTGCGAATTTATAAATCTCCACAACAGCTTGTTCTTTGTAATTTGAATTACTTTCTTTAATTGAGTTATTGTCTTCTTTTGAGCAAGAAACAATAGAAATAGCAAAAGCTAATAATAGAATTTTCTTCATAATTAATAAATTTATTAAATTGGTTGTTTTAAAATTAAGATAATTTTAATTAAAAACAATACTTTGTAAGTAAAAATGTGTTACAAAATTTTACTTCTGTAACACACTATTTAGTTTAAGATTTCAGTTCCTTATTATAATAAACAAGATAATAGTACATCTGTCTTTCTTCATCCCAACCTTTTTCAATATACTTATCAGCACTTTCTGGATTAACAAAATCCAATTTGATAGTGATATTCGTATCTAAGTTGATTACGTTTTTAATCTTTTTACGCGCATCTGAAACAGCTCCATTTGCAATAGGGAAGGAGGTAAGATCTTCAATGCTATACTTTTCGCCTTTATCTACTTTGTAGTTTTTGAATTCAGAGATTAAGTCTGGATTGTCGATTACTTCGTTTAAGAAATTTGTTTCTTCAAAATCGTCATTACTTGCAAAGTAGTTTACTGAGCGATTCATAAACATAACCTCTTCTTTTTTATCTTCTGCGGGTAGTACTACTTCCTTAGCGAAGTCTTGACAGAATTTAAGGTACTTTTTAGTGTAATATGTTTCGTCTTGGAATATGTCTACAGATAAGAAGTGTTCAAGCCAATAACGAGCATCGTATTTGTTGCTATCTACTGTTAGTATTTTGTAGCCTTCTTCTTTGTGGTAGTTGAAGATAAGTACTCCTTTGTCTAACTTGTCAAGTGATATTCCTTGTTTAAGATTCATTTCTAAGCGAGACTCTTTTTCGTTTATCTCCAGGTAATCCGATTTGATTTCACTTTTGAATATTCCAATTGCGTCTACTACATTATTGTCAATTGAAAGGTTTGTTAAGTAAGCGACATATACTTCTCCATTTTTGATATGAGGGTGGTTACTTTGGTCGAATAGGTGTTGCGTTATTCTCTTTGAAACTTCTTGTACTTTTTCAGGAGAAGGGCAAGTGAATACCTCGCTTACATAGTTGTACATCTCATTAAATTCTAAATCTACATCGTGTGCAAATTGATAGTAGTTTTCTTCTTTCTCTCTAAATGGTTTAAAGAAGAATTCTTTTACAAGTGGTGCAATTTCATCTGTAAGATTGTAAGGTTCTTCTGATAAAAAGACTGCTTCATTTCTGCTTTTGTTTCCAACTTTGTGGATAGCTAATGTTTCGATTTGTGTGTTGAATAAGTTAATCATTCGTTTTTATTTTTAAAGGGGTTATTAATTACTCTCTAGACCATCTGTTTTTGTCTAGAGTTATTTGTTCTTGTTCTTTTATTCTCTCTACAATTGTATAAGCTACTGCCTTTCCACTTGTTGCCTTTCCTTTGTCATAGTTTTGTACATAAAATTCTAATGCCCAAAAAATTACATCTTCTACCATTACTAGGTGCCCTTGCTCTTCTAATTCTTCTAAAAGAATATCTTTTGCAACTGTTTCTGAAACAGACTCTTTAAAGTCTTCTAGTTTGTTTTTTGCCATGTTTATTTGTCTTTATAAATTATCTTCTATGTTTTAACCCTTTGTGTCTGTTCTTGCACATTGGTAATGCGCAACGGTACTCTTTGTAATTTGGCATAAAAAATATGACTCCATATTTTATATCCATTCTCCATCCTAAACACATAAACCATCGTTTAGAGTGCTTGATTCCTTTGTACTTTTTACTCATAACTACTTGTCTTTATAAAAAACTACTAACACTATTCTTTCTCCTGATACTATTCGAGCAGGATACTTACTATGAAATAGATTAGAACTGTAGGTTAATAATTTGTTTGGTTCGCTGTAGAATACTTTTTGAATACTCCACTTTTTCCAATCATTCGCATCTTCTGTGATTAATCGGTTAAATTCTTCGTCAGTCACATCTTTTGGAAGTTCCTCTCCGTAGATATGATGGTTCCAAAATGCTGTTCCGTTTTCGCTTACAGTTCCTTTTTGATTTAAGTATAACACCTTAGCAAGTGATGTTTTTTCGCCTTGTATTATGTTATCAGAATGAATACGAAGGTCTGTGTCAAAATCAGGAGTAGCACGTCTAATAAAGGTTACTATTAGGTCGTGTTTTTCTTCTTGCAAGTAGGAGAGAACATCATCAGGTACTTTTAAGAATTCGAATTCTTTCTCGCCTAAATTGATTCTTTCAAACTCTGATTTTTGACAATAGTTTTGCAGTTCCTCAAATACCTTCTGAGGAAGAAAATTGTTTTCGGTCTGTATCATGTGAAATGTTTAAAGAAAAAATAAATTTAATATAACAATAGCTGTTGCAGTCGCTATTAATACGGCAGTTTCAAAGTTTTGCCACTTGTTTTTGTTTTGCATTTTTAGTTATTTTATACTAATATTTTGTTTATTAATTGTTAATTTTATACTTTAGTCAAAACCAATTTTAAAATTTTATATTATGAAAAACTTATTTTTGCTATTCGCATTAGTATTTTCGATGGGAGCGTTTGCTCAGAAACCAATTAAATATGAGCCAATACCTGAGCCATGTTTATATGTTTTTGATTTTGTGCCAAAATGTAATAAACTTACTTACCTGTTATGGGGTACTTATGAATTAAGTGTTTGTGGAGATTTTAGATTACAACCAGGATATGATACAATGAATGATCAATTAATGGATTATTTATGTCAAAATGGAGTTTTGCCTGGAAATGTATCTATTGTTAAATTCACACCTTTTCCAGATATTGTAATTGGAGGAAAAAAATAAATATTTAAAAGCTATCTTAACGGATAGCTTTTTTATTTACTATCCATTACCATTACAGATTATTTTCTCTTTCTAATTGCTCAATAATAGCTTGTATTTTTAAAGGATTATCAACTCTTAGTATTTTGATAAAGCGATGTACTAAATCATCTGATATGATATTTTCTCCATGAAGTTTTACGCCTAAATTTTCAAGAGCATTTAGCAAATCTGATTCATTAGCATCTTCTAAGTGTTCTAAACCACAACATTCATAAGCGTCATCTTTTTCAATTAAATAGAACTCCCAAAAAACATAATCTTTGATTTCCTCATTTGTGACAATTTCTAACACTTCATCTGCATACTCATCAAAGTACTTCTTACTTCCTTTGAGTGCATTTCTAAATATTCTTTCTTGTATTGTCATGGCTTTATTTTTTGAGGGATATTTCTTGTTTGACTTCTTTCTCTATACTCCCAATCGTGAGTTATAATGTCGTTTCTTGCGTTTCCTTTTAAGTCGTATTTATCTTTTGAATAAGAGACTTTTGCAAAACAACGCAAGCCGTTAAATTCCTCTATCGTGTTTGTTTCGTGGATATTGAATTGATTCAAACGAAGAATAGTATTTGTTGGATAAACAACTCTTTCACATTTACTTTTTTGCTGTTCGAAATACTCAATTGATTTGTTATCATCCATTGGTACATTTGGAAATTCGCCACTGTAAAAGATAGTTGGCATTTCATTTGACCAGATGTAGTTTATGTCATTTGTCATAAAACCATCTGAATGAATACCTGGGCGATTTAAATTATTTGCTGTGGTTGTGTAGATTTGTTTTACAGTTAAGTAAACATAGTTTTCTTTAAACTCTTTTACTCCTCGCAAATTGATAAAGTCATTATTTACAACTGTTAGAAGTTCAGTTATAAAGTCGTTGTCTAATCTACTTGGTATTGAAAAGTAAAAGGAGTCCTTGTCTTTGATTGGTAGATACTGATAAAACATCATTTCGTCAATTCCATTCTCAATAGTTCCAACTTCGTGGGGTAGTGTTCCGTATTTCATAGCTAAACCCCTTTAATGTCATAAATTGAAACTTGATTTTTCTGAGCGACCTTTTCTTTCTCTTTATCCTCGTTATGCTTAATAACTTTTTTAGCAATCCCACACATAGACTTCTCGTCTATTTTGTAGGCTTGTAGAATAGCTGTAACGTTAAGTAAGTCAACAAAAGGAATACTTGCTACTTCGTGAATGAATTTATCAAAGTAACCTTGCACGTCAAAAACATCGTCTTCATGAGTTTTTACAAAGTGTTCAAAGTCTGGATTAAGTCCTTTGATACTTTCAGCAGCAAGTTTTAAATGCTTGTGTGCGTTCTTGGTTACTTGGCTTTTGTTTGGTAGAAATTCAATAGTTTCTTTCAGATACATACTTACGCACTCAGCCATGATTGTAAGTTTGGTCATGGCATTTGCTTTAGCGAAAATGTACTCGCTTTCTTTTATGATAATTACGCGAGAGTTAGCCAATTTGTAGTAGTTGATTATTCGCAGTGCTTCCTGATTTTTGTTTGCATAGGTAGCTCCTGCAAGATCACTTGTAAAGTATTGGTGTTTTCCGTTGTAGTATTTTGTATTAGCTCCTTCTCCTGTAGCAATTATGAAAAGGTTTGGCTCGTTATTTTGGTTGTTCATTTTAGACAATAGTTGAACTGTTCGATAAATTCGAATAGTTGGTTTTACAATAAGTTTTTGTTGATTTATCTAAGCCAATCGTCAATTGGTTTACCTTCGTTTATTCTCCTTTGAAAGACTCCTTCAAGAATAATTTGCTCAAGTTTGAGCTGTATTTTTTCGTGCTTTCCAAGCTCTACCTCTCCAAGAATTTGCTGCAATAAAGATTTGCTTTGTGTTCTTTCAGGATTTGAAATCTCGTTTTGAATTTCTTTCTCAACTAATTCCTTAGCAAGCTGTTTTTTTTCAGAATACCATTCGTTAAGTTTAAGCGACGATTTTTCGTTTGGATAAGGAATAATACCACGAAAGACTAATTCTTGAAATACGTGGCTAAAAGGTGGTAAAATTGAGTCATTAGATTTGTATTCTTCAAACAACCTTTTGATTCCGTCGTCTAAAATCTTCTTTTTTTGACTTTCTGAAACTTCTGGGAGTTGATTTTGAGTTGGCAAAACTGTTTCTTTCGAAATGTTGTGTTTTTGCTTTAGCTCAAGTTTCCAAGCTTCGTACTTTTTTAGAATTTCAGCTGCATAACCTGTGTCGAAAAGTTGATAATGTTTTGTAACTGTTTCGTAAAGCCGCATTCGCTCAAGTTCAAAAGCTTTGAAAATTTCTTCAGGAGTGAGATGAGAATAAACCAACATAAACATTCTTAAGATTTCTTCCATCATTAGCGAGTCTGTTTTTTCTTTCATTCCACTCAAAGCAATTGATTTTGTTATAACCTGAGTAAGTAACATAGATAGAAATTCATCATCAAGTCTTTCTCTAATGGTTTTGCTCAGGTAAGTTTTCTTTACAAAGCTGATTGGCGTTGTCAAGCATTTGTTTTCTAACTCGCTCAGCTGCCTCATAACCAATGGTGGCATTGTGTCTGATTGTATCGATTGATTGACGACCGACAAAGCGTTCTTGTTGTTGTCCATTTTGATTTTGATTTTGGTTGTTGAAACTGTTTCTTTCCCAAGTGCGAATTGCTGCTTTCCAATCTTTCATTTTTGTCTTACCTACTTGCCAACCGTTACTTTCGTAGTGGTCGAAAAATCTTTGAGCATCAACTTGGTTGTTTCGTTCTTGGCAGTATTCTTGAATTTCTTGGATGGTTGGTTTTTTGAAAACTTGCTTTTGACTTTTTGGAAAGAATTTGTTTAGCCAAGTTTGAAAATAAACTGTGTTGTGTGGAATAGCGTTCTTGTATAATTTTTCGAAATCAATTTCAACGCCTTCTGTTTTTTTGACGAAATTTTCGAAATCAATTTTAAACGACATTTTTTTGCCATTGTAAATATTCCAAATCTTAAATACTTGTTTCTCTAAATCAGAAAAATTTTCTTCGGATTCTGAATTAATAGTTTTAGATATATCTTCAGATATATCTTTAATAACATTATCATTTACATTAACAGTAACATTTACATTATCATTTACAGCTTGATTTGCTTGTGTTTGCTTGGAACCTGTAGCATTTGCTTGACTTGCTTGGTTGTTTGCTCTCTGTTGTCCTCCTAATTTTCCAGCATTTACGCGCTTTTCACGTATTTTTTGATACTTTTTTAAATCGCGTTTTAGTTGTTGTTTAATAGGTTCGAATGCTACTTTTAATACTCTATCTTCTAAATCATCAGGGTTTTTATCGTTAACATAAGCAAGCAAATGCTTGATTAGCTTACCTGCTTCTTCATTAGATAGCATATCAAAAGTGCTAATCCAATCACTATATCCAACAAAAGATTTTTTATCCTCTGCCATTGTTATTCGTTTTTACAAGTTTTCGTGTTCTCGAATCCACTTGAACCCAAGTGTAACCATCGCATAGCTTTTTACTTTCTTGTTCGTTATTAGAGTTTGAAAGTTGTTTTGCTTTGTTTTTTAAATCTGATTCTTGTTCGAAGATAGATTTAGGCTCCTTTTCAAGAACCTTTTTCTTTTTGAGTGGCTTAGTCATAATTAATAATCTTCTCTGTACCATTCTGTACTAATACACTCATCAAGTTCTGTTACTTCAACTTGAGCTGCGTATAGTCTGAAAATTTTACTTTCTACTGTTCTGTAATTAGCTATTTTAAAAGGAGTAACTTTTTTATGGTGTCTATTCCACCAATCTGAAACTCTAAAACACCCCATACTGCTAAAACTACCATCATTGTTTTTGTAAATAACAAATTGAAAATCACACTCTCTCGCTTCTTTGTTAGGTTCAAAATCTGCACTAACATCTAAATGTCCATATTGACTTTCTTCTACTAAAAATGTTATTTCTCCACTTGATTCAGATTCATCATCATCTTGAGCTCCTTCAATTATGATGTCAGCAATTTCTTGTAGAGTGATAGATTTTTGATTTACAAAACCTATTGTTTCGGAAATCATTTTATTAATAGGCTCTAAGTTTACTTGCTCTATTAATTGACTATTTATTGTTTCAGCTATTAAAGCGTTATAGTCTATGGTGTCAAACTTCATTAAATTGATATTCATTGACTCTGAAATATTTTCTTTGATTTTCTTTTTGATATCTGAGTCCCATCTGAATAAATCTTTTACTATTTCTTCAATTGCTTCTTCTGTTCTTTTTTGTACCATTTCAGGTAGTTTGCTTTCAATTACTGAATCAATAGCTTTCTGTGTTACTTCGTTTAAATTCATTTCTTAATTTTTTAAAGGGGTTTTGACTTAATTAAAATGGTAAATCATCTTGGACTTCCTCTTGTTGTGGGAATTGACCTCCTTGATATTGTTGTTGTGGATATCCTTGCTGTTGTATCTGTTGCATTTGAGGAGGATATCCTTGTTGCTGTTGGTATTGCTGTTGATAAGCGTCTACAGCCGAGCCTTGACCGTAGTATTGACCACCTTGCATTTGTTGTTGTTCTTGTATTTGTTGAATAGCCCAACCTTGAATAGTGTTGAAGTATTTTACTTCACCTTGCGGATTAACCCATTCTCTACCTTGGATATTAATGCTTATTTCTACCTTTTGGTTTGGATAGAAACTATTAAGCAAATCACATTTGTCATTCATAAACGTGATCAATACATTCTGTGGATAGCTTGGATTATCCTTTGTTATGAGTACCATTTCTCTTTTTCGGAAAGTAGCACTCGCTTGCTCTGTTTGATTAATGAGCTTTATATAACCTATTAGTTTCATTTCTATTAGTTTTAGTTATCATTATTTTCTTCAAGGTTATGTTCATCAGAACATGAACTACAATAGTATTTACCATCATATTCTCGCCAATCACTATCATAGGCAGAGTCAATCATTTGATCTTTATCAGAAAAAATTGTAAAGTCTTCATCTTCGAATTGATGTTCACATTTGTCACATTTAAGTGAGTATGCTTCTAATGTTTTTATTGCCATTTTTATTCATCGATTACTACAATCGAGAAGTTTTGATTTTATGAAAAAATTTTGTTTATCAATTGTTAATTTGTATGTTTATAACAACCAAATAAATTTTAATTATGAAAAAATTAATGTTAATGGGAGCGTTTTTGCTTTCAGTCGGAGCGTTTGCTCAATCAGGAGGTATGTATACAGGACCTGCAGAACCACAAGATATAGCAGGGTGGTTTAAATACGAGTTTTATGCTTGTGATAGTAATGGACAGCCTATTACTAGCCAATTTCAAAGTGGTTATAAAAAGTTTTATGTAGAAATTTATCAAACTATTTATGGTAAGCCACCTTCTGGAGTTCAGTATACAATAGTTAACCAAGTTGCTGATAAAATATGTCAAACTGGAGATATTGGATTTATGGGAAATGTGAGAGTAATTAAAATAGAGTATGGACTTAGAACACCACATTTTCGACCTGTAGATGATGGACTTGTACATCAATATGAAGAATTTTTAAACTAATTTTCTCTACTTAATATATAGAAAATACTTAAGCTTTGGAGGAGACCAATAAATAAGTGGTCTCCCTTGAAGTTTAGGTGCTTTTTATATATCCCACAATCCTAATTTTCCTTTTACATTTAAAATAGGTTGTTCGTAAAACACAGGATTTTTTAAAACCCAATGCCAAATACCTTCTCCTTTTTCTGCCCAAATTGATTTGTGATTTTGTACACAATCAACAATATCAACTTCGCCAATTATTGCAGATAACTCCAAACGAGTTTCTTCAATATGATCTATTGCATTTACTTGCTCTGTTGTGAGCCTTGAGGATTTATCTTCTTTAGCAGGGGCGTGTATGTAAACACGTCCTCTAAACTTTGTTTTCCAAGTTCTGTTTTCAATATCTTTAACCCCTAAGCAGATTAACTCTGCCCAGGGTTGTTTAACAGAAATAGCTTTAGTTGGTTTGCCATTCATTGTCTAATAGTTTATAGGTTTCTTTTTCTTTTTTGATAAGCCATTCGCGAGCCATTTTAACTCGCCTTGTCATGTGTTTTATATCATCTTCAGTAAGATTTACTTTGAATGATTTTAAACGCATGTGTGGAGGAATTGAGAAGTCAAGGATAGGAGAGTAGAAGTCGTAGTTCGGATATTCCTTTTTGAATTTTGCTGTGTCGAAAATCATATTTCGCTCAAGCTGCATCATCTTTTCAATGAAGTCTTCATCGTCTTCCTCAGGTTGTCCTAAGTTTAACCACATTCTTCTTTTTTCATCCTGTAACAAATGAAGTGGAGCATTTACTAAGCAGTAATCAAGTTCGGCTTCTGTCTTAGTTTCTAATTCAGGAAAGTCGTAAGAGTGAGCAATCCACATATAGCCTTTTAGTTGCCATTCATACAAGGTAATTAGTTCTGCTTTTTCAAAGCTTTCCATATCCCAAGACGTTTTGGTGTCTTTGATTATAACTTGCAAGTTGTCCGGAGTACCTTGTATATAGTCATTGTTTAGGTGTTCATCGTTCTTTCGATAATAAAAACCATCATCTCGAATAGAAACCAATTCCAAAGCATCTTCTTCGCAAACAGTTCCTTTGGTTAGATACTTGTTTTCAAGGAAACGTTTTCTTTTCCAAAAGTGAGAACGAAATACTTCTTCTAAGTATGTGATTGCTCCAGGTGGTAGTTCTTCACCTTTGTTTTGTTTTTCTAATAATAAAGCAAGTCTATTGTCTTTATTCTCTGTCCACTTTACCTTGTTGCCATTTGCATTTACTCCGTAATCTCTTTCGTTTGTGAGTTCTTTTATTTCGTTTGCTATTTTTATAGCTTCTTCTTCTGTGGGAAGGTTAGTAAGTAGTTTGCCAAGTGAAGAACATCTTGCTTTCCAATTAGCGAATTGTAAGTTTTCTGTTTGCATTATTCTTCGTTATTATTTTCAAGTTCATCAATGAAAACTTCTTTAGTAGGTAACTGATCAAGTTGATAAATTTTAATAGGAGGAGTATCTATGTGATAATGGATATTTAAGGTGTTTTCTTTAAAGTTTATAACATATGACCATTCTACCCAGCCATCTTCTTTAGCAGTTTGTTCATTGTTGATAAGGATTATTTCAGAATCATCCGATTCAGCAACTTTAGTTAATATTTCCTCACATATATTTCTATGTATATATGATTCAAACCATTTAATTTGTTCTGGGGTTCTATTGTCTGGTTGACTACTCCATTCAGGTGCATTTTTGTTATAGTTCTCAAAAAAGTCTTTATCTTTTCCTTTGGCATCTAAAAATCTAACAATTGAGAGTTTATTCTTAAGTAATATGGTTAACTCTTTATCTTGTAAGAACTTTAAAACCCCTACGCCTACACCGCTTGGGTATCCATCAAATTGACCATATTGTGCTATTTTTGTTTGACCATCTTGGTCTATTACCATTGTTAAGCTTCTTGTTCCCATTTTTTATTTTTTTTTACCTCCATGTATTTTGGAGAGTTGATATTTTTTTGATAATTCTGGATTATTCTCTAATTCGAGATTGTGTTCTAAACAACAAGGTTTCCAAAATCTGACATCTAAAAAGAGTGTTATTCCGTTTTCTCTTGCCCAATCATCAGCATAGCCAATTCTACCAATAGAATGCTCTACAGTATTAGCTTGCTTATTACAGCCTTCGATAAAACAAATTTGATTGTATTCTTTAGAGAGGAACTCTTTTCGGATAACTGAGTAGATTTCGTTATCCTCTTGTCTTTTTTTAGAAACCTTGTTTACTCGCTTAGGTTTAGCGTATTTACTTTGGCAAGAGTAAGAGCAATACTTTTGAAGTGAATTGTATTGTTTAAACTCCTTGCCACATTTGCAAGTTTTAGGCTTGGCCACTTAATTCTCTTTTCTTATCATCAAGCAAAACAATATGGTCCATCTGCTCGATGTGAGGAGAAAGCATTTCTAAGTCTTTCAAGTTTTTAATACCTGCTATTGCAATAGGAACAAGCTCGTTTTCTTTACTTACATATAACTCTTGAATTTCAGTATCATCTGAATTAGCTACATCTTGTTTGACTTGCATAAGCATAGAAAATTTATCTGCTTTCTCGATATGAGCTTTTAAGCGGTTTAGTCCTTTTTCTTTTGCTTGATCATCTTTTGACAATCGAGTAGAGCTAACCTCTGTGTAAGTTACATCTTCCGCATCGCCATCTGTAAGGTCTGTTCCTTCTATATGGTTATAAAGCCAACATTTTGCTTTTCGCTCTGCTTTACCAATGCAAGAATCGCTTGTTGCGTAAGTTCCTGCTTTAACTGTAAATTCAAGAATTTGTTTAACCTCTTTTTCTTCTATAAATTGATAAGTGATATTACAAACTACTAAAGCAGTTTGTTTATCATTTGAAAAGGTAACAGTTGGATAAACAATACTGTATTTAAGTCCCTTTACTTTTTTAAGTAAGTATGTAAATCCTTCTTTGGTAACATACATATTGCTTGCAATAATGTTGAATTGGTTGCCTGTTGGGTTTAACCCTAATAGCACTGCATCTATTAAACAATCTTTTACTGTTTCTAAAGGGTAGGGCTGTGGCATTTGTCCTTTACTTGGCTTGTCTCTGTCTGTTCTAAATCCAAGTTTAGAACCTGCAAGACTTAAAATAGGCTGCATAATTTCAGGAGTTAATGCCCCGCGAATAGTTGTGATTGCATTAGCCATTGCAAAAGCGTTATTGAAGTCTTGACTTTTACTTGCTAACACAGCCATTACTTGAGTGTTTATTGTTTCTGCAACTGCAAGTTGATGCTGTGGTATAGTGCTTAATTCTGCCATTGTTTGATTTCGTTAAGGGTTGTAGGGCTTATTGGAGTCATTTGTGAAGCGTGATTTAATTCTTTATGACCATTTGCCCAGAAAGTATTTTTTGTTTTGTTTACGATGAATTGTGTTGCTATTTCATCATTACAAGAGGTGATTTCGTTTAGTCCTAAAAGGATTAACCAGTCTTTTGTTTCCTCTGTAATTTTTGTACTGAAGTATTCGTTATTCTCCATTAGCGTAGTCTTTTAAAGCTTTGCGAGATATTCTCCATTGCGAACCAATTTTAACGGCTTTGATTATTCCGCTTTTAATATGGTTGTTTATTGTTTGTGGATTTAATCCAGTCAGATTAGCAACTTGTCTTAATGTCAAAAGCTGTTCTTCTAATGGAACCTCTTTCTTTTCTATCAGTTGCTCAAGCATACCTGTTTGAATGATATAAAGAGCAATCTGCTTAAGCTGTGCCTCAGTAAGAGGTACTTTTACTTCTATTTCTAAAGCCATTATTCTCTGGTTAAAAATTCAACAATATAATCTTGGTTGATATGTCCGTATTTACTTAAACAGTAATCACAGAAATCAACTAAAAGTGTTTGCATAATCTTTTGTTGTTCCTTTAATTCAACTAAGACTATTTGTTCGTTGTCAAAAGATTCGATATCTAAAACAGGGGGTTCTTCGTAGTCGACTTCTTGTGTTGTATCTTCAACTTCTGCAATAGGATGGTTTTCGATTTGGTACTTAGTATTATTCAATAAATCTTGGAATTCTTCTTCAGGGCAAAGGATATCTTCTAAAGGAAATATGATTTTGCAGTGTTCAAGATTTAAAACTAAATCGTTATCAAAACCTAAGTTTTTTAAAGAGTCAATTCGTTTAGATCTTAAAAGCTCATTTTTTTCTTCTTGTAGTGCTTTTCTTTCATCTTCCAAACGTTTGTTTTCACTTTTTATTCGCTGTTCTTCTGCTTTTTTAGTTGCTTCTAATTCCGCTTGTTTCTTTGCGTTTTCTTCTGCAATTCGATTAGTTTCAATTCTTCCTTGTTCCAGTTTGTTAAGAATTGATTCGCGTTGTTCAAATTCTTTTACAAGATCTGCTCGTTTAGCAGCATACTCTGGTTGAAATTCTTGAACAAGAGGAGCTTTTTCTTCGTGAAATTCTTTTTTAAGAGCTTGGAAGTTTTCGTAAGTAGAAGAGTAGATTTTGTTAATCCAACTATTGTAGAAGTTACTTAAAGTCTGTCTGTGTCCGTTTATACGTTCAATTTCTTTTCGTTCATTTTCCAATCTATCGCGCTCAATCTTTAAATCTTCTTGTTCTTTAAGAGTGCTTTTTCTTGTTGATAAAGTGAATTTTAAACCTTCTAATTCTGATAGTAGAGTAGTACCATATTCTTCAAAACTTTCAATTGAAACTTCTTCTCCATTTAGAAGTGGCTTTACTTGATAAGTTATAGAGGTAGTGTAGTCAAGGTTTTTGATTTGCTCTGAAATAGCAGAAACAATCTCTTTAATATTATCCAGGTGCTTCTGTTTTCTTTCCTCTTCAATTCTTACTTTTTCAAGTCGTTCTTGCTCTTTAATATCTTCCCAACGCTTAACCTCTGTTTGTTGTTTTTCTTCGTGTGGTTTAGTGATATCTATAAACTCATTGTAAAGATTTGTGATAGGAATAGTGATATTCTCTTTTACCTTCTTGACAACTAATTTCTGCTCTTTCTCTAAAGTAGTTCGGGCAGTTACTAAGGCTGTTCTGTTTTTCTTAGCAGTTGTAAAAGATTCGTTATCTACAATCTCTATGTAAGGATTATCCTCTACTATTTTAAGTTGCTGTTCTCTTTTGTTCTGAACATCTTTAAGAGCCGAAACTTTAAAAGTATCAAGACTAAATTCTTGTGGTAGGTTAGTAGTACCTTGTGTACTAACTTCTTGTTTGTTGATTTGTGACATATTTTCCCGTTATTTTCTTGGTATAAATTTTAAAGCCTTGTGGTAGATTGGCTTTTTCTCTTGCTTCTTCGTCGGTCGCTGCGAAAACAACGAATTCGGCGACATCTTTTCTGTCACCGTGTCTGAAAGCGACTTCGATAATGTATTTGTACATTTTTCTTTTTCTAAGAATTCAACGTTTCGTTTTATCGCACTAAAAAAGCCGTCAAAAAGAATTCTGTCGGCTTCTGTCTGCTCGGCAATGGTTTTATTAAATATTTTCCACTTACCGTTTTCGATATAAGGATAGGATAAATCCATAACTACTTAGGTTTTGTTGATTTAGGTAGGCTTAAGAGTATAAAGCAAAGGGTAGCTACCAAGATGCCCAGTGCAGTTAAAAGGTCGTGTAATAGATTAATCATTTATTTAAGTTATTTTTGTTAGTATGAAGGTAGATGCTAATTACTAAGTTTAGCCATGTAAAAAAGGACTTAAGTAACATTAAAATAGTAATAATGGATAAAATAACAGAAATAATAGTAGTGTCTGGTTGTTCGTGGATAATCGGTAAAATATTGGATACTATATTAAAACGAATACAAAAAAACCAATATAAAATACAACATAAAACAGTGTTTATAAGGAAAGCAATAACAAAAAGACTTATAAAAGCTTTTATTGTTAGTCTTTTGTATGTATTTCCTTTGATTGGAATTATTAGCCTTATAGTAGAAGACAATAAAGAGTTTAGTTTTAGAAACATTGCTTTGTTCATAATATTATGTTTGACATTAGTTTTTAATTACATTATGGGACACATAATAACTATTTATAAAATGAATAGTGAATTAATAAGTAAGTTAAAGGATTGATTATTATATATATTAAGTGGTTCTTATTACTACTACTTTGGTAGGAATTTTTTCCCTACTTTCAATTAAAGCAATTACTTCTTTTTTGTCGTAATACTTTTTTTTGTCCTCTGGTCTTTCTGCGTTTCTATAGGCAGTTAGTCTATTATTATAGAATCTATAGAAGGTAGTAGTTTTAATACCCATTAATTCACACGCTTCTACATGTGTTAGTAATTCTAATTGTGCTGAATTAGTGTCTATGATTTGATCAGTCATTGTGTTTATTAAATTAATTTTTAGTAACTATCCCAAGTAATTTAGCTATATAACCAAGTCCTTTTTGTGTAACCATTGTTTGTGGTTCGACTTTGGTAATTGTAGCATCACCTTTTTTGATTTGTATCATGGTTTGTTTCATAGCGAAGTAACCACGATTAACATATTCTTGCTTAGGTTCTTTTGAATTCTTAAACAGAATCCCTTTGTCCCTTAAAACATTGTACAAGAGATTTCGACCTATATCTAATCCTAAAGACTTTGCAGCTTCTGATATTGTTAGAAGCCCATCAGAAGAAAATACCTTATCGATATATTCATCACGTGGTTTCATTCTGTTGTTTTCTGATACAAGAAGTTCTTTTTCTTTCTCGCTTTCTAAAAGGAGTAGAGCTAAATCTTTTTTAGAAATAGTATCTAATGTTGGCTTTGCGTTTTGCTTTTCTAATTCTTCCCAACGAATGATAAGTTTTGCTCTTGCTTCATCATTGAATTTAGTAGCGATATATAAACATTCTGTTTTTGTTAGAATGTACTCAGGTCTTGGTTTGCCTTGATTATCAATATAGTTAGCGAGGGAAAAATTTCCTCCGCTAATTTTTCCCCATGCATTTTCCATTCCTCGAATAGATTTGAGTAAGTCTGAGTGTGGTTTCCCTGTCATAGTAGCGATTTCCCTACTTGACATAGTATGGTTTATTTCTATTTGGTTCATAATGTTTTAGTTTTTTGAAATAACCCCTACTTAATTTTAAGCAGGGGATTCTCACTATATTTGAGTTGTCTAATCTTAAATTATAGTGAAATGAATGATTTTGAAAAACTTAAAGAAACTGGGTTGTCTACTAATTTTAACTTCTTGATTTCTAAAAACAGAAAACTATTATTTCCTCCTATAACTGAAAAAGGAAGTTATACAGTATTAAGTATTAAGGAAACAGGTAATCTAAAAATAGAATACAACATAGATCTTTCTAATGGTAAAATGATGTTTGTTGATCAAGTTACAAATCTGATTTTTGGTCTTGACATAGATGAAATAAATCATGGTAAAATTTATTTTGTTTATGATGGAGGGAAATGTGAGCTTTTTGAAGTTCAAGCAGTAGATTTTGAAAATATTGCAGGACTTCTATAGGCTTTATTATTTCGCCTCTTTCATTTAGAGTATTAAGTCTAATTGAAAAGAAATGTGACAAGACCTCAGGTGTGGAGATCTGTTTAGGAGGAGTCTGCAAAAGCTCTTGATAAGAAAGCGTAGACTCCTCTTGATGTATTATTGTATTGTCTAAAGGTAATTTCTTTAGTAGCATCATTAAGGCGCTCTCTTGCTCTGGTTTAACGAACCAATTATATATTTCATTAGCTGTATTTAATATTGTAGCTGATGAATCGACTTTTTCTTTGTGTATTTCTAAAGCCATTTCTAAAGACTTCTTTCTCGTTAAAAATATATTGTTATTTTTCAAGGGATTGTTTTCTATAATCTTCATAGTTTGTGTTTTAAGAAAATATTAACGATAATATTTAATCATATTGCTATTACGTACATATATAATCCTTAATTTTGCGTTAAGGATTTTTGTGTAAAGCAATGATCTTAGGAATGTTTAAAACATTCTGAATTTTTTAATTTCGTTGACAGGTATTTCCGCCCCTCGTGGCGGTTTGAAACAAAACAGATTAAACAATGTAACTGTTCCCGCAGTTTTAGTTGAATAATTTGTTTGTTTACCGATATGTCAAAGAACGTTCGTTACAACTACATAGGTTACTTTAGTTACTGTTTACTTATGTAGTTGTTTTGTTGTTACAAATATAGACAATTGTCTAAGTAAAACAAATACTAATTAAACTTTTTTCTATTTTTAAAATGAAGGCAATTGAAAGAATAATACAATATATTGATTTAAAAGGACTTACGAATAGTTCTTTTGAGAAAAAGACAGGTCTGTCTAATGGCTATATTGGTACTCAATTTAAAAGAAACGCAGACTTAGGAGAAGGGGTTTTGAATAAAATTTTAGACAATTGTTTAGATATTAATCCAGAATGGCTATTAACAGGAAAAGGTTCTATGTTAAAACCTAATTCACTTCAATTGATTGATAAAAATAGAAAAACGATAGATAAAACAGTTGAAGACCAAGAAATACCTCTTTATAATTTAGAAGCCACAGCTGGGCTCAAAGAATTGTTCGCGAGTGAAACACCTTCTCAAGTATTAGATACTATTAGAATACCTAATTTACCAAAATGTGATGGTGCAGTTACTGTATCTGGAGATAGTATGTATCCATTATTAAAAAGTGGAGATATAGTATTGTATAAAGAAGCCTTTGTTGAAGATATTTTCTTTGGGGAGATGTATTTACTTAGTGTTCAATTAAATGAATGGGATGAATATATTACTGTTAAGTATATTCAGAGATCAGATATAGGAGAGGACTATGTAAAGTTAGTTAGCCAAAACCAACATCATCAACCAAAGGATATTTTAAAATCTAAGATTACTGCATTAGCAATAGTAAAGGCGAGTATAAGAATTAATACAATGATGTAATCAAGAGAAGTTTTTTATTTCTTTATATTTGGTTTTATTAACAAAATATATAATATTATGGATCGATTATTACTTTTATTCTTTGGATTATCCTTTTTATGTACCAATGGGCAGAATTATAATAGTGTTTATGCTCCAAGTAAATCAAGTAATAATAACCTATCTGAAACCATTAGGCAGCAAGAACAATTGAACTTACAAAATAAAGAACAAAGAAAGCGTAAAGAAGAGTTTGAATATAATAAAAAACTTGATGCAAAAAAACATAATTATTCTGATAATAACATGATTATAACAGATAATTATAAGAGAGAATATTTCTTAAATGCTTTAAAAAAAGGAGCTCCACACATTGCATTTGGTTTTGAAGATGATTATTTTATATATCCAACTGTAAAAGATGTTAGTGATTTATTTAAAAATACAGAAGATATTCAGAAGGCGGCTTTTGTATCCTCTTTAACTCAGTTGTTAGAAAATATTGAGTATGTTAAGAGTTATAAAAATACATTTAAAAATGAATTACATATTAAAGGTGTTATTTTTAGGACGAATACAATAATTAACTATGAAACAAGAAGATATTATTTTCAGTTTACCATAAATGAGATTGAAGGATTTCCAGATTTTATGGATATGAAAGAAATTGTAGATTACATTACAGAAAATAATATGGAAAATATTATTTACATTAAAAATAGTTCAAAATAGCTATGAAGAAATTATTAATAGTGTTTGCTTTGTTTCTTAGTATTAACTCATTTGCTCAGGTTAATTCAGCACAAACAGTATCTGTTTGGCAAGCTAAAGAATATAGTAAAGATATATCTCTATTTAGAGCTAAATATTTTTTATTTAATAGAGTATTAGGAGTATCAGAAGATATAAAAACTTTTGAGCTTATTCCATTGGCAGCTTCAAGTTCAGGGGAGTTGACTACTTTATTTTATAAGTCAGAAGATTTTAAGAAAGAAGGACTTATTTTAGGTTTCTATGGTAATTATTGGAATGATGCAGGAGTTATATATCAAGGATATTCATTTAAAAATCTAACTAAAGAAGAAGCAATTGAATTTATGGATAAAATTAGTACTTCAATAGGTGATAACTCTAAGTTTATGGGTAAGAATTCAGATAATAATAACATATATTTTAAGTATAAAGATATTGATGTGTTAGTATATTATTCTGGTACTGGTGCTATAATTAGATTATTTTGGAATGGATTTGATAGTACTTGGGATGGATTGGCATTTGATAGATCGAAACGAAGATTTGAAAAGAAATTAAAGTAACCACTCAAGCAAATGCTAAGTTTGCTTATATAAAATAGAGAAGCGCAACCTAATAAGTTGCGCTTTTTTAAAGATAAGTTATATTTGTTAATTATTAAATAAATATTAATACATAGAATGATTGAAGTTTTAAAGTTAGTACAGATATATCAAGTTATGCCTGGTGGTTCTACAATGCCTTTGTTGATTGAAGCTAAAAATTCTAAAGGAGAAATAGGTAAGTATGTGGTAAAGTTATTCTCTGTTAAAATGAATAAAGAGAATTTCTCTTTAGCTAAAGAAATAATTGTAAATTGTATGGCTAAAGAGTTTGATTTGAATGTACCGTCTTTTGGTGTTATAAAAATTGATTTTTCTTTATTAAAAGATTATTATCCCGAAAATGTTATAGAAAAATTAGATAAGGGGTTTGCTTTTTGTAGTTCATTTATGAGTCAACATGTTTTAGCTGACAGTAATTTTTCAGTTAAGTTTGCTGGAAATTATAATTTTCCTATTTTATATGCTTTTGATAGTCTAATTTTAAATACTGATAGAGGTGGATTTAGAAATAAACCAAATCTACTTGTAAATGATGATGAATTTTGTTTAATAGATCATGAGTTGACATTACCATTTATTAATAGTCTATATACAACTAAAGATAAAGGGAACTATTTTATATCACTTTCTAATTTTGCATATCAAAAGCATATTGCTTTTGATATATTAAGAAAAAGAAGTAATGATAAACATATGTTTGATGAGTTTGAAGAGTATATGAAATTTTTTGATAGTACAAGAATTAATGCTATATTTAATGAACTAAATTTTTTAGGAATACCATATGGTGCTAAAGCGTCCTACAATGATTTTTTTAATTTATTTAAGAGTAAAAGCAATGATGTTTGTAAAATAATAAAAGAAAGTTTGAGATGAATTATATAAAGTATAGTTATTGTCTGCTAAAATATAAACATACTCCTATTATAGATGAAAGTTTAAATATAGGTGTACTTTGTTATGTTGAAAATTCACACCGTTTTTATTTTAAAAGTTATAAAAACCTGACTAGAGTTAAACATGCATACCAGAATGTTCCTGAAAAAACTTTAAGAGAAAAGATAGGTATTGTTTCTAAAAAAGTTGATAGACTAAATAAGTATGGAGTTGGTATATTTAGTTTGTTATATGATTTTAAAGATTTTATATATGAAGAATTTATTGATTATGACTCTACTATTTTGCAATTTGATAAATTTGAAACTACTACTGCATATAATATAGATGAAATAGAACTGATAGATATGTTATGTAATAATTTTATTATTGATAATTATAAAGAGAATATTTATAAAGCAAAAGAGCCTTTATTAATTCAAAAGGTCTTTAATAAGATAGAAAACATAAAAAAATTTAAAGAAAATTATATTTTCTATGAGCATTATGATATTAAAAATTCTTTAGGAACAAAAATTCCTTTTGATTTTGCATGGCAAAATGGGACATTTAATTTAGCGAGAGCGATTAGTTTCGATTTAAAAGAAGAAAGTTCTATAATAGAAAAGGCTTATAAAAATTTTGGGCAGTTTGTTGATTTAAATGATTATCATTATAGATTTGACGCATTATTAGCCAAGCCAAGTCAAAGAAATCTATTTAAAACTTATGATAATATTGTAGAGTTGTTTAATAAATATGATTATATTAAAGTTGTAGAGGAAGATGAAATAGATGATTATGTAGAAGATTTTATGATTAGTAGTATAAAAAGAAGATAACAAAAGCCACTCAATTGAGTGGCTTTTGTTTTATTTATTCTTTTCAAGCTCTTCAAGCTTCTTGAGTATTTTAATTTGTGTTTTAGATATTACATCAAGTTTAGCAGCTATTTGTTGCAGTGTTATTTTGCTTCCATCATCTAACATATTTTGCTGTACTTGTTCAAGTGTTTTATCAATAAAAACAGGTAAATGTCCTTTTGTTAGAAATAAATAGTTTACATTAGGAATGTGTTTAACAGCATTCTCAGCAAATGCAGCAGTTATAGATTTAGTTTTACCATACATTATAGAACTAAGTACAGAATGGTTTTTATAGCCTAATAGTGGCCACAATCCATTTACTGTAACCTTTAATTCATCTGCGAGCATTTGAATTCTTTCTTTTGGATCTTCTATTATTTTGTTTTCCATTATAAGGCTTTATTTTGTTTTTTCTTATTGTTCCAATACTCAGCTAATATATTAGCGCTTTCCATATTTGTTTGCTTGTTATAATCAAGCATTTGTCTTTCGCTTTTCCATCCACAAACATCCATAATAACTTTGTTAGGGACTTTATTAAATAAATTAGTAGCGAAGGACCTTCTACAGATATGAGAAGTTACAAGCTCATATTTTTTGTATTTATCTACTTTTTTACGAGTAGTTTGTTCACCTGTGACAGGATCAGAGACAATTTCTTGCACACCTCCAATCATCAGTTCATTTATTTTAGCTAATTTACAAATTTCTTTAATTCTAACATTAAATTCAGCATCATCACAAGAAGGTGGTAATTCACCATTTCGTTTTTGTAATATTTCAATTACGTATGGATGTATTGGTATTGCTACTTTATGATTAGTTTTCTTTGTTGTTGTTTTAATGTATACATTATCAATATTGTCAATTGAAAGTCTATGTAAAAAGTCTGATATTCTTAATCCAGTACATAAACCTATTATAAAATTATCCCTAACATTATTAAGGTGTACATTCTTAATATTCAAGTTGTAGATATTATCTATTTCCTCCTCTGTTAAGTAAGGGTCTTTGTATTCTACTTCTTTAGGTTTAACAAAGACTTGCCCTTTATATCCTTTGTTTACTTGAATGTTCAACTGTTCTGCTCTTTCGCAAAAGAACCTTATTCTTCTTATATGCCTAACGATTGTTGAGGAAGAATATTCTTTAAGTGTTAAGTATTCGCTATATCTATCAAGAGTATCTACAGAAACATCGATAAGTTTTATTTTCTTTTTCTTCTCAAATTCAATGATCAAGTCGCGAGCTCGTGAATATTGTAATTTAGTTTCATCACTCATATATTTAGATACAGATACTTTATGAGTTGAAGCTTTATTATCCAACCACCAGGTTGCGAAATCAGAAAGATATACTTCTTCGTTTTTGATTTTAAGTACATCTTCTATAAAGGAACGGTTAAAGAATGTGTTCACAATTGATTGTAGCCATTCCTTATTTATTGTTTCTCCATTTATATAAGCAGAGTTAAATGAAGTGATTATAAAAACCTTTAATTCGCTAAGTTTTAGATTTATTTCTTCTCTATTTCTTATATCTAACACATTCTTGACAGTTTCTTTCTTCTTATCAAAGTGCTTAGGATTAATAAGAATGTTGAGACGTAAGAACATATCTATTTCTCTTGTGTGTACAAATCTTAAATAGATGGGTGAGGGGTTCTTTTCTCCCCTTAAAAGGAATTTTACAGAAGCCATTTTTTAACGGGTTTAATTTGACATATTTCTGCACAACGACTGCACGACATTTGCACTACTACTGCACAACATTTGCACGAAATTTTATTTATTTCTGCACGAATACTGCACTGCATTTGCACAACGACTGCACGACATTTGCACAATTATAATTTGCATAATGTTAGTGAGTTAATAATAATGTGGTAGATTTCTGCACAACATTTGCACAACAAAGGTATAAAATAAAAATTATCGTTTTACATAATTATATAAAAAGTTTTATATAAAATGCTTGATTTATATAAAAAAAAGCCTATCAAATAAATGATAGGCTTTGCTTATGTGATCCAATCAGGATTCGAACCTGAGACCTACTGCTTAGAAGGCAGTTGCTCTATCCAGCTGAGCTATTGGACCAATTCATAAATATGAATCGTTACAATCGAAAAAAGATATATTGATATGTCTGTTTCTAATTGTGGTGCAAATATACTGCTTTTTTCATACAAAACAAGAGGTATTCTGTCATTTGTGTAAGAATTAGGAGGAATTACATAGAATATATTAGAAGGGTAAGGAGGTAATTGATTGGTTCACAATTTAATATTGTCTGAAATATTAATAATAAAAAAAGGTAAAAAGAGTAAAAAATAGCGTTGTATTATTTTTAATGATAATTAGAAATATTTGGGTGACTGAAAAGGTAAACAGTAGCGTCTATAAATAATAAAAGAAGATAAAATGGCTACTTTATATTGGTTATCAAACAGTTTTCTTCGGGAGTTTTGGGAGCATTTTGGGGGATTTGTTCGGGAAAAGCCCTCTTTTTCCGAACAAATACAGGTGTTTCCTGCAGAGGTTCCGAAGAAAATGGTATTTTATTTCCTTTGTTTACTGATAGTCAGTGTGTTGTGTTTTAAAAAGAGGCTTTTTTGAGACTTTTTAAGTAAAAAATGGAAAAAAAGGGCAAAAGAGGGTAAAAAAGGGAAGATGCTCACTCTAAAGTTAAGTGAAAAGTTAGAGAAGGGTTGTTGCTGCCAACAAATGATACTTTGATAGATCGTTTGTGTTTTTATGATAAAGCCATAAATAATTTTTAGAACAATGGATCTACGGGTGCTTGTGTATAAACAATACCTGGTTTTAGATTAGTGTATTTGTAATCTTTTTTTTGAATTGCAATTTGCTCTTCACTATTGTAAGGATGTAGAATTTCGTCAGTCCATTGAATACCTACACTACCAATATTTTGTCTATAATCTGTGTTTGTTTTGATATGGTATCTTCCTTTAAACAAAGCATCAAATAGGAAAGGTAAGATTGAGGTAGGGATGGTATTATTAATTAAATAGTAGTAGTTATTGATTTTAGCGATGGAGTAATCTTTTCTTACTTCAAAACTTAAAAAGCTCTCATTAGAAATTAATGTACAAGTATGAAAAGAAGGGCTGGTATAAATATCTACTAAATTAACTTCAGGTAACAATTGATTGTACTTCTGTAGTAGAATTTGCATTACATGAGAAAAAAAACTTAGTTCTGTATTATCTAAATTATCTTGTATAAGCGAAGTATATTTTTTTTCCATGGTACAATAATCAATTAAGAATGGGACTTCTACTTGCCTATTTTTTAGACAAAATTAGCTTAATGAAGTAGTGTAATCTTGGAAAGCTAAGGTACTAAATTTAAAGCTTTAAATAAGTGTAATTTAGAAATATTTATAAGTTTGTTTTGGTGTTGTTTATTTGAAATTTGTCATTTTATAATGTTTTGCCACTGGATATTGTAAAAAAAAAGCAAAGGATTTAAGTGATTGGTATTTAGTGTTTTATTTTGTTTTTAGACTTTTTTTTGATGTTTTAACTTCAAAATTTATGTTAAAATAAAGTATAAGTGCTTTTCGTGGAATGATTTTTGTTTTTATTGAAAATGCTTCTTGTAGTGAATTATTTTTTAATAATTGTATTTTTTGATAATTATTATTTAATGTGTTCGACTTTTGTACATATGTTTTTATTAAAAGTTCATTATTAAGTAGTGTATGAGATATTAAAAAAACAAAATGATTTTATGAATAAAAGAAAGATTATGTTGGGGGCTTTACTTCTTGTTTCAGGAGTAGCATTTTCTCAAGTTGGGGTGGGGGTAAAAGAGCCTCATAAATCAACACTGTTGCATTTAGAAAATAAAGAAAACGATTATAAAGGAATGTTTGTTCCAAATGTTCCTTTGAAGAATACTAAGGATAAAAATGTAATTAATAAAGGAGATATTTTAAATAGCCTATTAGTTTATAATACAGCTATTGGTTTAGATGTTACTCCTGGTTTTTATTATTGGAAAGATGAACAGTGGATTCGTGTTGTGGATAGTAAAGACATCATTGATAATTTAGATAATTTTCCAAAGAACAAGGAAATAGCTGTTAAGGTAGAAAATGGTATTGAGATCCTTTATGTTGAAGATACAAAAGGGAATATTGTTTCTGTTCCTTTAAAAGATGTAAATATTGTGACCACTCTTAAAGATCAAGGGAAAGGACAATATATTTTTACAAATGAGGTGGGTGACCATACAATTATTGATGTTACGGCAAGTGTTGTTAATAATATTGAGGAGATTTTAAAAGATAGTACGGTACAAAACAGTATTTATACGACTGTAGCAGCTCAAGGTAAAGAAATGAAAGCTAAAGATGCTTCTATTGAGTTAATAGGTGCAGATAAAGCCGTGTTAAATGAAATGAAAATCTCTGTGGCAGAGAAAGGAATTACTACTGATAAAATAGCTCCAGGAAGCAAGAAACAAATCTTGATTACAAATTCAAAAGGCGAAGTTGTATGGGTAGATGCGAGTGATGAAGTAATTATTGATGCAGTAAAGAACAATGAGACAGTTACTGTATTAGAG
>JAITMD010000012.1 GCA_031277535.1 Flavobacteriaceae bacterium
GGCTATATAATTAGTAACGTCGTCTATGGGGAATTTCTAAGATTTGTTAAAGGATGCAGTTACCTGGATGATTACATAGTTAGATGTAGGGATGTTTTGTATCAATTGGAGAAAAATAATTATCCAAGGAAACTGGCAACATGTATATTTAAAAGAGCTTGTGGCAAAAATAAACAATATAAGGACAAATTTAAAGTTACAGATAAGCAGTTTTATGAGTTAATAGGTCTGTAGCAATCTCATTAAGTATTCTCTCATTTATTCCTACGCTTGTGATTCGTTCTCGTCTATGCTACAGTATGATTCTTTAGTACCCTCACATTTTCATATTTCAAATTTATAATTTGCCGCCTTAAAAGTAAATGTACGTAGATACACACAACAATAATATATACGTCTTAGTAAACAGACAGAAGTAGTCATCATTTGTCCCTATCTATAGAACAGAAGCGCGTTCTCTGACTTTTCAAAATCATGGAGCAAATTTCACGTAAGTTACTATTTATCTTTGTTTTTTCAACCTAGTTCGACTCTCTACTCGTCAACTGACGAGACCCCGGTAGAGAGGGGGTAAGACCGTATTGACACAGGGGTCGAAACGGCTTACCCATAGTTTAAGCTTTCATTTATTTTTATCTTAGTTAGTTAATTTTTTAATATTTTATTCAATCTTCATCTTAAAAATAATATCATAGCCTTCTGGGCTTTACCTGTACGAGGGTGATAGTTATCTCCCCGCGGGTAATTTCCTATAGGTAGTTTTAAACTTGCTTCTTATATAAACACATTTAAAACACAGCTGTATTTTTTACGGTCTTATATTTACTTTTTTATTTTTATCAGTTTGCTTCGCCGTGTAGGCAACGCTCCGGCTTTTAAGCCGTTTTGCTCCACCCTTCAGGGTGAACGCTCAACCCAATAGGGTTAATCCATGTCAACTTTTAGTTGATATGTTCAAATTCATTTTAAATTGCAAATTGTAACATATCTGAAATTTATAATTCAGGGTTCGAGATAGATTCTATCAAGGAAAGATGTGCAGTTTTGGAGAGAAATCAACCGAAAACGTATGTTATCAGCAACCTCCCTATGGATAAAGGAAACTCTCTGCTTACTAGCTGTGACAACTTCCTAAAGGCTTACTTGGATATCCAAGACGCTCAGCTATCTATCTTAGGAACTCGGTTTGTCTTTTCTATTTTTTAATTGGTTCAATAGTTTTTTCTTCTCTTTTTCGGTTGAATATTTGTTTGTTATCTATCTTAGGAACACGGTTTGTATATTGAATGTTAATAATCGGTATAACCAATAGCATTGCAAATATTGTTTGGCAATACAGTAAAGCTTGTTCAAATTCCTAACCTTTTTATTTAAGCTATGCGGGCAAAGTGAAGACAGGAGGACACAGAGCTAGAATGACGGTTACTGAATCGCTGCACGTTCGGATTGAGTCTTTTTTAATGACACGTAACAACTCGCTCTTTGAGTTTAACAGGAATAAGGATCGTGATGAAAAGGTCAAATTCATTTTATTTTTTATCATAAAAGGTCATTTCATTTTATTATTATTAACATTCTTTTATGTAAATTACTACCTTGTTTCTATAATTCTTACCGGTTATTTATGTGTTTTATTTAGATAACGATCACGAAGGAACGCAATTTCGAAGAAAATCGAGAGCTAAAAGTCGCTGAAATGATAGCCAAAGCCTTTGAGAATGCATCGAGCGACAACCAGCGACCAATTGTATCTGGACGTGATCAGAAAATCAAGTATGCAGAAAAGGTTGGTAACCTGCTTAAGTTCCTTTTAATGGCCAGACGTAAATTATTTTATACGCTTATTCTTCCTGTAATTAGCAAGCCATTTATCTATTATATTTACACTTTCTTACATTGTTAAACCTATTTCTATTTTCTTTTAATATTTTTTCTCTTCACCTTTCTCTATGTTAACGTGAATATTCAGTGGTACACCTCGCGTGCGCTTCTTGCTCAGTTTGGCAATAAGCTACCGAATGGACAGCAGACGTACGAATATTATAAGAACTTGGCTGAACGGGATTTTGAGAAGTTACGTACAGAAAAGAAAGCTGCCAACAAGAGAAAGGTTCATATTTTCTTCTTTTATTTACTTTTTACACTTTTTCTCAACATTTTTTCTACCTAATTTATTTCTTATTATTTTTACTGCTATTATTCTTCAATTTTATTTACTATTTCTCTTTTATCATTTTAATTTCTCCTTATTATATATATATTTTACTACCTTGTTTCAGGCTCCTGCCGATCATGATGAGTCTCAACCTGCTGCCAAGAAAAATAGTAAATAAGCTACAGGCATCAGCCATTTATACTATCTATTTCGTTAAGTTCTTTATAATAAACTTATTTTCTTTTATTTACCTGTTTATGCTAATAGAGAACTTGTCTCATATAAACAAGTAGTTTGCGTTTAATCCAGCGTTAAAAGATATTGGTTGCAAGGGTTGGCTAAACCATATCGCGTCTGATAACCAAACTTACGAGGGGGTATGCAGGTACCTCCGTAATTCCAAAAATACGGCAGCCCCGTATAAACCTAGCAAACCTCTGTATTAGGTGTAGGTCCACCTAATACTTAGATATAGACCTACAAGCGGCATAAACTATAAAAATTATTTTCTTTTTAATTCCATTAATGCTTCTAAATATAACGGAAAGAAAGTGATAAAAACTCCTTACACTAAAAATACAGGAAGTAAATGCAACAGAAGAGAATGCAGAATCTGTGATCGTATTGTATTCAGTAGTAGTGTTAAAAGCAATATTACCAATCATTGGATTGGAACAATTAAAGATATGCATGCCAATTGCGAATCCAAAAACTTGGTATATTTATTATCATGCTACACCTGTGGAATGCAATATGTCGGTGAAACTAAGCAAACATTAAGAGCAAGAATGGGCAACCATATTTATAACATTAATAATAAAAAACATAGCAACTATCTTTATAATCATTTTAATGAGGCTTCACATTCACATTGTATGTTTCAAATATATATTTTAGACAACATTAACTGCATAGATTTGATACAGCGCTTAAATATTGAGGCATATTGGATCAAATTATTACTTACTGCACATCCGCTAGGACTAAATGATCATATCAAAAACTTTGGTTGCATAAGCAGTGGCAAAGAATACAATATATCGAAAGATAACCATTATAAGGCTTTTCATATCAATCACATAGGCACGCGAAAGCACAAAAACAATAAGATGCGTAATAAAAATATTCTTAAAGAAACTTTAATCAGAGAGTTGATTCAAAACATAGCATGGTATGTCCGCAACCCAAGAAAAGCTTATGTAAAGTCTAGAGAAGTTGGTTACAAGGATATGAATTATATACAAAAAATTTTACCGGAAACAAATAACAAATTGCATGTGATACATGTAGCTAACATTCTCATCAATTGCTTAAATATTAATAGAAAGATTATACCCAAAGTAAAAAGCAATGACATAGTACCATCAATCATGTGTTGTATTCCCTATATTTCTCATGAGCTTGGTAACCTCAAACTGCATAAAATTTTCAACAATACAGAATTCACAAAATTGCTTAGTAGAAGTAAAGAAATATTGCCGACAACCAAACCTATATATACTTTGTCAACACCTTCTTCGCTTAAGGTCTGTAACTATAGCAAATTTCTTAAATCAATTGTTGACAGTGATATTGAAGATATACTAAAATCGAAATGTATATGTGAAACCAAAAGCAATCATGTAAACCTTCACTACGGTCACATCATTACAGGTGACATTGAAAGCATCGTTAATAACTCTGAGGTTTCTAAATATCTTAAAACAGGAAGTAAATTTCGAAACAAAGTAACGTTAAGTAAAGAAGAAAAGGGCATATTATTGAATAAAACGATACATGAACATAAAGATAAATTATTAAAAAGACTCAAAATTAAATCAAGTATAGATATAGAAAACTGTCTCAACAATAAAATTATGTCATTAGTTAACAAATGGGATTTAAAAGATAGCAATAAAGATGTGCAATGCAGTAGAAGGATAAATTGCAGCATTAAGGAATTGCACAAAAACTATATTATCACCATTGTAGATAAAGCTAGTAACAATTATGCTATAACATGCAAAAAACTTTATGTTAGCTTGATTGTTAAGGAACTTGGCTTGGAGAGTAGTGTTGATAATGATAATAATACATATGTATTATATAATATGGAAAGCGAGGAAAGTATTCTTAAAAGACATGAAATGCAAAGCAAAAACTTTTTCAACATAGGAAAAGGTTTAGCAGACGTTTGTCACTTACCAATTATATATGGAATTCCCAAAATGCATAAAAATCCAATCAAGCTAAGATTCATAACAGGTGCGCGACATAGTAGCATTAAAGGTGTTTCAATGTTGTTGAAAAACATTCTTAATTTCTTCAAAAATCATTTCGCCAACTACTGTAACGCTACGATGCAAAGGAATGGTGTATATAGTCTTTGGTCCATAGACAACAGCAGTAAATTTATCAATGCTGTTCAAGGAAGAAAATTTGGAAAGAAGTATGGATTGTACTGTGCAGATTTCACAAGTCTGTTTACAAACCTACCACATAATGTAGTGATCAAGGAGCTGGAATATATAGTTAGATTATGCTTTCAAAATGCATCTAAAAATCGCTGTAATACCCACATTTCAAAGAACGGCAATAGTTTTAAATACACTAATGTTCCAGGACAAAATTCTTTTTCTAAAAATGATGTGTTGTACATGATCAGTTATGTTTTAGACAATAGTTACGTTAAATTTGGAGAAAGTATACTCAAACAGATAAAAGGTATCCCACAGGGAAGCAACGCATCTTCAGGTATGGCAGACTTGACGCTTATGGCAATGGAACACAGATTTGTATCCACAAATAGTAAATGGTTCAACCATGGTAAATTCTTAGGATGCAGATATGTAGACGATCTACTAATAATAGCAAAAGATATACCCAAAATAATTGTGTCACTTAAAGAAATATACCATGAAAGTCTTACTTTGGTTAAAACTAGTACTTCCTACAAACAGTGTAATTTCCTGGATCTAACCGTCATGCTGGAAAATAACAGCGTCATAAGCAAAATTTATAACAAGACTGATGACTACAGCTTTGATGTGATTAAGTATCCGCATTACGAATCTAATATTCCAGGCTATATAATTAGTAACGTCGTCTATGGGGAATTTCTAAGATTTGTTAAAGGATGCAGTTACCTGGATGATTACATAGTTAGATGTAGGGATGTTTTGTATCAATTGGAGAAAAATAA
>JAITMD010000019.1 GCA_031277535.1 Flavobacteriaceae bacterium
TGCTCATTGGTTTAATGACATTGAAAAGGCTTCAATCAAATATTTTAATACCGTTTTAAAGACTTTTAATGTACATTATAACGAAATCATTAATTACTTTAATAATAGAAGTACCAATGCTTCTGCTGAATCATTTAATGTAAAAATTAAATACTTCCGTATGATGTATAGAGGCGTTAGAGATAAGAAATTCTTTCTTTTTAGATTAACTAAACTTTTTGCATAGTCCCCAACTTTTGTCACTGATCCCTAATTCGTGGCGCAGAGAGAACGTTTTGTTCTGTGCCTTAAACTATAAAAATATGAAAATAAAAATCATTATTATGGCTATCCTATTTTTTTCATTAATAGGATTGGGTTTGAAATATCTTGATTTATGTGTTTCGGAAAAATATGAAACTCAATTAGAAGGATTGAATCCTACCGAAAAACAGATAAAAGATGCAGAAGATTTAAAAAGGAAAATAGAAAGAGATAAAAAAAATGCCCTTGCTATCATTGCTGTATCATTACTTGCAATTTATCCTGCTTCTTTAATAAAGAAATAATTAAAAAAATGCCTAAATCCTCCACGAGATTATAAAAGATAACTTTTCAAAAGTCATCAAAACAGATTAAAACCTATGATTATCAGTGAATTATATGTTTTTTCTTTTTTATTCCTATCGCATTTTTTTCAAAAATGCTCAAAAAAAAGTTACAGATTCGGTGCACAAAAAAACATGTAAGCAATGTGCACCTTTCAACTGAGCAAACCCAGACACCCAAAGGTGCCAGAGAGTTTTAAACTGTGTTTTTGAAGTGTTTTAATTCGACATTTATTACTAATTAAAACAGTTGTCAATTAATTTCTATCTCAAGTTTCAGCTCTTGCTTTTCCATTCCTCCGTACTTCTGGCTTATAAAAAACATATGAAAGAAACAGAGTCTAAACTTCAAGAATTAGATAACGGAAATGAAATTTTTGAAAATATAATTACTAATGTTAAGAAATAACGTCTGCTAACATCGGCTTAGCAAAATGCAAGGTTTAGGTTGGATTGAACACTATTACTTTTCAATCGTCAAAAGCTGTCCATATTCGTATTTTTAGTAAGTTTACAAATAGTAGAATAGTTTTGGTTTCGTTTGGGGTTGAATTTAACATTTACTCAATTTAAGTTAGGACTGCACTGCGCCAAGTCCAGTTATAGGCAATAATTAAACAACATATTGGAGTTTTGTTTTCTTTAAAAGAAATTTTTAAAAATATTTGAGATGAATAAAATAAAAATTATCGTACTGTTTATTTGTACAGTGTTTTTAAGTAGCTGTTTACATGAACTCTTAGGAGAATCTATTGATAATGGATCCGAAGAGATAAAGATTGTTAATAATTCGGAATTAGAACTTTATAATCAAATGATTTTGGAAACTCCAAGTTATTATCCTTATCCACCTAACGAAACTGATTTTATTCCTTCAAAGGGCTCTCATAGCACTAAAGCGGATTTTAGAAAGTATTTAAAAAATAAAATGTGCTATATATGGTTGTTTGATAAAAAGGTGTTAGATAGCCTTTCTTGGAAAGAAGTAACAGAGAAGAATTTGTATGTAAAACGCTACGACCTTTCTTTACAAGATTTGGAGGAGATGAATTGGACAATTATTTTTAATAATGAAAAAAATATAGAATAGTGTTTTTTAAATAAAGTAAGTTCTCTATTGTTTAACTCATCAGTAAAATGGAAACAGAGAATCTGAATATTTATTTATAAAAAACAAAAAATGATAAGCAATTGAAAATATAGCTGAATATTAAAAAGACTTGAAATGAAAGTAGCGATTATTGGAGGAGGAATAGCAGGGCTAACAGCAGCAATTGCTTTAAAAAGAGCAAATATTCCTTTTGTGATTTATGAAGCATCCAAAGTGATTAAACCAGTAGGAGCAGGAATTGCTATTGCAAATAATGCAATGCAAGTATATCGTCACTTAGGAGTATCAGATGCTTTAAGTCAGAAAGGGATGCGTATTTCTTTGATTGCATTAACTGACATGAATTTAAGCACTCTTACGCAGTCTGATCTTTCACCTTTTGAAGAAAAGTATAAATTAGCCAATATTGCCATACATAGAAGTACATTACATCAGATATTACTCAATGAAATAGATATGGAATGTATTATGTTGAATAGGAGAGTGGAAAGAATACTTAAAATAGAAAATGGGAAGTATGAATTAATTTTTACAGATAAAAGTAAAGCGACACATGAATATATAATTGGTGCAGATGGTATCCGGTCACAAACGAGAAAGTTAATATTTGGAGACTTTCCATTGAGAGATGCTCATCAAGTTTGTTGGCGTGGAGTATTAGATTTTGAACTTCCACAAAAGTTTAGACACCTTGCTTTGGAAGGATGGGGAAGAGGTAAACGCTTCGGATTTGTTCAGTTAGATGAAAAACAAGTATATTGGTATTTTCTAATTAATGAAAAAAAGTATCAGCAGGCTCCAGATTTATCAGAACATCTTTACGATTGTCATTTCTTAGTTCAAGAAATGATTCGAAAGACTGATAAAGAAGCTATTTTTAAAGACAAGATTTACGATTTACCATTAATTAAAGAATGGCATAAAGATAATGTTTGTTTAATAGGTGATGCTGCACATGCAACAACTCCAAATTTAGGACAAGGAGCATGTCAGGCAATAGAAGACGTTTATGTTATAAGTAAATTGTTGGAGCAATATTCTCTTGCAGAAACCTTCCAGCGTTTTTCCTCTATTAGGTGCTCTAAGGCACATGCTATAGTACGCGATAGTTGGAGGCTTGGAAAAATGGCTCAATGGAATAGTTTAGTATCGATTACTATTCGGAATAAAGCATTTCAGTTATTACCTACAGTTGTTAAAAATAAACAAATGAAAGCAATGTTTGAACTTCAAAAAGTATAGGAACAGATTTGTCATAAATTAAAAAAGCGTTGCAAGTATATTTGCAACGCTTTTTTAATTATTTAGACATCTAATTAGATTGCATCTATAATAGCAACAAAATCATCTGCTACTAAAGCAGCCCCACCAATAAGCCCACCATCAACATCTGGTTTAGAGAAGATCTCTTGAGCATTACTTGGTTTTACACTACCTCCATATAAAATAGAGGTGTTTTCAGCAACTGACTTATCATATTTTCTATCAATTTCTTGACGAATAAAAGCATGAATTTCTTGTGCTTGCTCTGGAGAGGCAGTCATACCTGTACCAATAGCCCATACAGGCTCATAAGCAATTACTATATTAGCCCATTGCTCTTTAGATAAATGAAATAGCCCATCTCTTAATTGATTGAATATGACATTTAAAAATTGTTTACTTTCTCTGTCTTTTAACTCTTCACCAATACAGAAAATTACTCTCATCTGGTGTCTTAATGCTGTATTAACTTTATCAGCTAATATTGCATCTGTTTCATTAAAGTAATGTCTTCTTTCAGAGTGTCCAATGATTACTGTATCTACACCAATACTTGTTAGCATCTGAGCAGAAATCTCTCCTGTGAAGGCTCCACCTTCTGCTTGATGCATATTTTGTGCAGCTACTTGAATATTTGTACCATCTAAATGTGCTACCGCACTTGATAGATTTACAAATGTAGGAGCTACAATTACCTCTACTTCTTTGCCAGTAGGTAATTTTTCAATTAACTCGTCTAATAGAGTGTGCGTCTCAGAATATGTTTTGTGCATTTTCCAATTTCCCGCAACGATTTGATGTCTCATATTATTGAATTTTTTTAAGTAAGTCTTTTATTTCGTTGAAGTTCTTTTCTGTTGCATTGAACAATGCAATTTTCCCTTCTTTATCTACTACAATATATCTTGGTATCCAGTTCAGTTTTAATGCCTTTCCAAAGTCTCCTTTCATCCCTTTTCCTTCAGTAGAAAAATAGTGCTCACCACCTATTTCATGCTTAGCAATACTTTCTTTCCAAGCTTCTGCTGTTTTATCCAATGAAAGATTGACAAAAGCTACATTAGTAAACTCTTTTTTAATTTCTTTCATTGTAGGTAGAGCTTTTATACAATCAGGACACCAACTTGCCCATACATCAATCACAATAGCATGTCCTTTGTGTTTTTCTATTATCTGTTGCAGAGTAGTAGTAGCTCCCTCTGCGCTTAAGAATTCTTGCGACAATGCACGAGGAGCAAAAACAGTCTCATCTGTTATTTCTTCTGTAGTTGTAGCTTCTTCTGTTTCAGGTTTTACTTCTTGTAAAGTAGTTGTTTCTTTAATTTCATCTGCTTTTTTGTTACAAGCAGTCAATGTAAGCGCTGCAATAGCCAACGCGATATATATCTTTTTCATTAGTTCTCTTATTTTTAATATTAATATAATTTGACTCTCGGATCAAGGTAAGCATAAATCAAATCTACTAAGATTGTAATAATTACAAAAGTAGTAGCTATAATCAATACAGCTCCCATGATAATTGGTAAATCTAAGGTGTTTAGGGCTTCTACAATTTCTTTCCCTAAACCATTCCATCCAAAGATAAACTCTACAAACACTGCACCAGCCAACATAGAAGCAAACCACCCGGATAAAGCGGTTACTACAGGGTTTAATGCGTTTTTAATAGCGTGTTTATATACTATTTTAAAAGTTGTTAATCCTTTTGCTTTAGCGGTGCGTATATAATCTTGGTTTAATACTTCTAATAACGCATTGCGCATTAATTGATTGACTACTGCAAGTGGTCTAATTCCTAATACTATAGCAGGTAATATCGCATTTTTTAAAGCCAAATACCTTCCATTGTCAAAATCGTCTACTTCATATAAACTTCCCGTCATAGGGAGGTGTGTATATTCATGAAGCAAATACCCAAAGATCCAAGCAAAGAAAATAGCGCTAAAAAAGGACGGTACACTCATACCAAAGGTACTAATAATTGCAATAAACTTATCTATCCAAGTGTTGTGAAATAGGGCTGATATAATACCTAAAACTACTCCTACAACTAAAGCTAATCCTATTGCTAAAAAAGCAAGAACTACAGTGTTGGGCAAAGTCTCTGCTATAATAGTACTTACCTTTTTTCCATTTTTTTGGAAGCTTTCTCGTAAATAAGGTGTTTTCAACAAAAGCGATTGTTGACCTATTGCAAACAGTTCAATTCCATTATATTTTCCATTAGTATTAAAGGTATAATCTTCTACCTGTTTACTGTGTACAGAAAGAGGAGATAAATCATTAAGGTAAAGTAAATACTGTTTGCCTAACGATTGATCAAAACCATATTTCTTTTTAATAGCAGTTAACTGTTCTGTATTCTCATTTTGATCCAACATCATACGTGCTGGGTCTCCAGGCAATACATTGAATAAGAAAAATATAACTGTAACTACTCCAAAGAGAGTAAATAGAGCATATAAAAGCTTTTTTAAAAAATAGTTTAACAAGGGATAGCGATACTTATTTTAAGTTTACATTGTTTGAATCTTTCCAGTGTTTTTTCTCTATAATTACACCTTTTTCAATAACTACAATACTTGGGTTAGCACGTTCTATTGTTTTTAAAGTAGTTCCATCACAAGTATAGTATTCAAATGGTAAATCATACTTCTTGATAATACTTTCAATTTTATCTTCAGAAGAAGCGGACATTCCAACTACTTTATATCCTTTAACAAGTGCTTTATTTGCAAAATCTTTCATTGCAGCTAATCCTTTTTCGTCTGCACGATCCAAATCATAAGAGATGATAAGAATTAGTTTAGGCTCTGTCATTAATTCTTCTATATGATTAGCCCCTTCTTTATCCATCGTAAAGTCGTGAATAGGTGGTTGATATCCTTCTTTGATTAGCTTTTCTTCTCTATCAATAAATTTTGCACCCTCAGGTAAATTAGCTAATTCTTGCATTGTAAACGGTTTCTTTACTCCATTTACCTCATAGTGAAACACAATCTCATATTCAGATTTAGGCGCTCCTTCTGGTATAGCCATTCCTTTTACAATATCTGTTCCTACTTTGTATGCTCTAAAATCTTTTAAAGGTAAGTGATTAAGTACCCAATACCCCATAAAGCTGCATAAGAATAAAGCAATTAAAACAAGTGCTCCATTAGCTTTGGTTGTAAAAATAGGTTTGATGAATTTTTGATATTTTATAATGATTAATATCAAAACAAGAAGTACAACATCTTTAGTAAAAGACCCCCAAGGAGTTAATGGAACAGCATCTCCAAAACAACCACAGTCTGTTACTTTGTTGAAGTAAGCAGAGTAGAATGTAAGGAATGTGAAAAACACAATCATTAAAAATAATAGCGTCAAAGTTAGTTTGCGCATAAATCCAAGTAGTAAGGCAACTCCTAAAAGTACTTCAGCGATAACTAATATCACAGCTAATGACAAAGCATGAGGCTCTAAAAAAGGTAAATTTAATACTGCCTCTGAGAAATATTCTTCCAGCTTGAATGAAAAACCTGTAGGGTCATTTAGTTTTACAAGTCCCGAAATAATAAAGAGTACGCCAACAAAAAATCTTGACAATTGTGCTATTATTTTCATAATGATATAGTGGTTTTAATTGGTTTATTCGTTAGCCATCCCTAAGTGAATTAAGGCAAATACAGCATAGTTTAGCATATCTTGGTAATTGGCTGCAATTCCTTCAGATACGATTGTTTTTCCTTGATTATCTTCAATTTGCTTAACACGTAGTAATTTTTGTAGAATTAAATCAGTTAATGAGCTCACACGCAAATCTCTCCAAGCTTCTCCATAATCATGATTTTTATCCTCCATTAATTGTTTTGTTTCAGCCACTTTTTTAATATATAGAGTCGTAGCCTCGTCATAACTTAAATCAGGATGAGTAGCAATGCCCTTTTCTAAACTAATTAGAGCCATGATACAATAATTAATAATTCCAATAAATTCTGGTACTTCACCTTCATCTACTTTACGCACTTCATTTTCTTGAATACTTCTCAGCCTTAGTGCCTTGATGTAAATTTGATCTGTGAATGATGTCATGCGCAATATACGCCAAGCACATCCATAGTCTTTCATTTTTTTAGTATATAACTCTTGACAGATCGCAATTACTCGATCGAATTGAATAGAAGTCGTACTCATTTGATTTATATTTGTGTAATAATTTTCAAAAATAGCAATTCTATTAAGCCTTTGAAAGGGGAAAGAAGTAAATTTGAAAAAGAATTAAAGTTAAAAATACAAAAACTATACTACAAAACACAATGACAATTAATTGCAAAGGTGAATTGATCGATTTGAATGACCCAAAAATCATGGGAATTTTAAATATTACCCCTAATTCATTCTTCGATGGAGGTAAATATAAGACGGATAGTGCTTTTTTATTACAAGCAGAAAAGATGATTAAAGAAGGTGCCGATTTTATTGATATAGGGGCCTATTCAAGTAAACCAAGTGCAGAGTTTGTAAGTGAGGAGGAAGAGATTTTACGTATCGTTCCAATTGTAGAAATGTTACAAAGAGAATTCCCTCAAACCTATTTGTCAATTGATACTTTTCGTGCAGGTGTAGCTAAGGCTACAATTGAAGCAGGTGCTGCCTTAATTAACGATATTGCGGCAGGATTATTAGACAATCAAATGATCGAAGTGATAAGTCAATTGCAAGTACCTTATATTATGATGCATATGCGTGGTACACCCCAGACAATGCAATCACTGACTTCTTATGAGGATTTAGTCAAAGAAATGAAAATGTATTTTTCAGAACGCATTGCAATAGCAAGAGAAGCTAAAATCAACGATATTATCGTAGATCCAGGATTTGGCTTTGCTAAAACAATGGAACAAAACTATGAATTAATGGCTAAAATAGAATTGTTTTCTTCTTTTGAATTACCTATTTTAGTAGGGATTTCCAGAAAATCAATGATATATAAATTATTAGATAGTACTCCTCAAGAGGCATTGAATGGTACTACAGTTTTAAATACAATAGCTTTGCAGAAAGGAGCAAATATATTGCGTGTACATGACGTGAAAGAGGCTGTTGAAACTCGAAAAATTATTAAACAATTGACTATATGAAAAAGGTTTTATTAGTAATTCCCATCTTAATGATGATGTTTTCTTGCAACAAACAACAAATGAGTCTAACTCGTTCAGGTTATACTGTCGTTGAAGAGGTAATAGATCATTCTCCGATTTACATTGAAAAGGAAGAAAATAGCGAAAAGGCAAAATTAAATGATACAAATAGAGTAGGGGGAACAAACTATATTTTTAATGTTGAGCGAGAGCTAAATCTAAAAGAAGTAGTAGAGATAGCACAAAAGATTAAAAACAAAAAGTATGCTGAAGATAATATGCATAGAGATGATAAAGAAGTCTTTTTCTCTTATGCAGATACTTTGCATAAGAACTTAGCTTTTTTCCCATTTCAAGATATTACCTATCAATTTGAAAAACCAACAACAAAAGAAAATCTATTGTATCTAAATGCGTCAAAAGACTTGTTTTACAATGATAAACCTATCAAACGAGAAGAATTAAAAGAACTGTTTGCAGACAAAGAGAAAGTACAGTTAGGTTTTAGTTTTTCGTTGGACTTTGAGCCTTATCTGCAATTACATATATTGTTGTCACAGTTAGGATTAAACGATAAAATCAATAAGGTTGATTTAATATATTAAATAGAGCAAATTAGAATGTATTGATTTATTCATGGTGGTAAGGTTCATTTTTAAGAATCGTGAAACCTCTATAAATCTGTTCAATAATAAATAGGCGAATCATTTGATGGGAAAATGTCATGCGTGAAAGTGATATTTTCCCTTTCGCATTTTTATATACGTCTTCTGAAAATCCATAAGGTCCTCCTATAACAAAAACTAAAGTTTTAATACCAGAATTCATTTTTTTCTGCAATTCATCTGCAAAACCTATACTCGTGAATTCTTTACCTTTATCATCTAATAAAATTAATTGATCTGTAGGCCCTATTTTAGATAGAATAAGTTCTCCTTCCTTTTGTTTTTGTTGAGTTTCCGACATATTCTTAGCATTCTTGATGTCAGGAATTACTTCTAAATCAAACTTGATGTAAAACGATAATCGTTTTGTGTATTCATCCATTAGTGTTTGTAATGGCTTACTATCTGTTTTTCCAATTGCAAGTAATTTAATATTCATCTGTCTGATTTGATTTGTGCAAAAATAGTGCTTTTCTATTAATCTTAGAATACACCTTTAGGCTATTCATGCAAGTGAAGTATGTTTAACGCCTTAGAGAATAGTAAACAAATGTATTTGTATGATTATTTCTGAAAATTAATGGTGTTGTATAAAAAACAAAACAGTTTTGCTGCATTTGGAATAAGCAGGTGATTATATATGTGCAGATGTTAATTTTTTTAATTGACTCGTCTCTTGTAGAAGCTGTATATTTGAATTTATTAAATAAATAGGTGTTTTGTTTTTAAATGTATAATATATTATTCGTTTAAGTTGTTTTTGGTATATATTAACTTTGATGTATTTCTTTTATATGTTAAAATAATATTTATTTTTGCAAACGGATTTTATGAAACAAATTATTTGGTACCCGTTTTTATAAGAATCTTAAAAAATATCGCAACATATTTTAATAGCCACCAATACAGAGTACATTTTAAAAACAACAAACAACACTGAAGTTCATCTTGCAATTGTAGGGTGGGCTTTTTTATTTTTTGTTTAGTAACTTAGGTTACAGTATATCTGTTGTGACAGTGGTATTTTTACCTTTTAAAATATGAACTATGTTAGACTTTATAAATAAAATCTTTGGGCTAAACAAAGAAGATCAATTGAAAAATTATATTGGAGAAGGCGCCCTTTTAGTAGATGTCCGTAGCCCAGAAGAATTTAAAGGAGGTTCTGTTGCAGGAGCTATTAATATTCCATTAGATAAGTTGGGAAATCAATTACATAAATTGCCAAGAGAAAGTAAGATTGTTGTATTTTGTAGAAGTGGAATGCGTAGTAGTCAAGCTAAACGATTGTTGGAGCATAAAGGATATATGCAAGTATTAAATGGAGGAACGTGGTCTAAAGTAGCTCGAGTAAAAGGAAAATAAGTATGAAGGAGTTTTGGAACACGCGTTATGGAGAGTCTATTTATGCTTATGGAATTGAACCAAATATTTTTTTTAAAGAAGTATTTGATCAATTGTTCCAGAAAGGAGTTGTACTTTTTGCTGCTGAAGGAGAAGGAAGAAATGCAGTTTATGCAGCACAAAAAGGGTGGCAAGTCAAAGCTTTTGATCTAAGTATAGAGGCAAAAAATAAAGCTTTGCTATTGGCAAAACAACGAGGGGTAGAAATAGACTATGTAGTTAGTGAAATTGATTCGTTAGGTGATTCATTTGATTTAGTAGATGCTTTAGTGCTTATATATGCCCATTTTCCAAAAGAAGTTAGAAAGGGATATCATCAACAATTGAGTAGATATGTTAAAACGGGTGGATTACTTGTTTTGGAAGCTTTTGAGAAAAAACACATCGAAAAACAATTAGTAAATCCTAAGGTAGGAGGGCCAAATCAAATAGATATGCTTTACAGTATTGAGGAATTAAGAGATGACTTTCCAAACTTTGATTTTTTACTGCTTGAAGAAGCGGATGTAGTATTAAATGAAGGAATATTTCATCAAGGCGAAGCTCGGGTTGTACATGTGTTAGCAAAAAAGAGATAAGTGATTTACTCCTACAAAAAAAACATCAAATAGATGTTAAAAAGACTGCTAAATTGATTTAATTAACCACCTTTGTACGATATCAAAAGAATTGAGAAAATATGAAAAGACTTAGTGTTATTGCCTTAGTATTAGGGATAACTTTGGTGTCATGTAAAGACAAAAAGAAAATAGAAACAATAGAGCCATTAGAAGAAGTAATAGAGTTTCAAGAACCACCTGCTGATGCTGTTTCATCAGAAATAGTGTTGGGAGTAAGTAATTTTATTAAAGATTCTTTGTTAGCGGGAGTAGATGCTAAGGCAATTCCTGCAGCAGATCGTCAATTCAAATTATATACAATCGATTTAAATGGCGATGGTAAAAAAGAGATTTTTGTAAGTCTTACAGGTACTTATTTTTGTGGTTCTGGTGGATGTACGGTTTTGTTACTTGATTCAACGTATAAACAGATTACAAAATTTACAGTAATGCAAACACCTATTTTTGTAGAGCCAACGATTGAAAATGGTTGGAAAGTATTAACTGTTAAGTCGCAAGGGGAATGGAAATCATTAGTCTTTGCAAATGAAACATATCCTTCTAATCCTTCAGTTGTAGCCAAAGTATCTTATGATGCACCAAGTGGGCACGCAGAAGCTGTTTTTGACCCAAATAAGACAGAAAATGTCTATGAATTTTAAAGGATACACTAAAAACCTTGAAGCATAAACTTCAAGGTTTTTTTATTAGTTTCTTCAAGCATACTACATTCCGTATAAGATCTCCTTATGTATGTCTGACAACTTTAAGTATATGATACTTTTAAAAAGTTCATATGCCATATCTCTTGTATTCTATTTTGTATTCTGCAAAGAATAATGTAAAGAAAGGTCTGTAAGGTCTTAAACTTTTAGATAGAATATAGATTCTCGCTTTGGTGTTTTTAATAGGTGCAGAAGGTGGAAATATTTTTAAAGGGTTTCGCTACTTAATAGAAGTAACATTCGTTTTGATTTAAAAGTAAATAGTTGAACAATAGGTGGAGTATAAGAGGACAATTGTTCGACAAACAGCCTCTCTACTCCACTAAATACGAAGTATTGTCCACGAATTGTCCAAGGAATTTCGAAGAAGTCCCGATTTTACTGAGACCAATACACTTCCTAAAAAGGTATAAAAATAGTGTTGTTTATGTAATGTATTGATTTATAATGTTTTGATTTGTAGTGTCAATAAAAAAAAGTACCTGTTTTTTTTGAAAAAAGGTGTTTAAGAAGAGTCAAATGACCATTAATAGAAAAAAAACAGTTTGTAATCGTGTATAAGATCATTATTTATAGAATTAATACCCAAGAATATAAAAAAAATGAAGTGTTTTTTTAGACAATCTAATTAATACATTTTTGAGTTATAAGTCCAAGGGGGTATCAAAGTATTTATGCAATATTTGATACTTGTCTTGTTTGGTAAGATAGGTGTTTTGTAATCGTTAACTATTATTGTAATAGATAGTTATATCCAATAAATGATGTTGATTTTAGTGTTATCTTTAATGAATGTATAAAGCAAATAAATAAATGCAAGTATGATACCAACTGAAGAAGATAAACAATACGCTAAACTTTTAGCGCATTCTTTAGGGATAGAGGAAAAACCTGAAATCTATACCTATTATGATGAAGATGAAAGTCATTCTGTTGATATAATAAGTATAGTTGACCCCATTGACAAGAATGTGGTAATTAGCAGTAGTATAGGATTGTCAAATTATTCGAATTTAATAGAAATGAAGGATGGAACTGAGTTTAGTATTCCTGTCGAATTATTGATGGTTAGTTATAAAGAGTTTGACTCTATGCAGAATGTAATATCTACTGTAAGTTTTTATATTATGAAAAATAGTTGGAACTGTCAGCCAGGCACTGTATTTAAGTCTATGATTTCTGATTATTATGATTTTCCAATGAAACATGTGATGTTTATAAGACCTTATTTATGGGAAGATAAATTGAGCAATTTGAAGTTTGGGAAAAAATCGGTTCACTGTTTATTATTAGTGCCTATTTCGGATGAGGAATTGCAGTATAAGTTAGAGTATGGAAGTAGTAGTTTGGAAGAATTACTTTTTGGAGTACACAAAATTGATTTATATGATTTAAAGAGAAAATCTGTCGTTTGATTTTAGGATGTATTGAATCAAGAGGATTGAATTAGATTTTTAAATGTAAGACTTGAGAAAGCTATTGTTATAGGTGCCAAAGAATCTTTTTTTACTTTGTTGTATATAAATTTTAATGTGTTGTATATCAATATTGTTGCAAGTTGTTGTTTGACAACTTTGACAGATGAGCTTTTTAGCGTACAACTGTTGACTATAGCAATTTTTATTTCTTTTGAAATGATGATGGCTTCTCCTAATACAATAGACTTTTTAAAAGAAGTTTAAAGAGAATAAATAATTAAGGAGAAGAGATACTCAAGATTATTTTTTGATAAAAAGCATATAGTTTGATTTGTATTGATGAGTTTTTATACCATGGAATGGTTGTACTTTTGTGATATTAATCACAAGAAAACAGTACGATTCGTTTTGCTATTTAGCTATAGTATAGGTAGGGCAAGAATTATTTAGTATTTCTTAAAGTACTTTATCTTTTCTATATCAAAATGGAGTAATGACAATTATGAAACAAATATATATATCGTGTAGTTTTTCTATGCAGCATGAGTTGAGAGAAGCTATTAATACAATAAAGAAAGCAGTAACAGTAGCTGATTGTACTCCTTTTGTGTTTATTGAGCAATACACTTTTGAAGTTTCTCAAGAGAAAGAAATGATGCAACGTGCTTTACGAGATATTGATGAAAGTTGTTGTCTATTGGCAGAAACGACTGATAAGGGCATTGGAATAGGAATAGAGGCTGGATATGCGAAAGCACAAGGAAAACCTATTATATATTTGCGTCAAGCTGAGGTGTCTCATTCTACTACAATGTCTGGTCTGGCAGATTATCACGTATTGTATCGAGATACTAAAGATTTGAGTGAGCAATTGAGTGGTGTACTGCTACAAGTCAAGTGGGATGTGGAGTTGAGGGAGTATGTTATTTCTCTATTAATTGCGAAACAAGCTACTTTTACGAAGGAAGTTTTAGAATACCTGAAAAGGTATAAAACTAAAGGAGGGAAACAGCATAGAGCAGAGGAAATACTCACAGCTATTAAAACGCAATATGTTCTTATATCAGAATGGAGTGATAAGGTAGATGATATTTTAGATATGGTAACTGGTTTTTGTTCTCCAGAATGGAAGGTATGGGAATAAAGTAAATTATTAGAGAGATGAAACAAACAATTTTAGATAGAATACAGGCTTTAGGAGGAGATTTAAGTGGAGTAAAGGGAAGTTCTTTACAAGAAGACATTACAGCTATTAGTTTTAATACAGTATTATATCCAAAGCCAGAAGATACTCCTTGGGCGGATGAAGAAGATCAAGAACCTATTTATGGGTTGGGAGAGTTTGTAGATGCACATCGAGAGTTAATCGCTACAGATAGACAAGCTTTTTATGATAAGATGATCACCCACTATTATGTGGAAACAGAGGAGGGAAGAGGACAAATGTTTTGGACAGCAATGCCTTTTACACCTTATCAGGAAGGTACTGATGATTATGAAGAATGGAATGTTGACTTTGTGGATGAGGATTTTGTCAACTTAAGTGCGATCGAAAAGGTTGTAGGGACTAAACAGCCTACGATGATACAGTTGTTTTATAGTTATGGTTTTCCAGATCATTATTATATTTGTATAGAGGATCCTAATCAGGAGAACCCAACAGTATTTGGTACAGATCATGAGGAGTTCTTTAGGGAGATAACCAATGAAGGGAATTTAGAGGAATTCATGCAGCAGTTTATGACGCCACAGGAGTTAATTAATATAGTAGATAAAGCATTAAGTAAATAGAAGATAGATGAAGTTAACAGCACAAGATTTTAAGGCATCAGAATATGATGCGGAAACATTAGAAATGGATTATACTTTAGGAGAAGAGGTAATTAATCTTTCTATTTATAATGGCAATGACGAGTTGGAAGTAATTCTAAAAGATGTAAATGCAGTAGTAGATCAGTTAGATAAGCATAATGCTGAAGGAAAAGATATTATTGTAGATGAGTTATATGATGCCTATAGCGATGAGAATGAAGGTTTATCAGAAGAACAATTTAGAGAAGAACTTAGTTTATTATCGTTGTATTTTACAGGAGATGGAGAGGTAGAGTTTACTTATGAAGGAGGGGATTATTTTGGAGATCATATTCTTTCAATTGAGATGACGGATGGAGAGTTTGAACATTATGTTGCAATGAATGGATAAGTAAAAAATACATATATAAAAGGCTTAGAGTTAATGCGCTAAGCCTTTTGTTTTTTAGAGGTTGTAGTTATATAGTTTTTATGTTACTTTGTGTTGAGCAAAAAAGAAGTGCATTATGAAAGTAGCAGACGTAATCAAATCAATAAGTACAAAAGAAAAGAATAGAGCTATACAATTACCTGTTAGAGAATTAGAGCAAGAAGGTAAGGGGAGCTATGTGGCTTTTGTAGATGATAGAGAGCATAGCTATGATGTACAGCTGTCTATTCAGGCTTCTAAGATAACGGCGTTTACATGTGATTGTCCTCAAGGAGAAACCTTGTGTTTACATAAAATAGCAGTACTTATTGCTACACAAGAGAATAAAGGAACAACTACAACAGTAATTGCAAAGAGAAAAAAGAAGAAGCTAACCGAAACAGAAGAATTAATGCTTCGCATAGATAAAGAAGCTATAACAGGATGGCTATCTGATGTGTTTAAAAAGAATAAACCATTAGAACAATTATTTTTACTTACCTTTTCTACAGAAGAAAAACAATATACAACAGAACAAGTAAAAGAGATGATGGAACAGACAATTAAGTCTGTAGCAGGACGTCGCAAGACTTTGGAAGGAGCTAATGTAAAGAAGTTGTTGGATTTGATGAATATAGCTTTAGATCCTGTGAAGCAATTTGTAACAACTAATTTGAATAAATCAATTGCGTATGAAATTTATGTTGTTGTGATTGAAACAATGACTGATTTTCAGAATCGCATACATACGTATAGTAAAAAATTAGATGCTTTTTATGATGATTATGTTGAGTGGTTTGCAATAACAATTAATACTATTCAGGTAGAAGATGTTTGGCAAAAAGTAGTGAAAGAACATATTGTAAGAAGTTTTATTCAGGCACAAGAAAAAAGTAAGATTGCCTATAGAACATACAATGATAATTTGGTCAAACAGATTTATCTTTCTGCAACAAAAAATCAGAAAACTTTTGTTGTAGATGAATTGAAACACTGTATTCTAACAATGGGATTGGTACGCAAAAATTTAGATATAGACTATGTGTTGTTCTTAAAAGAAATGGCATTAGATGAAGATATATACGAAGAGGTTGAAAGTTTTTTTAAAATAGAAAAATATTCTTGGTAAGTGATGCATTTTAGATTTAAAAGAAAAGTACTGGTTTAAAATTTCTTACCTTGTGAAGGTAAAAATATAAGACCATGTTTAGCACTGAAACATATAGAAAAAGAAGAGAAGTTCTTCAACAAAATATACAAGCAAAGGGGATTTTATTATTCTTAGGAAATATTGAGAATCCAATCAACTTTGCAGATAATGCTTCACATTTTAGACAAGATAGTACATTCTTGTATTACTTTGGTATTCAACAACCGCACCTTGCAGCTATTATCGATTTAGATGAGCATAAAACAATTGTGTTTGGAGATGAAATGTCTATGGATGCTATTGTGTGGATGGGACGTCAAGAGACGCTGAAAGAGAAGTGTGAGAAAGCAGGAGTAGTAGAAACTCGCCCTTATGCAGACTTAGCTATTTACTTAGCAACAGCGATGAGCGTGAAGAGAACTATTCATTACCTACCTCCTTATCAATCATTCAACAAGATTTTATTAAGCGAATTACTACATATTTCTATTACTGATTTTAAGCCTTCTGTAGCGATGATTCAGGCTATTGTGGCACAGAGAGAAATTAAAGAAGCACAAGAGATAGTACAAATAGAAGAGGCACTTAAGGTATCTAATCAAATGCATTTATTAGCTATGCGTATGGCTAAGGCAGGAGTGAAGGAGTATGAAATTGTCAGTGCAATCCAGAATGTAGCAGGAAGTCATAATTGTGAATTAGCTTATAATTCTATTGTGACTATTAATGGTGGGATTTTACACAATCACTATAAGATGAATACGCTGCAATCAGGGAAGTTGCTGTTAAATGACTCAGGGTGTGAAACACCGATGGGGTATGCTTCTGACTTGACGCGTACTTATCCAGTAGATAAGACATTTACTCCAGAACAACGCGATTTATATAATGTTGTATTGAATTCTTTTGAAGGAGCTAAAGCAGAATTAAAGGCAGGTGTGAAATATAAAAGTGTACACCTTAAAGCCTGTGAGATATTAGCTGAAGGGTTAATAGATTTAGGTTTTATGAAAGGGAATGCGCAAGATGCCGTAGCTAATCATGCACATACAATGTTTTTCCAATGTGGGCTTGGGCATATGATGGGATTAGATGTACATGATATGGAAGATCTGGGTGAACAGTATGTTGGTTATACTTTAGATGATCCTAAGGACACAAAACAATTTGGTATAAAGTCATTGCGTTTAGGAAAAGAATTAAAAGCAGGACATGTATTAACTGTAGAGCCAGGTATTTACTTTATTCCGGAATTAATTGAGATGTGGGAAGCAGAGAAGAAATATGCTGAGTTCATTAATTATGATAAAGTAAAACAGTTTGCTCATTTTGGAGGTATTCGTATTGAAGATAACTTCTTGATAAAAGAAGATGGATATCAGTACTTAGGGCCAGAGTTAATTAGAACTGTTGCAGAGATAGAAGATTATAAACTTCAATGGTAAAGTATTTTAAACACCTTATTGTTTCTTGAACTTTAAGGTGTTTTTTTGTTCTTAAAAAAGATGTTTTTTAAGTAGGGAATAGTATAGTTATTTGTGTGAATTTTAGTGTTGTAAGAAATAATTTCGGAACTTTATACGTTAATAAAGAAATCTGTTTATACTATCCAATCCATAGCTATGCATTACTATCAATTATATGAACAATTAAAGAATCTTTTCCATACAGAAGAAGATTGCGTTCGAAGTGAAGAGCTTAAAATAGAATTAGTAAAATATTCTTTTGAGTCTAATCAGGCTGCCAATGTACTTTGCGGGTCGGATCAGTTGCATTGTGAATCACACCATCAACATTTTGATAATACTTTTTGTAAAGAAGTAAATGACACTGATCACTTGTTGGATATATCTGATTATAGTGTTATTGAAAATAAGAAGTTTAAAATAATTGTTTTAAAAACGATAGAGGAAGCAGTAGCAAATGACGTAATAGTGATGTTTCATGGTTTAAATGAAAAGAAATGGGACAAGTATTTGCCTTGGGCATATGAGCTTGCAAAACGTACTAAAAAAGCCATTGTATTATTTCCGATTAGTTTTCATATGGATAGAGCTCCTATTGAATGGTCTGATCGTAAAACAATGTTTGAGGTAGCACAAAAAAGAGCTATGTATTGGCAAGAAAATTCGGATACAAGTTATGTGAATGCAGCTTTGAGCACACGTATGGAGGCGAATCCTCAACGTATGTTTTGGTCTGGATTACAAACATATTACGATTTTATTCAGTGGGAAGAGCAGTTGAGAACAGGTAAGTTTCCAGTGTTATCTGATAAAGCTAATATTGATTTATTTGGGTATTCTATAGGTTCTTTTCTGTCTATTATTTTTTTAATGGCTAATCCCAATGGGATTTTAGAACATTCAAAATTAGTATGCTTTTGTGGTGGAATGACAATCGACCGTATGTTTCCTGTATCAAAATACATTATGGATGGAAAAGCAACTATTGCTATGCAAAAAGTATTTGCAGAGTTGTTGACTACTAAGTTTATAGCAGAACCTCGCTTAAGTCACTATCAGTCTAATGAACTTCATCCTGGAGAAAGTTGGTTTAAAACGATGTTGCGATATAATCATCACCAAGAAGATAGAGAAGCTCGTTTGAAAGAATTGGAGAAACAGATTTATGCTGTTAACCTTAAAAATGATGAGGTAGCTCCGGCAGTAGAAGCGTTGAATATGTTAAAAGGACCATACAGAGATGTACCTATAGGAGTGGATGTATTGGACTACCCATTTCCTTATAGTCATATGGTACCCTTTCCTTTGACTATTAAAAATGCAGAGGAGGTAGATATCCATTTTAATTTAACAATGGCTAAGATCGCTAATTTTTATTTGTAAAGGAGTTAGTGGTATTACGCTATAATTGTTTTAATGCATTGATCTATTTCTGCGTCTTTGTATCAGGTGTAAACGAGTATTTCTAATGCTATCTCGTGTTTGTTTACGAAGGTATTCGTGATGTAAGAACCAACCGCCAATACCACCAATTAAACTTCCAATGACAATATCTAAAAAGCGCGCTTGAATCAATGTGTTTGGAGTGTTCATTAAGGGGCTTCCAGCTTCAGCTAATAATACAGTAAGAGCTGTAATAAAAATGACAGCAATAGCATAGTTGCGAGAAATAAACATTTCAATAATAAATTGGAGTATCATAATGCATAGACATAAGTACAAAGAATTATTGGAAATAGAGATTAGAATCCAACAAACACCTAATCCAATAAATGTACCCGCAATACGTTGTAGAGCTCTTTGCCAAACGTGATAAACAGAAATCCCTTGCATAATTGCTGCACAAGAAATAGGAATCCAATAAGGATTGTTTAATTTGAGTAGATGACCTATAAGGAGAGAGATACACATAAAACTTCCCATAATAATGGCGCGAATAAGATAATCTAACTGATCTTTTACAGGGACTGGTCTTAGTAAACGAATAGAGGTTTGGGTGTTGTATTTTTTGCCAACAATGACGCTGTAAATTAAAGCTAAAGTACAGGCAAACATAGTTCCCATGACAACATATCCTAAGCGAGTAGGAATACTTTGTAAATCAAAAGGCATATTGCTTGACATAGAAGCAACCATAATAAAAAAGAAACTACTTGGCGGCTTGACAGAGAAATATAAAGCAACCCAATGTGCTGCTGTTACAAATATACCAAAAGCGATGGCTGAGGTTAAGAAATTAAAGCTAAAAGTAATTCCTACTGCAAATGCTAACATAAAACCAAATGAACAAACCAACATAGTAATCATTCGTTGAGGAGTTGGAATATTGGAAGGTAAGTAAAGTATCACTAAACCTGATAGGCAGGCTAAAAGACCTGCAGGTAAATTGTTAAAGTACCATCCTGTTAGTAAAGGTAGTCCTGTTGCCAGCATAGCTAAAACAGGAATATGCCATAACCTTTCACTGTGTTTTAATTTAAATAGTGTTTTGCTTTCTTGTTGTAGTAACTGAACAAAAAAATTCTGTTTCATTTCTATAATAGATTATAAGCTGTTACTGTGTATAAAGTAGCGTATGAGAAAGCTTATTTTGTAGCAGTAACTATTGGTTTTGTATGAATGACAGCGTAAAAAGAAAAGTTGATTTTACCACTGCCTATTCAATTGCGTAAGAAAGTACAAAGGTACTGAAAAGATTAGGGTTCTAAAAATGAGAAGGAAGTGATAGATGTGTTATTTTTGGGTTAAATACAGTGCTATGGAATTAAATAATATAGATGGAACGCTTTTAATAAAAGCTTATAACACGACACTTTATAAAGGGATGAAATTGGAAGATTTGAAAGAGACCGTTTTTTATAAAGAAAAGTATGTTTCTTTTAGAGATGTTGAAACGGGGTATTTTTGGTATTACTTTGATTCTTTGGATTTGAATAAGTATAAAATTGTCATTAGTATATGTGTTTTTGGAGATAGTTTGGAACAAATTTATCTCAATACATGGAGTGATAACGATGCCAAAACATGGGATGATTGGACAGAAAAAAAGGAAATGGAAGTGTTTGAACGAAATAATTCTTTTATGCGAGAATTGTCTGGTGAAAAAGGTAAAAAGAAAAACACACCTTACCCACAATGGAGTGTTTCTTATGATTGGGGAACTTTGTGGTCTGTTTATGATCCAAGAAGTGCAAGTAGTTTTGCAGGATTATCTTATAGAAAAGATTAAATAATGGTTTTATTTAGTGCGTATAAAAACAAAAATCGGAAGAATAGTCTTCCGATTTTTTTAACCTTTAAGATAAACTTTAGAGGTAAATTGAATTAGTTAGGTCTTTATAGTGATTATCATTTCTGATAAACGGTATAACTTAATTTAATTTTATAAATGCTGCGTGCTAAGCAATTGATTCGTTATTGTAACCTCACTAATAATTCAACTGATGATTCGGCTTAAACTAAACTTGTTTTAAAAGCCGTGATTTGTTCAGTTAGTTGTTGGTTTAATTCGTCGTTAGTAATTTTTCCGTCTGCGAAGTTACTTTGAAAATTCGGTAAAGAAAAAGTATTAACAATATTTCCACCAAAAAAAGGAAAAATATTTTTAGCACTTTCCATAACTGATTGACCTCCACGGGGTCCGGGAGATGTAGATAGTAACATCATTGGTTTTTGTTGAAAGAAAGATTTTTCAGCTCTTGATCCCCAATCGAAGATGTTTTTAAAGGCAGTACTAAATGTACCATTATGTTCCGCTAATCCAATGATTAAAGCATCACTTGTTTTGATGATTTCATTGAAATTTAGAGCTTGGTTAGGTATTCCAATATTATTTCTGTCTTGAGAATAGATTGGCATTTCAAAATCGTTTAAATCCAATATATTGATTTCGTATTCAGTAAATTGATTAGTAATTGACTTAACTAAAGCTAAGTTTATAGACTGTGTGCTGTTTGATGCAGCAAATACTGTAATTTTCATTTGTGTTTATTCATTTGTTGTTACAAAGATATGAACACAAAGATGAGAGAAAACTTAATGTAGAATAAGAAAAAGTATCGACATAAAAAAAGGAGAGAAATTACTTCCTCTCCTTTAAACTGTTATTTATTTTTTGAATCCTTGATAGTGTAGAAAAGCATCTAATGTTGCTTCTTTTCCTCTAAACTCTCCGTATAATTCTCTTAATATTTTTGTGTTTCCTCTTGAGAATAATTCACGTCTAAGTTTTTCTCCGTTTTCACGTGTCATACCTCCATTTTCTTCTAACCAAGCATAAGCATCATAATCAAGCATTTCTGACCATTTGTATGAATAGTATCCTGCTGCATATCCACCAGCAAAAATATGACTAAAATAAGAAGAGCGGTAGCGAGGAGGAGTAATAGCGTATGGAATACCATATTTCTCCATTACAGATTGTTCAAATTCTTTTACATCTGTTACTTTACTATCACTTGATAAGGTATGCCATTCCATATCTAATAATGACGCTCCTAATAATTCTGATAAGCTATAACCTTTATTAAAGTTAGCTGCATTTTTCATCTTTTCTATTAAAGATGAAGGAATAACTTCTCCTGTTTTGTAGTGTTTTGCATAATTTTGAAGTATTGAAGGTTCAAAAGCAAAATGTTCGTGGAATTGAGAAGGAAATTCAACAAAGTCACGCGCAACATTTGTTCCTGCCAAAGAAGGATACATTTGATCTGCAAATAAACCATGTAAAGCATGTCCAAACTCATGGAATATAGTAATTACATTGTCTTGTGTAAGTAAAGTAGGTTGTCCTTTTGCAGGTTTTTGGAAGTTTGCCACATTATATATTACAGGTTTGTGTTTTAATAAATGTGATTGTTCTACAATATTACTCATCCACGCACCTCCACGTTTAGAATCACGTTGGTAGTAATCCGTATAGAATAAACCTAATGGACTTTTATCTTCATTGAAGATTTCATAAACTTTTACATCTTCATGCCAAGTAGGTAGATCTTTACGTTCTTTAAAAGTAAGACCATATAATTGTTTAGCCATAAAGAAAACTCCTTTTTCTAATACTGCATTCATTTCGAAGTATGGCTTTAACTCATTTTGATTTAAGGCATATTTTTCTTCTCTTATTTTTTCAGCATAGTAATCCCAGTCAGCAGCATTTACTTCAAATGATTCTCCTGTTTTTGCAATAGCTTCTTGTATTTCTTTAATTTCTACTTTAGCCGCTTCATTTGCGTAAGGCACAAGTTCTTTTAAAATTCCAATAGCGTTATCTGTGCTTTCAGCCATTGTATTTTGTAAGCTCCAAGCAGCATAATTTTCAAAACCAAGTAGTTTTGCTTTTTCTGCACGTTTAGCAACTAAGTCTAAAAGTGTTTTTTGAGTGTCATTTTCATCTCCTAATTCAGCTCTTGTCCATGATTTTTCAAATAGCTTTGAACGAACGTCTTTAACAGACAAAGAGGCAGCTAATGGTTGTTGTGTAGTATTGTTTATTGGTAATAGATAAGTGTTGTCTTTTTGTTTTAAGGCAGCAATGTCTTCTTGACTTAAACCAACTAAATCTTTTACATCTTTGATTGTTAAACCAGCAGCTTTAGTTGCAGCCAAAAGTTTGTCCGAAAAAGTATTACTTAATGCAGCAATCTCTTGGTTTAGTTCTTTTAATTTTTTCTTATCAGCCTCTACTAAATTGGCACCAGCTTCTACAAAACGATGATAGTAAACTTCTAATAAGCGATCTTGTTCAGGAGTTAAATTTAGACTTGGTTTTGTATCTAAAAGGACTTTAATTCGGTTATAAATTTTTTCGTTTAAGTAAATTGCATCATTATGTGAGGCAAATTGAGGTGTTAGTTCAGCATTTATTTCTTGTAACTCATCATTAGTATCAGCTCCAGTTAAAAGATTGAAAACAGCGTTAGCTCTATCTAATAAAGCACTTGATCTTTCTAATGCTTCTATTGTGTTTGCGAAAGAAGGAGTTTCTTTGTTGTTAGCAATAGAATCAATAGCTACCATTTGTTGACGCATTCCTTCTAATAAGGCAGGTTTGAAATCTTTATTCTTGATTTTACTAAAATCAGCAGTATGATAAGGTAATTGACTTTCTGTATAAAAAGCATTAGACTCGTCCCATCCCGCTGTTTTTCCTCCATTAGAGTTATTACAAGAAATAGCAAATAAAGATGCTGCAACAACTAAGCTGCCAACAACTGTTGTTTTGATGTTCATAATTTGAATAATAAGGGTTTGTAAGTATTCAAATATAGAAAAATATTTATGAATTATTTTATTGGTTAATAGTGAAGGGAAGGAATCAGCTTGTAGGAATAAAATTTATTGTTCTTAGGTTTATATCTCTTGATTAGATTTGTAAAATAAGTTATTGAACACGATTAACTTTATTGTGTAAAATTGTTGTATTTGTCATATGAAAAAGAAGAATATGGATAGGGAATGAGAGGGTTTATTTTTATATTTGGTAAATTCTCAATCTTTGTCAATGATTATTGAAATGTAAACAGAATGAGGATAAAATTATTAAAATGATTCAATGATTATGAAATCTAAATATATCATACTTGCCACTTTCTTTGTTACTTTTTATGGATTTGGACAAACTGTTCAAGTAAGAAAAGCTATAAGTGAGAAAACAGATAAAATGCAAACTGTTCAATTAAATGATGTAATACAATTAGAACAGATAAAGGATGAAAGAAGTATTCAAAGGAAAAAAGGACAATTACAACAAAGAGTATTTAATGATTCTATTAAGGAAAAGTACTATTTGAAAAGAATAGATGAATTTGGTACGCCTATTTTTTATACGTTATTTGATACAACAGGACGATCATTAAGTAATATAAATGAAGTCCAAGCTAATAATGAAACACAAACTGACTTAGTAGGGCAAAATATGATTGTAGGTGTTTTGGATGGGCAAGTAATTTTAGATAATCATAAGGAGTTTGTTTTAGCAAATGGACAATCAAGGGTAGTTTTAAGACATCAATTACCTAATTTAATAGGAATGTCAGATGCAGAATTAAAGTCATTTCAAAAAGGTCGTTCACATGCAACACATGTAGGGGGAATTATTGCTGCAGAAGGGAAAGAAAATAGAGCAAAAGGTGTTGCACCTCAAGCGCAATTATGGTCATATACTTGGAGAAATGATAATATTTCAATGGCTTCTTTAGCTAATGAAGGAATTGTTGTATCAAATCATTCTTATGGATTAGCTTCAATGGATGAAAATAAGAATCCATTATTACCTCCTTATTATTTTGGTGTATATACAAAAGACGCTTCAATGTTTGACTATATAGCATATAGTTACCCTTACTATCAATCTGTAGTGGCTGCAGGGAATGATGGGGAATATTGGAAAAAACTGAATCCTACAAAAGGAGGAACAGATCTATTATTAGGAACAGCCAATGCTAAAAATAGTATAGTAGTAGGAGCCGTACGAGTACTGAATTTTGATGTGAATCAAGTAGAATTGGGGACATTTAGTAGTGTGGGACCTACTAATGATTACCGTATTAAACCAGATATTGTAGCTCATGGAGTAGGAGTGTTCTCTTCTGTATATATTAACCCAAATCCAATTACAGCTTCTCCTAACACAGTGTCTTATGCAGAATTAAGCGGAACTTCTATGGCGACTCCCTTAGTAAGTGGTATCGTTGCACTTTGGCAACAATGGGCAATAGAACACAATAAAATGCCATATCGATCAGCAACAATAAGAGCATTGATTACGCATACTGCTAAAAAAGTAACAGGAAAGGATAGACCTGACTATCAATTTGGCTATGGTGTTGCAAATGCAAATAATGGTGTTCAACTGTTACAAAAACAAGAGAAGAAGGAGGCTGTGCTTATAGAAACGACTTTATATGAGAATAAGAAAAATACATATATTGTTGAAGTGACTGAAGATAAGCCTATCGTAAGATTTACATTAGCATGGACAGATCCACAAAAAGCGTTTTCTTCAAGTTTTTTTGATGAAGAATATAAAGAACGTATGCTTGTAAATGATTTAGATATAAAGGTAAAAGGAGAAAAAGGAGAATATTATCCATGGAAATTAGTTGCAAAGGACGGGAAACCAATAACAGAGCAAGGGATTAATTATGTGGATAATTTGGAACAGGTAGAAATTTTTAATGCTTCGAAAGGAAAGTATGCTATAGAAATTACACATAAGGGAAATTTACAATTTAAACGACAGGATTATTCTCTTCTTATAAGTGATGAAAGATTTGGAGGAATTAATTTAATTTATTCTTCAACTACGACTGACTCTTTTAAAGATTTTGATATATGGCCCAATCCAATGAAAGATTATGTAAATATTGAGGTTCCACAAGAGTATACTAATTCTGAGATTGAAGTAATGATCTACAATATAAATGGGGCATTAGTCGATAAACAAAGATTTAACCATATGAATAGTATAGTTATGCCTGTTCAACACCTCCAAGTTGGGAGCTATATATTAGTTGTAAAAGGAGAAAATTGGAAAAAAGATTATAAGTTGATTAAAAAATAGTTTTTGAGTAGATTGATTTGTTGCAAAAAAGTAAATTCTATTTTGTAGTGAGTGAAGTGTTTTTTTTATAAGTGTTAATTTTTTAAATGAAAAGAGTATCTATTTGTTCTAAATTGTTTTAATTTAATTGTAAAAATAGTCTACATATGTTGTCTTTGTTGTTTTTTAACTTAGAAATAGTTTTAATCCTAATTAATTTGATTAGTTGTTTGTTTTTTGTTTAAATGTGATATATTTATTGGCAGAAAAAAAACTTAAAAAATGAATAAAAAACTACATTTCATTATCCCAGTATTGATTGGAGGAGTTTTCTCAGTTGGTGCACAAACTACGGCTATCAAAGCAAAAATGGCTGCGACTTATAAAGAGGCAGATCAAGTAAGGTTGACTACTTTATTAGAGGAAGTTAATGATAGATATGATATTGAGAGGGTAAAGAAAAGAACTACGGAACTTGGGGTGCCTATGGTTCAACGTGGTTTAAATGGAAATCCAATATATGCTGTTGGAGTTGAGTTAGATGGAACAATAATCTATCGTACAGCATTTAATAGTGGTTCTCGTATTACATCAAAAGTAAATGATATTGCACCAGGTGGGGCATTAGGACTTAACCTTGATGGAAAAAATATGAAAATAGGATTATGGGATGGGGATGTAGCTTTAGGAAATCATGTTGAGTTTACTTCTTCAGGAACATCACGAGTTATCATGAGAGAAGTGCCGATAACTAATACAAGTAAAACGCCAGATGATATTGAAGGTAGAATGCATGCTACTCACGTTGGAGGAACAATTACTGCATCTGGAGTAAAAAGTAATGCTAAAGGAATGGCTCCAGCAGCTACTGTCGTTAGTTATAATTGGGACAATGATTATAATGAAATGAAATATGCAGCATCTAAAGATGGTATTGTGGTATCTAATCACTCTTATGGAATGCCTGCCACAAATGATGCAGGAAAAGAAATTGTACCTGTTAGATATTATGGAGCTTATGATACAGAAGCAAGTGCTGTAGATGGTATTGCAAGAACCTATAAATATTATTTACCTGTTTACGCAGCTGGTAATGATGGTTGGTATGCGGGTGTAAATCCCAATAAAAATAAAGGAGGGAATGAGCTACTTTTAAGTGCTTCTACAGCTAAAAATTCTGTGATAGTATCTGCGGTAGAAAATGTAGCAAATTATACCGGTCCAGCAAGTGTGAAATTAGCTGTTTTTAATAGTAATGGACCTACTAATGATTTTCGTATTAAACCAGATATTTCTGCAAAGGGTGTAAATGTTTATTCAAGTATTTATTCTAATGATACTACATTAAATGGTTATGCATATTTGAATGGAACATCAATGGCTGCACCAGCAGTAACCGGAATTGTTGCTTTGTGGCAACAGTGGGCAACAGAGACTTTCCAAATGCCATATCGCTCTTCTACAATTAAAGCAATTATGATTCACACTGCAGAAGAAGCAGGAACAGCACCAGGACCAGATCATAAGTTTGGCTGGGGGTTAATTAATGCTCGTAAAGGTGTTGAGGTAATGATTGCTGCTAAAGCTAAAGATAGAGCTCTTATTGAAGAGAATACATTAAATAATAGTCAAACATATTCGACTAAGTTTACAATAGGAGAAAATGCAACATATTTAAAAGCTTCAATTGCTTGGACAGATCCTGAAACTACTTTTAGTATGAATAACTATGATGAAGCTTATGTGAAAAATAATCCTATACTTAGAAATGACTTAGATTTACGTGTTTTTAAAGATGGTGTAGAATATTTACCATGGAAATTAAATAAAGATTTTAATAATCTAACAGTTTTAAAAGGTGATAATGATGTTGATAATGTAGAACAAGTAATGATTGATAATCCAGCTAAAGGAGAATATGAAATACGTGTAACACATAAAAAGACATTAGTAGGAGGATCACAAGAGTATGCTTTAGTAGTAAACACAGATGCAAGTAGTACTTTAGGTGTTGATGATTTCGACGCAAGTAAATTTACACTTTGGCCAAACCCAGTAGTTAATGATTTAAATATCATGTTACCTGAGAATGCTGCTGCAACTGTAACGTCTATTAATATTATGGATATAAATGGTAGAAAAGTACGTGAAGTACAAACTACCGATGCTGTAGATAATATTATTCGAGTGTCAATGCAAGGATTAAATACAGGTGTTTATTTTGTTGAGATCAACCAAGGAGCACTTAGACAAGTGGAAAAAGTAATTAAGAAATAAATTCTTGATATAAATAAAAAAGGGATTCATAGAATCCCTTTTTTTATACCTCTTTATTAGAATAGATAAATGCCCTTATAAATTATATAAGGGCATTTTATAATTAAAATTTACTTGTCAATTGAGCCTAAAACTCTTTGCATAAAAGTATTTAAAGCTTCTTTTTGAGTAGCACCATCTTTGATTAGTTTTTGAACTTCAAGGGCACCATACATATTTGAAATAAGCTCTCCTATAACGTCTAATTCTTCGTCTTTAAGCGATGGAACTTCTGTTAGGTTTTCTAATACTTCAATTGTTTCAATAATGTAATCTTGGTCATTTTGCTCAATAAATTGAGTTAAATGCTTGATAACAGGTAATTTCATACGGATATGGATTTAATGAAATTATACAATCTCGTTTACTAAATCGTTTAAAACCTCTGCTTTGTTTGTTTGCGTTTGGTTTACTAACTTCCCGTTCACAAATGTTGCAAATGTAGGAAGGTTACTTACGTCAGCCAATTTTCTTGACTCAGGAAAGTTCTCAGCATCTGCAATTACAAATGTCATATTTTCCTTTTCTGTTGCCAATTTTTTGAATTTTGGTTTCATAATTCTACAGTTACCACACCAAGAGGCAGCATATTGAACAACTACTTTTTCGTTTGAGTTTACAATCTCTTGTAAATTATCTTGATCTAATTCTAAAAGCATTTTTTTAAATTTTAGCGTATTGGTAAATCAGTTATTAGTGTTTGCTTAAATAATCAGCTACACCATTTCTGTTTGCATTCATTGCATCTTTTCCTTCTTCCCAGTTAGCAGGACATACTTCACCATGTGTTTGTACGTGAGTATAAGCATCGATTAATCTTAAGTACTCGTTTACATTTCTTCCTAATGGCATATCGTTTACTGATTCATGGAAGATTTTTCCTGACTCATCAACTAAGTAAGTAGCTCTATAAGTTACATTTGAACCAGAGATTTGTACTGAATCTAACTCTTCGTTATAAACTTCGCTTTCGATATCCAAGATTCCTAATACAGAAGATAAGTTTCTTTGTGTATCAGCAATGATTGGGTAAGTAACACCTTCAATTCCTCCATTGTCTTTTGCTGTGTTTAACCAAGCAAAGTGTACTTCGTTAGTATCACAAGAAGCACCAACTACAACTGTATTTCTTTTTTCGAATTCTGGTAAAGCAGCTTGGAAAGCGTGTAATTCTGTTGGACATACAAAAGTAAAGTCTTTTGGATACCAGAATAATAATACTTTTTTGTTGTTTTTTGTTGCTTCTTCAAAGATGTTGATTTTTAAATCATCTCCCATTTCTGAAATAGCATCAACTGTAATGTTTGGAAATTTTTTACCTACTAAAGACATAATAATTTATTTTTAAGTTAATAATCGTTCTTGATTTCTTTTACAAATGTAGGCGAACTAAATAGCATAATTCATTTCTCTTGATTATTGTTTCTTATTCTTATATAAGAAAAATCTATTCCAATAAATAATACTTATAGTGCATACCTATGCTTATTTGTAAAGGCATTTAAAGGTAAGAATTTTAATTGCATTATTAAAACTTAGAACTTGAGAAAGACGCTAATATTTTGATAAAATTTAGACATGTCTAATTAAGAGACCTTCTATCAATGCAATATAAAAAAACACCTATAAAAAAATCTTATAGGTGTTTGTATAAAAGTAGATATATAGTTCTATTTACTAATGATTTTTCGAATCTTTATATTTAGTGCAGCATAAAGTAATGTTACAAATGGACTCAAATAATTAAAGAAAGCGTAGGGTAGATACGTCATTGTTGGAATACCTAATACTCCTGAATGATAAGCCCCACAGGTATTCCACGGAATTAATACTGAAGTTACTGTTCCGGAATCTTCTAAGGTTCTACTTAGATTTTCAGGAGCCAATCCTTTTGCTTTATAAGCATCAGAAAACATTTTCCCTGGTACCACAATAGATAAGTATTGATCAGAAGTCATTAAATTAATTGCTAAACAACTTGCTACAGTACTCGCGAATAGTCCGAATACATTATTTGCAATGTTTAACAATGCCATTGAAATCTTTTGTAAGGCACCAATAGCTTCCATTGCTCCACCAAAAAACATAGCACATAAAATCAACCATACTGTATTTAACATACTTGCCATTCCACCTGCTTCAAACAAGCCATTTAAACTCTCCATAGGTGATGCAATTCGAATATCTGTTGTTAAGGCTAACATTACACCTTTATAGGCATTGTAAAAATTAAAGGTTTCTCCACCAGATACTGCAACTACAATTTCGGGTTGGAAGATTAAAGCAAATACGCCACCTAATAGCGTACCTATTAATAACGCTGCTATTGGTTGTACTTTTTTCACAATTAAGAACACAACAAATACAGGTACTATAAATAGGAAAGGAGTGATGTGAAAAGTATTTGAAATAGCATTTAATGTTGCTGTTGTATCAACTTCTCCCGCTACTGTATGTGTAAGTCCTAAAATGATGAATAAAATTAATGTGACAACATAAGTGGGTACTGTCGTGAATAACATATAACGTATATGTGTAAACAAATCTGTACCAGCCATTACAGGGGCAAGATTGGTTGTGTCGGATAGTGGAGATAATTTATCTCCAAAGTAAGCTCCAGAGATTACTGCTCCACCAATCATTCCAATTGGCATCCCTAATGCATGTCCAATTCCAACTAAAGCAATCCCAACAGTAGCAGAAGTTGTCCAACTACTTCCTGTAGCAATGGAAATAATAGAGGTGATAATTAAACAAGCTGGTAAATAAATTGCTGGATGTAAGATTTGTAACCCATAATATATCATACTTGGAATAATACCACTTAACAACCAAGTTCCTGATAGTGCACCAACTAATAAAAGAATGAATATAGCACTTGAAGTATCTCTTACATTATTGATAATCTGATTGATAATCTTGTCATATGATACACGATTGTAGATCCCTACCATAGCAGCTATAGCACCTCCAATTAACAAGATAAATTGATTGGTTCCAGACAGAGCATCATCCCGGAATACATATACGTTTACAGCTAATAATGCAACTAAAATAATTACAGGTATTAGGGATTGAAACAATGTAATTGGGCGTTCTGCTTTGTTTTGGAATTTTTCCATGAAAATAATTTAATTGTTATAAAAGGGCGAAATTAAACATTTTATTTCGTACTAATTTCTTTTTAGGGGACGTGATGTTATATTATGTTTTGGATATATTCAAAAAAAATGCCAATCTATTCTGTTGATAGTTACTTTGTTATTCATTAAAGTAGTTTTTTTTATTAGGTAATTGATAAAAAAATGTTTAAATGAATTTATATTTTTTTATATTTACTACAAGATAATCACTTTTTAAGATTTGAAAGTGGATGTTTTTTATCATTTTTTTTGATAAAGTAAATTAAAATATTGTTGTTTTGATGTCTAATAGACATCAATAAAAGAGCTACTTATTCGTCAAAATGGGTAGCTTTTTTTGTTTTTAGTTTACCTTTGTAGTCCTTTTAAAAAGAATAAAATGATTGTAAGAGATAAAAAGCACATTATTCAAATGTTGTTTGTTTGGAAAGGAAGTGTGCTTAAAAAGATATTCCCAACACTAATTGCTATTTTCGTCTTTTCGTGGTTAGTGTATTTTTGTCACTATTTGTATCCAGATGTAATTATTCCATTAAACGTAGGAGCATTTGCTTTAGTAGGTATTTCTTTGGCAATTTTCTTAGGGTTTTGTAATACAGCAGCCTATGATCGGTTTTGGGAAGGACGTAAGCAGTGGGGAAGTTTGGTAATACATTCAAGATCTTTAGCTTTTCAAATTCAAAATTACATTGCAGAGAATGAACAGTTCTCTAAAAAGGATAAACGTGAGGCAATTAATCTTATTATTGCATTTTGTTATGCTTTGAATAAACAATTGCGTGAGAAAAAAGATTATGAAACACTGAAGGGATATTTAAAGGAACAAGTGTATCAAGAAATGTTGACTAAGCGTTTTAAACCTGCTTATTTGTTGAATGAGCTAACCAAATGGATGGCAGAACAACAACGAGCAGGGCGAATGGATACCATTACTCAAGCAAGAATAGATGCTAATATTGATCAGTTATCTATTGTATTAGGAGCTTGTGAACGCATCGTTCATACCAAAATACCTTTTGTATATTTTGTCATTTTGCACCGTATTGTATATGTGTATTGTTTTATTTTACCTTTTGGTTTGATAGATTTAATTGTATGGACAATGCCTTTCTTTGTAACATTTGTGGCTTATACATTTATTGCCTTAGATGCAGTAGTAGCAGAAATTGCAGAACCTTTTGGTTTGGAAGAAAACGATTTAGCTTTAGATCAAATGTGTGCTAATATAGAATATTCGTTAAGTGAAATCTCTGAAATGCCTTTACCAGAAATCGTGAGACCAGATAACAATTATATTGTGACTTAAACGTAATTTATAGTATGTGAAATATATGCTGAATAGGCCTTCTGTAGAATAGGCTTGTTTTTGTAAGATTTTATGTCTGTCATACCTTTCTAAACTAATAAAAAACAAAGGGAGTATCTAACTAAATAATATATACTCCCTTTGTTTTATTTTGAATAAGCTGTTTTTGGATATAGTTTTTGCAAACCACTATATACTGCCTGATGAATTACTGTGGAGTGCAATTCGTTAGGGAAGTAGTCAAATGCTACATTTAAGTTTTTGTTTACCTTCAGTTTGTCATATAAACTTACTGCCTCATCATGCATTTTAATGTATTCTTCTTTATTTGGAGCAGCAATGTATATATTTGTTTTCTTTTTAATGCTTTGCAATAGTTTCGTATTTTTTGCATTTAAAAGTTCTTCTTCTCCCCACCATAAGCTTGGGCTTATAATGAGGTAATTATCAAACAACGTAGGTTGCTTAATTAGCACAGATGTTGCTAACAATCCTGCTAATGATTCTCCAATAATGGTTCTGTGTTTATTGCCTTTGTAATTTTTTTCTATGTATGGAAATAATTCTTTCTCCATAAAAGAGATATAATTATCTGATCCACCATATTGAGGAAAGTGTTCTAAACTAAACCCTTCTTTTGTAATGAAATCAGTAGATTTTACAGGAAATGTAAAGTCTTTTCGTCTGTTAGTATTTTCAATTCCTACTACAATAGAATTAGGAAAACGTGCAATCCAAGGTTGTGTGTTGAAACGAACAATTCCTACCAAGTGTATAAAATCTTCTTCTACTCCACCGTCAGGGATGTAAATTACAGGATAGGTCACTGTATCATTGGCTACATAATCTTGTGGAAGATAAATATTGATGGTGCGTTTTTCGTTTAATATTTTTGATTCTATTACATCAGAAGTTCCTAATGTAATAGGAGTGCTACTTATTTGTCCAAAAGAGCAAAAAGCTGTTAGAAGCGCAAAAGTGCTTAGAATTAAAGTTTGAGTTTTTTTCATTGGGTATTCGTCTAAGATGCTAAATATACTTTTAAAAATAGAATAACCCTTCTTTTATTATTTAAAAACCATTTACTGATTAGTGCAAGCATAGTGTAAGCATAGTGCAAGTATAGTGTAAGTATACTATTGGGTGATTGTTATACTAACATTATGCTATGATTAAGGTTACATTATACTTGGACTTATTGTTAAATAAGGCTTGTTTTTTGTGCAAACTAAGAAGAAGTAGAATAACTAATCATTCAAAATAAAATTATGGCAAGAGTTGACAAAAAAGGTATTATTCAAGGTGGTGTAGGCCCTGTAGTAACACGCAATTTAAGAGGGAGGAGTATTGTACAAACAAAACCTCGCAATCACAAGAAGCATGACAACACATTGAGAGAAGCCAAGAAATTTGGTAAAATATCAAGTGATGCCAAAGTTGTTAGAAGTATAGTTCAATCATTTTTAGAACAAAGACATGATTCTTATATGTACACGCGTTTTACTTCTGCAATGTCAAAAGCACTAAAAAAGAATACGGCGTTAAAAGAAGTTGATAGAAATATCAATAATGCAGATTTAAGTGATTTGGTAGGTTTTGAGTTTAATAGTAATTGTGATTTTTCAGATGTTTTTTTAGGAGAAATTACTGTAGAAGTAGTTGATAACAAAGAAATACACATAAGTGTACCTTCATTTAAGACCCAACAAACAATCTTTTTTCCTGAGAAAACGAATGTATTAGAATTAAATTTTTTGGTATACGAGCAGAATGAACACAAGATTGGAAATACAATTGAACCCGGGTTTTCTTATGAGATTCTAAAAGAAAGTGATGTTGTTACAGAACAAGTATTTACAAAAGAACTGCATTGGCCTGAATGCTTTTATATGGTTGTTGTAGAAGCTTGTTTTTATACCAAGTACGATAAAGATAAAAGAGTTTTGTATAATAGCAAGCACTTCAATCCTTCGACTATTTTATATGTAAAACAAGTAATACATGGGATAGATACTTCAAAAGAAATTTCTACTGCTACCAAGGATGATCATTTTGCTGGATTAATTATTGATATATAGAGTACTAAAATGAGGAAACAACATAGATGATTATTTATGAAAGAGTAGAATGGCGAATTAGTAAAGTACATAAAAGTGTTTTTATGTCCTCAGTAGAGTGTTTTTTGGGGTGATTATTCTTTTTGCCTGACGTATGATTGATGTATTTTGATTCTTTTAGTGTGTTTTGTGAAGAGAAGGTGTAAAAACAGTTTGGTGTTTATAGCCAATTTTTAATGATATCACATAAAAAAAGCGAAAGATTATTGCACACAATATAGGTAGTTTTATGTAGGGACTGATAATATGAAAAAAAGTATTTATTTCGGTGTTTTACATTAAAAAAAGAGGGTTTTTGATATTGTTTTTTTTCTCTCGTATTATATATTTGCTTTAGGTTTTTATACTAATATATGGGAGAGTTTCAATTAAATCCATTTTATGAGTTAATAATAGACGATTTAGTAAATCGTAAATACTCAGTTATTGATGGTTTCTTTACAGCAAAAGAAATAGATTTGCTTAGAGCTAATTTAAAGCTGAAAAGAGAGCTTCAAAATTTTAAAAGCGCTGCCATAGGTAATCAAGAAAATACACAGATTGTATCAGAGATACGTGGAGATTCTATTTTATGGTTGGAAGAAGATAATGCAGATGAAGTAGAACAGATGTATTTTGAACGTATTAATACTTTTCTGTCTTATGTTAATCGAACATGTTATTTAGGATTGCAAGAAGGAGAATTTCACTATGCGTGTTATCCGCAAGGAACATTTTACAAAAAACACTTAGACGTTTTCCAAAATGATAGTAGACGTACCCTTTCTGTTGTTTTGTATTTAAATGAAGATACTTGGACTCCTGCTTATGGAGGAGAGTTGGCTTTGTATTTAAAAGACGAAGCTGGTAAGGAGTATGAAGAAAATGTATATGCTTTGCCTGGGCGTTTGGTTATCTTTGATAGTAAAACAATTGAGCACGAGGTAAAGATGGTACATCAAACCAGATATAGTATTACGGGTTGGTTGAAAACGCGATAATAGATTCCTTTTGTGATGTAAAATATAAAAATCCCATAGATACAATGTCTTGTATTATGGGATTTTTGAATATAATAACCTAATGCTAACGAGTTGACTCTTGTGAAAGAGCAGCAGCAGATTCTTTCTTTTCTTGTACAGTTCTTATTTTTTTCCAGGCATATAACGTAAGTAGTGGTACAATAATCCAAAATAGGTCAATCAGAAGGATATCATTGTAGTGTTTGTACCAACTAATCCATAGCCAATTGCCAGTTACAAGACCATTAGTTATAGGAATTAAAAAACCAATTATACTTCCTATAAATAAACAGTCCCTATTGGTTTTATAAATATTTTTTCGAATACTTAATAGAATAGAAAAAATCAACCAAGTCCATAAAAAGAACGAATAAATAAAGTGTTGGCCTCCCAAAGGATTTAGTTTAACTGCTATAAAAGATAAGGCTGTTACAGGATACATAGATAAACAAATAGCCATATAGATGTTTGCTAACCAAAAGTTGAATTTTCTCTTGTGTTCAGGTACATTCTTTTTATCTCTTGCAACTAACCAAATTAACACACCAGAGATGATAACAATACACCCTGCTATACCAACTAAAAAATAGACCACACGAGTAGCATATCCTCCAAATGATCCAAAGTGTAACAGGTATACTAAATTGGCAAATATGTAATTGTAACCTGCGTAATCATTTGGATTATTAATTTCTTCTACTTCTCCTGAGTTGATGTGGTATTTAATATTTCCTCTACTGTTTAGTTGTTTTCTGTTATCAGCACTTCCACTGATAGCGATTGTCATACTTTCATCGCCATAATTGAGAATATAAACATTAGAAATATGCGGATCTTCCCATTTAGCAATGGTTTTCTCTATGTATTCATTTATATTGATGCTTTTATCAATAGGTTTATTTAAAAAAGAAATCTCTTTGTTTATTCTATCTTCACTTACATCTTTTTGAAATTTCTCTGTATCGCCTCCATAGCCTAAAGTTGTCATTGTATTGGATACTAAACTGTAATTAAGTAAGAAGTATGCACCTGTTATGGCAAATATCAATTGAAAAGGAAAGGTAATAACTCCTAATGCTGTATGCAGGTCTGTCCATACTGTTTTTAGTTTTTCCCAAGGTCTAAAGATGTAGAAATTGGATATTATTTTTTGCCAATGTACTAACAACCCTGTAATCAAAGCAAACAAAAAGAAAAAAGCTACTAAACCAGCTAAAAAATAACCAAAAGGTGCAAAGTGGATATCTACTAAACCGTTTAGTTGAGCAAAAAAATGTAAACGATATAAAAATTCTCCTAAAGAATAGGCTTGCTCATACGATTTTTTTTCATGTGTTGTAGTGTCATATAGGTTGTATAATCGTTCTTTAGCTTTTGGATTTAATGAATCTTTGGAAGGAGAAACGCTGAAATTAATAATTCTACTTCTGTCATTAAAATAAAAAGAAACATCTCTTCCATACAATCCTAATTGAGTGTCTAAAGAGTCTACTATCGTATTGTAATTTATATCTTGAGCAGAGAAATTGGCTTGTGGCGTATTGTTTTGCCAATTGTTTATTTCGTTTTTAAAAAAAGCAAAAGAACCTGCAAAAAAGATTATGTAAAGTAACACAGTAATAATAATTCCACTGATGGTATGTAGATGGAAGTATTTATTGTAATTTCTGATATTCATAAAAAATAAGTCTTCAATTGATTAAAGATGAATGGGTGTGATAAGGTAGGGAAGATAAAATAGGAAGATTAAACCACCATAAATTAACCATACTTTGTAGGCTTTATTAATTAAAAAAGCGACAATAAATAAGATAGCCCATAATAGATATCCCGTAACAAACATCGTAGTGTAAATAGGAGGAGATGGAAAGAAATACATCAGAAATAAATGAAATGTAATACTAACTAAGAACCCTCCAATTAGCCCTCCCGTGATTTTTAAAAAGCGTTCTACAAGGGATGTTTCTAAATGTTTTTTGTTTGCTGGCATAATTAAAAAATAATGTATTCTACAAATAAGCCTATACTTACTATACTAACAATATGCTTTGTTTTTAGTGCTAACATTGGATATAAGGTTAAGATAGCAGAAGCAATAAACATGAAATAGATAAAGAACGTTAGACTTCCAACTCCTATACCTTCTTTAATGTTTTCAAGAATTAAACTAATCAATAGGATACCACATGCTATAATTTTCGATTGTTTGATGTGAGATCTTACCCAATGAGTTAGTGTGCATGTTTTGTCATATTTTACTTTTTGAGATGTATTGTATAACATAAAAAAAGCGAAAGCAATAAGTGAGAATAGTATAGTTTGCATCTTATTTAGATTAATTAAAAACAAATATAAAGGAAATAGAAATGTTTTACCTAATAAATGGTTGGGGATTTTTAGGTTTTATTTAGTAGATGAAGAGTTTTTGAGTGAGGTTTGTTTTATAATTTTTATAGACTGTATAAGATTTTTAGTAAAAATAAAAGGTTTATGTATATATTTAGTACGTTAAAAAGAGACTATTAATTAATTGTATAATAGGTCTATACAGATAGTGAAAGGGTTTATGAATAAAAAAATTGGATTATTAGGAATCAGCTTAATGAGCTGGTTTATTACCTGTGTAGGTTATGCGAAAAATAGTGACTTAACGGAATCTTGCGATGTTTATAATAAAGCTGAGCTAAATGATGAATATAGATATAATTTAATTCAGGAACTTGTAAAGAAGCCTAATGATTTAAATATTTGTCGTCACTCAATAACTAATACTGTATTAGTTGACTTGACAAATGCGACGGATAAAATGTTTGAAAATGAAGGAGTAGATGAAAAAAACTATATACTTACTTATTTTGAGAAAGAGAATGAAAGTAACAAAATAGCTAATCCACAATCCTATTTGGTAAATAATGTAGGAGTGATTAGAACAATTTATCTGAAAATAGAAGATATACGAACAGGAGAAAGTATTATGTATACCTTTAAGTTGATTCCTACAGAAGGAGAGTATCCACAGAAAAAAGAAGATATTATTCGATGTTTGAGTTATCAATTGCCAGAGTTAAATAAAGGAGAGTTCTATTTTGAAAAATCTGCAGGTAAGGGTAAACAGTTTAAGGTAGGGGATGTTTTTTATGAAGGAATTTATAAAATTTACATTTTGAAAGATAATGGAGGAGATTGTTATGAAGAACAATCTTTAAAAATAGAGGTATATGCAATGAGTAAGGCACAATCTTTTGATGATCAAGTATTGACTTGTAAATTGTATATATTAGAACCATTGCCCCGAAACAATAAATATTATACAGAAGTAAAAGGTAGAAGAGTAGAACAAAAGCCAGGGACAACTATCAAAGAGTCTGGTACACGAGTTTGGGTGGTAGGAACAAGTGATAATGGTTATTGCACTAATGAAACCAGTTTTACTGTTACTTATAAAGAGTGCCCTATTCCTAAAGGTTTTTCTCCAAATGGAGATGGAATAAATGACTTTTTCGATTTGAGTTATCACAATGTGACTGACCTTAAGATTTATAATAGAGTAGGGATAGAAGTTTATTCATACAAAGGAGCTTATTCTAAACAATGGGATGGAAAAACAAATAGTGGTAAAGATTTGCCAAGTGGAACATACTATTATGTTATTCAAGCATATGATAAAACAAAGACAGGTTGGGTAGAGCTTAATCGTTAATTGTATAGATTTCTATACATCAGAAAGAGGAAGAACATTGTTCTTCCTCTTTCTGATTAGTATTATTTTGTTTTTATGATACCATTTCTATAGAGGTCTAATGCTTCTTGCAGAATCTCGATAATCGTATCTATAGGTAGATCAGCATTTGCATTTATGTTTAGTGTTTTCATTCGTTTTCGATCCCCAGTTTCTAATAGAGGATGATCGATACGCATTCCTTCAACTACTAATAGGTAAGGTTTTTTAGGCTCTTTTGTCAAGGCAAGAAAACAGAACATACGATTCTTATAGCTAAAGCAAGGAGTTCCCCATTTGATAGATTCAGTGATATGCTCATCTAACGATAAGATAATGCTCCTTAATACCTGTAAACAGCTTCGATTAGGCTCTTCTTGTCTTAAATAGTAATGTTCTGTTTCTTTCATAATTATTATTTTATAGCCACATAGATACTCACTTCAGCATCATGTGGATTACTCGCTTTCTCGTCGTAAACTTCAAAATCAGCAGTATATTTTCTATTCCACTTTTGCGCCCAAATGTTCTCCCATTCTTTAATAACCAATCCTTGAGTTAAGTCACCAGTAGTAGTTACTTTATTATAAGTAGCTCCTTCTATTGTATGACCTATCATTCCTTCAGGTATGATAGACAAGTCTGATACTTCACATCCTATAATCGTTGTATAAGGCATTGTATGGTCACCATCGTATTGTGTGTACATAGAGTAAACAGCAGTACATACCTTGTTGGGAATTTGATTGAGAACATCTTCTTTAAAGAATCTATCCCATAGCTGTGGAATATCATTTGCTGCCTTATTCTGCTCATTAGTAGTACGCACTGCTATACCGATAATGTGAAACTGATTTAGGGTTACTTGAGTCATCTTGATCTTTTTTTAAAATTATTATACCACAAAGTTAATTGCACCTTATGACATAGGTGTGTCAGGGGTAGTATCTTGAGGATAATATTTTTCTCTACATGCCTTTAGATATTGTTCCATCGTTATTTGATGAGGTTCAAATATTTGCAAAGTATCTTGTAAACGTTGGATACAGTCTAATCGAAAAGCTCTAAAATCTTTTCTCAATCGACAGTATGCTATAAGTATCCAGTTGTCTTGTGTAGTATAGATTGCAAAAGGTTCTATATCGCGTTGACTCTCTTGATTTTCGAGTGATAGATAGTGAATCGATAGCACCTGATGATTAATGATAGCAGATTGTATCTGTATTAGATAGTCACTGGTCTGTGTTTTATCAGGATTGTCTCTCACGATGATGCGTTGAGACAGTAGATCAGCCTTGTCTTTTTGTGTATAGCGAAGCACAGCCTTTAGCTTGAGGATGGCGTTTTGGTATTGCTTGATTAGCGAAGCGTCTTTGTTCTTTAAGATAAGCTGTTCAGCAGTGATTAGTGCATTAGCCTCCTCTTGGGTAAACATGACTGGAGGTAGAGCATAGCCCTCTACTAAAGAATATCCTTTGCCTTCTTCTGTAAAGATAGGTATGCCAGACTGCTCTAATGTTCTAATATCTCTATAGACGGTGCGTATGCTTACCTTGTGTTTCTCCGCAATTTCAGTAGCCGTTACTATGCGCTTAGATTGCAGCTGAGTCACTATAGCTGTTAATCGATTTAGACGAGGTTTACTTTCTGACATAGCATTGCTGTAATAGATATTATTTTACAAAGATAAGCTGTACTCACTTGCTTTCGATAAATAGAGATAAGTATATTTACATCTTCTAAAGATACACACTATGGCAGAACCAGTAGGGATTCTTACTCAAATACACTTGACAGAAGCTAATTATAAATCGTTCTTTAAGACGAAAGCAATCAAGATGATTAGTGAAGAGATGTATGATTGTATTCAGTATAATTATCAAGATAATTACTTTTATCAATACAATAAAAAGAGAGAAGAACTCTTGTGTTTAGCGTTTTATAATCATGGCAATAGGGAAACAGTACGAGGGGTATTCTATCAAAGTGTACTTTCTATTGCTTCTTTTGCCAAAACAGGACAGGCTGGTTTTATAGCATTGACTTTAGATGCTTTTAATTGGCAAGAATTAGAGAGTTATGAGGTGTTACAGGAGAATCAATGGCATACTTGCTCTATTACTTCAGAAGAGTTAAAGACAGTACAGTCTTTAGTGTTTAAGTGTTTAGAACACTTTGATCAACCTTTTGTTCAGAAGGTTTTTGATTCGAAAATAGTGGATAGTAATTTAGTGAAGAAGATAACTACCTTACAGGAGAAGAATCGCTTAGCTAACTTAACCACGTTTGCTAAAGAGGCTACATCAGCAGAACCTATTCTCCTTTTTGGCAATTATTATTACAATGGTAAGGCTGTGTTTAGTTGTAAGTCAGGAGGACATATATACACAGCTATTGACTTAGCTACTTTTAAGCCGACAGTATATGGAGCAGCAGATGCAGATCACGTATTGTTTCACGATAAGTGTATCAAGACCAATCCTAAGAAATTTAAACGAGTAGCAAAGTACGAGACAGTCTATTATCTATCCGAAGAAGGAGTATTAGATGAGAGAGGAGAGTTAATCTTGACTAGTGACGCTACTACATTTAAGCTAAAAGAAGACTTCTTAGCAGAGGATAGTGTTAATCTATACTATTGGGGTAATGTGATTCCCAAATCTACTTTTACAACCTATAGTGTAGAGAGTCATCCTTATCATACTGATTTTTTGGTTACTGATATGGCAGTTTACTATAATCAGCATTTTATAGAAGTTGATGCCTCTTCCTTTCGGTTTTTATTAAGGTTAGAGAAGTTAGCGTATGCTTATTCAGGTTTTATAGGAGAAGATAGAGAAGGAGTATTTGCTTACTTAATTGAAGAGAACGAAGGAAGAGTTATTCGTGCAGAAGGTTTGTTACAAGAGGAATTCCTTCTATCTATTCAAGAGCAATATGGCGATAAATACAGAAGAATGGATGAAGAGGAGCGTATCTATTTACAGAAATCAAGTGCATCCTACCAAGATGAGTTTATCAAGAAACAATACACTCCATGGGTGTTCTACCAAATACAGGAGATTAGAGATTACGCCAAGATTGTTTGGCAAAAATATCAAGAGAGTAAGGATCTAAATGAACTTAAACCATTTTGGAGTTTGTATAGAACTACTGAATCTTACTTTTGGATAGATGCTGAAGTATATAACTATGTAACTCTATTTTATTGTGCAGAACAGAAGAAAACAGAAGCCTTAGAAGCCATCCGAAAGGCTATTATTTATGGTGTAATTGATATAGATGAATTCTTTGATCATCCAGGATTAGACCTAATTAATAAAGAAGAATACTTTTTAGAACTCAGAGATTATGCACAACAGCACAAACCTATAGGTTATAAAATCCCTATGCCAATAGAGACTTTAGAGAAGGTCTTGTCCTTGCCACAAGAGATGTATAGGGATGGAATAATACTGTGGAAATACCACCTCTATGACAATGTAGAGATTGAGGAAGCTATTCGTCAGAACCCAGAGTTAACTGATTATTGGACGCGTTATATAGAATTGAACCAACAGTTATTTGATCGTTTTTTTAAACGTGAGAATTTAATTGATATGGACTATAATCCGTATGAAGATTATAGTTGTATGCCGATAGAAGCGTCTATTGCGATGTTGAAATATTATATGCGCATGGCTGATATACAGACAGGAAGCTTAGCTTATTTTATTCCTCAATTAATAGATAGGATAAACAAGATAAAAGGTAGAATAAATCAATTAGAAGGAGAGCAATATGAGTATTATAAGACGTTGCTAAATAATAATGTAGTAGTTCAAATAACAGAGCAGTATTTTTAAGTAGAAAAACAGATAGATATACTTATTGTAAGTAGCTATTAGAGCTTATTCCTGTGTTTTTAATTTTAAGTTAATTTAAAAAATATAAAACTATTTTCTGTATTGTTATTTTTTTAAGTTTGCAAAAAACTTGAATATTATAATTATAATGAAAAGATTTATTGTTATTTTGTGTATTTTGTTCTCTTATAGTGCACAAGCGCAAAAGGTAGAAGAGTATGAAGATAAATTTTATGTACAAAGTACTTTATTAGGGATTGATGCAGGTAGAGATTTTGTAGTAGGAAAGAGGTTTTTAGTACAAACAGGTATCGGACTTGGTGCTGGATATGATGCAACCAGTAGCAGTTTGGGAATATCTTTTGATTCTTCAAAACCTATTCCATACTTAAGAGGAGGAATAGATTGGTATTACAATAAAAATAAAAGAATAGAGAAAAACCGTACGTTAGCAAATAACTCAGGTAATTATGTAGGAGTTCATGCAAAGTATAGTTTTGGAGATAATGACGAGTTTACCAATAACTTTAATAGTATATTGATAAGTGAAATACACTGGGGAATCAAACGAACATTAGGATCTGTAATGTATTACAAAGTGCAGTTAGGGATAGATCATTACAGTGATTTTGATGCTAAAGGCACTACTGTGTTTCCTGCATTAGGTTTGTTTATTGGAGCTACTTTTTAAAGCTATAGATAGACACGATCTTTAGATAAACTATCTGTTCTTACTTATAATTAAGTAATTATAAGATGGCTAATTTATATAATACAAAGAGGGATGTAGTGATTTTCTACATACCTCTTTTGTTTTTAAAGTATTTCGTACTTACCTGCACTTGTCAGAATTTGTTGTACTTCATCTTTAGAAATATTAGGAGTCTTAATCTCTATGCTATGCGTGTCCAGAGTTACTGTAGCTTCAATAGCTGGGTGTTTCTTTAGTTCTTCTTCTATTTTACCTACACAACTTGTGCATCCCATTCCTTTTATTTGATATACTGTTGACATAATTATAAATGTTAGTTTATTTTTGTATTACAAATGTATTTCAGCTACTTCATTAAGTTGTTATAGGATTTGTATAAATTGTTATATAATTAAATGAGTTGTTTTAAACTTAATCATGTAAATTTAAGAGAATATGTTTGACTTTAGACTAAAAGTATTTTATACCGTAGCGAAGCGAGGTAGTTTTACTAAAGCTGCTAAAGAGTTATTAATCTCACAGCCAGCGGTAACTAAACACATACAAGAGATAGAGTCAACTTATGAAACCAAGCTATTTGTTAGAGATGGTATGAAAATACATTTAACGGAGGCAGGTGAACTCTTATATTCTTATGCAGAAGAGATTTTTTCTATTTATAGAAATTTAGAGTTTGATATACATGCTTTGAATGCTAAGATGGATGGTAGTTTAAGAGTAGGGGCAAGTACAACTATTTCTCAATATGTGTTACCCCCGTTATTAGCTGAGTTTAAAAAGAAAGTGAGCAATCTTCACTTAGATGTAGTTTCAGATAATACCAATACGATAGAGAATCTATTATTAAACAAAACTATAGATGTTGGTTTGGTTGAGGGGTATTCTAAAAATCCACAAATAAAATATACTGATTTTATTAAAGATGAGATTGTATTGGTTTGTGGGAGTTCTAATCCATTGGTAAAAAGAGGTGGGATTAAGCCAGAAGAATTGAAACAATTATCTTTTTTGTTAAGAGAAACAGGATCAGGAACGTTAGATGTTGTGGAAGCATGCTTGAGAACATTAGGTATAACTTTAAGTGATTTGACTAATGAAATGAGTTTTTCGAGTACAGAAAGCATTAAAATGTATTTAATGCATTCTAATAGTGTTGCATTTCTTTCAATACATGCTATATTAAAAGAATTGAGATATAATGAACTGACTGTTTTAGATGTTGATGGATTAGATATTAGTCGTACTTTTTCGTTGATACAACGTCAGGGACAGGAAAGTGCATTAATAGAATTGTTTATTCGTTTTGTTAGAACTCATAATTTGAAGTTATAGGTTATAACAATTATGTATTTTCTTTTTGTTGTTTGATTCAAGAGATTTGTACTTGTAAACAACAGAAAAAATGAATACAACAGAAAACAAAAAAGACTCGTTAGCGCGTATTTTATTAATAGGCTTAGGAATTCTAAGTTTATTCCCTTTTATATCTTCAGCAGTAGCTTTAGTAATAGGGATAGTATATGCACAGCTATTCGATAATCCTTATGGGAAACAAACTAAAAAGGCTACAGGACTATTACTAAAAGTAGCCGTTGTAGGATTAGGATTCGGAATGAATGTGTATAGTGCAATATCAGCAGGTAAGGATGGTTTTATTCTGACTGTGTTTTCAATCTTTTTGACTTTAAGTTTAGGTTTTTTATTAGGTAAGTTATTAAAGATAGATAAGAAGATATCTTACTTAATCTCTTCAGGAACTGCTATCTGTGGAGGAAGTGCTATCGCAGCGGTGTCTCCAGTGATTAAAGCAGATGAGAAGCAAATATCAGTAGCCTTGGGAATCGTGTTTATTTTAAATTCGGTAGCACTGATTATATTTCCACCTATTGGACATGCTTTAGGATTGAGTCAAGTTGACTTTGGGTTATGGTCAGCTATTGCGATCCACGATACAAGCTCTGTGGTAGGAGCAGCTGCTAAGTATGGAGATCAGGCATTAGAAGTAGCTACTACGGTAAAGTTAGCGCGTGCGTTATGGGTTATTCCAGTAGCTTTCTTATCGATGGTGTTCTTTAAGAATAAAGGCGGAAAAATGAAGTTGCCTTATTTCATCGGATTATTCGTCTTAGCGATGTTAGCGAATTCTTATATTCCTGCTGTACAAGTAGTAGGACCTTATATAGTAGAAGCTTCAAAAGCGGCATTGACATTGACATTATTTTTAATAGGGACTTCATTGTCCTACCGCACTGTAAAATCAGTAGGTTTTAAACCTCTATTAGAAGGAGTAGGACTATGGATATTTATCTCTGTCACATCTCTACTGTATATTATGTATGTAAATTAAAATAGATAGGAGACAACAATAAACAAGAAAAGGCTTATTATAAATAAGTCTTTTTTTGTATGTGATAATTACGGTGAAGAAAAATGAAGGTGTTAGTTGGTCTATATAATTCATATTTTTGTAATAGAACTATACATCTCTTAAGAATGAATGACAACGATAATGATATAAAGCGACTATCTCGACTTACAGCTATACTTATTCAACTGCAAACCAAACGACTTTTGACAGCAAGAGCATTAGCGAATAAGTTTGGGATGAGTGTCCGTACGATATACAGAGATATAAAGACGTTAGAACAAGCGGGTGTTCCTATCATTACTGAAGAGGGAAAAGGGTATAGGCTAATGGAAGGGTATAGAGTACCACCTCTAATGTTTACAGAAGCACAAGCCAATGCGTTAATTACAGCAGAACAATTGGTTCTTAAAAATAAGGACACCTCGTTTATTAGAGATTATTGTGAAGCAATTGACAAGATCAAAGCGGTCTTGAGATATAATGTACAGGACAATGCTAATTTGCTTTCAGAGAGAACACGTTTTGACCAAAATAATTACTTGGAAAGAAATAGTAATAGTTTATCTGATATACAGTTTGCGTTGACTAATTTTCGTATTGTAAAGATTGAATATACAAATGAAAAAGAGCAAACCACAATCAGAAACATTGAACCATTTGCGTTGCTAAACACTGAGAACTGGTTATTGGTTGCTTATTGTCAGTTAAGACAAGAATTTCGTTTCTTCCGCTTAGATAGAATTAAGAAATTAGAAGTATTAACTGAAGAGTTTGAACCTCATAAAATGACTTTGCAAGAGTATTTTGAAAGATATCATTAATATTTTTTAACCCTTGCCATAGGGTTGTCGCAAGGTGGGAATAAGTTTGCATCGTTAAGTAATCTTTAAAAGAATCGATATGATAAACGAAATGTATGTAAGTAATTTTCCTCAGCCTATTATTGTGCAAGTCAATGGTGTGGAATTAGAAGTATTTGAAGCAGGTAAACAGAATGTTGGAAACCCTATAGTACTTTGTCATGGTTTTCCAGAACATGCTTTTTCTTGGCGTTATCAGGTTCAGCCTCTTGTAGATGCTGGCTATCATGTTATTATTCCGAATCAGAGAGGATATGGTAACTCATCTCAGCCAACTGAAATAACTCAGTATGATATTATACATTTGACAAGTGATTTAGTAGCTCTACTGGATCATTTTGGATATGAAGATGCTGTATTTGTAGGTCACGATTGGGGAGCAAATGTTGTTTGGCATCTGGCATTATTACATCCTAAAAGGGTAAATAAAATTATAAACTTAGCCTTGCCTTATCAGGAACGTGGTGAAATGCCATGGCTTGATTTGATGGAAGCAATTTTTGGAGAAGATTTTTATTTTGTACACTTCAATCGACAAATAGGAGTTGCAGATGCTATAATGAATAAAAATACAACTCGTTTCCTTCATAATATATTTCGTAAGAATGTACCACTTACACCACCAGAACCAGGTATGTTGATGATTAATCTTGCACAAAAAGAAAATTCTTTAGGAGAACCTTTAATGCAAGAAAGCGAGCTAGATGTCTTTGTTACTGCCTTTGAAGCATCAGGTTTTACGGGAAGTATCAATTGGTATAGAAATATGGATAGAAACTGGCATATAATGGCTGATATTATTCCATTTATTAATCACCCCACTCTTATGATATATGGTTTGAAGGATACAATTCCTGAGAATGAAAATCTGAAGAATATCGCCCCAAATTTGGATGTTATTAGATTAGACTGTGGACATTGGATTCAGCAAGAAAAACCAGAAGAAACTACCCGAGTAATTTTGCAATGGCTAAGACAACAGAATGATTAAAGAAGAAGAAACATATTACCCTCAAAGTATAGAGGATTGGAGACAATGGTTAGAAGAGAATCATCAGATTAAACAGTCTGTATGGCTCGTTTATTATACTAAACAGTCAGAAGTTCCTTCTATTAGTTGGCGAGAAGCTGTAGATGAAGCACTTTGTTTTGGTTGGATAGACAGTACTAAGAAAAAGATTGATGATACTTCATATATACAATATTTTAGTAAAAGAAAACCTAATAGTATTTGGTCTAAAGTCAACAAAGAGATAGTACAGATACTCATAGATAATAAGAGAATGACAAAAGCGGGTTTTGAAAGTGTTGAGGTTGCAAAAGAAAACGGTTCTTGGACAATCTTGGATGAAGTAGAAGCATTGATAATACCAGATGATTTAGAAATAGCATTTAGTAAGCACAATGGTACAAAAGATTATTTCTTAAGTTTGAGTAAGTCAACAAGAAAAATAGTATTGAGTTGGGTAGTCCTTGCTAAACGACAAGAAACAAGGCAAAAACGAATCAATGAGGTTGTAGAAAGCGCAAGAAATAAGAAATTACCAAAGCAGATAACATATTAAAAAAAGAGGCTCAACAATTGTCGAGCCTCTTTTCTGGTTTTTATTATACTTGAATAACTCCTAAGTTAAACGGTTTTTCAATAGGAGCGTGGTTTGCAGCTTCGATACCCATAGAAATCCACTTACGCGTATCTAAAGGATCGATAATAGCATCTGTCCAAAGACGTGCTGCTGCATAATAAGGCGAAACTTGATTGTCGTATTTCGCTTTAATTTTATTGAATAATTCTTCTTCTTGTTCTTTTGATAGTTCTTCTCCTTTTGCTTTTAAAGAAGAAGCTTCTATTTGTAGTAATACTTTAGCAGCTTGAGCACCACCCATTACAGCCAACTCTGCACTTGGCCAAGCAAAGATAAGACGTGGGTCATAAGCTTTACCACACATAGCATAGTTACCTGCTCCATAAGAGTTACCTACTACTACAGTAAATTTAGGAACTATAGAGTTAGATACGGCATTTACCATCTTAGCACCGTCTTTAATGATACCACCATGCTCAGATTTAGAACCTACCATAAATCCAGTAACGTCTTGTAAAAATACTAATGGTATTTTCTTTTGGTTACAGTTAGCAATAAATCGAGTAGCCTTGTCAGCCGAGTCAGAGTAGATTACTCCACCGAACTGCATTTCACCTTTTTTCGTTTTTACTACTTTGCGTTGGTTGGCTACAATACCAACTGCCCATCCATCTATACGTGCATATCCAGTAATGATAGATTGACCATAACCTTCTTTGTATTCCTCAAATTCTGAGTTATCTACTAAGCGTTTGATGATCTCCATCATGTCGTATTGCTCATTACGAGCTTTAGGAAGGATACCGTAGATGTCTTCTTGAGGAAGTGCTGGTTTAACAGCCTTGATACGGTTATATCCAGCTTTGTCAAAGTCACCTATTTTATCAACGATATTTTTGATTGTATCTAATGCGTCTTTGTCATCTTTAGCTTTATAGTCAGTTACACCTGATATTTCACAGTGTGTAGTAGCACCTCCTAATGTTTCGTTGTCGATACTTTCACCGATAGCTGCTTTTACTAAATAACTACCAGCAAGGAATATACTTCCTGTTTTGTCTACGATAAGAGCTTCGTCACTCATAATAGGTAAGTAAGCACCACCAGCTACACAACTACCCATTACTGCAGCAATCTGTGTAATACCCATACTGCTGATTACAGCATTGTTTCTAAAGATACGTCCAAAGTGTTCTTTATCAGGGAAGATTTCATCTTGCAATGGAAGGTAAACACCAGCACTGTCTACTAAGTAGATAATAGGTAGTTTGTTCTCTATTGCTATTTCTTGAGCTCTTAAGTTCTTTTTTCCTGTGATAGGGAACCATGCACCTGCTTTTACAGTAGCGTCATTAGCTACTACGATACATTGTTTTCCTTTGATATAACCAATTTTTACTACTACACCACCAGAAGGACATCCTCCGTGTTCTGCATACATACCTTCTCCTGCAAAAGCACCAATCTCTATACTATTAGCTTTGTCGTCTAATAAATAGTCGATACGCTCTCTGGCAGTCATCTTCCCTTGTTCGTGTAGTTTAGCTATTCTTTTTTCTCCACCACCTTGTTTTACTTTTACTAATTTTCTCTTTAAGTCAGATAGTAAAAGCTTATTGTGGTCTTCGTTTTTATTGAAGTTTATATCCATAGTTTGTTCGGTTTGTCGAATATTGTGTTTTTAGATGTTCGCTAAAATACAAAATAATTATAGAAATTATCTGGACTTTTTAGTTTTGAAAAACTTCTATGTTTTTTATACAAATATAAAGTGATAAGCCTTTAACTATTTCATTTAAGCTATGAAGTTAGTAACAAGCGAATAGAATAAATTTTATATAGAATAGTGTCCTATAAAATATTTCCTTATTATAGCTTTATTTATAATTGAATTAATGTTTTTTGTTTGTTTATACAGTATAAGTAAGTGTTTTAGATGTGTGATAAGAATGAGAGGTTGTTCTTTTATTGCCTTGTAATAAAAGAACCTATTGTATATAGGAGCAATAAAACTTAACATTGAGGAAACATTAGAAAGGATTTATTAACTTACTTTTGCCAAGTTTTATTTATATTATATATTTAATGTCATTAAATAATATTTTTCAGTTTTTAGTGCCAAAGGATAAAGTGTTTTATCCTCTTTTTGAACAAGCGGCAAACAAGATTAAAGTTCTTTCAACAACATTGCATGAAGCAGCAAATGTAGATGCAAAAGAGAGAGAGAAACTATTAAAAGAAGTAGAAGTATTAAAACAAGAAATTGAGACTATTGCTCAAACTACTCGTGTAGAACTTGGAAAAAACTTTATTACTCCTTTTGATCGAGAAGATATTCATAGCTTAATTACAGCTGTAGATGATATCGCTGATAACTTATCAGATGCTGCATCTCGTATGAGATTGTATCAAATTGATAAAATAACAAAACCATTGCGTAAACTAACTGAGGCAAATTTAGAAGCTTGTAGTGAGGTATCTCGTGGATTGTTAGCGTTAAATAGTATGAAAAATTTACCTGCATTAGCAGAAGTATGTAAAAATATTTCTCGTTTAGAACGTAAAGCTGATAAGGTTTTTGATAAAGCAGTTGCAGATATTTTCGAAAATGAAAGTAATGTAATTGAGATTATTAAGTATAAGGAGGTAATGATGGCTCTTGAAACAGCTACTGATAGTTGTAAAGACGTAGCAAATGTATTGGAGGCAATCACAGTAAAGTATTCTTAATCAACTTAATAATTTATGGAAGTAATTTCTTCAGGTTTAGAAGCTCTAAATGGTATATTGAGTTCTGGACAAGGAATAATGCTTATTGTAATTATTATATTTGCTTTAGGTTTTGATTATATCAATGGATTTCATGATGCAGCCAATTCAATTGCGACTATTGTTACAACAAAAGTATTAACACCTTTCCAAGCCGTTCTTTGGGCAGCAGCTTTTAACTTTGCCGCTTATTTTATCTCTTTGTATATTATCGGAGAGTTTAAAATTGGTAATACAATTGCTAAGTCTGTAAATGAGCATTTTATTACGTTAGAGGTAATATTTGCAGGATTAGTAGCTGCTATTCTTTGGAATTTAGCTACTTGGAAGTTAGGTATTCCTTCTTCATCTTCACATACACTTATTGGTGGTTTTATGGGAGCAGCTATTGCTCATGCTGGTGGTTTATCAGTAGGAGGAGAAGATGTAGTGGTTTATGCTAAAGTAATTCCAATTTTTCTATTCATTTTTGGAGCACCTTTTTTGGGTATGATATTGGCGTATTTTATTACTGTTGCAATTATGTGGATATGCCGTAAGTCTAATCCTCATAAGTGTGAAACATGGTTTAAACGATTACAGTTGGTGTCTTCTGCATTGTTTTCTTTAGGACATGGAGGTAATGATGCTCAGAAAGTAATGGGGATTATTGGTGCAGCAGTTATTTTTTATCATGTCAATGTAGATATGGATCCTTTATATGTTGCTAAAGGAGCAGATACGTTTAAAATCTTTGTAGAACATTGGTGGTGGGTACCTTTGGCATCATTTGTATTTATTGGTTTAGGAACATTATCTGGTGGATGGAAAATTGTGAAAACAATGGGATCTAAAATTACCAAAGTAACACCATTAGAAGGGGTAGCTGCAGAAACAGCAGGTGCAGTTGCGTTGTATGTTACTGAACATATGGGTATTCCTGTTTCTACTACACATACAATTACAGGTTCTATTATTGGAGTTGGAATTACAAAACGAATTTCAGCAGTAAGATGGGGGGTTACAATAAATCTTCTTTGGGCATGGGTACTAACTATTCCTGTCTCAGCAGTAATTGCTATGTTGGTTTATTATTTAGTATCATTATTCTAATATTCTTATTAAGAATATATAAAATATGAAAGCGATGTGTGAAAATACATCGCTTTTTTTTATTTTAATGTTAATCAAATAATATTAAAAATATTTTGTGTTAAAAAAGGTTAACATAAATTGTAGTATCAAATCTCATCTTATATTTGATACCAATTATGAGACGTATTCTATCACATATTATTTCACTCTTAATCCTGCTATCTTTAGTGGGAGTGAAGGTATTGGATACCGCTCAAGCAAACTATATTTCTACAGTATATACTTCAACATTAGGTGTTGACTATCCATTACATGGAGAAAATGGAGAAGTACATAAAAAAGTAAAAGAATATAGAACAGATAATTCTTTTTCCAGCATTGAAACAGACAATGGTGATGATGTTAGTGTACAAGACTTTGTATTATTAGCTACATTGACTAAAGTATTTGTTTGTGCTATTTTTATTCATTTTGTTCTTTATGCTTATAGAAGACGTCGTTCTTTCTATGAAGTGTTTATACAATTATTTGATCATAAATATATTGTATACCATACACTGAGAATTTGATTTTCAAACCTCTTTATCGTTAAGTTATAGGTTATTATCTTTTTTAGAATAGATAATTAACTTGTATTATTTCGTGCTTAAACTTCAACAAGCACAACACATATCGAAATCAATTTAATTAGCAAAAGTTTATTGTATGAAAAGAGTAGCATTTATTGTTTCTCTAAGTACTGTTTTGGGATTAGTTAGCTGTAATTCACATAAACAGGAAAAAGAAGAGGTTAAGGATTATCCTATTACTAATCCTATAGCTATGGATACTGTTGTAACCAAAGATTATGTATCACAAATTAGATCAATCAAAAACATTGAGGTAAGAACGCAGGAAAAGGGCTATTTGGATGCTATTCTTGTAGATGAGGGACAGTTTGTCTCTCAAGGACAATTGTTGTTTCGTATTAGACCACAATTGCATAAGGCAGAATTAGAAAAAACTAAAGCAGAAGTTACTGAAGCACAAATTGAACTACAGAATGTAGAAACATTAGCGAATAATAATGTTGTCTCTAAAAATGAAAAGGCTGTGGCAATAGCACGTTTGCAAAAAGCGAAAGCAGAAATGCAATTAGCTCAAATTCACTTGAATTACACAGAAGTGAGAGCACCTTTTTCAGGTTATGTAGGACGATTGAATAAACGTTTGGGAAGTCTGTTAGATGAAGGAGAGTTGTTAACAACACTATCAGATAATAGTAATATGTATGCCTATTTTAACGTATCTGAGGTAGAATATTTGAATTATGAATCAAACCCTCAGAGCAAAGGAAGTGATGAAGTTGATTTAGTAATGGCTAATAGTAAAGTATTACCTTATAAAGGTAGAATAGAAACTATAGAGGGAGAATTTAATAATGAAACAGGTAATATTGCTTTTAGAGCAAAATTTCCTAATCCGAATAAATTACTTAGAAATGGAGAGACAGGTAAAGTACGTATGTCTATTCCTTTAGAAAAAGCATTGATAATTCCTCAAAAAACAACGTATGAACTACAAGATAAAAAGTATGTCTTTGTAGTTAATAAAGAGGGAGAAGTTCATGCTAAACAAATTGCAATTAGTTACGAATTACCTGATTTATATGTCATTGATTCAGGTAGTATTTCTGCAAAGGATCAAATACTTTTAGAAGGAATTCAAAAAGTGAAAGAAGGGGATCATGTAAAGGCTAATTTCCAAGATCCTAAAAAAGTATTGAAAGCCTTGCATTTAAATGCAAACTAGTTTAGTATTAAGTAATTTATCGCATTGAGATGTTTAAAACATTTATTCGCAGACCCGTTCTGTCGATTGTTATTTCGTTAATTATTGTATTCCTTGGAGTACTATCTCTATTAAAATTGCCTGTAACACAATTTCCATCTATTTCACCACCTAAAGTAAATATTACTGCAGAGTATCCTGGTGCAAATGGAGAGTTGATGATTAAGTCTGTAATCATTCCATTAGAACGTGCCTTAAATGGTGTGCCAGGAATGAAATATATGGCATCAAATGCAGGTAATGATGGTGAAGCCTCTATTCAAGTAGTTTTTGATTTAGGAACAGATCCTAATTTAGCAGCAGTTAATGTGCAAAATAGGGTGTCTTCTGCAGTGAACAAACTACCTCCTTTGGTAGTGAGAGAAGGAGTGAAAATCACGCGTGAGGAGTCAAATATGTTGATGTATTTGAATTTGTATAGTGATGATCCTCATGCAGATCAAAAATTCTTGTATAACTATGCAGATATTAATATTCTTTCAGAATTAAAGAGGGTGCCTGGTGTAGGAGTAGCTAATATATTAGGGAATAGAGAATATGCTATGCGTATTTGGTTAAAACCAGATCGTATGACTGCATTTAATATATCATCACAAGAAGTGATGGATGCTTTACAAGAGCAAAGTATAGAAGCTTCTCCTGGGCGTATTGGTGAAAGTTCAGGAAAAAGAGCAGAAGCTTTTGAGTATGTTCTTAAGTATTCAGGACGTTTTAATACAGAAAAGGAATATGGTGATATTATTTTGCGTTCTACACCAGATGGTGAAATTTTAAGATTAAAAGACGTCGCTGATGTAGAATTTGGTAGTACAATGTATGATATCTATTCAAATTTGAATGGTAAACCATCTGCAGCTATTGTAATTAAACAGTCTTTTGGGAGTAATGCCAGTGATGTAATTAAGAATGTTAAGAAATTAATGACTGAGTTGAATGAGGATTTTCCTAAAGGAATGCATTACGAAATTAGTTATGATGTATCTTCATTCTTAGATGCTTCTATGGAAAAGGTAGTACATACACTTGTAGAAGCTTTTATTTTGGTTGGTATTGTGGTGTTTATGTTCTTAGGGGATTGGCGTTCAACTTTAATTCCTACTTTGGCTGTACCTGTATCATTGGTAGGTACATTTGCTTTGATGAGTGTGTTTGGTATTACATTAAACTTAATTTCTCTTTTTGCTTTAGTTATGGCAATTGGGGTAGTTGTGGATGATGCCATTGTTGTAATTGAAGCCGTCCATGCCAAGATGGAAGAGAAGCATCTCTCCCCTTATAAGGCAACTCAAGAAGCAATGCAAGAAATTAGTGGTGCTATTATCGCAATTACTTGTGTAATGGCAGCTGTATTTATTCCTATTGCTTTTATGAGCGGACCAGTTGGAATTTTTTATCGCCAATTTTCTATAACTATGGCTACTGCAATTGTGTTATCAGGAGTAGTAGCATTGACTTTGACGCCTGCTTTATGTGCTATGATTTTGAAAAATAATCATGGAAAAGAGAAGAAAAGAACACCAATGAATCGCTTCTTAGATGCGTTTAATAGATTGTTTACTCGTGGAGCATATAAATATGAAAGAATTTTAAATAAAACAGTTAGTAGACGCATAGTAACATTTGGAATGTTAGGAATATTCTGTACAGCTATTTATTTTTTGAATAGCAGTTTACCTACAGGGTTTATTCCAAATGAAGATCAAGGGATGTTTTATGCGATTATTCAAACACCTCCAGGTGCAACATTAGAGCGTACAAATCAAGTGGCTTCTCAACTACAAAAGTTAGCAGAAGGGATTGATGGTGTAAAATCTGTTTCATCTTTAGCAGGGTATGAGATTTTAACTGAAGGAACAAGTGCAAATACTGGATCTTGTTTGATTAACTTAAAAAGTTGGGAAGAAAGAGATAAATCAGCTCAGGAAATTATTGAGGAATTGGAAGAAAAAGCACATAGTTTAACAGGTGCTAATATTGAATTTTTTCAACCGCCAGCAGTACCAGGATATGGAGCAGCTGGAGGATTTGAGTTGAGATTATTAGATAAAAGTGGTAGTGCTGATTATAAAGAGATGGAGAAAATCAGTAAAGAGTTTGTTAAGGAATTGAGTAAACGACCTGAAATAGGATCTGTATTTACATTCTATAGCGCAAGTTTTCCACAGTATTTACTGAAAATAGACAATGATAAAGCTGAGCAAAAAGGAGTGTCTATTTCAGCAGCAATGGATAATTTATCTACACTTATTGGTAGTGATTATGAAACAAGTTTTATCAAGTTTGATAGACCTTATAAAGTAATGGTTCAATCATCTCCAGAGTATAGAGCGTTACCAGAAGATGTATTGAAGATGTTTGTAAAGAATGATAAAGGAGAAATGGTTCCTTATTCTGCTTTCTTGACATTGCAAAAAGTATATGGATTATCAGAGAATACACGTCATAATATGTATAATTCTGCTGAAATTAGTGGAGCACCAGCTCAAGGATATAGTAGTGGTGCTGCAATTAAAGCTATACAAGATGTGGCAAAAGAAACATTGCCACATGGGTATGGAATTGATTGGGCTGGAATTTCTAAAGATGAAGTGTCGCGTGGTAATGAGGCGGCAGTCATTTTTGCTATATGTTTAGGTTTTGTTTATCTAATCTTGGCTGCTCAGTATGAAAGTTTTATTCTTCCATTACCTGTTATTTTATCGTTACCAGCAGGTATTTTTGGAGCTTACTTTTGTTTGAGTATGCTGGGATTAGAAAACAATATTTACGCACAAGTAGCTATGGTAATGTTGATTGGACTACTCGGTAAGAATGCGGTACTTATTGTTGAGTTTGCTATTTTTAGGCATCGAGAGGGGCATAGTGTGTTTAAGTCTGCTATAGAGGGAGCTGCTTTGCGTTTTCGTCCAATTTTGATGACTTCATTTGCTTTTATTGCAGGGTTAATACCTTTAGTATTGGCATCTGGTCCAGGAGCGATTGGAAATAGAACAATAGGAACGGCAGCAGCTGGAGGAATGTTGATAGGTACAATATTTGGATTAATTGTAGTACCTGGTTTGTATTATATTTTTGGAACCATAGCAGAGAAAACAAAATTGACTCACTATGAAGAAGAAGCACCAATTTACGAATACGTTGAAAAAGATGAATAAATCAATAGGATATAAAATAGGACTTATGGCTCTTATGGGAGTTGGTTTGTGGAGTTGTAAAACTCCACAAGTTGCTATCGATTTTGATAGTAAAGCAAAATTACCATCAGCTTATAGTAATACTACAACAGATACTATAAACTCAGGATTAACACCTTGGAGACAATTCTTTACGGATAAAAATTTAACTACTCTAATAGAAGAAGCGCTAAAAAATAATCAGGAATTGATGATTACACTTCAAGAAATTGAAGTAGCTAAGAATGAAGTTTTGTATAAAAAAGGAAAATTAGCACCTAAGGTAGGAGTAGGAGTTGGCGCAGGTGTTGAAAAAGTAGGGCGTTATACAAGTCAAGGAGCAGGAGATGCTAATACTGATATTGAACCTGGTAGAAAAATGCCTGAACCTTTAGGAGATTTCTCAGCAGGGCTTACTGCTTCTTGGGAAATAGATATGTGGGGTAAATTACATCACGCTAAAGAAGCAGCTGTTAAACGCTATTTAGGAACAGTAGAAGGTAAGAATTATGTTTTGTCTGCGTTGATTTCAGAAGTTGCTACTTCATATTATGAATTATTAGCTTTAGATAATCAATTGGATTTGACTTTACAATATATAGACTTACAGAAAAAAGCATTGGAGATTGTGAAAATTCAAAAACAAGCTGCTCGAGGAACTGAGTTAGGAGTGAAAAAGTTTGAAGGAGAATTATTGAAAGCACAAAGTTTAGAATTTAGCATTCGTCAAGATATTACAGAAACAGAAAATCGTATAAATGCATTATTGGGACGTTATCCACAACCAATTGTTCGCAATAAAGAACTTTTTATGGATTTAGTACCCGCGACAGTTAAAACGGGTATTCCTGCTCAATTGCTGTCTAATCGCCCTGATATTAAGCAAGCAGAATTAGAATTAGAAGCAGCGAAGCTGGATGTAAAAGTAGCAAGAGCAGAATTTTATCCATCATTAGATATCTCTGCAACATTAGGATTGAATGCTTTTAAACCATCGTATTTGACAAAGTTACCTGAATCAATGATGTATTCTTTAGTAGGAGAATTAGCAGCTCCACTGATTAATAAAAGTGCAATAAAAGCAGAATTTAATACAGCGAATGCACATCAAATTCAAGCATTGTATGAATACGATAAAAGATTACTTAATGCTTATTTAGATGTTGCTAATCAAATGGCTAAGATTAATAATATGCAACAAGTGTTTGAGTATAAAAAGAATGAAACAAAAACGTTATCTGATGCTGTTAGTATAGCAAATGAATTATTTAAGTCATCAAGAGCTGATTATTTAGAAGTGCTTATGACCCAACGTGAGGCAATGGATGCAAAATTGGAGTTGGTTGAAGCAAAAACCAAACAATTGAATGCTGTAGTGGATATCTATAAAAGTTTAGGTGGGGGATGGCAATAGTTTGTCAATTTAGGCTAATTAAAAGTTGATAATTCGCTAATTATTATTGTATTATACTATTTGATTTTTTGAAATAATATTATTTAGAGTGGAGTAGCAGCTAACTATAACTTTTAATTCTTTATAATCTGGTTTCAAATTAGTTTCATAATAAGTGTTTTGTTTAGTTAAATAGTATAGTGCTCTTAATGATTGGCAAAAAAGAAAGGAGCGTAAAGCTCCTTTTTTTATTCTTCTTGCTGTCCCATCATCATTAAGTATGCTTTTAGGAACTTGTCAATTTCTCCGTTCATTACTGAGTCAACATCTGTAGTTTCAAATTGTGTACGAACATCTTTAACCAATTTATAAGGATGCATAACATAATTTCTAATTTGAGACCCCCATTCAATCTTTTTCTTGTTTGCTTCAATTTCGTCTCTCATAGCTTGGCGCTTTTTCAATTCAATTTCATATAATTGAGATTTTAAAAGCTGCATTGCTTTGATTTTATTGTCTAATTGAGAGCGGGTTTCAGAGTTTTCAATAATAATACCTGTAGGATGGTGACGTAAACGTACAGCTGTTTCTACTTTGTTTACATTTTGTCCTCCAGCACCACTTGAACGCATTGTTTCCCACGAAATATCAGATTGATTAACTTCAATTTCAATGGTGTCATCTGCTAATGGATAAACATATACAGATGCAAATGAAGTATGGCGTTTAGCATTACTATCAAATGGAGAGATACGAACTAAACGGTGTACTCCATTTTCTCCTTTTAAGTATCCAAAAGCAAAGTCTCCCTCTATCTCAAGAGTAACTGTTTTTACACCAGCTACTTCACCAGCCTGATAGTTTAATTCTTTTACTTTAAATCCACTCTTTTCTCCCCACATAATATACATACGCATTAACATAGCAGCCCAGTCACAACTTTCCGTTCCTCCTGCACCAGCTGTAATTTGAAGTACTGCACTTAAACTATCTCCTTCATCAGATAGCATATTTTTAAATTCAAGTTCTTCAATTTGTGTTAATGTATCTGCATACTGTGTATTAATTTCTTCTTCTGTTGCATCACCAGTTGTATAAAACTCCAAAAGTATTTGAAGCTCTTCTAAACCTGCAACAGCATTGTTGTAATCTTCTACCCATTTCTTTTTGGATTTCAGATTCTTAACGATGATTTCTGCCTGTTTGGAATTGTTCCAAAAATCAGGAGCAAAAGTTTTTTCTTCTTCGTTAGTTATCTCAATAAGCTTCTTATCGATGTCAAAGATACCTCCTTAACGCACCAAGGCGATCAATAATGTCCTTTTGTTGTTCTGTGGTTACCATAATTTTTAATACATTTATAGCACAAAAATACTTATTCCTATCGATTTATGGAAATTAATTTAGTAAGTGACACAGTTACAAAGCCTACGCCTGAAATGTTAAGCTATATGATGAAAGCGAGGGTAGGAGATGATGTTTACAAACAAGATGGTAGTACCAACGAATTAGAAATTGCAGTAGCTGAATTATTCGGAATGGAGGCAGCTCTTTTTTTTCCTTCAGGAACAATGGCAAATCAAGTTGCTGTAAAAATACATACACAACCGGGAGATCAGTTGATATGTGATAGAACTTCACATATTTATGCTTTTGAAGCAGGTGGAGTTGCTGCAAATAGTGGCGTAACATGTGCATTAATTGATGGAGATAGAGGACGAATTACAGCAGAACAAATAGCAAGTAAATTTACAGACGCTGCTAATGTTCATTTATGTAGAACATCTTTAGTTTGCATTGAGAATACAACAAATATGGGAGGTGGCGCTTGTTATGACTTAAGTGAATTAGAGCGTATAAAAGAAATTTGTGCCTCAAGAGGAATTAAAATGCATTTAGATGGAGCGCGTTTATGGAATGCATTAGTTGCTAAATCACAACATCCTAATCAATTTGGAGCTATCTTTGATACAATATCTGTATGTTTTTCTAAGGGACTAGGAGCACCTATAGGTTCTGTATTGGTAGGTTCAAAGGCTTCTATTGCCAAAGCTATTAGATATAGAAAACAATTAGGAGGAGGGATGCGTCAGACAGGTTATTTGGCAGCAGCAGCTCTTTATGCATTGAAAAATCATGTAAGTCGTTTACAAAGAGATCACTTTAGAGCAAAGCAGATTGAAATGGCTTTAAATAAAAAAGCATGGATAAAAGAAGTTTTACCTGTACATACAAATATTATTATTTTTAAGTTACAACAAGATAGTTTAAAAGGTCTTTTTATGGAACATCTAAAGCAAAAGAATATTGCAATTAGTGATATGGGTGAAGGATGGCTACGTATGGTTACTCATTTAGATTATCGAGAGGTAATGCATGAGTATGTGATAGAAACACTTAGCAAATTGGAACTGTAATAATAGTATAAAAGTTAAACAAAATAAACTTTACTTATTTGTGTTTTTTTTACCATTCAAATGCATTACCTTTGTTTAGAATTATGATAAATAAATGGAAAAGTTAAAACAACGTTGGGGATTAACGTCTAATTTTCAACTGGTAATTATAATAACAGTTTTTGCTATTACAGGGTCTACTGCTGCATATATTGCAAAGCCGATTCTCGGATTTTTAGGAATTACAAAAGATGTTATGCATCCTGTTTTCTTTTGGATATTATACGTTTTAATTATATTTCCTATATATAAGGTCATTTTAATTTGTATTGGTACTTTGTTTGGACAACATAGATTTTTTTGGAATTTTGTTATGAAAATGCTTAGAAGAATGGGACTTGGTTCTATTGTACCAAAAGATAAATAATAGAATAAATAATTATATAAAAAGCTGTAGTTTTATTTGAACTACAGCTTTTTTGTTATAAGGTTTGATATAAACTAATTGGATTACTGTTAAGTAGGTTATATTAGTTTTTATGAATAATGAAAATACAAGGGCGTTTATGTAAATCTACTTTTGTATTTTTCCATTGAGCAGCTGGTTTAGTTTGTATATATTCTGTTTCTAAAGTAATATCACAAGCAACACAAACTAAAGTGTTCGGATTCAAAATAGTAGTTAAGTCTTGTAGTAGCTGATTGTTTCTATAAGGAGTTTCAATAAATAATTGAGATTGATTCTTTTCGAAAGAAAGCTTTTCTAAATTTTTCAAAGCATTCTTTTTTTCTCCTTTATCAATAGGTAGATAACCATTGAAAGCAAAACTTTGTCCGTTCATTCCTGATGCCATAATAGACAATAAAATAGATGATGGTCCTACAAGAGGTGTCACTTTTATATTTGCTCTATGAGCCAGATCAACAATTACAGCTCCTGGATCTGCTACTCCAGGACATCCTGCTTCACTCATTACCCCAACACTTTTTCCTTCTATTAGTGGTTTGATGTATTCTTTATATTCACTACTTTCTGTATGTTTGTTTAATGGAAGTAATATAAGTTCTGACTGTTTTTTTTCAGGGCAAATACTTTTGATAAATCTTCTCGCTGTTTTTTCGTTTTCAACAACAAAAATATCTAACATTTCAATGACGCGTTTTACTGTATGAGGTAATACATCAAGAGGATTGTTGGTTTCTCCTAAAGTAATAGGAATTAAGTAAAGAGTGCCTTTTTGTATATCGTTATTCATTTTTATAAACAATGTATAGTAAGTTGCAAATTTAGGGATTAAGTAGGGGGAAAAAAATAAAGGAAGAAATTACTTTCCTCCTTTTACTTATTTTGAAATTAAATCTCTTTGTATTACGGTGCAAGCATCGTCTAATAGTTTAAAAACGTGATAGAAACCTCCTGGGCCACCAAAATAAGGATCTGGAACTTCCTCATTGCTACCAGGGTGTAATTCATTTAGTATTAATTTTACTTTTTGTTTAACTGTTTCATTAGGAGCCAATTTAATTACATTGTCATAATTTGATTGATCCATTACATAAATACGGTCAAAAGTTTCAAAGTCCTCTGTTGTAAACTGTCGAGCTCTTTGTTTAGTTAAATCAATATTATAATGTTGAGCTACCTCAATAGATCTTGGATCTGGTAATTGTCCTATATGCCACGCTCCTGTACCTGCTGAATCAACAAGGTAAGAATCAGAGGGTAATTTTGATTGCATAATTCCTTCTGCTAAGGGCGATCGGCAGATATTGCCTAAACATACCATCAAAATCTTTGTTTTCATTACATAGTGAATTTCTTATTGATATCCTCGTAATATTTTTTAAACTCTTTATCTGTAGAAAGTAAGTTATCTACTGTTTTACAAGCATGTAATACAGTAGCATGATCACGATCTCCTAATTGAGATCCAATACTTGCTAAAGATGCTTTAGTATATTTTTTAGCAAAGAACATAGCAAGTTGTCTTGCTTGTACAATGTTTCTTTTTCTTGTTTTAGAGCAAAGTGTTTCAGTGTCCATTTGGAAATAATCAGAAACTACCTTTTGGATGTAATCCATAGAGATTTCTTTCTTCACGCTCTTCACAAATTTCTCAACAACTTGTCTTGCTAAGTCTAATGTTACATCGCGTTTAATGAAAGAAGATTGAGCAATTAAAGAAATAATAGCTCCTTCTAATTCTCTAATATTTGATTTTACATTTCTTGCAACGTATTCTATAATTTCTTCAGGCATTTCAACACCGTCTCTAAATAGAATGCCTTTTACAATTTTTACTCTTGTTTCAAGATCTGGATGAGAAATCTCTGCTGATAATCCCCATTTGAAACGTGATAATAAACGTTGTTCAATATCTTGCATATCTACTGGCGCTTTATCAGATGTAAGAATTACTTGCTTTCCATTTTGGTGTAAGTAATTAAAGATGTGGAAGAAAATATCCTGAGTACCTGATTTACCAGATAAGAATTGGATATCATCGACAATTAGTACATCAATTAACTGATAGAAATAAATAAAATCGTTTCTTGTATTTTTTCGAACAGAATCAACATATTGTTGTGTAAATACTTCAGCAGAAATATACAACACTGTTTTTTCTGGATATAAATCTTTTACTTCAACACCTATAGCTTGAGCTAAGTGTGTTTTTCCTAAACCAACTCCTCCAAAGATTAATAAAGGGTTGAAAGAAGTTCCTCCTGGTTTTTGAGCTACAGCCATACCTGCTGAACGCGCTAAACGGTTTGAATCTCCTTCTAAGAAATTGTCAAAAGAATAGTTTGAGTTTAATTGAGACTCAATCTTTACATTTCTTATTCCAGGGATTACAAAAGGATTCTTTAATTCAGGATTCTTGTTTTGTACAGGGACATCAAGTTCCTGTGTTTTTACAGGACTTCTCTGTGCACTTGGTAATTGTTCAGTATAAGGTTGTTTGTTTCCAGTTGTGTTTTCCATCTGGATTTTATACAGAAGTTTTGCTTCTGGACCTAATACTTTGTTCAAAGCAACTTTTAAAATACTAACATAATGTTCTTCTAACCACTCGTAAAAAAATTTACTTGGCACTTGTATATACAGCTTATTCTCAGTAAGTTCAATCGGTTTAATCGGTGTAAACCAAGTTTTGAATGCTTGTTCTGCAATATTATCTTGAATAAAATCAAGACAATGATTCCATACAGTCTCCGCCGATCTACTTGTATATTCGTGCATTTTTGGTTTGAATTAAAAAAACAGTGTTATTTTTGAATGTTCTTTGTGGGATGAAAATCGTTGATGATTTCAAGGGCAAATATGTGAACAATTTTCTGTATAAAAAAACATTTTGCTCTTGTAAAAATTAAAATAATTCATTAAGTAATATGAAATGTAAACAATGCAAATAAATTATTAGAAAAATATGATAAAATTTGACACTAAGGTACGTGTACGTTACGGTGAGACTGATCAGATGGGAGTAGTGTATCACGGAAATTATGCTCAGTTTTTTGAGATTGGAAGAGTGGAATGGCTTAGAAATCTGGGAGTTTCATATAAAAAAATGGAAGAGCTTGGAGTAATGCTTCCTGTAGTAAGTTTGACTATGAATTATAAACGTTCTGCACGTTATGATGATGAACTTACAATACGTACAATTTTTAAAAAACAGTCAGGAGTTAAGATTGAATTTGAGTATGAGATTTATAATCAGGAAGATGAATTATTAACAACAGGATATTCTCTATTAGTGTTTGTAGATATGAAATCTGGTCGTCCAATTGCTGCACCGGATTATGTGAAAATTAAGTTAGAGGCATTGGCGGAATAAATCTAAAACTATTCAGAGATGGAGTACTTGAATAGTTTTAGATTTATTTATATTTACAAGAAAATAATAAAGAATGAAAAAAGTATATTGGTATTTGATGATAGGTGGTTTTTTAAGTATTTCCTCTTATGGTCAAATTACAAAAAAAATAGACGGACGCATTAGAAGTTTTGATGGGAAAGTGGTTGATACAACTGTTTTGAATAAAACATCCAAAGAAACGACTAAAGGAGATAATACAGGATATTTTATGATGTCAAGCCAAAAGGGTGATACACTTCGTTTTCAAAGTAAAGGATTTACAATTGTAAATTATATTATTGGGGAAGAAGATATCAAAGCAGGCCGTATAAATATCATTATGACCAAGAAAGAGCAAAACTTAGAAGAAATTATTATTACTAAAAAGGATTTCGGAAAAGACTTCTTTGAGCAAGGATATACTAAAGACTTAAGTGATGCAGAAAAATTGTATAATCAAAGTAATACTGTTTTTAGTGCGACAAAAGATTTAGGTTTAGGGATTAGTTTAGATGCGTTTTTAAGCATTATTACAGGGAAAAAGAAGAAACAAGAAGCTTCTATTGTTTATGAACAAAAGGCAAGTGCAATCAATGAAATTACAGAGATCTATCCTAAAGAGTTAATTAGAAAAGATTTGAAGATTCCTGTAGAACGAATTGATTCTTTTCTATTGTATTTTGTGTCTCAACCAGATTATAATAAATTAAAAGTAGAGCGTTCAGAATCATATCAATTGTTTTTAGCTCATTATTACGATGAGTTTTTAAAGATTGTAAAATTAGATAAGTAATATCTTAAACAAGAGGATAAAAAAAGAGTCGTTTGGAAGCTTCCAAACGACTCTTTTATATGTTTTAATACTTAAAGAACATATTTTGAATACTTTGCTTGTTCTTTGTTTGTGTTAAGGCAAGCATTAATAGTATTCTTGCTTTTTGGGGGCTTAAATCGTCTGCTACAATAAAGCCCAAAGCTTCATCATCTACTTCATTGTGTAAAGTTACTCGTCCAGCTCCTGTACGAGCTGCACGACATACTAAAATACCTGATTTAGAGGCTTCAACTAAGGCTTTTCCAACAGGAGCATTAAAATTACCATTTCCCATTCCTGCATATATAATTCCTGCAATTTTTTCTTCAATAATAGCGTTTATAGCTTTAGGGCTGGCGTCTGCATAACCATAAATAATTTCAACTTGTGGTAGCTTAGTTAACCCTTTGATATCAAATTTTTTCTCAGGAGAACGCAATGTTTTATAGTAATAGTTTACTTTTCCATCATAGATTAAACCAATGGGACCAAAGTTTCTGGATTGAAATGTACCTGTATTCGTTGTATTGGTTTTGGTGACATCACGGGCAGCAAAAACAGCCTCATTCATTGCTGTTACTACACCAACTCCTTTACTGCTTGGAGAGGCCGCAACCATAACAGCATCTAATAAGTTGCGGTTGCCATCTTGACTCATAGCTGTTGAAGGGCGCATTGCCCCAACTAACACAACAGGTTTGTCAGAATTAACAGTAAGTTCTAAAAAATACGCAGTTTCTTCTTGTGTATCAGTTCCATGAGTTACTACGACTCCATCAGCTTCGTTCTTTTCAAAAATCTCATTGATGCGATTACTCAATTTGAGCCATGTTTCAATATTCATATCTTGACTTCCAATTTGAGCGATTTGTTCTCCCTTTATCTTTGCAATATCATGCATTTGAGGTACTGCATTTAAAAGATCATCGATAGGAACTTTACCTGCTGTATAAGCAGCTTTAGTAGATGATTCTCCAGAACCTGCTATCGTTCCACCAGTAGCTAAAATAATAACACGTGGTTCAGTAGTATGATCTGTTTTTACTTTGTTTTTTGCTTGTGCTTGAACTTGAAAAACAAATAAGACACTAAATACAATTGTTAGTATTTTCTTCATTGTTGAGTTGTTTAAGAGTTAATTAATTTTGGATGAATTAAATTTTCTAATGAATAGATTTCATCCCACTTCTCTTGTGTAATCAATTGACGTTCCAAAACAACTATTTCATGGATATTTTTACCTGATAAAAGAGCTTCTCCTGCAATACTGGCACAAGTTTCGTACCCCAAAATAGGATTTAATTGTGTTACAATACCAATGCTTCCCATTACTAAGTTTGCACAATGTTCTTCATTAGCTGTAATACCTACAACACATTTGTCTATTAAAGTTTGAATAGCTTTACCTAAATATTCCAAAGAAGTAAACATTGCAAAACCAATTACTGGTTCCATTACATTAAGTTGTAACTGCCCAGCTTCTGATGCCATTGTTACAGTTAAATCTTGACCAATAACATAAAAACAAGTTTGGTTTACAACTTCAGGAATTACTGGGTTTACTTTTCCAGGCATAATAGAAGATCCTGGTTGTCGAGCAGGTAAATTAATTTCATTAAATCCTGTACGTGGACCAGAACTCAATAAACGCAAATCGTTACATATTTTAGAGATTTTTACTGCTGCACGTTTTAATGTACCCATAATTTGTACATATGCACCCGTATCACTTGTTGCTTCAATTAAATCAGGAGACAAAGTAAGTGGTAGATTGGTTTCTTTGGCTAAGTAATTAACACATAGCTCTGGATATCCTTCAGGGGCGTTTACTTTTGTACCAATCGCTGTAGCTCCCATATTAACTTCTAAAACAAGTTTTTGTACTTCGCGTATGCGTTGAACATCTTCTCCAATTGTCGTTGCAAAAGCATTAAACTCTTGTCCTAATGTCATTGGTACTGCATCTTGCAATTGGGTACGTCCCATTTTTAATACACGATCAAATTCTTTGCCTTTGGCAGCAAAAGCTTGTTGTAAGTTTTCTAACGTTTGACAGAAAGTCTCTATTTTGTTATAAAGTGCTATTCTAAAAGCCGAAGGATAAGCATCATTTGTTGATTGAGAACAATTCACATGATTGTTTGGATGTACAAATTGGTACTGTCCTTTCTCATGACCTAAGTATTCCAAAGCTACATTGGCAATTACCTCATTGGCATTCATATTAACAGAAGTTCCTGCACCACCTTGTATTAAATCACTTACAAATTGATCATCATATTTTCCAGCTATTACTTCATCACAAGCAAAACAAATAGCTTCCGTTATTTTTGAATCTAAAACACCACAATCTTTATTTGCTAAAGCAGCAGCTTTTTTTACCCAACCTAATGCTTTGATTAAACCACTTTCTGAACGAAGAGTTATTCCTGTAATATTGAAGTTTTCTACGGCTCTGAAAGTCTGTACACCGTAATAAAGATTGTTAGGAATATCTAATTCTCCCAAAAAATCATGTTCTTTTCTTGTACTTTTCATTTGTTTACGTTTTAGATTATTACATTTACTACATCAACTTTTTTGTGTTTTACAAATTGATGTAACAACTTTTTAGAAAATAAGATATTGTACACCATTTAAAAAAATAAAAGTAGAATGAATAAGAAATAATCTACTTCAGTATGTTCAAAAAAGAGTTGATAATAGCTCTTGCAGTTAAATTTACAAATAAAAAGAGTTAGTATGTATTATCTTTAAGTATTATTTATTAAAAGGGAAGTATAAATAAGATAGGTGTTTTATGATTGATTGTTTCTGTTATTTATACTTGTGTTTATTGCGAAAAATATAATAAAATGTTCAGAAATTTTTAGTTGTAAGTTGAATCTGTAGGCTCGATAACTTTTACTTCATAATATGGGACAAATGCTTCTAAAGCTTGCTCATATTCACTTTTGCGAATAGATAGTTCTATTTCACAACTCATTTCCATTTTTTGAGCTATAATAGTTAAGTTTTTTTCTTTGATTACTCGCATTACATTATTCATGTCTTTGTATTCAAAACGTACCTTAAAGTTTTTGTCAATAGTGCGTTCAACAATTTCTGCTACTTCCATAGCCATTTGAGCCGCTGCACGATAAGCAGTAATTAATCCACCAACACCTAATTTGATTCCTCCAAAGTAGCGTACCACAACAATTAATATATTAGTGACGTCAAATGATTGTATCTGTCCATAGATTGGAGCTCCAGCTGTATTACTTGGTTCCCCGTCATCATTAGCACGATAATAAATTTGTTCTGCTCCCAATTGAAAAGCATAGCACCAATGACGTGCATTGTAATGTTCTTTTTTTATACGGTCAATAATCTCTTTAACTTCTTCTTCTTTTTCAATAGGGAAGGCATAACCAAAGAATTTACTATTTTTTTCTTTGTATAATACTTCTTCTGTTGGAATGCTAATTGTTTTATAGGAATCTAATGTTTCTGCCATTATAAAGGATGTACAATTCTTAATAGGTTGTCTAAAATACGATGTTTTTCTTCTCTTGCAAAATGAGTGAGTTTTGGAGCTTTTATTCCATCTATAAGAGGACTCGAACTTATAAATATTCTGGCTTCATCCCATAAGTTGTTGTCAATAAAACTTTGTAGGGTTTGTTTGCCACCTTCTATTACCACAGACATTAGATTATGTTTGTACAGAATAGCTGTTATTTGGTGTACAAGGTCTGTTTCAAAGTCAGCGTATTCATAAGTTACTTTTTCTGTTGATTGCAATTCTTTATTTGCAGTTATACAAATTGTAGGGGCTTCATCAGTAACAATGGCATAGCTGTCATTTATTTTACCAATTCGATCCAAGTATATTCTTGTTGGATTTTTTCCATACCAATCTCGTGTTGTAAGAGAAGGGTTGTCATCCAATACAGTTTGTGTGCCTACTAAAAAAGCCATTTCTTCACTTCGCCATTGATGAACCAATTGCTTAGAATAAGTATTAGAAATCCAAAAAGGTTTACTTTCTATTTTGTGTGACGGTGCTATAAATCCATCTGATGACTCTGCCCACTTTAAAATAATATAAGGACGTTTTTTGTTGTGAAAAGTAAAAAAACGTTTATTGCTCTCTTGACATTCTTGTTCTAATACACCAACAATGACTTCTATACCTGCTTCTTTCATTTTTTGAATGCCTCTTCCACATACTTTAGCAAAGGGGTCAACAGTTCCAATGACTACTTTTGGAATTTGTTTTTCAATAACTAAGTCACAACAAGGTGGGGTTTTTCCAAAGTGACTACAAGGCTCTAAACTTACATAGAGTGTACTTTCTTTAAGTAGTTCTTGATTTTTAACAGAGGCTATAGCATTAGGTTCTGCATGAGGACCTCCATATATAGAAGTAAAACCTTCTCCTATAATGCGTCCATTGTGTACCACTACGGCACCTACAGAAGGGTTGGGCATTGCAGCAAATGTACCTTGTTTGGCTAATTGAATACAACGGGAAATGTATAGTTCGTGTTTTTCCAAAGTAAATAGACTAAAATATGAATACAAAATTAAGCAATTTCTCTTTTATTACTGAGAAGTCTTTAATCGAAATAGAACATACTGCTTTTAGTGTATAGGCTATTTTCAAAAGTTTGAATAAAATATTTATGAAAGTGAAGAGAGTATTATAAAACATATCCCTTGTTTGAGTTGTTTAAATTTTGTAACTTGTTATTTTTCAAACGGATAATATTAATCAATAAAATAAATAAGATGAGTAATTTAATAAAATCAAGTATCAAAACAATCAATCCTACTACAGGAAAAGAAGAAAAAGTATATCCTGTGATGTCTGCTGATCAGATTGATCAAATCTTAACCAAAGCAGACCAAACTTTTAAAACTTGGGGTAAAACAACTATTAAAGAGAGAGCCGTTATTATTCATAAAGTAGCTCGAACATTTAGAGAACGTAAAGTAGAATTAGGTACACTAATCACTACAGAGATGGGTAAATTATTGAATGAAGGAATTGGAGAGGTGCTGCTATGTGCAGATATTTTTGATTTCTATGCAGACAATGCAGAGACACTATTAGCAGATGAAAAGATTAAGACCCCTCACGGAGAAGCTTTTATTAGTAAAGAGCCTATAGGAACTATTTTAAGTGTTCAACCTTGGAACTTCCCATTCTATCAGATTACACGTTCTGCTGCTCCTAACTTAATGGCAGGGAATACGATGGTATTAAAGCACGCTTCTAATATCCCTCAGTGTGCTGAGATAATGGAAGTAATCTTTAAAGAATGCGGTCTGCCTGATGGTGTATATACTAATCTATTTGTACCAGGAGCATCTATTGAAGCTATTATAGGTGATCCAAGAGTAAAAGCGGTTGCTTTTACAGGTAGTGAACCTGCAGGATCAAGTGTAGCTGCAGCAGCTGGTAAACATATCAAAAAGACAACTCTTGAGTTAGGAGGTAGTGATGCTTTTGTTGTATTAGATGATGCAGATATCAATAAAGCAATTAAAGGTGCTGTAGAAGGAAGACTGTGGAATGCAGGACAAGTATGTGTGTCTCCTAAGCGTTTAATAGTAGATAAGAAGTTAGGTAAAGCGTTTATAGAAGGGGTAACAGAACAAGTGAAAAAGGTGAAGGTAGGAGATCCTATGCTTGCTGATACTCAGTTAGCTCCATTGAGCAGTGAAAAAGCAAGAGAAGATGTATTAAAACAAGTGAAAAAAGCTGTGGAACAAGGAGCAAAACTTGTTTACGGTGGAAATAAACTGGATAGAGAGGGATGGTTTATGGAACCCACTATCTTAACTGGTATTAAGAAAGGAATGGATGCCTACAGTGAAGAAATCTTCGGACCTGTGTTTATGATCTACGAAGTAGAGAATGAGGCTGAGGCTATTGCATTAGCAAATGATACGGAGTATGGATTAGGAGGAAGTGTATTTACTGAGAATAAAGAAAGAGGAGTAAAAGTAGCTCGTCAGATTGTGACTGGTATGGTGTATATCAACCATGTGACAGGTATCTCTCCAGAACTTCCATTTGGTGGAGCTAAGAAGTCAGGATATGGTAGAGAACAAGCAAAATATGGTATTCACGAGTTTGTGAACGAGAAATTAATCAGAGTAACTGATATCGATAAAGCTTATTAGTAGTAAGTATTTTAAATTGTTTAAGTGAACTGTCATCAGCAATGGTGACAGTTTTTTTATTTTAATATAACGCACGTCCATCTATAGAGACGCAATACTTTGTGTCTAACACAATGTATGTCCACCTGTAGAGACGCAAAATGTTGCTTCTACTTTATAGTATTATAGTCAGCGACAAAAAATAAAATACTTTGATATATGAATTATGTATCGTAATATTGCGATATAATAAAACGAATATATTATGGGGATTACTAAGGCAGAGTTATTTAGTGAAAAGAAAAATAGATTAGCTAATATGTTTAAAGTATTAGGACATCCTGCACGTGTAGCTATCTTGCAATATATCATTAATCAGAAAGCTTGTATCTGTAATGACTTAGTAGAAGAATTAGGATTAGCACAAGCTACAATTTCACAACATTTAAAAGAGTTGAAAAACAGTGGAATTATCAAAGGGAATATAGAAGGAAAATCAGTGTGTTATTGTATAGACGAGGTTGTATGGAATGAGTTTGCACAAGAGTTTGGCTTGTTTTTCTCTCAGAGTATACAAAATAACGAATGCTGTTAAGGCATTTTTTTTAAAATAACGTATCGTAATATTACGATTATTAATAGACGTAAATTGTAACAATATGAAATTATCAGAAGTAAAGAGTGCATTGACAACTATGCAAAATGTTGTGTTCAAATTAGAGAATGGAAGTATAGTACCTGCCCATTTTCATATTACAGAAGTTGGGCAGATAGATAGAAATTTTATCGACTGCGGAGGTACTATTAGAAAAGATCAGAAAGTAAACTTTCAATTATGGATAGCTGATGATTACGATCATCAATTAAAGGCAGAGAAGCTTTTAAACATAATAGAGTTATCTGAGCGATTATTAGGAATCAAAGATGGAGAAGTAGAGGTAGAGTATCAACGCGACACTATCGGTAAGTTTAATCTTGCTTTGGATAAAGAAACGAATGTATTTATATTGGAAAATACGATGACCGCCTGTTTAGCAGAGGAGGCTTGTGGTTTTCCTATCGAAAAAAAGAAGGTTTCGCTATCTTCCCTAAAATCAGAATCTTGCTGTACTCCACAAACAGATTGTTGTTCTGATGAAAAATAAACGATTAAAATTTTTAGATCGATACTTGACGTTATGGATATTCCTAACCATGTTTTTGGGAGTAACTGTAGGATATTTCTATCCAGGTATTCAAGAGGCCATGGGAGTAGTCTCTATAGGAAGTACTAATATACCTTTAGCCATTGGATTAATTGTGATGATGTATCCTCCCTTAGCTAAAGTTGATTATAGTCTGTTGCCAAAAGCATTTAAAGACAAACGAGCGCTATCAACATCTTTATTGCTTAACTGGGTGATAGGACCTATATTGATGTTTGTCTTAGCGATCCTGTTTTTACATGATCAACCTGATTATATGGTAGGAGTAATCTTAATAGGGATAGCTCGATGTATAGCGATGGTTCTTGTATGGAATGACTTGGCAAAGGGAAACAAAGAATACGCAGCGATGTTAGTAGCTCTTAATAGTGTATTTCAGATACTTTTTTACAGTGTGTATGTATGGATATTTGTAAGTGTTTTACCTTCTAAATTAGGGTTTACTACCTATGAAGTAAAAATAGAGATGACAGAAGTACTTCAGAGCGTATTGATGTATTTAGGTGTTCCATTTTTAGCAGGGTATTTAAGTCATAAATATTTGATTAAGTACAAAGGACAGGAGTGGTATAATCACAAGTTTATACCATTTATCTCACCTTTTACGCTATATGCCTTGTTGTTTACTATATTTTTAATGTTCTCATTGAAAGGGGAGCAAATAGTAGAGTTACCAACAGAAGTGATAAAAGTAGGAATTCCTTTAGTTATCTATTTTGTTATGATGTTTGTGGTTAGTTTCTTTATAAACTATCGTTTAAAATTACCTTATGATCACAATGCTGCTATATCTTTTACAGCAGCAGGCAATAATTTTGAGTTGGCGATAGCCATTGCTATAGCTGTGTTTGGAATACACTCTCCACAAGCTTTTGTTGGGGTAATAGGGCCCTTAGTAGAAGTACCTGTATTGATTGCTTTAGTGAGGTTAAGTCTATATTGGCAAAAGAGATTTTATAAATAGTAATTCACTTTTAAAATAAAAAAACTGCTGTTATATCTATGATATTAGGCTGTAACAACAGTTTTTTTATAATAGCGTTTTTACAGAGAGAGTAACATGTAACTATTATAGTTGAATAACTTTTTTGAGAAAAAAACTATAATTTTTTTTGTTTTTTAGGTCTTTGTATGAAGAATTTTATTGCTTCTTCTCAGAATTTTGCTCTGTTTTTTTGTGTTTTAGTACTTAAAACACCTAAAGTAACAGTTTTTATCAAAAAACACACTTACTTTTTTTTAAACATATTTTTAATTAATCAATTGATTATTAGTTGTTTGGTTGTTTTTTTGTTCAAAATGAGTTTTAGTTGATAGGGGCTTGAGCCCTTTGTATTACTGCCTTTATTAGAGAATTGTTGGACAGTTGTAGGACAATACCTCGTAAATAGTGGAGTAGAGCAGCTGTTTGTCGAGCAATTGTCCTCTGAGTGTTCTACTACTGTCCTTTGATGTAATATTAAAACTTTGTTCAAATAGATTTGAAATAATAGGAAAGTAGTTTTGAAACATTTTATTTTCCTTTCCTTTTATAGTTGACAATAGGAGCATAGTGCAGTAAAGAATTAGAAAAGCTCTTATAGATACGAAAGGAGATACTTTCATAGAAGTAGTTTCTAACGACGATATTTTGGGAAATAGAGGTATAAGATGATAATTTTAAAGCATTGAGTAGCGATACTTGGTGTCGTGAACATTTATGAAGAGAGACACTCACACAAATTAGAATAGAAGTAGTAGGTGAATATTAAAAAGACAATGATTACAAGCATAACTATCTTTACGATTTAAAACACTTGTTCTAAGGTATTGTTTAGCTTAAGAGATGTAAACCAATTATTTGATATAAAATGTATTGATTCATAGAAAAATACAGAGATACATAATGTTGTTTATGCAGATAAAACTGTATTTTAGTTTTCTTAAAATGAAATAATAGAAAAAGGTAATGGATACACAGCATAATTATATAGACGTAAATAAGAAGACTTGGAACGAAAAAGTGGCTATACACGTAGATTCTGACTTTTATAATATGAAAGATTTCTTAGAAGGAGCAACGTCTTTGAATGAGATAGAATTAAACTTGTTAGGAGATATTAAAGGTAAGAAAGTACTTCATTTACAATGTCATTTTGGACAAGATACACTTTCACTGGCAAGGATGGGAGCAGAGGTTACTGGAGTAGATCTATCAGATAAGGCAGTAGAAAAAGGACGTGAGTTAGCAGAGCAATTAGGTCTAAATGCATGTTTTATCTGTAGTGATGTATATAAACTTCCGGAGGTATTAGAAGAGCAGTTTGATATTGTATATACAAGTTATGGGGTGATTGGATGGTTGCCAGATATGAATAAATGGGCTGAGGTAGTTTCTAAGTTTGTGAAACCAGGAGGTAAGTTTGTCTTTGTAGAATTTCACCCATTTATATGGATGTATGATTACGACTTTACAAAGGTAGATTACTCTTACTTTAATGTAGAGGATATCGTAGAGACAGAAAGTGGAACTTATGCAGATAGAAGTGCAGATGTACAGTTAAAGAGTGTGAGTTGGAATCACAGTATTGCAGAGGTAGTACAGAGTTTAGTAGATCAGCAATTGCAAATAAAGACTTTTGAAGAGCATAATTATTCACCTTATTCTTGCTTTAATCATGTGGTAGAGATTGCTCCTAAAAAGTTTCAGATAGCACCTTTTGGAGATAAAGTACCTTTGGTTTATGCGATAGTAGCGGGTAAGTAAGTTTTTAGTTCATTGTTCTTGGGTAAGAGAGAAGTTATATTTTATATAGAGAAATAATAGATATTTAATACAGATAGTTTTTTATATTTTTGTAGTTCTTGCAGATGTGATTTCTGTATCTAAATAACTTCATTTAGAGAGGTGTGTAGGCGCTACTACAGTTTGTACTTCTCCGTTTTCCTTAGGTAGATTTTAGTATGTACAAAAATAGTTGATAGCGAAGGATGTTGTCATCTCTAAAACCGCAAACAAATGAATAAACCTCAATTTTATATAGTCACAGGTGGGCCAGGTAGTGGAAAGACAACCTTATTAAACGCATTAGCAAGTAAGGGATATCAAGTGGTGCCTGAAGTTGGTAGAGCTATTATCCAAAGAGAGCAAAATTTGGAAGGTGATGCTGTACCTTGGAAGAATAAACAGTTGTTCTATGAAGCTATGTTAGCTCAGTCTATCACAGATTATACCAATTGTTTTAGTCAAGAGTTAGTGCTGTGGGATAGAGGAATTATAGACAGTATCGGCTATGCTATATTAGAAAACTTAGTGATATCACCCATACAGAGACAATGGGCAGAAGACATGAAGTATGCGAGTCATGTTTTTATCTGTCCTCCATGGGAAGAAATTTACACACAGGACAAAGAAAGAAAACAGGATTTAGCTTTGGCAATAAAGACCTATGAAGTAATGAAGAATACGTATCAACGAATGGGATATACGTTAGTAGAAGTGCCTAAAGGGACAGTGAAGGAGCGAGTTGATTTTGTGATAGAGGTATTAAAACAACAAGAAGATGAAAGAAATAATAGAAACAGATAGAGTGATTATACGTCCTATAGAAGAAGGAGATGTTGAAGGGATGTATATTTTAGATAGCGATAGTAGAGTACAAGAGTTTTTAGGAAAGAAGACTGTTCAAAGTAAAGAGGAGGTATTGAGTGTGATTCGCTTTATTCGCCAACAATATGAAGATTACGGTATCGGTAGATGGGCTGTTATAGAGAAAGAGACCAATAGTTTTATAGGTTGGACAGGGTTTAAGTATATAAATAATGGAACAAATGGAGTAGAGGAATATTTAGATTTAGGTTATCGATTTATATATGACGCTTGGGGAAAAGGCTATGCTACAGAAACTGCTAAAGCTTGCTTAGCTTATGCTGATAAATATTTGACAGATTTGCCTATACACGCAATATCAGAAGTGGGGAATGACGGTTCAAAGCATGTGTTAGAAAAAGTAGGATTTGAGGTAGTTAATACGTTTTTATATGATGATGTGCCGCATTTTTGGTATATTAGATTGGAAAAATAAACACAATTAATTAATAAATGCTATGAATATATTAATTAGATTATTCGAGCAATATGGTTATCTATCTCCTATGTGTATTGCTGCATTAGAAGATAATATTCAAATATTTCATAAGAAAAAAGGGGAGTATTTACTTAAAAAAGGACAACTTTCGGGAAGTTTGTATGTTTTAGAAGAAGGATTTGTGCGTGGTTTTTATATGCAGAAAGAGCAGGAAATTGATGTGTGGTTTGCTTTTGAACATACGATTATGGGATCTACTTATCAAATGTATAAGAGCAAGGCATCACTTGAGTTTATACAGTGTATGGAAGACTGTGTAGTACATGCTATTCCCAATCAAGTGTTATTTCGTTTTTTTAAAGAGTATCCTGAACTTAATCTAATTTCAAGACGTTCTACAGAAGATTATTGTTTGCAATTGGAGGATAGAGCTTTTCAGCTTCAGACTATGTCTGCTACTGAGCGATATCATCGATTGATAAAAGATTTAGGAGCTGATTTTCATCGTATTCCATTAGGAAATATTGCATCTTATTTAGGGATTTCTCAAGAGACACTAAGTAGAATAAGACGAATTTGATATATATCAAAAAAGTAGCCCTCAACTGAGGGCTATTTTTGTGCTGTAAAAGAAATGATATATGAAGAATTTTATGTTTTTAGCAGTAGCTATTGTGTGTGAAGTAATAGGTACAAGTGCTTTAAAAACCTCAGAGCAATTTTCAAAGTTGTGGCCAAGTGTACTCACTATAACTATGTATGTACTTGCATTTTATTGTTTGAGTCAGACCTTGCGCTCTATACCAGTTGGGGTAGCCTATGCTATCTGGTCAGGAGTAGGGATAGTTTTAGTAACTTTGGTAGCTGTATTTCTTTATAATCAAAAGCCTGATTTACCAGCTATATTGGGATTAGGATTGATTATAGCAGGAGTAGTGATCATTAATGTGTTCTCTAAAATGGATGCACACTAACTGTTTATACCCTTAAAATAATGAGTGATATTAATTTTAGAGAGTGGAGTTATTTGCGCGAGGGGACTGCTGTTCAACAACGGATCTATCAAGTGTTGACTCAGTATCATATCATGCAATCTTTAGAGGAGTTTGATCCTGTTTTGGTAGGAACCTTTCCTATTGATATCGCTATAGAGAGTAGTGATTTAGAAATTGCCTGTTGTTACTCCAATCAAGAGGATTTTATACACGTTGTTACAGAGGCATTTGGTCCTTTGAATGATTTGGTAATTACTAAGATAGATATTGCTAATCATCCTACTGTTGTCGTTAATTTTACTGTAGAAGAGTTCCCAGTAGAACTATTTGGACAATCTATTGCGGTAAATTATCAGAATGGGTATCAACATATGCTCATCGAATACAATATACTGAAAGCGAAAGGAGAGGAGTTTAAACAGGAAGTAATAAAACTGAAAAAAGCAGGAATAAAAACAGAACCTGCTTTTGCACAGTTATTAGGGTTAAATGGCAATCCTTACAACAGTTTGTTGCAGTATAAAGATGTACAAGTAAAGCTGTAAAAGGACGATAGCTATTGGCACTAAAATGTGGGGACTTTATTTCACTTTGTATAGCTATTGTATAAAAATATAACCACTATGAAGTAACAATATCACAGTGGTTATTTTCATAAACAGTAGTAATAAGGTTGGGTATATTATACTGTTTTTGTAATAAGTATTGTATTAAACTAAAAAGAGTATTGTTTACTGAAGTCTTTACCATCTCCAGTTAAAGTTACTTCTTCATTTACAATTACTTTTCCTGCTTTTTCTATTTTATAACTGATTGGTAGGTTTGCTCCAAAGTTGATGATTTGTACTCCATTTGCAAAAGCATGGATAGGTTCTGTCGTTTCGATAACATATGTTGTTGTACCTGCACCAAAATCATTTTTAGCTAAACTAACAGCAGATTCACCAGTTCTAACTTTTCCATTTACTTTCCATACATCTGTTTTTCCCATTGCAGTACCACCTGCAAAAGTTAGAGATATAAAGTCATTTTCTTCAACATTTGTCAATGAGACTGTTATCTTATAATTGTTTTTTTCTAAAGAGAAATCACCTGGATTACTATCGTCACTTTTACTACAGCCTGTTGTAAATAATCCTATAGATACTACAGCTAAGATACCGAATAAAACAGATTTTAATTTTGAGTTTTTCATATATATTGTTTTGTTATTATGTTTGATACAAATATCCTTAGATTGCATTTTTGTAACAATAATGGAATACAATGAATCTATTTCTAATGGTTTACCATTATTTTTTGATTAATGAATAATGCATTCCTTTTTATGATGATATTTGTGTTTTAATTAATTCCCGATGTTTAAAAACCTTTACCTCTTGCTATTACTTCTCATTTTTGTACCTGTAGGATATGCACAACAGCTCTTACCATTGGATGAAGAGGGATATTTAAAAGAGATTAATGCAGCGATTGAAACCAGTAAAAACGAAAAGATTCGTTTAGAAAATTATTTACTTCTATCAGAGTTTTATGCTCCTACAGATAGTGTTCAAAGTAAAAAGGCTTTGGACAACGTATTGAATTCTCCGCATAAAAAAGAGTTGAATAAAGGAGTTCTTGCCTATTACCAAGGAATTTATTTTGTGAATCAAGGACAGAAATTAAAGGCTAAAAACTATTATGAAGAAGCAATAAAAGAACTAAAAGGGGATAAAAGAGAGATTGATGTACTTATTAAAAGTTGGTATAACTATGGGTATGTGCAAATTGAAGACAAGGGGTATGAAGTGTTTATAAAAACGTTGACAGAACATTGTATTCCGCTAAGTGAAAAAAGCGGAAATCAGCTGTATTTAGCTTATTCTTATACGCAAGTAGGGTTGACTTTTATGTCTGTAGGACAGTTTGACAAAGCAGAAGAATACCACTTTAAAGCTTTGGAAGTTTTAAACAAAATTCCTGAACAAGGAACTATACATCTGGTTACTTATTTTAATTTGGTTAGTAATTACTGTTATCAAGCGAATAGTTATTCTGCAAAACTCTATTTAGATAAAGCAACACAGTTGATTCAAAATTACCCAAACTCAAGACAGTACCCTAACTACTACTACCAATTAGCGATGTATTACACTACAAAGCAAGCGTATAGAGAAGCATTAGAAACTTTACAAAAAGGAATTCTATCATCAAGAGAGAAAAAACAACATAAGTTGACACAAATGTTGTATTTCCGTATGTATAATGTGTATTTGATGAAAAATGATTATCCTGGGGCAAAAAGTATTTTGGAGCAGCTGTTAAAGGATAATATCTTAAGTAAAGAGGCTACAAATCGTAGAATTACGTTTACTCAATTGGCAACAGTGAATGAGGCAATGGAAAATTATAAAGAGGCATACGAATGGATGAAAAAATCCAGCGCATTAGGAGATAGTCTACAACAGCAGAAGCTGATAGAGAAAATGAATGAATTAGAAGTGGTACATGATCTTCATACAAAAGAACAAACCATAAATCAGTTAGTACAAGAGAAAAAAGAAGATGCTTTGGTTGCAGAAAGTAATACTATGCGTATAACTTTTTTAGGAATTGGTTTTGTATTGAGTATAATAATTGGAGGGTTGGTGTATTTGAATTATAAGAATCAACAAAAATTAAATCAACAAATAAGCATTAGTCATCAACAAGAATTGCAGAACATAGAGCATGAACGAAAGTATGAGGCTTCACAGGCAGTGCTAAAAGGAGAAGAGCAAGAAAGACAACGTATTGCACAAGATTTACATGATAGTATGGGAGGAATGTTGGCTAATATTAGAATGTATATTTCCTCTCTTGAACTGGATGAATCATCGTATTTGTTAGAGAAAATTGATAAATCTATTGCTGAAATGAGACGCATATCTCGTAATCTAATGCCAGAAACACTAAAAAACTTAGGATTAGAAATTGCTTTAAAAGAGCTATGCGAATCAATGACACATAATCATCTTTACATTCAATTTGAAGCTTTTAATGTGAGTGAAACTATTCCTTTTCAAACGCAATTAACTTTTTATCGTATTGCACAAGAAGGAATTAGTAATGTCATAAAGTATGCACAAGCTAATAATGTAATAGTACAGATTAGTCAAACAGAAAATCTGTTGAACTTGATTATTGAGGATGATGGAATAGGTTTTAATTCTTCAGATGTTACCTATGGTTTGGGAATTAAGAATATTGAAAATAGAGTAGCTTTAATTAATGGGACAGTAGAAATAGAGTCGCAAAAAGGGCAAGGAACTACAATAAATATAGTATGTCATGTATAGTAAAGATACAATTACTTTGGCAATAGTAGATGATCATCCTATGATTTTAGAAGGACTGAAGTCATTGTTTCAAATAGAGAGTAAGTATCAATTGTTCTTTTTTACTAAAGGAGAGGCTTTACTTGACTTTATTCAGGAAAATAAGGTAGATGTGGTATTGCTTGATATGGTGCTGAATGATGGGAATGGTTTGGATTTTTGTAAAGGAATTAAACAAAAGTCGCCACAGACAGTTGTTGTTGGGTTAAGTAATCAAGAAGAGAGGAGTATTATTTTTCGCTTTTTAGAATATGGTGGTAATGGGTATATTTTGAAAAATGCTGATGCAAAAGAGATTGTAAGTTGTGTAGAAAAAGCTATTAATGGAGAATTAGCATTGAGCAGAGAGGTACAAGAGATTATGCTGAAACAACAAGCTTTGGTTGTAGAACTTCCACGATTAACAAAACGTGAAAAACAAGTACTACAAGCTATCTCGAATGGGATGACTTCTGCTGAAATAGCTGAAAAGTTGTTTATCTCTGTTATTACTGTTGAGACACATCGCAGAAATTTATTGCAGAAGTTTAAAGCAAAGAATATGTTTGAGTTGGTAAAAATAGCTACTGAGAATAAGTTGATTTAAATGATTTTCAGTAGCAATGGTTTGTGCTTGGCGTTTTTTCAAAGTTTATAAGAGTTCCTTTTGATTACAAAAGCAATAAAACGTATAATGGGAATACTTATTTTTTTAGATTGATTTAAAGTCCTATTTTTCCTTTTACCCAGAAGGGTTGAGTAGTAATATTTTCTGAAGGTATTCCTTTTTCTCTCAGCGCTTTTCTGAATTGTTGAATGCTTTTGCCATTTCCCATTAAGTAGAAATGGCCTTTCGTATATTTATTCCAAGTATATTCATCTATATTACTTAAATAATCTAATGCAGGAGATATAGCATTGTAATCAGGAGGGTTGATAAAATCGATGTGTTTTAAGTTTTGATAAGCATAAGATATGGATAGGGGATCTAATTCTAAAATGCCAATTAGTTTTCCTTGATCTTTTTTTATTATTTCTTGAAGTGCTTCACAAATACCAATACAAGTATCATCACCATAAAAAAAGTGATAGTTTGCTTTAGAATTATAAATACTTCGACCTCTTGGTAAACTTGTTATTATTGTTTCTCCAATATTTATTTGTTTAAAAAAGGTGGTGCCAGGCCCCTCTGCTGCTTGATGAAAGATTACATCAAAGTAACCTTCTGATTTATTGAATACACTTGGAGTATAATTTCGATATTCTGTAGCTGAAATCTGTATTAATATTGCTTGACCAACTTTGTAAGTTGCGTCTTGAAGATTAGCTTGAAAGCGTATTTTTAATAGATCAACAGTGAGCTGTTGTTTTTCAATAACAAGAGCTGTAATAAACATTTTACTCCATGTTGTTTTTATTAGTGATCCAATGAGTTTTGGAATTTTAGGCATATATTTCTTTTTGTGTTTCACGCAAAATTCCTGAAAATTGAAAGAGAAAAGATAAAACTTTATTAGGAGAAGATTGGATAAAAGAGGGAAACTGAAAGTAGGGGGGAGGGAAGTTTGTTTATAGAAACAAGGAAACTTACAAAAGAATTTGAGGAAGTGTGTTAATCCCAAAGAGTTTAATTCATAAATAATAAAATTAAACTCTTACTGTATCTCTAAACTGTAGTGGTGTTTGGTAAGTTAGTTTTTTGAACATACGTGAAAAGTATGTATGGTCTTCAAAACCAAGTGTAAAGGCTATTTCTTTTACTGGTTTGTTAGTATAATACAATAAGCGTTTAGCTTCGTCTAAGATAGATTTTTTTAACCAGTAAGTTACTGTTTGTCCTGTGGTTTTTTTGACGCAATCGTTTAGGTGGGCTGTTGTTATATTTAGTTCGTTGGCAAAGAAGGAAGGAAGGTTGAGGTGCGTTTGATGTGTTATTAAACGCTTGAATTTACCAGTAATTAAAGTTGGTTGAGATGAGGTTGCTAATTGATTAGTTATATGTTGACTTGTTGTATGAGAACAGATAGAATATAATGCTGTAGAAAAAAGCCCATTAATAATTTGCATTTTATGAGCACTGTTTATAGTCATATGTTTTTTCATTAACTCGAAAGTAGTGGATAATAGGTCCATCTCTTTTGAGGTAATGCTCAAAAGCTGCTGTTTTTCAGGTAATGTATAAAGTAAATCATTTACTTCATTAGGAATTCTATATTCTTGTATGCCTAAGAAATATCCTTTAAAATCACTACTAATAGATTTTATGCTGTGTATTTGATAAGGTTTTACAATTAGAATACTGTTTTGAGTAGCTGTAAACTTCTCCATTTCACAGTCCATAACCAATTGCCCATCAGTGATAATAGAAATAACGTAATAATCATCTCTATGGGTATGGTTTATAATTGATTTTTTTCTTTTAATACCTAAATGGTCATGATCTTTTACATAGATACCTCCTAAGGCCTTTGGAGATTGGCTATATGTAATAATATCGTTTGTATTAGTCATTGGGTTATATTTTATAATACAAAAATAGTATAATTATTTAGAATCTATATAAATAATTGTACTAATAAGATATTTTAAAGTGTGTTTTGTTTCTTATTTTATTGATTTGTAATTGTTTATTTTGGGATGTGAAATAAATGATTTGTTGGTTGTATTAGAAAAGAATAGAATAAAGATGTAATCGGGAAGGCATCTTATATTATGTATATGTTAAATAGTATTTTTATACACCAGTGGAGTACATGAATTAATTTGTTCAAAACATTTATAGCGTATATTTGAACAAACAAAACTAATTCTATTTAATTCATATACTTTTGACACACAACCATGGATATTAAGATTTATCAAAACCGATTTAGAGAATTACTTACTCCCATTTATGATGCAGATGAGGCAGAACAACTGTTTCTAATTGCATTGGATGAGCTGGAAGGAAAACGTCGGGTTGATTTACTTATGTCTCCTACAATGCAAACTAAAAAAGTGGAGGAATGGGAAGCTGTATTAAAAGCATTGGAAGAACAAAAACCAATACAGTATATTTTTGGACAAGCACATTTTTATGGATTAACGTTTGAGGTAAATGAGTTTACGTTAATTCCTCGTCGTGAAACAGAAGAATTAGTAGAGTGGATTATTAATAGTGTTAATCCAAGTAGACCAATTAGTATTTTAGATATTGGTACAGGAAGTGGATGTATTGGGATTTCGTTGGCTAATGAATTGCCATTAGCAAAAGTGACTTTAGTAGATGTGTCTCCAGAAGCATTGGAAGTTGCTAAGCGTAATGCAAAGAGAAATGGAGTAGAAGTGGACTTGATTTTATCTAATATATTAGAGACAGAAAAATTAAAGTCAACGTATGATATAATTGTTTCTAATCCACCTTATGTTCGTCAATTAGAAAAGGTAGAGATTAAGAAAAATGTATTGGACTATGAACCTCATTTAGCTTTATTTGTAGAAGATTCAGATCCTTTGATATTTTATAGAAAAATAGCTCAATTGGCAGATTGCAATCTATCTAAAGGAGGAATGCTTTTCTATGAAATAAATCAATATTTAGGAGCTGAAACAGTAGAATTATTTGAATCATTATCATTTGAACAGATCGAATTGAGAAAAGATATGATGGGCAATGATAGAATGATTAAAGCTGTAAAAAAATAATAAACAATGCTATCGTAGAATAGATATCTTAGTGTAAGCCAAGCGTTGTTTATACTCTCTTAGTTTATAGTGAAAACTTTTTTATTGTATTCTGTGTATTAATGTACTATATTTAGTTAGGTTTAATATATAGATTATGATGCAATATACGATTGAAGAACACTTAGTAACCTTAAGGGTAAAACCAGCTTCCCTTTTAATACGTATCGTTTTATTGATATTTAGTGTTATTTCATTTTTAGCAACACTATTTTTCTTGTTTAGTTATGGTAGAGCTAATTTGATAGTATCACTTTTTCTTTCTTTATTATTTTTCTTAAGTGGACTTTTTCTTTTGAGATTGGTTTTGTGGAATACGTATGGAAAAGAAAAAGTATATTTTTTTGAAAATAGTATTCAATACAGAGCTTATTATGGTTGGTATAAAGGTAAATTAAAGACTTATAATCTAACACCTAATAAAGAGTTTAAATACCTTATAGTGCCTCGAGGTTATGAAGAGGAACAAAAAGGAATTTTGAGAATTATAGCAGGAAGCGGTACATTGTCTTGTGCAACAATGCTTCCTATTTCAGAGTTGGAGCGATTAATTGTAGAAATAGAAGGCGTACATATTTAAAAAAAATAGAGCATTTCAAGTGAAATGCTCTATTTTTTTTAATGGTCATGACCTCCACCACCTTCGTTTTTAACTAAGTGACTTTGTATATAATATGCTCCATTAGTTACTATTTTCCCATTTGCAGGTAAACTTTGTAATAGAGAGACCTGTGTGTATCCTAATTCAGTAATACCTGTTTTTACTTCTATTCGTTGAAAATGTTTTTTGCTTTCTTTGTTTGAAGTATCTTCTTGAACAAAGATAAATTCTCTTCCTTCTGCTTTAATAATCGCTTCACTTGGCAAAGCATCTACTTCTTGTTTTCCAGAATGGATTAAAGCATTTACATACAATCCAGGAATAAGATTCTCATTCATTTTATCAATATTGGCATGTACAGCTACTGTTTTTGTTCCTGGTTCAAATGATTTTCCAATGCTAAATATAGTAGCTGTAACTTCAGTTTTATTGATATTGGTTAAAGTAAAAGATACTTTTTGTCCAATTTTCAGTGAAGGTAAATCCTTTTCATACACCATTAAATCTAAGTGTATTTTTGAGTTGTCAACTAAAGTAAATAATGATTGATCAGTTGTGATGTTAGTTCCTATTCGGATAGGGATTGTAGCTATATTTCCAGATATTGGAGCAACAATACGTAAAGTACGAGAGGGTTTGTTTGGATTAGTATTTAAAAGAATTAACTGATTACTCAATGATTGAAATCTTGATTTTTCAATGTTTAGTTCTGATTTTGTTTTTTGATATGTTTTTTCAGAGTTAACATTTTCTGAACGTAATGTTTGTTGTCTTTTATATTCTAATTCTAAATATTCTAAGTTGTTTTTAGAGATTAGGTATTCTTCTTGTAATTTGATGAATTCAGGACTATCAGCAATAGCTAACAGTTGACCTTTTGAAACTTTATCTCCAATGTTTACTAATATTTTTGTAATTGTACCACTGATAAAAGAAGTTACCTCCGCTTGATTTTGAGGGGGTAATTCTGTTGTACCATTTACTTTAATCACATCTGTAAGATTCTTTTTCTCAATGACTCCTAATTGTATATTGGAAGCATTGTATTGCACTTGAGTTAACTCTACTTCTTTAATAGAAGATATTTCTTTTTCTGTACTCTTTGCTTCTTTTTCAGTTTTTTGTTTTTCAGTTGTAGTTTTTGTTGTTTCAATAGTATCATTTTCATGATCATGATCTTGTTCATCATGTTTGTCTTTACAGTTCCAAAGCAAAATACTTGCTACAATAGATAAAAATATGATTGATTTTTTCATTTCAAGGTGTTGTTTTTATTGATTAACTAAATAATGTAAGGTATTGTGACTTAAGTTATACTGTAATACTGCATCTAAATAATTCATTTGAATAGTTAAAGCTGTTTCCATTGATTGGATGTATTCAATATACGAAATATCTCCGTTATTGTATGACTTATTTGCATGGTCTTGTATGATTTTAGCATTCTTTAGTGCATTTTCTTGGTAATAATCTATTACAGATTCTTGTGCTTTAATTACATCAAGTTGTTGTTGTACTGTTTCAGTTAGTTGTTTCTGTACATATTCTTTCTCCATTTCCATTTGTTTTACACTGTAACTGATAGCTTTAACTTTATTGCTTTGACTACCAAAAAAGATAGGAATTGATATGCCTAAGTTGAAACTGGAACCACGCAATTCTTTACCATATGTTTTGGTAATAATACCATTCTGTTCTATAGCCCCAGATTCAGAAGCAATGCTATAACCCAAAGTTAGATCTGGTAATAACAAAGAGCGCTCTAAATTTTTATTAGCATCGACAGTTTCTATTTCTTTTTGAGCTAATTGTAAACGGTTGTTATGCGTTAAATCTAAAGTAGATAAGGGGTCATGTTTATCATATACTAATTCGGATTCACTGGGAATAATATCTCCTTGAATATCTAAGAAAGCTTTAATTTTAGATTTTTCATTTGCTAAGAAAGTATTGTTTTGTGTGATTAATACATTTAATTCTTGTTCTTTAGCTAATGCAACATTACTTTCCATTAAAGTAGTTTCTCCTGTTTGGTAACGCAATTTAGCCGATTTAGAGAAGTCCTTTAAAAGTAGTAATTGTTGTTGCAGTAAGTTTTGTTTAGAGATGGCGTATAAAATATTTTCCCATGATTGTTTGACTTCATACTCTATGTTAATTATCATTCCCTGATGCTGTAACTGAGCGGTTTCATAGTTTTTATTTAATATGGCTTTCTTTTTTCCATAAGTAAAAGGACTAATTGATTGTGAAATATTTAGACTAATATCTCTGTATTCTTTGCTACTTATATATCCATAACCAGTTGTTATTTCTGTTTTTGGTAAATCAAAAGCTGTTTTAGTCATTTGTTTTTGACTATTTACATTGAATTCGGCAGCTTTGATTCCTTTGTTATTTGTTTTTGCTAATTGTAAAGCTTGTTGAAGTGATAGTGTTTTTACTTCTTGTGCTTGTACATTTAATCCTAAGAATAAAAGAAGGATTGTTGTAAAAGCTGTTACTTTTTTTAATCTGAATCCTTTTTCCTCATAATAATAAATAATAGGCAAAACAATTAAAGTAAGTAGAGTAGCAGAAATTAACCCACCAATAACTACAGTTGCTAAAGGCTTTTGTACTTCAGCACCAGCACTTGTACTTATAGCCATAGGTAAAAAACCTAATGAAGCTACAGCAGCTGTTAATAATACAGGGCGTAATCTTATTTTTGTTCCTTCTATAATTCGTTCATATAAATCCATACCTTCTGTTTTTAAGTGATTAAATTGTCCTATTAATACAATTCCATTTAATACGGCTACTCCAAATAAGGCAATAAAACCTACGCCTGCTGATATACTGAAAGGCATATCTCTTAACCATAGGGCTGTAATACCTCCAATGGCAGAAAGAGGAATAGCAGTAAAAATCATTAATGATTGTTTGACTGATTTAAAGGTAAAATATAGTAATACAAAGATTAACGCTAAAGCTATAGGTACAGCTACCATTAATCTATTAGTTGCTTCGACTAAGTTCTCAAATTGACCACCATATGTTACGTAGTAACCATCAGGTAATTTTAATTTTTTATCTAATTGATTTTGAATATCATTAACTACACTTTTGACATCTCTACCTCGTACATTAAAACCAAGTACAATACGTCTTCTACCATCTTCACGACTAATTTGTTGTGGGCCATCCTCATATGCTATTGAAGCAATTTGACCTAAAGGAATTTGTTGACCATTAGGTAAAGGAATAAAAACATTTCTTAGATCATCTATGTCAGTTCTGGCATCTTGAGCTAAACGAACTACTAAATCAAAACGTTTTTCACCTTCATATACTACTCCTGCTATTTCACCAGCATAACCTGCACGAATAATTTGACTAATATCTGCTATTTTTAAACCATATAGAGCTAATTTGTCTTTATCATATTTAATAGATATTTGTGGTAATCCAGTTACACGTTCTAATTTTGTACTTGCTACTCCATTAATATCAACGATTAAGTTATTAATTTCCTCTCCTATACTTGCCAATCGATCTAAGTCTTCTCCAAATACTTTGATAGCAACATCGCTTCTTACACCTGTCATTAACTCGTTAAATCTCATTTGTATAGGTTGAGAAAATTCTGTACTAACTCCTGGAATTTCCTCTAATGCTTCTTCCATTAAATTAATCAGTTCCTCTTTGGTTTTGGCAGAAGTCCACTCTTTCTTTTCTTTTAAGATTACAATCATATCAGCAGCTTCCATAGGCATAGGGTCTGTTGGGATTTCAGCACTTCCAATTTTAGAAATGACCATTTTTACTTCAGAAAAACGTTCTTTCAGAATTTTTTCTGCTTTTGTTGTAGTTTCTATTTCTTGTGATAATGAACTACCAGAAGAAATAATAACGTGTGTTGCTAAATCTCCTTCATCAAGAGTAGGAATAAATTCTCCTCCCATACGACCAAAAATAAAAAGAGCAAAGGCAAAAAGAGCAAAGGCAATAAATAATACTATTCGTTTAATACGAAATGCACCTTCTAACAAAGGCTTATACCAACTATATAATTTATTAATTATCTTATCACTAAAATTAGGTTTTTCTTTTCCTGCCTTCTTCTTTAAAAATAAAGATGCAATCATTGGAACATAAGTTAAGGATAAGATAAAGGCTCCAAGAATAGCAAAAGAAACAGTCATAGCCATTGGTCCAAACATTTTACCTTCAATTCCTGTTAAAGCTAAAATAGGTAAGTAAACAATAAGAATAATTATTTCTCCAAAAGAAGCACTTGTTCTAATTTTTGATGAAGCAACATAAACTTCTTCATTCATTTGTTCTTGGGATAATTTCCTGTTTTTGCCATTGTGGAGTCTATGTACGATAGCTTCAACAATTATAACTGCCCCGTCTACAATTAAACCAAAGTCTATTGCTCCTAAACTCATTAAGTTGCCACTTACACCAAAGAGTTTCATCATAGAAATTGCAAATAGTAAGGCTAAAGGAATGACAGAAGCAACAATTAATCCCGCTCTCCAATTACCTAATAAAAGAACAAGAACAAAAACTACAATTAAAGCACCTTCAATTAAATTGGTTTGAATCGTGCTAACAGTTTTATCTATTAGTTTAGTTCTGTCAATAAATGGTTCGATTGCAACACCTTCAGGTAGTGTTTTTTCAATTTGAGTCATTTTCTCTTTGACTAAACGAACCACTTCCTGAGTGTTTGAATCTTTTAACATCATTACCATACCACTCACATCTTCACCTTTACCATCTTTAGTTACAGCACCATAACGAATGCTACTACCTATACGAACATCTGCTACATCACGGATTAATACAGGGGTATTATTAATTGTTTTAACGACAATTTTCTCTATATCTTCCAGGCTATTAACCATACCTACACTACGTATAAAATAAGCATAAGGTTTTTTATCTATATAGGCTCCTCCTGTATTTTCATTGTTTTGTTCAAGGGCACTGAATATCTCTAAAATAGAAGTGTCCATACTTTTTAGACGATCAGGTTGTACAGCAATTTCATATTGCTTTAATTGACCACCTAAGGTATTAACTTCAGCAACACCTTTTACTCCAATTAATTGTGGCTTAATAATCCAATCTTGTATGGTTCTTAAATCCATACTGTTGTATTGTTTTTCATATCCTTCTTTAGGATATACAACATATTGATATATTTCGCCTAATCCTGTGCTTACAGGAGCTAATTCAGGAGTACCAACATTTTTTGGTATAATTTCTTCTGCTGATTTTAGTTTTTCGGAAATTTGGGTTCGCGCCCAATAAATGTCTGTTTTTTCTGAAAAAACTACAGTAACAACACTTAAACCAAATCGGCTAATAGAACGTAATTCCTGAATATTAGGAATTGGCTTAACAGCTTGTTCTATTGGATAAGTGATAAATTGCTCTACTTCTTGAGTAGCTAATGTGGGAGAACTGGTAATAATTTGTACCTGATTATTTGTTATATCAGGTTGTGTATCCATAGGTAAATTAACAACAGAATAAATTCCTAAAGAGATTAGTCCTAAAACAAATATTCCAATAATAAATTTATTACGAATACTAAATAGTATTATTTTATCTAACATAATTATGCTTTGGTATATAAAAAAATGAATAAGACCTTATGCTTCATATTAGATGAAGTAATAGGTGTAAAGTATAAAAAGTGATAATTATCCCAGAATATGCAATCAACTACTTGTATCTATTTTACTCTTATGAATTTCTAATAGGTATATACAGAAGTAGCTTTTATATATCAGATGATATATAAGACAATATCAATTAGAATTAATTGAGTTGATGCAAAATTCGGGATTATACTATTTTAGGAGGCTGCCAAATGGATAAATAGGCGCCTTGAAGAATGTCTTTGTAGTATGTTGGTGTACAATTATATGTTATTTCAAATGTAGAAAAGTCTATGTCCAAAATAACAGATGTAATTGAAGCAGCACAACATGTACATGCACACAATGGCGAACATAAATCAATATGTTGTGTAGAGTTGTTTTCTTTTAAAGTAAGTTGCTCTATTCCATAGGTGTTTTCATGAGAAACAGGTACAATAAATCTATCTGCACAAGGGTATTGTGTAAATGCCAAAAGAAGAATAGGCAATAGGATAGATAATATTTTGTGTAAAAGTTTCATGATGTAAAAGTAAGTAATTTGTATTAAAAAGATAGGTTATAAGTAAAAAAACGAAATGTTTGCAATGATGTTGCACTATTTGTCTGTAAAAGTTATTTGGAAGATGTATAAGGTCTGTTTTTTTATTTGCACATTTATATAGAGATGAGATTAAGCTATCAGAATAACCATGTTTTGAAGAGGAGTGAAGGATTGTAGTATTAGTGTTAAGATTTTTTAAGGGTAATGCAATGAAATGTTAATTGTGTGGAAGGGCTCCACGATTCGTGAATTATTATTGAGTTTTATTTTTAAATGTGATTTTATTATTTTGTAATGATTTAGGACTAAAATATTTTTTAAGTGATTGTTATTTAGTGTTTTTTGTGTGGAAATACTTGTTTTTTAAATAAAATGTCTTTTTTGGCATTACTGTTGGAAGTAATACAATAAGTGATTATTGATCACTAATATTAAATTTATACGATAAGGATTTATGATTATGAATAGAAAAACGATGTTAGTTGGGTTATCTGCAATTATTATGATTGGTACAGTAGTATTGACTAATAGTTGTAATTTAAGTAATTCTAAAAAAAATGATCCAATAGAAAACGCATTGTCTTTACCTGTTATTAAGGTAGATACAACAACTGCAATTACAATAAAAGATTATATAGGTAATATTGAGGGAAAAGTGAATGTTGAAATTCGTCCTCAGGTTGAAGGTACTTTAGAGAAAATATTTGTTGATGAAGGTGCCTTTGTGCGTGAAGGTCAAGCTCTTTTTCAAATTAATCCACAACCTTATCAAGAGGTATTAAATAATATGGTTGCTACAGAAAATGTAGAAAAAGCTAAGTTAAAAAATGCTAAGTTAGAAATTGATCGTTTGAAACCATTGATAGATAACGAAGTGATTGCTCAGGTGCAGTTAGAAACAGCTAAAGCAAATTATGAAATAGCAAGAGCTTCTTTGGCTAAAGCTTCAGCAGCAGTAGCAAGTGCACAAATTAATCTGGATTATACAATTATTAAAGCTCCTGTAAGTGGTTATATCGGGCGTATGCCTAAACGAATTGGAAACTTGGTTAGTAAAGGAGATAAAGAACCTTTAACTGTTTTGTCTGATGTGAGTGAAGTATATGTGTATTTCGGAATGAGTGAGTCAGATTTTCTATATTTTACTAAAGATGCGAAACGCAATAGTGATGAAGCAAAAATCACATCATCAGGTTTAATTCTCCCTGAAGTATCATTAATCTTAGCTGATGGACAAGAATATGCAGAGAAAGGTAAGGTGGATATGGTTAATGGACAAGTTAATAGAAATACAGGATCTATTTCGTTAAGAGCTTCTTTCCCCAATTCAAAAGATGTCATGAGATCTGGTAATACTGGTACAATTAAATTACAAGAAACAAAAGTAGGAGTTATTTTAATACCACAAGAAGTCACTACTTCTATTCAAGATAAAACATTTGTTTATTTAATGGATTCAGAGGATAAAGTGAAGTTGCAATCTATAGAAGTTGATGGTGTTTCGGGAGGTAATTATATTGTATCTAATGGTTTAACGATTGGAGATCGAGTGATTAAGACTGGTTTCGATAAACTAACAGAAGGAATGTATGTAAAAGCAACTAAATAAAAAATTGTTGTTTACATCACTTATTAGAATAATTCATCTTACAAAAAAGTTATTATGTTAAAAGCTATTATAAATCGTCCTATTTTGGCCACGATTATATCAATTATGTTCGTAATGCTGGGATTAGTTGGACTGACATTGTTGCCAATTACTCGTTTTCCTGAGATAGCTCCACCAAGTGTTACAGTATCTACTTCATATCCAGGAGCTAATGCGGAAACTGTAGCTCAAAGTGTTTTGCTTCCAATAGAAGAGTCTATTAATGGAGTTGATAATATGACTTACATTAGCTCTAAAGCAAGTAATAGTGGTTCTGGAACAATTAATGTGTTTTTTAAAGCAGGTACAGATCCAGATCAAGCAGCTGTAAATGTACAGAATCGCGTGAGTAAAGCATCAAGTGATTTGCCATCAGAAGTAAATGAGAATGGTATTTCCGTAACTCCTCGTCAGAGTGGAAACATTATGACGATTAATTTTTATAGTGATCATCCAGAGGGAATCTATGATGAAACTTTTTTACAAGCTTATACTCAAATTAATATCAATAGAGAATTATTGCGTGTTCCAGGTGTTGCATCAGTAGGTAGAATTGGAGCAAGGGATTATTCAATGCGTACTTGGTTAAATCCAGAAAAATTAGCTTTATATAGTTTAACTCCTCAGGATATTATAGCAGCTATAAAAGATCAGAACTTTGAAATTGCTCCAGGTAATTTTGGTGAAACTTCTGAAGAAGCATTTGAAACGGCATTAAAACATAAAGGTAGATTTAGTCAGCCAAAAGAGTATGAGAATATTGTAATTAAAACGAATTCAGATGGTTCTGTTTTATTGTTGAAAGATGTAGCAAGGGTTGAGTTTGGAGCATCTAATGTGGGAAGTGATAATAGTGTAAATGGATTTCCTGGATTAACAATGAATATTACACAAACAGCAGGATCAAATGCAAGAGATATTGATATTGAGATTAGAAAAGTATTAGAGAGAGTTTCTAAATCCTTTCCAAAAGGAATAAAATATGACATTAGTTTTTCAGTGAAAGATCAAATTGATGAATCAATTAGTCAAGTAACCCATACCTTGTTTGAAGCTTTTTTCCTTGTTTTTATTATTGTTTATATTTTTTTACAAGATTTTCGTTCTACAATTATTCCAGTAATAGCAATACCTATTTCTTTGGTAGGAACCTTGTTTTTTATGCATTTAATGGGGTTCTCAATAAATATTCTAACAATGTTTGCCTTGGTGTTAGCTATAGGTATTGTTGTGGATGATGCAATTGTAGTAGTAGAAGCTATTCATGAGAAAATGCATCAAACGGGATTAAAAGCGAAAGAAGCAACTATTGAAACAATGAATGAAATAACGAGAGCGATTATTTCAATCACTTTAGTTATGTCTGCGGTGTTTTTACCAGTAGGTTTTATGCAAGGACCAGCAGGTTTATTCTATAAGCAATTTGCTTATACTTTAGTATTTGCAATCTTAATTTCAGCAGTAAATGCCTTAACCTTAAGCCCTGCGTTATGTGCGTTGTTTTTAAAACAGCCTCATACTGAAGGTGAGGTAGATAATTATAAAAAAAGCAAAGTAGCTCGTGTAACAGGTAGGTTCTTTTTTAGTTTTAATACAGCATTTGATTCTTTTACAAACAAATATGTAGAATCAATAAGCAAGCTTTTGAAAAATAAAAAAGTAGCTATATCAGGTTTAGTATTAATCATTGGAGTAGGAGTTGTTTTCTTGTACAAAACACCATCTTCATTTATCCCAAGAGAAGATGATAGTTTTATTACCTATTCTTTAGCTATGCCACCAGGAGCTTCTTTAGCGAGAACAAAAATAGTATTAGCTAAAGCGGATAGTATATTAAAAAAACGTACAGATATTGAAGGTATGACAGCCATTTCTGGTTATAATGCTATAGACGGAAATGCAAGCCCTTCTTTTGCAGTAGGGTATATTAACTTGAAACCTTATAAAGAGAGAGGTAAAGTAAAAAATATAGATGAAATTATTGCAGAAATACAGAAAGAATTATCCGTTATTCATGAGGCTAGTTTTAATGTATTTCCACGTCCAACAATACAGGGATTTGGTGATTTTGGAGGAATTGAATTTGTATTGCAAGATAGAATGGGAGGTGAATTTGGACAGTTTAGTAAAACAGCAGATGACTTAATTAAAGAATTAAATCAACGACCAGAAATTGCAAATGCTTTTACATCATTTAAAGCAAATTTTCCTCAGTACTTATTAGAAATTGATTATGTCAAAGCGAAAGCATTAGGAGTTAGCGTGAAAGAGTTAATGACAACTGTTAAGAATTATTATGGACGTGTAAAAGCAGGGGATTTTAATCGATTTGGTAGAACTTATAGGGTCTATATGCAAGCTGATATTGAATATAGAGAAAATGAACAATCCTTTAATTCAATTTATGTTCGAAATAAAGATGGAGAAATGCTGCCTGCAAATACATTGATTAAATTGAAAAAAGTATTAGGACCACAAACTGTAACGCGTTATAATTTGTTTAATGCAATTACAATTAAAACAACACCTGCTGTGGGCTATAGCACTGGAGATGCTATGAAAGCAATTGAAGAAGTAACAGATCAATTACCTGGAAATTTTTCTTATGAATATACTGGAATGTCTTTAGAAGAAAAAGACTCAGGAAATCAAGCTATAATCATCTTTGCTTTAAGTATTATTTTTGTTTATTTTCTATTATGTGCTCAATATGAGAGTTATCTGTTGCCAGTAGCAATTTTACTTACGGTACCAACAGGATTGTTGGGAGTAGCTTTATTTGTCAATTTAGCAGGATTACAAAATAATATTTATGTGCAAGTTGGTTTAATTATGTTGATAGGTCTTTTGGCAAAAAATGCAATTCTTATTGTAGAATTCGCTTTACAACAAAGAAAAAATGGTCTATCTATTTTTGATGCAGCGATAGAAGGAGCTAAAATGCGTTTGAGACCAATTTTAATGACCTCATTTGCTTTTGTTGCCGGTTTAGTACCCTTAATGTTTACCGTGGGACCTTCTGCACAAGGAAATCATTCTATTAGCTTTAGTGCAGCAGGAGGAATGATATTTGGTGTATTTAGTGGAATATTTATTATTCCAGTCCTATTTTATATTTTCCAAACGTGGGACGAAAGATTAAAATCAAAATTTATTAATGAATAAAAGTGTTAGAATGAACGGAAAAAACAGCCAAAGGAATCGCATTTTAAGCGTTATAGGATTAGTTGTTACGGGATTAGTAACTCTTAATTCATGTGCTCCACAAAGAAATTATAGAAAACCGGAGATTAATATACCAGAACAATTTCGTATACAAGATAGTTTGATTTTACAAACAGATTCATTACCAACATTAGGAACGGAATCTTGGAAGAAGTTTTTTGAAGATACTGAATTAGTCTATCTAATAGAGAAAGGATTAGAACATAATTTTGATATGCAAGTTGCACTTAAAAATATTGAAATAGCAAATCAAAAAGCATTGCAAGGTAGAATGGAATGGTTACCTAAAGTTGAAATGGATTTGGGAAACGTAGCTTATCAGTGGAGGTCAAATAATTATTATGGTTCTCCAGCATCGAAATATTATGAAGACAAAGGTGAGGCTGCTCCTCAAAATATGTATGTGAATTCATCACAATATATATCTAATTTGTCATTGAGTTGGGAGATAGATATTTGGGGAAAGATAAATAGTCAAAGTCAGGAATCGTTAGCTAAGTTTTTACAGAGTTATGAAATTAAAAAAGGTATTCAAACAGATTTAATTGCGAAAATAGCAGAAGGTTATTTCAATTTACTCTTGTTAGATGCACAAATGGAAGTAGCAAATTCTAATTATGAGTTGACAAAGAATACCTTGCGTATAGTTGAACTACAAAGAGATGCAGGACAGATTACTTCATTAGCAATTCAACAAACAAAGAATCAGATGTTGGTAGCAAAAGCCTTAATTCCATCATTAAAACAACAAATCGCAACTCAAGAAAATGCTTTGTCATTATTAACAGGAGAATTACCCAATGAAATAAAGAGGAGCGCAAAATTAGCCGACTTACAATATAGTAATAATTTTAATGCAGGAATTCCTTTACAGATGATATCTAATAGACCTGATGTACAAACGGCAGAGTTAGAGTTAAAAGCAAAAAATGCAAGAGTAGGTGTAGCACAGACGAGTCGTTATCCTTCTTTGAGAATTGATTTAACTGGTGGGGTAAATAGTATGTTGGGAGCAAATTGGTTTAATATACCAGGTTCATTATTTGGTTCATTGGTAGGAGAATTGACAGCTCCAGTTTTTAATAAGCGTAAGTTAAAAACCAATTTTGAAGTTGCTAAATTAGAAAGAGAACAAGCAGAAATAGCTTTGCAAAAAACAGTATATATTGCAATTACAGAAGTCACAGATGCTTTGATTGGATTGAATACTATTGATGAACAAATTGAGATAACAGAAGAACAAGTACAGACTTCTCGCTTAGGGGTAAAGCAATCAAACTTACTGTTTAATAGTGGTTATGCAACTTATATAGAAATTATTAATGCACAGAAGAATATGCTTGATAATGAGCTTAATTTGAATAAATTAAAACAAAGTAAGTTGAAATTAAAAGTACAATTATATAAAGCTCTTGGAGGAGGGTGGAAATAAGTTGTTTATCGTGAATTATTAAACAAATAAAAGGCGTATTTCAAATTTGAAATACGCCTTTTGTTTATTTAAATTGCTATTGAATTTGTTTGAGAAATATATTCATCAAAGTGATTGGCAAGTTCTGCATTCTTAATATTACAATGTTTAAGTAAATCTTGGATAGGATATTTTATTGCAATTTCTTGTAATGCTTTTAAATGTTTTGTATGGTGTAAATCAGTTCCAACAAAGTCATACATTCCAGATTTTAATAAGGTTAATGCTGTTGACTTTACTTGTACTCCATAATATCTACTGATAGAAAGTAAATTCAGTTGTAAAGCACATCCTGCATCTTTAATCTCTTTATAAACAGGGAAATTATAATGATAATAATTATAACGTTCTGGATGAGCTAATATTGGTCTATAGCCTAATTTCTGAATATCACTTATCGTTTGAAATAGTGCTTTAGATTCAGATAAATAAGACATTTCAATCAAAACATAATTACCTGGCATAACAGACAAATTATTGTTTTTTAGTAAAGAAGTTAGCCCATCATCTATCATATGCTCCGCAGCACCGAATAATTGAGCAGAATTATTTTGTTTGGTTAAATACTCAGTTAAAGTCAGTCGAGAGGTTTCAATTGATTCTTTTGTATTCTCGTACATTCCTTGTAGAATGTGTGGTGTACAAATGAATCGATTTAAACCAAGTTGTTGTAATCCTTGAATGAGTTCTAAGGATTGTTCAACAGAACCACTACCATCGTCAATTCCAGGAAGCAAATGATTATGCATATCAATTTCTAAAAAAGATAATTTACCAGTTGCTTGTGAAATATCTACTCCTTTCGGCTCTCTTGAAAAAAGTTTTGATAAAATACTCATACAGTTAGTTTCATTCGTTTAATTTTCTTTTGTAGAATCAAGATAAGATTTGTTGAAAGCTTATTGGTAAAACAAAAGAATGTCGCATTTTCATAGATTTTTAAATAAAAATAAGCTATATATAAAATATAACAATGTATAAATTACATATAGCTTATTTCAGTCAATAAAATTAACTTATTTATCTATTAGTTAAAAGAGGAAAACCGTAAAATTCTACATTTTTAGTTTTTCTTTAATATTTTGTAACCATGTTTTCTTTTCTATATCTCCATAACCATAACCATAACCATAACCGTAACCTTTTGTAAAATCAACTCCATTTAATACAATAGCCATGTTTTTTAGTCTTCGTTCTTCATATAATTCTTTTGGTATATCAAGCATTCTGCGATCTAAATAGTTTGCTCTTGTAACATACAAAGTAATATCTGCATTATCAGAGATTAATAGTGTATCTGTAACTAAAGCAACAGGAGCAGTATCAACCACAACATAGTCATAATTATTACGTCCATATTCAATAATGTCTTGAAAATGTCCATTAACTAAAAGATCACCAGGATTAGGAGCGATGAAACCAGAATAAATAACATCAAAACTATATCCATCAGGTTTTTTTAATATGATATTCTCAATATCCATTTCTGGATTTAATAGATATTGAGTAATCCCTACATTGGTATGTTTATAATGAGTAATTCCTAAATATTCAAGAATCTTAGGACTTCTAATATCAGCTCCAATTAATAGAACTTTTTTATTTGAGGCTGATAATATTCTTGAAAGATTTGTTGAAACAAATGATTTACCTTCTCCTTTAGTTGTTGATGTAACAAAGATAACTGCATTTTTTTGTTTGGCTCCCAACATAAAAGAGATATTCGTACGTAAAATACGGAATGCTTCCGCAAGTGAACTACGATCATTTTCCTTGATAACAGGGTCTTCAGAAGTAGGTATTTCACTAATAACAGGTGTACCTAAAATACTTTCAACTTCTTTTTTAGAATGAACTTTATTATCTAATAAGAACTTAATGTATAAAACAGCAAATGGAATTAAGAAACCTAAGATTAATGCTGCTAATAAAATAATTGCTTTTTTTGGTGCAACTGGTATATCAGAACCATAAGCAGCATCAATCACTTTCATGTTGGCAGGTGTAGCTGCAGCTTTTATTTCTGTTTCTTCTCTTTTTTGAAGCAAGAAAAGATATAAAGACTCAACAATTTGTTGTTGTCTTGCTATATTCTTAAAACCTTTTTCTTGTACAGGTATTTTATTAAGTTTCCCTTGTAGAGAATTTTTTTGACTCTGTAGGGTATTTACATTCATTTGTAATCCCTTTCTATAATTGTTTAATGATTTATCTAAGTTGCGCTTTAAATCATTTAAATTGTTATTGATATTTACAACTACAGGGTTATTCTCTTTTGCTGAGCGCAATAAGTCTTCTCTTTCTAATACAAGTTTATTATAATTTGAAATAGTTTCCTCTATAGAAGTATCGTTTAAGCCAATATTAGAAGGTAATAATTCAATTGTATTTTGTCTAACTGATTCAGACATGAATTTAGCTAAACTTAACTGAGTTTCATAATCTAATAATTTAATCTCATTATCTGTAGCTGTTTTCATAAACAAATTAGCTTCAGATTGCATATCAATTATATTGTTACGATCTTTAAATACAGCTACATCGCTATCAGCAGATGATAAATCTTTACTTACAATTTCTAAGCGAGAAGTAATAAAGTCAGAAGTTGCTTTTGTTATTTTTCCTTTATCTAAGGTTACATCTGTATTATATTCTTCTATTAATGAATTAAGAATTAATTCTGCTTTAGCACGTAAGGGAGATTGCATACTAAAGTTAACGATAAAAGACTGTTTCTCTTTGTTTGGCTCAATAGAGATTGTTTTCAATAATCCATCTATTGTTTTGTCAACTGTACTATAATTAATAGTATAAACCTTATTATCAATCTTACGAGCATTTTTAGGCATAAAAGTCAATGTCCCAAGTGGAGTCATTACTTTTTGTCCAAAAGATAGATTTTCTTGTACACCATCTACATCTTCTATAGAGAATGATTTATTGTCTTTAGATTCGAATTTAAAATTGTATTGGTAGCTATTTGGGCGGTCAACTGAATTGTCCTCCATTACAATTAATGTAAAAGGTAAATCAGATGCTAAAATTTCAGTTTCTTTAAAAGTTTCCTTTTCATAATACTTAATATTTAAGCCATTCTTCTTAACTACTTTTTGTAAAATTCGACGAGATTTTACAACATCTATTTGATCTGCAACAAAAGCAGAAGTGCTTGAACCACCTGCTAATGAAGCTAATTCGGATAGTCCTGCTAATTCACCAGAAGCCCCTTGGCTATCGTCTTGAAGTAATATTTTAGCAGATACAGCATACATCTTTTCTGCGTATTTTAAATAAATAACTGCTAAACAAAGACATACGAAAACAGATAAAACAAATATCTTCCAATAAGATAAATATTGTTCCAAAAGTTGTTTTAAGTTGATTTCTTGATCGTTTTCTATTCCTTTAGTATTGATATTGTTGGTCTGCATATATTGTGTAACTATAGAAAATTTAATATTTTATCGTACAATTATTGAAATGATTGTAATAATTATACTGGCAATTGAAATGAATAATGAATTGTTTTGCGTGTATTTAGCAGATTGTACTTTTGCGCTGTTTGGCTCAACATATATAACGTCATTTTGTGCTAAATAGTACACAGGAGAGTTTAAAGCTTCTCTGGATGTTAAATCCACTCGGTATTCTTTTTTAACGCCATTATTTTCACGAACAACTAATACGTTATTTCGGACACCATTGATAGTCATATCTCCAGCCTTTCCTAAAGCTTCTAAGATAGTAATTCTGTCATCTTCAATTAGATATGTGTTAGGACGAACTACTTCTCCCATTACAGTTACTCTAAAGTTCTTTATTGTAAGTTGAACACCTGGAGAAATTACATATTGTCCTATTTTTTGTTGTAACAAATCAATTGCTTCTAAACGTGTAAGTCCTGCTAATTTTACTCGACCAAGTTTAGGAAAGTTAATTTCGCCTTCTTCATCAATAGTATAAGTAGGTAGAAAAGGATTTGTGTTATTAACTACTACATTTTGATAAGTGGACAATTGATTAAAAGGTTCAACAGAACGAATATCATCAGCTGTTACAGATATTGTCAAAATGTCTCCAGGAAGTAGTTTTGGGGTATTTGCATCATAAGCACTTTTTAGTTCTGTCTCATCAGGTTGAAAGTATACAATATTCTTACGTGATGCACATGAAGTAAGTGACAATATAAATAGTGAGAATAAACACCAAAATACAAGTTTATGTTTCTTCATAGTAATTGTTAGTTCAAAAACAATAGTTCAATTTTTAATTAAAATACTTTTAGTTGAATATGGTGCAAAATTAAGATTTTTATAGTTTGAAAACGAACGATAAAAAAATTACTTTAAGAAAATATTAGATTTGAGTAAATACGCTTGTTTTTATTTTTTTTTGAATAAAATTATTTAATCTAAGTCCTTAGAGTTCAATGTTATTTTAAGTCTTACGGTTTGTTATGTCTTATAGGAATAATTTGTTTTTAGAATATTAATTTATATATAATATCATTAATATGACGTAAAATGTCGGGATTTCTTGTTTTTTATCAAGTAGAAATACTAAATATTTTGCGAAGAATAATAATGAGATAGATAGAAATTAAAGAAATAATGATATAGCATTTGGATGTATTGAAAAGCACCTTAACTTTGTTTGAGTAAATAATAATGACTAATACAATTGCAATAAAGTATTAAAATATGAAGGCGGCAATATTATATAAATCAGGAGATGTACCACAGTATGGAGATATTGAAGCTCCTAAAGTAAATAAGGAAAATGAAAAACTGGTAAAAGTAAAGGCAGTAGCAATTAAGAACTTAGATAAGGCAAGGGTAAATGGAAAACACTACGCAAGTTATACTGTTTTTCCTACTACAGTTGGAGTGGACGGAGTAGGAATATTAGAAGATGGAAGTCGTGTTTATGCCAATGGGATAACAGGTATGTTAGCAGAACAGGCTATCATTGGTTCAGAGTTTACTCCTGTACCACCTAATTTAGATGATGTGATGGCAGCTGCATTACCTAACGCAGTATTGGGATCAGCTATGCCTCTTTTAATACGAGCTAAATTACAGGCAGGACAAAATGTGTTATTTAATGGAGCTACAGGTGTGACAGGGCAGATAGCAGTTCAAATTGCAAAGCATTATGGTGCAAATGAGGTAATTGTTACAGGGAGAAATGCAAATCAATTAAAGAAATTACTTGAGTTTGGGGCAACCCAGGTTATTGATTTAAAAGCATCAGACGAGGAAATTCAACAAGAGATTTTAAAAATTCAAAAGGAAAAGGGAATTGATATAATTATTGATTACTTATGGGGAAAACCTATTAGTTTATTGTTAAGTACGTTAAGTGGGAAAGGCATAGATTACAAAGGTAAATCAATTAAAGTTGTGACTGCTGGTGATATGGCAGGCAAAGAAATAAGTCTTAGTTCTGCTATATTGAGAAGTACCGATATTCAGATTTTAGGCTCAGGATTTGGAAGTCTCTCTAAAGAAGAGTTAATTGTATTCAATAAAATGATATTACCAGAAATTTATTCTTTAGCAGCTGCAAAAAAGGTTAGTATGGATACAGTTGTTTATCCATTAAATCAAATTGAGGAGATATGGACTAAACCAATAGAAGCAGGGAAGAGGCTTGTAATTACAATTGATAATGAAATCTAAGAAACTCTTCTTTTTGTGTTTTGTTTTCAATACTCAAGTTGGAATAGATAGAATATTTTAATTTTGCATCTTTAAACACAACAACACAATGAAGAATTTTATGGAACGCTACTTTGAGTTAAGTAGCAATGGTACTACTATAAGAAAAGAATTTATAGCAGGAATCATTACTTTTCTAACTATGTCTTATATTTTAGTAGTAAATCCGAATGTATTGGCAGATGCAGGTATGGATAGAAGTGCATTATTTACAACTACAGCACTTGCTACTATTGTTGCTACATTAGTTATGGGCTTGTATGCTAAGTTGCCAATAGCTCAAGCTCCAGGAATGGGACTAAATAGTTTTTTTGCTTATTCTGTTGTACTTACCATGGGATATTCTTGGCAGTTTGCTTTAACTGCTGTTTTCATAGAGGGACTTATTTTTTTATTGCTTACTTTCTTTAATGTTAGAGAACTAATTGTTCGCAGTATTCCAAAAGTTTTAAAAGAGGCTATTCCCGCAGGAATTGGACTATTTATTACATTAATTGGACTGAAGAGTGCAGGGATAGTAGTTAGTGATCCTAATACATTAGTTAGATTAGGCGACTTTTCTCAACATACTGTTTGGATTACTTTCTTAGGTTTAGTTATTACAGGAGTATTGCTCATCCGCAATATTAATGGGGCTATTCTTATTGGTATTTTAAGTGCAACTATTTTTGGATTGGTATTAGGAGATGTGATATTACCTACACAAATTATAGCATTGCCTCCTTCAATAGAACCTATATTTGGAGAAGCAATTAAACCAATGCTTACTGCTGAAGGGTGGAATCAGATTATGTCTTTAGATATGGTTGTAGTTGTTTTTACATTTTTATTTGTCAATCTTTTTGATACAGTTGGGACACTGATAGGGGTTATTTCAAAAACAAACTTGGCAGATAAGGAAGGTAATTTTCCTCAGATGAAAAAAGCCTTGTTTAGCGATGCTTTTGGAACAACAATAGGAGCTATATTGGGAACAAGTTCAGTTACATCCTACGTAGAAAGTGCATCAGGTGTAGCGTCTGGAGGTCGTACAGGATTGACTGCAGTAAGTGTAGCGTTGATGTTTGCTTTAGCATTGTTTTTAGGTCCAGTTTTTTTAATTATTCCTGCCGCTGCAACTGCTCCAGCACTTATTATTGTAGGGCTGTTTATGATTAGTTCTGTTGTTAATATTAAGTTTGATGATCTTTCAGAGGCTCTACCAGCGTTTTTGACAATTGTATTTATGCCTTTTACTTATAGTATAGCAGAAGGTATTGTATTTGGGATTTTGAGTTATACAATATTAAAATTAGGAAGCAAACAAGCAAAAGACATTACTCCTACTGTTTATGTATTGTCTATTTTGTTTTTGTTGAAGTTAGTGTTAGACGTTATTAGTATGGGTAAATAATAATCTAAGTAATAGATTAGAAAAAAAGATAAAAATCCAGATGGATAGAAAGCTTACCAAGTAAAAATGGTAAGCTTTTTTAGTTAGATAAGTTGACGAATGTATTTTAAAGATGTAAAGGTTTCAATTAGATAGTATAGATTTTATTTTGAATAGAATGGATGAAATTATATAAGAAATAAGAGTAATTATATAATGTAGTAGATTGGAATCTAAATTACTTTTGTAACTATGAAATGGATACGATATATATTAACTCTTTTTATAGTGTTTGCACTCTCAGTAGGGAGTACACAACAGGGATATTCGTATACATCAACTACAAATACAGTAGAGAGAACCTTAGCATGTGAAGAAACTTCTGCTCAAGATAAAGCATCATGTTGTGATATGGAAAAGCAATGTGATTCAAAAATATGTACAGTGTCTTATTGTACATTGGTATTAAAAACAGTGCCTGTAACAACATTTGAGTTCGCTACATTGGCGTTTTCTACAATAGAAAAAAGAAGTTTTATTTTTAAAAGTCTACCATTACCATTAGTTTATTATTCTATTTGGACACCACCCAAAGTGTAATTCTTTGATACGTTTTTTAATTTGATAAGACTGTTTTTATTTAATAAAACAGACTTAATCAGGTGTGTTTTTGTTGTGCTTTGAGCTATTCTACTACGGTTGATTAGACTGTAATTTAAGACAACATATCAAAAGAAAATAATAGTAAAAGATAGAGAAATGACTTTATATATAAACAGAGTTGTAATAGCATTAATAGCATTGACAACCTATTTTGGGAATGCCCAAAACATTAAACGTTATGATTTATACGTAACAGATACAATTGTAAACTTTACCGGAAAAGAGAAACATGCTATAGCTGTTAATGGGCAGATTCCTATGCCTACACTGGAATTTACAGAAGGAGACGTAGCTGAAATATATGTACACAATAAGATGAAATCTTCTCCTACAGCATTACATTGGCATGGATTATATGTGCCAAATAAAGAGGATGGTGTACCTTATTTAACTCAGATGCCAATTCAAGCAGGAGAAACCTTTAAGTATAGTTTTCCTATTATTCAAAATGGAACTTATTGGTATCATAGTCATCAAGGAATGCAAGAGCAAATTGGAATGTATGGAATGATGATTTTGAAAAAGAAAGAAGGAGATCCTTCTTTTAGACAAGGGATAGATAATTTACCTTCAATACCTCTTGTGTTGAGTGAGTGGACAGATACTAATCCACATACAGTTCATAGAATGCTTAGAAATGCAAATGATTGGGCTGGTATTAAAAAAGGTTCTACACAAAGTTATTCTGAAGCAATAAAAGAAGGACATTTAGGGACAAAAATTACTAATGAGTGGAAAAGAATGCAAGCGATGGATGTTAGTGATGTCTATTATGACGAGGTTTTGATTAATGGAAAAGTAAATCAACAAATAAAAGAGTTTTTACCTAATAGTAAAGTACGTCTGCAAATTGCTAACGGAGGAGCAAGTTCATATTTTTGGTTAACTTATAGTGGAGGTAAATATCAGGTGGTAGCTCATGATGGAAATGATGTAGTGCCAGTTCAAGTAGATAGATTATTATTAGCACCATCAGAAACAGTTGACATTATAGTAGAAATAGGTGGGAATAACAAAGTTTATGAGTTAGTAGCCACTACAGAAGATCGATCAAAATATGCAACGCTGGCTTTAGGAGATGGTGTTGTTGTGGCAGGAGAACGATTACCTAAATTAAATTATTTTGCAGGAATGAAGATGATGAATGAAATGATGAATATGGATGGTTCAATGAAAGATATGGGAATGCAAATGAGTTTGCAAACAATGGATATGAATAGTGTGATGTATCCTGAAATAAAAAAAGCTAAGCATAATCATACTCATCATGCAATGCCAGAAATCCAATCAGAAGAGACAGCTCATGCTCATCATGCAATGCCAGAAATCCAATCAGAAGAGACAGCTCATGCTCATCATGCAATGCCAGAAAGCCAATCAGAAGAGACAACTCATGTTCATCATGTAATGCCAGAAAGCCAATCAGAAGAGATAGCTCATGCTCATCATGCAATGCCAGAAAGCCAATCAGAAGAGACAACTCATGCTCATCATGCAATGCCAGAAAGTCAATCAGAAGAAACTACTCATCAACAGCATAAAATAAGTAGTTCGAATCAAATACCTAATCTGGGAAGTGAAGATATAGTTACTTTAAATTACAATATGTTACAAGCAACTGTAAATACAACATTAAACCCAGAAGCTCCTGTGAGAGAATTGCAATTTACATTGACTGGGAATATGAATCGCTATATTTGGAGTATGGACAACAAAGTGGTTTCCGAATCAGATAAAATTCAAATTAAAAAAGGAGAACGCGTTCGCATTGTATTACACAATGCTTCAATGATGAGACATCCAATGCATTTACATGGACACGACTTTAGAGTGATTAATCAATATGGAGCTTATAGTCCGTTGAAAAATGTAATTGATATTATGCCTATGGAAACAAATATAATTGAATTTGAGGCAAATAATGAAGGAGATTGGTTTTTTCATTGTCATATTCTATACCATATGATGTCTGGTATGGGACGCTTATTTACTTATGAAGGACAAGCTGCTAATCCATATATTGCAAACCCAGAAAAAGAGATTAAAAAAATTTATGCAGATGATAGAAACTTATTCTTACAAGCACAGAATGAAGTTGCTTCTAATGGTAATTTTGGATTAGTCATGTTACATAATACTCGTTGGGCTGTGCGAACAGAATGGAAAGTAGGGTATAATTCAAATAAAGGATATGAGTTTGAATCACAAGTAGGGCGTTTTATAGGAGAGATGCAATGGTTTATACCTTTTGTTGGTTTACAGTATAGTAATCAAAAAGGAAATCATTGGGAACAGAATATGTTTGGTCAGCAAAAAGATTTGAATGGGAAACCAAGATTGAGTGTCGGATTTGTTTACACTTTACCTTTGTTGATTCAGTTGCAGGCAGAAGTAGATCATTATGGAATGTTTCGTATGATTCTGAGAAGAGAAGATATCCCATTAACTCCAAGACTTAGAGGAGCTTTTAGTATAGGTACAGACAAAGAATATATGGGAGGATTAAAGTATGTGTTATCCAAAAATATTAGTTTGTCAGGGAATTATTATTCGCAATATGGTTTTGGAGCAGGTGTTTCATTTAATTACTAATAGGAAGGTGGATTTTTTTGAATTAAAAAGTTAAAAAAAGTAATAAATCAAATAGATTGTTATATTTGTAATAACAAAACACTTACTAATGAAAACAAACAACAATGTATTTGATTTTTTATTGAAAAGTTTCAATGCGAAATCAGTAAAACCAGCTCGTGATGAAATTGTAACTTTGTTACAAGGAGTATGGACAGATGTAGAATTAATTTATCTTGCAAGCGATAAAAAAACGATTCTTGAACGAGAATTGATAGAACATGTGCCAGGTGTTTCTAATAAGATTAGCTTTGAGAATTCTTGCGTGCAAGTAAACTTAGTTATAGACAATGGAGTACTGTCACAAGAAGAAAAGTATGAATCTACTTATAGCTTACAAGGTAATTACTTATCATTTAGAAGTTCAAGAACAAATCAAGTGATAACTACTGAAATGTTAGTGATAGATGAAAATGAACTATGGTTAATCGTTGATGAACTAACTGTTGAAGATTTTTCAAAAGATATAGAAGATAATAAGATGTACGAAATAATACGTTTTATTAGATGTTAAATAAAAGGAAGGGTTAGGCAAGTTGCTTAACCCTTTTTTGTTTATAGAGGATTGCTTTATTAGAATTTGAAATAGAATAGAGTCAATTATTTTGAATTCATTTTATTTCAAAATAAGAAAGGATGTTTAACTTAGTAAAAAAGTATAGCAAGATAGAGGATATCAAACCTCTATTGATTTTAAAGGTTTATAAAAGATGAGAAATATAAAAATAGCAATTGTAGGATTAGGAGGCGTTGGAGGTTTTTATGGAGGTTTATTAGCCCATTATTACGAAGGGAATCAAGAGGTAAAGATTAACTTTTTAGTTAGAGGTGCACATTTAGATGTAATTAAAAAACAAGGATTAAAAGTATGTAGTAAAGGAGTAGAAGTAATAGGAAAACCTACAATAGCTTCAGATCAAGCATCAGATATTGGTAAAGTTGATTATATCCTTTTATGCACTAAGGGGTATGATTTGACAACTGTTGTAAAACAAATTCAACCCATGATTGGTGTAGGAACGATTGTAATTCCTCTGTTAAATGGCGTATTGGCTTACGAGGAATTAAAAGAGAAACTGACAGAAATAGAAGTATGGCAAGGCTGTACCTATATGGTTTCTCGATTAAAAGAAGCAGGAGTGATTGATAATCCAAGTGGCAGACAGAAAATATTTGTAGGTATAGAAGGGCAATTATCTGAACGAATGAAAGAGTTTGAGTCATTGTTGACTAATGCAGGGGTTAATGCTAAAGCAACAGATGAAATTTCAAGAGAAGTATGGGAAAAGTATATCTTAGTATCATCTTCTGCCGTAGCAACTACCTATTTTAATCAGAGTATAGGAGCTATCATGCAAATGCACTTAGAAGATGTTCAACAACTAATTGCTGAAGCTTCTGCCATAGCAAGAGTAAAACAAATCAAGCTACCTTTAGAGGTAGAATCATTAGTAGAAGAGCGCTTAAAAGCAATTCCTTTTGAATCTACTACTTCTATGCATAGTGATTTCGTGGCTCAAAATAAACAGACTGAATTAGAAGTAATGGCTGGATACATGGTTCAACAAGGAGAAAAAATGAACGTTCCAACGCCTATGTATCACCAGATGTATGACAAATTAAAGAAATACCAAGAAATTACATATCCAGAATAGAAAGGAGTGTTTTTGGCTAAGTAAAAACTCTTTATTGTTTTTGTCATTTCACTAAGGTTTTAGGAAGGATGTTGTAAAAACTAAATTTTATCCTAATTTATACATCCTTTTTTGTCTAACCTCTTTTAAGACAAGTTCTTTTTTTTATCTTTGCAAACCAAATAAATTATCTATTTTAGGATATGTTAGATAGACTACAAATTATTAAGCAACGTTTTGATGAAGTTTCTGACTTGATTATTCAACCAGATGTTATTGCTGATCAAAAGCGTTACGTACAATTAAATAAAGAATATAAAGATTTAAAACAGTTAGTTGAAAAACGTGCTGAGTATATAAATCTTACTGGTAACATAGAGGAAGCGAATGAAATATTGGCTGATGGAAGTGATGCAGAAATGGTTGAAATGGCAAAAATGCAGATGGATGAAGCAAAAAGTCGTTTACCAGAATTAGAAGATGAAATCAAATACTTATTGATACCAAAGGATCCAGAAGATGCAAAGAACGTAATGGTAGAGGTACGTGCTGGTACAGGTGGAGACGAAGCAAGTATTTTCGCAGGAGACTTATTCAGAATGTACACTAAATACTGTGAAGGTAGAGGGTGGAGAACTTCTGTGGTAGATGTTAACGAAGGTACTTCTGGTGGATATAAAGAGGTAATCTTTGAGGTAACAGGAGAAGATGTTTATGGTACATTAAAATATGAAGCAGGGGTACACCGTGTACAACGTGTTCCTCAGACTGAAACGCAAGGACGTGTACATACATCTGCTGCTACTGTAATGGTATTGCCAGAAGCTGAAGAGTTTGATGTACAGATCGATATGAATGATGTACGTATTGATTTCTTCTGTTCGTCAGGACCTGGAGGACAGTCGGTAAATACAACAAAATCTGCTGTACGTATGACGCATATTCCAACAGGATTAGTGGCGCAATGTCAGGATGAGAAATCTCAACACAAGAATAAAGATAAAGCATTATCTGTATTGCGTTCTCGTTTGTATGAAATGGAATTAGCAAAGAAACAAGCAGAAGATGCTACTAAACGTTCATCTCAAGTAAGTAGTGGTGACAGATCTGCAAAGATTAGAACGTACAACTACCCACAAGGACGTGTTACTGATCACCGTATAGGTCTTACTCTATACGATTTGGATGGTGTAATGAATGGAAATATTCAGAAAGTTATCGATGAGTTACAATTAGTAAGTAATACTGAGAAATTGAAAGAAGGGGACGTTTATTAATCGTCTTTAATAATACTAATGAACCACACTTGCTTTTGTAATGTGTGGTTTTTTTTAAACTATAACTGCAACAACAATGACTACACAACAATTAATCGAACAAATCAAAATCAAACAATCTTTTTTATGCGTAGGTTTAGATGTTGATTTAGAGAAGATACCTACTTTCTTATTAAAAGAGGAAGATCCGATTTTTAGCTTTAATAAGGCAATTATAGATGCCACACATCAGTTTACAGTAGCCTATAAACCAAATATTGCATTTTATGAAGCGTATGGGATTAAAGGGTGGATGTCGTTGAAAAAAACAATTGAATACATCAATACAAATTATCCAGAAGTATATACTATAGCTGATGCTAAACGTGGAGATATAGGGAATACAGCTTCAATGTATGCTAAGGCATTTTTTGAAGACATGTCTTTTGATAGTGTAACGGTAGCACCTTATATGGGAAAAGACTCTGTAGAACCTTTTTTAGCCTTTAAAGATAAGCATACGATATTGTTGGCGTTAACTTCAAATCAAGGGGCTTTTGACTTCCAAACCAAAGAAGTGAATGGGAAACCTCTTTATCAAGAAGTATTAGAAACTTCTCAAACGTATGAAAACGCAGAGAATCTAATGTATGTTGTTGGAGCAACAAAAGCAGAATACTTTGAAGAGATTAGAAAAATAGTTCCTGATAGCTTCTTATTAGTTCCAGGTGTTGGTGCACAAGGAGGAAATTTGCAAGATGTATGTAAGTTTGGCTTAAATAAGAATGTAGGATTATTGATTAATTCGTCAAGAGGTGTGATTTATGCTTCTAAAGAAGCAGATTTTGCAGAGCAAGCTGGGAAAGAAGCCCAAGCGATACAAATTGAAATGAAAGAGATATTAAATAAAATGCTATGATTGTATTAAAAGATCAAATAGGGCAAGAGCATCATTTTGAAAGTACACCAAAAAGAATAATTTCTTTAGTACCTTCACAAACAGAAACACTTTTTGACCTGGGCTTAGAAGATGAAATTATGGGAATCACAAAGTTTTGTGTTCATCCATATCATTTGAAAGTGACAAAAATAAAAGTAGGCGGAACAAAAAAAGTGCATATTGAAAAAATAAAAGCACTTAACCCAGATATTATCATTGCAAATAAAGAAGAAAATACGTTAGAGATTGTTGATAGTTTAAAAGAAATCTGTCCAGTATGGGTAACAGATGTAATTACATTAGAAGACAATAAAAGAATGATTGAAGACTTTGGTATTCTTTTCAATAAACGTACAGAGGCAAAAAAGTGGAACGATAAAATAGACTTTGCAATTAAAGATTTTATGTCTTTTGTAAGCACAAAAGAATCGTATAAGGCCGCTTATTTTATTTGGAGAGAACCATATATGGTAGCAGGTAAAGATACTTTTATCAATACGTTATTGACTTTGAATAAGTTTGATAATGTTTATGCTAATAGAGAAGAACGTTACCCAGAAGTAGAAATAAGAAAGATTAGAATTCAAGGAGATCCAGAATTAGTCTTTTTGTCTTCAGAACCTTATCCTTTCAAAGAAGAGCACGCTTTTGAACTGGGAAGACATACACACCATGGGAAAACAATATTTGTAGATGGTGAAATGTTCTCTTGGCATGGAACGCATTTATATAATGCTTTTGAATATTTCAAGCAAATTCACAACAGAGTAGCACATAGTGGGACTTTTTAAGTTACAAAATAAAAACCGAGTAGAGGCCTTATTCTACTCGGTTTTTTAATATTAACTAACCCTATTTTTATGAAACATCTCCATCTCATTTATTACATAACAAATGTCTTAAAATAATTCGATGTGTTTAGTTAATTAAATGTTATATAATAATTATTTTTGAATAAGTATTATTTCTTTTTATTTTTAATATTAAATATGCTGTTTTTCTGAGAATTCTTATTTGAAGTTGTTTCACTTGTCTCTTTATTTTCAGTATTCGCAACTTTATCTTGATTTCCAAATACTTCTTTTAATAAATTATTTGAACGAGCCCCTCCAATATTTTTTCTAATATTAGTTTCTTCTACAGCAATCATCTTAAATACACCTTCCATTGTTTTACTTGTTACATAGTCTGTCAGGTTTGTATTTACAGCAGTTACCAATGGTAAGTTGTTGTATGTAGAGAATATTTTGTCCCAAGCTTTATCTGCTCCTATAGAAGATAATTGCTCTTGAATTACTGGAGCAAATTTACTTTGTAGTGATTTGGTTGTTGACTTCTGTAAAAAAGTTGTAGCAGCATTATCCCCACCTAATAAAATGTCTTTTGCATCAGTGAATGACATATTCTTAATAGCTTCTACAAAAATAGGTGTAGCTTCTTTTACTGCGTTTTCTGCCGCTCTGTTGATTAGAGTAATTCCTTGGTCTGCAATGCTTCCCATACCTAAGTTACGAAGTGTTTTATCTACCTTCTGAGCTTCTTCTGGTAACGCAATTTTTACCATTTCGTTTTTTAGAAATCCATCTGTTTTAGTAAGTTTACTTACTTGCTCTTCAATTCCTTTGTTTAATGCTTCTTTTAAACCTTGAGAAACTTTGTCTTGGCTTAAGTTGTTTAGTACATTGCCTAATCCTCCTTGAGCGTAAACTGTAGAGGTGTTGCTAAAAATAAAAGCAGCCATTGCTGCCATTACAATTGTCTTTTTCATTGTTGTTTTATTATGAATTTAAGTGATGTTTTGCTTCTTCATTAATTGCCTTTATTACTAAATCAGCTCCTTTTTGAATTGCTACTGAGTCTTGTAATAATCTACTTCTAAAGGCAGAAGCTGTAAGTGTTGAGTTTTGATTAGCACTTACTTGTATGTATTGAATAGTGGTGTTTTTTGTAGATGTAATTAAGTCCCATAATTCATTACTCACATATAGTTGTTGTGCAATATTGTATTCGTATTCTTGCTCAATGTGCTGTGTTAATAAAAACTGGTAGGCATTAATATCTTCAGAAGTTGGATTGATACGAAGCAAAAGATTTTTAATATTGATTCGCTCTCCTAAAATAACTAAACGCTCGCATGCTTGTAATTTTAATGCTTTACTATCAAATTGAGATTTAGATAAGTTTTCTATTATAAATCGGTCCCTCTGTGTTTGTTTCTCGATTAGTTTAGAGAAGTAAACATAAGAAACAAAAGCGACTACAACTGCAGGTATAGTGTACATTAATAACTGTAAAACAAAATCAGTATCCATAGTTTAATTATTTTCTGCAAAAATAGATATTATTCAATAGGTTATTTGAAATTTAAACATTTTTCTATGGTTCACTATTCGTATAATTGTCCCACTTTAACACGGTTTGTTATTTAAATTACTTTATTTTTGTTCGACTTAAAAATAATCTAAATGAAAAAAAACATAGTATTTTATTTAACGATGTTAGTTGCAATGGCATCGTTTACTTCTGCACATGCTCAAAAACCGTTTCATATAGGTATTAAAGCAGGCGCTAACTTTACTGAAATGCATTCCAATATAAAAGAGTACAATTCTAAATCGGCTTTAGGTTATGGACTGGGGGCTATGGTTCGATTAGATTTAGCTGCTTTTTATTTACAGTCAGAATTATTGTTTGTGGAAAAAAATGTAAAGTTTAAAAATGACTCAAAAGAAGACTTTAATTCTGAAATGAAGCACATCGAATTGCCAATTGTTTTAGGGATTAAAGTGATTGATACAGGAGTCTTAAAAGTACGTGCTTTTGGTGGAGGAGTATTCAACTATATGGTTAAAGATAATTTTTCAACAGCTGTAGTAGGAGATGCTTTTAAAGGATTTAATAAAGCCAATATGGGATATAAAGTAGGTGCAGGTGTAGATTTAGGAAAACTAACGGTAGACTTAAGTTACGATGGCGGATTTAAAGACATTAGTAAAAACTACGATACAAAACCAAGTACATTTATGGTATCAGCAGGGTTCTTTATTTTTTAGAGCAAAGAATTATTGATAAATATAGACAAAGGGGATTCAATGGTAGTTGAATTCCCTTTTTTGTTGGTAAAAAATTTAATGAAAAAAGACTTATTCTACGAGGAGAATAAGTCTTTTTTGTATAATAGATTCGTTTTAGTAAAGTAAGGTGAAATTGATTAGAATTTGTATCTAACAGCTACACCAAAGTCAGCATATACACCATCTCTGTAGCTATTGTTTAAGTAAAGCTCAGGACGTAAATCTAAAGCTACTTGGATTGGAATATCGAATGTATATTCAATACCAACTACCCCTGTAAGTATTCCAAAAGTACCATTATCAGAGTATTTCTTTCCATGGCCATCATAATACTTATAGTTGTAAGTACCTACTGCTGCTCCTGGTCCTGCATACCAATTGAAATTTCCGTCAATATTCCATTTCCATTGGTACAATCCTGTTACTTTTACAGCATCATAGTTGTTGTAGTTTCTCCAACCTAAATCAATTTCTAATCTGTTAGCTTTGTTTAAATCTCTTTGATAAGATATTTCAGTTCCCAAACCAGAGTTTACTCCAAATCGTAAACCAATAGCATTTTGTGTTGAACTTTCAACGTGTTTCTTACCTTTTTGAGCATAATTTGTACCAACAGCACAAAGTACAAGTGCTATTGCAAGGATTGTTTTTTTCATATTCACTTTTTACTAATAGATTATCAGCACAAATGTACTATTTAATCTCATAGTGTAAATAGGCTATTTCTATTTGAATTGTTAAAATATATCAGGCGAGAGTAGCTTTTTGTGGCTAAATTATATCTTATCAAGAGGTTATAAAAAAGGGAATTACTGAAAAAGTAATTCCCTTGTGCTGATATTATTCTACAATTAAAAATTCTTGCCAAAAAAGGAGCTAATGTCAAAGTATATATCGATTGTTTTTCCTTCTTTTGTTTTGATGCTTAGTACATCATAACTTTTCCCTTTTCCATTATTTGTTAAAGATTGGCTGATGAATTCATGGTTGGGGTAGTTAGCTTTTAGATACGCATATTCTTGCTTTACATTATCTACCTTAATAGCTGTTTCCATCGTTAATCCTTTTTCTTTTGCTGTAGTTTTAACTTCTTTAGATAAGCGTCTATCTATAAAAGTATAGGATTCCGAATTAAACTCCAAAGCTGTATCCAGCATAGTAAATTTGATTAGGTCTTTGTCTAATACAGTATATTTATAAGTATCTGTTTGCCCAGTGGTTTTATGAAATTCGTAGAATACATTTCCTTCTATCCACCAATTTCCTGTTTCTGTGAATTCTTTTTTGTTTTCTCCTTTTTTAAAGGTAAACTCTAAATTGAATGTTCCGTCACTTTTACGTGTCATAACCCATTTTTTAAAGACTCCTTCTGTTTGTTGATCTTTTTCTTCACCTCCCCAAACACCTACTAATTGAGTGTCAATTTTTTTGTTTCCCTCAATTGTTTTTAAGTTTGAACAAGAGGTTAAAAATAGAGAAAGGATTAAGGTGAATAATGTAAAGTAGTGTACTTTTTTCATAGTAAAATTAGTGTGTTATTATAGTACTAAGATAAATGAATTGGAGCGAAGTATCTAAGGACAACTTTGTTTTATTACATTGTTATTGATATAGATCATCTTGTAGTAGAATGTAAAATAGTTGTTGTTAACCCTACAGTTATGATTTTTTTTTAACAGCATCTGTTGATATAGTAGTTTGTTTTTGTTTAAAAAACGGTTAACTTTGCACTTCAATTATCAAGAATTTTTCTGAGAACTATTGTTTTTCAGAAAAATAGCAACCTGCAACAACAAGCAAGGTGCTACAATCGATAAGCCAGAAATGGAAAAAATGTTGTTTACTTCTTTAGTAAGTTTGATTTCTACAATTTCTGGCAACTTATTTGTAATAATACTATTAAAATTAAGCGCATGTCAGAGAACAAGTTTTACACTTTTATTCCTTTTTTTATTTTTATAGCCATCTTTTTAGGCTGTGGTATTGCATTAGGAGACTTTTATAAGATGCCTTCACCTATTGCTATAGCTGTAGGAGTGATTGCTGCATTTGTTATTTTCTATAAAACACCAATGAACGATAAAGTTATCTCTTTAATCAAAGGGTGTGGAGATAGTAAAATTATTACCATGTGTATTATTTACCTATTAGCAGGTGCTTTTGCTACAGTTACCAAAGCGATAGGAGGGGTAGATACTATGGTAAATATGGGACTGAGCGTAGTACCTATAGAATATTTAGCAATTGGAATATTTGTTATTTCTTGTTTTTTATCTTTAGCGATAGGTACTTCTGTAGGAACTATTGTAGCCTTAGGGCCTATTGTTGTAGGATTAGCAGAAAAGTCGGGTACTTCTATGGGGCTATTGTGTGGTACATTATTAGGAGGAGCTATGTTTGGCGATAACCTATCTATTATATCAGACACTACAATTACAGCAACACAAACAGTTGGTTGTGAAATGAAAGACAAGTTTAGAGCTAATTTCAAATTAGCCCTACCTGCTGCATTGATTACTATTTTTGCTTTGTTCTTCTTGAGTGGAGATGCAACCAATGTAGTTCTTGAATTAGGTGATACAAGCAATTTTTGGGTAATCATTCCTTATGTACTAATTATTATATTAGCATTAGTAGGCGTACAGGTATTTGTAGCTTTGTTCATTAGTATATTGGTAGCAGGGATCATAGGATTAGTACAAAGTGATTTTGACGTCTTGGGATTTGCCAATTTGACGTATGAAGGTTTTGTATCTATGAATGAGATATTTTTACTGTCTATGTTAACAGGTGGATTAGCGAAAATGGTAGAAGATCAAGGAGGAATTCAATGGTTGTTGAAGCAAATGAAAAAGTTGATGAAATCTCCTAAAGGTGCAGAGTTTGGTATTGCAGGATTAGTATCGTCTATTGGTGTGTGTTTGGCAAATAACACTGTTTCTATCTTAGTAGCGGGTAATTTAGCAAAAGACATTGCTACAGAGTATGATTTAGATAGACCTCGCGTAGCTTCTATTTTAGATATTTTTGCTTGTATTGTTCAAGGGGTATTGCCTTACGGAGCACAGATTTTAATTCTGTTGAGTTTTACAAATAGCAAGATAGATTATATCGATTTAATGAAATATTCGTATTACTTTGTCGCTCTGCTATTTATCACTTTGATTTACATGGTTTTTTTGAGAAAAAACGCACAAACAGCATAAAAGGAGCTCGACAAAATACAAAATGTTTATATTTGTCCTCGGTTCAAATACAAAAATTGGATTTACACATGAAATTATTAGAAGGTAAAATCGCTATTATCACTGGTGCTACAAGAGGAATCGGTAGAGGTGTAGCTAAGGCATTTGCAGAACAAGGAGCAAGTGTTGCATTCACATATAGTTCTTCAGCTCAGGCAGCAGTAGAATTAGAACAAGAATTAGCCGCTTTAGGTGTTAAGGCAAAAGGATATCAATCAAATGCAGCTGAATATGAAGCAGCAGAAAAATTGGTAGAAGAGATTTTAAAAGAATTCGGAAACATTGATATTTTAGTAAACAACGCTGGTATTACTAAAGATAACTTATTAATGAGAATGTCTGAAGCAGATTTTGATGCTGTAATTGAAGTAAATCTTAAGTCTGTATTTAATATGACTAAAGCTGTTCAACGCACTATGTTGAAAAACAGAAAAGGGTCTATTATTAATATGAGCTCTGTAGTAGGAGTAAAAGGTAATGCAGGACAAGCAAACTACGCTGCTTCTAAAGCAGGAGTTATCGGTTTCTCTAAATCTATTGCATTAGAATTAGGTTCTCGTAATATCCGTTGTAACGTAGTTGCTCCAGGATTTATCGAAACAGAAATGACAGGTGCTCTTCCAGAAGATGTAGTAAAAGGATGGAGAGATGCTATTCCTTTAAAACGTGGAGGTACTCCAGAGGATATCGCAAACACTTGTGTATTCTTAGGTTCTGATATGTCTGCTTATATCACAGGTCAGGTAATCAACGTAGATGGTGGAATGCTTACATAGGCAAACACTATACAATAGAAATTATAAGAAAAGCTTCGTTATTCAATTGAGTAACGAAGCTTTTTGTTTGCTATGCTGTTCTATAGAAATAATAAATTGTTATTTTATTGAATTACAGTGTTGTATGTTTGTTTAAAAGGAAGTACCTTTGAAAGGTATTTAGGAGATGTTGGAATTTTTATTCTCAAGAAAAGTTTTTGACATCGTTTTTCTCTTCTCAAAAGAGCCTTATTTTGTTTATTAAAAAGAAACAGTTTTTACATCCCATCTTTTATTGCGTTAAAGCCAATGTGTGTAGCTATTTAGTCGGAGTGAGTCCATAGCAAGTCCATTCTGACTCCATACAGCCTCTATTAAATCACGGTTATTTAATGGACTCGCAATAGATTCAGAATTCAATAAGTGTTGTCATATGTATACTGCTTTTGGAATAGCAATGATGGATAGGTTAGCTCAGGTTTTGGGGATAAAAAGGTATCAAAAAACAGAAACAGTATTGCTACAGTTTAGAGGTAGAAAATCTTATTTTTAAAATGATTGGAAGAATTGGGTTGACTTCCAAATCTAAAAATAATTGATTAGCCAAAGATACTGAAATTAGAATTGTGATTTTGGGAAGTACAGAAAAACTATAATGCTATTTTAATCAGATAGTTGTAAAATATGCTAAAGTTTATCGCTTTAAAAAACTTGTTATAAAGGTTTACTAATCGTAATTTTGACCTTTTAGCTAAAGAAGATATGCAAGATTATATTGATCAATTAAATGAAGCGCAAAGAGCGCCTGTATTGCAGAAAGATGGACCGATGATTGTGATTGCTGGGGCAGGATCTGGGAAAACCAGAGTATTGACACTTCGCATCGCTTATTTAATGCATCTGGGAGTTGATGCGTTTAATATTTTGGCATTGACTTTTACCAACAAGGCAGCACGTGAAATGAAAGTGCGTATTGCTCAGATTGTGGGGAATTCGGAAGCTAAGAATCTTTGGATGGGAACTTTTCACTCTGTATTTGCTAAGATATTGAGAGCAGAAGCAGATAAATTAGGGTATCCAAGTAACTTTACTATTTATGATTCTCAAGATAGTCAGCGCCTGATTGGGCAGATTATTAAAGAGATGCAGCTGGATAAAGATATCTATAAGCCAAAAGAAATATTAAATAGAATATCACATTACAAGAATAACTTAATTACAGTTAAGGCGTATTTTAATAATCCCGAATTACAAGAATCAGATGCGATGAGTAAACGTCCGCGTACAGGGGAAATTTACCAAAACTATGTAGAGCGCTGTTTCAAGTCTGGGGCGATGGATTTTGACGACTTACTGTTGAAAACAAATGAGTTGTTGACTCGTTTTCCGGATGTTTTGGCAAAATATCAAGATCGCTTTAGATATATTTTGGTGGATGAGTATCAGGATACCAATCACTCACAGTATTTAATTGTGCGTGCCTTGTCTGACCGCTTTCAAAATATATGTGTTGTAGGGGATGATGCGCAAAGTATCTATGCCTTCCGAGGTGCAAACATCAACAATATATTAAACTTTCAAAAAGATTATCAAGGAGTAGAAACTTATCGTTTGGAGCAGAATTATCGCTCTTCTCGAAATATTGTGGAAGCTGCTAATACTATTATTGATAAGAATAAAGTAAAATTAGAAAAAGTAGTTTGGACAGCCAATGAGTTTGGACCAAAAATCAAAGTACACCGCTCTATTACAGATGGAGAAGAGGGACGTTTTGTAGCGTCAACTATTTTTGAAGAGAAAATGCAGAATCAAAAAAACAATGGTGATTTTGCTATTTTATATAGAACCAATGCACAGTCTCGTGCAATGGAAGACGCGTTGCGTAAAAAAGATATTCCTTACCGTATTTATGGTGGATTGTCTTTTTATCAGCGCAAAGAAATTAAGGATGTATTAAGCTATTTGCGCTTAATCATTAATCCTAAAGATGAAGAAGCATTGGTGCGCGTGATTAACTATCCTGCTCGTGGTATTGGTAATACAACCTTGGATAAGTTGACTATTGCAGCAAATCACTATAAGCGTTCGATTTTTGAGGTAATGGAGCACATTGAAAAAATTGATTTAAAGATTGCAGTAGGTACGCGAAATAAGTTGGTTGACTTTGTGAATATGATTAAGGCTTTTCAAGCTTTAGAGCAAACGATGGATGCGTATGCATTGACAGAACATGTGGTAAAGAAAAGTGGGCTGGTTCAGGAAATGCGTAAAGATGCTACTCCAGAGGGGATTGCTAAAATGGAAAATATTGAAGAGTTGCTAAATGGTATCAAGGACTTTATTGAAGGGCAAAAAGAGATTGATGGAGCAAGAGGTGCTTTGGGTGAGTTTATGGAAGATGTGGCTTTGGCAACAGATTTAGATAAAGATACGGGAGATGATGATCGAGTGGCATTAATGACAATTCACTTGGCAAAAGGATTAGAGTTTCCTACTGTGTTTTGTGTAGGGATGGAAGAAGATCTATTTCCAAGTGCTATGAGTATGAATACGCGTTCTGAATTGGAAGAAGAGAGACGTTTGTTTTATGTAGCGCTGACCCGTGCAGAACATCAAGCATATTTGACCTATGCTCAATCGCGTTATCGCTGGGGTAAATTGGTAGATAGTGAACCTTCTCGTTTTATTGAAGAAATTGATGATCAGTATTTGGAGTATTTAACTCCTGTAGAAACAAATTATAGATATAAATCACGTATTAATGCTGATATTTTTGGAGATGTAGATAAGAGTAAATACAGACAAAATAAACCAGTAAATGGAACGCCTCCTGCTTATTTAACAGCAGGTGATGAGCCAGTGATGGATCGAAATATTAGAAAATTAAAACCAGTAGATTCAAAAGTTACAGCAGTGAACAACGCTATTTCTGAAAGCAATAGTACGCTAATGGCAGGGCAGGTAGTCATGCATGAACGCTTTGGAAAGGGTGTGATTCTAAATTTAGAAGGTATAGGAGCAGATAAAAAAGCGGAGATTAAGTTTGATGTGGGAGGGATTAAAAAACTCTTGTTGAGGTTTGCTAAGCTACAGGTTTTGTCGTAAATTTAGTAGAAGAAAAAGAAAGTATGGCACAGTTTATAAAGATTTATCCAGATAACCCCAATGAGAAAGAACTGGAAAAAGTAGTAAAGGTTTTGCGAGATGGAGGATTGGTTATATATCCTACAGATACCGTATATGGTTTGGGGTGTGATATTACAAATAGTAAAGCTCTGGAGCGCATTGCTAAAATCAAAGGAGTAAAATTAGAAAAAGCTAATTTTTCATTTATTTGTTATGACTTAAGTAATATATCAGATTACATTAAGCAGATTGATACGTCTACTTTTAAGGTGCTGAAAAAAGCCTTGCCAGGTCCTTATACCTTTATTTTATCAGGGAATAACGATTTGCCAAAAGAGTTTAGAAAGAAAAAAACGGTTGGTATTCGTGTACCGGATAATAATATTGCGAGAGAAATTGTAAAGCGGTTAGGTAACCCTATTGTTTCTACATCTATCTATGATGAGGATGAAATATTAGAGTACACCACTGATCCAGAATTGATTTTCGAGAAATGGCAGAACATCGTAGATGTAGTAATTGATGGAGGATATGGAGATAATGAAGCATCTACTGTGGTAGATTTGTCTGGTAGTAAGCCAGAAATCATTAGAGTAGGGAAAGGTGATATTGATATATTTTAAGGTAGAAAATTAGTAAATAAGTAATAAAATAGAAATTTAAGGGGGTAAAAATACATTTTAACGACAGTTAACTTTAAATAAATTAGGGTTTTTGAAACTGAATTGTTATTTTTGTCTCTGTTTATATTAAAAGCTAAACGTATCGCACTATGAATTTACATGAATTTCAAGGTAAAGAAATATTAGCTAGCTACGGAGTAAGAGTACAACGTGGATTAGTAGCTAACAACGCAGAAGAAGCAGTTGAAAAAGCAAAACAACTTACAGAAGAAACTGGTACAAGTTGGTATGTTATTAAAGCTCAAATCCATGCAGGAGGAAGAGGTAAAGGAGGAGGAGTTAAGTTGGCTAAAAACTTAGACGAAGTAAAAACAATCGCTGGTAACATTATCGGTATGGATTTGATTACTCCACAAACTCCACCAGAAGGAAAAAGAGTAAACCGTGTGTTAGTAGCAGAAGATGTTTACTATCCAGGTGAAAGCGAAACAAGTGAATTCTATATGTCAGTTTTACTTGATAGAGCAAAAGGACGTAATATGATTATGTACTCTACTGAAGGAGGTATGGATATCGAAGAAGTAGCTGAGCATACTCCACACTTAATCTTTAAAGAAGAAATTGATCCATCAGTAGGATTACAAGGTTTCCAAGCAAGAAGAATTGCTTTCAATTTAGGATTGTCTGGAAATGCGTTCAAAGAAATGGTTAAATTCGTAGATGCTTTATATAGAGCATACATCGGAAGTGACTCTTCTATGTTCGAAATCAACCCTGTATTAAAAACTTCTGATGATAAAATCTTAGCTGTAGATGCTAAAGTTACTTTAGATGACAATGCTTTATACAGACAAAAAGCTTATGCTGAATACAGAGACGTAACTGAAGAGAGACCAATCGAAGTAGAAGCTAAAGAAGCTGGATTAAACTATGTAGATTTAGATGGTACTGTAGGATGTATGGTAAACGGAGCTGGATTAGCAATGGCTACTATGGATTTAATTAAGTATGCTGGTTTTGAACCTGCTAACTTCTTAGACGTAGGAGGAACTGCTGATGCTAAACGTGTTGAAATCGCTTTCCGTATTATCTTAAAAGATCCAAACGTAAAAGCTATTTTGATTAACATCTTTGGAGGTATCGTTCGTTGTGACCGTGTAGCTCAAGGGGTTGTTGATGCTTACAAAAACATGGGTGACGATATTAAAGTGCCAATCATCGTTCGTTTACAAGGAACTAACGCTGAGTTAGCAAAAGAAATTATCGACCAATCAGGTATGCCAATCTTATCTGCTATTGCTTTCCAAGAAGCTGCAGACCAAGTTAAAGTTGCCTTATCATAATTTGATTTTATACTCTTAACGAGTTTATCATATACAAAAGCCTTCCTATTTTGGAAGGCTTTTTTTATATACCACTATGGCTGTATGTATCTGAAATTTGGGGTGTTTATAGCGTGATATTAAGGATGTGTATTTTTATTTTTTAACTATTGGTCTTCAATTGTTTTATTGCTACATTTAAAAACATTTTTAACCAACTATGAAAAATTTTGATTACCAAAGAAAACAGTTAAGTAATGACCAACTACTTCATCTGTATAAACGATTATTAAAACCTCGTATGGTGGAAGAAAAGATGCTTGTATTGATTCGTCAAGGTAAAGTGTCTAAATGGTTTTCTGGTATAGGCCAAGAAGCTATAGCTGTAGGAGTAACTTCTGCATTAGAGCAAGATGAATATGTGTTGCCAATGCATAGAAACTTAGGAGTATTTACAACAAGAGATATTCCATTGCATCGACTATTTTCGCAATGGCAAGGTAAGGCAAACGGTTTTACAAAAGGACGTGAGCGTTCGTTTCACTTTGGAACACAAGAGTATCACATTGTGGGAATGATTTCACACTTAGGTCCTCAATTAGGTGTAGCTGATGGTATAGCCTTGGCACACAAATTGCGTAAAGAAAAGAAAATAACAGCGGTATTTACAGGAGAAGGAGCAACTTCAGAAGGAGATTTTCACGAAGCATTAAATGTTGCTTCAGTATGGGATCTGCCAGTGTTGTTTGTTATTGAAAATAATGGGTATGGATTATCTACTCCTACGAATGAACAGTATAAATGTGAACATTTGGCTGACAGAGCGATAGGGTATGGTATGGAAAGCCATATTATAGATGGAAATAATATTTTGGAAGTCTATAATCAGATTAGTGAAATAGCACAGTCTATGCGCAAAAACCCACGACCAGTATTGATTGAGTTTCTGACTTTCAGAATGCGTGGACATGAAGAGGCGAGTGGAACAAAGTATGTACCACAAGAATTGATGGATATGTGGCAAGTGAAGGATCCTGTAAGTAATTATAAGGAATACCTAATGGCACAAGGTGTTTTGACAGAGGAGATGGATGCGGAGTACAGAGCTGCTATTAAAAAGGAAATAGATACAGATTGGCAAAAGGTACAAGAAGAACAACCTATTGTGGCTAATCTACAAGAAGAATTGGAAGATATGTATGCTCCATTTGTGTATGAAGGAGTAGATGCAAAAGAGGAAACGGAGAATATTCGTTTGATCGATGCTATTTCTTCTGCCTTAAAAGAGTCGTTTGAGCGTCATCCAAATTTGGTGATGATGGGGCAGGATATTGCAGAATATGGAGGAGCTTTTAAAGTGTCTGAAGGTTTTGTAGACTTGTTTGGTAAAGAGAGGGTAAGAAATACACCTATTTGCGAAAGTGCTATTGTATCTGCTGCTATGGGGTATTCTATTAATGGAGGAAAAGCGATTATGGAGATGCAGTTTGGAGATTTTGTTTCTACAGGGTTTAATCCAATTGTCAATTATTTGGCAAAGATTCACTACCGTTGGAACGAAAAAGCTGATGTGGTAGTGCGTATGCCTTGTGGTGGTGGAACACAAGCTGGACCTTTCCACTCACAAACTAATGAAGCTTGGTTTACAAAAACACCTGGATTAAAAGTTGTTTATCCTGCGTTTCCAGTAGATGCTAAAGGATTGATGAATACGGCGATTAATGATCCAAATCCTGTTATATTCTTTGAACACAAACAATTGTATAGAAGTATATATCAAGAGGTACCAAAAGGGTATTACACTATTCCGTTCGGAAAGGCAGCTTTGCTGTCAGAGGGGGATGATGTAACTATTATTTCGTTTGGGGCAGGGGTGCATTGGGCGTTAGAAACATTGAAAAACAATACACAGATAAAAGCAGATTTAATTGATTTGCGCACCTTGCAACCTTTAGATACAGAAACTGTATTTAAATCGGTGAAAAAAACAAATAAAGTGATAATTTTGCAAGAGGATTCAATGTTTGGAGGAATTGCAAGTGATCTATCAGCAATGATTATGGAAGAGTGTTTTGAATACTTGGATGCACCAGTGAAGCGTGTGGCAAGTTTGGAAACTGCGATTCCATTTGTGAAAGCTTTAGAAGATCAATATTTACCAAAAGGTAGATTTGAACAGGCGTTATTAGATTTAATAGCCTACTAAAAAGAAAGAACTACACAACTATATAATAATATGAGTAATACAATCACAAAAACGAGTTTTGAATTTCCAAATCAAAAATCTGTTTATCGCGGAAAAGTAAGAGAAGTCTATAACATTAATGACGAACTATTGGTTATGGTGGCTACAGATCGTCTTTCTGCTTTTGATGTGATTATGCCTAAAGGGATTCCTTATAAAGGTCAAATTTTAAATCAAATAGCTACTAAGTTTATGGAAATGACACAAGATATTGTGCCTAATTGGTTAGTAGCGACTCCTGATCCTAATGTTGCTGTAGGGTATGTATGTGAGCCATTTAAAGTAGAAATGGTGATTCGTGGATATTTGGCAGGACATGCAGCAAGAGAGTATGCAGCAGGTAAAAGAGTGCTATGTGGCGTAGCTTTACCTGAAGGATTAAAGGAAAATGATTTATTGCCAGAACCAATTATTACTCCATCAACTAAAGAAGAATTAGGATTGCATGATGTTGATATTTCGAGAGAAGATATTATTGCAAGAGGGATTGTTTCTGAGGAAGATTATTTAGTATTAGAACAATATACAAGAGCTTTGTATGCTCGAGGTACTGAAATTGCTAAATCACAAGGGTTGATTTTAGTGGATACAAAATATGAGTTTGGTCGAACAAAAGAAGGTCAAATTGTTTTAATTGATGAAATTCATACGCCAGACTCTTCACGATACTTCTATGCAGAAGGATATGAAGAACGTCAAAAAAACGGAGAAGCTCAAAAGCAATTGTCAAAAGAGTTTGTAAGACAGTGGTTGATAAGCAATGGGTTCCAAGGGCAAGAAGGTCAGGTAGTTCCTGAGATGACAGATGAATACATCGCAAGTGTTTCAGAGCGTTATATAGAATTGTATGAAAATATTATAGGAGAGTCGTTTGTGAAAGCAAATGTTTCAAATATTAATAATCGTATAGAGAAGAATGTGCTTGCATTTTTAGAAATATATAAAAAGTAAAAATGAATTTATTAGATAGTTTACAGTGGCGATATGCTACGAAAAAATATAATAGCGAAGTAAAATTGACTGATGAGGTAGTGATGCAAGTGGTGGAAACTGCTCGTATGGCTCCTACATCTTCAGGGCTGCAACCTTTTGAGATGATTTTGATTAAAAATCAAGAGTTGAAAGAGAAGTTGCTTCCAATAGCTATGAATCAATCTCAAGTAAAAGATTGTTCTCATTTGTTGGTTTTTGCTGCGTGGGATACTTATTCAGAAGCTCGTATAGATGCGGTATTTGATAACATGGAGCAAATGAGAGCTATGCAAAAAGGAGAAATGACAGATTATAAAAATAGCATTAAAGCAAATTTTGCAGCTCAAACAGAAGAACAACATTTTCAACATGCTGCCAGACAGGCTTATATTGCTTTTGGATTGGCGATTGGTGCAGCTGCAGAGTTAAGAATTGATGCTTCTCCAATGGAAGGTTTTTATAATGATCAGTTAGATGAGGCTTTGGGCTTGAGACAAAAAGGGCTGAAAAGCGTGACTTTACTTGCTATGGGAGAGAGAGATGAAAAAAATGATTGGTTGGCACCCTTGAAAAAAGTACGTTTTAGTATGGACTCTATTTTGACTGTAATTGAATAATTATTACTGAGAAATAATTGAATATTATAGAAAGGCTTGATTAGATAATTCTTAATCAAGCCTTGTTTTTTTTAGTGAATTTTTTATATTGATATTTTTTTCTGTTTTTTATTGGTAATTTAATAAAAAAAGGCCGTTTTAATTCGATATAAAGAAGTTTGAAAGATTAGCTTTTTTAGGTATATTATTTTATATTCGTAGCTGTAACAAGCAAGTTTTACAATGAGTCAAAAAGATACAAGTAAAGCTCTTTCTTTTGAGGATTTCAAGAAAGAGGTTATTCAAGATTATACTATAGCAAGAACAAGTAGAGAATGTAGTTTACTTGGTCGTAGAGAAGTACTAACGGGTAAAGCCAAATTCGGAATCTTTGGAGATGGAAAAGAAGTGCCTCAATTAGCAATGGCAAAAGCTTTTAAAAATGGGGATTTCCGTTCAGGATACTATCGCGATCAAACTTTTATGATGGCAATTGGCCAATTAACAATTGAACAATTTTTTGCCGGTTTATTTGGAGACGCAAATCTTGCAAACGATCCTATGTCGGGTGGTCGTCAAATGGGAGGGCACTTTGCCACTCACAGTTTGGACGAAAATGGTAATTGGGTAAAATTAACTGCACAAAAAAATTCAAGTGGTGATATTTCTCCTACAGCGGGACAAATGCCTCGATTGTTGGGATTAGCACAAGCTTCTAAATACTATAGAGAATTTCCAGCAGCAGATACAGAAGAGAATTTCTCAGTAAATGGTAATGAAGTAGCATGGGGAACTATTGGAAATGCTTCAACATCTGAAGGGTTGTTTTTTGAAACAATTAATGCAGCAGGTGTATTGCAAGTTCCTATGGTAATGAATGTATGGGATGATCAATACGGGATTTCAGTACACGCGAAGTATCAAACGACAAAAGAGAATATTTCTGAAATATTGAAAGGATTCCAACGCGATGAAAATGGAAATGGTTATGAAATATTACGTGTAAAAGGATGGGATTATGCTTCATTAGTTGAAACTTATGCTAAAGCATCTGCAATAGCAAGAGAAGAGCATGTACCAGTATTGGTTCACGTACAAGAATTAACACAACCTCAAGGACACTCAACTTCTGGTTCTCATGAAAGATATAAAAGCGCAGAGCGTTTGGAATGGGAAGCAGAGATGGACTGTGTGGCTCAAATGAGAAAGTGGGTTCTTGAGTCTAATTTTGCAACGGAGGAAGAATTAGAAGCTATAGATAAACAAGCGAAAAAAGATGTTTTAGAAGGTAAAAAAGCAGCTTGGGCAGCTTATCAGAATCCAATTAAAACAGAACGCGATGAATTGGTAGCTGTATTGCGTACAGTGGCACAAAATAGTGCAAATCGAGTTTTCTTAGAAAAATACGCTACAGACTTAGAAGGTATAAAAGAAATTATACGAAAAGATGTTATTACAGTAGCGCGTAAAGCGTTGCGTTTGGTAATTAAAGAAAGTGGTAAATCTACTTTATTAGATTATATCGCACGTTATTTTGAGGCTGTACAGCCAAAGTATAGTTCTCACTTAATGTCAGAATCTACTTTACAGGCAACTTTGATTGAAGAGGTATTACCTCAATATGATGAGAATGCAGAAGAAGTTGATGCTCGTTTGATTATCAGAGAAAACTTCGATTATATTCTTGAAAATAATAAAAACGTTTTAGTTTTTGGAGAAGATTCAGGAAATATTGGAGATGTTAACCAAGGATTAGAAGGATTACAAGATAAACATGGTTTGAATCGTGTATCTGATACAGGTATTCGTGAGGCAACTATTTTAGGTCAAGGGATTGGTATGGCAATGCGTGGGTTAAGACCTATTGCTGAAATTCAATACTTAGATTATTTATTGTATGCTATTCAGATTATGAGTGATGATTTGGCTACATTACAATATAGAACTGTAGGACGCCAAAAAGCTCCATTGATTGTAAGAACTCGTGGACATAGATTAGAAGGTATTTGGCATTCTGGATCTCCAATGGGAATGATTATTAATGCTATTAGAGGAATGCACGTATTAGTTCCTCGTAATATGACTAAAGCAGCAGGATTCTACAATACTTTATTAGAAAGTGATGAACCAGCTTTGCTTATCGAGTGTTTGAATGGTTACCGATTAAAAGAAAAAATGCCAACAAATATTGGTTCATTTAAAACACCAATAGGTGTTGTTGAAACAATAAAAGAAGGTAAGGATATTACAATTGTGTCTTATGGTTCTACTTTGCGCATTATTGAGCAAGCTGCAAAAGAATTATTAGAAGTAGGTATTGATGTGGAGATTATAGATGCACAGTCTTTATTGCCATTTGATATTAAACACGATATTGTGAAGAGTTTGGAAAAAACAAATCGCTTGTTAATTGTAGATGAGGATGTACCAGGAGGAGCTTCTGCTTATATTTTACAAAAAGTATTAGAAGAACAAAATGGTTACCGTTTCTTGGATAGTGAACCACAAACATTGACATCAAAAGCACACCGTCCTGCTTATAGCACAGATGGAGATTATTTCTCTAAACCTTCAGTAGAAGATGTGTTTGAAAAAGTATATAGTATTATGAATGAAGTTGACCCAACAGCATTTCATAGTTTGTATTAATAGAAAAGAGAACCTTTTAATTTAAAAAGGTTCTCTTTTTTTTATTGTTTAGTATAGAAGTATTAAATTGCATTCGATTGGGTAATAGAAATTGCATTATTACCTACAAAGTAAAATTATTTGTTGTAGAATTATTGAGGTTATACTCTAAAATAAGGGTTAATTATTATGAATGCATATAAAATATCAGTAATTTTGCATCTGTTTTTTTAAACATAGTTATATTATGGTAAACGATTTATTTGATAGAATACAGAAAAACAAAGGACCATTGGGTAAATGGGCTTCACAAGCTGAGGGATATTATGTGTTTCCAAAGTTAGAAGGACCTTTGTCAAATCGTATGATGTTTCATGGGAAAGAAGTAATAAACTGGAGTATTAATGATTATTTAGGTTTATCTAATCACCCAGAAGTAAGAAAAGTAGATGCTGAGGCTGCTGCTGAATATGGTGCTGCATATCCAATGGGAGCACGTATGATGTCTGGTCACACTACAATGCATGAGCAATTGCAGAATGAGTTAGCTGCTTTTGTAAACAAAGAAGCTGCTTATTTATTAAACTTTGGTTATCAAGGAATGGTGTCAATTATTGATGCTTTGGTTACAAAGAATGACGTAATTGTATATGATGTAGATTCTCATGCTTGTATTATTGATGGTGTTCGTTTACATATGGGTAAACGTTTTACTTATAAACACAATGATATTGAGAGTTTCGAAAAAAACATGGAAAGAGCAACTAAAATGGCTGAAACAACAGGTGGAGGTATTTTAGTAATTACTGAAGGAGTTTTCGGAATGAGAGGTCAACAAGGTAAATTAAAAGAAATAGTTGCTTTGAAAGAGAAGTACAATTTCCGTTTATTAGTTGATGATGCACATGGATTCGGTACGTTAGGTGCTACAGGAGCAGGAGCAGGAGAAGAGCAAGGATGTCAAGATGGTATTGATGTTTACTTCTCTACATTTGCTAAGTCTATGGCTTCTATCGGAGCTTTTGTTGCGGCTGATAAAGATATTATTGATTATTTAAAATATAATTTACGTTCTCAAATGTTTGCTAAATCATTACCGATGATTTTTACAAAAGGAGCATTAAAACGTTTAGATCTTTTAAGAACTAATCCTTCGTTAAAAGCTAAATTATGGGAGAATGTAAACTTACTTCAAAATGGACTAAAAGACAGAGGATTTAATATTGGTGATACAAACACTTGTGTTACTCCTGTTTATTTAGAAGGAAGTATTCCAGAAGCAATGGTAATGGTAAATGATTTGAGAGAGAACTACAATATTTTCTTGTCAATTGTTGTGTATCCAGTAATTCCTAAAGGAATTATCTTATTGAGAATGATTCCTACAGCTACTCATACGAAAGAAGATATCGATGAGACTTTAAAAGCGTACGAAGCTATTCGTGAGAAATTAGAAAATGGAACTTACAAAAAGATTGCTGAAGCAACTACAGTAGATGTTTCTAATTCATAAGTAAGTAGATATAAAATTAAAAGGTCAGATGTTTATCTGACCTTTTTTTATGGAATTACTTGTTGTTTGTTGCTGTTGTTTTTGTAAGCTTATAAGCTATAAAAACAAATGGAATACTTCCACTCATAACTAACACAGTTGTAAGCAAGGCTGTCTGTGTAAATAAAGATACAAGAGCACTGGAAATAAAGCACATTCCTAATTGAATAGTGTTTTGCAATGCTGCTGCTTTTCCTGAGTTGTGAGGAAATAGTTTTAACGCTTCTGATACTACTACAGGGTAACAGGCTCCATTAACTAATGCCATTAAACAAAATGGAAGTAATAAAGATGTTAAACTTGGAGTAGTGAAAATAGCTAAAATGGCTAATGTAAGAACTGATATAGCAAATAATATCAGAAAGTAAGGGACTAATATTGTACCTTTTATTTTGGTAGATAGTGTTCTATAACCAAAACCACCAATTAAAAATGCTATTGTTTGTGGTACAAAACTGAATCCTATTTCACTTTCATTATATCCCATTTCTTTTAAGAAAAAAGGAGAACCTGTTAACCATGCGAAAAAGGCAGCAGAACAAAAAGCATAAATCAAGACATTTCCTACATAGGGTTTGGATTGTAATATAGAAAAGTAAGAAATAGACGTATTTACTTTTTTAGCTGAATCGTCTGTAGTCTTTTTATTGTCTTTAAGGGTTAGGGTATATAACATTAGACCTATCGCAATAATTGCCAATGTTATAAAAATAGAACGCCATCCCCAGTGGTTTAATAGATAAACACCTACTAAAGGAGCTAAGGCAGGAGATAAAGCTACTAAGGGCATGATAGAAGCAAACACACGGTTGGTTTCTTCAGAAGGATATCTTTCAATTACTAAAGCTTGCCAACTTACTGCGGCAGCACAGACTCCAATGGCTTGTATCAATCGCAAGATTAAAAAAGCAGTAACGCTACTGGTAAAGTAAATAAGAAGTGAGGATGCTGTGAAAATGCTTAGTCCTATAAGGATTGTTTTTGGTTTGCCTATTTTGTCTGAAATAGGTCCCCAAATTAGTTGAGCTATAGCATAACCTGCTAAAAAAAGACTTAAGGTAGCACTGATGTTGCTTTTGCTTGTATTTAAGTCTATACGCATTTGATCAAATGCAGGGAGATACATATCTGTTGCAAGAAAACCAATAATACTTAAGCCTGTGAGGTAAATTAAAAAAGAATATTTATTATTTGCTTTGTCCATAATTGTTGTTTTATTATAGTGAGCAAAAATAAATATTCTTTTTGGGTATACTCTTTACATATGTTGATGTAAACGTGGTATTCTTTGTTATTTAGAATAGAGTAATGAATATATTTAGAATAAGTGCATTTAAGATGTCAATAAAGAAAGCACCAACCATAGGAATGATTAAGAACGCTTTGTAAGAAGGACCAAATCTGTTCGTTACAGCCTGTATATTAGCAACAGCAGTAGCAGTAGCTCCAAGTCCAAAACCACAGTGACCTGCACTTAAAACAATTGCATCATAGTCTTTTCCCATCATTCGATAAGTAATGTTTGCTGCAAAAAACAACATCATTATAACTTGAATTAATAAGATTAAAAGGATTGGTAATGCTAAGTCGATAACTAACCATAATTTTAAAGACATTAAAGCACAAGCTAAAAATATAGAAAGACCTATGTTTCCTAAGATATCAATTGATTCATTATTTACTTTTTGTTTGAAACCGTGAGTTAAAGTGTTGCGTATAATAACCCCTACAAACAAACACCATACAAAAGTAGGTAGTTTAAAACTGAATTGACTGTTCCAATCGTATAGCCAGTGACCAACAGTTAGACATACAGCTAACATGGCTACTGTAGTTAATAGTGTATGGTAATTAACCTTACTTTTCGTGTTTTTTTCTTCGTTTGTATCATGCGTTTCTGATTGTTCAGCAATTTCTTCTGGCGTAAGTTCTTTGTAATTGTTTTTCTTTAGTAATCTGTATGCTAAAGGACCTCCAATAGTTCCTCCAAAGATAAGTCCAAAAGTAGCACATGCCATTCCAATTTCTTTGGCTCCAGGAAGTGGATTTCCACTTAATGCAAATTGATCTGCCCATGCACCAGCAGTTCCATGACCACCAGTAAGTGTGATAGAACCCGCTATTAATCCAAATCGTAAATCTAATCCTAAAAGCTTTGCAAGTAAAACTCCAAGCGTGTTTTGAAAACAAATAAAGATTGCAGCTACCACTAAGAAGATGATTAATGCTTTTCCTCCTTTTAATAATTTGGAAAAATCAGCATTTAAGCCAATGGAAGAAAAGAAGATATACATCATGCTTTGTTGAATGCCTTCGTTGAAAGTAAGTTCTTTTCCTGCAAAAGAATATAGTCCCCATGAAATTAAAGCAACAAGGAAACCACCAACTACAGGTTCGGGAATATTATATTTTTGAAAGAAATTGACTTTTCCAACTATAAAATGTCCCAAGAAAAGGACAAAACACGCAATCATTAGCGTTTCATAAATTTCGAAATTCATAAGGCTTGTACTGTTATAATGTGATATAAATAAAATGTATAAAACAAATAGGAACTAATCTTATAAAAGAGTAGTAATGTATTGTCAAGTTATATATTAAGAGAATATTATAGCTTTACTATTGTTAGTATACACTTTTAAAATATATGCAATAATAATACCTTTTTTGCTTTTAAGATTAAAAAACTAACCCTTAATTTGGATATCGTTGTGGCTAAGAGGGATACAAGAAGGGGCTGTAGGTAGATTATTAGCGTAATTTAGCTATAAAATTAAGTAGGTTGATGGGATTTTGAGGAAGTAACAGATTTAGGATAAAAAAAGGACATTTTATGTTTTGAGTTAATAATGAAATGGCTATTTTTGTGCATGCAACACAATGTACTTATTTTAGATTTTGGTTCGCAATATACACAGCTTATTGCGAGAAGAGTTCGAGAATTAAATATTTTCTGCGAAATCTTACCTTATAATGATATGCCAAAAGATTTGACTGAATATAAAGCAGTTATCTTATCTGGTAGTCCTTATTCTGTGCGTTCGGAAGAAGCACTTCATCCTGATTTGTCGAATATCAAAGGAAAAATGCCATTATTAGCAGTTTGTTATGGTGCGCAGTATTTAGCTCATTTCTTTGGAGGTGAGGTAGCTCCATCTGATACTCGTGAATATGGTAGAGCTAATCTTGATTTTATAGCAGAAGATGCTTTCTTTAAAGATATTCCTCAAAATAGTCAAGTTTGGATGAGCCACAGTGATACAATTAAAGTATTGCCTACTAATGGAGTTTTATTAGCAAGCACAAAAGATGTTCAAAATGCTGCTTATAAAGTAGAAGGAGAACAAACTTATGCTATACAATTCCACCCAGAGGTTTATCACTCAACAGATGGTACGCAATTATTAAAAAACTTTTTAGTTGATATCGCTGGAGTACAACAAGATTTTACACCATCTGCTTTTGTTGAAGATACAATTGCTGATTTAAGAAATAAAGTTGGGGAAGAAAAAGTAGTATTAGCTTTGTCTGGAGGAGTTGATTCAACAGTAGCAGCCGTTTTATTACACAAAGCTATTGGAGATAAACTTCACTGTATTTTTGTTAATAACGGATTATTGCGTAAGAATGAGTTCCAAAATGTATTAGAACAATACAATGGAATGGGATTAAACGTAAAAGGAGTAGATGCAACAGATCGTTTTATGGATGCATTGGCAGGTTTGTCTGATCCAGAACAAAAGCGAAAAGCAATTGGTAGAGTGTTTATCGAAGTATTTGACGATGAAGCAAAACTAATTGATGATGCTACTTTCTTAGGACAAGGAACTATTTATCCAGATGTGATAGAATCTATATCTGTAAAAGGACCATCTGCTACAATTAAATCTCATCATAATGTGGGGGGATTACCTGACTTTATGAAATTGAAGATTGTAGAACCATTGCGTATGTTGTTTAAAGATGAAGTACGTAGAGTAGGAGCTTCTTTAGGAATAGATCCAGAATTATTAGGAAGACATCCTTTCCCTGGTCCAGGTTTAGCTATTCGTATCTTAGGAGATATAACACAAGAGAAAGTAAGATTGTTACAAGAAGTTGATGCAATTTTCATTCAAGGATTAAAAGATCACGGTCTTTATAATGATGTTTGGCAAGCAGGAGTTATCTTGTTACCAGTAAACAGTGTAGGAGTTATGGGTGATGAACGTACTTATGAAAAAGTAGTAGCACTAAGAGCTGTAGCTTCAACAGATGGTATGACTGCAGATTGGGTACACTTACCTTATGAATTCTTGATGGAGATTTCTAATAAAATCATCAATAGAGTAAAAGGGGTGAATAGAGTTGTATACGATATCAGTTCAAAACCACCTGCAACTATTGAGTGGGAATAATAATAAAAAAATCAATAAGTCGCTGTGAAATTTTACAGCGACTTATTAGTTTTATAATATATTTGTTAGATGAAAAAGAAGATTATAATAGCCTTGGCGGCTTTCTTAGTGAGTGTAAGTTACAGTGTCGCACAGGAAGGACTTGTGCAATACAAAGTGAATAAAGGTGATACAGTAAGTAAAATAGCACGTGAATATGGTGTGTCTGTTGCAGATGTATTAAATTACAATCCAGATGCTAAAAATGGGATAAAAGAAGGAGGAGTACTTTCTATTCCTACTAAAGCTTTTTTGGCAAAGGATAAAAAATCATCATCAAGTACGCAGCAAAATAAGGCAAATAATACTTCGTCATCTGCAAGTGGAAAAACATATACTATAAAATCTAAAGATACCCTATATGGTATCAGTAAGGAATTCAAAGTATCTGTTGATAATTTACATAAGTGGAATCCAGACTTGAAAGATTCAGATTTGAAAGTTGGTACAGTGATTAATCTATCAGCACCAGCTAAGAGTAGTACTGAATCAACAAAAAAAGAGAATCCAAAACAAACTACTGATTCTTCAGTTAAAGAAATAAAAACAACTGCAGAATCTTATATTACAATTGAAGTAGAGCCTAAGCAAACGCTATATGCTATTGCATCAAAATATAATACTACAGTAAAGAAGATACAAGAATTGAATCCAGATATAACTGCGGATTTAAGTATTGGACAACAAATTAAAGTTCCTGTTAGTGGTAGTACAAAAGGAAATAGCAGTACAGCAAAAACAGAGACTAAAAAGAATGGTGTAATTCCTACCTCTATTATTGTAGAGCCTAAGCAAACTTTATATAGCATTTCTAAGGAGTATGGTGTGTCTGTTGATGATTTGATTCGCGCTAATCCAGAAGTGATTGAAAAAGGAGTGGTAGTAGGAATGGAATTACTACTGTCAAAAGGGAAAGGAACTACTGAAGCTGTGGGAGAAGTAAAACCACCAGTGACAAATAATGTATCTGAGAATAAACCTGATAAAGAAGTAGTTGTAGAAGAAGAAAAGTCAACTCCTTTTATTGTTGACAAAACACCAGGTTATACTGATTTAACACGTACATTAGATAAGTCTAAGAGAAAAGAGTTGACATTGCTGTTACCTTTTAATATTAATCGTGTAGGAGATAATGTAGATACAAAGGTTAAGAATGATCCCTTTTTGAATATGACTCTTGATTTTTATTCAGGGGCTCTATTAGCTATTGAACAAGCAAATAAATTAGGTTTGGAACTGACAGTGAACGTTTATGATTCGGATGAGTCAAAAAATTCATCATCAGTAAGTAGTCTTTTTAAGGAGAAAGACTTTAGTAAAACAGATGTAATTATAGGTCCGTTTTTTCAAAATAATGTGGATCAGGCTGTAAAGGCATTACCAAATAAAAAGATTGTTTTGGTATCTCCTTTGTCAAATGAAAAAGCAAGTCCATCGAGTCAATTAGTGCAAACTATGCCTTATGGAGATGTGTTGAGAAAGACATTTATTGAATATTTCTTACGTCAAAATGCTAAAATCACTGTAATAGTAGATGATAAGAAAGCATCAACGAAGAAGTTTATGTCTTCCTATTTTCCAAATATAAAAGTAATATCTACTTCAGCAATTAATGATGTTGATAGAACTTTGACTTCGGGGTCTAAGAATGTATTTATTATAGACTCCAATAGCATTGTGTCAACAACACATTTAATTACAAAATTAAAAGGTAGAGTTAGAGATTATGATATTCAAGTTGCCTCTTTTGATAAAAGTGAAGCTTTTGACTATGGGGAGATTTCAATTGAGTCATTAGTCGCTTTGAAATATACTTTCCCTTCTGTAACGAGAGAAACAGAATCGCAGACAGAAAGTTTATTTGCTCAAGAGTTTAAATCAAAATATAATATCACACCTAATCGATTTGCGACAAGAGGGTACGATGTAACACTTGATGTTATTCTTCGTATGTTCCAAGAAGGAAATTTTATTAGTACGTTAGGACAAAAAACACAAGAAACAGAGAATAAGTTTATCTTTGGTAAAAACACAGAAGGAACAATTAGAAACTCAGGAATTTATATTCTTCAATATAATGATGATTTAACCGTAAAAGTATTAGAATAATGTTGTCAAAAGTTACATATTTAGGCGAGTTGCGTACAACGTCGACTCATTTACAATCAGGAGAACAAATCATAACTGATGCTCCAGTAGATAATCATGGAAAAGGTCAAGCATTTTCTCCAACAGATATGGTTACAAATGCAGCTGCATCTTGTGCAATGACTATTATGGGGATAAAGGCGAATGAGTTAAATATTGATTTAGTAGGGTCTACTGCAGAAGTGTATAAAGAAATGCAAGCAGATCCAAGACGTATAAAAAAGATTACAATTAACTTTAAAATGAAAAGTGATGCAGATGCAAAACAACGCATTATATTAGAGCGTGTAGCTATGCATTGTCCAGTATTCATGAGTTTACATCCTGAATTGGAGAAAGAAGTAACTTTTGAATGGTTATAAATGATTGATAACGAAAAGTATTTGATTGAGTTAGCTCATACCAAAATGCCTTTTGGAAAGTATCAGGGATATTATTTGATTGATTTACCTGAGTATTATGTCGTTTGGTATCATAATAAAGGCTTTCCTACAGGGAAATTAGGAGAACAGTTAGCATTGATTTATGAATTGAAATTAAATGGATTAGAACCCTTAATTCGAAACATAAAGAATAACTATAAACGTTAGTAACAAAAAAATAGAAGAGCCTTGATAAACAAAATTATCAAGGCTCTTTCTTTTATACTTAAGATAATATTTTCTTTTTGAGGTTTAGTAATCTGCTATTATCTTCCATTTGTTGACGTTTTTCGGCTAGTGATTTACTGATTTTAAATATCTTTTCAGATAAATTAGATAACCAAATTAGTTGCTCAATAACCATTACTGATTCTTCCATCATACTTTTGATTTGCACATCATCAGAGTAGGTTTTCTTTAATTCGTACTCTCGTATTCCTTTTAAATATGATAAACTAACATTGTACCAATTTTCTTCTTCCTGTGTTAGTAATTCTTCATTTTCTATTTCGCCATCTAATAATTTTGTAGCAGTAGATAGATTTCTAATTGTATAATCCATTACAACATTAAATGCATTGGAAGCTTTTGTTGTAGTATGGGATTGTACATAGGTACCAATTGATGCCGCAGTAGATAAAAATGTATGGTTTAATACGGCTAATTCATAAATTTCGGCACGAAACATTTGTTTTGATTTAGGTTCTTGAATCATACGTTGAAAAGAAGCCATTAGATTTCCAATCTCAATGAAAGCATATTTACGTGCTAATTTGTAAGGTAAGGTTACCTTACCTTTTTCATTGTAGTACAATGTAATTTCTTTTGCATAAGTAGTATTGGCTTTTAAAGACTTAGAAAGATGTGTTTTTACATTTAAAAACTCCCAAGAAGGCCATAATAAATAGTTTGCTCCAAAAGCTAATAATGCTCCAATTAAAGTGTCAATTACTCTATAGATTAATAAATCCATGAAATTAGGAGTTAAAATACCATAGATTAGTACAACGTACATTGTTATGAAGGTAACTCCTACCTTGTAATCTGTATGTGAGAACCAGTAACCAATAATCATTGTAAATACTGTTAGATAAGCAATTACAGTGGTATTGTCTATTACATAGAGCAATCCAAAAGCTAATAGCCCACCTAAAACAGTTCCTATTACACGTTCAAATGAACGTTGTTTGGTTAATCCAAAACCAGGTCGCATAATAACCACAATGGTTAATAGAATCCAGTAACCGTTTAAAAGATTAAAGGAATGACTTGAGATTTCTCCAATAATTAAACCAATAAGCATGGTAATTGTCAAACGTGTTGCGTGTCTGAAGATAGTAGAAGTAAAGTTCATATTTTCACGCAAGGTTTCCCAACGGTAGTGAACAGGCGTTAAAAACTTCTCTAAATCTTTAAAGCGTTCTTCTACATCTGTATTAAAAGCTTTTTCAATTAAAGTACGTTCTAAAGTATGAATTTTGTCAATCTGATTTTCTGCATAGTGTAATACATTAGAAAACATCAAAACAGCTTCCATCATATTACTTGACTTACCTGTTTGCACGAATTGATTTAATCTGTCTTGTAGGTTGTTTAATTTCTGCGTTAGATTAACTACAGATTTATATTTTAATCCAATATTAAGTGCTTCTCCTAATCTGGATACAGAATCTGCCAGATCATAGGCTAAACTTTGGTAGTCGCGTATAATATCAGGTTCGTTTTCAAAAAGTTCTTGTAGTTTTTTATGATCAAAAGAAGTAGATACTGCTATTTCTAAGATTTCAACTAAGGTAGAAAAGGCAACTAACAAACGACGGTTATTCGATGAGTTTCCTGTGTTTGCTTTATTTCGAACAAGGTATTCACGCATATTTTCGTGTACCTCATTTAGTTTGACTTGTATATTAAGCTGTTCTTCTACAATTTTATCTTTATTGGCATCTATATCCCAAAGTTGTCCTCTGTGTTTAAGATAATCAGCAGTTAAATTTAAACATTCTGATGTTTGTAGTACTCCATATCGACGAGGACGTACAAAATAGAAAAGCAAAGAGACTATTAGATATAGTAAACCTCCTAATAGAAGCATTAGACAATGTATCCATAGTTCATTTCCTGTATAATTGTGAGCCAGTCCTAAACAAACGGCTAATAGCCCTGTAAATGAAAGCATGTTTGCTCGATGTCCATATACAGAAATCATACTCAATGAGAATAGGATAAAAATGAATAAAGGATAGAAATACCAATGGCCATTTGCTAAACATAAAGTAAGGGTGACAGCAGGGACAGTAAAAGCTCCTACTAACAAACCTATGGTTTTATCTTTTAAATTACTTGGAATATCAACTGGAGCAGTTAACATAGCTCCAATAGCAGCAGCAAAAGCCCAATTGAATTCTTTATAAGGCAGTAATAATAAAAAAGGAATAACAGCCGAGATAGTGATTTTTAATGAATCCCCTAAATGTGAGTTGTCGGTGTATTTTCTGGCTTGGCTTAGCATATTGTTTAAAAGCTTGTTTAAATTGTGAGTTATGAATGAATAGCTTTTCGATGTAGCAAGATACTATTTTTAAAAAAGTAAAAATAGTATCAAGTGTTATTTATTACTTTATTTTTCATTAATTTTGCGTTCCATTTTTGGTATACAACAATATAGAAAATAAAAGATTATGATATTATCAATAGTTGGTTATGGAGATCCTGTATTAAGAAAGGTTGGTGCAGATATAACCAAAGATTACCCCAACTTACCTGAATTGATTACAAATATGTATGAAACAATGGCTTTTGCACATGGTGTAGGTTTGGCTGCTCCACAAGTAGGATTGCCAATTCGATTATTTGTGGTTGATTGCGAGCCTTTTGCAGATATGGAAGGGAATACAGAGGAGGAAGCAGCAGTATTGAAAACATTTAAAAAAACGTTTATCAATGCTAAAATTGTGAAAGAAGAAGGAGAGGAATGGGCTTTTAATGAAGGTTGTTTAAGTATTCCAGATGTACATGAACCTGTTTATCGAAAGGAAAAGATTACAATTGAGTACTTCGATGAGAATTTTGAAAAACACGTTGATGTAATTGATGGATTAGCAGCAAGAGTTATTCAACATGAATACGACCATATTGAAGGTGTGCTGTTTACAGATAAATTATCGACTTTAAAAAAGAAGTTAATTTCAAAGCGTTTGAATAATATTATGGAAGGTAAAATCTTTACTGACTATAAAATGAAGTTTGTTGGTAAAAAAGGCAGATAAAAAGTTGATTATTATTAACAAATTTAGATATTTGTGAATCTATAAATAAAAAATAAAGAAAATGAGTTTAGAAAAAGTTTTAGCTATTTCAGGAAAACCAGGTTTATATGAACTTTTAGTACAAACACGTACAGGATTTATCGCTGAATCTTTAGCAGATGGGAAAAAGAGTACAGTAGGATTAAAAAACAATGTTAGTTTGTTGTCTGAAATTTCAATATACACTCACGAAGGAGAAGTAAAATTATTCGACGTATTTAGAAATATAGCTACAAAAGAAAATAATGGAGAAGCAATTTCTCACAAGGCATCTGCTCCTGAATTAGTTGCTTACTTCAAAGAAGTATTGCCAAACTATGATGAAGAGAGAGTATATGTATCTGATATTAAAAAAGTAATCAACTGGTATAATATCGTTCAAAAAAGAGGATTAATTGCTGAAGACTTCAAAGAAGTTGCTGCAGAAGAAGTAAAATAATTTAGTATTTTAGATAATAGAAAGCTCGTTATATCAACGAGCTTTTTTTATATTAGTTTAGTGCAAAAAGAATCAGTTATGAATAGTAGAGAACAACAATTGCAAAGTGTTAACCGCTTGATGGATATTTTGGATGAATTAAGAATAAAGTGTCCTTGGGATGCTAAACAAACATTCGAATCCTTACGCAATCTAACTATTGAAGAGGTATATGAGTTGGCTGATAGTATCAGTAGCCAAAATACAGAAGAGTTGAAGAAAGAATTAGGAGATGTATTAATGCATATTTTGTTTTATGCGAAAATTGGCAGTGAGCAAAAGTTGTTTGATTTAAAAGATATAGCTGATAGTATAAGTGATAAACTAATTTTTAGACATCCACATATTTACGGTGATGTAGAAGTAAAAGATGAAGAGGAAGTAAAAGCTAATTGGGAAAAGTTAAAGCTTAAAGAAGGAAATAAATCTGTTTTAGGTGGTGTACCTAAGGCATTACCTTCTTTGATTAAAGCTTATCGCATGCAAGAGAAGGCAAGTGGAGTGGGCTTTGATTGGAATAATAAAACAGAGGTGTGGGCTAAAGTAGAAGAAGAAATACAAGAGTTTCAAGAGAGTGAGCAAGAAGCTAATATGGATGCTATGGAAGACGAGTTTGGAGATGTGCTGTTTTCATTAATTAATTATGCTCGTTTTGTTGGAGTTGATCCAGATAAAGCTTTGGAACGAACAAATCAGAAGTTTATCAAACGATTTACTTCTATTGAAACAATGGCTTCTGATTTAAATAAATCTGTGGCAGATTTGTCTTTTGAAGAAATGGATGCTATGTGGAATGAAAGTAAGAAATTGTAAAAATAACTTAGAAAATAAGGCTAAATGCCAGCTATTTCTAATTCAATACAATAAACAACAAAGGGCTATCTTTCAAAAGATAGCCCTTTGTTGTTTATTGTAGATTTTTTAAAAGAAGTTAATCTATTTCTTTTGATAGGTTAACTTCTTTTAAAGGAATCAATTTGGTTTTATATTTTAATTTATGGTAAATATAAAATCCTAAGAAGAAAGGAATTCCCATATAAGTAATAACGATTCCTTTCCAATCAAATACTCCTTCAAATATTAGTTTAGAATCTTGCCCAATAATTACTAAGGCACATAAAAATAGTGCAAATAGTGGGCCGAAAGGAAACCATTTAGCTTTGTATATTAGATCGCTTAATTTTTTTCCTTGTACAGTATAGGCTCTTCGAAAGCGATAGTGGCTAATAGCAATTCCCAACCAAGCAATAAAACCAGTAAGTCCTGATGCTGCTAATACGAAATCAACTGCTTTTTCGTGTGTGCTTTGAACAATAAAAATGACAAATACGACAGCTGCTGTAATGACTAAAGAGAAAATAGGTACTCCATTTTTATTTGTTGTTCCTAAGTTCTTATGAGCTAATCCATCTTTTCCCATGGCATATAACATACGTGTTGAGGCGTACATTCCAGAATTCCCTGCAGATAAGATTGATGTAAGAATAACAGCATTCATTAATGCCGCCGCAAAGGTCCAATGTGCTTTTTCAAATACAAGGGTAAAAGGTGATTTTGCCACTTCGGTGATATCTGCACCTAACAATTGTGGACTTGTATAGGGGATAATTAATCCAATAATGAATATAGCTAAAATATAGAATACAACAATGCGCCAGAAGACTTGCTTAATTGCTTTTGGGATATTTTTTTCTGGGTTTTCAGATTCTCCAGCTGTAATACCAATTAGTTCTGTTCCTTGAAAAGAAAAACCAGCAATTAAAAAAACACCTAATACTGATAAAAATTTACCTGAAAAACCTTGTCCTAATATAGGAGCATCTCCAATTGTGAAATTTGAAAAACCGATGTATTCACTTGTCATGATACCAAAAATAGTTAGCAAACCAACAATGATAAAGATGATTACTGTTACAACTTTGATAATAGCAAACCAATATTCGGATTCGCCATAGGCTTTTACAGATAAGGTGTTTAATAAGAATATAATGCCAAAGAATATCATACTCCATGCCCAAGTAGGCATAAACTGTAAAGGTTCCCAATAAGAAATAACTAAGGCGGCAATTGAAACATCTACTGCAACAGTAATTACCCAATTGAACCAATAATTCCAACCCAAAGCGAAACCAAAAGAAGGATCTACAAATCGTGCAGCATATGTGCTAAATGATCCTGATACGGGTAGGTAGGTTGCCATTTCACCTAAAGAAGTCATTAAGAAATAAACCATAATTCCAATAGCTCCATATGCTAATAATGCTCCGCCAGGACCTGCTTGCTGTATGGCTTCTCCACTTGCCATAAATAGACCTGTACCAATACAGCCACCAATTGCAATCATGGATAAGTGACGAGCTTTTAGATTTCTTAAAACTTTAGATTCTTGTTGTTTTTGACTCATTTATTTTATATTTTGGATAGTAAAGGTATTGAAAAATGCATAAATAATTAGGCGTATTTCAAAGAAGTGTACTGTATGTAATGCGTATATTGTATTGGTTTAATCGGATTATTGTAGGTTTTGCAGTCAATTGTTCAAAGTGTTTTGATGAGAGAAAACATAATTCGTTTGAAGTTTTATATCATTGAATATTATTCGAATGAATTTATTTGTTTTTTTTGGAAATAAATCATTAGAAATGGAGCATGTGTTTCTTTTTGGGTTTATACTTTTCAAATAAATATATTCACATTTTTTATACTTTTCAGATAAAATGCATTACAAGAGGTGAAGTATTTTTGTGGCTGTCCCCAGATTTTAGTTCTCTACTTTTTTATTGTTAGTATGCTAAGAATGGGATATATCAAAAATTCACCCCATGTTATTCGATTATTACACTTTTTTAGCTATAGATAAGTCAACAGACTTAACTGTGATAAAACAAAAAATAAAGCAATTAACCATAAAAACGTTAATTGAAAATGAACATACAGATGAGATATTTGAAAGTCTGAAGAAATTAAAGGAAGCGGATATTATTTTCAGTAAAAAAAGCCATAAGGTTTTTTACGATAAAGTATCCAAAAAATGTACACTACACAATGAGGTTACCTCAAGCATTAAGTTGCCTGTTTCAGCAAAAACTAATTTGAGAAGTAGGGAGCATGAGTTATTTTTTCATCAAGTAGAAATAGTAGCAGAGGAGAAAGTTAGAACTTTGTTGAAAAAGATAAGTGACGAAAAACAATTCGTGAATAAAGCTGTGGTAAAGCAAAGACGAATCAATAGGTTGCGAAGTATGTTCTATCCTGCAACGTTTACTATTAGCACTTTATATTTTTTGCTTAGTAAGGTGTTTGTGAAGTAATGTTTTCTATTAGTATAGAAAATTGCATTTAAGAGAGATTAATACTAAATATCGTTTACTTATTATTTAATAGATACCTTGTTAATATAAAAACTGCCTTATTGTCTGATGAGTTGGACAATAAGGCAGTTTTATTTTTAAGCTAATAAATAAAAATTGTAAGTTGTTTTTCAACTTGATTTTTTACTTTTATATATGCTATTTTGGTTATGCTTACTTTTAATAAAAATGGTGTTTTTTACTTCTTTTGTGTTTCTTGAAAAAAGGAGTCTTTTTGAAGTTTTTTGAGTGTAAAAAAGCTTGTATTTCCTGTGTTTGCTGGCTTCTTTAGGATTTTGTTCGAGTGTTGTTCGGGAGTGCTTTGGGAATAGTGCGGAAAATAGGGGGTGTTTCCGAAGGATTCTCAAAGAAACATCGAATGAAGGTGCATGAAATCTCGGTTTGTGATAGTGAAAAGATGGGAAAATTGTCTAAAAAGTAGAAAATTAAAATTTCTAAAAAATTGACTTTTTCACCTTTTTTAAAATATTAAAAATGTTGTCTTTATCAAAGAAAATAAAGTGCAAACTTCTTTTGTAAAAGAAAGAACAACGAAGCAAATATACAAAATTTTTAGTAGAATCTAAGGAGAGAAAAGTATAGATATTTAGAGTATATGGCGTAATAGTTGTTACTGCTTTTGTAGAGGTAAAGTAGAAAAATCTGAGAAGAGTTTTTAGCAAGGAAGATTAATGCTTTGTAGCAACTTCTGTATGATTTGGATATTTTAAGTATATTAATATTTGTAAAGTTCTTTAGTAATCAAAATGTTATGTGGAATATTTATGTTGTTAATCTTTTTAACTCATAGAAAATTAGAAGGGGAGTTTTAAAATTTGTATTTTTGCCAAGTTTTAGTTTTAACAACACAACAAATACACACTAAATGAAACAAACTAAGTATATTTTCGTTACAGGGGGGGTTACTTCTTCGTTAGGAAAAGGAATTATTGCTGCATCACTTGCTAAGTTGTTGCAGGCGAGAGGTTATTCAACGACAATTCAAAAATTTGATCCCTATATTAATGTGGATCCGGGTACGTTGAATCCATATGAACACGGAGAATGTTTTGTGACAAATGATGGAGCTGAGACTGATTTGGATCTTGGACATTATGAGCGTTTTTTGAACGTACCAACATCTCAAGCAAATAATGTTACCACTGGACGAGTATATTTATCAGTGATAGAGAAAGAGCGTCGAGGTGAGTTTTTAGGAAAAACAGTTCAAGTTGTTCCTCATATTACAAATGAGATTAAAGAGCGCATGCAATTGTTGGGAAAATCAGGAGATTTTGATATTGTAATTACAGAAATAGGAGGTACAGTTGGGGATATTGAATCGTTGCCATACATCGAGTCAGTTCGTCAATTGTTGTGGGAGTTAGGAGATAATAATGCTATTGTTGTTCACCTTACTTTAGTACCTTATTTGGCTGCAGCAGGAGAGTTGAAAACAAAACCTACACAACACTCTGTGAAAACTTTAATGGAAAGTGGTATTAAAGCAGATATTTTGGTGTGTAGAACTGAGCATAGTTTATCTAATGAAATTCGTCAGAAATTAGCGCAATTTTGTAATGTAAAACCTGATTCAGTAATTCAATCTATTGATGCAGAGACTATTTATGCTGTGCCAAATTTAATGTTAGAAGAAGGTTTAGACAAAGTAGCATTGCGTAAATTGGATTTGCCAGAAAAAACAACTCCAGATTTGACAAAATGGAACGAATTTTTACATCGCTTAAAAAATCCAAAACACGTTGTGAATATTGGGTTAGTTGGGAAGTATGTGGAATTACAAGATTCTTATAAATCGATATTAGAAGCATTAGTACATGGTGGAGCTGAGAATGAAACAAAAGTAAATATTGTGTCTATTCAGTCAGACAATATTAATGCTCAGAATGTACAAGAGAAATTAAGAAATTTAGATGCTGTGTTAGTAGCACCAGGATTTGGTTCTCGTGGAATTGAAGGGAAAATAGAGACAGTGAAATATGTTCGTGAAAATAAGATTCCTTTCTTAGGAATTTGTTTAGGAATGCAAATGGCTGTTATAGAATATGCAAGAAATGTATTGAAATACGAATCTGCCAATACAACAGAAGTGAATGAGAGTACACAGTATCCTGTAATTGACTTCATGGAAGGACAAAAAGATATCGCTCAAAAAGGTGGTACAATGCGTTTAGGTGGATGGGATTGTAAATTGAAAGAAGGCTCGAAAGTATATCAAATATATGGAGAAGCGAATATCAATGAACGTCATCGTCATAGATACGAATTTAATAATCAATATTTAGAGGATTTTGAAAAAGCAGGGTTAGTTGCTTCAGGGTGGAATCCAGAAACTGGACTAATTGAGGTAGTGGAGATTGAGAATCATCCATTCTTCGTAGGTGTTCAGTTCCATCCAGAGTATAAGAGTACTGTAGCTAAACCACATCCTCTATTTGTAAGTTTAGTGAAGGCTGCTATTGAAGTGAAAACTAAATAGTTTTTATGACTTTAGCTCTTTATATAGAGTAATATTTGAAAATGTTTGATCAATTACAAATTAAGTAATGGAAGGAAAAAAATTAGATCGCAACAGTATTATTGGCTTTGTTATTATAGCCGGTTTGTTAATTTGGATGATGTTTAACAACATCAACAAAGAAAAAGAGGCTATCAAAACAGATAAAGAAGTAGCGAACAAAGAACAAGTACAAAAAACACAAACAGAGAGCATACAAGCTGCTATGACAGTTGCAGCTACGAATGATTCGTTGGTAGATACAAAGTTGGAAGGTGTTTTAGGAAAGTTTGCGTATAGTGCTAAGTTACCATCAGCAAAAGAAGGGAATGTAACGACATTAACAAATGGTGTACTTTCTATTACTGTTGATAATAAAGGAGGTTTGTTGAGTAATGTAACTGTTGATAATATTACTACATCAAATCCTAACTTAAAAGGGAATGTGCAGTTGATTAAAGATAAGAATGCAGATTTTAACTTAGAGTTGCACACAACGGATAATCGCGTACTAAATACAAGAGATTTATACTTTGAGCCTCAATTGACTAAAGAAGGAGAGAATCAAGTTTTAGCGATGCGTTTGAAAGTTTCAGAAGCAAAATATTTAGAATATAGATATGTGTTGAAACCAAACGATTATATGCTTGATTTTTCAATTCGTACACAAGGATTGAATGATGTATTAGCGAATTCTAAAGCACCTGAATTGACTTGGGCGATGAAAACTTATCGCAATGAGAAAAGTACTTCTTACGAAAATAGATATACACATTTGTATTATGAATATGAAGGAAGTAAAGTAAATGATTTAAGTGCAACAAGTAAAGATGATACTAAAGAAGTGAAAGATGTAAGCTTTATTGCTTATAAGCAACATTTCTTTACTTCAATTTTATTGACAAACAAAGCTTTTGATACTGCTAAGTTAAATACGAAAAACTTAGTAGAGGATGAGAAAGCAAAGAATCTATTTACAAAGGCATATAATAGTAAAATTCCTTTAGCTTATACTGGAGGAGAATTAAACTATGATATGAATATGTATTTTGGACCTTCTGATTACAAGATTTTAAAGTCATATAATAAAAATTTAGATGAAATTGTTCCGTTAGGATGGGGGATTTTTGGATGGTTAAATAGATTCTTATTTATTCCAGTATTTGGTGTATTGAGTTCTTTCTTACCTTATGGTCTTGCTATTATCATTTTGACTGTTTTGGTTCGTTTGATTATTTCTCCATTGACATATAAATCATATGTTTCTCAAGCTAAGATGAAAGTGATTCGTCCAGAAGTAGCTGAAATTAATGAGAAGTACAAAAATGACCCAATGAAAAAACAGCAAGAAACAATGAGTTTGTATTCTAAAGCTGGTGTAAATCCTATGGCAGGTTGTATACCTGCGGTTTTGCAGATTCCAATTTTTTATGCGTTGTTCCAATTCTTCCCATCAGCATTTGATTTGCGTCAGAAGAGTTTCTTATGGGCAGATGACTTGTCGTCTTACGATGCTGTATATCACTTGCCATTTAATATTCCTTTTTATGGAGATCACATTAGTTTGTTTCCATTGTTAGCTTCTATTGCTATTTTTGTATATATGAAGATGACTACAGGAGATCAACAAATGGCTCAGCCTCAACAAGAAGGTATGCCAGACATGGGGAAATTAATGAAGATAATGGTATATATTTCTCCAATTATGATGTTGTTCTTCTTTAATAACTATGCTTCAGGATTGAGTTTGTATTATTTTGTGTCTAACTCTATTACTATTGGTATTATGTATGTGATCAAGAATCATATTGTAAAAGAAGAGAAGATTAAAGCGCATATTGAGGAAAATAAAACAAAGAAAAAACCTCAAGGAAAGTTCCAAAGAAAAATGCAAGAAATGATGGAACAAGCACAAGAGCAACAACGATTGAAAGATCAAAATAAAAAATAATTATTTTTAATATAAAGACAGGCTATATGATGAAACGTATAGCCTGTTTTGTTTTATGAGTTGGTCTGCTGCAGATATTAGATGCTCTAAGAAATAGATGATGAATAATTGTTAAATAAGAGACAAACAAAAATTGTATCTAAGTAGTAGAATGCTTATATTTGTGCTTTATTTTCAGTTTTAATTATGATAAAAATTACATTACCTGACGGTTCAGTGAAAGAGTTTGCACAAGGTGTGACTCCTTTCGATGTTGCTAAAAGTATCAGCGAAGGCTTGGCAAGAAATATTATATCTGCTAACTTTAATAATACCACCATCGAAACGACGACCCCATTGACAACAGATGGTAGTTTAGTTTTGTACACATGGGATTCAGTAGAAGGAAAAAAGGCTTTTTGGCATTCTACTTCTCACGTGATGGCTCAAGCTTTATTGAAATTGTATCCTGGTATCAAATTAACAATTGGACCTGCAATCGACAATGGATTCTATTATGATGTTGACTTTATGGAACATAAAGTAACAGATGCTGATTTCAAAAAGATTGAAGATACAGTATTGGAGATAGCTCGTGGTAAACATGACTTTAAAATGCGTTCTGCTACTAAAGCGGAGGCATTAGCAATGTATAAAGCAGATGAAAATCCATACAAAGTAGAGTTAATTGAAAATTTAGCAGACGGTACGATTACTTTTTGTGATCATGATGATTTTACAGATTTGTGTAGAGGAGGTCATATTCCTAATACAGGGATTATTAAAGCATTTAAGGTTTTATCAATAGCAGGTGCTTATTGGAGAGGAGATGAGAAAAATAAACAGTTAACTCGTGTTTATGGTATTTCGTTCCCAAAACAAAAGGATCTAACAGAATATTTAGCTTTATTAGAAGAAGCGAAAAAACGTGATCACCGTAAATTAGGAAAAGAGTTAGAATTGTTTACTTTCTCTCAAAAGGTAGGACAAGGATTACCTTTATGGTTGCCAAAAGGTGCGGCATTAAGAGATCGTTTAGAATACTTTTTGCGTAAAGCTCAGAAGAAAGCAGGATATCAACAAGTGGTTACTCCACATATTGGACAAAAGGAATTGTATGTAACTTCTGGACATTATGCTAAGTATGGTGCAGATAGTTTCCAACCAATAAATACTCCTGTAGAAGGAGAAGAGTTTTTATTAAAACCGATGAACTGTCCTCATCACTGTGAAATTTATAATTCAAAACCTTGGTCATATAAAGATTTACCAAAGCGTTTTGCAGAGTTTGGTACAGTATATCGTTATGAGCAATCTGGTGAATTGCACGGATTAACTCGTGTAAGAGGATTTACTCAAGATGATGCGCATATTTTCTGTACTCCTGATCAGTTAGATGAAGAGTTCAAAAAAGTAATTGATTTAGTATTATATGTTTTCGGTTCATTAGGATTTGAAAACTTTACAGCTCAAGTTTCTGTACGCGATTTGAACAATCCAGATAAGTATATTGGATCAGTAGAGAATTGGGAAAAAGCAGAGCAAGCGATTATTAATGCAGCCAGAGATAAAGGATTAAATTATGTTGTAGAGAGTGGAGAAGCAGCTTTCTATGGACCTAAGTTAGACTTTATGGTGAAGGATGCATTAGGAAGAAGTTGGCAGTTAGGAACGATTCAGGTAGATTATAATTTACCAGAACGTTTTGAATTGACTTATAAGGGGTCTGATAATGAATTGCATCGTCCTGTAATGATTCATAGAGCACCATTTGGTTCTATGGAGCGTTTTATCGCAATTTTATTAGAACATACAGGAGGAAATTTCCCTTTATGGTTAATGCCGGAACAAGCTATAATCTTATCATTGAGTGAGAAATATGAAAAATATGCCGAAAAAGTTTTAAATTTGCTGGAAAATAGCGAAATTCGCGCGCTGGTAGATAACCGTAATGAAACTATAGGTAAGAAAATTCGTGAAGCAGAAGTTCAGAAATACCCATTTATGTTGATTGTAGGTGAAGAAGAAGAGAAAAACGGTACGATTTCTGTTAGAAGACATGGAGATTCTGGTAAATCGAATCAAACAATGAAAATCGAAGAGTTTGTTCGTATGATTCAAGAAGAGATTGAAGGTACGATGAAACAATTCGGAGAATAATATAATTTTGTATAACGCTTGAAAAAGCACAAATAATTTAAGGCCATAGCAGTAAGACAAAACAGAGGTTACAAACCTCGTGAAGAGAAGAAGGACTTACATAGAATAAACAATGTAATCCGTGTTCCTGAAGTTCGACTTGTAGGAGACAATGTTGAGCCAGGTGTATACAAACTTGCAGACGCATTGCGTTTAGCAGAAGAGTTAGAGTTAGATTTGGTAGAGATTTCTCCAAATGCTGAACCTCCTGTTTGTAAAGTAATAGATTACAAAAAATTCCTTTACGAGCAGAAGAAGCGTGATAAAATGCTGAAAGCAAAGTCAACGCAAATCACTGTAAAAGAGATTCGCTTTGGACCTCAAACGGATGAGCACGATTACGAGTTTAAAAAGAAAAATGCTGAAAAATTCTTGAAAGAGGGTTCTAAGTTGAAAGCTTTTGTATTCTTTAAAGGTCGTTCTATTATTTATAAGGATCAAGGACAAATCTTATTATTGAGATTAGCACAAGATCTTGAGGAGCATGGAAAAGTAGAATCTATGCCAGTATTAGAAGGTAAGCGTATGACAATGTTTATCGCACCTAAAAAGAAAAAATAAAAAGGTATCATCTCTTTTTTACTAAGAGATGTTTGAATAGTTAAGTAAGATAATCATTAATACCTAGGAAATAATGCCTAAAATGAAAACTAAATCTAGCGCTAAGAAACGTTTCAAGTTGACTGGTTCTGGAAAAATTAAAAGAAAACACGCTTTCAAAAGTCACATTTTGACTAAAAAATCTAAAAAGCGTAAATTAGCTTTAACACACTCTGGATTAGTGTCTAAAGCAGATACTAACAGTATCAAAGATCAATTAAGATTAATCTAATCTTAACTGATTCGGTTAAATTTATTTAATAACCCTGGAGTGGAGCAAATTAAGTTTGAGAAGTGTTTGAAAAATAACCGCCCACTACAAAAAACACATTTTAAGAAATGGCAAGATCAGTAAATTCAGTAGCTTCAAGAGCAAGAAGAAAAAGAATTTTGAAGCAAGCAAAAGGTTACTTCGGAAGACGTAAAAACGTTTGGACAGTAGCTAAAAACGCGGTAGAAAAAGCAATGGTATATGCTTACCGTGATAGAAAACAAAAGAAAAGAAACTTCCGTGCATTATGGATCATGCGTATCAACGCTGGTGCTAGATTACATGGATTGAGCTACTCTCAATTTATGGGGAAATTAAAAGCTAACAATATCGAATTGAACCGTAAAGTTCTTGCAGATTTAGCAATGAATCACCCAGCTGCTTTCGCAGCTATCGTTAATCAAGTTAAGTAATTCACATAGTTCAACCTGATTTATCTTACTTAATATATAGAAAAGAGTCTTCCAAAAGAAGACTCTTTTTTTGTGTTTATATATAGGTTGTGTTTTTCCGTGATGTTTTGATATTTTCACATTTTAAGTCTGTATATTTGCAGTGTAGTAAGTAGCAATAAGTATATTTATATATAGCACTTTATTTTTGGGGGAATCGTGTGTAAGTCACGAGCTGTCGCGCAACTGTAAGTATTTTCTATGGTAAAAACTATTAGATTATATAAGTCAGATTACCTGATCATATTGTTTACTACAACAGTAGAATAGCTTTCGCGTCAAAAGCTTTTGAGAATACATTATGACTAACCTATAATATTAATATTATAATTAATATTATGAGGGTTGTATTTGCACTGATTTTGACCAAAAGACTATTCCATTAATAATTATGTCAATATTTATTGTAAAAACGCATTAAAAAAAAGTAAATATATTATGGAAGGTGAATTAACAAGTAGAGAACTACGCATCCAAAAGAGAATAAAAGATTCTGAAACTCACGTATTCAAAGCAGTGTTTCCAGGACAGACAAATCATCATAATACTATGTTTGGTGGGTCAGTATTGTATATTATGGATGAGATTGCATTTATGACAGCTACTCGTTTTTGTAGAAAACCAATTGTTACAGTTTCAAGTGATAAAGTTGATTTTAATCATCCAATTCCAGCAGGAACATTAGTGGAGCTTATTGGAACAGTAGTTCGTGTAGGACGTACAAGTTTAGATGTTCGTGTGGATGTATTTGTTGAAAGTATGTATCGTGATGGACGTGAAAATGCAATAACTGGTACTTTTACATTAGTTGCTATTAATGAAAGCAAACGCCCTGTACCTGTATTAGATGAAATAGAATAGTTTTTAGGCTTTTGATGCTTATAAATTACTTATAGGATATAATTTAAAAATAGCTGACAGAGAAGTCAGCTATTTTTGTTTATTGTTTTTGTAATATAATCAAACGCTCTGTTAGTGTATCTATTTTATAACCATATGTATGTGCTATATATTCAAATGTTTTGAAGGTATATATAAATACATGAGTTTCATCTTTTCGATAGTACCAATTTTTGAAATCAGTTTGTTCTGTAAACAAATGTGTTTTTATAAGTAATAGCCCTCCTGTTTTTAATAGAGAAGTAAGTTTTTTAATCTCTATATCAGGATGATAAAAATGTTCAAAAACTTCACAACTAAAGATGTAATCGTAGTTAGTATCCAAATAGCTTAGATCAGGATGAAAATAGGGATCGTAAAGATTTACTTGATATCCTTTGCTCTTAATCTGGTGTGTAATAACTGGACCTTTTCCACATCCATAATCTAATCCTATCATAGTAGGAGTACAGCGTTCAAGAATAGTATCTGTAATAGGAGAAGTGAATTTTTGGTAACCAAGATCATTTATGTCATTGTTATGGCATTCGTAATGTTGTTTTTCTTTTTCCTTAGTGTAATAAAGTTGATTGTCTTTTACATATGCATAGCAAGTGGTGCATATATAGTAGGATTCATCTATTTTATTTTCTAAAAGTGATTGACAAAGTGTACAATGCATGGTTTTGTGATGTAGTTAAATGATGTGAATCTTATTTAGTATCTCCAAGCTAATATTCTGCTAACTTTATTTCCTTGTTCCATTTGAATGATTCTAACCTCTTTTGTTTCTGATTTTTGTAGCAGTTTTTGCAAAGGTTTTAGATGTTCTTTGTTTGACACTAATGTAGTAAACCAAATAGCCTGTCTTTTGAAATGTTTACTTTCATATATATAGTTTGTGATAAAAGCTTTTTCACCTCCATCACACCATAATTCATTGTTTTGACCACTAAAGTTTTGTACAGGTTTTCCGATGATTTCTTTTCCTAAGTTCTTTAGTTTTTGTGTTGTTTTTGATAAAACCTCTTCTCTGGATTTAAAAAAAGGAGGGTTACAAATGACTACATCAAAGTATTCTTTGTCATTAATAATATTTTTTAAAATATTTCTTTTACTTGGTTGTTGACGAATTGTTACTTGGTTTTTCAGGTGAGGATTATTGACAATGATATGAGTAGCAGTTTTTATAGATACAACATCTAATTCAGAAGCAACAAATTCCCAACCATATTCTGCCACCCCAATTATTGGATAAATTACATTGGCTCCAACTCCTAAATCAAGAATTTTTACTCTTTTACCAGTAGGAATTTTATTATCATTTCCTTCAGCTAACAAATCTGCTATATAGTGAATATAATCTGCGCGACCTGGAATAGGTGGGCATAAGTTGGTTTTAGGCATCTCCCAAAAAGTTATTTTATAGTCTTTCATAAGAATAGCCTTATTCAATAAAATAACAGCTTCTGGATTTGCAAAGTCAATAGTGTTATTTCCAGAAGGATTTGTGATAATAAAAGCTTCTAATTCAGGCACAAATAGCTTCAATTGATCGAAATTGTAAAGTTCTTGGTGTTTATTGCGTTGGTGTAGTTTTTTCTTTGTTACTTTTGTATCCTTCATCCTTTTTGATATTTTGGACAAAATTAGGTTATTTCATTGATAGTTTAGAATGATAGTAGATGATAAAGTGATTTAATGGAATAATATTATAGCTGTACTAAAAAAGATTGGGTAACTTTATTCATAAGTTACCCAATGTGGAGATTAGTTTTATATTTTGTTATCAAGTAAAATTATTCGTTTTCTTGTTTCCAACGCACCATAATAAAAGATGGTTGATTAAATGGAGGCGTTACAGTTTGTGTTTCTACTTTAAAGCCACATTCTTGCAAATAAGGAATTAAAGGATCGCTTTGTAAAACTTCTATCCATAAGGCTTCATATGCACGTGTAAGAGTTAAGCATTTATTCCATAGAGAAGTTCTTACTTCTAAAGTGTTATATTCTGGTGAAAAGTAAAAAGAGGAGTAGTTGATTACCTTATGTTGTTTAAGTAATTCTGGACTTGGAACTTGTTTAATTATTACATACCCAGCTGGAGTATCATTAACGAACACTGTTAGCATTTGAGTACTTAAGTCGTTGAGCTCTAAAATAGCTTCTTTAACATCCAATTGTTGTGCAATATATTGATTTAGTATGTTCTCAGATACTATATCTTGATATTTCGCTATGATTTGTTTTTTTCTTAATGAAAAAAGAACTTGAAGTCCCTCTTCTGATGCTATCGTAAATTTTGATATAATATTCATAAGTATATGTTCTTTATACAAAGGTAAAGAACTAAAAAGATATAAATAGGTACAGTTATATATTAAGTAATCAGTACAGTTTTATCGAATGAGTGTACCAATTTTATTTAATGCTTGAAGTGTGCCAGTATTTAACTGTTGTGAGAATGTAGCTCTAAAGTATGATTCGTAAGAATTAGTAAAAGAAAAAGTTGTACCAGGGGTAAAAGAAATTCCTTCTTTTTGACAAATCGAGAAAAAATGTGTACTGTTCATTGTACTTGGTAATTGCCCCCAAAGACTATATCCTCCTTGTGGGGAAGTTAGTTTGAATTCTTTAGAAAAAGAAGATGTAAGTGTTGTTGTTAGTTGATAAGCTTGATGTTTGAGTTGTTTTCTAAATGTTTTTAGGTGTTTGTCAAAGTTTGGATTGTCTAATAACGATGTAATTACTTCTTGATTAAAAGGAGAGACAGAACGTCCTAAAGCAAATTTTACTTGTTCTGCTTGTTGAAGAAATTGCCCTGTAGCTAACCAGCCTAAACGAAGACCTGGTGCAATAGTTTTTGAAAATGAAGAATAAGTAAGTACTAATCCCTCACTATCAAAAGAGCGAATGGTTGAAGGTCGTTTAACTCCAAAGTATAAGTCGCCATAAATGTCATTTTCAACAATAGGTATATGATGCAACTGAGCAATAGAATAAATTGCTTTTTTTTGATGATCAGAAAGTAAATTGCCAGTTGGATTATGAAAATTTGGAGTTACTACAATGGCTTTAATAGAGTTTTTAGCACATACTTTTTTTAAGTAATCTATATCAAAACCATCTTTAAGAAGCATTGGAATCTCAATAACTTTTAATTTAAGACTTGCAATAACTTGTAAAATAGAAAAGATACAAGGACTTTCTATTGCAATAATATCATTGGGTGAAGTAATGGAAGCTAATGCTATATATAAGGCTTGTAATGCTCCATCTGTAATAATTAACTCTTCTGGTTCTATTGAAATTTCATACTGGGCAGCACGTTTTATGATTTGTTCTTTTAGCTCAAGAGAACCATTACTTGGATAATATCTCAGTAAAGTAGCGCTTTTGTCTTTAATGACTTGCTGCATCGTTTGAAGAACAAGTTTTTGTGGGATAAATAGGTCAGAGGGGGTAGCAGCATTTAGTGTTGTAAACTCTGAATAACCTTGCTTTTGAGAAGTAAGAAGAATATTCTCTCTAAATTGAGTATCAATGATAAGAGTATTCTTTTTTTGAGTTATGGCTTGTAAGGTCTGAATAGATTCATTAACAATATATCCAGATTTAGGAATACTTGTAACTAATCCTTTGCTTACTAAGTAATCATACCCAGCTTGAACAGAGCTTGTACTTAAACTGTATTCTAATTTTGTTTTTCGAATAGAGGGAAGTTTATCTCCTGCTTTTAGAATTCCTTTTTTTATATTCTTCTCTATTTTGTTGGTAAACAAGGTGTATCTGTATTCTTTCATACAAGAGTAAGTAAGCTTTTGGTAAAGATACAATATTAATTAGTTTGTAATAGAAATGTAAATTGAACGCTATACGATATAAAATATGAGCTTTTTACGAAAGTAATAAATAAGATGAGTTCTTATTTTTGTATTAAAGAAAAAGGTATGTATAAACACAAAAAAAAGCGAATATTTAAGGTGTTTACAAGAATAGGATTAGTATTTGCAGTTTTAATAAGTATAATAGCGTTAAGTATGATTCATCCCCAATTTGGAAAAAGACCTTCAGGAAAAAGATTAGAAAAAATAAAACAGTCAGTACAATATAGAGGAGGGAAATTTCAAAATATAAATGATACGCCTCAAATAACACAAAAAATAAGTGTAGCCTTGTACGACTATTTATTTGGAAAGTCGAAAGAGTCTACTCCTCAAGGAAATATCCCTTCTGTATCAGTTGATATGTTGCATTTATTGGAAAATAATAATAGTTTGGTTTGGTTAGGCCATTCGTCATATTTGATGCATTTAGATGGGAAGAATATTCTTGTAGATCCTGTGTTAAGTGGTAGTGCTTCACCTATACCAGGTAGTGTAAAAGCTTTTGAAGGTAGCGATGTTTTGGCAATCGAATCGTTACCTTATATTGATTATCTATTTATTAGTCATGATCACTATGATCATATGGATTATCATACATTAAAAGTATTACAGCATCAGGTAGGGAAAGTTATTGTAGGACTTGGAGTAGGAGCGCATTTAGAGCATTGGGGATATAGAGAAGATCAAATTATAGAAAGAGATTGGTGGGAAACAGTTGAATTGGACACTGGGTTTAGCGTTGAAATAACTCCTGCACGCCATTTTTCAGGAAGAAGTTTGTGGACAGCAAATACTTTATGGGTTTCATTTGTATTGCAAACTCCTTCATTGAAGTTATACCTTGGAGGAGATAGTGGTTATGATACTCATTTTAAAGAGATAGGGGATAAATATGGTTCTTTTGATTTAGCAATATTGGAAAATGGTCAATATGATATGAGTTGGAAGTATATTCATATGATGCCAGAAGAAGTTGTAAGAGCAACAAAAGATTTGAATGCAAAAGTGTTATTTCCAGTTCATTCATCTAAATTTGTATTAGCAAATCATTCTTGGTATGAACCATTGGATCGAGTATCTAAAGAGGCTATTAAAGAAAAACAGGATATAGTAACTCCTTTGATAGGAGAGATTGTTACATTAGATAATTTGAATAGATCACCTACTTACTGGTGGAAACAATAAAAAATGATTACACGTGATAATATTTATGGGATTCAAAAGTCTTGCTACTCAGAAAGTAGTAAATCAGGAGAGCACTTTATTAAAGAAAGTGGAGTATTTCTGATTGTTTCTGGAACCATGGAGGCTTTTGATGGAAAGCAAAAGTATGTGTATAAAAAAGGTGATATTGTGCTGTTTAGAAAAAATGCTTTAGTCCGTTTTGAAAAACAGCCTTTACTCTATGAAGCTTTTGAAGCTATTTCGATTACTTTGGAAGATTTATTGTTACAAGAATTTGCAAGAGAGTATACTTATTGTTCAAAACAAGCACCCAAAGAGACGTTGTTTAAAGTAGAAACAGATTTATTGTTGAATACTTATTTTGAAGGATTGAAAAGTTATTTTGGAAAAACAATAAGTAAAGAACTGATTGCTATAAAGAAAAAAGAATTGATTCATTTGTTGTTGAGAAATAACAAAATATATCAAGATATCTTGTTTTATTTTTCGATACCAGGAAAGATAAACTTAGAAGCTTTTATGAATAGTAATTACAAGTTCAATGTTCCACTTGTTCAGTTTGCGTTTCTGACAGGTAGAAGTTTGGCAACCTTCAAGAGAGATTTTGAAAAGATATTTCATAAATCACCCAATCGATGGATTCAACAAAAAAGATTGGAAGAAGCTTATTATCTATTAAAAAGTAAAAAGGTGAAGGTTAAAGAAGTATATGCAGAAGTTGGTTTTGAAACGTTATCACATTTTTCATATTCATTTAAGAAGCATTTCGGAATTACTCCTTCTAGTTTGTAAAAAATAAGATCCAAATAATTAGATTATTTAGCCCTTACTACCTACAAAATTTCCTTTTTCATGTTTTATTTGTATTGTTTGTTATTCTACATAATACATAGGGTATTATGAGATAATTATTAATACAATATGAGATAATCTTGATTTTATATAATGTGTTTGTGTTAATTTTGAAATTATTAGATAGCTTTAAATTATTTGCATGGCACAAATATAGTTTAAATCACTAAAAGGTGACTTAATATTTTGTAATTTTGAGTAAATTAAATGTACAAGCTATGATCTTAGGAAATAAAACAAAACCAAAAGAAAGAAATAAGGAAAAAAGTAAAGAAAAACTTATTGAGGCTGTTGGGGAGATTTTGAAAGAAAAGGGTTATGGGGGATTAAAAGTGAATGATATAGCTGCAACAGCAGGATTAGATAAAAAGTTAATTTATAATTACTTCGGAGGCGTTGAACAACTTTTAGACGAGTACCTTAAGTCTCAATACTTTTGGAGTAACGTAAATGAAGATGAACTAATTGAGATGGTAAAAGATGGAGGAAAAGAGGTTAGTAAACATCTATTGGCTGCTCAATATGACTTTGTAGAAAAGAATAAAGAATTCCAACGCTTATTATTATGGCAGTTATCAGAAGAAAGAGAAGAGTTTCAAAAGATAGTAAGTAAACAAGAAATAACAGGAGAACATCTTTTTGAAGCTATTTCAGATAAGTACTTTGGAGAAAAAGCAACAGATTACAGAGCTTTGATGGCTATACTTATTTCTGGAGCTTATTATTTGAATTTATTTGCTGAACATAATGGACGTTTTTTTTGTGGTATTGATTTAAAAAGCGAAGAAGGCCGACAACAAATAAAGAAAGTAATGGGAGATTTAATAGATCATGCCTATGATAAAGTAGAAAAATAGATTAAATAATTAAATTATCAATAAAAAATCCCAAGTACCATACTATAGTACTTGGGATTTTCTATTTGTCGTTGCGATAATCATCCATTATTGAACGGAATAATTCTCCATTGGAAGGCGGGGTAAGAATCACTGCATTTATTTTTTTATTTGTAATACTTTCTAAAGATTCTGTAGTTTTCCCACCTGTAGAGATAATAGGAAAGTCAGGAAACTCTTTTTGAATATATTCAACTATTTTATTTGTATCTGTACCTCCTGTAATATTAAAACAAGAAACTCCAGCATCAATACGTGCTTTAAAATCAAAGTTTAATGTGGAAACACTTGATATAATTGGAATAGAAATATGCTTTTTAACTTGAATAATATCTTCATTTTTAAAAGGTTGATTAACTATAACAGCTGCTGCTCCTAATTTTTCAGCTTTCTTAGCTATTGTAATTGCTACATCTCCTTGTGTAATTCCACCACCAATACCGCATATTACTGGTTTATTTGAAAAATCAATTAATGTTTTAATAATACTTTGTGATGGAGCAAAAGGATAAACAGCCAATATAGCATCAGCATCATTATTTTCTATTAAAGCAATATCTGTAGAGAAAAGAATAGATTTTACCTTTGTGTTTTTTAATAATAGTCCTTTACAATATTTTGTAAGGTGATCAGGAGTTGGAAGTTTTACTGTTTTTATAGGTGTTTTTTTCCAAAAGAATAAAAGGTCTAATAAGCTTTTTCTTTTGGTAGGATATGCCCATATAGAGGTTGATATTGATTTCATCTTTAGATCATTTTAGAATTAATAAAGCAAAGATGATTAGTTTGCTTTTTCTAAATCGTTTCAGTGTAATTAAAGACTGTAGAATTGTAATCAAATAATAGTTTTTTGTAATGAGTTTTTACCCCTTATAGAACCATAAATAAATACTTATCTTTGAGAAACTAAAGAGTAAAATAATGCATTTTCAAAAAATACTCCCTAATCCTTTATTGCAAGAGTATGTTCAATATTTTTGGGTATTGGAGGATTTTATGGAAAACAAAGAAGTAAAGAATTTTAAGATTCTTCCGGATGGAATACCTGCTTTAATTTTTCAAGATACTCCGAATCATTTTATCAATAGCACTAATCTTAAGGTACCCAAATTATATGTGTATGGCCAATTTACTCAGTATACAGATCAAAGGGTAGAAGGAGGATTTAGAATTATAGGTGCTTATTTGACACCTGCATCTTTAAAAACATTATTTCATATTGATGCTTTTGAGTTGAGTAATCAGAATATTCCTTTGGAAGACCTTGTCTCTAATTCTATACTAGAAGCTCTTGTTAATGCAATCTCTATTGAGGAAAAGCTTCAAATTATTTCTGCTTTTTTACTTCAACGTATTCAGGAAGTTAAGTATACAAATCAAAAAGCACAATTTGCCTCAATTTTATTACAAAGAGGAAAAACATTAAAAGAAGTTCAACAAGAGATGAATATGACAGAACGTTCATTGGAGCGTTTGACTAAACAACATATAGGGATGTCACCTAAAATGTTCTCACGGATTATGCGTTTTCAGCATAGTTTAGATTTATTGAGAAACATAGAGATAAAGAATTTTACAGATCTGGCTTATCGTCAAGAGTATTTCGATCAATCACATTTTATTAGAGAGTTTAAAGAATTTACAGGATATAGTCCCAAACACTTTCTGTTGCGTTCAGAAGAAAGGTTAACTAATTTTCCAGAATGGAAAAAATAGTATGTGTTGTTGTTATTTTTTGGTTGTCGGTTTTGTACAATTTTAGATTATGAATGGCCTGTAATTTTGTTGTAGTAAAAAATAATACCATGAAAAATATTCAACAAGTACTAAGAACAACACCAACAATAGTAGCGAGGCCTGTAGGGAATTATTCACATATAACGATTGTCCCAAAAAATGCGACGATCTATACTTTTTCTGGACAAATAGGTTTGGATCAAGAAGGAAATATTCCAAGTGATTTTAATGCACAAGTAAATCATACTTTTAATAATATCTCTCAACTTTTGATTAGTCAAGAATTATCAGAAGAAGAGGTAATTAAAGTCAATATATGGGCTACCAAGCTAATTGATTGGGAATATTTTGATCAGGTATGGAAAACGTTTTTTAAGAGTGGAAATCCCTCTATGACTATTGCATATATTACAGCTTTAGGACTTCCGGAAATTGATTTAGAAATAGAGATATGGGCAGCAAAAGTATAATTAGAAGAACAGTAAGTTGTACAATGTTAGCTGTAGTGCCAATTGCTTTATTTTTGATTTTTCAATATTGCTGTAATTGCATCAGAAATTTCAAAAATTTTACCTTGATAATTATTGCTCAAAAGTATTATGTCAAATTTATTTTCTAAATCTGAAATCATAATTGCTTCATAATTTCCGCCTCTTCCATCGTGCATATGTTCAATTAATTGCTTATTTCTAAATTTAGTTTCTCCTAATGCAGATTGTGAATCTTCTTGAAAATGTTGACCTAATTTGTACAATGATTTTTGGTTTATTATTTTATTCGAATGAAGCTGGTTCAAAAATTTCAACAAATCTGTTGTTGTAATGAAAGTTCCACCAACTAAAAAATCAGGTTTGTCTTCAATTAATTTATCATTAAATCCTTTTGCAATATTTTCATCATTTTCAATTGGCGTAATTTCTGCCGAACTCATTTTGTAAGGCTTGAAAATGTATTTATCTACATAGTCTTTGTATTTTTCTCCAGTTATTTTTTCAATAATGGCAAGTCGTAAGAAAAAATTATTATTGTTGTAATCGTATTTTGTTCCTGGTTCAAAATCAAGAGTATCAATTAATTTTAAATCTTCAAAAATATCTTTATTGCTTTTTATTTTTTTCCAATTTACATCAGGAATTCCGCTTGTATATTGAAGTAAATCTTTTATAGTTACTTTATTTGACCATTTCGGTAATTCGGGAAAAAATTTAGAAATCTTGTCATTTAATTTTAGCTTTCCTTTTTCTTTCAATTGCAATAAAGCAATAGCACTAAATTCCTTTGTAATAGAGCCAATATTGAATTTATAATCATTGGTCAGTTTGGTTGTTTTACTTGCATTTGCATAACCAAAAGAAGCGTTATAAATTATTTCATTATTTTTTGATACGAGTACATCTCCATTAAACATTCCATTTTCGTTTGACCATTTCATTAATGAATCAATCTTATTTGAAATATTTGTTTGAGCTGATACGAAATGTGTGAAGAATAATAGAATTATGAAAGTCGAAAAGGATAATTTTTTATGGTTCATTATTTATGGACTTTTTTTATGGCATTACAACTAACATTGTTGTTTCACGAAATAAAACACGGTGTAGTTTCGTAAAATAACAATCTATATGAGCATTTCGTAAAATCTGTTACTAATATAATTACTTTTTTGTAAATTAGATACTTAGTAATTTTTTTTTTTGTGGATAGCGAAACAAAATAGGTTAAATTAGATTTATTTAAGTATGGATAGCGAAACAATATTAAAAATCTTACACAACAGATTGCAAGTGCAACGCTATGCCAATAATACCATAAAATCGTATTGTGGTTATGCACAAATATTCTTAGAGTATATGAGTAAAAGTACATAATAAAGCATCAGTCTTTCTCGTTAATCTCATTTTTACGAAAAATCACATAAAATATATAAATAGATGAATTTATAAAATAAAATAAAAACCACTTGGAAAAGATAAAAAAAGTACTTCAAAGCCAATGAATTCTTTTGAATGATAAAAAATCAATATTTCAACAAAATAAGGAAATAATATGTGTTTAAAAGAAAAAAGCCTAACTATTTTAAAATCAATAGTTAGGCTTTTTTAGTGGTGGAGTCGCCGACAGCACTATGTTGGTTTTGATTGATATTTTTTGAGATAATTGTATTGGTGTTATTTTGTTATATATCAGTTATTTATTGGTTGTTATTGTTGTTTGTGTTTTATCATTTGTTATCGTTTATTCTTGTTTAGTTTTGTAAAACTGTACAAAAACTGTACAAATAATTATCTTTGTAATATCATTCAAAATATTTAGATATGGCTACGGTTAGATTTCTGTTTCGTACAACAAAAGATAAGGCAAAGATAAAAATTCGTTTCTTTTATAGAAATAATGGTAGTGATTATCAGTTAGAAACAAATATAAATCTTGTTGTTACTCGTGAGTATTGGGAGAAGTACCATAATGCTACTCGTATAAAAGATATTACTTTTAGGAATATGCAGAATGATGTGCATGTAGAGTTGAATGCTATTGAAAATTTTGTGCTGGAGAAGGCTGGGGGTAAAGAAGCCTCTTTTTATGATAAGAATTGGTTGAACCAGGCTATAGATCAGTTTTATAATCCGGATATTGTAAGTAGTGAGGATGGATCAGTTGTTGAAAAAATATCTGAGGTGTTGTTGGATTGGTTTGATATTTATAAGGAAGATAAAAAGAGAACAGCATCTAATGCTACAATACGTAAGGTAAATGTGGTAAAGCAGCTTGTAAATAGATTTCAGAAAGAGAAGAGAAAGAAACTATTGGTGAAGGATGTTGATGTGAAATTTTGTAATGCTTTTGAGGAGTATTGCTACAATAATGGGTATTCGACTAATACTATATCTCGTACAATAGTATTTGTGAAGACGATATGTAATTATGCCAAAGCGAATGGGGTAATGGTTAGTCAAACTTTTGACCTTGTTAAGACTAAACGTGAAAAAGTAAAGAGTATTTATTTGAATGAAATGGATATTTTGAAGATCGAGAAATTGGATAATTTATCTGAGACATTGGATAATGCTCGTGATTGGTTGTTGGTATCGTGTTATACAGGTCAGAGGGTATCTGATTTTATGCGTTTTGAGAAAGACATGATAAAGTATCATAAGAATAAGAAAGGCGATTTAAAAGCGATTCTTGAGTTTATGCAGCAAAAAACAAGTAAACAGATGAGTATTCCATTATCGTCTAAGGTTCTTGATATTTTGGATAAAAGAGATGGTGAATTTCCGCGTTCAATATCAGATCAGAAGTATAATGATTATATTAAAATGGTATGTGAGAAGGCTAAAATAAATGAAAGGGTAGAGGGAACTAAGAAAGAAGAGGTAGGTAAAGATAGTGGTGTGTGGAGAAATAAGAAAGGTATTTTTAAAAAATGGGAACTTGTTAGCTCCCATATTGGTAGACGTTCCTTTGCAACTAATAATTATGGAAAAATACCTACTGTTTTTTTAATGAATATGACAGGTCATGGTACAGAAAAAATGTTTTTGACCTATATAGGTAAAGGCTCCAATGATATTGCAATGGAGCTTAGTGAGTATTTTGATTAAATAATAAAATACATACTATATGTATTTTATTATTTTGTCTTATAGTAAACATATAGCATTGATTTTATCCAAGGAGGTAAATCGTCAGCAGATGGTTTTGTAAGATTTTTAACATTAGATTCACTTAACCCTGTTATATCAGCTATATCTGCGTTAGTTAATTTTAAATCCTTTTTCATAGCTTTAAAATCATCATGGGTGTATTTATTTTTTATCATGAATGTGTTTTATTAAAAATATTTTTTTATATTTGAATGTCACTAAGGAATTAAAGTAAAAATAAAATATTAAAAACCTTACAAAAGGTCTTTAAAAAATCAAATCTAAAACAATAAATTATTTTAGTTTATTGTTTTTCTAATCGCACCAGGTGACATTTTAATCATACCATAAAGGAATTGAAAAGCAACTATAACTAAATTATAGTTGCTTTTTGTTTTAAGATACTGAATATAAATATATATCAGTTTCATATTTTCTTTCTGTATGAAACTCTCGATAGTCTATTTCTATAATATATTTTCCACTACCTAACAAAGTTGCCTTCATGATTACAGGAAACAATTCGTCTCCTTCGCAACTTCCTGACTCTATCCATATTATATTAGAAAGAGTCTCTTCAATATAAGATTCTTTGTTTAAGAATCTTTTAAATAGATTATGAATTTCTGTATCACTTAATGAAATTGGGTCAGAAGCTATGCCATGAGAGTATTCATGCCTTGAAAAAGAAGCTTCTCTTCTCATTACAATATCATAGAAACTTGACTCAAAGAATTTTATCTCTTCTAGTTCTTCTCTAAACTTAGAAATTTTAAGTTTATATGCATCATATCGATCAGTTATATATTTTTCTATATCTTCTGACAAGTCTTGGACATCAATTTCTTCTGTATATGAATGTTGCATCCAGGTATTTTTAGAATACAAGTATTCTTTTTCGAATACTTCTCTTAGTATAGACTCTTTATTTTCGTCAACATATAAGAATAATGTATTAGATACATTTAATATGTAATTTGAATTTTTTGTAGAAGTTGCTTCTATTTTCATTTTAATAATTATTTAAAAGTTAAAAATTCCTATATGGTGTGATTAAAAATTAAGCAGTTTATGGACTTGCTTAGGTCTTCGTGTTTTATGCAGGATTATTTATTTGTTCTAATTCTGTATCAAAATCTTCGCAATCAATCCAGTGATCTTTGAAAGATGCTGTATAAGACTCAGGTTTTTCTCCTTCATAAAAACCTTTTAAATCAGATTCTTCCCAATTATCCCAAGCCCATTTAATGTTTTCATTTACATGTGCTGCTAATGTATTATCATTTGCATGTGAACAAAAATTTAAAGCTTCTTTTAATTCTGTTCTAAGTTCATTTACTGTTTTCATAATTCTCATTATTTAGTTTTATTTATGAATCGACTATCGTTTCATTTCTATAGTGTAAAAGTACTACATTTAGTACTAACTACCAAATAAAAAGTACTTTATTTAGTACTTTTTATTTAAAAAAAATGGTTACATAGCTTTGAAGCTTGCAACCATAAGGGATTGTGTATTAAAAATATTTTAATTAGAACTAAGTTTTTTTTCTAATTCTTTGATATGGTTAATTAAACTGTTTAGTTCTTTTGTTATTTTAGAGGATACTATATTTGAAGTTTTAATAAGCATTTCTAAAGTATCTATTAAAATTTTTAATTCAGCTTGAGATATGGATTGTTGTAGTTGTTTTAAGTGATTTTTAGTACCAAGTAATACGTCAATTATATTTGTTTCTAAATTTTCACAATCTTCTTTATAAGAGTCTTCCTTTTCTTTATTGTTTAAATTATATATTATATATTCTAAATCGCTATAGTTAAAAACTATTTTCACTAAACTGTTAATTATTATATTTGGATCGTAAGTTTTATTTTCTGGAATAAGATTATAGTAGACTTGTGCTGATATGATCAAATGATGTATTTCATTAGTTTTAGATTCTATTGTATCGTTTATAAGTTTGTCATTATTTCTTATTATTTCGGAAGATATATCTTCTATTTTTGTTTTAGTCTCTTTAACTTCTTTTTTTAACTTTTTTAATTTTTTAATCTCATCATTTATTTTATTAAATGATAAGTACCCTCCTAAAGCAATTATAATAGTAAAAAAGGTAATAATTATGGTGGTTGATATATTGAAACTGCTTAATACTAAATCGTTTTTAAAGTGAGATTCAAAAATTAGTTTATATACATCAACTATTTTTTTATCATTTTTTAGTTTTAAATTCTCAATAGAGTTGTTTATGTTGTCTATTCTTATAAATAGCTGATATTGAATATAAAAAACAATCCCTATTGCTGCAGAAATTAAAAAGTAAAATATACGTACTATATTCATTATTGTTTTTGTTTAGTAATTATTATTGCTTGATATATTTTTTTAATTCCTCTTTGATCTTATCATATTCTTCTTGTGTAATGACTTCTAAATCTAATAATGATTTACTTTCTTTTAGTTTAGATATAGCTTGTTCTTTTGTTAGTTTTCCTTTTGGATTAATTATTTCTCCTGCATCAAGTGCGTTCTCATAATCTACATTGACTGGTATCCATCCAAAACCTTTAAATTCTATCCATATAGTGAATCCTGATTTTTCGTTACCATATGATTTTATTTTTGAGATAGTTATTTGTTTGCCTCCATGTGTTTGATGCATTCTTCCTCCTCCTTGTGATATAAATCTGAATCCATTAGGATCCATTGCTTTTCCTATTATTAAACTATCTCCTACTTTAATTATATCTCCATTCTTAGATATGTACTCTTTAAATGACTCATTGTTTTTTAGAAGGTTGTTATATTTAGCTGTTTGGGAAAATGATATCGTTGTAAATAGTATTATCAATAGTGTGAATATTTTTCTCATAATGTATGGTTTTATTATTATCTTCTCATTTGACGATTGATGAATACTACATTGTGTAGTTGACTAATGTCGTTAAGCGATAGTACTCTGTCTTCATATAATGGATTTAGTGAATGGATGGTAATTTCACCTTTTTCTACATTGTGGTCAATGATACGTTTGACAATGATTCCTTCTGTTTTGTGCGTTATCACAAAATCCCATTTATTGATATGTAGTTTGCTGGTCCAGTATATTGGATTTACATTTCTGCATATAAGTAAGTCATGCTCAAAGATTGATTCTGCAGGATCTTTGTCTGATATCATGCTATCGCCCGAGACTTCGAAACATATATATTCTCCTTTTGGTTCTTGATCTGATGGTATAATGATAGGCATTTTTGGTAGCGAGTCCATGTATACTTTATTATCGAAACCACCCAGGTATCCAGCTTGTGCATATTGCGAAACTAAAGGAATGTATTTGACATGACCAGCAGTGATTGGAGTGGCCTCGTTTTTTATTTCTTCATTTTTAATCATTTCTCCTACTCCAGTTAAAAGCCATTTCTCACTTATTTCAGGAAAAGTTTTGAGTATTTGCTCTAATTTTGAAGCTCCTACATCTTTTACTTTATCTAAAAAACCATTTGAAAGACCTGTTTTTCTATAAAATTCACTCTTTGTTATATTATTTAACTCTATGATTTTCAATATTCTATCTATTAACATATATCTATTTTAGATTATTTACTATTTTTAAACTTGTTTCTTAGAGTATTTACTCTATATTTGTCATGTCAGGTCACGTTAATAATTTATGATTTTAAACGTAAAACCTTGACATGTCACAAATTGGTCAAAAGTATGAAAAAAGTTATTGAGATACACGCTGCTGATGAAGAAATAGCGATTAGAGCAAAATCTCTAAAAATACTGAGTGATTTTAGAGTATTAGGATTTGTTACCAGAAAATCATTTTTAAGTGTGGTAATGGAGAAGTGTCCTGAATTAAATAGTCATGATGGTGGAAATAGACTTGTTAATTTTTGGGCAGGTCGTGAATTTAGATTGAATCATCAATTGGAAGAAGTATTAGAAATATTAAAAATCGAATAGTTATGGATGGTAAATTAATATTAGAAGGTATTACAGCTGCTGCGTTGATTGATATGATAGCTGATGTGGTGGTTGAAAAATTGCAAAGTTCTAAAAATGAAGATGTTTTGATGAATCGTGAAGAGACAGCAAAGTTTTTGAGAATTGGATTGTCTACTTTGAGTAGATGGACTTCTGAGGGGCGTGTGGTGAGTCATGGAATAGGAGGTAAGGTGTATTACTATAAATCTGAGATTGAGAATGCAATGGAAACTTTGAAAGTATAGTTATGAAAACATTTGAGGAGTCTTGGAAGGTATTTAGTGATAAGATAGTAAACTATGTAAACAATGAAACACATCAAGGATATACTACAGGAAGTGCCAGCTGTGGCAATGATGAACCAAAACAGCAAAGTGGGGAAAGTAACTGTTAACCCTACAAAGTGTAAAGCAGAAGTGAAGGCTTGCCACCCTGGGGAGTTTTTTGGTTGTGTGGAGGAATGTAGGGTTTGTAAAAGAAAGTTTTAATGAAACGTAGTGAAGTTATCGCGCCTGTGATTTTTGGCGCGTCTATGGCAATTCTGCTTGTGTTGGTTGTATTGCTTTAATGAGATAACAGAGAGTGAGTCAACTGGGTTGTAAAGTGAAGTAGTAGTCAAAATTTTTTCCATAAGGGTTCGAATCCCTTCTCTCTGACGAACTTTAAAAATTAGTATATGGAAGCTAAGATTTTTCAAAACATCCCTGAGAGGGATCGTGTGCAATATCTGAAAGATAATGCAGTGAGTAGTGAACAGAAAACTTATATGCGTGCACTTGATAAGGCAGAGGTGATTGAGTTGCAAAATAAGTATGCTCAGAAGGCTATTGAGTTGAATATTGCAGATGAGACCTTAAAGTCGCATCGCGAAACGTTTAAAGTAACGGCTAAGCCTTTGAAATTTGAAATGGGTAAACTAATGCAGGGGATTAGAACATCGTCTGAAGAGATAACGGAAGAGGTGTTTTTGCTTGCAGATATGGATGAGCAAATGATGGGGTATTATAACTCATTGGGTGAGTTGATTTATTCGCGCCCATTGTTGGCGAGTGAAAGACAATTTTCGATAGTTAGTAGCGCAATGCAAAAAATAGGATAGTTATGGAGGGTGTTATGAATGCTTTGCAGAGTTATCTTGATACTCTGAATGAAAAAGGGTTTAGGTATCAATTGTTAAATGATAATAATGAATCAATTGTTTTGAGTGTTATTAATGGAGTTGTTGTATCAGCACATATTGGAGTTGTTGTATCAGCACATATTGGAGGATTTGTTAAGAGGGTAATATATACAGAAGACAGAGTGTCTGATTTATTAGAAGAAGTAGAATATTATGTTGAATCAATATTAGAAACAAGATCATGAGTGATTTAAAAATTAGTGTAGTTGCTGAAGGCAATGAGGTAGTTGTAAGGCAAGGTTCTGCAGCTGAAATATATCAACCAGGAGAGTTTAAAGTATCTAATGTCACAATTGGGGCTGTGGTTGAATTTTTAAGTAAAACGGATGTAGAAGAAAAGGTTATTCTTGACTCTGTGTTGGTTTATTCTTATGATAGGTTGACAATGGATTTGAGTTATGGGTTGTCTGTAAAGAATACATACTTACTTAATTCGGTTATAGAGTTGAATCCTGATTTGAATGCTTTTAATATTAATACAGGTAAGAAATATAGTCCTTTTGAGTTGGCTGATTTTATTAAGATGAATAGGCATTTGTTTGAGAGTAAATCTATTGCTATGGAGCTTGTGTCTGTGCTTAAAAATATAAAGGCTAATGTGAATAAGGCTATTGAGGCAAATAGAGATGATAGAGGAAATAGGCGTGCCTTGATAGATCAGGTTGTTGATAGTAATATTCCGGAGTCTTTTAATATTGAATTACCTGTTTTTAAAGGTTGTGGGAATGTTGTTGTGCCTGTTGAAGTGGTATTGGATGAGGATTTGGAATGTATGCTTATATCTCCTGATTTGAAGCAGATAATTGCTGAGGAATCAAAAATCTTAATCGATAATGAATTGGATAAGATTAAAGAGATGTGTCCACAATTGAGAGTATATCAAAAATAGTTTGGTGTGCTTTAAAAGAGAATGGTCGATTTAAGCCAGTTTTAAAGAATTGGCTTAAAAAGGCCTATTGACGAAATAATCAATAGGTGTTTAATATTTAATAAAATAACAGTGTAAAAAGTAGTTACATGGAACCAGGATATTATGCTATTATACCTGCATCTGTAAGGTATGATAAGGAATTGCAACCTAATGCTAAGTTGCTCTATGGGGAGATTACAGCCTTAGCTCAACGTGAGGGATTTTGTTGGGCAGGAAATGATTATTTCGCTGAGCTGTATGGTGTTTCTACAGAAACTATTTCGAGGTGGATATCTGCTTTAAAAAAGGCGGGTTACATAGAGGTAGAATTGTTTAAAAAAGAAGGGAATAAACGCAAAATAGCTATTGACAAAAAAGTCAAGACCTATTGCGAAAAAAGTCAAGACCTATTGACAAAATCGTCAAGACCTATTGACGAAAAAGTCAAATCAAATAAGGAGAGTATTACAATTAATAATACAATTAAAAGAACAGCTCTCGATTTTTTGAAAGAAAATGGTTTTAGTTCTTATGAATCTTTTGAAATGAGATTTAAAAAACAGATTGCTGATTTTGGAAAATTCTGTGAGTTGTTTAACTGCAAATTTGATGAAGAGGATATTGAATACACAGTAAAAAAAATAAGTGCTCGATTAACAAGGTTTGCTTTGAATTATTGTGAGAATGAAAGGAAGGGGCAAGGAGGTAATCAACAACAAGTAATGCATCCAGTAGTTCAACAATATCAAAAAACAACATTTTAGTTATGAAAGAAGTTAGTAAAGGGTTTATTCCTCCGCATTCAAAGCAAACAGAAGAGGCTGTGTTGGGGGCAATGCTTGTAGATAAGAATGGTTTGGATGAAGCAATGCAGGTGATTAAAGACTCAACGGTGTTCTATGTTCCTGAGCATGTGAAGGTGTATGAAGCAATGCATGCTTTGTATTCGAATAGTAGTCCTGTTGATTTGGTTACAGTAGCACAACAATTGAGAGCTATGGGTGATAGTTCGCTTGGTAGATTGATTGTTGAGTTGGCACAAAGTGTAAGTTCTTCTGCGCATATTGAGTATCACTGTAGGATATTGTTGCAGCACAAGCTAAGAAGAATGATTGTAGCTTTTAATCACAATATAACTGCAGCTGCAATGGATGAGACTAATGATGTGTTTGAGTTGTTGGCTCGTTGGAATAAAGAGTTTGACAATGTGTCTGAGTTGATATTAACTGGTAGATCAAGTGTTGTTATATCTGAATCGTTGCAGGACCTATCTAAGCGTTTGGAGTTTATATCTAAGAGCACAGGAGAAAGTAAAGTGACAGGTGTGTTGACTGGATTTAAGCGAATAGATGCTTATACAAGTGGATATCAGAATGGAGATTTGGTTATAGTTGCTGCTCGCCCCGGAATGGGCAAAACGGCAAAGGCATTAAAGACAGTTGTGGAGAATGCGAAGGTTGGTAACGGTGTAGGTTTTATTTCTTTAGAGATGCCTAATCAACAGTTGACAGCAAGGATAGTTGCTATTGATACTAACTTTCATTTAGGTCAACTTATGAAAACAGGATTTGATAAACCGCAGTATTGGGATACTTATCAGTATCATGTTGCAAGGATAGAGAAGTATCCAATATACATGAAGGATAGTGGGTGTAGTGATATCTCTGACATTGTAGTACAAGCAAGACAATGGAAGCGTAAGTATGATATAAAACTATTGATTGTTGATTATCTGCAGTTGATTAGTGATAAAACAAAAGGTAATAACAGAGAGAATGAGGTAAGTTCTGTGAGTCGTAGGTTGAAGTTGTTGGCTAAGGAGCTTGAGATTCCGATTATAGTTATGTCACAGTTGTCGAGAGCTGTTGAGACGCGCGGACATTCTAAACGTCCTTTGTTGTCTGATTTGAGAGAGTCTGGTTCTATTGAGCAAGATGCAGATATAGTTGAGTTTATCTATCGTCCTGAATATTATAATATTGATTTGAGTAATCCGGAGTATGATGAAATGACTTCACAAGGAGGTGATACAGAGATAATCTTTGCTAAGTATAGAGCGGGTTCTGTTGGTACAACTTACTTGAAATGGATTGGTGATAAGACAAAGTTTATTGATCCAACAGATAGTAGAGAGAATGGAAGTGGTCAACAAGAATCTGATGTGTATAGTAATGTGGAAGTTTATGTGCCTACTGTGAGTGCTGCAGAAGCTTTTGGAGATAGTGAGGTTGTTTTTTAAAGTGGTGTGTTATGGAGGTCGTTATAGGATTGTATGGGTGTTATTGTCATTCTTTTAAAGATTGGGATGAGCATAATTACTTTAGTAAACAAAAAGTAACTATTGGAAGTATTGTAAAAGTAAGGTGTTCAGGATTGTTTGCTATAGTAGAGTCAAGTAAGAATGGAGGTGGGTATGTAGATATAAATATACTACCCTGTAAGTTTCCGAGAGATAAAACATATGAACATGTTTCTAATCTTATTCAAAGTAAAGATTTTACTGTTTATGATAAAGAACAGTTTAATAGGTTAAAAAATAAACGGTTAAATCAATTGAGTATAATTTAAAACTTCTCACTTGGATTTGTAAGTGATTTTAATAATGGAAGTACAATGGTTAATAGAGAGTGTAGATAGTTTTTACTATAGAAGTAATAGTTTTTATTCTTATACATATAAAGAAATTACTTATTGGTTTAATCCTGTGTCTTTTGAAAGAAAAGAGACAGAGAGGGTTGTGTGTATTGAAAAAGGTCAAGAGTATAATCTACCTATTTGGTGTAGTAGATGTGAGTATAGAAGTAGATTGAATCATGGGTAGAGGATAGTATGGCAAAGGTTAGTAGAAGTATTGAATTGACTAACATGGAATTGTTAGAGTTGTTATGTAAAGAGTATCATATTAAGAAAGAAGGAAGTGTGATGGCTTTATTAATTGATAAAGGAAAGTTTAAAGGGGTAAAGATTGATTATGGCGAAGAGAATAGATAGTGTTAAGAGACCTTGGGTACAAGAACGTAAAGCATTTGAAAGGAATGTGAGTAGTAATGCAAAGTTCTACAATTCGAGAACGTGGAGAAAGTTTCGTACTGTGTTCTTAGAAAAGAATCCTTTGTGTGTAGAATGCGAGATAGAAGGTATTGTGACAGTAGCAAATGTGGTTGACCACATCATCCCTATTAATGCTGGAGGTGCTGAGTTAGATGAGAGCAATATGCAATCGTTGTGTAGTTCTCATCATAATAAAAAATCTGCACGTGAAAGCAAGGGGTATGGGGGTTAAAAAGTTTTTGTTTCCTACTGCTGTACATCGCATGATAGTTGGAATTTTACTCGGAGTGTATTTTAGGTAGGGGGGTGTAAATGTTTAAGGATTAAAAAAATAGGATTATGAGTGTGGATAACAAAGTTGTTAATATGGCGGGTGAAGTTCTAAGTTGGGATGATGCTACAACCGCAGGTAAGAATAAAAATTTATATGATGTCTTGGATAAGTTGCCTGCTCCATTGGCGAAATTTAATTTATCTAAGGATCAGAAGTATTGGTATAAGTATTTTGGGGAGCAGTTGGTAAGTTCTAAGCGATTGACAAAACCTGATTTAGTGCACTTGCACCGTCTTGCGACAACAGTTGATTATTACATTCAGGCAGAAGCTGAGATTAATAGTCGAGGTCTTCAAGGTGGATTAATTCAAACGTTTAAAGGTGGTGCGACTAATGTCAGTGGATATGTAACTATACGAGAAAAGATGATTAAAGATTTAGATGATTTATCTAAACATTTTGGGTTCTCATTTAAAGATAGAAGTAAGTTAACAGAAGTAAAAACTTCTGATCCAGGACAAGGCGATTTGTTCGCTGGGTTCCTAAATCAGAAGTACGGAGGATAATTTTAAAAATCAATGAATATGATTAAAAGTATTATAAAAGATTTTGCATCTAAACACAATGTAAGTTATGCAGAAGCGGAAGAAATATTTTACAGTGTACTAAAATTAGTTTCAGTTGTAATAATAGGTATAAGTGTTGTGTTTTTTTTAGGGTATTACCTCGGGACATTAAAAAATATATTATGAAATTAGAATTAAAAAATACTCAATTAAGACGTTTGAATAAAGTATTTCATAATGGAGTAATTAAAACAATTGACTGTATTAGTCCTGGTTATGTGACATTTATAGAGGATAGAAATGAGCAATCTATATTTGGAGAATGGATAGATTTAGACAATATTGATTTTATACTACTAACAGAAGAAGTATTATTTAAGCATGGTTTTAAAAAAGAGGAGTGTTTCTACTATATTCATGATGTATGGTTAGAGCATTTAGGAGGAGGAATACTAAGAGTTGATGGGCTTGATTTGGATAATCGGATAAAATATCTACATCAAATACAAAACACTGTATATATATTAGCTAATCAAGAGTTGTAAATTTAACTATTATGAAACTAACTAAAGAAATGCTTTCTTCTCCAGCGTTTCAATATGCTGAGGCTGTCCGAAATGGGACGATAAAAACAGGAAAGCGGATTAAGTTGGCAGTTGATAGGTTCTATAAGTTTATTGAGGAGGCAGAGGCTAAAGGTTTTTACATCGATCATGATAAAGGCATGAGAGTTATTAATTTTTTTCCAAATTTCTTAAGTCATACAACTGGTAAAATGGCAGGTCAAAGATTTTTCTTAGCACCTTTTCAAGCGTTTACTTTATATAACATTTTTGGATGGATGGATTTGGATGGAAAGAGAAGGTTTAATACAGTATACGATAAGAGGGCAAAGAAAAATGGTAAAACTGCTGAGATGGCAGGTCTTGCATTATATTGTATGAGTTTTGATTTAGAACAAGGAGCTCAGATTTATGTTGGAGCAACAAAAGAGGACCAGGCTAAATTATGCTGGAATCAAGCAAAAGACTTTATAGAATCTCCTTCAAATCCTAATTTGAGAAATATAGGATTTAGGTGCTATTTAAAAGAAATAAAGTTTGGAAGAACAAAGAGTAAAATGATGGCATTAGGGGGAGATTCTAAAACTCAAGACGGAATTAACGCACATGTATCTATAATTGATGAGTATCATGCTCATAAGGATGATACAGTTAAGGAGAATTTAGAGTCTAGTTCTATTAGTAGGCTTCAGCCAATAACATACCATATTACTACTGCAGGTACAAATGTACAGAGTGTGTGTAAAAATTATGAAGATGCTGTTTTAGAAGTTTTGGAGGGTAGAAATGAGGATGATCACTTATGGATAATGATTCATGATTTAGACTCAATCGAAGATAATGAGTTGTCTGATAAAGATAAAAAAGAGGAGTATGATTGGGAAAATGAAGAGGAATGGTATAAAGCTAACCCATTATTAGGTTATGGTTTAAGTATAGATAACATTAGGAAAGAGTTTATTAAAGCTCGTAACCAACCTTCTAAGATACCAAACTTTAAAACTAAACATCTTAACATGTGGGTTGACGCTCCTACTATTTGGATTCCAAGTGAAATTTGGAAACGTAATAAGGTTAATGAAATTCCTTTAGATAAGTTTAGAGAATATGGATGTTATGGAGGTCTTGATTTGTCTACTAGAATTGATATGACTGCTTATGTGCTTTTATCAGAACCTGATGAAAATGGAGATAGATATCTGTTGCCGTTTATGTTTTGCCCTCAAGAAACTATTGATCGAAGAAGTAAAGATGATAAGGTTCCGTATAGGTATTGGATGGATAAAGGATATTTAACTGCAACACCAGGAGGGAGGGTTAATTACGATTATGTAAAGGATAAAATTAGGGAAACCTTTTTTGACTTAAATGTAAAACGTATAGAGTATGACAGTTATAATATAGGTTCAATGGCGAGTGATTTTGAAGAAGAGGATATATCTATGTCTGCTTTTCCACAAGGTATTGGTATTATATCCCATCCTACAAAAGAATTTGAAAAATTAGTTTATGATGGTAAAATAAAACACGATGGTAATCCTGTACTAGAATGGATGCTTTCAGGATGTGTTTTATATGAGGATGCAAATGAGAATATTAAGGTTCATAAGGGAAATTCACATAGGAATGGAAAGAGAATTGATGGTATTGTGGCTTCTATTATGGCTTTAGGAGGTTCTCTGTCTGTAGAAGAGGATACAGGAGGAAAATATAGCAAGCCAATGAGTGAGGATGATATTTATATATAATTAATATGAAAGAAGAAGAAAAAAAGTTTAATGAATTTGTATCTAAGTTTGAATGTTTAAATGAAAAATTTAGTCAAGAAGAACAAAATCAATTTCAAGAATTTGCGTCTCAATTTAAGTGTTTACATGATTATTTTCTTTTAGGATATGGGAATGTTGCTTTTGGTGTTATTGAAAATAAAAGAGGGGGTTTTCTATATTTTAGACATAATGATAAACGAGAAGAGATAGGTAGTTGTAGCGAGTCAGTTATTTTTGATAGTAATACACTTATTGAATTTAGTAGTAAAGAAAGTGTAAAGATTTTGATTGTAGAGTTACAAAAACTTCTATAGTTCATGGTAAAAAAGAAAGTAAATATATTATTGCCTGATCATGTGATGGTAGAGGTGGTAATGAGAAAGGAAATGACTGTAAGTGCGTATCGCAAGTTATTGGATAATGACAAGGGGAAAGGATGGAGGGTGCAGGCATATCAATTAGGAGTGTATTCTCCAGGATTAAAAGAAGAGGTTAAGTAATCAAAAAAGAAAGTTATGACAATATCACAACACCATTTAGCGGTTCAGGCTGAGAATGAACGGTTAAGAAAAGAGAATGAAATAATGAAACAGATAGCGAGTACTGATGGGTTTTATGAGTACTACTTTAAACAAATAACAAAGTATCCATCCAGGATAGATGCTTTTAACTACGTGAATGAGTTGTATGAGAAGTATTTTGGGAGTAAACGGTATAAGAATTACTGTAGTTTTAAACGTACTGTAAATAGAAAATTAAGTGTGATATGAGAAGGTTTGTTGGGGTTGTGTTGTTGGTTGTTGTTGGATTAGGCTTGATGATGTTAACTACTTTGTTTTTGGAACTTGAATTTATACAGCAGTTTGTTGTTAGGCAGTTGTTTGTGTACTTGCTTATTCTGTTTGAGTTATTTGTTTTTGGGAAGATATTTATAGTTATATATAAAAGCAAAGGAGCTAATTAGCTCCTTTGCTTTTATATATGAAATTAAAAAGGTAATATATCTTCATCAGTTATTTCTATTTTTTCAGGTTCATATATCCATAGGTATCTTTCATATATATCTTGATTGATAGATTCTTTATAATTATTATTCACTATCTCTCTTATTACATTTCCAATACCATAATCTTCTTTTATCCAATAAAATTGATTATTATTAGTTACTATTTCCATTATGTCATTTAATTGAGGAATAGTAAAATTATTATAATTTTTTAATTTGGATAATCTTGCATGAGCTTGTGCAAAATTACTTGTTAATGATAGTTCTTTTATGGATGCTTCTTTTTCTGTATTATCCTTTAGATTAATAATAGAAAAATGTACTGAAAGAAATTTAGATAAAGAATTGTAGTAAATTGCTTTTGCTTTTTTTGTTTTATTCCATTCTTCTTTTAAAAAAGGATTTAGATCGGTATTTTCTAAGATTGAATTAAAATCACTGTCATCAGATATGATGTATAAGTCTTCTTCGTCTTTTATTTCTGATAAGAGTGTACACCAATTTAAAGCATCTCCATAAGATTTTCCCTTTCCTGGAGGGTTTCCTAAATCATATCTATTTTTAGATTCTTGTATTAAAATGTCAGTTGTTTTATGTTTTTTAGATTTATTAAAAATATCACGGATAAGTAAATCAGCGCTTAATTTATTCTCTTTTGTATCATTAATTATTTTGGAGATTATTAATTGTCTAGTTTTTTCAAATTCTTTTACAATTGTCTTTAAATTTTCAAATTCTGTATAGTTTTTAGATATCTCAGGATATGTTTTAGGTGATTTATATTCTTTTAGACTATTTATTGAATTATTGATGATTTTTTCCCTGTTTCTATAAAATTCATCTTCTGTTTGTTGCGGAAGATGAATTGTTATTTTTTCATCATCAAGTAAGTATTTTAATTTTTCCAATTCAGTTATATCATCTTTACTAAAATGAAAGAAGTTTAAATAAATATTTGTATCTATAAATAAGTTCATGCTATATTTTTTTCAAAGATAATTAAACTTCGGGAACAAAGTTCCCACCTTGTCAAGGTTTTAGTGAATAAGTTTGTCCTGTGATCAAATGATAAGATAGGATGAGCGGATTGTTAGACAAGGTATTTCGACCATTAGAAAGTGCGAGTTCTTCGGGCTTTATGGATTTCTTTACAGGTTTTGGTGGTGGGAGTAAAACGATTGTTACTCCTTCAAGGGCTTTGACTATTCCTGCGTTTTATAATGCAGTGGATCAGTTGAGTAATGATATTGCAAAATTGCCTAAGGCAGTGCATATCAAAAAAGGGGACCATCGTCGCAAGTACGTTGAACATCCGCTTAACTATCTTATTAGCACACAACCTAACCCGATGATGACGGCATTTGATTTTTGGAAGCTGGTGGTTGTGTTGGTGATCTTGAAAGGGAATTGCTATGTATTAGTTAATCGCAGCAAGAATGGGGTAGAGGAAAGCTTGGTTATTCAGGATAGTGATGATGTGGAGGTGTTGAAGGATAAAGTGAATAACCAGCTTTTTTATAAGATTAAAGATAAGGTGTACAACAGTTCTGATATACTTCATTTTAAAGGTTTTTCGCTTGATGGTATTGTAGGGATTGGAGTAATTAAATGGGCGGCACATAACCTTGGGGTTAACCTTGATGCTCAGGAATATCAAAGAGATATTTATTCGGATAGAGGATTGGGGTATGGTGTGATAGAATCTGATAAGGCTGTGACTCCTGGGAATAAAGAGATTATATCTGATGGTTTTACTAAGAAACTTAGTGGGAAGAATAAGTTTAAGGTGCCTGTGTTGGATGAGGGGTTGAAGTATAAACCTATTACAATTACTCCTGCAGAATCTCAGTTCTTAGAAACGAATAAAAATAGTGTTGTGGAGATTGCGAGGTGGTTGAATATAGCGCCACACAAGATAAAGGATTTAAGCAATGGTACTTATTCTAATATCGAAGTGCAAAATATAGAACATGTACAGGATTCTTTAATTCCTTGGACTTATAGGATAGAACAGGAGTTGGATAGGAAGATGTTTTTACATGTGCCAGGTCAAGAAGAGAATCAATATGTGAAGTTTAATGAAAAGGTTCTGTTAAGAGGTGATTCAAGAGCAAGAGCTGAGTATTTAACTAAGATGATTTACACAGGTACAATGACAAGAAATGAGGCAAGGGCATTGGAAGACTTGGACCCATTGGAAGGATTGGATGAACCACTTACTCCTGTTAATATGGAAATGATGTCGTATTTAATAGATAAGAATAAAAAGGATTTGAAGGATGAGTAGGATGGTAAGGAGTGCATTTGTTAGAGCATTAACAGATGAACAGGTGCAGAACAGACAAGCTGAGTTTGTGATTAGTACAGAAGCTGAGGATACGTTCAGAACTATATTTGAGATAGGTGGTTGGAACTTAGAGCGATATAATAGAAATCCTGTGGTAATCTATGTACATGATACTATGTCGAGTGATCCAGACTTAGTGATTGGTACTTCGGTAGTAAGAGTAGAGGGAGATGAGTTGATTGGCTTAGTAACTTTTGAAGATGCGGAAAACAATCCATTAGCAGAAAAGGTATTTAGGAAAGTACAGGCAGGTATTCTTAGGATGGCAAGTATTGGAGCTGACATCCATGAAGCGAGATGGGGAGATTTTGACAAAGGGGAGAATCCTGATGTGTTGAGATTTACGAAGATGGATCTTTTGGAATGGAGTATTGTTCCTATTGGTAGTAATCCTGATGCTTTAAAGAGAAGTGCTGATGGGTTAGAAGATATTAAACAGAGGTTTCCTAAGATAGATGTAAATCAGGTAGATACAGAGAGAGTAAAATATAACAGTGTAGCAAATAGAGCGAAGCTGATTGATTTAAAAATTAAAATGAGTAAGTAAGATGAAGAAATCGGACATTTTAAAGCAACAGCGAATGGCTAAGTTGCAAGCACAGAAAGCGATTGTAGATGTTGCTGAAACAGCTAATAGAGGTTTTACACCTGAAGAACAAACGCAAATCGATACAATGGATGTAGAGGTTGAGGCTTTGGATGCTGAAATCGAAAGAGAGTTAGCGAATGAAGCAAGACAAATCCGTTTTGCTGAAACATTAGGTACAGCAGGAGGAAGTTCAACTTCTGAAGAAAGAGAGATGGGGGAGATGTCTCAAAGATATTCCTTTTTAACAGCGGCAAGAGCAGCGAGTAGAGGGATAGCTTTGACAGGTGTAGAAAAAGAGATGAATGAAGAGGCTTTAAGAGAAGCAGGTACTTTGAGTTTAACGTTCAACAATACAGAACGTTCATTTTCTATTCCATCAACAATGGTTAGGGCTACTACTCAAACAGTAGGTCAAGATGGAGGGCAGTTTGGAGGAACATTAGTTACGCAAGAGAATAGAATTGTTGAGGGTTTTATTCCGAAGTTATTTTTAGAAGAAGCTGGGGCTACAATGATGACTGGATTAGTTGGAAATGTAGGGTTGCCTAAGTTCTCAGAATACGAATACAAATGGTTAGATGAGTTAGAAGAGATTGTATTAAAAGCTGAGAAAGTGGGAGGTCCTGTGATGAAGCCTAAACGTGCTGGAGCTGGTATCTCTATTTCAAATCAATTATTGTTACAAACCTCTGAAGGTGTTGAGAATATTATATACAATAAGTTAAGAGAAGCATCAGGAAGGGCTTTGAATCAGGCTGCTTTAAATGGAGCAGGAGGTAAAGCACCATTAGGGTTGTTAAATATGCCTGGAGTTCAATTAGCTAAGGCTGTGTCAGAAGAAGAGTTGACTCATGAAGCGATTATTGAACTATGGAAGTTAGTAGCGTCTTCAAATGCTAATGTAGGTAATGCTACTTATATTATGAATTCTCTTTTAGCTGGTGCGGCAATGGTAGCTAAGAAGGATGCAGGAAGTGGAAGATTCTTAATGGAGAATGGAATGATGAACGGTAGTAAGACTATTGTAACGAATCTTGTAGAAACGTTAGCTGGTACACAGCCATTGATTTATGGAGATTTTTCTGAATTGTTTATTGGACAATGGGGAGGTGTGAACTTCGTTGCTGATCCTATAACTGGAGCTGGATCTGCACAGGTTAAGTTATATTCTAATCTGTATGCAGATGTGCAGTGTGCTAATCCTGAAGCGTTTGCAGTTAATAAATTCTTAAAAGGATAATCGATGGCAAAAGCAGATAACAATAAAGAATCAGGGGCTGAGAAAGCTCCTGTTCTTACAGAAGATAAAGGTGCAGATAATAAATCTGTATCTGTAGAAGTAACTAAAGAGATTACTCCTGAAGAGATTGCAGAGTTGAAAGCTACGGTTGAGGCGTCTGAAAAGTTATGTGTAATTCAGTCTGAAAAGATTAAAATGCTACTAAGTGATAATGAGGGATTGGAAGCTTATAATACTGAACTGAAAGCTGAAATTGAACTTAAAGAAAGTATTATTAAAGATAAAGATAATGTTATCAAGGAGCTTGAGGACAAAATTGCTTTGTTTAATACAAAAGCTTCTGCTTTAGGAATTAATGCAGAAGTAGCGGGTCAGAGGCTTGCAAATGCTGTGAGGGTTGCAGGAGAACATGTTTCTCTTGTGCGTTTCTTGCTTTCTCCAGCAGGAAGATTTAAGCTTCCTTATAATGTAGGGCAGGAGGTTGCCTTGCATAAAGAGGTTGCAGCAGAAATCGTGGAGGCGATGTATGCTGAATACGTGGAATAATTTTCTCGTTCATATATTATAGATTTTTAAAGTTCGGTTATGGTAAAGGCAGAAGTAAAAGAAAAGGAAGGTGTTGTGTTGTTGGATTTGAAGTTGGCTAAGAAGCATCTGAGAATAGAAGAGGATTATGTAGAGGATGATGATCTTATAGAGCTTTATATATCTTCTGCTTTGACTGTAGCTGAAAACTACACAAGTAGAAAGTTTGTTAAGGGACAATTAGAAATATTACAAGATAGTACAGCAGATATCACGATTGAAAATATATCGATGAATGATGTTGTGCAAAAGGTAGAGGTAGTGGAAGAGGGTGTTGAGTCAATTCTTCTTCCTACTTCTTCTTATTCGAAGGTAGGTAGATTGAATTCTGAGATTTATGTAATCAAGTTTAAGGATGTTGCTTTGACAGATGGTCAACAAATTAAGGTGACTATTGATTATGGCTATGATGCTAAGACACTTCCTAAAGCTATTAAGAATGCAATGTTGCTTAGTGTAGGGGAATCTTTTGAAAAGCGTGAAGATAGGGCACAGGGGAATAATAGTGCGGTAAATAACTTGCTAAGACCTTATAAGAAATGGGCTTAAGTGGTAAACCATATATCGGGAGTCTTGATCGGAGGATTAAGATTCTGAAAGTTGTGAAGGAGCGAGATTCTACTGGAAGTGAGAAGAGTGTGACAAAGGTGTTTTGTGAACCTTGGGCGGCTATAGTAGAAGAGAGTGGTGGCGAGCAAATAGATATGGCTGTGATGGAATCTACTTCTCGTACTTATGTGATACGCTGGAGGCGAGAGATAGAGAAAGAAGGTTTTGAGATGCTGATAGAAGATGAAGGTATGCAATGTAGAATTGTGCATGTGGGATTGATTGGTAGAAAGCAATATTTACAGTTAAGATGTAGTCATGAGCAATAGTGTTAAGGTAGATGTACAAGGGTTTCAGGAGTTGGCTAATAAGGTAAAAGAGTTGGCTGATGACAAGGATAAACGCAAGGAGTCTATTGCAATATTAAGGCAAATAGCTAAACCTACTGTTAATGCAGCACAATCAAATGTGCCTGTAAGTAAAGAGAAACACTATAGTAGAGGTAAGTGGATAATGCCAGGGACATTAAAGAAATCGTTAGGGGTTATTAATGTTCGAAGTAAGAACCCTACTGTAGCTGTAGGTGCGCGAGCTAAAAGGAAATATGATGGTTGGTATGGTGCATTTGTGCATGAGGGTCACGAATATTTTACAAGTGCTACATCGAAAAGGAAATCCTTTTCAATGATTAGAAGAAAACGAAATGTAAGCGTGATTAATACGCGAAAGGGAAGTGCTTTGAATAAAGGTAGGAAAGGGAAAAAAGAAAGGGCTTCTTTGAGACAGATGGGAAGGGCGCAAATGACAAAGGCGCAACCTTTTTTGACACAAGCTTATGAGCAAACGAAAGGGCAGGTAACAACTGATGCAGAAAAGAAGTTTGCTGCTTTTATACAAAGGAGAATAAATAAATTGAGTAGATAGTGTGTGTATGAAAGAGGTTAGTGAAATGTTGTTTAAATACTTTACAAGTTTGGAAGTGTTTAAAAATGAAATGAAAGATAAGCTTTATCCGCTTTATGTAAGTAATCAAAAGGAGTTTCCTTTCGCTGTTTACAATATTGGTGAAGTACCTTATTTGACAAAAGATGCAAGGAGTTTTCCGGTTACACTGTCACTGTGTTATCAACCAGAGAAGTACAGTGAGGCTTTGGATTTTGCGGATAAAATGAAAGATGCTGTAGAGGATATAGATGAGTTTGTAGAGGAATGTGGGGTTGAATATATGAGTACTCAGACTTTGTTTGATGAGGAAAATGAATACGTATATGTAAGTATAAATTTTAATGTAATAAAATAGGTTATGGCAGAAGGAACTTTTTACAAAGGGAAAGATTTAAGGATTAAGGTTGGTGGAAAACCTATGTTTCATTCAACCAGTTGTAGTATCTCGGTGAGCACTACTTTGGAGTCTATTGCTACAAAGGATACAGATGGTACTATTAATGTTGCTGGTAATTACGAATGGAGTTTGAGTGCTGAAACGCTTACTGTAAATAAAGCGGTAGCAGGTACGAACGCAGATACTTTTGATTTGTTGACTTTGCAATTGGCAGGAAAAGAGGTGGAGGTAGAGATGACTACAGGGAAGAAAGGAGATATTCTTTTAAAAGGAATGGCATTAATTGAAAGTACAAATATTAATGCAGATAATGGAAGTAGTAGTACTTCTTCTTATTCTTTTAAAGGAAATGGAGATTTAGTTATATCACGATTAACAGAGTAATATGAAAAATGTAGAGATAGAAGTAAAAGGAATTATTATTGGGCTTGAATTTGGTTATGGGGTTCTTAGAAGGCTTGGTGAGAAATGGGGGATTAATTCTATTACTGGTATATTTGATCGTTTTGGAGCACATCTAAATAAAGATGGAATCGATGACAATGATGATTTTGGAGATATTGGTATTGATAAAATGAATTTGTTTGGTGATTTAATATCTGCAGCAGCTTCTACAGCTGGATATGATATTAATAGTGATGATGCTGTAAATGCACTTATGAGTGATCCGACAAAGATGCGAGATATTATGTTGGCTTTTATGGAGTCTTTTCCAAAGCCAACAGAAGAGCAAAAAAAAACGATAGCTCAGATGAGAGTGAAAGGGTAGAATTTACCTGGGATGATTTAGAAGCATTGGCGTGTGGGAGAATTGGGTTAGATATAAAATATTTATACAGTTTGACACCACGCCAATTTGCTAATATACAGGCTGGTTGGAATGCTAATTTGGAAATGCAAACAAAGACCAGTTGGGAGCAAATACGTACTCTTTATGATGCTATTATTAGACCTCATTTGAAGAGTAAAAATAAAAGTGCAAAAGAGATTCTTCCTTTTCCTTGGGATAAGGACAATGAATTAAAAAACTTAGCTGACGAAAATGGTGAGGAGTTGACTTATGAGGAAATGGAAGATCGTTGGGTAAAGATTGATGCAATGGATAGGGTTAGTATCGGTTAGTATGTAGTACCTATAGTGATGAAGTGAGAGTGAAGTTGAATATAATGAAGTTGGTAAATGGCAAGTTTAGCGCAAATAAACGTTCTATTTAGGGCGGACCTTGATCAGTTTTCTACAGAGATGCAAAAGGCACGTAGAGAAATGGAGAAAGCTGGTAAGGAAATGCAGAAAATAGGTAAGGAAATGAGTACTTATCTAACTGCTCCTTTGGCTGCAATAGCTGGGTTTAGTAGTAAAATAAGCATGGATTTTGACGACTCTATGCGAAAAGTAATGGCTACTACAAATGCTACAGGATCAGAGTTTAAAGCTATGACTGCTACAGCTGAAGAGATGGGAGCTAAGACTCGATATACTGCGTCTCAGGCAGCAGAAGCTATGAATTATATGGCTTTGGCAGGATGGAAATCACAACAAATTATAGAAGGAATACCAGGAGTATTAGCTCTTGCTGCTGCAAGTGGTGAGGATTTGGGTATGGTATCAGATATTTTAACTGATGGGTTAACTGCAATGGGTAAAGGAGCAGAACAGGCTTCTCAATTTGTTGATGTTTTAGCAACTGCAGCAAGTAATTCAAATACGACTGTTGGAATGCTTGGGCAGGCATTTCAATATGCAGCACCATTGGCAGGATCATTGAAATATTCTGTAGAAGATTTGGCATTTGCTATAGGGTTAATGTCTAATGCAGGTATTAAGGCAGAAAAAGCAGGTACAGCATTAAGGGCTTTGATGACTCGTATGGTTAAACCAACAAAGGAGAGTCAAAAAGCGATGGAGGATTTGGGGATATCTGTTAAGAATACTGACGGGAGTATGAAACCGTTAGGTGATGTAATGGAGCAATTGAGAGATAAGTTCTCTAAGTTGTCTGACTCTCAAAAAGGACAGTATGCAGGTATGCTTGCGGGACAAGAAGCGATATCGGGATTGTTGGCAATTGTGAATGCAGCTCCGGAGGATTTTGATAAGTTGAGTAAGGCTATAGAAAATAGTGCAGGAACAGCACAGCGTATGCAGGACCAAATGGAAGGTGGTATTGGTGGTAGTTGGCGTGAAATGCAATCTGCTTTGGAGGGTGTAGCTATACAGATAGGGCAAGTGCTTGAACCTGCCTTAAAAAAAATAACCATTGCTATTAAAGATGTTAGCAATTGGTTTATGGAGCTTACTGATACTTCTAAAACAGTAATTGTTGTAATAGGAGGAATAGCAGCTGCGATAGGTCCTTTGATTTTTGGAATTGGAGCTATTGTAAAAATACTACCTGTATTTGCTGCAGGATGGAATGCTGTTACTGTAGCAATGAGTAGGACGTGGGCTGTGATGTTAGCTAATCCGCTTACAGCAATTAGTATTGCGGTGGCTGCATTGGGTTTGGCGTTGTATGCTTTTACAAGAGAGGCTAATCAGGCAAATGAAGTGCAGCGTACATTAAATGATGTAACTAAGGAAGCTCAGAAGAATATTGCTGGAGAAAAGGCGCAGTTGGATACTCTTGTTAAAACAGCAAGGGATGAAACATTATCTAAGAAGCAACGTGAAGATGCTATCAAGAAATTGAATGCGCTTAGTCCTGAATATTTGAAAGGTATTACCCTTGAGACAATTAATACAAGGGAGGCTACTAAAGCTATAGATGATTATGTAAAAGCATTATCGCGAAAAGCAATGGAGCAAGCAGCGTTGGCTAAAAAGACTGAGTTGTATCAGAAACAGATAGATGTTCAGATGAAAAATGCTGCAGATACTGGAGCTTTGGCTCAGGGAGCATTTAATAAGTTGTGGTCTGCTTTTGGTATTGAGACAAATGATGTTTTGATCCGAAATAGGAAAGAGCTTGAAGAGTATATAAAAAAAGCAGGTTTTTCGGCTAAGGCTGCTGAAGGGATAAGAGTTGCTTATGAACCTATGTTGAAGCAAAAAGAGAAAGAAATTGCTTTGATTGATAAGCAGGTTGGTGCTTTGGATGATTTGATGAAAGCACAGAAAGAACAGTTTGTTCCGACAGATACCAATGTTGAAGAGAATGGAAGTGGTGGAAGCTTAAATGTAGGTGGTAGTGGTGATGCTGATAAGTTTGCGAAAGGGAGTATTGCGTATTATGAGGCTCAGATAAAAGGGCTTGAAAAAATGCGCGATGCAACAGCTACTACACGTGATGAATGGTTGTCGTTTGCAGGGCAGATTGAGACTGTGCAACAGAAGATAGAGGCTATAGAAAGTAAGCGTGAAAAGGCTACTGCGATAAGTATGAATTTTGAGCCTATTCCTGAAGGTTCTATCGCAAGTTATGAGCGATTGATAGCGCAGAAGCGAGAAGATATTAAAGTAACTCAGATAGGTTCGCTACAATACAATGCGTTGGCTGGAGAGATAAAGGATTTGGAGTTTACTTTGAAAACTAAAATAGATCATGAGTCATTTAGTGCAGCACAGGAGTCTATTAATAATTTGCAAGCTTCTATAGAGGGGCAAGCGAAGGCTGCACAGGACGTGTTGACACAGCGACAAGAGGAAGCTGTGATGTATGGTGAGATAGTGGGAGGTGCGTTTGATACTTTGTCTCAGAATTTTACTGCAAGTATGGGGGAAATAGATAGTGGATTGGCGAGGTTTGGACAGAGTATGATGGCGACAGTGTTGAAGCTTATTGGAATGGCTTTGAGTAATGCGCTTGCAAATAGTATTGTGGGTGCTACACAATCGGGTAATGCAACAGGACCAGGGGCGGTGTTTGCCACTCCGGCATTTATTGCTACTGCTGTGGCTGGAGTATTAGGAGCGTTTGCAGCTATACCAAAATTTGCAGATGGAGGGATTGTGAGCGGTCCTACATTTGGATTGATGGGTGAGTATGCAGGTGCTGCTAATAACCCTGAGGTAATCGCGCCTCTTAATAAATTGAAAGATTTGATAGAGCCTTCGGGTGGTGGTATTACACAAATAACTCTTAGAGGTGGTTTTGTGCTTGATGGTAACAAACTACAATTGGTATTGGATAGAAATAGTACAAGAAGTAAACGAATAGGATAAGATGAAGCAGGTACGAATTAGGATAATAGATACTTATACAAATACAACTGTACAAGATTTTTCTTCTACAGATGTATTTGAGACTGAGGAGAATTTGGCAGCACGTAGTTCTATTGTTTTGAATTATGAAGGTTCTGATGATAAGTACGGTGTGCTTATGACAAGTTCTTTGACATTTGATTTGCTTGTGCCTGATGCGATGGATGGTAAGTTTTACCATTTATTTACAGGAAGTGAAAGCCAATTTAGGGTAGATCTTACTGATGAGCATGAAAATCTGTTGTGGCGTGGTTGGCTGTTGCCTGATCAGTATTCTGAGCCTTATAAGAATGGTTGCTTTTTCGTGAGCATGACTGCTACGGATAGGGTTGGACTATTGAAAGGGTTGGACTTTGAGAGTTATGAAATGTATAGCAAAGAGCATTCTGTAATAACATATCTAACTACTGCGTTGCGTGCTACTGGCTTGGTTCAGGACTTGTATTTTTCTCCTGCTATTGAGGCTGTGAATGGCTATAGATGGGATGAGACTTATATAGATGGATATCTATATGCAGATGATAAGAAAGAGAGTGATGTGGAAGTTGTATTGATGCCTGAAACTGATAATATCTATGATGTGTTAGAAAGGTTGGTACATGATCTTGGATGTAAGTTATATAGTTGGAGAGGTAAGTGGTATTTGGTAGGGATGAATCAACAACATAAAACAGAGATTGATTTTGTTGTGTATTCTGCTGACGGTGCTTACAAAGGAGTTGAGAAAGTGCAAGTACCTACTAAGGATCTTACTTTTTATAGTGAGCCAACAATAACTGTTGTGTCACCGTGGAAAAAAGTATCGTTGTCTGCTGCGTTTGATGAAGAGAGTGATGTGATAGATGAGTCTTTTTATGAGCAAGGGGAAACAGTATTTGATTTACCCGTAAAGGATAAATGGAATATTGTAGGTAATGCAGAAGTAGTATTTGTGCCTCGTGATGGCAAGTGGATATATACCTGGACAAAACCAGGGCAAACTATTCCGGATGTAACAATATCTACTCCGACTAATCTTGCTGTTAGGGGTAATGTAACAGAATCGAATGTGAAAGGTAGTTATATAGAGTTTAAACAACCGATATACCTTGAAAAACCTTATGCTCTCTTTCAGTTTAAGTATTTCAATTTTGAGATAGAACTTATCTCTTATACTCGTGGTAACGGTATTAAAGAGCGCTTTGAAAAGAATGAGTTTGGGGATTTAATGCGTTATGAGGTGCTGTATGGTAATGAAGTATTGTATAGTAATTTTCCTGACTCTAATCGATATAAAGATTCTGCTTTTGATATTAGGCATTCAAGTGATAGTGTTGAACTTAAGGATGATGTTTATCACAATAAAAACTTTGTAGAAACGAGACAGAGTATTAAAGGAAAGTTTAAGAAGCAGAAGTATAGTATTGTTAAGAGTGATTGGTTGCAGGTTAGAATTTATCCACCTGTGCATTTGAATCCAAATGATAAACCGTTTGATGCTGTTGGAATAGATAAGTTGTCTTTGAAGATTCTTGCTAAGAAAGATTATAAAGTTAATGTGGTTAGGCCGATTGACTATACCACTAAGAAGACTGTTGAATTGTTTCATATAGATAATAGTCAGGATAATACTAAGAAGCGATTTTTGTTTAGAAGGACAGGAGTAGAAGAGCAGAAGTCTTGGAGGCTTAGTTGGAGACGTGTTGGAGTGAATGAAAATAAGCGATATGGGGATTGTTTTGCAAGGATGGTACATTGTGTACAGCCTAAGCCTCACATTAAAATAGATGGTGATGTAATTGGTATAAGTGAGCCTAACTATCTATTTGGTTTTAGTTGGATGGGTAAGAAAAATTTTATACCTGTGAGATTGGAAATGAATTTTAGTGAAGCTAAAACAAGTATTACAATGATTGAGAATGTCTATGAGAATGTTGTATGATGATTTGTGGGTAAGGCATATTGTTTTTATTAAAGTGCCTGATGAGCCGTTTGGTACGTTAACGAGAGAACGAGTGTATTGTGTAGATGAATATTGTGTAGAGGATTATGTCGAATAAGATTGTATATAGAAAGGAGAAAGGGTTTCAATTGACTTCTAATGAGGTTGATGGAAACTTTAAATACTTGGATGAACGAATTGATAAGGTTGCTGAAAAGGACTATTTTGTTTTTGATGCTGGATATTCTAAGAGTGTCAATGTAGTAACTGTAAATGCTGGTAGTAAGTGGAGGATAAAAGGAAATGAAATAGGTAATGATGTTCCTTTTTCTTTTGCTATTGATAGTACTTCTGTTGGTTGTTATCGCGTTGATGTTGTTTATGCAAATGACAAAGGACAGTTTGAGATTGCTACTGGTGTTGAAAATACAGATGGTTATGTGGTTGGTAGAGTAGAACAGTTGCAATATGTGCTTGTGTATGTAAGTGATCAAGGGATTCAGAGTGTTGGGGATTCGAATTCGGATTTTGTGAGTAAGTTGAGTTTTGGGTGGGTACAACAGATTATGCAATATGGTTTTGTTTCTATAAGTGATCAGGTTAGAAATATAGATGTTATAGGGGGTAATCAATATGAAGGAAATATTGCTAATCCACTTTCTAAAATTGATTTTAAGAGAGAGTTATATGATGGTATTGAGATTTCTATTAGAAATAGTAGGACTGATTATATGACTATCAGGCATAATATATCTAATATTTTTCTATATACTTTGAAGGATTACTATTTGCGTCCAGGAGAAATAATAGTGTTTAAGTATGTAAAGAGTGAAGACAAATTTTATGTGCATGGTGCTTTAGATATTCCTTTGACATTAGATAATGTAGATGAAATTATAGGAGTTGATTCCCTCGCTCTCTTCATAGATTCCTCAGAAGGTGATTTTATTGACTCTATGAATATGCGTACTACACTAACAGCTACAGTAGAAAGATACTTCAAAGACTTTACTCATCAAGTAGTACAATGGCAGTGGTTTAGGGAATCAGGTACTACTAAGGAGGACCAGGATAGCGATGCTATTTGGAGCCTTGGAAAGAATAAAAGAATAATCGAATTAACTCAAGAAGATTTTACGCAGAATATATACGATCACTCGATAACATTTATGTGTCAAGCAATTGTAGAGGGGCAAACATTAACAGCTAAAATGAATGTAGGATGAAGCAAGGTAATTTAAGTTTGAAGGTTGTTTATAGGCCTTTAAATACGTATAAGAATATTGTAGTTATAAATGGTAGTAATAGGCAAAATTATAATGCTAACACACGTTATTTTGAGCCTGACAGAAGGATAGATCCTTATGTTGTAAGAGTTGAATGTGGCGTTAATGATCCGCATAATCTTGTAAATGGCTTGGTAAACGACAAGTTAACTGATGTAGTATGGAAGATATCAGATGCAGGTGTATTTAAAATAATTGAATCGACGAATAAAGATTTTGTTATTGGTACTGGAGCTGATAAAGGGCAATTAAAAGTATTTAAGAATGTAAGTGATTTGGAAGCTGTTACTATTGTGTTTACAGCAAGATACATGGAACAAAAAACAAAACGTGTTGTAAACTATCAAGAAAGTTTTACGCTTATTACTTTACCAATTGCAACATCTCCTATTGTATTGGAGACTGCAGCTCCTGTTGGATATAACTTAATACCTACAGAAAATAACCAGGGTTTGCTTTGTACTGCAAATTTGGTACAAGGTATTGAAAAGTTACCAGCTGCTTATTGGTGGTATAAAGGAGATACTTTACTTACAGATGCAAATGGATATCAAGGTACAGCAACTAAGAAGTTGTTTATTCCTGCTGAGGAATTAAGTAAAGCAGGAGATGTATTCAAATGTGAAGTTGCTGATTGTACAGAACAATTCAATGATTTAGTACAACAAAAAGTTGATGCGGATGCGGATGTAATTGAATGGAGAAGGTTATATCAGAGTGAATCTGAGAATTTAAGTAATAGCTTTTATGATTGGTTTAGTATTTCAATGGATTATGTCATATCTAATTTTGGAAGGCAAATAGAGATTATGCCTATAGATTTTAGAAATGATTCTGCTATAGTTAGTAAAAATATTACAAGGATAGGGACTGGTTATATTTCATTCTATGTAGAATGTATTGAAAGTTGTGTTATTTATGTTGATGGTAGATCAGAAATAATTGAATCAAATCATTTAGATAAACTTATTAATGGTATTTATTTTACTTTACATGCTGGATTTAAGGGTGTTATAGTTAATAAGTATGTATTTAACTCAATAAATGAAAATTGGTATATAGGAATCCAGAATGATACTTCTAAGAAAAAAGTGATTATTGAAAATCCTAAATTATGGATTGGGGATAATTTATCAGAATGGTCACCATCAAAACAAGACTTACAAAATCTTATTTCACAAAAAACAGAATACTACAAACAAGAAACAACCCTTCCTGAAGGATATCGACCTCAAAAACCTGCTAAATTATACAAAGGTGATTATATGCTAATGAAGCAAATGCCTGTATATAATGTAGAAGTATTATATCCTAAAGAGGTTAGTCCTGAATCTGAAAGTGTACAGGCAGAAATGGTATTAAATACTAACCAGGGGATTATCAAAGAGCCTGAAAAGTTATTTTCTGTAGGGTGGATAAAACAATCCGATGGCACATTTAAGTATAAAGGCTTTAAAGTGAATATAGCTATTGCAGATATCATCGCACTTAACGAAGAAAATAAAGAACTTGACTACGAACTAAGAGAAGATTTAACCTTAAAAGTATAGATATGTATTATGTGATTATGAATGAAGAGGTGGCTGTTGAAAAAGGGATTATTACAGCTACGCATCACTTTCCAACTAAGAAAGGACAAGTGCTTTTTAAAAGAGATATACTTAGCAATTATGTAGGAAGTAAAGATTTTGAGTTTGAAGAAATAACAACAGCGCAAGCAGTAAAAACAATGGACACATGGCAGAAATAGTAAGAGGTGCAAGAACCATTAAGTTATCTCAAAAAGGAGATACACTTACAAGTATGCTTATTTCAGATAAGCCTTTGGTGGCTAAATATCAAAATGGAGCTGTGATAGGTAGCTGGGCTACTGACAACAGAACTGTGTATGCACAGGTCTTAACATCACTTACTAATACACCATTATCTAATACTCAGTTAACTGCTATTAAGTGGTTTTTAAATGGGGTTGAAATACAAGATACAGACACTCGTTTTGAAAAAACAACATATGATATTGGTAGTACAAAAGTCCCTGCTTTAAAGATAAAAGCAGATATAATGACAGGTGTTGATACAACATCTACTTTAGAATTTAGATCTAATGCTTATACTGGAGGTTTTACAACTGCTATAAATGCTCTTATTTCTATTTTAAAAGAAAATGTATCTGCCAATACTTATAATGCTTACATAATAGATTCTAATGGACGTGGTGCTACTATTACTACTCAATTTCCAAGTGTAACTCTGAAAGCTATTATTGAAAAAGGCGGAATAGAAACAACAACTAACATCACTTACCAATGGCATAAAAGTACCTTGGACGAAGTAAAAGATTTGGCTAATGATCCTATCAAAGATAACAGAATGTTACTTCCTGGTAAAACAGGACAAACATTAACACTTACAAGCGCAGATGTACAGACATATGATACCTATATCTGTGAATTTTTTGAATCAGGAAAGCTTATAAAAACGGCTATTATTTCAGTACGTGATGAAACTGACACAAAGGAGTTGATGTACAATGTAACAGGAAATGAAAATGCATTGGATGTAGGGCAGAGTATTGTGTATAAACCAAAAGTTGTTATGCGTGGCACTACAACTGCAGCTGCAGGAAACTGGGTGTATAAATATCAGAAAGTTAAAATGGATGGTACTAATGTAGGTAATCAAGCTACTGGTACTGCTTATACATTAACGTACGCTGATGTAGTAGCTATTGGAGATGAAGTTATGGTGTTATTTGAGGCTACTGAGTCTTAAAATTTGGAAAGAGATGGGGGATATAGTTAGAGGTTCTCGATTTATTAAGATAAAGGAGAAAGTAAAGAGCGTAAAGATAATAGCTACAGGTACACAATTTCAAAATGCTACACCTGCTAATATAACGTTAAAGGCTACAGCTATAAATTTTGAAGCTGATTTATATCGATGGTATAATTCGGCAGGAGCAATAATTGGAAACACTCAAAATTTTATTATAGCAAATAATCAGGTTACAACTGTAAATAGTTATCGAGTAGAAGTAACAGATTTACAAGGAAATGTATATCAAGATGTTATTTCTATAACAAAAGTGCAGGATGGGCAGATTGGTAAACAAGGCCGAGTGCCTATACAGCGTGAATGGACAACAGGAGATATTTATAGAAATAACGATCAAGTGATAGATTATATTTATCACAGAGCAACAAATACCTGGTGGAGATTAAAGGATGGTTATGATAATATAACTGCAACTGCTAACCCTGATAATAGATTTATACAGTTAACTAATGTAGAGCAAATGGCTGTCAATCTCTTGATTGCTGAGAATGCTAATATTGGTGGTTTAATATTTAAAGATGAGAAGTTAGTCAGTCAGACACTTGCCAGTGATGGTAATCCTAATTTGCTATTAGATGGAAAAAAAGGTGAGTTGAAATGTTATAAAATAGAAGCTAAAGGAGGTGCGGTTGGAGCGCTTGAAATAGGGACTAATGGGTTAACATATCGACATGATTCTGTTTTAGCAGGAAATTATGCTAAGAGGTATAATATCGACATGAGGTTTGCAGATAATTCTCAGGCAACAATCGGCTCTGATGCTATCTTTTTATTATCGGGATATGCTAAAGGGTTAGGTACGTTTGTATGCTCTTATGATAGAAGTAGTGATAGTAATTATAATACTAAGCCTGGTCATGTTGGTTTTACGATATCTCCAATGAATGTAGGCTTATTATTAAGTGCTAAAGGAGCTACAAGAAACCATGCTATAAAAATTATAGCAGGAGATATAGCAGGGAATGCATTGTATACAAAATATTATGGAGTTGTAGATTCGATTATTATGACAGACGAATCTGTAGCTATATACTCTCCTGTTAATTATAAATGGGTATGTCATATTGAGCTTCCAAAAGGTGTTGATCGTTGGGATGGTCGTATTGTAGAAATCATGTGTGCTGGTAGTGGTTTTACTAAAATATATGGGATGGACGCAGTGATATATAGTCATGAAGGACACCATAGCCTTGGTCAGCCTAATAATGGTTTGGCTTATGATTATTTTTCGACAAAGTTAAAGCTTGTGTATGTTGCTGAGAAAAATTGGTGGTTTGTTATAAGTTTAAATGTGCATTAATAATAAATAAAAAATAATGAATCAATTATCTGAAATGAGAGAGTATTTGTTGGCGAATGTGGAACAGATAAAATTTAGTGTAAAAATAGGAAGTGTAGCTGGTGGAGGTGCTGTAGTAATGAGTTTAGCTAATTGGTGGAATGCTAATTTTGATTATGTGACTATTGCTATGGGATTGATAGCGGCAGATCATGCGTTAGGTTCTGTAGTACATAAATGGTGGGTAAAGGATTTTGATATCAAAAAGAACGGTATTGGGCTGTTGGTTAAGTTGACTATGGTTATGCTTGGTGGAGCTGTCTTTGAAGGCTTGACACATATAACTAAGGAGCAAGACTTTGTCTATACTTATTTAAAAATGACTACAAGGTTAATTGTATGTATCTATCCTGGGTTGAGTGCGTTGGAAAATATGTCTATTATTTCTGGAGGTGTATTTCCACCAAAGGCTTTAATAGATGTGTTTAAGGGATTTCAGAAGGATTTGAGCCCGAAAAAGATTGTAGAAGAAAAGAATACTAATGATAAAAAAGAGGAATAATGGAAGAGAAGGTATTTCCGAGTGGTGGCCATCATGATAATGATCCTGGTGCAGTTGCGAATGGGTTTGTTGAGATGAAAGAAATGGATAGGTTTAGAAATAGACTTGTAGAGTATTTGATGTATAGAGGGCGTCGATATGTGACAGATGAGAACTGGGAAACAAATACACAGTATCAAAGTCGTATTAAGCCTGTGAAAGGTGATGTGGTATTGGATATGCATTTGAATGCAGCTGGTGCTTCTGCTACTGGTGTGGAAGTTTTTGTATCTAATAATGCAAGTGCTAAGAGCAAAGCATTTGCTAAGGAGTTGGTGGATGGTTGTGCAAATATTATGGGAATTGCCAACAGGGGTGTAAAAACAGAGTCTCAGTCAGCGAGAGGTCGTTTAGGTATTTTAAATAAACCGGGTATAGCTGCTTTGATTGAGTTTTGTTTTATTACTAATGTGAGTGATATGAAGGCTTTTCATGATAATGAAATGAAGTTGGTGCAGTTTGTTGGAGATTTACTTATTAAGTATGATGAGAATAATTAGTGTGTTGGTGGTCTTGTTACTTTTTGGCTGTGGTAGTCGTAAAGTTGATAAGAGTGAATCTATCCAGGTAATAGAACAACAAAGTGTAAAGGATGTTAAGAATGATTTGGAGCTATCTGTAAAGGATAGCTTCGTTAATCGTTATGTAAATAAGAATAGTCGTTTTAAGGCTACTGAAATTAAAATTGAGAAGGATGGGAGTGTTGTTATTAGTAATCCAGTTATTGAAGCTGTAGAGGAGACGAAAGAGTCTAATGGTGTTGTTGAAACTAAATTGACTGATAAGGGTAAAAGTGAGGTTAAGGAGAGTATAAATACTTCTGTATCTGAAAAGGTTAAGAATGTGGATAGGGAGCAGTATAGTTTTGGTTGGTTGATTCCTTTGGTTTTGGTAGTTGGTATGGTTGTGTGGAAATTGGGTAGGAAGTATCTTAATTTTTAGAAACTGTACAAAAACTGTACAAATTTTTGATTATAAAAAAACAACCACTTGATTATCAAGCGGTTGTTTTTATTTTCTGTGGAGTCGCCGAGAATCGAACTCGGGTCCAAACAAGCAATCAGAGAGCTTTCTACACGCTTAGTTTTTTATTGAATTTTCGACCGTTGGCTTGGCAAAAAACAGCCACCAAAAGCTTAGCCTCTAAGATTTCAAAGTGTCAGCGAGACAATAACACTTTTAGGTTTACTTTACGGTTCCCCTTAACAAAGCGCCATAAACCAAGGCTCTTTAGGAGAATTCAGCTCTTCCACCTGGTGGAAACTAAAGGCAATCTTACTATAATTCAGATTAAGCAGCTAAAGCGTAATTATTTTCGCCGTTTAAAAAGTTCGTTAGATGATATTTACGAGCAATCTAACAACGCTCGACGTGCTTACTAACTAATTCCACTCGCTGTCAAAACCGATCGACCCCAAGTATATTTGATTAGTTAATCAAAGGGTGCAAATATACGTATTTTCTTAATATCTTCAAATAAATCCCTTTTTTTAAATGATTGCATAACACAGAAATAATTTTATATTTGCTTTACAACCAAGAATACCAACTTAAAACTATTATATTAATTATGAAATTAGGCGTTATAAAGGAGGGAAAATCCCCTCCTGATAGAAGAGTAGTACTCTGTCCCAACCAACTAAATAGAGCGTTAACTGTTTACAATCAGTTAGATGCTGTGGTTGAGCCTTCTAATGTTAGAATTTTCGTAGATCAACAATATATTGAGCATGGATTAAAAGTAAGCCCAGAGATCAGTGATTGTGATGTATTATTAGGAGTGAAAGAAGTACCTGTTGATGCCCTTATACCAAATAAAACGTATATCTTTTTTTCGCATACAATTAAAAAGCAAGAACACAATAGGAAGTTGTTACAGGCTTGTCTAAAAAAGAATATAACATTAATGGATCACGAAACATTCGTTGACGAAAACAACGTAAGATTGATTGGCTTTGGCCGATATGCAGGTATAGTAGGAGCGTATAATACCTTTAGAGCTTTTGGATTAAAATATGAGTTATTTAATTTGGCAAAAGCAGAAACGCTGTTGCATAAAGAAGATTTAATTTACAGATTAAAAAAACAATATTTCCCACCTATAAAGATTGTGTTGACAGGACATGGGAAAGTAGCTAATGGAGCAATAGAGATACTAAAAGGCATGAAAGTCAAACAAGTATCTATAGAGCACTTTTTAAAAGAAAAGTACGATTGCCCAGTATTTACACAAATAGGAGTAGAGGATTACTATAAAAGAATTGATGGAGCAGAAGCTTCTAAAGCTGATTTCTATGCAAATCCTGGAGAATATGAAAGCAATTTTGAACGTTTTGCACAAGCAGCAGATGTTTTTATTGCAGGTCATTTCTTTAAGAAAGGATCTCCAAAGATTTTAACCAAAGAGATGTTGAATTCTCCTAAGAATCAAATTAAAGTGGTTGGAGATATTTCTTGCGATGTAGATCATGGCCCAATAGATTGTACTGTTCGTGCTTCTACCATTGCAGATCCTCTTTATGGGTATCATCCTGGAAAAAATGAAGAAGTAGAATTTGATCATCCAGCAGCTATTACTGTTATGGCTATCGATAATCTACCTTGTGAGTTGCCGAAAGATGCAAGTGAAGGATTTGGTGAAATTTTTGTAGAAAAGATATTACCTGCTTTCTTTGACGGAGATAAAGACTATATCTTAGAACGAGCTACAATTACAAAAGACGGTAAATTAACGGAACGCTATAGTTATTTACAAGATTTTGTAGACGAGAACGAACAAGAAGAAAGAGAGTAAAAAGTAAAAGCTCAAATAGAGAATTTCTATTTGAGCTTTTTCAATATAATCTGATGTTTGCTAAGTCATTAATGAGTAGTGCAACTATTTTGGTAAGTCAATTGTATTCCCATTAAATTGTTATAGTTATAAGATTCTTCTTCTATTCCAAATAATTGTCTAAGTAAACTTAAGTTGTTCTCAACTTCTATACTTCTTGCTGCATAGCTAATTTGTAAATGACTGTCTTGTAAGGATAAGATGTTATTTACTTCGTTAGCAGAGTATTTTGTAAAATCCTCATCTGTAATTAAGAATAATTTTTTTACAACTTGTAAATTCTCTATAATCTCTGTATTTAAAAAATTATTTTTTTGAGATTCTTTAGTCATATCAATTAGTAAGGTAATTAATGACTTTTTAATACTCTCTTGATTTACAATACTATAATTATCCAACGTTGCAAAATAACCAAAAGCTGTAATGCTTGGTTGTTTTAGATAATTGATAATACTTTTTGTTATACCGTTGTACTGCTTGTTCTCAAGGAGTAGGGTAAGGATTTTTTTGAAGTTGTCTTTAAAAGTAATCATAGTGCAAATTTTTTGTGTTTTTTATTTTGTAATATTAAGTGTATTTCTGCATATCTATTTGTGTTTTACGTTAAATATTATGCTCGTTTGTGTTATTTAATAATTATAAAGTTAAAGTATTTTATCTATAATAGTTATCTAATGTTAATTTTTTAGATTAATTAATTAACATACCTCCCTTTATGTATTAACAATAATTTAAAGGATTAATTATTACCTTTTTATCGGAATTATGTAATAAAACGTAGTTTTTTAGAAAAGTCAAAAGGTGCTAAAAAACATGATTTTTATCATGTTTTGCTTTTATTGTGACAAGTTGAGAGTTTTTTTTAACTAAAGTAAGGGAATAACCTGTTGTTTGATACATAATTTGTGATTAATATGTAATTCAGGTTATTTGTAAAGTATTTATACTTTGTGTGACCTTTGTAAGGAAAGAGATTTTATTGTTAAAGGAACACTATCCCCAACAATAAAAAAAGCATCTGTTAGATATAAAACAGATGCTTAGAAGTCAATAATTGTTCTCCGTTAAAGCGATAGCAAACTAATTTTCCTTGTTTAGCAACGCTATAATCCAAACAACATACATTCTGTGAAAGTATCTCAGGAGGATTTGTTGCTTTATAAGGCAACCAGTAATGCCCAAAAAATACAGGTACCTGCTGTTCTTGATAATATTTAGGTAAGTATTCCTCTTCAATTTGAGTGTCTGGTAACCCAGGGATATTTAAAACGCTTATAGATTTATAGGTTGCTTTAGATGGCTCTATCCACCATTTTATTCGGATACTTGTACGTATATTTCCATCTTTGTCAGAGAAGTTCATTCCTTGAGGTAATTCTGATTCTTTGCCTTTTAAAGTATCTTCTATGGCTAAGTTTAATGGTGTACCATCTATATTGGCTTCTTCAAGCAAAGGAATTGATATACAGTTATTCGTTAGTCGTTGTTTTAGATAGGTAATATGTTCATTATCCCAACAAGCGTGTACTACTCTTACAAATGGAGTTTCATAGAATAGGGGAAGGGTTTCAAACCATTTGATATAAGAATAGTATAAATCCATATTGTCTTTAAACGCTTCTAATGTTATCTGATGCTGACCATTGTGTACCTGGTTGTGTGCTCTGTAATAATTTCCATTTTTGTCTTTGGTATTATAACAAATAGCATTGTATTCATGGTTTCCCATTAAAGCAATAGCTTGCCCATGATCTACCATTGTTTTCACAATCTCTAATACTTCAATTACATTTTTACCTCTGTCAATGTAATCTCCCACAAAAAGTACTTTCCTTGTAGGGTGTTGGTATACATTGTTTATTTTTTGATAACCCAAAGCATGTAATAATTCTTTCAAATCGTTTGCATGGCCATGAATATCTCCTAATATATCAAAAGCAGTAAAGGTAGAGGGTATCGTTGTCATTATTTATTTTTTAGCGAATGGTAAAGGTAGTTATGTTTTTTTATTGAAAACAAGGAGAAATAAAAAAGCCACCTTATTAATGGTGGCTTTATCATATTATAATGAAATTATTTTTTCATTTCTTTCATTTCTTTCTCGATCATATCGTAGAATTGATCAATCTTAGGCATTAAGATGATACGAGTTCTTCTGTTTCTTGATTTGTTATCAGCAGAATCGTTTTCAACTAATGGTTGGTATTCTCCACGTCCAGCAGCAACCAATTGTTTTGGATCTAAACCAAGCTCGTTTTGTAATACTCTAACAATAGAAGTAGCACGTTTTACGCTCAAGTCCCAGTTGTCTTCAAACATTGTACTCTTAATTGGCACATTATCTGTATGTCCTTCAACCATTAACTCGAAGTCTGGTTTGCTTTTAGCAATTTTAGCAACTTTTGCTAATACAGCTTTAGCTTTATCATTTACTTGGTAGCTTGCAGTTTTGAATAATAATTTATCAGCAATAGAGATAAATACTACTCCTTTTTCTACGTTAACCTCGATATCTGGATCGTCAAATCCAACTTCTTTCTTAACACTCTTAACTAAAGCTAAAGTAACTGAGTCTTTTTTAGAGATAGCATCTTGTAAACGAGAGATTTTTAAATCTTTCTCTTTTAAGCTTTCTAATGATTTTTCTAAGTTATCAGCTCCTTTTGAAGATAGCATTGTTAGGTTACCCACATTATTGATTAAGTCACTTGTGTTTTTCTTTAAGTGATCTACTTGCCCTAATAAAGCTTTTCTTTCAGCCTCAGATGAGTTCAATTTGATAGTACATGTATTTAATAAATCTTGTACTTCTTTGTTTTTTGCCTCTAAATCAGCAATCTTTTGCTTAGTGCCACAAGACCCTAATGTTAGTGCTAAAACCGATAAACCTAATACGATTTTTCTCATAGATAATATTAATTGAATTTGGTGTCAAATATATTCATTTGTATGCAAAAAAAAATATTCAAATGCTCAATTCCACGTAAATTAGAGAATTCTAATGTAGGATTTGGAAATTAAATAGCAGAGTAAATCTTTTTACGATGTCTAAAATACAGAAAAACAATGGATTTAACATGAAAATAATTGTTAATTTTCAATTTTGAAGGCACACTTTGACATTTTTTTAGTCTTTTATAAAAACCAAAGTGGGCATGTATAATTGCAAAACAGTGTTGAGGTTTTAAAGTTAAAAAATATCGAACTCCTGCAATACCATCTAAACAAAGACGTGTGAAAAGAATAGCAAACTTTCCTTTTGCAGGTAAGTTCTTGTTCATCATCATCAATGAATTTCTAAAATTGAGGTATGTTTTTCTTGGCGAATAATATGCTAAAGTAGCTCCACCTACATGATAAACAACAGATTGTCCCGTGTATTTGACTTGATATCCTTCATTTTGTGCACGCCAACACAAATCTATTTCTTCTTGATGGGCAAAAAAGTTGCTGTCAAATCCTCCAAGTTGTTTGAATACTGAGTTGCGAATGAAAAAACAAGCTCCAGATGCCCAAAAGATAGTAGCTTCATCATCATATTGTCCATAATCTTCTTCTACTGTATCAAAAATACGACCTCTACAAAAAGGAAAACCGTATTGATCAATAAACCCTCCAGCAGCTCCAGCATATTCGAAGTGTGTTTTCTTTTTGTAATCTAATATCTTGGGTTGGATAATGGCTGTTTGTGCCTGTTCTTCAAACATCGTCTGTATTGGTTTTAACCAATTAGCAGTAACTTCTATATCAGAATTAACCAGTACAAGATAGGGCTCCTCTATGTTTTTCAACCCATGGTTATACCCTCCAGCATAACCGTAATTAGCTTGATTTTCAATAAGGCGCACTGTAGGGTATTGCGATTTTAATAAAGCAATAGAGCCATCTGTAGAGGCATTATCTATCACATAGATAGCAGCATCGTGAGAATGCTCCAGAATTGAAGGTAAAAATTGATTGAGTAACTTTTCTCCATTCCAATTTAGAATAGCAATTGCAAAGTTAGCATATGATATTGTTGAATCTTGTGTCATATTAGGATAGTGTTGTGTAGCTGGGTAAATCTCTTAAAAAAATATACTTCTCTTGCGTATAGTCCATTTTACAGTAATAGTGATTAATTCCGTTGGTTACATACAAATATTCAGAACGCAATTGAAAATTGTATCGTGCAATCTGGTCAAAAGTGTCTTGTGTTATTTTTACTTCAGGGGCTTTGCATTCTATTAATAAATAGATTGTGCCATTTGGACGGTAAACAACTAAATCATATCTCTTATTCATACCATTGACCCGTACTACTTTTTCTACACTAATAAGAGAAATAGGGTAACGATGAGTGTATATTAAATCGTGTAAAACATGCTGTCTTACCCATTCTTCTGGAGTAAGGAGAATAAACTTTTTACGAACCACATCAAAAATAGATAGCTTATTTTCACTATTTTTGAAACGAAATTCAAAAGGTGGAAAATTTAGTTTTTGCATGAAACAAAGGTATTTTTTCTACTGTAATAAGACAATCAAACAAAGGTAATATTTTGGATCAAGTAAAAGAGATTATTAAGAATATAAAAGCAGGGAATGCTGCTCCCTTATATTTTTTAATGGGTGAAGAACCTTACTATATTGATAAAATCAGTGAATACATCGAGCAAAATGTACTTACAGAAGACGAAAAAGGATTTAATCAGATGGTAATGTACGGACGCGATTCAAGTATTATGGATATCGTAGGTAATGCAAAGCGATTTCCTTTAATGGCTGAAAAACAAGTTATTATTGTGAAAGAAGCACAAGATTTGGTAAAAACTATCGATCAGTTAGAGTCCTATCTAACCAATGTACAACCCACTACTGTTTTAGTTTTCTGTTATAAATATAAAACGTTGGACAAACGTAAAAAAGTTTATAAAATGATAGAGAAGGCAGGCGTGATGTTTGAAAGTAAACGTTTAAAAGATTATCAAATTGAGGCTTGGGCACGAAAATTGGTAGAGACTAAAGGGTACACAATAGAACCCAAAGCATCTGCAATGTTAGTGGAGTTTTTGGGGAATGATTTGTCGAAGATAGCTAATGAGTTAGATAAGTTGGCTATTGTGTTGCCGAAAGGGAGTGTTATTACAGATGCAGTAATAGAACAAAATATAGGAATCAGTAAAGATTTTAATAATTTTGAGTTGTTGAATGCAATTGTTAATCGCAATCAAGTAAAGGCATATAAGATTGTCAATTATTTCGGACAAAACCCTAAGAACAATCCTATTGTTGTGACCTTAGGATTGGTTTATTCTTATTTTTCAAAGCTGTTGCTGTATCATGGATTAAAAGATAAGTCTTCTTCTAATGCAGTAAAAGTTTTAAAAATTAGTCCTTATGGTGTGAAAGATTATGAATTGGGATTTAAAACATACCCCATGAAAAGAGTTAGTCAGATCATTGCTAATTTAAAAGAAGTAGATTTGAAAAGTAAAGGAGTTGGGGCAAGTAATCTACCAATGGGAGAATTACTGAAAGAAATGTTGATTAAGATATTTAATTAAAAGAAAATAATAGAGATAATGGCATATAAGTTAGACAAAAATGCAATATTAGGTTATGCAACATTAATTATGATTCTGATGGGGTTGGTATTAATAGGATTAGGAGCATTTAAGTATTCTGAGATTGCAGGTTGGGGATTTGTAGCAGTTGGAATTGGATTTTTAGCAATTGCATGGGTGTTCAATGCATTGAAAGGAAGAGTATAATACATAAAAAAAGTAAAGATAAAAGAGCCATTCTATAAAGAATGGCTCTTTTTTAATTGGTTGATATGTAGTGTCTTGTTAGTTTATTTTGTATTTTTGTACAGTCGTTTAAAACAAAATGAAATGTTTGTTTTCTCAATGAAATAGTGTCTTGTTTCATCAACAATATCTAATTTTTTTGGTTTTTAATAGAAGCTTACTTTTATAAGCATATTGGTTTGAGTGAGTCCATAGCAAGTCCATTCTGACTCTATAGCAGCTCCATTAAAACAATCTGTTTAATGGAATCCCTATGGACTCTAAATATTTTTTTTTTTGTGACAGTGAGATTTAAACCCATGTTGTATTGATATACTGGATGCCTATCTTTAATGGCTTGGTGCAGATTTTTATAGAATAGTCAGATTTGACTTGCGATTGTTCTTGAATTTTTTTAGGCGCTACTATATAGTAGTGTAATCAATAGAGTAGTTGAATAAAGATTTTTAAAAGAAATCTTTCACAAAGATAAGTATATAAACTTATATGCTAATTTTTGTTTGATGTTATAAGGAATAATTTAATGCAATAGAGAGTGTTCTGAAATCTTTTTGTGATTAGCAGCGTTTAAGCACAAGAAAACATTTTTGTGTATAGGTATATTTATATCTATTGTTGCTCGATGTAGATTATTTGAACCTAAGGTGTAAGTAACATCTCCTCCAAAATTTTCATAAGTTTTTTTTGTAATAAAATTAATTAGCCCACCATAAGATATAACACTCCCGTTATAAAGGGGGGCATTAGGTCCCTTAACTACTTCTACTTGTTCAATATTTGCAATATCAATTGAACCATTATTATAACTTGCCATACCATTTAACAAGTAAGGTTGAAAAACAAAACCTCTCATACTATAATATTCACCTCCAGTAACTCCAAGCCCTGTAGACTCCCATAAACGAACTAATCCCGTAGCATTGTGCAAAACTTCTTTTAAAGTAGTAGATACCTGTTCTTTTGAAGTATGTTGTTCAATTACATTGATAGATTGTGGTGTTTCTAAAGTAGATAAGGGCATTTTCGAAGATAATTCTTTTTCAAGTTTTGAGGTGGTGATAATCACCTCTCTCATTTTTTGATTTGTTATAGTATCTATCTGTTGTGCATAGTTTGTGATCAACCCAAATAAAGATAATATTAGCAGTGGTTATTTCATTTGATTGGGTTGTTTTGATGGGTAAATATAGCTTTTTTAGATTGGGAAATATTTTTGCTTGATTAGGTTCTTTTTAAAAATTATTTGATGAAACTACATCGTTTATGTAAGCGTTTTTTTAGAAGATAAAAACATATTTATTGGTTATTCAATAGACTACTTTACTTATTTTATCTCTTTATTTATAAATATATTAATTATAATTGTTTTAAATAATTTAATGATAAGATTGTTGGTAGGCTTTATTTGTTATTTTTGTATTTTATTGAATTACAGTGTATTGTTTTTATTTTTAGTGTTGTTAATTCTTATTTTGAGATTATTTTTAAAAGTATATTATATTTATTCATTCTAAATAAATACATTTGTGCACTTTTAAAACACTACACATAATGAAAAATACTACTAAGTTACTCTGCTTAATTGTCTTTTTTTCTCTAAGCTTTTTTATTTCAGCAAAAGAGTTCACAACAATTTTTAATAGTAATATACTTACAGAGTGGTTTTATAATTCTAAACTAACAACCTGGATAATTAAAAATACTCTAACATCTTCTTCTTCTACAGTGCTTTTTGAAGAGGATTTTGAAAATGATATAAATAATAAGAATTGGAAATTTATAAACCCAACATATAACAATTGGTATACAGGTAAGGCAGCAAAAAGTAGAGGGGAGAAAGGATTATACATCAGTAGTACTTATAACAATAGTAACGAGTATTCTAATCCTTTTTTAAGCTCTCAAGAGTATGCCTATGCAGTAAGTCCAAATATTGCTCTACCAAGTATGGTAACTATAGCAGAATTAAGTTTTGATTGGAGAAGTAAGGGAGAAGCAGATTTACAAGGCAAAGGGCTTGACTACTTATCAGTATGGATAGTCCCTGCTTCTTATCAAGTTGTAAAAAATACAGATATAGCAACTCAGAATAGTGGCGGTATTGAAGTATTGACAAATTTATATAATCATAGTGATTTTGTGAGAGCAATAAAAGAAGTTGATTTAAAAGCTTTTGCAGGAACAGACGTCAAATTAGTGTTTAAGTGGGAGAATAACGATAGTACAGTTAATAACCCACCAGCAGCTATAGATAATATCCTATTAGCATTAACAGATTGTAGTTCAGTTGATACAATGTCTATTCAAGCTGTTGGGAGTAAAGAGGCTACACTTCAATGGTCTTATTTAAAGGGAGTACCCCAACAAGTTGATTTTTATGTTACCACAAATACACAAGTACCAACGTCTACTACTACTGCAACACATCAAGCTGTAAGTACAAATTATAAATTAACTGGACTTACCGGAAATACGATGTATTATGTATGGTATAGAACAGTTTGTAGTACTACAAATAAAGGATATTGGAGTGGACCTTTAATGGTTGAAACAGTTTGTGACTCAATAGATATTCCGTATAAAGAAGGGTTTAATGCGCAGAGTCTAAGTTTGAAATGCTGGACTATCGTAGATGAAAATGCAGACAATAAAACTTGGGGATACACCAAATATGCCTCTGAAGGAAGTCAGGCAGTTAATTTTACTTCTACAGGATCTAAAACCTTAAACGACGATTGGTTAATTACTCCAGTTTTTAAATTAAAACAAGGTACACATAAGATCTCATTTTATTATAGTGGTTCAAGCTATAATTATGCTCAGTTTAAAATAATGTTATCTGATAAAGGAAAAGGAAAAGCAAATTTTACAACAACCATACTTCCTGCATTCTCTTTTACAAATACTTCTTTTGAAAAGAAAGAGATTCTATTTACTATACCTGTAGATGGAGAGTATAATATAGCTTTTGTTGTAGACAATCAACATACCTCTTCTCAGTCAACAACTCAGTTTACTATAGATGATTTCCGTATTGAAAAAGAAGACTGTACAGCCAATATTGTAGCTACTCTTGTAGGGACAACAGATACAACAGCATCTTTTAGTTGGCAAGATGCTACCAATAAATCGTGGGAATATTATGTTGTAGAGCAGACAAAAGATAAGAGTGCCACCTTTCCTATAAAAGGAGGAACAAAAACATCTCTTTCTACCATAACAGCAACAGTAGATAATTATTTGGGTACACCTATAAAAGGTAATACATCCTATGATTTTTATGTTAGAACGGTGTGTAGTAATGGAGGAGTAGGTTCTTGGGTTGGGCCAATCGCATTTAAAACACCTTGTAGTAGTTATTCTTTACCTTTTTCAGAAGATTTTGAAGTAGCTACAACGAAAATTGATTGTTGGAAAATTGTAGATAATAATAAAGATGAAGATTATGGACGAAATATTTGGAGAGTAGGACAATATAGCGGTATTAACAGTTCGTATGGAGCGAGTTTCGAAGGAAGTTATTATAGCAATCAGCACGACGATTATTTGATTACTCCAGGAATGAGTTTTTCAGGTGGGATGTATAAGCTTACCTATTTATATAAAACCAATTCAGCAACGACTAATAGTTTTGAGTTACTGCTATCGGTTGGAAGTGATCAAGTAAAAGATTTTACCACAGTATTGCAATCCAATAATACAACTTCTACTAATGGAAATTATAAAGAGGAAATCGTATATATCAATGGAATCACTGGTGTCGCACGTATAGCATGGCATATTAATGGTTCAAAAGATAGTGAAGTATCTATTGATAATGTTAGAATCGAAGAAGTAGACTGTAGTAGTGTATCAAAATTAGAAGCTAAAAATATTCAAGCATATCAGGCTGATTTACAATGGGAAGATGCTATAAATGGAACTTGGGAATATTGGTTGCAAGAGAAAAAAGGAGTAATGCCAACTTCAAAGGGAGTGGCTACAACTACTAAGAGTAATACAGTTACAAAAGATATTAATGGGCAATCTCTTAAAGCTTCTACAGAATATGAGTTTTATGTTCGTGTGCATTGTAATAATGGAAATTATACAACTTGGGAAGGTCCTTATGTATTTAAAACGGGATGTGGTATAGTTTCTTTACCTTTTTCAGATAACTTCAGTTCAGTATCGCCTTCTAAAGAGTGTTGGACTATAATGGATGTTAATAAAGATGAAGATACTTATTATGGAGATAATAAATGGCGATTTGAAAATAGTAATTCAAACGCTTATGAAGGCAATGGCTATGCATATTTTGAAAATTATAATGCCAAAAGCAATGATGATTGGTTAAAATCACCTGTCTTTAAAACATCATCTGGTATTTATAGAGTGACTTTTTATGTAAAAGGATATTCAAGTAATACATCAGAAATGGAAGTGTATTTATTACAAAACGGTTCTATTACAACAGGAAAAACAGTGTTGTTACCTGCAAAAACGTATACCAATACAAAGTATGAAAAATATGTGGCTTATTTTTCTAATGTACAAGGAGATTACAATATAGGTTGGTATGTACAAGGAGCTGCCAATACGAGACTTTCGATAGGTAAAGTAGTAATAGAGGCAGTAAGCTGTGCTGATCCTATAGATTTAGAAATTGATAGTATACAAAGTAATGAGGTAAGTGTAAAGTGGAAAGATGCTATTAATACAAAATGGGAGTACACTATTGCAGAGAAAGGAACTTTACCTACTGGTTCAATAGCCAAAGGAGTAGAAGTTTTAACTGCGTCAGCACAAATAAAAGAAACAGCACCCGGAAAACCATTAATAGCGCAAACAGAATACGATGTATATGTTAGAGCGGTATGTGGTGCAAATAGTTATGGAGAGTGGATTGGTCCAATATCTTTTAAAACAACTTGTAGCCCTTTTAATTTGCCTTTTAAAGAAGATTTTGAAAGTACTTCTCTTACGCTTGAATGTTGGAAAATAGTAGATAATAATAAGGATGGAACGTCATATAATGATAATGTTTGGACTACCGATAGCTCTAATGCTGCAACAGGAAAAAGAGCGATGAAGTTTTATAGTTATAGTTCAGGACAACAACATGACGATTATTTAATTAGTCCAGAGCTTAAATTAAGCAATAAAACTTATCGTTTACGCTACCAATATAGAGCACAATCTTCTGGTACGAATACTTTTAGAGTAGTGTTGTCAGAAAGCGGATCAACTATCTCTGCGTTTACACAAGAAATACTGCCAACTACCTCTTATAAAAATGGAAAGTATGAGGTACAAGATGTTTATATTCAGGGAAATAATAAAAATATAAATATTGCTTGGCATGTTAATGGAAAGGGATCATCAACTATTTATATAGATGATATTACAATAGAAGAAGTTTCTTGTAGCAATGTAGCTAATTTGACGTTTTCGCAAATTACAGATAAACAAGCTGAATTAAACTGGGAAGATAGTATTAATACAAACTGGGAATATTGGCTACAAGAAAAGGATGGTAAGGCTCCAACATCAAAAGGTGTTGCAACTACTTTACTTAATAATGTAGTAACAAAAGATATAAATAATCAACCTTTAAAACCGCAAACAGAATATGAATTTTATGTAAGAGTAAAGTGTAGCGGCAATAGTTATACTGATTGGGTAGGACCAGTTAGTTTTAAAACTACATGTGCTGTTACAACATTACCTTTAATAGAGAGTTTCGATACCGCTTCTTCTTCTAAAGAGTGTTGGAGCATATTAGATAATAATAACGACCAGAAAAGTGGAGATAATATTTGGCGTATTGTCAAAGGTACTGGAGCTGTGCACCAAGGGGATGGTTATGTGTATTTTGAAAATTATAGTACTAATAGCAATGATGATTGGTTGATTTCTCCAATATTTAATGCTACTGGTGAAACGTATAAAGTGAGTTTTTATATAAAAGGCGATAGTTATAATACTTCAGATATGGAAGTATTCTTATTAAAGGATAAATCGATTGCAACAAAAGTATCTGTTTTACCTGCCAAAGTATATAAGAATTCAAAATATGAAAAGTACGAAGCGTATTTTTCTGGTGTTACTGGAGACTATAGTATCGGATGGTATATTAATGGAGCAACAAATACAAGACTGTATTTAGATACAGTGACGATTGAAAAAGTAAATTGTGCAGCTCCTTTGAGTATTGAGGTAACTAATGTGTTGAACAATCAGGTTGACTTTAAATGGAATGATATTGTAAATAAACAATGGCAGTATTACATAGAAGATAAGGCTAATGCGACTACTGTACCAAGTAGTGCAGGTACGTTGGTTAATAGCTCAAATGCTGTTGCAACACAAACAACAGCAGGTACTTTATTAAAAGCACAAACAGAATATGCTATATATGTTAGAGCAATGTGTGGTGCTCAAGCATCAGATTGGATAGGTCCTATTGTGTTTAAAACAACCTGTGATAATTTTACGTTGCCATTTAAAGAAGGGTTTGAAGATAAGTCTCCATCTTTAGAATGTTGGAGTACCACTACTTTAACTGGTGGAAAGAGTGGCTGGAATCGCAATCAGTCAAATGCAGCAGATGGAGTTTATGCAATGCGTTATTATGCTGGAGCAAAAGAAGATGATTATCTAATTTCACCTCGTATCGATTTGAATGGCAAACTATATCGTTTGCGTTATAAATACAAGGTAGCCAATGCTAAAAGCAATAGTTTTAGCGTTTTACTTTCTACTAAGGGAAGCGCTTTATCAGAATTTACAAATGTATTATTACCGCAAACAACTTATACAAATACAACCTATCAAGTAGAGGATATTTATTTAAGTGGTTATCAGGGGGGAGTAAATATTGCATGGAAAGTAGATGGAAATGTTAGTTCTACTATCTATATCGATGAGGTGTCTATTGAAGAAGTAGATTGTATTAATGTAAGTGAAATAACAGTAGATAAAATTCAATCCAACCAGATTAATGTCAATTGGAAAGATAAAGTAAATCAGTCTTGGGAATATGCTGTACAGGAGACAGGAAAAGGTATTCCAACAGGAAAAGGAACAAGTACTACAACTTTGAATAATACTGTAACAAAAGATGTAGCTGGACAAAGCTTAAACGCTAATACAGCGTATGAGGTATATGTACGTGTGCTTTGTAGTAATGGCAAGTATACTGAATGGGTTGGTCCAGTGGCTTTTGAAACAAGCTGTGGTGTGCTTAGCATGCCTTATAAAGAAACCTTTGAGGCTACTTCGACCAGTAGAAAATGTTGGACTATTTTGGACGTAAACAAAGATGCGGATACCTATTATGGTGATAATAAATGGCGTTTTGAAAATAGCAGCTCAAATGCGTATGAGGGTAGTGGATATGCTTATTTTGAAAATTATAATGCTACTTCTAATAACGATTGGCTTATTTCTCCAACAATAGCAAGTAAAGGAGAAACGTATAAAGTAACCTACTTTGTTAGAGGAAATAGCAATAACACTTCAGAGCTTGAAGTAAGTTTATTGAAAGATGCTAATTCAGCTACAATAGCACAGACATTAGCCACAGCTAAAGTTTATAAAAATACAAAGTATGAGCAAGTAGTTGTGTATTTCTCAAACATTGTTGGAAATTTGAATGTAGGATGGCATATTAAGGGTAGTACAAAAACTAATTTATATATTGATAATGTAACTATCAAACAGGTGAATTGTGAAGATCCTACTACATTACAAAGTGTAGCTGCAAAGAGTAACGAGATTTCTTTTGAATGGATAGATAATAGCAACACTGCGTGGGAATATTGGGTACAAGAAAAAACAAATACATCAGTTGTACCTACAAGTAAAGGAATAGCAACTACTACAAAAAATGCAGTAGTTATACAGACTATTGATGGTAAAAATTTAAAAGCTCAAACAGATTATGAAGTCTATGTTAGAAGTAAATGTAAGAATGGAACTTTTACTGACTGGACAAAGCCAATTGTAATTAGAACAACTTGTGCTGCTTTGAACATTCCTTTTATGGAAGGTTTTGAAGATTATTCAATGGCTTTGGAATGTTGGAAAATAGAGGATAATAATAAAGACCTAACCAATAGTGGTATGAATGGTTGGAAGTTATCTAACAAGAATCCACATGAAGGAAAAAGAGTGATGGCGTTTGAAGGAAATAACAATAACACCCATGATGACTATCTGATTTCACCAACTTTTAAAGGAACTTCAAATACTGTAAAACTAACTTATTTTTACAAGGCAAGTTCAAGTTATAACAGTGAGTTTGAGGTACTGTTGTCTACCAACGGAACTGCTATATCTTCCTTTAATCAAGTGGTTGTTGCTAAAGACAATTATAAAAATGATACATACGAGCAAAAGGTAGTGTATATCACCAATGTGTCCAATGATTTTACAATAGCATGGCATGTACTTGGTAAAGGGTATTCGCCTATATCTATAGATTTAGTGACTTTGGAAGAAGTTAATTGTACTTCTCCTACTAATGTTGTGTTTCCTCAAATAGGGAGCGACAGCGTAACAGTTAGTTGGACAGATGTGCAAAATACTGCTTGGGAGTATTGGATACAAGAGTTGGGAGGAAATCTACCTAATAAAAATGGAATAGCAACAAGCACTACTACAGTTACAGTCAAACAAGATATTAATGGTAATCCTTTAGCGCCATCAACTTATTATGAAGTTTATGTAAGAGCAAAATGTATAGACGGTAGCTATACTGTTTGGGAAGAAGCAGTATTGTTTAAAACACCATGTGCTCCGTTGCCTTTATCGTTTTTTGAAACATTTGATACTGCGTCTTCAACAAGAGATTGTTGGACTATTATAGATAATGGAGATGGGAATAATGGTCAAGATATTTGGAGTCTTACCAATAAAAATACATATCAAGGAGATGGAGCAATGAATTTTAGCAACTCATATAACAGCAAAGGAAATAATGATTGGTTAATTACTCCAAGCTTTGTAATGACAGCAAGTAAGTATGTATTGACTTATTATTATAAAACGGGGTATTACGGTACAGAAGTAGAAATACTGCTTTCTAACAGTGGGCCTCTTGCAGCTAATTTGACAACTCCAATTGTTTCTAAAAAGAAGTATAAAAATACAAATTACACAAAAGAGGAAGTTGTATTTCAGGGTGTGCCAGGTGTAGTTAATATAGGATGGCATGTAACGGGTAATGATAGTAGTCAAATATGGATTGATAATGTAAGTATTACAGAACAGAACTGTGAACCAATTGATGTTAATCTGTTGAAAATAAGTAGTGTAGACTCTAACGGTGTAGGCTTGTCTTGGCAAGATACTGTTAATGCAGAATGGGAGTTTTATACAACAACAGCCGGCGGTACTATGCCTACTTCGCAACAAAATGGAACCGTAGTTAAAACAAAACAAACAAGGTTGACGAGATTAAATACTTCTGGATCAATTGCTTTACAACCTCAAACAGAGTATGAGTTTTATACACGTACTCGATGTGGTAATGGCAATAAAGGCAATTGGCAAGGTCCTATTAAGTTTAGAACAGCTTGTGGTGTACAAGCACTGCCTTTCCAGGAAACATTTAATAGTAAATCTCAATCCTTTGAATGCTGGACAATCAAAGACAATAATAATGACGCTAACGGGTCGTATAATCAATGGAAAAAACATAATTATACTACTTACGAAGGAGATGGAGCAATGAATATTAATAGTAAAAATACAAATGACGATTGGTTAATTTCTCCTCAATTAGATTTAGATGCTTCTAAAGTGTACAGGCTAACTTATTACTATAAGGTTAGTGGTAATAAAGAGTCTAATGTAGAGGTTGTATTGTCTACGAAATCAGCTGATATTGCAGACTTCACTTCAAAAGTTTCTAATGGTGTAGTAAAATACAACAATACAGGTTGGAAACAAGCAAAGTACTTTATTACAAAAACATCAAAAGCTTATATTGCTATTCATGAACTGACTAAGGATGGAAGTGATTTGTATATCGATCAATTTAATATTGAAGAGGTACAAGGATGTGCAGAAGTTGTGAACTTAGAGGTGAAAGATGTAAAAAGAGATGAGGTTACATTATTTTGGGAGGATACTTTAAATGCAAATAGCTATGAGTATGTGGTACAACCAAAAGGGGGGCAGGCTCCTTCAGGAAAAGGAAATGCCGTTGCAGGAAAAACGATAGTTGTCAAAGTAGATCAGACAGGAAAAGCATTACAGCCTTTAACAGAATATGAATATTATGTACGCACTGTTTGTGGAAATAATAGTAGTGTATGGGTAGGGCCATTTATCTTTAAAACTGCTTGTGGCGCTTATAAAGTTCCTTTCTATGAATCATTTGATCAAGGTTCTCCAACAACAGAGTGTTGGACAATACATGATGTAAATCAAGATAGAGATTTTTCTGGCAACAATAGTTGGAAAAGCACATATTCTGGAGCAAAAGGTTCTGCTATGCTATTTGAAAGTGGAAAAAATGTAACAAACCACGATGACTGGTTGGTTTCTCCTATGTTGGAAACAAAAGCTAATAAATATTACCGATTGAAGTATAAGTATTTAGTTAATGGTTCTGGTAATAATAAAGAATTTGAAGTAAAAGTATCTTATAGCGGTGTAGCTGTTCAAGGATTTACACAAACAGTAGTTGCTAAGAAAGATTATCCTACTAAGAAAGAGTGGGTAGAGGAAACAGTGTTTTTCCAAAGCAGTGGAGGAGAAGTTAATATAGGATGGCATGTAGTAGCCAAAGATAATTTTACACTGTATTTGGATGAGGTTGTAATAGAAGAGGTAAACGGTTGTCCAGAGCCTCAACAGTTAACTTTGCAAAGTGTAGGAAAAACAAACTTAACCTTTACATGGGTAGATACCATGGGAGCAACAGAATGGGAATACTATATTCAGCCTCTTAAAAGTGGTAAACCTGTTGGTAATGGAGAAAAAGTAAATAGTAAAATAGTTGTGGGAGATAAAGACTCTCGTGGAAAGACTACTGTAAAGCCAAATGGGACATATGAAATATATGTACGAACTATTTGTGGTAATGGAGAGTACAGTGATTGGGTTGGTCCGATTGTAGCTGAAACAGAGTGTGATGTATACAATACACCATTTGTAGAAAGCTTTGACACAACTTCATTAAGTTGGAGATGTTGGACTGTTTTGGATGTAAATAAAGATGGGTCAAATCGCTCTAATCAGTGGTTGCGCACAACAACCAATCCTTATGAAGGAAATCAGGCAGCGGTGTTTGAAGGAAGTTCAAACAAACAACATGATGACTGGTTGATCTCACCTATGTTTGATTTAGATGGCAGCGATTATTTATTGAAATATCAATATATGATTCCAGATAAAAACAGTGCAGAGTTTGAAGTGATGTTATCAACTAATGGAATAAAAACGTCAGATTTTAAAACTACTGTATTAGCAAGAAAAACGTATAACAATAAGAAATATATAGAAGAAGTTGTTGTAATAAAGGGAATCAAAGGAAAGGTTAATATAGGATGGCATGTTGTATCTAATGGTAGTACACTTGTTTATCTGGATAAAGTATCTTTAAATAAAATTGATAATTGTGTTGAACCTGTAAATGTTGTAACAACAAGTAGAACAGAAACAAGCATTACAGTAGAATGGCAACAGTATGGCAACACAACACAATGGGAAGTAGTTGCAGTACCTCTAAAAGAAGGTCCAAATCACAAAAAGAAAGTAAGTGTAATTGTAAATGGATTACCCCAAGCTACAATAACTAAATTGTCTAAAGGAGAGGCTTATACAATATATGTAAGAGCATTGTGTAAAGAAATTGGCAATAATACTAATTGGTCTACAGGAGTTGATTCTTATACTTCTAATTCAGAATATGCTATTTGCGAAGAAGGAAAGAGTTTGGTTGTTAATATTGGTACAGCATGTAAAGAGTTGAATGCTATTTCAATGATAGGAGCACCAGTTTCTTTATATGCAGAACCTAAATGCGGTGGTACTAAAAAGAAAAAGGACATTTGGTTTAGCTTTGTTGCAGAAGGAGATACACAAATATTTGAATTAAAAGACTTTGTGAGTACTTCGGGCAATCAAAAGATGGCTGTGTATGCTACTATATATGAAGCAGATTGTGCATCGTTGGGAGTGGCCAAAACAAGATGTTTTGATTTTAGTGGTAGATATACGCAGTCGATACAAAAACAAATGGTAAAAGGGAAAACGTATTTATTGCGATTAGCTACAGAGGAAGAGATGCCAGATTTCTATTTTAACCTATGTATTACTTCTCCTCAATACGTAACAGTTGAAGAAAGTGGTAAACCAAGAAGTGTAGAAGAATTAGTCAAAAAGGTATTGGTTACTCAAGATTGTGATGTTGTAGATAATGTAACATTTATCTCTGGAGAAAAGTATAAAGATGTAAATAGTATTGGATATTATAATTCTGGCAATGCTCCTTTTGCTTTCAAAGATGGAATTGTATTGGCAACAAGTGCTGTTACTGCTGCTGCCGGACCAAATGATGGGTCAGATAGAGCTAATGGTAATGCTTGGGTTGGTGACAAAGATTTAGATGTACTGTTGAAACAGATGAAGCGACCTGATACAAGTAAAAATGCTACTGTTTTGGAGTTCGATTTTATTCCAATGGTAGATACATTGAAGTTCGATTTTATATTTGCTTCTAACGAATATGGGCAATATCAGTGTAATTGGTCAGATATATTTGCCTTTTTACTTACTGATTTAACGACAAATGAAGTGTCTAATTTAGCTGTAATACCTGGAACAAATACTCCTGTTTCTGTAACAAACATCAGAAACGGAGAGTACAATACAGGTTGTGAGAGTGTAAATGCTGATTATTTCGATGCTTATTTTGGCAAAAATGAAATTATTAACCCAATTGGATACACAGGGTATACTATTCCAATGACAGCAAAATCACCTGTACAACCAGGACGTAAATATCACATCAAATTGGCAATAGCAAATTATGGAGATACGCGTCTTAACTCAGCTGTGTTCTTAAAAGGAGGTAGTTTTGATTTAGGAAAAGTAGATTTAGGAAAAGATCTTTTAATTAAAGAAGGAACGGCACTTTGTCCAGGTACTTCTAAAGTGCTAAAATCAGGAGTTGAGGTTAGTACAAGTAAAGATTTTAAAATAGATATCAAATGGTTTAAAGATGGTAAACTATTGCCTAATCTTAAGACAGGAAGTATAGAAGTAAATGATACAGGGGTATACAAAATAGAAGTAGAGTATCTTGATTTTGGATGCCATGCTACAGGAGAGGTTGTAGTTGAGGTTTTCCCAACAATTAAATCGCAAGTAAAAGTTGCGGCTCCTGTACAAGTATGTACTAATTTCTTGGGAATGCAAACAATTGATTTGGACGAAGTAGAGAAAGACATGAAAGGGAATAAAGTAGCGGAATTGGATACTATGGTATTTACATATCATTTTACTGCAGAAGAGGCTATAGCAGGAGAAAACCCTATTCTTAATCCGCAAGCTTATGAAATCACATTTCCTACTATTAGTCAAAAGTTGTATATACGCATAGTTGATACACGTGGAGGTTGTTTTGACGTATTTGATGTAACGATAGAAAAGCAAAATAGCCCTAAAGCTACTGTTCTTAAAGATGTGGTGGTGTGTGGTAGTTTTGTGTTGCCTACTGTAGCAGAAAATGAACATTTTTATACTAAACCCAATGCTGAAGGAGAGGAGTATTTATCAGGAGAAGTATTTGATCACTTAGGAAAACATACCCTTTATATTGTAAGAAGAGAAGGAGATAAAGGATGTTTTGAGCAAAGTAATTTTAATATAGAGGTTGTAGAGCCAGTATATGCAGATCATATTGAAAGTCGAGTAATGGAGTGCGAACTATTTGTATTGCCAGAATTATCACCTTCTAATAAATACTTTACAGAACCTGATGGAAAGGGACGAGAGTTAATGGCAGGAACAGCTATTTATGAGGATCAAAAGATTTTTATTTATGCAAGTTTTTCAAAAGGAGTATGTACTGATCAGAGTAGTTTTGAAATACAATATACAGATTGCCCTATACCAAAAGGGATTTCTCCTAATGGAGATGGTATAAACGATGTATTTGATTTAAGTCTACACGGTGTATTAGAAATAAATATTTTTAATCGTTTAGGTCGAAAAGTTTATCATCACGGTTTAGGTTATACCAAACAATGGGATGGTAGAGATAATAAAGGTGTACCATTGCCATCAGGTACTTATTATTATGTAATAAATACACATGGTAAAACGCGCACAGGCTGGGTACAAGTTAATAGATAAGTTGAGTTAGTTTTTAATAGCAAAGAGGTTGTTTCTTAATTGAAATAGCCTCTTTGTTTTTTTAAGAAATTCTATAGGTTGGTTTTACAATTCTGAAAAGGTTGTATATAATTTTATCACTTCATTTGAAAAACAAACAAAGGGTCAGTCTGACTCTTTTAGTGGTGCTTGACACTTTGTAAGCAGCTGTAAAAAGATATAATCACATGAAATAACTTTCCTTAATGTTTTAATCCAAAGTCTCAAGAATTTCCTGTAATAGTTTTTAGTAAGTGGAGATATTATTCTTTTTAAGTCAACCAAGTTTAGTCCCAGATGTATTTATACTTATCATTAAAGGAGAATCAGATATGAATAAAATAAGCATTGGTCGACAAAAGCCCTTTGCACTCAATTAAATACGAGGTATTGTCGTTGTATTGTCGATGAAATATAAGAGAATGCACTATTTTATTGGGATTAAAGCACTATCGATATTAGGTAGGTTTAATATGTTTTTTTCTTAAATGATTGATTTATATGTATTTGTAATTTTTGTCACTTTAAAAAAAGTCATAGCTTTTTTTAAATTTATGACATAAATATCCCTGAATAAGAAGTGTTTTGGAAAAAAGTAGATAAAAAAGAGATCTTTTAGACTAAAAAATTAAAAAAAGAATCACTTTTTTTAATTGATACTGTAATTAAATAGAATCCCTAAAGTATTAATTTTAATATTCCTCTGTAGGTAGGTAGTTGGTCTGATGTATAGGTTGAAACGAAGAAGCGAAAGGGTAAAGTAATATTAGTAATACAAAAAGTGGATGATAGAATAAATTGTGATATTTTATAGAAAATAAACCACTTTAAATTAATAGAAGAAGATACTTATAGGTTACAAAAGTCAAACCGTTATTTTGAAAAAGAGTTTTATATTATACCACATCCAGATTCAATATCTAAAAGTAAGGTAGGTGATTGACTACACTAATTGGTAGGCAATAATTTTGATATAAACAGTTTTTGGTACAGTGTCATAAATAATTACAGCGTATAATGACGCTTAAATTAGTATACATCATTATACGCTGTAATTCATTTTTAATTTACAAGACTATCTTGATTGTAGCGTTAATTAGTAGTATCGATACCTATGTTTGTCGATACAGCTTTTGGAGGTTAAAGAGAGTTCAAGAAATCTAATAAGTCTTGTCTTTCTTTTTTGGATAATTGTTTGAATTTATCTTTTGATTTTTGTGCTTCTCCACCATGCCAAAGTATAGCTTCTGTAAGGTTTTGAGCTCTACCATCATGTAAAAACTGCGTATGTCCATTTACTAAGTATTGAAAACCAATTCCCCATAGAGGTCTTGTTTTCCATTCTCTGCCATTGGCCAGAAAATCAGGACGATTATCTGCTAAGCCTTCTCCCATATCATGTAATAACATATCTGTATAAGGATAAAAAGTTTGATAAGCTAATGCTTTTATAGCACTTGATCCTGTTTTTTGTTTTGGCTTGTGACATTTGGCACAATCTATTTCTTCAAATATACGTGCTCCGTTTCTAACATTCGTCTTTTCGTGAAAACGAGAGGCAGGTACCGCTAATGTTTGAGTATAGAAAGTAACAGCATCTACAATGTCGTTTGAAACTTCTAATCCAGCGTTTAATCCATCACTTCCATTGGTCTGTCCATATCCTGTTTCTTTAGGAAATACATAATTAGTAATTCCCATATCATTGTTGAAAGCAGCAGCACATTGTTCTAATAGCGAAGCAGTATTAGCTTTCCACCCAAAACGTCCTAACTTCTTTTGTTTTGAAACGACATCATAAACGTAATTGGCTTTACCATATATGCCATCTTTGTTAGAGTCATTGGCGTCTACATTTGCCAAAATATCTTGTTCAGGTATAGCTTCTAATAACCCTAATCCAAAAACAGGAGATCCTATTCGAGGAGATATTAAGATATTGGAAGGAATAGGTTTGTATGATTCAACTAAACTATAATGTGGTTTGCGCAAGATAACTTTAGTTCCATCTGCAAATTCTTCTGTAATACTTGAATAAGTAACGTGAAATTTAGCTTCAGGTTCAACACCAAATACAGCTTGGTTTTGTATTTGTAAACCAAAATTTGGTACTGGTACTGGACCTCCATTTTCTGTAATACCTGGTAAGCTTACACGAAAGAAAAAGCCACTTCTGGCATTTAGATTAGTTGGAAATGGTGCTCTACCATCTTTTGGGTGACAAGATATACAAGATGAGTTGTTGAATATAGGACCTAAACCACCATTTACACTATTAGGGGGAGTTACATAAACAGATTCAAAGATAAGATCCCCTGTTAGATGTAAAGCTAAATCTGATGCAGAAAGATTAGGAGCAGGTGTTCCGTAAGCATTGCTGGTGTTGATAAATATGGTTGTTTCTCCTCCTGCTAATTGCCTGTCAATTAGGGTAGGCAGTTCTTTATATTCTGATGAGTCATCTTTAGCACAGGATGTGAGAAGTAGGGAAGAGATAGTTAGTAAACTAAGAATTGAAATATATTTCATTATCGTATTAAAAATATAGGTGTTAAATGCATAAAAAGAATACACAAAATGATTGTGTATTCTTTTTAACCCAGGTTTTATAGTAGTCCAATGCTGTGAGTTAATTAGCATATAACCCTCATTTGTAGATCTATCATTTATTCTGGAGACAATAACTATAAGTACTATAGATTATTGATATATGGTTTTAATTTAGATTCTAACAGTTTAGAAAGATCGTTTACTGTAGTTTGAGCTTTGATAACCTCTGGTCTATTTTTGTGAATAGCTTCAGTAAATGTACCTGGTATACTTTCAATAGCCTTAATAGATTCAGTAATAGCTACTTTAATTTCGTTGTCTAAAGCTTTATTGTCTTTAGATACAATTTCTGATAAACCTTTTACTGATTTGTTGTATTTACCTAAGTAAATGTTTTCTATACTTCTCATATTGTCTGCAAAATCTCTTTTTGAGTTGTTGCTAAAACGAGATTCTTCTTTTTCAGGAAATGGAGAATTTCCTTCTGGATTTAATGGATCTTCAATTTTACCAGTACTTACTTCATCAGCGATTGTGATTAATCCCTCTACTATTTCTTCTAAAGCAGCTGATTTTGAAGGGTATTTGTTAGAGTTTAAGCCAGCATTATTAAATACTGCAGCGTAATTTCCACCATCTACTTTCCACTGATCATATAAGAACTGTGTATTGTGTTGTAAGTCTTCTGCTGCGGCTTTTAAATAATCTTTTTGTCTATTTGTAATTTCAACAGCTTTTTTAGTACCATTTTCTCCCCATAGTAAGAACTCTATTAAGTGGAAGCCTCGAGCTTCATTGTTTGAGCTAATTAATGACGCTGTGATATTTTGATTACTTTTTAAAATATTATTCATAGCTTCAACATCTACAGGCCATGTATCCATAGCTGGATCAATACCATCATTTTCTACTGGTCCGTAAAGGAAACCTTCTGATTGTTCCCATGGTTTTCTTGTTTCTATCCAAGCTTGTTTTGCTAATTCTAAATTAGCATCAGTTGAACTTGAGATAAAGTTGTTGATTGCTTTCTTTAAAGCATTTGCTTTGTCATTTAAATCTCTGTAAGTTTCAGTGATTACGCTACCTGTTAGATCTGAAATTACTGCGGCGTGTAATGTATCTTTACTTACATCTACTGTAGAATCATCATTTTTACTACAGTTTACCATCAAAAATGATGTAGTGATTAGTCCTAAAGTTAAAAACTTGTTTCTCATATTTTGCGATATTTAATTGTTTTATAATTAGAAAGTAAATCCAATACCTGCAGAGAAGGTATTTTCTTTTTGTTTTTTTCCTGTATTTAAAGAAGTAACAGGATCGAAATGGTCAGAACCTAATTGTCTTGTAGAGTAGTGTGCTTTAAGTACAACTTTTGGATGTACAAACCAGTTTATACCACTTGTAAATACACTTCTTTCCCAACGAGGTTTACGTACAACTACACCTTCGGTTTCATACATTGTATCATAGTATTCATATCGTACAAATGGATAAAGTTGTTGAGTAGTAGTTCTGTTTAGAAGGTGTAATACCTCGTATCCTGCATCGGCAGAAAAACCAATCATATTTTTTCCAACAGGTGTACGTTTAACACCAAGATTATTAGATAAGTTGGCATTTTTTCTACTTACAATATTTGAGTTCTCAATGTTTCCATATAGAAAAACAGAACTAAACTTTAAATAGTTTTCATCATAATTGATATGTCCTTCAAAGATGGTAACGTAAGCAGAGACATCCATATCATTTTTAGGTCTATTTGCAGCAGCGTCATTGATATATGCGGCTACACCTGCAAAAGTATTTTTGTTTTTTCCAAATTTGTAATCCAGTCTTGCAGTATAGGCTAAACTGTTTCCTACAGCCATTTCAAAGCGTGTTTGATGTCCTCTTTTTACCCAGTTTCTCGAACTAAAACCTGTTGCATCTAAACCATTTGTGATAGAAAATTCGTAACGAAGTCTGTCTTTTAAGAAAGTTCCATAGAATTGGATTCCGTTTTCATACCATCCTAAAGGCAGTATTTCATTCTCCATTTCTTGGCGATGTGTAGTGAAGTATTGATTTGGACGATCGAGATTTTGAGCCAAATTCAGATGTAGTTTCATTCGTCCAACTCGAACATTGAAATAGGGACGAATCTTAAAATCAATATGAATCTGCTCTAATTTTACTTCACCTCCAGATTCAATTTCTTTTTCATACTCTCCAAACTCTTCTTGTGTATCAAGCTCAATAGTTGATCCTGTTCCACCATGTTCAAACTCAATTTCAGATTTTAAACTAATCCAATCATTGAAGTGGTATCCTAAGTAAAGATTTAGACGTTCAGCATCAAATTTGTTTTTAATGTTTAGGTCTGTGTCATATCGACCATAATTGTAGTAATTGATTGCCCCGTAACCACTTAATGTAAAGTTATCCCAATTAAGCAATCTTTTTTTATCATCTTTTAGTTCTTTGATGATTTCTTTTTTTAACTCTTCTTTCAATAAGTGATTTTGAATAGAGTCTTTCTCTTGTGCATGTAAAGCGAAGCATTGTAAGGCTATACAAACAAGTATTTTTCTTTTCATTTTGCGATTATGAAGTGAATAATAATTATGTTTTCAGTTGGCAAATATAAATTTATTTAGATTTATTAAAAATTAATAACAATGTTTTTTTTAACTTACTATTTACTTTTTTATAAGAAACTTAAAGAATCGTAGTTGTGCTAAATACTTATAGTGAATGACTTATGATACATTTTTGTTAGGGTTTAATTAGTGATATTTTTTATTTTTTTATGCTTTTAGCGTATTGATATGGAGTTTAAAATGAATGAAAAAATTACTTATTAGGATTGTATTTGTATTTAATATATTGATTATTATGTGTTTATTTGTTTTTAAATATGAACTTAGACAGCAAATTATTTTTTAGGTTAGTTAAAATAAGAAGTCTAAGGAGCAAAAATGAAAGAATTTTATTGTAGTCGAATATTGCCAAAATAGGCTTGATATTATTGGTTAAAATTTATTTAATAAAATAAATACTTATTTGTTTTTATTGAGTCTAAATAATATATATTTGCGAACTCAAACTAATGTTACCTCACATATGTTGAATTTTAAATAAGAAGTATATCAACTTACTATTGTTTGTCTTTCCAATTTTATAAATGATATCTGATGTAAGCAGATAAAATAATTTATTGAATCGGTAGAGTGATTCTTTGTAGGTGTAAGAAGTAGAGTATTCTTGAATAAGACAAACAATAGATAAGTTGTAATGTTCAGTGTAGAAGTAACATTTGTGGATGTAAAGTAGAATTTTAATCGATATATAATTATGAAACATCGTTATGTGTTATTCGCACTTTTAGTTACAAACTTTTGTTTTAGTCAAACTTTTGATGATGCTTTAGCAAAAGCGTCAAAAGAAGATAAGAATATTATTTTGGTTTTTGCTGGTTCTGACTGGTGTGCGCCTTGTATAAAGTTGGATAAAGAAGTTTTTCAGACAGAAGTTTTTCAGAAGGAAAAAGCTAATTGGGTGATGTATAAAGCAGATTTTTTAAAGAAATCGAAATTACCTGTAGAGGTTAAAAACGAGAATAGCAAGTTAGCTGATACTTATAACAAAGAAGGATATTTCCCTTTAGTTGTTTTATTGGATTCTAAAGGAAAAGTTTTGGGAAAGACAGGTTATATGAAAGCAACGCCAATGGAATACATTAAGAAACTATATTCTTTTATTAAATAAATACTTAGTAAGATTTCTTATTTCTGCTCATTATTACAACTATGTTATCAATTTTTAAAAGAGAGTTTTCTCTTATGGGATGTCGTTTTGATATTACCCTCGTTTCAAAAAATAAACAAGAAGCCAATAACCTCATAGATGAAGCTATAGAAGAAATGAGGCGTATCGAGTATTTGTTATCCGAATGGAAAATAGATACTCCTGTTTCATTAGTGAATAAAAATGCAGGTTTGTCTCCAGTAAAAGTTCCTTTAGAATTGCTTCAAATTACTAATAGAGCCTTGCAGTTTTCTAAAATGACAGAAGGTGCTTTTGACATTACTATGGCTGGTTTAAATCATATTTGGAAGTATGACGGAAGTATGAAAAAAATGCCATCTAAGACTGAATTACAAGTGGCTATTAGGTATGTTGGTTACAAGAATATTTGTATAGAACAAGATAAAAGAACCATTTTTCTTGCTCAAAAAGGAATGAGGATTGGATTTGGATCTATAGGTAAAGCCTATGCTGCTGATTGTGCAAAAGAGCTTTTAGTGAAAAAAGGTGTTACAGCAGGTATTGTAAATGCTTCTGGAGATATGGCCATATGGGGAAAACAACCAGATGGAACTCCTTGGACAGTGGGTATTATTAATCCGTTGAATAAAGAAAAATTGTTTGCAAAGTTTCCTGTGCATAATGGAGCAGTAGTGACATCAGGAACCTATGAAAAGTATACTGTAATAAATGGTAAAAAATACTCACACATTATTGATCCACGCACAGGCATGCCTACTGCAGAAATAGCGAGTGTAACTGTCTTTGCTCCAACTGCAGAATTAGCTAATGGCTTGTCAACTTCTATAGTAATAATGGGAATAGAGGTAGGGTTACACTTTATCAATCAAATCAGAGGAGTAAGCTGTGTGATTGTAGATAATAATGCAAAAATATTTACTTCAAATAATATTAAAATAGATAAGATTTAAAATGAAAAAACTAATTTTTTTAGGAAGTTTTATTGTTTTAACTACCTCTTGCCAAACTGTCAAGGAGTATGAAAAACAGTATATAAACGATCCTGATATGACATTAAGTGCTCGATCAAGTGAAAGGTACGAAACCAATTTTCAAGTATATAGAGAAGGAGCTTCTGGAGCAAATGGTGGAAAAACTGGTGGAGGGTGTGGCTGTAATTAAAATAGAGTAACAATGAAAAAAAGAATAATTACATTAATGTCTCTTACTTGTGTATCTGGATTGTTGTCAGCACAAGAAAATGTAGGTCAATGGCAACAACCAACGCCAACTTATAAAAAGAAAGTTTTAGAAACAACTGAAATAGATTTCTTAGGAAGTTATTATGATCAAAAAGGACGACATTCTGCTGTTAATGGGGGAATTGGTACTGAAGAATTAGATAATTATGCTGGAAATTTGGTTGTTTCTATACCTGTTAGTTTTGATGGAGTACTATCATTTGACGTAGGTTTTTCTGCATATACATCAGCTTCCTCAAGTAATATTAACCCTTTTATGAGTAGACAAATTACTCAAACAAATTCAACAGGTGCTTCGACAGGAACAACAGGAGTAGAAAGTACGAAAACACTACAGTATGGTAGTCCTTGGTATGCATCTACAGGACCTTCTCAAAAAGATGTATTATATAATTTAGGGGCAAATTATAGCCACAGTTCTGATGATAGAAATACAATTGTAACTGTAAATGCTAATGTAGCAAAAGAGTTTGACTATGAATCTATTGGATTTGGAGTTGGTATAGCTAAATTGTTTAATGAGAAAAATACTGAAGTAAGTGCTAAAGTAAATGCGTATTTTGATAAATGGAAACCTTTTTACCCTACAGAATTAGATGAATATAATAGTTATGGAACAAATTTTCAAAATGCAGGATACTTCACTAATGTAGAAATTTATGATCAAAATGGTAATGTTTCTAAAAAGTATTTACCAGATAGATTCGTTGCTTTTGATAGTTATAATAGAAATTCATATGCTTTATCTTTATCGGCTTCCCAAATAATAACAGATAGAATGCAATTGTCTTTTTTTGCAGATATTCTTTACCAAAAAGGTCTTTTATCAACACCTTATCATCGTATTTATTTTTCTGATAAACCCAATTATTATATTGGAACTCCTAACTATATCCCTATTTACGATTCTCCTCAAAATAGAGAAGTATATCGTTTAGCGGATGATGTAGAACGTTTGCCAGATACTCGTTTTAAACTACCAATAGGAATGAGATTAAATTATTATGTGAATAATTGGTTGACAGTGCGTAGTTATTATCGTTTTTATACAGATGATTGGGAATTGAGATCTCATACTATTAATTTAGAATTTCCAATGAAAGTATCAGAACGAGTGACCTTATTTCCTATGTACCGTTTTTATACACAGAGTCAGACGAAATACTTTTCACCCTTTAGTCAACATTCTTCAATACAAAAATACTATACTTCTGATTATGATTTGTCTTCTTTTGATAGTCATCAATATGGAGGAGGGATGATTTATAATAACCCATTTAATAAGGCTACTATTCTCGGGTTAGCATTGAAAAGTTTTGAGTTAAGGTATAATTATTATGACAGAAATGATGGTCTAAGTGCTAACATAGTCAGCTTTGGATTAAAATTAGTACAATAAATTTAGAAGAAATGAAAAAAATAGGAACCTTATTTATGGCATCTCTGTTCTTGTGTTTAGGGGGATGTAATAAAAATGATGATTCTCGAGATACTCCAAAAGATGATATTATGGGAATTTGGAGACTAATGGAACGAATAGAAAATGATAAGTTTGTTTCTTTAGGGATTTGTGAACTGAAAGAAGTGTATATGTTTGGTCCAGAACAATATTCTCACGAAACTTTTCGTCAAGATACAGGAAAATATAAGTCATATCAGAACAAAGAATTTTTAGAAAGAACAACAAGTAAGAAAGTTATTTTGGGCAGTGATGATGATTACTATACAGAAATAGATAATACGATTAGGTGTAAATCTGATGGGGTTACTATTGGCACTTGGTCAAAAGTTGGTACTAATGATTACCAACTTAAAGAAACTAATGCAGCTGGAACAAAGAAATATCCTATCTATTTTAGTGCGGATAAGAAAAAGCTCTATTTAGAGAAGGAAACTTATTTTGGTGGACGCGTATCAACCAGTTTATATGTATTTAAAAGACAGTAGAGTAATAAACAATTGCTTGATGTGCAGAACACCCCTAAAAGTTTAAACGTACTTTTAGGGGTGTTTTTTTATATAGATTGAAAAAGATTAAGTAATAAGGGTAATTGTAATGATTTTAGATAAATGATGTAACATCAATTGTATTATACGAAAGTTCTATAAATCAGGTTTTTGAGGTAGTATTAAGTACTTGTCTTGTATTGGATGCACAATATTATCTAAATAATATTGTAGTAAGGTGTATATACATAATCTTTATGATGTTTCTTATTGTTTTAGAAAATGTATTATTATAAAATGAATAGAAGTGGAAGGAATTTTTCTTTATACTATCTCATAAAAAAGCATAGCCTCAGCTAAAAATAACTGAGGCTATATTGGGAATATACCTATATGTTTATGCATAATTGGAATATTCGTATGGATGAACTTATTTTCTTCTTAGAATAATTTTAGTACTATTGTTAGATGAAATACTTCCTAAATATAATGTTCCTTTTATCTCGTTACTATTATAGTTAGAAACTCTAAAGTAATATATAATACTTGACTTTTTGCCAGTCATAAGTAAAGTGCTTGAGTCGTGAAGTTCATAGTAACGCATATCATCAAGCATTAAGAAAACAGGATTGTATTTCCCCATGTTTTTGGCTTCAGCCTCCATCTTATCGCCCTTGAACTTCATTTTTAATGAGTAGTCAGAGTTGTTTTCTTCATACCCTCTCCATTCACCATAAAACATAGATAAATTGATAGTTGCTGTTTCATCATCGTCATCATCACCTCCTGTATTTCCACCTTCTTCTCCCTCTGTGTCTTTTAATCGTTCTAATTGACCTTTTTGACCTTTTTGGAAAATTCCTTTAGTAATTATTTCTACATTTAATAAGTTAGGAGTATAGTCTGATATGTTGATAATACCATAATCTTCATCTTTTGTATCACCATCAATAGCAGTCATTTGTACTCTATTACCTTGTACCAGGTATTTACCCTTAGTGACTTTTCCTGCTTGTGTAAAACTAAAGGTCATATCTTCTTTAAAATCAAAAATACTTTCAATTGAAGAAGGTGAAAACTTCCATTTTCCAGTTACTACTGCATTTACTGCATCTTTTTCAATAAAGCGAATTTCTATGGTATTACTGGTTTTATAGCCTGCTTTTTGTGCATATATTTTAAAGGTAGCAGCTGTTTTAGAAGAAAACGTTTTTGCAGGTAAACTTTGTTCGTTGATATATAGTTTGGCATCTTCGATTCTGTTTCCCTTATCGTCAATTACTATAAAACTGATTTCTTCATTAATAAAAGCATTATTCGTATTAGCTGATAATTTTAGTATAGGAAGTTTTGTGGTTGGGATATTTTCAGGAGCAATAATATTGTCATCTCCTTTGCTACAACTGCTTACTAATAATAGAAGAAATAAGATAAGTACATGAAATAGTCTTAATTTTTTGCAATTCATAATGTGTGTTTTTAAATGATTTGTCAGCAAAAGTAATAATTATTACATTATTAAGATTGATTATAAATAAAATAAAATGGAAAATAATTGAATTGAAATACATTAATGTTTATTATTAGTTGATTTTTAAGTGTTTATTATTATTTTTACGAGTTGATTTAGTTCTTTAATTATAAAGAAAATCAGGAATATTATTTTTATTTATTCTAATATAATCAAAAGATTTCCTCGAGGTTCTGCCTCAGAGTAGAAAAGTAAAGATTAGTATATTTGTTTGATGAGTGAATATATATTCAAACAACATAATAAAAGCTTGCTACTTTATCATTTTGTTTGTCCTATAAAATATCGTAGAAATGTTTTATCAGAGGATGTCGAAATTAGTTTGGTTGAAGTCTGTACCAAGATTTCAGAGCGTTATGAAATTAATTTTGTTGAAATCGGAGTAGATGAAAATCACGTACATTTTTTGATTCAAAGTGTACCAAAGCTTTCTGTAGAGATTATTATTAGAACAGTGAAGAGTATCACAGCTAAAGAGATTTTTCAATTGCATCCAGAAGTGAAAAGACAGTTATGGGGAGGTGATTTTTGGACGAGTGGATATTATGTAAATACGGTTGGTCAATATGGTAATGAGGATGTAATTAAGAAATATATTCAAAATTAGGGAGAAGAAAAGACTGTATACAAATCGTTCAACAAAAATTAATTACTACTATCTTTTGAGTAACGCGATACTTCGAGGTACTGCCTCGGGGTAGTTTATTGCATAAAAAAAGTAAAGATAAAGGAGCCATTCTACAAAGAATGGCTCTTTTTTAATTGATTGATATGTAGTGTCTTGTTAGTTTATTTTGTATTTTTGTACAGTCGTTTAAAACAAAATGAAATGTTTGTTTTCTCAATGAAATAATGTCTTGTTTCATCAACAATATCTAATTTTTTTTGGTGTTTAATAGAAGTTTACTTTTATAAGCATATTGGTTTGAGTGAGTCCATAGCAAGTCCATTCTGACTCTATAGTAGCTCCATTAAAACAATCTGTTTAATGGAATCCCTATGGACTCTAAATATATTTTTTTTTGTGACAGTGAGATTTACACCCATGTTGTATTGATATACTGGATGCCTATCTTTAATGGCTTGGTGCAGATTTTTATAGAATAGTCAGATTTGACTTGCGATTGTTCTTGAATGTTTTTTAAGAACAACTATAATGTGATTTTGACTTAGGTAATTAGTTTGTTTCTACCAACAAAATCATTTCATACAATTACGTGAAGTTTTTGCAAAAGTATGAATATGTTAAGTACACATGATATTCTTTCAGTTGAAAAATAATGCAGGTGTTTTAAATGTATTTATTCTAATATACAGGTGAGATAAGAAAAAAAATAACCTTGTACATTTTCTATTATAGATAAAAAATACAAGGCTATTCTGTCTCAAATTCCGATGTGTAATGCGTACTCATCGTCTTCTTCTTGTAGTTCATAATCATCAGTTAGTGATAATTCTTCGTTGCAAGTGCCGCAAACGTAACTGCCTATAGAAGGCTCGAAGAAGTTGTTCTCGTGACTTTCTCCACAAGCACAAGACTCATTGTGTAATTGTTTTGATTTCATAGTAACTAATTTTATCCTAATTTAAAGAGAATATTTGAATAACGAAAGTTTTAGGGTGTTAAATCTTTGTAACTTTTTGTTGTTTGGTGTGTTGTGTTTGTTTATAATTAGTAAAAAGGTGTTTTTTGATAGTGAAAATTGTGTTTGTTAAGAAAAAAAGTAGTGTAGTTTACTAAAAAGAATGTATTTTTAAATCTCGTGAATATGACTTACTTTTGACATTGTGACAAACTCTTATTTTAAAGAGAGTTTGCAATAGAATTTATTATTTATCAATTTCAATACATTACATTTTATGTCAGACGATAAAAAAGTAATTTTTTCGATGTCGAAAGTGAGTAAAACTTACTCATCAACAAACAAAACAGTACTTAAAGATATTTATTTAAGTTTCTTTTATGGTGCTAAGATTGGTATTTTAGGTTTAAATGGTTCAGGAAAATCATCTTTATTAAAGATTATTGCAGGAGCAGATAAAAACTACCAAGGAGATGTTGTTTTTGCACCGGGTTATACAGTGGGATATTTAGAACAAGAACCACAATTAGACGAAAGCAAAACTGTAATTGAAATCGTGAAAGAAGGAGCAGCAGATGTTGTTGCAATTTTAGATGAATTCAATCAAATTAATGATATGTTTGGTTTGCCAGAGGTATATGAAGATGCAGATAAAATGCAAAAACTAATGGACCGTCAAGCAGACTTACAAGATAAAATTGATGCAGCTGGAGGTTGGGAGTTAGATACAAAATTAGCCATTGCAATGGATGCCTTGCGTACACCAGAAGGAGATACACCTATTAGTGTATTATCTGGAGGGGAGCGTCGTAGAGTAGCATTGTGTCGTTTATTATTACAAAATCCAGATGTATTGTTGTTAGATGAGCCTACCAACCACTTAGATGCTGAGTCTGTACATTGGTTAGAGCAACATTTACAACAGTATGCAGGTACAGTAATTGCTGTAACGCACGACCGTTATTTCTTAGATAATGTAGCTGGATGGATCTTGGAATTAGATAGAGGAGAAGGTATTCCATGGAAAGGAAACTACTCTTCTTGGTTAGATCAAAAATCTAAGAGATTAGAACAAGAAGAAAAAGTAGCGTCTAAGCGTCGTAAAAACTTAGAACGAGAGTTAGATTGGGTACGTCAAGGGGCTAAAGGTCGTCAAACAAAACAAAAAGCGAGGTTACAGAACTACGATAAATTGTTAAATGAGGATCAAAAAGAGTTAGAAGAAAAATTAGAAATTTACATCCCTAATGGACCGCGTTTGGGTACTAATGTTATCGATGCTCAGGGGGTAGCTAAAGCTTTTGGAGATAAATTGTTATACGACAACTTAAACTTCACATTACCTCAAGCGGGTATTGTTGGTATTATTGGACCTAATGGTGCTGGTAAATCGACAATCTTCCGTATGATAATGGGAGAACAACAAGCTGATGCTGGTACATTCTCTATTGGAGATACAGTGAAAATTGCTTACGTAGATCAATCACATTCTAATATCGATCCAGAGAAATCTATTTGGGAGAATTTCTGCGATGGTCAAGAGTTAATTATGATGGGTGGTCGCCAAGTAAATTCTCGTGCATATTTAAGTAGATTTAACTTTGGTGGATCAGATCAAAATAAGAAAGTATCTACACTTTCAGGAGGAGAGCGCAACCGTTTACACTTAGCAATGACTTTAAGAGAAGAAGGAAACGTACTTTTGCTGGATGAGCCTACAAATGATTTGGATGTAAATACACTTCGTGCTTTAGAAGAAGGTTTAGAAAATTTTGCTGGATGTGCAGTAGTTATTTCCCATGACCGTTGGTTCTTAGATCGTATTTGTACACACATCTTAGCATTTGAAGGAGATTCTCAAGTTTATTTCTTTGAGGGGTCTTTCTCAGATTATGAAGAGAATCGTAAGAAAAGATTAGGTGATGTTGCACCAACACGTTTGAAATATAAAAAATTAGTACGCTAATTATAAAAATATGAGAGCCTAATTAGTCATCTAATTAGGCTTTTTTTGTTTAGTGAGTTAGTGAAAATATTCCTGAATAATGTTCTTTAAAAGTTTATTAAGCTTTTCGCCTTTGTTTGATTAAGAGATCTACTAAAGGATTGAAAGAAGATAAGCGATGAAATGTATAGAACATAAATATAAAAAAACGAAGTAATGAATATCGACATATTACATATTAATGCACAAACAACAGATGGAAAGCCTACTGTTTTTACTCCTGTTGTAGTGGGGTTTGCAGATGGTACCTCTTATTTAATTGATTGTGGCTTTACCTATACTTACCAGGAATTTAAAAAACAGTTGTCTCATTTGGGGCTGATGGTAGCAGATTTAACGGGTATTATTATTTCTCATGATGATATTGATCACGTAGAAGGTTTGCATTGTTTTTTAGAGGAATATGCTTCGTTAAAGGTGATAAGTAGTGCTATAGAGGCTGATTCTGTTTCTGGAAAGATAACTGCTGAACGGTTAATTCAAGTAAGAGAAAGTTTAGCTTATATGCCAGAAGAGATGAAAGAGTGGGTAAATAGTTTTATTGTGAAATTAGAGGCTATAAAGCGATTTGATGTAACTCAAACCTTAATAGATAACCAAATCTTTAAGGATACCTTAAAAGTAATTGAAACACCAGGGCATACAAAAGGACATTTATCTTTTTATGACACTGAGAGTAGAACACTGATTGCATCTGATGCTTTAGTGATTGAGGAGGGGAAGTTTAATATAGCAAATCCTCAGTTTACTTTAGATTTAAAAGCAGCTTACGAATCTGTGCGAAAAATAAAGGATTTAAAACCTTTGCGAGTTATTTGTTATCATGGAGGTGTTATGGAGACTAATGTAGATGAAGCGTTAGAACAGTTATTACAACAAGAGTAATTGTTGCCTTGAACACTATAATTGGTTAGAAGTATATTTTGAATTAAAAACTAAGAAATGAAAATACAACAGATAAAAAAGTCAACAATAGTACCTGCTTTATGGCAAGGAGGGCAAACTTTTGAGTATTTAATCTATCCTACATCAACAAAGTATAGTGAGCGCAATTTTGATATACGTATTAGTAGTGCCACTATTGAGAGCAGTGCTTCTAAATTTACACAGTTTAAGGGATATCAACGTTATTTAGTAATGTTGGACAATACACTACATATCGTTCACAATGGACAAAAAGAACAATATGAAGTTGATGATTTATTTGTGTTTGAATCTGATGCAGAGATTGAATCGTTTAGCAAAGGAAATGATTTTAATTTAATGGTTCGCCATGGCATTGAAGCATCAGTTAGTATTGAGAGTCAAATAAATCAAGAGGTAACAACGCAATATATGATTGTGTTTGCTCTGCAAAAGAGTACTGTCGAAATTAATCAGATAATTTATACCTTGGATGAGACAGACTGTTTGTGGATTGAAGATACTTTGCTACAAACATTTTCTATTAATGTTATAGGTAAAGTAGTGTGGGCCTATTGGACTTAAAACTTGTATGAGTTGTCAAAAAAGGATAATAATTTATATAATTAACTATAAAATAATGATTCATACATGATTTCTTAAGATTCCTTTCTTTATGTGGTGTAATTAATGCGTAATTTTATGTAGGAAGCCAAAAAAAGAAAAGCACTATGGAAGTATATTATATTATTATCCCTTTGAGTAAGCAAAATGAAACAGCTTTTAATGAAGAGTTACAATTACTGTTTCCCTTTGCAACATTAAAATATGTAGAAGTAAAAGAACAAAAAGCACTTGTTGTTTATAAAAATATAGAGGTACTATTGGCTTCTCGTCGTTGTGCAGAGGAGCAAGCGTATGCTGTGGATGATAATATCGCTCTGTTTAGTAGAAATCACCCTTATTTAAAAATAGCTGTAATAGAGCTTTTGAGTACAGGTGCAAATAGTTTTTATCAAGGATATGTTTTAAAAAATAAGAAAAAGGTGTTAGAACATAGTAACTTGCACGATGGACATATTCCATTATTGAAGGAAGTGTTAGTGCATTATGAAGGGCCTGATTTTGAAGCGTTTTCTACAGATTTTGTAACATAATATAATTGGCAATGAAAAAAGAAAAACATCTTTATATTAATCTTGAAATTGGAGAAATAGAACAATACAGCAAGATTGTACCATTAAGTGAAGTAGTTCGGCAACAAGAGAAAGGATGGCTAACATATGAAGAAATAGGTTTAGAAAAGGGAGATAAAGAGGCTTATATGCTTTATGGGGAATTGAATAAATCTATAGAAACATTAATGTTTAATTGTCCTAAAAGGTTAGAGGATACTTATTTAGAAGCGTTGTTAGGACGAAAGATTACAGGTTTCTCTATTCATTTAGGAACTTATGGTATGGGAGGAGCAGGTTTTTTTGGTTTGTTGTTGGATGATGAAGAATACTTGGTTTTGGCACAGTGGAATAGTAGTTCAAATGTTTTTGTAGATGATAGACCTGTATGTAGTAGTCCCAAAAAATATGAGATACAACGTCCTTGGGTTTCGAATTTTGGAGGAGAATTAACGTGGGATGAATTGTCAGATGTTTTAATAGGAACTGTGATTGAGAAATTGATAATCGACAATAAAACCTTATCTATTGTAGCTATTAGTGAAGAGAAGAGGTTTTCAATACAATATCGCTTAGTATTTGAAAAAGGAAAAGAAAGAGAAGTAGAGTCATTACAAAAAATGATTGTTTTTCAAGATAAGGATGCCGTACTCATTGTGTAATTCGTATCGTAAGGCAAAAAAGAAGAAGCATTAAATAGTTATTATTTAATGCTTCTTCTTTTTATAACTTATCGAGTATGGATTATTGTTTGATTACTTTTAATGCCAAGTTTAATTCAGCATCTTGATAGGTCTGTAATCCTTTTTGATACTCATCAGCAGTAATTGTGTGCTCAGGGATTACACCTCTACAATGATTATCCTTATTAGCTATTGTATTAAAAAACACTTCACTTCTTGGCAAAGCAATAATTGATTCTGTATTGGGAAGCTTGTAGTTTAAAAACCAAGCAGCTGTTGTGAAATTGCTACAACTTCTTGTTTCTTGTCCAATAATTTGCCCTCTTTTATTTAATTGGAACATATAGGCAAAATAAGTGGCTGCAGAAACAGTGTTGTTGTTAATCAATAGTGCAACTTTTCCTGTAAATGCGGTTTTGTCTTGAGGGTAATTTTCAACGTAATATTCATCTAAACGATTGTTCCCATAATAGAAGTTATCAGTCTCATTTTTGTCAAATCGCTGTTTCATAAAGTTATCAGAACTAATGATATCACTTGCATTGGCCAGTCTGTTGTTTTCGTCTACCAGATTTTCTTTGACATTTATTGTAACTACTTTGGTAGCGTATTTATAAATGTTTTTAAAGCTTTTTTCATTGCTGATAAAAGAGTAAAATAAAGGAATATTTGATAGAGAACCCCCATTATTATTTCGAATGTCAATAATTAAGTTTTTAATGTTTTTCTCTTTTATTAATGTAAATAGATTGTTTAATATTTGATAAGCATATTCTTCAGATAGACTAAAAGATTTGATACTGACAATAAATGTGTCATTATCCAATTGATATCCTGAAATCCCACTAGAGGCTGATAGCGTGTCAAAAGGAAGAATTGTTTTGTCTGTATTATAGTAAAACCTATTGTAATTGATTGCCTTTAACTGTATTGTTTTAGGGGTTTGATTTTTATTTTCAGTATACTCGATTGTAAACTCTTTAGCTTTAGGGAAAATAAAAGAAATATATTGACTAAAATTCTTTTGAGTGCTGGCTTGTACATCACCATCTACTTTATTAGGAATTTGCTCTAAAATATCTTTAACCTTTACATTGTTGACCTTTAGTATTTCTGCCCCACTTGGAATGTCAGTAGCGTATTGATTAACAAACACTCGATTGTCATAGACATCCGTAATTAGAGGAAAGAAAGTACTGTTTCTTGTTAATTCATCAAATAGAGTGGCATCAGGAATCAGATCGGAATGACTATCATTAATTAAAGAAAGAGGATTAGATAAATAGAAATTCTCTAACGTAGGATTCTTTACTAAGTTAACTCTTATTGCCTTTGTTTTTTTGTCAAAGTCACTTTCAGTGATAAATCTAAAAGGGTTTGGATGTTGATTTTTTATAAGCTTTACAATAAAATCAAAGTCTTGTAGGTATCCTTCTTTGGAAATTTCACTAATTTTCTTTTGTCCAAATGATAGTAGATGGAAAAAAAGCAAAGCAATTGTTATTATTTTAGTTTTTAGCATGTTTATAAATTAATGTTTATGTAAAGATATATATAATTATATATGGTGGTAATTAATATTTCTAAAAAATGTTATATAAATGTGTATTTGGTATATTTTTAAGGAACATGTATATAGGAGAAGGTTAATTGAAAGGAAAAACAATTAGGAATGCTCTAAAGAGGAAAGATGATTTATAAATTATAAAAATGGAGGATTTACGTGTGTATTAATTTAGAATAGTCTAAATTTGGGTGTTTAAACAAGACAATAAAGACAAGATAATATGAGTCAAGAAGTTAGAAGCTTAGAGCCAAAAGAGTTGTGGAATAAGTTCGCTGATCTAAACGCTGTTCCTCGTCCTTCTAAAAAAGAAGAGCGCGTAATTGAGTTTATGATGAACTTTGGAAAAAGCTTAGGGTTAGAGACAATTAAAGATGAAGTAGGTAATGTAATTATTAAAAAACCTGCAACAGCTGGAATGGAGAACAAAAAAACAATTGTGATGCAATCACACTTGGATATGGTTCACCAAAAAAATAATGATACTATTTTTGACTTTGATACTCAAGGTATCGATATGTATGTAGAAGAAGGATGGGTAAGAGCAAAGGGAACTACATTAGGAGCAGATAATGGTATTGGAGTAGCTACTATTATGGCTATTTTAGAAAGTAATACAATTCCTCATCCTGCTATTGAAGCTTTGTTTACGATTGATGAAGAAACAGGAATGACAGGTGCAAAAGGATTGCAAGGTGGTATGTTAGAAGGGGAAATCTTATTGAATTTAGATACCGAAGAAGATGATGAAATTGATATCGGATGTGCAGGAGGAGTAGATGTAACAGCTACTGCTGAATACGATGAAGAGGATACACCTGAGGCTTCTGTAGGATATAGAATTACAGTAAGAGGATTAAATGGAGGACACTCTGGAATGGATATCCACAAAGGATTAGGAAATGCAAACAAGATTATGAATCGTCTTTTATTTGATGCATTTGACAATTTTGGATTGCAAATCGCTAAAATTAAAGGAGGTAGTTTGAGAAATGCTATTCCTCGTGAGAGTGTTGCTGAAGTGATTATAGCAAAAGTATATGATGAAGCTTTTGTATTTGATATGACTTCTATTGTTGATGAGATTAAAGCAGAATTACATACGGTAGATCCTAATTTAGAAGTAGTATTTGATAAATTGGAAGAAGCAGATATGCCGAAGAAAGTAATGCCTCCAATGGCACAATATTTCTTTGTACGTGCTATGCAAACAGCTCATAATGGAGTTTACAGAATGAGTCCTGATTTCGAAGATTTAGTAGAAGCATCAAATAATATCGCTAAAGTAGAAGTAGCAGACGGACAACTATCAGTAAAATGTTTAACGCGTTCATCTGTTGAATCTTCTAAATTTGATATAGCTAATGGTTTGCGTTCTGCTTTTGAATTGATGGGATGTGAAGTAGAATTTTCTGGTTCTTATCCTGGATGGAGTCCAAACCCAGATTCAGAAATATTAGACGTTTTAGTTGATATTTATGAAAAACAACATGGAGAAAAACCAAGTGTTGTAGCTTGTCATGCTGGATTGGAATGTGGTATCTTAGGTACACACTATCCAGAGATGGACATGATCTCTTTTGGACCTACTATTCGTGGAGCTCACTCTCCAGTAGAAAGAGCTAATATTGAATCAGTACAGAAATTCTGGAAATTTGTATTAGAGATTCTAACGCAAATACCTGAACGTAAATAATATTTTTTATTTTATAGATAGAGAGCCTGTAGCAGTTTTGTTACAGGCTTTTTTTTTTGCGCATGATACGTTTTATAACATAGATTTTATCATTTTTTCTTAAGAGATAAACAATGTGAAAGGAAAGTATAATTTACTTTTTTTAATGTATTTTTGCGCTTTAATTTCTATTTGCTTTATAAAAAAATGCCACAAGAATTACAGTTACAAGTACTTCCAGAAGTAGCAGCTACAGCGGATTTATTAACGCAGTATGTTGCTGATCATCAAAAGTGTTCTGTTCAAGATATCAAACACATCACTATTCTTAAACGTTCAATTGACGCAAGACAACGCACAGTAAAAGTCAATTTAAAGGTTGCTGTATTTTTTGCTGATGAAGATGTGGTACATAGGAAGATAGATTTTCCTGAGTATAAAAATGTAAAGGACGCAGAGCGAGTTATTGTTGTAGGAGCTGGACCTGCTGGGTATTTTGCAGCCTTGCAATTAATTGAGTTAGGAGTAAAACCTATTGTTGTAGAAAGAGGAAAAGATGTAAGAGGTCGTCGTCGAGATTTGAAAGCCATTAATAGAGATCATATCGTTCATCCAGATTCGAATTATTGTTTTGGAGAAGGAGGAGCAGGTACTTACTCAGATGGTAAGTTATATACGCGTTCTAAAAAGCGTGGTGATGTTAATCGTATCTTAGAGTTATTGGTCGCTTTTGGGGCGACACAAGATATTTTAGTAGAGGCTCACCCACACATAGGAACAAATAAATTGCCTAAAATCATGCAAGATATGCGTGAGAAAATCATAGAGTTTGGTGGTGAAGTATTGTTTGAAACACGTGTAGTGGACTTTGTGATTAAAGGAAGCGAAATCCATGGAGTAGTAGTTAATGAAGGAGATGTGATTGAAGCGAAGAAAGTAATCTTAGCTACGGGACATTCAGCTCGTGATATATACGAATTATTAGACCGCAAACAAGTATTGATAGAAGCAAAAGCATTTGCCTTAGGAGTACGTGCAGAGCACCCACAGTCACTTATCGACAAGATACAGTACTCATGTGACTACAGAGGAGAGTTCTTGCCTCCAGCGCCTTATTCTATCGTGAAGCAGGTAAACGGTCGTGGAATGTACTCTTTCTGTATGTGCCCAGGTGGAGTAATTGCTCCTTGTGCAACTGCTCCAGGAGAAGTAGTAACCAATGGATGGTCTCCTTCTAAGCGAGATCAGCCAACTGCTAATTCAGGTATTGTGGTAGAGTTGAGGTTAGAAGACTTTAAACCTTTTGAGAAATTTGGTCCTTTGGCAGGAATGGAGTTTCAAAAGTCAATAGAACAACAAGCTTTTCTATTAGCAGGACAAACACAACGTGTACCAGCACAGCGTATGGTGGACTTCTCACAGTCTAAAGTGTCATCAGATATACCGAAGACATCTTATGTGCCAGGAACGACTTCTATAGAGTTAGGAGAGGTGTTTCCAGGGTTCTTGACACAAATCATGAGAGAGGGCTTCCAAGAGTTCGGAAAGTCTATGAAAGGGTATTTCACCAATGAGGCTATCCTTCATGCACCAGAGAGTAGAACATCTTCTCCAGTGCGTATCCCTCGTGAAGACTATACCTTAGTACACCCTCAGATCAAAGGTCTTTACCCATGTGGAGAAGGCGCAGGTTATGCAGGTGGTATCGTATCTGCAGCCATTGATGGAGAGAAATGTGCTATTATGTGTGTAGAGAGCATGCAATAATAGAACAGATATATTATAAATAAGCCTAATTACAAGTGTAGTTAGGTTTTTTGTTTTTTTTGAGAGAAAATTATCTCCTTTTTACCTCTAAAAACTCATTAATCACAACCCGCGAACAAGGTGTTTAACTTAATATCCAGATTTTACTTCTGTTTTTCAAGTCTATGTTGATTAAAAGTTTAGTTTATTATATAATAAAAAACAATAAATACTTTATTGTGTTAAAATTATGATTATATGTATTATGTTTTATAATTAAATATATATTGCAACAACGATACATATTAAGATTGTCTACTGTGTGAAATAGGACGTATTGAAATCTAATTCAATACATAAAGAGAAGATATTTCTATTGAATAGATAGATTAATGTGAAGGCTTAATTCAAAGTAAGCGATAATTTACGTAGAAAGAATGTAGAATTAAACTAATCAATTTAATTATGAAAAGATTACTATTGTTTGTAGGTGCTCTGGCACTTACTAATTTTGCAACAACAGCTTGCAGTAGCGATGATAACAGCAAATCAGATGTTAAACCAGATGATAAGAATACTGAGTTAAGTTTTGAAAGTTCTAAAGGAACTTATATTGGAAAAAAAGGAAATAATGGAGGGTTTGATATTGTATTAACAGGTAAAGAGGCAACTGTGTAGCTACAGTTTGTTTCGGATGTGGTTAAAGATGAAAACCTATTAGATGCGGTTTTAACTCCAAAAGTATATACTGTATCTGATCAAGGAGTATTGTACTCTCTGTCGACAGAGAGTTATTTAAAAAAAGGTAATGCACAGTTTAAATTTGTATCAGGAGAGTTAGAAGTAGTTAAATCAGAAACTACATATACAGTAAAAGGACTCTTGACAGATGAACAGAAAATTACTTATAAGATTGACTATACTGGAGCAATTGATATTGAACCTGTATATGATACAACTTATGAAGTACAGAATGGTTGGTACTGGGGAGATAATGAATACGACAATCCACATATTGGAGAATATATGACTTATTTTACACAAGGAGAGGCAAATAAGTATGGAGAGTTGGAAGGAGATGGACATCATATTTCGTTATCTTTCTTTGACGAGATGGCACCTAAAGCATGGGAAGCAAAAGTTCCGAATAAAACATTTAAAGCATCGACAGAGTTTAAAAAAGGAAGTTTCCGCGTAGCATCAAAAGAGGCAATCGATAGTGGTGAGGCAGATTATTCTTTTGCATCGTTTACACATAAAGACAGTAAAGCTGGGATTGATAAAGAACTTTATATTACTGATGGATCAATTAAAGTGATGAATCACGCGAAAGGACAAGAAATACGTTTTAATATTCAGATGCAAGATGGTTCAAAACATATAGGAAAATATGTAGGAAATGTAAAACAAGGAGATCAATATACAATTTCAACTTTAAGAGCTGATAGAAAAGTTGGAAACTTAACACAAGGATTCTTAGAGTATAAAGGAAAGTCACCTATTAACGGAAAAGTAAATAATAGATGGAATATTTATTTATACAATGATAAGTTAATTCCTTATCCAGAGTATTACTGGGCTGTTGAAGGTTCTGGGGAATGGATGCGTGTAACGATCTACACAGATGTAAATGCAACAACAGACATTCCAGTAGGTGTTTATCCAATTGGAGAAGAACAAGCAGGAAATGCTGGTAAAGGAGGTGGTTCTGAGCCAGGATTAGACTGGGGAACTTGGTTGTTTGAATTGAAGGATGATTCACCAGTAAACTATGCGCCAACTCGTACAGGAACTGTGAAAATTGCTAAAACAGGTACTACATATACAGTAACAGTTGATGCTGTAGATGATAGAGAAAACAAGATTAAAGCAACTTATACTGGGGCTTTGAAATTTGAAAATAATGCAAATAGAATGGCACCAAACCAAAAAAATAAAACAACTAAAAAGTCGTATGGAAAAGGAAAACTATATGACGCAGCGAAAAAAAGTAAACAGTAAAAATTGAATAGAGGTGAAGAAGGCCTAACTGCGAAAGTGGTTAGGCTTTTTTTATGGTCAAAAAGTCAATAATATTTTACTCTTTAAAAAGAATATTACAAACTTTAGAATATCTTTCGGGGTGAAATTAATGAACGTTATGAAAGAATTATTAACTGATATTCGTCAAACATTACAAGATCATGTAGATCCCAATAATATTAGTGCATCAGATCGCTTTTTTAAAGAAAACGAGAAAGCCAAAGTATATGGGGTATCCAAAGATATACTCAATAAGATAGGTAAAGAGCTTTATAACGACCTTAAAACAAAACCCAAGGACGAAATATATGTATTGTGCAATGAGCTGTGGAAATCGCTTTATTTTGAAGAAGCGTATATTGCTTGTATTTTGACAAAAAAACTACATCGTCAATACGAAGCAAAAGATATACAATGGTTCCGACAGTGGTTGGACCAATGTGTTAACAATTGGGCTGATTGTGATACCTTGTGCTGTTCTACCATAGGTCCTTTATTGTTGAAGTTTCCCAACGAAGTAGAGCAATTGAAAACATGGGCAATATCTTCTAATCGCTGGATGCGTAGAGGAGCTGCTGTTAGTATCATTTTTGCAGCAAAGAAGGGATTGTATTTAAAAGAAGTGTTTGAAATAGCACTTTTGTTAATGCATGATCAAGACGATTTAGTACAGAAAGGCAGTGGTTGGATGTTGAAAGAAGCAAGTAAGTTACACCAAGAGGAAGTTTTTGAATTTGTTGTGGCACATAAAGAACAAATGCCAAGAACAACCTTGCGTTATGCTATCGAAAAAATGCCTTTGGATTTAAAGGCTATTGCTATGAAAAAGTAGTTGTGTACTGATAGTATTATTGCTATTACCAAATCAAAACTTAATAGAGTTATGTTGTTATTAGATGTACAATATGTTTTTTCTAAGGAAATTAAATAAAGATTTATAAGAATAAGGGTGACCTTTTGGGACACCCTTTTGCTTTTTACTTGTACTCTTTATAGGCAGGGTATTCAACTATACGAGTTTGATACCGTTTGTCTATCTTTTAAACAATTTTATTTGTATAAATAAGAATAAAAAATGTTTAAATTTCTTGCATAATTTCAGCAAATAAACGCACACTTTTTAAGCGATCTGCTGTTTCGTAAATAGGTGTGGTAATCATTACTTCGTTTGGCTCTACAATGTTAAAAAAGTTTTGTAGTTCGTGTTTTACCGTTTCTTTATCACCAATAAAAGAAAGAGCTGTTTTTTGGTGTACATAGTATTCTTCTTGTTCTGTCCACAAGCCTTCCATTGATTTGCATGCCCGTTGCAACGGTTTTTTATCGTTGCGTATGATGCCTAAAAACATCTTGTAAAAGGAAGTCGCTAATCGAAAGGACTCTTCTAAATTATCAGATACAATCGCATTGATACAAGGCATAAAATAAGGTTGGTCTAAGTGTACAGATGGAACAAAATTTTTGCGATAGATATTTACTGCTTGCATAATTTGCTCTGGTGCAAAATGACTGGCAAATGCATAAGGCAATCCTAATTCAGCAGCTAAATAGGCACTGTCTGTACTGGAACCTAATATCCATAAAGGAACTTGAGCTCCTTCACCTGGAAAGGCTCTTACTTTTGCTTCCTGATCTCCTTTAAAATAACGTTTTAATTCTTCTACTTGTTGAGGAAAATAATTTGCAGCATGCATATCATTTCTGCGCAAAGCCATCGCCGTTGCTTGATCTGTACCAGGAGCTCTACCTAAGCCCAAATCGATACGACCAGGATATAAGGCTTCTAAAGTTCCAAATTGTTCGGCTATAACTAAAGAAGGGTGATTAGGAAGCATAATTCCACCCGAACCTACGCGAATTGTTTTAGTTCCCCCTGCAATATATCCTATTAATACAGCAGTTGCAGAAGAGGCTATATGTGGCATATTGTGGTGTTCTGCAAACCATATTCTATTAAAGCCTACATATTCTACTTGTTGAGCTACTGCTAATACATCTTGTAAAGTAGTAGTAGTTGATTTGTCTTCTCCAATAATTGCTAAATCTAAAAAGGAGTAAGGTATATGTGTTTTCATTGTGTTAACTAACTAAAATTGTAATAAGGAAAGGTACTGTTTAATTAGGAAAAAAGGTTTAAACAAAACATAAATATTCAAAAGCTATCAGTGCTAAAGGTTAATTGTAAGAATAGTTATACTTGCTTTGAGTTGAAAAAAAACATTTTATTTTTTTTGGATTAACACCATTAAAGTAGATAAGAATAGAGTATTTCGGGATAATATTTGTGCTTTTTTCTCTAAAATATACGTTTTACTATTGTTTATGGGATGAATTACAAAAAAAGTAAATTAATTTTTTATAATGGTGTTTTTTTAACACATTGATTATTAAGTGGTTATTTTTATTTAGGTTTTAGAGTAATAATTATTACCCTCTTCAATCTCAGTAAAATTGGGTGTTGGTTTAAAGTTGTTGGACAGTTGCTGGACAATACGCCGTATTTAGTGGAGTAGAGAAGTTGTTTGTCCAACGATTGTCCTCTTATTGTTCTCCTACTGTCCTCTAATGAGATAATCCTATTTGAGGTAATTAGTAGTGGTATCAAATGGAGTTACAAAATAAAAACCTCCGTATAACAAAATCAATTTGTTATACGGAGGTTTGAGGTAATTAATAAACTAACTAATTATTTTAAGTTTGGATTGGCTTGAATTTCTTTTTGAGGAATAGGTAATTGATAAGCCTCATCTGTTGGTTCAAGAGTAGTTGCATCTGATGGATTAGATAAATCTTGTTTGTCACGAGTAATACTTTTAGACAAACGTTTAAAATCAAAATATCTATGTCCTTCAAAAGCTAATTCTTTGTAACGCTCTTCCAAAATAGTAGGTAAGTCTATTTGTGTAATAGGCTCACTTTCTGGAGAACGCTTACTAATTAGTTCGTTTATATCAGCTATGGCTTGACCAGTCTGACCGTTTTTCAAATAAGCTTCTGCTCGTATCAAGTACATCTCACTCACTCGAAATACTTTGTAGTCACTTATTCTATTTTCGTTGTCATTTCCAGAATACTTAGCTATTTGTTCTTGATTATCTTCTCCAAAGAAATTATCTAAACGAATATCATCGTCATCAGAATATGTGTTTCTTAGTTTAGCAGCAGATAAAAAGTTTGATTTTCCAGTGTTAAAGTTAAACCACAATGTGTTTGGACGAATGTCATCTTCATTGTTTCGCTTTAACTTAAATACAACTTCCGTTTCATTGGCATCAGACCAAATACCTTGGAACTGTTTAGGCGTTGCCAAAGGGTAATGATTAATTACTTTGGTACTGTACTCAATCGCTTTTGTTGTATTTTGTTGATACAAAGCAGCTCTTGCTCCAAGAGCATACATTGCTTGTTTGTTAATACGTGTGTTGTTTTCCGAATCATCAGCCAAATCTTGGATTGCTTGATCAATATCTTTCCATAGAGCAACATAAAATTCAGTTGTATTACTTCGAGAAGGTTTTTTGTAAATATCCGCGTCTATTACATATGGAATTGTTCTACCATCTGCACTTGCATAATTTCCATCTCCAAATAAACGGTGTAGTTCAAAGTGAATTAAGGCTCTTAATCCTTTTAGTTCAGCTTCTAATTCTTGAAATCTTTCTCGTTCATTATCATTTTGCAATGGAACTTTGTATGCATTGTCCAATAGAGTATTGATGCGATAAATATTTTTGTAATAGGTTTGCCATGCTAATAATAGTACATCGTCATCCGAACCATAAGTCCAACGGTGTAGGTTTACAGCATACCCATTTACACCACTGTTTTCAGGTGCAAGTTTTGTCTCGTCTGCCATAATAGAACCAATTAAAGCATTGTGTTCTATATATAGTTGGTAGTACGTTCCTGTTACACCATATTCAAAATTTTTAATAGAGCGGTATAAGTAATCTGAATCTACAGAGTCTTTAGAGTCTATATCCAACATTTTATCACAGCTACTAAACAAAACGGCAAATAATGTAAATAGTAGAACGGGGGTTAAGAATTGCTTAATATATTTCATCTTAAATCTTTATTAGAAAATTACTTTTAATCCTGCCGTAATTGTACGAGGCAATGGATATTCGTATTGGTACCAGTTGTTGTCATCTTCAGGATCTTGTCCTTTCCAACTTGTCCAAGTGATTAAGTTTTGTCCTTGTGCAAACACACTAATCTCTTTGATATATTTGTTGTAACGACCTAAATTGCTGAATCTATAGTTGATAAATAAGTTACGAAGCTTAATATAATCTGCTTTTTGTAGCTCTCTATCTGTGATAAATCTTGCGTGGTTTGCACCCGGATTTTCACTGATGTCTCCTGGTTTTTGCCACATGTCTAACATTGACGTTGATTGATTGTAGATTCTATAGTTAGCATCCGCAGAAGTACGATAAAACTCACCAGTGTTTAGACGATACATTCCTTTGATGAAAGAAAATAACGCTCCAACTTCCCAGTTTTTGTATTTAAAGTTTGTTGTAAACCCTCCTTTGATTGCTGGATCAAACGAACCTTTTACTAATACTGCATTGTCTGGATCATAAGTTGTTGTGATGTTTCCTTCTTTGTCATAGTACAATGGAGCACCTGTTTGACTATCTACACCTGCCCAACGTACCATATAAAAATGACCTAAAGATTCTCCCACTTTGTGGATAGAGTAATCTTCTGTTACAATTTCGTCTTCATCTCCTAAACTTAAGATTTTGTTTTTGTTGTATGCAAAGTTAACTCCCATATTCCAAGTAAAATCTCCTTTTCGAATTATATCTCCTGATAGTCTGATTTCTACTCCTCGGTTTCTTATTTTACCTACGTTGTCAGCAATTGATTCAAAGCCAGAAGTCATAGATAATGAACGATCCATAAATAAATCACTTGTGATACGGTTGTAAAAATCTACCTCACCAATTAATCTATTGTCAAATAATCCAAATTCTACACCTATATCGGCAATTCGGTTCATTTCCCATGTGTAGTTTGAATTTCCTGGTGTTGTTGGAATTAATCCCGTTTGACCATTGTAATGTCCAGGACCATATAATCTGCGGTAACCAAAGTCACTTGCAAAACCATTGGCATTACCTGTAAGACCATAACTTGCGCGGATACGAGCCATTGATAAAACATCTACATCTTGTAAAAAGTCTTCGTGTTTAATGTTCCAACTACCTCCTAAGGCGTAAAAGTGTTTGTATCTATTGTCAGAAGGAACACGTGATGATCCATCTCTACGGTAACTTCCGCTTAAAGTATATTTGTTCTCATAAGAATAACGCAATAACGCAATTTGTGACAACAATAAGTTTTCACTTGCACCACCACTTATTTTAGGAATAAAGTCATTTTCAGAAGTACCAGGAGTAATACCACCTGGTGTTTGATCTAATCCATCAATTAAACCATATCCAGTAAAACCATAGTAGTTGTATTTTTGACGATTCATTTCTACTAAAGCAATAGCTTCTATTTCATGTGCTCCAAATACTTTTTTATAGTTTACTCCAAAGTTAGCCATTAAGCCAATATTGTTTTGGTCTCCCTGACTATACATTCCTTGTCCACCTTCTTCAATAAGCCCTCCAAAATAGGTGTCCGGCTTAACGATATGGGTGTTGCTAAATTTTGAATAATCAACTCCTAAGGTAGAAGTAAGTTTAAATTCGTCAGTAAGGTCATAAGAGAAATTTCCAGCTAATACTCCTTTCAATTGTTTTTCTTTACGACTAACATCGTTGTACATAGCCAAGGCATTTGTACCAAATTTGTTAGCTCCGGGCGCTAAGTTTCCATTTGCATCGTAAGGATTTTCATAAGGCAAAGCGAAATACATTGATGCAACTGGGTTTGTTTCACTTACATCAAAATCAGACTCTGAAACCTGACTGTTCATTTGTGCCAAGTTGATAAAGAAATTCGCTTTGAAAGCTCCTGATTGATGATGTATATTACTATTGATATTAAAACGTTCTAATCCAGAGTTATACAGTACGCCTTGTTGGTTGAAATAGTTTAATGAAGTATAGTGTTGTGTTTTTTCATTACCACCTGTAAAGCTTAAGTTGTGTGATTGAGAAGTTCCATTGCGAGCAAGTTTTTTCTTCCAATCAATATTTGTTTTTCTAAGCTCTGCTAAAGATCGGTCTCCATCAATATAATCTTGTTCTGTTTTAGCTATTTGTTGTCCATTTACTACTTTGTAAGGATTGTTGCGCGAGTGTGCCCATCCTGGTAAGTTGTTGTCTTGCAACATTTCTTCAAATTGCAAACGTTGGTTAGTATCCATCATATCCCATTTGGCATTGTTGACAGAAGAATATCCAAATTGCGTTTGATAAGTTACTTGCAGTTCTCCATTTGTTTGAGGCCCTTTTTTAGAAGTAATTACAATTACCCCATTGGCACCACGTGAACCATAAGGAGCAGTAGCAGAAGCATCTTTTAAAACAGTTATTTCCTCAAAATCTTCAGGGTTTAACGTAGCAAAAGTAGCTGGAGAAATGGGCATTCCATTTAATATATATAATGGATTGGTATTTTCATCTTGTAAAGAACCGATACCACGTATAGTTACACGGCCAGCAGTACCTGGTTGTCCAGAGGGAGAGGCTACGTGCAATCCAGCAACTTGACCTTGTAAAGCTTGATCTGTAGAGGATACTTGCACTTGATTGATAGCTTTTGCTTCAATTTTACCAACAGCCCCTGTTGTACGAGCTTTTGACTGCTTTGTATAACCTGTTACAACAATACCTTCTAATACGTTTTCTTCCACATCCATGTCAATAACCGAAGGGATATTATTAGGAGAAAAAGTAAGCTCTTTGGTATGGTATCCTAAATAAGTAAGCCTAATCTTAATCTTTTCTTCACTGGATGGATTAATAGTGTATACTCCATCTTCTGTAGTAAAACCAAATTCTTTTTGTGTTAAGTTTTCTACAGATACACCAGGAAGGGGTAGTAGTGTAACAGCATCTCTAATTACAATAGGAGTGCTTTTCTCAGTTGCAGAGGCAACAAGGCTAATACTGGTCGATAGCAAGACCGTATAAAGTGCTCTTTTGGTAATGTGCATATTCTAATTTATAAGTATATCGTTAATTACTGGTTTCATCTGAAACAGAATCGTAGCCTCAGATTTGTATAGTGCAAACTTATTACTGATGTATTAGAAGGTCTTTAAGACGAGATAAAGAACAAATTAAAAGGAGATTAAAAAATTTTAATCTCCTTGTTGTGTTGTACTATTTTATCACTGATTTAGGAATGTGAATGCTTACCGTTGTTCCTACATGAAGTTCTGATTCTATGGTAAGTTTTCCCTTGTGTAACTGTAATATTTTTGAAGATAGTGATAGGCCTAATCCTGTGCCATCTATCCCTAAAGCATTGTTAGAGCGGTAAAAAGGAAGTGTAAGTTTTTCTATATCCTCTTTGTTGATACCAATCCCTTGATCTTTTACTTGAATGATAATGTGTGTAGCAGTCGTCGATAAGATAAGTTCTATTGGTTTTTCAAAAGAGAACTTATGTGCATTTAATATGATATTAGAAAGTGCTAATTCTAATAGGTTGCCATTTCCATCAAAATAAAGTTGACCTAAGTCTTCTTCAGTTGCGATATTTAAGTTGAGGTTTAGCTGACTTTGATGTGTAATCAAATGATCAATCATATTCCACCAAAAAGGTTCGAAAGTATTGAATTGCAAAGGATATACAGCACTGTCTAATTGAGAAATAGCCAATAGGTTGCTAATGATTTGATTGATTCGGATGGCATCAGTAACTACACCTTGCAACACTTCTTGATATTCTTCACTACTACGGGGTTGACGCAAAGCAATTTCTGCATTACCCAACATAGAAGCAATAGGTGTTTTTAATTCGTGAGAAGCATGGGAAATAAACGATTGTTGATTGTCAAATGACTCGTGTAATCGTTCACATAGTTTATTGATGTTTTCGCTAAGTGTTTTTATTTCATCCTTAGACATTCCTTCTGTAGGAATAGGATGAACTAAGGTTGTAATATTTTTGTGTTGAATGTTGTTGATGATACTTTTGATTGGACGAAGAAATGAGTTAGAAAAGTAACGTGCCAATAAGAAAGTGATTAGCAGGGCAATAAACAAACTGATCAGCATGACTGTCTTTAATTGTTGTAGGGCAAAAGCTCCATTTACATTAGTTGCCTTGGCAATAATGATGTAATTTCCAGAATTGTCTTTGTAATAGATTCCCACAACAAAACTATTCCCATCTTGGAACTGTATTTTCTTCTTTTCTACAACACTTTGCAGTAAGGTTTTGCTCCATTTTAAATCACCTTCAGCAATATAAGTAGGAACAAAGTCAGAGGTGTAAATACGAATTTGCTCATGTGGTAGTGTACGAGGAAATTTACGAATTACCTCGTCAAATTCTGCTTTAGTAAAGTTGTCTTCAGCCAAATAGTTATGCCCTACAGTTATCGCTCTATCTTCCAGTTGCTTAAAGAAGTTGTTGTTCCAATGTTTAGCAACTACAAAATATACAGAGATAAGCACTGCACTCAGTAAAAAGGCAAATAATACAATAAACTGTAAAGATAGTCGCGTTCTTATTTTCATGCTTCGTCTTTTAGTATATACCCCATGCCTATTACTGTATGAATAAGAGGAGCGTCTTGGTTCTTATCTATTTTTCTTCGCAAATAATTGACATAGACATCTATAAGGTTAGTCCCTCTGTCAAAGTCTATTCCCCATACTGCTTCCGCAATTTGAGTACGAGTTAATACACGGTTTTTATTCACTAAAAAGTACTCTAATAGATTGTATTCTTTTTGTGTTAGTGTAATTTCTTGACCAGCTCGTGTAACAGATTTTTTGAAACTGTTCATTACAAGATCTTTTGCCTTGTATTCTATTGTAAGAGAAGGCATTCTATTTCTTCTGCATAATGCATTGATACGCAAGAGCAGCTCTTCAAAATGGAAGGGTTTGGTAAGGTAGTCATCTGCCCCCATATTAAAGCCTTTCACTTTATCATTAATGGTTGAAAGAGCTGTAAGCATAAGTATAGGTGTATCAACTTTGTATTTCTTGATGTGCTGACAAAGTTCAAAACCATTCATGTTGGGGAGTATGACATCTAAAATTAATAAGTCGAATTCTTGCTCTAAAGCAAGTTTAAGTCCCATTGCTCCATCATAAGCCAGAGTAACTCTGTGTTGGCTTTCTTCTAATCCTTTGCGAATAAAATTAGATACATTTGTTTCGTCTTCTACTAATAAAATGTTCATAATAAGATGCTTTATTATACAAAATTACTCTATAATAGTGCCAATTTTTCAACATTAAAGAAATTTAATGGTAGGTTAGAGAATGATAAGAGTGTAAATGGTGTGATAATCGTAAAGAATAGGTTAAGTCATTGTTATTAAATTGATTGATCGTATTTAAAGTGTTTTTTTTGACCGATATTTACTTATATAAAAAAAATAAACGCTATGGATAAATTTGTACAATTTCAGTTTCTAATCGAGAATGGAGTAGATGTGATGTCGAGGGGAGAAGTAAAAAAATTACAAAGAAAGTATGGTTTTTCAGAAGAGATGTATCGTTTTTTATTATTGTTACATGCTCGTAGTGGAAGTCAAGAAGAAGCTTTTAGCTCTTTTTTTAGCACATTAGAAGCTACCGTTGCAGCTTATGGTAACGCAGTTAGTACGTGGTATACGATGTTTGACTTGGATGACACGTTTAATATTGTAGAACGAAATGAAGACACTATTTTTTCAGGTTATTTTTTTGTGTTTGCAAAAACCAATAATGGAAGCGAGTTTGCAGAAGTGCTTATTGGGCCAGAAAAAGGAAATATTATTATGATACAAGAACATATTTGTGAAGGTTTAGATAGTTTAGAGGAATTTTTTGAAGACTATTCAACATATGAGACTGATTATAGTTTGTTATCTGAAGAAGAAGTAGTTGGAAGTTTATTAGCTTTTGATCAATCGCTATTTGAAACAGAGACTACTTCTTTTAATCTGTTTTTAGAGAGACAGTTAGGATTGTCAAGTTATAATTAATGAATAAGCTATGAATAAAGAAAGGTAATTATTGAGAAAAAGGCATTTTTAGAATGCCTTTTTTTTTGGTACATAGTTTGCAGTTTAAGAATTATAACATCTTTTTTAAGATTTTGTTTTTGGATAAGAGATTCATAACGACAGATATAGACTGTTAATAATTTTGGCAATTGGTAAAATAAGTGTGTTTGAACAAATAGAGGTAGGTGTGTTTTTTTACTTGTATATTGTATTTGTTTTTAATCATTATTTATAATGTATGTTTGTTTTTTTATGTTAAAAATATATATATCTTTAATTGTTGAAAAGAGTTGAACCTTGATGTTATCTAAGTTAAGACGTAAAAAATATCATAAAAAAAAGAGTTTGCTGATATATATCAGTAAAGTAAGTTTTGAAGGATATTAATTTTATGCTTGTAACATTTTAGTTCTATTTAGAAATAGTAAGTAATACATTTTTTTAATTTATAAAAGTCACAAAGATGAACACACTCTCACGCAAGATTGTAATGGCCGCGACAGGATTATTTCTTTGTTTTTTCCTTTTGATTCACTTCTTGGGAAATACACAGTTATTTTTAGAGCCAGAACAAGCACAATTAAGTTTTAATGCTTATTCACATTTTTTAACAGGTAACCCAATTGTAAAATGTGTTTCTTATGTATTGTATGCATCGATTATTGGTCATGCTATTTACGCTTTGATTATTACATCAAAGAATAAAGCAGCAGGAGGTAGTTACAGCAAAGACAATAGAGGTAGAGCAAGTAAGTGGTATAGCAGAAATATGGGCGTATTGGGAACAATCGTTTTAATCTTTATTGTACTTCACTTTCAAAACTTTTGGTATGTATATAAATTCGGAGAGATTACACTTGATTCAGCAGGTAATAAAGATTTGTATGGCGTAGTAGCTGTTGCTTTCCAAGAAATGTGGTTGGTAGTAGTTTACGTTATTGCAATGATTGCTTTGTGTTACCACTTAGTACATGGTATTACAAGTGGAGTTAGAACCTTAGGTTTGTTCCATCCAAAATTTGTTCGTTGGGTAAATGTATTTGGAATCGCTTATTCTATAATCATTTGTGCTGGTTTTGCAGCAATGCCAATTTATATGTACATCACTAATCCTCTTAATATTTAGCTATGAAATTAGATGCAAAAATACCACAAGGTCCGTTAGAAGACAAATGGTCAAACTATAAAAAAACAGCACGTTTAGTTAACCCTGCAAATAGAAAGAAATTAGACGTTATAGTAATAGGAACAGGATTAGCAGGAAGTTCTGTAGCAGCTTCTTTAGGGGAGATGGGATACAATGTAAAAACATTTTGTTTTCAAGATACTCCCCGTCGTGCGCACTCAGTTGCGGCACAAGGAGGAGTAAATGCAGCAAAGAATTATAAAAATGATGGAGATAGTATCTATCGTATGTTCGTAGATACATTAAAAGGAGGTGACTTTAGAGCACGTGAGGCAAACGTATATCGTTTGGCAGAGTGTTCTGTAAATTTAATTGACCAAGCGGTAGCTCAAGGCGTACCATTTGGTAGAGAATATGGAGGTTATTTAAACAATAGATCGTTCGGTGGAGTACAGGTAAGTAGAACGTTCTATGCTCGTGGACAAACAGGACAACAGTTATTGTTAGGAACTTATCAAGCGTTAATGCGTCAAGTAAGTAAAAAAACAGTACAATTATATTCTTCTCATGAAATGCTTGATATCGTTGTGATTGATGGAAAAGCAAGGGGAGTAGTGGTAAGAAACTTAGAAACAGGAGAGATAGAAAAGCATGCAGCACATGCTGTTGTATTGGCAACTGGAGGATTTGGTAAAATTTATTACCTATCTACTTTAGCAATGGGATGTAATGGTTCAGCTATTTGGAGAGCACATAAAAAAGGAGCTTATTTTGCATCACCAAGTTGGACACAGATACATCCTACTTCATTACCTCAATCTGGAGGGTACCAATCTAAATTAACTTTAATGTCTGAGTCACTGCGTAATGATGGACGTATTTGGGTTCCAAAAAATGCAGATGATACAAGATTGGCGAATGATATTCCAGAAGAAGATAGAGACTACTATTTAGAGCGTCGCTATCCTGCATTTGGAAACTTAGCACCTCGTGATATCTCTTCACGTGCAGCCAAAGAACGTATTGACGCAGGACACGGAGTAGGAGCATTGAAAAATGCAGTGTATTTGGATTTCTCAAAAGCGATTAGAGAACAAGGACAACCAAAAATTGCTGAAAAGTATGGTAACTTGTTTAGAATGTATGAAAAGATTACAGGAATTAATGCTTATAAAGAACCAATGATGATTTCTCCAGCAGCTCACTTCTCTATGGGAGGACTTTGGGTAGATTATGAGTTAATGACTACTGTACCTGGATTATTCGCTTTAGGAGAAGCAAACTTTGCAGATCACGGAGCAAATAGATTAGGAGCAAACTCTTTGTTGCAAGCATCAGTGGATGGATATTTTATCGCACCTTATACTATTGCTAATTACTTAGCGGATCAGATAAAAGTAGGTAAGATTACTACTGATCATCCAGAGTTTGAAAAAACGGCAAAAGAAGCAGTTGAGAAGTTAGAGAGTCTATTAAAAATCAAAGGTTCTCAAACAGTTGATTTTTACCATAAAAAGTTAGGAAAGCTATTATATGATTACTGTGGATTGGCAAGAACAGCTGAAGGGTTGAAGTTTGCTATCACTGAAATTGAGAAATTACGAGATGAATTTTATAAAAATGTAAATGTTACGGGAGGCTTAGATGCAATGAATGCGGAATTAGAAAAAGCAGGACGTGTAGCAGATTATTTTGAAATTGGTGTGTTGATGTGTTATGATGCATTAACAAGAAATGAATCATGTGGAGCTCACTTTAGAGAAGAGTACCAAACAGAAGATGGTGAAGCAGCACGTAACGATGCTGACTATCAGTTTATTTCTGCCTGGGAATGGCCAGGTTCATTAGACAAAGAGCCTATTTTGAATAAAGAAGAACTAAAATTTGAATTCGTACAACCAACTATCCGTAGTTATAAATAATAGAAGATTATGAAATTGCATCTAAAAATATGGAGACAGAAAGACCGTAAGTCACAAGGTAAAATTGTAGATTATACGTTAGAGAATGTTAATCCTCACATGTCTTTCTTAGAAATGTTGGATACCTTGAACGATGAGTTGATACAAAAGAATGAAGAACCAGTAGAGTTCGATCACGATTGTAGAGAGGGTATATGTGGACAGTGTGGAGTAGTTATTAATGGTAATCCACATGGGCCATTAGAAAATACAACCACTTGTCAATTACACATGCGTGAATTTAAAGATGGGGAAACAGTTTTAATCGAACCGTTTAGAGCTAAAGGTTTTCCTATTAAAAAAGACTTAAAAGTAGATCGTAGTGCATTTGATAGAATTATTTCTGCAGGTGGATACGTATCTGTAAATACAGGACAAGCTCCTGAAGCTAATACAATTCCAGTATCACATGAAACAGCTGAGGCTGCTTTTGATTCTGCAGCATGTATTGGATGTGGGGCATGTGTAGCAACGTGTAAAAACGGTAGTGCAGCTTTGTTTACATCAGCAAAGATTACACAATTGGCTATTTTACCACAATCACAGGAAGAAAGAAAAGAGCGTGCTTTACATATGATTATGCAAATGGATGAAGAAGGATTTGGACACTGTTCAAATACTGAAGCTTGTGAGGTGGAATGTCCACAAGGAATTTCCGTATTAAATATTGCACGTATGAACTATGAATACAATCGAGCGAGTTTCTTGAAATTTAAAAAATAAATGCTATGAAATCTTTTAAATTAAGAATATCTCAAATGGCCTATGGTTGTTTGTGTTTAATAAGTGGTGCATCTTTTGCACAAGAAGTACAGAATGATACAATTAGAGTTTTTGAAGAAAAAATCGTTTTAAATGCTCCTGAACAAAAATTCCCTCAGTTTAAAGTTGGGGGAGTTTTTCAAGGGCGTTTTTTAAACAACTTTAAGAAAGATGTAGATATTGATGGATTGCATCACAGTGATGGATCAGGTACACATAATTCTTTCGATATAAAAAGAATGCGTGTTTCAATGAATGCAAGAATATCAGAGAATTTAGAGGTAGTAACCTTAGTTAATTTGGCTGACTTTAAGCAAGATCCTAAGACTAAAGTATTAGAAAATGCTTATGCAAAATATACAGTTAGTAGATATTTTCAAGTAACAGTTGGACAGTTTAGACCTTTATTTGGAATGGAAGAAACTTATCCTGTTGATATTGTAAAATCTATAGATTATTCTAATTCATACTATTTGTTTGGAACTAATGGTTGGACGAGTTTCCAAATTGGTGCAGCTATTACAGGTAGTGTTGATTTAGGAAAAATACCAATGAGTTATGGGGTATCTGTAACAAATGGTAACGGAAAAAATACTACAGCTTCTGATGATGGAAAACACTATTCAAGTAGATTGTTGTTTAATTTAGATAAAAAACACAATTTCAATGTAGGTATTAGTGGTGGAATTGGAGAAGTACAAAAAGAAAGTGTATATGCAGTAGGAGTAGAAGCTACAGCTAAATTCCCAATTGCAGATCGTTGGTGTTTGGACTTTCAAACAGAAGCAAAACAAGGAACTAATCACAGTGCCTTTTTCTCTCAAAAACCAGATGTACGTATCGGTCAATTAGATGATTATTTAATGAAAAGTTTCTATATCATCCCTAATATTAGATATGAGGTTGGTAAAAAACATTTTCAAGCAATTGAGTTCGCTTGTAGATATGAGTATTTAGATGCTAATTCAAAACTTAACTCAAATGCAAGACAAACATGGGTGCCAATGGTGAGTTTAGAGTTCTTAAAAAATTATGGAGCGAGAATTCAGATGGGTATGCAGATAGATAATTTCAAACAAAGTATTGCAAATAGTAAAACATATAATTCAAACCTTGCTTTTATACAATTACAGTGTAGGTTGCAATAATTAAAACTCACAGAAAATGAACGAAATTAGTTTAAAAAATCTCGCCATAACTGCTGTTGTAGGAGTCGCATTATGGTTCTGCCCTATACCAGAAGGAGTGGCAGTAGAGGCATGGCATTTATTTGCAATTTTTGTAAGTACAATATTAGGTATCATATTGAAGGCAGCCCCAATGGGTACAATGTGTATGTTGGCTGTTGGTCTAACTGCGTTTTTCCAATTGTTAGCACCTGGAGATGCAGGAAAATCAATCACTTTAAGTTTAAGTGGTTTTGGAGATAAAGTAATCTGGTTAATTGGTATTTCTTTCTTTATTGCAAGAGGATTTATTAAAACAGGTTTAGGAAATAGAATTGCTTTCTTATTTATTCGTGCTTTTGGAAAAAGTACTTTAGGATTAGCTTATGGTTTAGGATTAGCCGATTTAGTATTAGCGCCTGCTATCCCAAGTAATACAGCTCGTGGAGGAGGTATTATTTATCCTATTATGAAATCAATGGCAATGAACTTCGGTTCTGATGCAGCTAAACCAGAAACACATAAAAAGTTAGGTTCATTCTTAACATTGAACTGTTATTACATGAATTTGATTACTTCATCAATGTTTTTGACAGGTACGGCGAGTAACCCAATGTGTCAGAAGTTTGCTGCAGATATGGGAATTGATATTTCTTGGATGTCATGGGCAGCAGCAGGTTTTGTACCTGGTTTAGTAGCCTTTATTTTAACTCCAATTGTGTTGTATAAAATATTTCCACCTGAATTAAAGAAAACAGGAGATGCTCCAAAAGTGGCAGCAGAGAAATTGAAAGAAATGGGGAAATTGTCTATTTCAGAAATCTTAATGCTTGTTACTTTCTTTATCTTATTAGGATTATGGATTACAGGTGATTTATTTAGTATTGATGCAACAACAACAGCATTTATAGGATTAGCAATTTTACTGTTAACTTCTGTATTGACTTGGGATGATGTAAAAGCAGAAAAAGGAGCTTGGGATACTATTGTATGGTTTGCCGTATTAGTAATGATGGCAAGTTCATTAAATAAATTAGGATTCATAGGATGGTTCAGTGACTTGGTAAAAGGAGAAATGGGTGATATGGATTGGCATTACGCATTCCCTATTATTGTTATTGTTTACTTCTTTAGCCACTATATTTTTGCAAGTGCAACGGCGCACGTTGCTGCAATGTATGCCGCGTTGTTAGGTGTTGGAATATCGTTGGGTGTTCCACCAGTATTATTAGCCATGATGCTTGGTTTTATGGGATCTATCTATGGAACATTAACACATTATGGGCATGGTCCTGCACCAGTATTCTTTGGAAGTGGATATGTTGAGTTAAAATCTTGGTGGATGTATGGGTTGATTATTGGTGTAATGCTATTAGCAGTTTATCTTGTAGTAGGTACCACTTGGATGAGTCTTATTGGACAGTTTTAGAACTTAGTACACATTTTATATTTTTTGTTTAAGAAACCTTTTATATTTATTCTTGGATAAGTAATAAAAGGTTTCTTTTTTTGTACTACTTATGATATAGAATATTATGGCTCAAGATAAATTTGTTGTGTTTTGGTTTAGACGTGATTTGCGTTTAGAAGATAATGTGGGATTATACCATGCTTTGAATGCAGGGCATAAAGTTTTGCTTCTCTTTCTTTTCGATAAAGCGATTTTAAGGCAATTTCCTAAAAAATTAGACAGAAGAGTTGATTATATTCATCAAACAGTAGAACGTTTAAATAAGACACTTAAAAAAGACGATACAAGTATTAAAGTGCTTTATGGTCATGTAAAGGACTGTTTTACAGATTTGTTGAATGAGTATCAAATAACAGCAGTGTATTGCAATGAAGATTATGAACAAGCAAGTATACAAAGAGATAAAGAGGTCAAAGATTTCTTACAAAGAAAGAATATAGCCTTTCATAGCTTTAAAGATCATGTGATTTTTAATGGAAAAGAAATTGTAAAGAAAGATGGGTTGCCTTATCAGATTTATACCCCATATGCTAAAGTATGGAGAAATCAGTTAAGAGAAGTCAATTTAAGAGAGTTTGACGTACCATATGATTTTTCCATGTGTATTTCTCTTCAAGCCGAATTACCGTCTTTGGAAGACCTTGGTTTTTTACCATCCAATAAACAATATGACAGAATTGACTTGTCTGACCTTGTACTGACTACCTATACAATAGATAGAGATTATCCTGCAAAGCAGCTCACTTCTCAGATTGGAATAGATTTGCGTTTCGGCACTATTTCTATTCGGCAGGCTGTAAGGTATGCCTTAAAACAAAATGATACGTGGTTGGCTCAACTTATTTGGAGAGATTTTTTTATGCAGATTTTATATCACTTCCCACATGTAGAAAAAAGTAGTTTCAGACCGCAATACGACAATATTATATGGCGAAATAAGGAAGATGAATTTGAAAAATGGTGCTTGGGACAAACAGGTTATCCTTTGGTAGATGCTGGTATGAGAGAATTAAATGCAACAGGTTATATGCATAATCGCGTACGTATGGTTGTGGCAAGTTTTTTGTGTAAACATTTATTGATTGATTGGCGATGGGGAGAAGCCTATTTTGCGCAATATTTGAATGATTATGACTTAGCTGCTAATAATGGTAATTGGCAATGGGCAGCAGGAAGTGGTTGTGATGCAGCACCCTATTTTAGAGTGTTTAATCCCATAGCACAACAAGAAAAATTTGATGCTCAATTGGTTTATATAAAAAAGTGGGTGCCAGAATATCAAACAGGGGCTTACTGTGAACCTATTGTAGAGCATAAGGAGGCAAGAGAAAGAGCTATTTTTGTATATAAGCAAGGATTAAATGACCAAATGTGAGTAAAAAGAAGTAATTTAGTAAGTAATAAAATTTGAAGATTATGAATAGAATAAAGAGAATAGTAGCAAGTGCTTTTGTATTTGGAGCATTTGTATTAGGTACTGCAAATGCAGATGCTTGTACACGTGTAGTATATAAAGGGCCAAACAACACTGTTATCACAGCGCGATCAATGGATTGGAAAGAAGAGATTATGCCTAATATATGGGCTTTTCCTCGCGGAATGGAAAGAGTAGGAGAGGTAGGTAAGGCATCTGTTAAATGGAAATCAAAATATGGAAGTGTAGTTACTTCAGCTTTTGATATCGCAACGACAGATGGGATGAATGAAAAAGGTTTGGTAGCTAATATCCTTTGGTTGGTTGAATCAAAATATCCAGAGTATAATCCAAATGGAAAAGACAAAGGGATTTCTTTAGCTGCTTGGGCACAGTATGTTTTGGATAACTATGCAACAGTAGATGAGGCAGTAAAAGATTTGCAGAAAAACCCGTTAATTGTGGTAACGGCAAATACACCAGGGCGTACTACTTTAGCAACTGTTCACTTAACAGTATCAGATAGCAAAGGAGACAATGCTGTATTGGAATATATTGATGGAAAATTAGTTGTGTACCATGACCCATCATATACAGTAGTGACTAATTCTCCTACATATGATAAGCAATTAGCAATTAGAGACTATTGGAGTTTCTTACCAGGAAATAAAGTATTGCCAGGTACAGGTAGATCAGAAGATCGTTTTGCACGTGCATCTTACTATGCAACTGCTGTTGAGCAAAGTGCTGATGAAAGAGTATCTGTAGGAGCAGCCTTTAGTATTATCCGTAACTGTTCTGTTCCTTATGGAGTACATATTGATGGGGAGCCTAATTTATCTTCTACAAAATGGAGAACGGTATCAGATCAGAAAAACTTAGTATATTACTATGAAGATCCAATTGCTTTAACGCCTATGTGGTTAGACTTAAAGAAAATAGATTTTAGTGAAAAAGCAAAAGTAAGAAAGCTTGATGTGTCTAAAAAACAACAATATGCAGGAGTTGTAAATGACAAATTAGTAGAATCAAAACCATTCCAATTTTTAGGTTTGTAAAATAGATAAGTCGTCCAAATCGGACGACTTTTTTTGTATAAAGAAATGTTAAGAAAATAATCGCATTTTGTTGTTTATGTTTCGTTTAGTACTATCTTTATAGTATAGAATCTTAAAGAAAATAGTTAATCAAAAACAATCAATATATGAAGAGAACATTACTATTAGCAATGTTACTTGTTGGTATAGGACAAGGGTTTGCACAGAAAAAAGTACAACCAGGTGTAAGAGGAGGTTTAAATGTCTCTGGTATTACTAATGGAGATGGAAGTGTGAAACCAGATTTTTATTTAGGGTTCCAATTACCAATTAAATTTAGTAAGTTATATACATTACAACCAGAATTGGAATACTCAAGACAAGGAGGAAAGGACGTTACATTAAAGTATGGAAACAACTGGTGGTGGGACGACAAAAAACCTGTCTCTTATAAGGGAAACTTAGATTTATCTTATATTGAATTAAAGGCAATGAGTAAATTTCGTTTCGATAAGTTGAATTTACAAGCTGGACCAGGGTTAAGCTTTTTGACAGAAGGGCAGAAGTATACAGACTTTAATTTTGACCTTACTTTAAATGTAGGTATAGGTTATGATATCACTGAAAAGTTAGGAGTAGAAGCACGTTATAAGATAGGGTTTGTTTCTATTGTTGACAATTATTGGAAGTATTCTGAAGATAGCAATCACAGTTATAGTGATTTTAGAGATAATCAATACAATAGTGTATTCCAAGTAGGGATGACATATACTTTTTAAAAAAGAAATATACATACTAAAAAAGCCACAAGAACATTCTTGTGGCTTTTTTAGTATTATGTGTTTTTACTTTCTATTTTGATGCAATCATAGAGATCTCTACGTTTACATTGCGCGGTAGTTTTACCACTTGCACACACTCTCTTGCAGGTGCATTGTCTGCGTTAAAATGGCTACCATAAATCTCATTTACAATACTGAAATTATCCATGTCTGTAAGGAAGATCGTTGCTTTTACTACATTGTCAAAAGTCATCTCTGCTTCAGTCAAAATTGCTTCTAAATTAGCCATTACTTGTTTTGCTTCATCAGCTATTCCTGTAGTAACCAATGTTTCTGTTGCTTGGTTAAAAGGAATCTGTCCAGAGATGAAAAGTAAGTTTCCTGTTAAAACAGAATGGTTATATGGTCCAATAGGAGCAGGTGCTTTGTCTGAATTGATTATTTTTTTCATTATAGTATTTATTTTATTAGTTACTCTTAGTTGTTATAACGCTTGTCTGGTGTTTTTCTCTTTTCCCACTTAATATCACTCAACATAGAAGACTTAATTCCAATGAAGAAGTTCCAGCTTGAATAAATCCCGATAGGTGTCCAAGAAAAGTCCATACGCCAACTCTTTAAATCCCTTTCAAAGCGGAACTGTGTAAAGGTGACTCCTTTTTGTACAAAGTCGTATCCCGTGGATACTCCTACTTTCCATTTAGGAGTTAACTCAACATTTCCGGAAACCATAACCGAGTTGTTGACTATCTCATTTTGCCTCGCATTGTTGTTATAGGTTAGCGAGTAGGCAAAGGTCAGGTTCCAAGGGAGCTTGGCGGCATAGAATGTTTGTGGTTTCTTTTCTTCATCTTCTTCTTCATTTCCGTTGTTAAACATGCTATTGCGATTGTTAGCCATGCTTTGTCCAAATAAATCATCTCCACGACCTCCATTGTCTAAAGAGTTTTTATTTCGTTTATCTCCTTCACCTCCAAACATTGGGTCAGTACTCGACATCGACCAGTTTATGGTAAGGTTTGCACTGGTTAAGCGGAATAAACTACCTCCATTGTCAATGTTGTACATATTTATTCTTCGGTTGTTACTGTCCAAAGCATATGGATCTAATGTAGCACCTAAGTTAATTTGCATTTTATCTTTGAAGATGGCCGTTCCTGTACTTACACGCATCGGTGCCCATTTTAAAGAGTCTGCAGATATATTGTAACTGGTAGAGAAGTTTAAACTGTTTAATAACATTAATTTTTTAGCCTCTCCTTTGTCATTGTCATCATCTCTAACTTTTGCTTCCAATGTGTTACTCAAACTCATATTCAACATACTGGAATTGGTCAGACCTGGTGTACCGAATAAACCTCCTTGGAAACGAGTGTATTGTTGCATTGTTTGTCCTGTGGCATCTATGGCATAAGTGTCATAGTATTGCTCAAAACTTGGAGTATAAGAGTATCCAACACTTGGACGCATTACGTGGCGAATAGCCTGTAATCTTGCATCTTTGCTAATGTTGAAAGTACCATAGATAGTAGTTCCTATATTGGCATTTACATTATAAGTTCTAAAACTGTCAAACCCATTTACACGAATATCTTCTACCTTATTCTTTTCTGGGTTATATTGTTTTTTTGTTGTATTAAAATACCATACCTCATTGTAATTTGCTCCTGCACTTACAGAAAAGTATTTGAATACTTTAAAGTTGGTAGAAATAGGAATGCTGTGTTGGAAACCTGTATTCAAACTATCAAACATTTCCTTTTTAAAGAAATAATCTTCTTTTGTTCTTGCTCTGTTTTCTCCTCTTACGTTGTACGAAAGTTTTAGGTTGTCAATAATCCCTTTCTTTGTTCCAAACTTTGGTGCAAAAGGGAAGATGTTATCAACACTTACTTGCATAGAAGGCAAGGTCATATTTACTTCTTTCGTATTGGTGTTTTGGTTATGTGTTGCAGTCAACGACATATTTACCTGAGGAACCGTTTCAAATGTTTTAGAATAACTGATAGACGAACTCATGGTGTTGTTCATAGAAGAACCCACATTGTAGTTGTTTGCCGATTGTCTAAAGTATTGACTACTACCTAAGTTAACAGAGGCAGAGAATCGGGAATTAGGATTGGCTTTACCATCCTGACTGTGGTTCCATTGAATGTTGTACAGTTTACCTGCTTGATAGTCAGGAAGTCCTTTTTCACTAAAAATATTGTTTTCATATCGCACTAACACTCTACCGTTGTATTTGTAGCGTTGCGCGTAATTACTTTCTCCACGTAATCCCCAACTACCATTTGTATAGTAGTCTCCTTGAACAGTTAAATCTACTTTGTCACTGATGGCAAAATAGTATCCTCCATTTTGAAGATAGTATCCTTGTCTTGTATTATCACCCACAGTAGGAATAATAAATCCAGATTCAGCACTTTCAGACATAGGGAAAAAGGCAAAAGGCAATCCAATAGGAGTTGGCACATCTGCAATAACCATATTTGTTGGTCCTACAACTACTTTTTTACCAGGTACAAATTTTACCTTTTGAGTTTTGAAGTAGTACTCAGGATCGTCCAAATCTTCCGCAGTAGTAAAAATAGCCCCTTTCATATAGTACACAGAGTCATTTTCTTTTTTGGTTACATCTGCTTTGATTCTAAATTCTCCTTGCGAAGTACGAGATTTCCAAACTAATGCTTTTTGTGTTTTTGTATTGTAACGAATAGAGTCAGGTTCTACTACTTGATTTCCTTGTGTAAATACAGGCGGTTGAGATAATTTACCAACACTATCTTTAATACGACCTGCATAAATTTCATTTTTATCGTAGTTGAAAACGATAATACCAGACTTTAATTCAAAATCTTGGTATTTTAATTCTGCTTCATTATATAAGGTAAGTTCCTTTTTCTTTTGGTCTAATTTTTCATAATCTTTCGCCTTTCTGTACACGATAGCTTCCAAAACTCCTTTCTTTTTTGGAGTAATACTATCTGTTTTTTTAGCTTGTGCCTCTTTTTGGGTTTTAGAAATAGAAGAAGTTGCAGTCTTCGAATTCGAAGTTGCATTCTTCTTTTGTGTACTGGTATTCAGTGAGGTAGTTTTCTTTTCGAACTCTTGGGCATGCGCGTTTTGACACGTCAAAAGGCATGTGGCGAATAAAACTAAAACGATATTAAAAATATTTGTCCGCAAATCTATAATATATGCTATTTTTGTAAAATAAAGCGCGTTGTTTTTGACGTGTCAAACTTACATATATTTTTCCTTAAAAATGTACTTTTATTTTAATTATAAAACATTATAAATATCTTTTTATGAATTGTATTCGAACTAAAATGTTCACTGTGCTTGCAACTATGCTTGTGTGTTTTTCAATGATGGGGCAAAGTAAACAAAAGTTTAAGGTTGTTTTGGATCCGGGACACGGAGGAAAAGATACTGGTACCAATCACTTAAAGAATGTCGAAAAGGATATCGTATTAGCTGTTGCTTTAGAGGTTGGTAAAATCTTAGAGAAGCAATCAGATATAGAAGTGTTCTTTACGCGTAATAAAGATGTCTTTGTCGAAGTAAGAGATCGTTCAGTTTTAGCAAACAATGCCAATGGTAATGTGTTTGTATCTATTCACTGTAACGGTGTTAATGCAGAGGTAGCTTCTGGGACTGAAACTTATGTAATGGGTATCAGTAAAAATAAGAACAACTTGGAGGTAGCTAAAAAGGAGAACTCTGTTATTATGATGGAGGACAACTATAAAACAAAATATTCTGGATTTAATGCCAATGCGCCAGAATCTATTATTGGATTGACTTTAATTCAAGAAGATTATATTCAGCAGAGTATTGATTTAGCAAGCCGTATTCAAGATGGTTTTACGTACGATTTAAAACGAAAAAACAGAGGAGTAAAACAAGGACCTTTCTGGGTATTGCATGGTGCTTTTATGCCAAGTATCCTTATAGAGTTAGGATTTGTGTCTAATAAAGAGGAAGGAAGTTATCTAACCTCTTCTAACGGACAAAAAGAATTAGCTCAGTCTATTGCAAAAGGAATTATTAGTTATAAAAATGCTTACTACGGAGGAACTGGTAATATCACTGTAGAGCGTACAGAAACTCCTAAGGTAGAAACGAAAACATCGGCTGTAGAAAAAGACACTGTAAAAGAAGAACCTGCAAAGGTTGCGGAGAAAACAAATGTAAAAAAAGGAATTGTTTTTAAAGTGCAAATTGCTGCAAGTGGAACAGTATTAGCATTAAAACCACAAAACTTTAAAGGGTTGTCTAATGTGTCTATGGAAAAAGGTGTTAAAATCAATAAGTACTACTATGGAGATACAAACGACTATGAAGTAGCTAAAAAGAATTTAGTAGAAGCAAAAGAGAAAGGACATGGTTCTGCTTTTATTGTAGCTTTTAAAGATGGTAAAGAAATAAAAGTAGATGAAGCTTTAAAACAATAGCTTTCTCTCTTGATAAAAATATAAAACGCCTTGAGCAATTTTGCTCAAGGCGTTTTTGTTTATAATTGTCTTAGTATAATCTTGGAAGTAAATAGAATATTAAATAAATGTAGGTGTGAGAATTTTTAAAGTATTTTGATTCTATTTGAAGTCCATTGTTTATGGGTTTTTTAATGGATGCTACATGGACTCAGAATGGAGTAGGTATGGACTCATTCATACGGAATTCAAAAGGAAGGTTTGGATATTTAAAAATAACAAGGGAAATGCTTTTTCTGTCGTGTTAACAGAGTGAATGATTCTCTTTTGTATAAAAAAATGAGAATTAGAAGAGAATTTTTAAATGGCTTTAAGAGCAAAATTTTCTGGTACAAAGATAATTGTTTTTTTGTAGATGTTGTGCTGTGTATAAGTAATAATACAGCTGTTTGTGATTTTAATTTATAGATAATCAGTTGTTTAGTTCGTTTATGATTTTTATCTTTATAGAAGAGAGTGGAAGTGTTCTGTTTTTTAAGGAGAAAATTAAATTATAATGAGTAAAAATTAGGTTAAAATCTCCTTTAAAAAGGCAAGTAGGATATTACTTCTTGTTTAATTTTAATAGGGAAAACGTAGGGAGTCAAAATAAAAGTTTATTTTTGCCTTTATTAAAAAAAGAAAAGTTTTGAAAATATCAAGAGAAATTAAAACTGCAATATTAGTTTTAGGTGCTATTGCTTTACTTATTTGGGGATATTCTTTTATTAAAGGAACAAATATGTTCGATAATAGTACAAAATATTACGTTGAATATGATAATGTAGAAGGATTAACTACCTCTTCAAACGTAACAATTAATGGTTTAATCGTAGGGAAAGTATCGAAAATAGAGATCAACCCACAATCAGGGAAGTTAGTTGTAGAGATTTTGATGACTAACCCACTGAAAATATCAAAAGAAAGTGTTGCTACTATTTATTCTCCTGGTTTTATTGGAGGGAAAAACATTTCGATTGATCCAATTTTTGGAAATACAAATTATGCAGAGTCTAAGGATTTCTTAAAAGGAGCAATTCAATTAGACATGACAGAGAAGTTGGCAGGAGAGATTGCACCTTTACAAAAGAAATTAGTAGATGTGTTGGAAAATGCAAATGCGATGTTGGGTAATGTAAACACGCTTTTGGATGATAAGATGCAAGCAGACTTAAAAGGAGCGATTGCTCAGTTAAACGGAACATTGGCAGGAGCAAATAGCTTAATTGCAAATTCATCTCCTAAATTAGATAAAACGTTGACTAACTTAAATACGATGAGTGGAAATTTCTCTGCATTATCATCAGACTTGAACAAGTTAGATATTCAAGCTACGTTTGCTAAGTTAGATTCATCTTTAGCTAATGTAAACAGTATTTTGGCAGATATTCAAGCAGGAAAAGGAACTGTAGGATTAATGTTGAAAGACGAACAAGTTTACAAAAACTTAGATGGTGCTACAAAAGAATTGGAGCAGTTGATGAGAGACTTAAAAGAAAACCCTAAACGTTATGTTCACTTCTCTTTGTTTGGTAAAAAAGCGACACCTTACCAAGAATCTGGAGCTGAAGGAAAAACAGAAGCGAAGAAATAAGGAATAAAATAATTAACTAACAAAAATAACTAACAATTCACTGAATCAATTATTACGACTATGGAGTATTTAGGCCAAATATTTTTTTTACTTCTATTAGTTGCAGGATTTGGGTTCTTTATTAAGAATATAAAGAAGTTAATCCGCAACATTAAGTTAGGACGAGATATCAATCGTACAGACAACTCTTCTGCTCGTTGGAGAAATATGATCCGCGTAGCTTTAGGGCAGTCAAAAATGACGAAACGACCTATACCAGCTATTCTACACATTTTTGTATATGTAGGGTTTGTCATCATTAATATCGAAATGCTTGAGATATTAATTGATGGGCTTTTTGGAACACACCGCGTATTTAGCGTATTAGGAGGTGGATACAACTTCTTGATTGGCTTTTTTGAAGTGTTAGCTTTCTTAGTTATTTTTGGAGTTGTTGTCTTCTGGATTCGTAGAAATATCATTAAGTTGAAACGTTTTAATCAACCAGAAATGGAAGGATGGGCAAAACGCGATGCTAATAATATTATCTATATTGAAACTACATTGATGTGTTTCTTTTTAATCATGAATGCAGCTGACTTTTACCTACAAGGAATTAATTACGGTCATTATGCACAAGCAGGAGCTTTTCCAATATCAGGTTTCATTAGTCCAATTTTTGATGGAGTAAATCCAGCAACTGTTGCTATTATTGAGCGTGTATGTTGGTGGGGACATATTATTGGAGTAATGTTGTTTATGAACTATTTATATTATTCTAAACATTTACATATTTTCTTAGCTTTCCCTAATACGTATTATGCAAACCTAAATCCAAAAGGAGAGTTTGATAACTTAGAGTCAGTTAAGAAAGAAGTTTCTTTAATGATGGATCCTAATGCAGATCCGTATGCTGCACCAGCTGAGCCTGTGGGTGAACCAGAGAAATTTGGAGCACAAGATGTAATGGATTTAAACTGGGTACAGTTGTTAAATGCTTATTCATGTACAGAATGTGGTCGTTGTACTTCGTCATGTCCACAAAACAATACAGGAAAAAAACTTTCTCCACGTAAGATTATGATGTCTACACGTGATCGTTTAGAAGACGTAAGCAAAATATTAGATGCTAATAACGGTACATTCGTAGATGATGGTAAAACATTGTTGAACGATTATATTACACCAGAAGAACTTTGGGCATGTAATACATGTAACGCTTGTGTGGAAGAATGTCCAATAGACATTAGCCCACTATCTATTATTATGGATATGCGTCGCTATTTGGTAATGGAGCAAAGTGCTGCACCGACAGAATTGAACAATATGATGCAAAACATTGAGAACAATTCGGCACCTTGGCAATACAACCAAATGGATCGCTTAAACTGGAAAGACGAAAACTAAACATTAACTATCATAATCCTTTCAAACGGATTATCTCAATAAACACAAGATTATGTCAGCAAATTTAGTAGTGCCTACAATGGCAGAAATGATGGCAAAAGGAGAACAACCAGAAGTATTATTCTGGGTTGGTTGTTCAGGAAGTTTTGACGATAGAGCAAAAAAGATTACAAAAGCATTCGTAAAGATATTAAACAAAGCAAACGTTTCATTTGCAGTACTTGGTACTGAAGAAGGGTGTACTGGTGATCCTGCAAAGAGAGCTGGTAATGAGTTTGCTTTTCAAATGGCAGCAATGATGAATATCCAAGTATTAGATGGATATGAAATCAAGAAAATTGTTACAGCTTGCCCACACTGTTTTAATACACTTAAAAATGAATATCCTGATTTAGGAGGGAAGTATGAGGTTGTTCATCATACACAATTCTTAAAATCACTATTAGACGATGGACGTTTAACTATTGAAGGAGGACAGTTTAAAGGAAAGAGAATTACGTTCCATGATCCTTGTTATTTAGGAAGAGCAAATCAAGTGTATGAAGCACCTCGTCAATTGATTGAAAAGTTAGACGCTGAGTTAGTAGAGATGAAGCGTTCAAGACAAAATGGTTTTTGCTGTGGAGCTGGAGGAGCACAACTTTTTAAAGAACCAGAACACGGATCTAAAGAAGTGCACGTAGAGCGTACAGAAGAAGCTATAGAAACTAATGCAGAGATTATTGCTGCAGGATGTCCATTCTGTAATACAATGCTTACAGATGGAGTGAAGTTTAAAGAGAAAGAAAGTTCAGTAAAAGTTTTAGACGTTGCTGAATTAATTGCAAATGCAGAAGATTTATAATTATGTATAAACCATTTGAAGAAATGCCTGACCATTCGAGAGTTTGGATTTACCAATCTAATCGAAAGTTCTCTGATGAAGAGGTTCAGGATATAGATAAAGTGCTTGCAACATTCGTAGAAGAATGGGCTGCGCACGCAACACCACTTGAAGCATCGTACCAAATAAAATACAATCGCTTTATTATTTTGGCTGTTGATCAAGAAGTACATCCAGCATCTGGATGTTCGATTGATGCCTCAGTACAGGTGATACAAGAAATTGAAAAGAAGTACAATGTTGACTTGTTGGACAAGATGAATGTAACGTATAAAACTGGTGAATTTATCGCGTTTAAAACTTTAATAGAATTTAAAACGCTTGTAAAATCAAAAGCTGTATCAGCTAATACGATTGTATTCAATAATTTAGTTAATGATTTAGGAGAATTTAGAGAATTTTGGGAAGTTCCTGCTGAGGAAAGTTGGCATTCACGCTTTTTTAAATAGAATCTAATACCTATTTTTACAATATCAAAATCATCATCAAATATAGACTTTGATGGTGATTTTTTTTGCACTAATAAAACATTAAATGAAGAAAATAACTTTACTACTGTTGCTTGCAGCAGGTTCTGTTTTTGCTCAAAAGACAACAGGACTTGCAGATAAAAAAGCTTGGACAGATAGTGTATATAATTCCTTATCTACCGAGCAGAGAATAGGACAGTTATTTATGGTGGCAGCTTATTCTAATAAGAATGAAGCACACTTTAAAAGCTTAGACAAATTAGTACAGGAACAGCAAGTAGGTGGTGTAATCTTTTTTCAAGGTGGCCCTGTTAGACAAGCAGTGCTAAACAATAGATTGCAAGCATTGAGTAAAGTACCTATGTTGGTGGGGATTGATGGTGAATGGGGACTAAGTATGCGCTTAGATTCTACTTATCGCTTTCCTTTTAATATGACTTTAGGAGCTGTGCAAGATTTGTCTTTAATTGAATCATTAGGAAAAGCAACTGCTAAACAAGCGAAGCGTTTGGGTATTCAGTTCAACTTCGGACCTGTAGTTGATGTGAATATCAATCCGGCTAATCCAATTATTGGCGTGCGTTCTTATGGTGAAACAAGAGAAATTGTAAGCAGCAGAGCAGTGGCATTTACAAAGGGATATCAAAGTGAAGGATTGTTTGCTACCGCAAAACATTTCCCAGGACATGGAGATACATCTACAGATTCTCATCACAGTTTACCTGTTATTTCGTTTGACAAGGATCGAATGAATAAAGTGGAGCTGTATCCTTATAAAGAGTTGATTAAAAATGATTTATCCAGTGTAATGGTTGCTCACTTAAATGTGTCTGCCTTTGAACCAGATGATAAATTGCCAAGTTCGTTATCTTACAATATTGTGACTAAATTACTAAGAGAGGAATTGGGATTTGAAGGGTTAATTTTTACGGATGCTTTAAATATGAAAGCAGCTGCAAATTATTTAAAACCTGGTGAGGTGGATTTGGCAGCATTTAAGGCAGGTAACGATTTATTGCTGTTTCCAGAGGATGTACCTACAGCGGCAGCAAAGATAAAAGCAGCTTTAGAAGCAGGAGAAATAACAGAAGAGCGTTTGGCTTATTCTGTAAAAAAGATTTTAGAGTATAAGTATAAGGCAGGAGTAACGAAGTTTAAACCTGTTGAAAAAGCAAATCTGGTAGAAGATTTGAATGCATCAGAATACGATGATTTGAATACAAAGTTGTTTGCAGAAGCTATGACTTTGGTGAAGAATGAGGATCATATTTTACCGATAAAGCATTTGGAAAAAGAAAAGATTGCTTATTTGAAATTGGGAGATGATGATGGAAGTAACTTTTTGACAATGTTGAGCAATTATACAGATGTACAAGAAATCACGCCAACACAAATTGATAGTTTACCTCAGAATACTACATTAATTGTAGGATACCACAAAGGAGATAGTCCTTGGAAAAATCACAATCTATCTGATGGAGAGAAGCAACTAATAAAACGTGCAGGAGAAAAATATAAAACAATCTTAGTATCGTTTGCAAAACCGTATGCTTTATCTTCTTTAGTTAATCCTGAAAGATTATCAGCAGTAGTGGTTGCTTACCAAAATAATAAGTTTGCTAATAGTGCAGCAGCACAGCTTATTTTTGGAGCAATTGGAGCAAAAGGAAAATTACCTGTGTCGATTGGGAATTACTATACTGTAGGATCTGGTTTAAAAACGAAACCGATGAAGCGTTTAGGATTCAATACGCCAGGAAATGAAGGAATGGATGATAAGAAGTTACAAGAGATTGATCAATTGGCGGAAAAGGCGATTAAAGATAAATTAACGCCAGGGTTGCAGGTAGTTATTGCACGCCATGGAAATGTTATTTATCAAAAGTCTTTTGGTTATCATACGTATGCTAAACAAACGAAAGTACAAAATACTGATTTGTATGATTTGGCATCATTGACGAAGATTTTGGGAAGTTTACCTATTTTAATGAAACTATATGATAGTGGGAAAATTAGGATGGACTCGAAATTAGGTGATTTGGTTCCAGTGTTTAAACATACAGATAAGGCTAATATCACTTTCAAAGAATTGATGTTACATCAGGCAGGATTAGTAGCTTGGATTCCTTTTTACAAAGCGACATTAGATGCTAATAATAAACCTGACCCTAAGTGGTATAGTGTACATTATTCTGAAGAGTTTCCTACCCAGGTGAGTGAAAACTTGTATCTGAAAAAGGATTATACAGCTATTATGTTGCAAACAATAGCAGATTCTAAATTGGACGCTAAGAAGGAATATAAGTACAGTGATTTAGGCTTTATTGCTTTAAAAGAAATGATTGAAGCGAAGTATAAAAAACCGTTGGACGAAGTAATTCAAGAAGAATACTTTAAGAAAATAGGAGCTTCGAGAATGACATATAATCCTTTGCAAAAGTTTGATCAGGATGTAATTCCTCCAACAGAAGAAGATAAATATTATCGCTATACAACAGTACAAGGATATGTACATGATATGGGGGCAGCCATGCAAGGTGGAGTAGCTGGACATGCAGGACTATTTGGAACAGCTTTGGATGTAGCAAAAATGATGCAGATGTATATGAATGAAGGAGAGTATGGAGAGGATAATTTCTTTTCTAATAGAACCTTTGAAACATTTAATGATTGTGTAAACTGTAAGGAGGGAAGTAGAAGAGGGATAGGTTTTGATAAGCCACAAAAACCTGGAACTGCTGGACCTACATGTGGATGTGCTTCTTTAGTCAGCTTTGGGCATACAGGATTTACTGGAACAATTGCTTGGGCAGATCCAAAAGAAGAATTAGTCTATGTGTTTTTATCTAATCGTTCGTATCCAGATTCTAATGTAAATAATCTGTCGAAACAAAACGTAAGAGAGAAAATTCAGAAAGTAATTTATGACGCTATTGTGAAATAAAAGATAAAACAAAATACCTCAAGGAAGTTCCCTTGAGGTATTTTGTTTTTAAGCCGATTTTATATCTTTCTAAAAACTTTATTGTTTACTTGTAGTATCGATTGATAAAGGCAATGTATGGGATTATTACTGTTTTAATAGATCAATTAAAGGTTGTCTGTATTCGCTGTCTTTTTCAGAGAAATAAATAAGATTTTTATCAAATGGTAAAAGAATGAAAATTACAGAAAAAGCCAAAATAGATGTTTATATGCCAAAGGAAAATATAACACCTGAACTATTACAAACTTGGAATAATAAATTAAGTGAAACATATAAATTGTTTGGGAATAAAATTGAATTTGAGATTAAATCATTAGAAGAATTTATTAAATAGAATAGATATGGTTAATATAGAAAAAGTGAGAGAATTATATATTGCGAGTGATAAATTTGACACGTTTAATAAAAGTAGTTTAAAAAAATTATCCTATGAAAAATGGGAAAAATACATAGATAATCATAATCAATTTGTTTGGTATGATGATACAAAAGAGGCAAAAGAAGCTTTGCAAAATATTGAAAAAATACCAAAAGATTTTCAACAATCTTTTTTAAACAGTTTTGGTAAAACGAGATGTTATAAAGATTACGACATTAAAAAGAATATTTATAATATTTCAATTGCTTTTTATGAAGAGTTAAAAAGAGTTACAATTTGTTTTGAAAATAAACCAAAAATTGCTGAGTTGAAATTATTTTTAGAGATGGCAAATTATTTAGGAGCATTGTTATTAATTGATGGTACAGAAATTATAGATGATAATGTGATAAAAGCTTTGGAGCAAGAAAAATAAAATAGCGTTTACTTAGTAAAGTATGTTCAATCAGAGGGAATCAAGATAAATCCAAACATAGGAGAGATAGTTGTAACAGGTAAAGAAGGAGATACATTAACTTTCCCCAAAGACAAGGATACAGTTATTACTGATAGTAAGAATAATGTTTATTATGTAGACAAAGAAGGTAAGGTATCAGGTCCTACTAAACAAGCAGAAGGAGGAAAACCAAGTCCAGCTAATACCGATGGAGTAGATAAAAACGGAGAAGTTAAAGAGTTTATTGCTAAGGGAATCTCTATAAGCTTTGAGTCAGAAACTCTATTTGATAAAGTAACATACCAAAAAGCATTAACCAAAGACTACAAAAAAGTGGGCGGAAACTTCTTGCCGTTTAAAGGAGTAATTAATGGAAAAGAAGGTAGTCTAATTGCTAAGGTCAACTTAACTGACAGTAGTATTGCCATTGATAGTTTAGTGTTTAAAACCAGCGCAGGAGCTAAGATTCAAGCCAAACGCATTGCAAATACCAATGACTTTGAGTTAACAGTCAAAGGAATGCAGTCAAACGCAATAGAAGAAGTACAAGCAAGTATTAAGCAAGGAGAGAAGTACAAAGTAGCAGGTGCGTTTAAATTGGTACACATGAATACTCATACTGTAGAGTTGCGATTAGTACCTACTTCGAGTTCGATTGACATAAACAAAGTTATGAAGAGTTTAATAAATTTAAACTGATGGTAGAGGCTGGTAATGTTTAGATTATAATACTTGTCTTAAGGAATAGATATGCATAATGATTAAGCCAGTATTTAATAGATGCTGTTTTTTTTTATCGAAATTAGTAACTTCACAGATTAAGACAATAAATCTACCTTTTGCAGATTTAATAACAGGTGGCTTCACTCACTCAGATCAGATACATCTGTTGCGTGTAGGACCAAATGGTAAAAAGATTATAGCAGATGATTTGTTTGTTAAATTAGTAAAATACGATAAAGGAAGACCATATTATAGAGGTGTAATAAGCGATAGTAAGTTAAGTAGTGGTTCGCCATGGACAGATAATCAAAAGAGTGAATTGATTAATATTTTTAGAGATGATAAGATTAGAGAGTTTATTGAATTTGAGGTGAGAACGAATAATGATTTTTTAATAAAAAATGGAGCTCCTAATGGCTTCTCAACAAAAACAAAGATAAGGGTTTATCGTGAGGATGTTTACAAGATAATAAGTGAAGGTGATAATATTAAAGTACCACCTTTAAAAATGAACACAAGTAATTTTAGATAAAATGTATACAAAATATATCAGTGATATTGATCGATTTTTAATTAATAAAAATTATACTTTAAATAAGACTTTAGAGCGAGGAAGTGTTGGTTTCAATTACTATAAATGCGAAATTAATGTATTAAATCGTATTGGGTTTATAATTAGTACAAAAGAGAATAATATTGTTTTCTGGGGTTTTACTGTTTATATAAATTATCTGCTTCTTGAGGAGATAGTCACTCCAATATTATCTAATAACAATCTTATAGGTAAATCTTTACCAAGTGATGTTTATAATTCTTTTTATGGTCAGAATGAATTTGAAATACCAATTATAGATGAGTTATCTTTAAATAATAAAGAAGAAATAGATAGAGTAAATAATATTTTTTATAATTTCTATGAAGAATCAATTGTTCCATTCTTTGCAAAATGGGACAGTTTAAATACACTTTACGAATTTATAAAAGACAAGACAGAAGTAGAAGAGTTAGAGTCTATTTTAGGAATATTCTGGCAATTTAAAAAAGCTGCGATATTGAGGTTGTGTAATGATAAAAATTGCCAAGAGTATATCGAAGCTCTTGTAGAAAAATTTGAGCTGATATTTGAAAGACGTCCTGAAAGTATAGATGTGCAAAGATATTATAATGTAACAAAAGAATTAAAAGAGGTCTTAGATAAAACAGAACCTGTATACAATGTATAAGTATAGAATTAGCTCCATTAGTGGAGCTGTTCTTATACCTCGCAAGATGTACTTGCTCGGGTGGATACTCTTGGACTTCAATCTTAAAGATTGATTTCGAAAAAATGAAATATTTAGGACGATTAGCAATAATGAAAAAGCCCTTATCACTAAGGGCTTTTTCTATTTATGATTTTACAATCTTACCAACAGATACGGTAAAGATACCATAGTTGTCAATAAGCATATTTTGTTTAAACACACTGTTGTAGGCGAATAGCTTGTCTAATTCATATTGTGAGCGACGACGCATGACCCAGTCTGTGTCTCTGTGACTTTTTAGTACAAAGGCGATTGTCTTTAACTGCGGATGCCAAGGCTGTCCTGTATAGACAATTACACTGTTGTTGGTTGCAATACTGCTGATTCCCTTGATGGTATTACAAATCATATCATTATCATCAAATAGCTCAAAAATACCTGATATAATTGTAATATTCGGTTCAAAATTAAATAGCGGATATGTTTTCAAATCAAAACAATCATAATTGGTAAAGCGAATACCTGTTAGGTTGTGTTCCTTGATATAAGCTTCTCCTACTTCTATATTTGAGCGTTTAAAGTCGTTGACTACGATTTCTGCATCAGGGTATTTTGCCTTGATATCAAATAAGTAATTACCTGTACCACCTGCTACATCCAATATTTTAATAGGAAGACCTTGTTCTTGTAGCAATTGGACTTGTTTGTCTATTTGTTGTAACAAGTGTACTTTACGTTGACGAATACCTGTCCACCCAATGGCATTTAGGTAGTTTTTATCCATCATCTTACCAAAGCCTAATTTACCTTGAGGGGTATTCTTATACACATAATCTAAAGATATACCTGAGTCAAAACCATAGAGTAAACCTAAGCGCATTCCTTCTGATAAAGGACCGATAACACCTAATAGTTTCTTCTGTATTTTATAAGATAGTAATTCTACAGAAGGTAATAGACCAAATAACATTTGATAATATTCATCTGTTGTAAACTTGTCTGCCTTTAGGTTTATTTTTACTTTAGGAGCAGTAAAGCTCTTTTCCATAAACTTAGCAATATCTCTATAAACTTGTTCACGTCCTTTTTCAAAAAGAATACCGTGGAAACTCTCTTTCAGAGTTTTGAACTCTCTTAAGTCACTGCTTAGGTTGTGAAAGAAGCGTTGTTGCCATTTATTTTTAACCACATAGTCTTTTCCTGCAGAGAACACAATAGTTGGTACTGTGATAGCTGCTGCATCATCTACTATTCGTTTACCTGCATCTAATAGATCGACAAGCATACGTCCATTGATAAACTTGGTAATCAACGGATCACTGTCATAAGCTACTTGCTGTTCTTTTTCATGGGTTAGCACTTTAGATTTCACATAACTGGTAACAATCATATCAGGTTTAAACTTAGTACCCAAGGCAATCATTTCTTTAGCTAAAGGAACATATAGCTTAATAGAAAAAGCAGGAGCAAGTAGTGCCATTCCCGCGATAGGCACAGCGTAGTCGTGTACCCATGCACTGGCAATTACACCAGCTATACTGTTGGCTACAACGAAAGTATCATGATAGTGAATTTGATATTTGTGATTCAAATAATGAGCGAAGGCATCTAAGTCTCTGACATAGTCCATAAAGTTAGGTGATACTTCCTGCTCTGTATATCCATGACCTCTAAAGTCAAAACTAAATACGTTGTAGTTAGCGAATGGAGCACTTTGAGCAAACTCTGCTAATCGGGCAGAATGCTCGTGTCCACGGTGTAGGACAATCATTGTCTTTTGTCCTTCTTTGTAATTCCAAGCGCGATAAAATATAGCTGCATTATCAAAACTTGTGAATGTTCCTTCTATCATAGGTTTAGTGTTTTTTATAGCAATTTATAGTTTAAAGATAGCATTTTGATTAATAGCTTGTATATGCTCTTGTGCTTCTTTTTTTGTGCACTTCACGCATGTGGCATAGGCTAAAGCGGCTATTGCCATACTTCTTGATAGCCCCATCGCGCAGTGTATATAGAGTACTGTATTGTTTTCTTTTGTGTTGTAGGTATGTACGATATGCTGTACTATCTCTTGAAGATATGCTTCATTGGCTTGCCCGATATCGAGTAGAGGCATAAAATAATACGTTGAATGTGCTTTCAGATAGTTGTTTTCTATCATCTCTGCAGAGAGGTCATAGGTAATAACGTTTTTGCCTTTGAAGTACTCTTGGGCTTGTTGGTTACTGATGAGTGGACCTATGTATAATTCAGGTAATAGCTCACCTATAGGTACGGGATAATAGACGTTGTTTAGCTGTCTTAACATATAATAGGTCAATAGGTAAGGGGAAAGTATTATGTATTTCCACCAGGCTATATTTCCTTGTTTATCTTTTATGAAATAGATGTTGTTCTGTATATAAGCAATGCCAATATAAATGAGGTTTATACTTATCCATAGCAATAAAATAGCAATGTATCGCTCAAGAGAAAAACAGACTATCCCAATAAGTAAAGTCGCCAAGATAAAGTAAACAATGCCTTTCTGGATATTTCGATACAAGGCTTTTTCTTTGTTTGGAAGAAAAAGAAATACACCTAAACAAACGAACACTGCTGTAAGAACATCTATGGTGTGATGCTGATAGACAAAGAGTGTAGAGAGTGCTACTAACGCTAACCACAGTTGTAAGAACCCTTTAACCTGTGGAGTAAACCTTCTTGTATGTTCTATTACAGTCATAAACAAAACGGCATAGGCTACGTGCAAGGATGGTGCTTGATTGTAATGCGTATCCCAAGTAGTGATGAAATCAAACAAAGGATTAAAGAGTGCTATATGGTGCAAAGGCTTCTCTATCGTAAACTGAATAGGGAAGGCTATAAAACCAATAAATGCAAGTACTGTTACAGCTATCATCCGCTTAGTCAGTAATTTCAATTGATAAGTAGAATCTACCCAATAGAATACAAGCAAGAAGAATAACCCACTGGTACTATATGGCAGTATCATCCACTCTACAAAGGGGATGTAATTATCTATTGCCATAACTACAGACCAATCTAACCCTCTATAGACAGCATAGTATTGCGCTGCCATGTAGAGTACAATGAAGACCACATAGCACAAGAGCATCGCTTGAGTACGTTGTTTAAAAGTAGGTATTAGTTCTTCTTTTGCCATTTAGCTTTTTTGTGCATAATACGTTGTAATATTCCCTTTGGCAATAGCTGTAAACAGCGAATTAGTCGATACATCTTCTTAGGAAAGACAATAAGGTCTTGTCCTTTCTCAATGCCTTCATAGATTATTTCTGCAGCCTCAGTAGGTGTGATGACATACTGTTTTTTAGACAGATCATCACTATTTAGTTCAAGTAGTCGAGGTGTGGCTACATAGCCTGGGTGTACGCCTATGACATATATTCCCTTGTCTCGATAAGCGCGCTTATAGGCCTTGGTAATTGCTACCACAGCTTGTTTGCATCTGGTGTAGATTGTAGCTTCATTATAGTCTAAAAACGTTGATATAGAGGCGATACACACGATCTTACCCCCTTGTTCTTGCATTAGCTCTCTTGCTACTTCTAAGGCATTTAGTGTAGCTTTGATATTGTTGTCTATCATGGCATTGGTGTCTTCCCATGAAATGTGTTCTAATGCACTGTCTGTATAGTTACCTGCCCCTGCGATAAGGATGTTTAAGGTTCCTTGACTGAAATCTTCTATTACTTGGCGTAGTTGTGCTAAATCTGTAGCATCTACTGTATAGACAGATAGGTTGGTATGAGTAGAGAAGTCATGTCCCTCTTTTTCAGGAGTTCGACTACCTATACCTACACGGTATCCTGCCTGTAAGTATCGCTGTGCTAATGCCCATCCTATGCCTGAGGTTCCTCCTGTGATAAAGACATTCCTCATGGCTTCAAAGCATTAAGGACTACCTGGTATCCATAGTCAAATTGACGTAATATCTGTTCTTTACAGTCTTCTTTAGAGACTGGTAGTGTTATTTCTAAGGCAAACTTTTTCCAGTTAATCTTACGGCTTAAATAGCCTCCTGAGAGTTTGCTTCTCATATCGCTTGTGTCTAATCGATTAGCTGTAATAGTTGCAGCTTGATTTAGTCGTTCATTTCCACTATAGCCAAATACTGCTCTGACTAATCCCTCTTCCATAGCAGAGTATGGAGCTTTGTGTTCTAACCATACTTCACTACCTAAGGTAGTGGCTAACTCAAAGGGAATAAGGTCTATCGCTCCGCCTAAGTAGTGTTTGTCTTTATAAAAAGCAGGTGCCATATAAAACATATCAGATGTACTAATACGCATAGCTCGCATTGGTTCTACATCTAAGAGTAGTGTAGTATCTGCTTCTACAGCACTTGTAGGGGTGAATTTATATTGCTCGATATATTGGTTAAGGTAATCTACGGGAACTTTAGCAGTAGGAATAAGTACTTTCTTGAAAGCTTTTATACCATTTCTTTTTTTACCTACTTGATTTGCGTTGTATAATATCTCCGAACCTATAGTAATTACTTCTGGTGCATCTGCATGAGCAGTCAATAGAGAGGGAAACTTCGAATCTAAGTTCTGTGGTTGATCGACAAAGTACTTGCTAAACAAATCTAATAGATAAGGTGCATTCTCTTTTTTCTTGCTGTGTTTAATACAGTAATAAGGAAGGCGATCTAATCTTGTCTGATTGGTCAAGAAGGTATTCATAGCCGCAGTCAAGAACTCATCTGAGATTAAGTATTCCTTAATTGCCTCAGGTGTGTTAAAGGCGCGTATAATAGATGTAGAGATAGTCGCTCCACAAGTCGATAGGATTAAATCAGGACGAATATTGTTCTCGACCATAGCTACGTACATTCCACAGTACATAACAAAGCGGCTTCCTCCACCAGAGAAAACAGCTACGCGATTAAAAGGTTTTAGTTCATCCATAACATAACAATATAAAATAAAGGAGTCGTATATAATAGGCTATCGACCCTATCGAGTAATCCCCCATGTCCTGGTAGGAGTGTACCAGTATCTTTGACATTTGCTTTTCGCTTGGTCAGGGAGAATGTTAGGTCTCCTAAGAATCCTAAAAGGCTCAACACCATAGCAAGCAGAATAGTCTTTAGGGTAATGGGTTCTGCAAATAGGAGGTAGTACAATAGGTTAAATATACCTGTAGTCATAATGATTCCTCCAATGACTCCTTCAAGTGTCTTATTGGGACTGATGGTAGGAGTTATCTTGGTTTTGCCAAATAGCTTACCTGCCATATACTGACTCACATCGTTTAGTTCCATGGGTACGACTAATAGAATCAAGTATTTGTACCCCATTTCACCATTGCCAATATAGTATAGGATAGGCATAGCGATGAGGTAACACGTGGAGATAAGCAGAAAGAACAAATATGCCTTATGTCGTAGATACAAGATTAGATGTAAGAGTATTGCATATCCTGAGATAAGTAAGATACTCGTGCTAAATGGCAATAGATAGATGCTTGTTCCTATCACAAATGCATTGAGGATAGGGAGTATATTTCGCTCTTGTACTTTCGGCATCGCAATAGTATATAACTCTCGTTGCCCCCAATAGAGCAAGAAGAGTATAAAGGCTAACAGCGTTAAGGGATGCAGTAGTGCAATAGCAAATACAACAATGATATAACACCACGTCCTCACGCGCAAAGGCACATCAGCGAACTTTCCTTCTTTTGTCATCTATTGTGCGTTTTTTAGAGCTTTTCTACATCTTGTTATCGTGCTTAGTAACAATAGTGCATTTACAACAAGGAATATGTATAACGATGCTCCACTTAGATTGATAGACAAGAACATCAACAGTCCATATATACCAAGGATTAAAGCTCTATCACTTTTACCCATAGGACCATCATATCTTCGCTCTCCTCCGAGAATCTTACCCATTAACCCTGCAAATTCATTGATAATACTCAACCCTATAAACAGCACAATCAAGTAAGTACTCTCTGGTTGAAACTTTAACAAGGGAATAAACAAGATAAAGTCTGAGAGTACATCACCCACTTCGTTTAGTAGTTCTCCTTTTTTGGACGTTTGATTATACAGCCTTGCCATCATACCATCTAAGGCATTTAGAGCCATTCGAATAAGCAATCCAATAGGCAAACACAGAAAGAAGAAGTGATATACATCTGCATACCAAAACAGTACAGCTAACACAAAGGAGAAGACAATAGCGAATACAGTAATTTGATTGGCTGTGATTTTCTTTTTGTGTAATGCATTTAGTATAGGCATTAGCGATTGCTGAAAGTATGGTTTGATTTTATATACGGATATCATAGTATAGTGTTTTTTGAACTGTTGTGTGTAGGCAGTTATTAAAATTGATGTGTCTAAATTATAAAATAGTTTGAATTAATTAAGCTGGTAGAGTATAATTACTGTAAAGTGTATCACTTGATGTCTTGTAAAATAATAAAGATTGATTTTAATTAAATGTGTTGTTGTTTTGAAAATATTTTTGTAACTGATTGATAATTAAGTGTTAATTTGCTTGATAGCAATTGTTTAAGGGTAGAGGTTAAAATAGGTTGTACTCAGGAGGACTTATAAGGAATTTACTTTTTAATTTATAACCTAAATGAATAGTTGTTGTTTTGTCTTTTAGTGAATTTCCAAATACACTGTTGTATGGTTAATTAGGGCAATAATAGAAAGAAGATGCTATTTGTTTAGGGGTATATATAATAATAGTCTGAAAGTGTATGACTTTTTTTTTGTATATTTGTAATATATTTTGCTTTATATCAGAATAGTACGTGATAATTCGACTGTTAAAAATGAAGTAAATCAAAGCAAAAAATAACCTTCCTTTAGGTGTAAAAAACACCGTTTTTCAAAATCCTTAAAATTCGCAATTTGTATTGTTTTTTTTAATCAATACTAAAGATTTTTTTATCGTAAACCCAGTATTCATGCGGTGTTGTTCGGGTATTGTTCGGGGGTTCTTCGGAAAGTATGCCCTTTTTCCGGTGTATTTCCGAACAGTTCCCGAAGGATGCCCGAGTAAAACTCGGTTAAGTCTTGATTTTACTGGGGTTGTAGTGTTTTTGAGTGTTTTTTTTGTCAATTTCTGTAGAAATTAATGGTACATTTTGAGAACTGTGAAAAAGACTGTTTTTTGCTAATTATCATGTGGAAAATCAACTAATGATAGAAGTGAGTATAAGATGTATTACGTTCACAGAATTAGTAGTGTAGTGCGGTTCTGGATTGTAAATCTGCGGGATTGGTTTGTATATTTTAACTACAAGCTTAGTTAAGTTAGACCTAAACTACTATTTAGCAGCCCATATTTCTATTTCTAATTTGATTTCTGGCAAGCCTAAGGCTGTAATGTATCCAACGGTCATCGATGGGTAATCTGTACCAAATGTATTGTCCCATACTTCATCAAAGAAGTCCCAATCAATCTCTTCTGTAGCCCAAATATTTACTTTAATGACATCTTCTGCACATAGTTTTTGACTTCCTAATACCTGAATAATATTCATAAAGGTATTTTGTACTTGTGCATTAAAAGTATCTGGGATATTTCCCATAGCATCTGTTCCGATTTGTCCTGAGAATGTATATAGATTAGCACCTTTTGGAACTACTGTAACATGAGAGTATCTACCTACAGGAGCTGCTAAAGTACTTGGATTCAAACGTTGTATTTTTGCACTCATTCGCAATGATATTTGTTTAGCGCGCGAAAGTACTATTTACTTTTTTCAATTTGAGTTTCCTAACATACTTTACCATTTTTATAAGATAAATAGCTGTTTACAGGGGGATGTATATGCTTCGTTTTAACTAATTTTACTTGAAATTCTAAGAGATATAAATATGACAACTATAGATTATCAATTGTTCTTAAAAGAAATACTACCCTTTGAAGATTATCTGTTTTATAAACCTTTAACACAAGAAGAAGTGGCTGAATTAGAGTCTGGTATATCTAATACGTTGCCCCTCTATTATAGAGAGTTTCTTCTAAACTTTGGAATATATCAAGATTTATTACCAGGTCTGTTTCTGAGTAAGGAGGAATGGATAGAACAAAATGGATATCTATATGAAGCAGAACAAAATTATGTGATGATAGGTGATAACGGGGGAGAGGATTTCTGGCTACTTAGAACAGATGACGTACAGGATAGAAAGGTGTATAACTGGGTAGATGATGAAATAGAGGAAACGGGATTTACGTTTGATGATTTTCTATATAGATGCTTAAATAATTTGAAAGATGACTCTTTTATTCAGTTGAACAATAAAGAGAAGGTATTAAGAGCCCATCTTAGCGTATCTACTAATCAAGAGAGCGAGTTAATAGATAATTTAGGTATTGAATTGATAGAGAATTGGGAGGAGGAGGTACCTAACTTTGAAGACATGAGAGATTACCTGAAAGATCAGCAAATAACAGTTTATACAATCAATGCTAAGTTAAATGATAGCCTTGTCTCTATAAAAAAGGAGTGTAATCAAAAGTTGAATAAAACAGTTTATACCTTTGACTACACGGAGACTTTAAGTGTGTTAAGAGCAAACTCTAAGATGGCTGTATATCAATCTATCGTAGAGGAGCAGTTTAGTAACTCGTCTTTTAATCTATTGGGTATTTACAAGGCAGATTATCAAGATTGGGTATGGTAGAGATACTATAGTTTTTGGTGTAGTGCTCTATACTGAGAGGGAGTCATCTGTTTGTACTTTTTAAAGAGTTTAGACAGATGGCTTTCGTCGTTAAAACCAAGTTCAAAAGCAATTTCCTTTAAGCGGGTAGTGCTGTATTTTAATCTGGTTTCTACTAATTTTAGTTTATAATCTAAGATATAATCTTGTAGTGAAACACCAGTTTGTTTTTTGAAGTATTCTCCCAAGTAGTTCTTAGACAGTGTAAACTCTTTGGCTAAAACTTCTAACGTCAGCATCTGTTTATTGCTAATGTGCTTTTGGATATAAGTAATCATTTTCATGATATCTTGTGCTTTTCTATTTTCGTTTATTTGTTCATAATCATGCTGAATAAGATTGCGAGCAATTAGATTAAGTAGAATTGAGATACACTGTCTGATAATCAAGTAATCTTGTGTATGCTGCTTGTGTTCTCTGAGAATGTTGCTTAATAGCTGTTCTGCAAAAATACCATCTTCTTCTGAATGAAAAACACAGCCTGCCTTAGTGTGATAGTTATGTGTGATATAGGTCAGTTTATTGATGTTGTCACAGGTTTCTATTCGATCTGCTTCTGTGCGTATCTGGGTAATAAACGATTGTGGACATTCAATAGTAAGTATTAAGGCATCTTTACTCTCGAATACATATTTTGTGTCAAATGGAATGATAAATAGTTTTCCTTTTTTAAACGGAACTTTATGTTCATCATAAGTACTAATTCCCTTTCCCTTTTGGATATATGCTATGGTTAAATGAGCTTTTGGCTGTATAGTCAAAGTATCCTCTAAGAGCGTATTCTCTTTGATGTGGATAGGGGCGAAAGTGTTCTGATGTGCCATAAAATTAGATACTGTGAAAACCTTTTAAAGTACAAGATAATTTGTGCTTAGGGTGTTTTCTTTGCAAAGTAAATAAAAATAATTTTATGAGTGAATATAAGAATAGGTGGAGCATTTTGCGCTATTTGGTGATAGGAGCATTCTTGTCTCCGTTGGATTACTTTATAGTTAATATGGCTCTACCTGCTATTAAGGCATCATTTCAGGCAACAGAGAACCAGTTGCAGATGGTTATTGCTATTTATGGATTGACGTATGCTGCCTTAGTAGTATGTAGTGGAAAATTAGGTGATATATACGGCAGACGCAGGGTGTTTACTACAGGGCTATGGATATTCTTAGTTTCTTCTTTGGCTTGTGCTTTTTCGCCTACTATAGGTTGGTTAGTCTTTTCTCGTTTTCTACAAGGAGTAGGAGCCTCCTTATTAGCACCACAAGTATTAGCCTCAATTAGAATACTGTTTGACGAATCTGAACGAGCTAAAGCTTTAGGGGTATTCGGATCTGTATTTGGATTAGCAGCTATCGTAGGGCAGCTCTTAGGAGGTGTGTTGTTAAATTTACACGTATGGGGGTTAACTTGGGAAGTTATCTTCTTAGTTAATGTACCAGTTGCTATCATTTGTTTGTACGGAATCTATACTAATATGCCTAAGGAGCAGGTTAATAGACAAAAGTTAGACTATGGAGGGGTAGTACTGATTATAAGTGCATTGCTTTGTTTTATTACTCCATTGATTTACGGGAGAACTTATCAGTGGGCTTGGTGGATCTTTGTTATTATTGGTTTAAGTGCTGTTTTTGTCTTTGCATTTGTCCGATATGAGAAAGGCAGAGAACTTGATAAGCAATCTGTATTGTTATCAATGTCTTTGTTTAGAGATAAGGGCTTTGCTTATAATTTGCCTATTATCTTATGTTATAATTTTACAGCAGGTCTTTTTATTTGTTATCCATATTATCTACAAACTTATTTGCATTGGGAAGTTATGACTGCTGGTATAGCGATAGTACCTTATGGGATAGGTTTTTTCTTAGGGCCAGTACTCTTTGCTAAAGTGAATAATACTGCTCGATTTTGGATCAAGTTAGGATTAGGGTTATTACTTGTTTCTTTTACTGGATTGGGAGTTCTGTTTAGTCAATTGATAATACCTAACTTTGGTATGCACAGTTTGTTTTTATTGGCAGGGTTGGGACATGGAGTGTTAATGCCTGTGATGATGAAAGAGAGTATTCGCACTGTGAAGTTAGAACAAGTAGGGCAGGCATCAGGTATCATAAGTACGATTATACAAGTAGGTAGTGTATTAGGTGGTGCAATAATTGGAACTATATTCTTTAGCCTAAGCTCTATTATAGAAGTGCCAATGGCATTTGGTATAGCGATATCAGTAATAGGGTTAGTACAATTAGTAAGTATTGGATTTTACAGTCAGATTAATAAATTAAAAATAGAAAATAATGAATAGCGTAAATAATTTAGAATTAGGAAAACAACAAGTATTGGATTTTCATGTGAATATTCAAACTTGGTTTAATGGTACAGCTAACGATAAAGAAGCGTTACTTAATGCTATTGTAGGTACGTTTAACAAGTCTTTTGTGATGACTAATGGAGATGGAAATAGTGTTACTTATCAAAATTTTGAGGAGTGGTTATCTACTGTTTATGGCAAGTTTCCAACTCGAGTAATAGAGGTAAAAAACTTAGAAGGGTATAGCACTTTTGCTCATGTAGTCGTTAATTACATCGAGATGCAACAAACAGATGAGGTAAGAACAGAGCGTGAGTCTTCTGCTGTATTTACGATAGAAGAGGGAGAGGCTATGTGGTTTCACTTAATTGAACGATGGGTGAAATAGGTTTAAAGTTTACGGTTTACAGACTGTTCTCTGTAAACCGTAAACTTTAAACTACTTTCTATCCAAATCTGTAATCAACAGAGGGTTGTCTTTGCGTAATTCTTCTATAAGCTTAGCTGTTTCAGCTGTTTTTGGGTTTTCCCATAGCATATCTAATTCTTTCTGTGTAATAGCAACCATTTGAAGAAAATCAACACGACCATTAGGCGTTTCTATGGAACCTAATTCAGGATCTATAACAAATGCAATACCTACTAAGTCTGTATCATAATCTAAGCGAATAGGGCTATTTGTAGGAATAAAGTGAAACTCTTCAAACCATTTAGCAGAATCGAATACATACTTAGCTAAGTTATTCATAAGGTTCATTGCCCAATGTATATTCTCATCACCTTGTTTTTTGAGGCGCATAGTTAGTTCAAAACCATAACCACTGAAATCATGGTCAAAGGCTTCTTCATTATAATATAAATCGGAGAATCCATAGCTGACGATATGGAAGTGATCTGTTTGGTTAGTACTGTTGTAAACACTTAGTCCATCTAAAGGATTTTGTCCACCCAAAGAGTAGGGAATGGAATTGCCAAAGTGCTGAGGTTCTTGTTCACCATATAGTTTGTCAAGATGATCAGAGATAAAATCCCATCCTACAGCATCTTCTTCTGTATACTTTTGTTGATATTCTTCTTTTGTCATAGCGTTTTTTGATTAATAATGTAGAACAAAAATAAGTGTTTTAGTAAACTAAGCAAGATGGAAGGGGAGTAAAAAGTTATGTAAATAGTTGTTTTACTGTTAAAAACACCTCTTATAACAAAGTATCAATTGAAAAATACCATGTTTTTAATTTTTAGGTTTACCTTTAAGCAGTCAAAATAAGCGTAAATACAATATGAAAATAGCCATCGTATGTTATCCAACCTTTGGAGGTAGTGGTGTAGTAGCCACAGAGTTAGGATTGGAGTTAGCAAGAAGAAATCACGAGGTGCATTTTATTACTTATAGCCAACCTGTGCGTTTAGCCTTGCTAAACCCTAATATATACTATCACGAAGTAAATGTACCAGAATACCCTTTATTCCATTATCAACCCTATGAACTTGCTTTATCCAGTAAGCTTGTAGACATGGTTAAGCTGTTTAATATAGATGTATTACACGTACACTATGCTATTCCACATGCTTATGCAGGATATATGGCAAAACAGATGTTGAAAGAACAAGGAATAAATTTACCAATGATTACAACACTTCATGGTACAGATATTACTTTAGTAGGAAATCACCCTAATTATAAATCAGCTGTAAGCTTCAGTATCAATCAATCAGATTATGTGACTTCTGTATCAGAATCGTTAAAGAAATCTACACATTGTTTGTTTGGAACAGAGAAGGAGATACATGTAATACCTAATTTTATAGAAGTAAAAGAGTTCGATTGTGATGATACACCTTGTAAGCGTAGTGCTATGGCAAATAAGGATGAGGTAATTGTAACTCACATAAGTAACTTTAGAAAAGTGAAACGCATTCAAGATGTAGTTTCTGTTTTTTATGGTATTCAAAAAGAAAGACCTGCTAAATTAATGTTGGTAGGAGATGGACCAGAGAAAGAACGAGCAGAGCGTCAAGCAATGGAGTTGGGTATTTATGATAAAATTATTTTCTTTGGAAATAGTAATGAGATAGAACATATTTTATCTTACTCAGATTTGTTTTTATTGCCATCTGAAACAGAGAGCTTTGGATTAGCTGCGTTAGAAGCTATGGCTATGGGAGTTCCTGTAATTTCAAGCAATACAGGTGGGCTACCAGAAGTAAATGAACATGGTGTGTCAGGATACTTAAGTGATGTAGGAGATGTAGAAGATATGGTAACTAATGCGTTGAAAATTTTAAAGGATCAGGATATATTATGTGGATTTAAAGAACGTGCGCGTGAAGTAGCTAAGAAATTTAGTATAGACAAGGTTGTACCTTTGTACGAAGAGATTTATCAAGCTGCTATTGATAAAAAATAAGTAAAATACAAAATACTACGCTTTAAGGGAATCCTTCTGTGTGTTTCTAAGAAATAGCGTTTTATCCTACTATTAAAATAGCAATTCTATTTTATACACAAGAGACGTCATAAGGCGTCTCTTGTGTTTTATATGGACTATTCTGTTTAGAATAACTGATACATGTGAGGGGATTCCCTAATTTCAGCTATTTATTGTTGAGAATAATCTTTTATCTTTGGAAGATATGGATGATTAAAAAAGAATCCTAATTGGTATGAAAACAATAGAAGAACTACAAGAAGAGATAAAAAGACCGATTACTAAGTTTACAACAGGGGGTTTTAGGCCTGAAAATACTATTGAAGAATCGTGGTTGGGAAAGGTAACAGTATATAAACACGAAGAGGATATTCCTTTGGATACGAAAGGAGAACCAATGTTTCCATTGGCTCAATTTTATTTACCTGCCTTGCCATTTGTACCTGAAGCGGTGAGTAAAACAAAAGTATTGACTGTTTTTATGTCTGGAAATGAGTTAGAACCCTTACAACCTATGGGATCTAATTGGTTGATTAGAGAATACGAGAACTTAGAAGATATTGAAATAAAGCCGTTGGAAAATGCGGATTCTTATATCAAACCTTTTCCACTTAAAGCAACGTTTGCAGATGACGACTGTGCGCTATGGGATGGTGGAGGCTTAACTGAGCAACAAGTAGATGAGGTATTAGCTTTGGAGCGAAAAGGAGAAATCAAAAGTTATTACGATATAACAGACCATCATTACGATACAAAGTTTGGAGGATATCCCTCTTATTGTCAATCGGGAATTGGAATAGGTGGAGAGATTATTTATTATTTTGAAGAAGATGGTTCTGAACCTATTGTAGAAGGATATGGTGAAGGGTTTGAGTTTGTTTTTCAAGTATCTTCGGACGAAAAAGCAAACTTTAATGTAGTAGATGGTGGTAGTTTGATGTTTGCTAAAAATAAGGAAACAGGGGAGTGGAGAATGTATTACGATTTTTATTAATGAAAAAAGAAAATGACAAATATGGAAAATGCATTTAACCAAAAGATAGATCTATTGTTAAATCGAATTACAACAGATAAACGATGGGATTTGGATAGTGAAACGTTGTTTGTGGTAATGGGAATGACTTATTATGGTTATTGTTTAGGATACGGCAAATTGGTGTGTATGTTGGATGATACAACAGTACGTGAAGCTGTGATTAAGCGATTAGTATCACTTGGAGCAGGAACAAAATATACAGAAGGATTAGTTCATGCTGCAGAGCAGAGTTTTTTTCAACAAGAGGAAAACTTATATAATCAGTTAGTCAATATAGGTCACAATTATTTTATGATGGATGAATGGGAGGAACTGATTGATAATATTTACGATAATGCAACTACTTTAGGCCAACAGAAATAAAAGGGATATTGTTTTGGATAAGTTCTAAAATAATTTTTACTTCAATAAAAAAGGGTTATTCTACAATTAGTAGGATAACCCTTTTTCTATTACTGAATAATTAAATTTATTTTTTATTGCTAAAGATAGTTGTTCCTACACTGGCAATTACAACACAGAGTATAGAAATCCATTGTAAGAAAGATAAATGCTCCCGTAAAAATAGCAATCCCGATAAAGCTGCAAAAGCAGGTTGTAAACTGGTTAATATACTAAAGGTTTTGGCAGGTAATTGTTTAAGTGCCAATAAGTCTAATGAGAATGGCAATGCGCTCGATAATACAGCTACTGCGGCTCCTAAGGCAAAGCTACTCCATGTAAGTTTTTCTAAACCTCCAGTGTATAACGCTACAGGTACAACAATACAAGTGGCAAACACCAGACCTACAGATACAGCGTGATTAGTATTCATTACTTTGGATACTTTGCTTCCCATTACAATATAACATGCCCAAAATATCCCTGCTGTTGCGGCTAAACCTAATCCTACAAGATCTATATTATTGGTCTGCCAAGGGACAATAAGTAAAATCCCCGCACAAGCAAATAGAGCCCAAACAATGTCTAATAATTTACGAGAAAGTAATATCGCTAAAAATAAAGGGCCTGCAAATTCTATTGTAACAGCTAATCCTAAAGGAATGCGTTGAATAGCAAGATAAAAGATCATATTCATCAAGGCAATAGAGCCTCCATATAATCCGCAGTACATCCATTCTTGTTTGCTAAACTTCCAAAATTTAGGGCGATTAATTAGGTTTAATAAAATAGCAGATAATCCAATGCGCAATGAAGTTGTTCCTGTAGCTCCAACAATAGGAAACAATTGTTTGGCTACAGAGGCTCCCCCTTGTACACACATCATAGAGGCTAATGAGGCTGTTACAGCAGAAGCTTTAGTGTTTTTTTTCATTTGAATGAGGCTGTGAAACAGCTTGAGAAAGTTTTTAAAGTAATCAAGAAATCAGAAACTATTACTTCAATAAGAAAGAATAGTGATGTTTTTTGATTGTTGAAGAACCAAAGCTATTACAATTTTGAGGAATATCAAATCTATTCCATTTTACTTTCTACCAAAGGCGTTTAGAGAAAACAGAAATACTTATCTGTTGAATAATAGTAGGATATGAGCTAAGATGCTAAATATTGGCATCACTATAGGCTTTACTAAGAAAAAATAGGTGTTCACTAATTTGTTTGATTCTTTGCTTGAATAGGGTTGTAACTTAGATTTAAAATAATAGTTATGGCAAGATATAAAGCAACTGTATTACGTACCCATAAAGAAGGTGATATGTATATAGAAAAGGGGATGAGTGTTGATTTTGTGTCATTTACTCCTCCTTGGATGGTAGAGGGAGGTAAGCCTGTACAAGAGGCATTCTTACGTGTATATGGCGTTGACCTAAAAAAAGGCTTTGCATGTAGTCCTGGTTTTATAGAGGTAGTAGAGATAAAATAATTTACACCTTTTTTCTGACTGGTGTGTTTTGACAGCACCTACGACTTTCTTTGTCCAAGAAATATAAGTGTCACTGTAATACAATGAGAGTATGAAAGAATTATTAAGAATTTACATTGTCTTAGACTTGTTTGAAAGAAGAGAACGTTGGACAAAGGATGAAATTTTACAAGCAATCAGTAGAGAGGAAACAACAGAGGTTAGTTACGAAACTTGGAATCGCTTGCGCAAGAAGATGGGAAATGATTATGGCTTTAATGTGAAGTATCAAAAGGGGTTGGAGTGCTACATTATGGAGTATGGAGACAAAGTAGATCGCTATAAGCTGATGAATATGATTAATCACTTTAAGACGATGACTTTGATGCAAGAGTATATTGAGGAGGATAAGGAGATGGTAGATCATCTGGAGTTTGAGCAGGGGATGAGTCCTGGTAAAGAGGTTATTATTGATGCGTTGCACAATGCTATTTTAAAGAATGAAACAGTGTTTATAATGCATCAAGGGTACTATAGTGAAGTGCCCAAAGAGGTGGTTGTTAATCCCTTGTACTTTAAACAGTATCAAAACAGATGGTATCTCATTGTTGAGGTATCCGATACCAAAGAATTTAAAAGTTTTGGAATGGATCGAATCAAGGAGGTAAAGTATAAAGGGGCAACGTTTAAAAGTAGAATAAAGGAAGCTAAAAAACGCTTTAGTGAGGTAGTAGGAGTAGACCTACAAGGGAATGGATTACAAGATATTGTAATTGCCTTCGCTCCAAGTCAGAAACCATATTTGGAAACTCTAAAGCTACACCACAGCCAAACGGTAGTGGAAGACACAGAAGAAAAGTATATAATAAAGATTAGGGTAAATCCTAATTACGAGTTACAACAACAAATTCAGAAGTTTGGCTCTTTCGCTGAGGTTGTGGAGGGGGATTGGGTTTGTTTGTAGAAGAGTTTAAAATAATTAGAAGAATAGAGATATGGACTATGTAAATGAAAAAAATAACAAGATAGGACCACTAATTGTCGGTGCATTGGGTTTATTATATGGAATAAGTCCGATTGACTTAGTACCAGATGTGATTCCCTTTGCAGGTTGGTTAGATGATTTAGTAATCACAGGAGGTGCTATCCTACATGTTGCAGAAGCATACTTAAAAGATTATAGTAATAGTCTTGCTGCATTAGTAAAGATGGTTAAATGGATATTTTGGATTTTAGGAGGAATATTGGTTTTGATATTAGCCTTGTTTGGTATGGCTATATATAATTTGGTAACTTAATAATTAAATATAATGATTACACATTTTTTGATTTTACCCATTGTGATATGGGGTGCAGTGGTGTTAGGCGGTTTGATATTTGGAGCTGCAATTAGTGGAATGTTTAAAGATCCTAAAAGAAATAAATTAGGTGTCTTAGGAATGCAATTTTCAGGAAAGACTTTATTTCTTAATTTTTTACAAGGATTTGATTATACAGAAAGAGCTACAGGAAGAGAAGATTATAATGAATTTAGGTTTAAAACTTCTACAGGAAAGGAAATACTTATAGCTAAAGGTGAAGATTATGGTGGAAGTAAAGAGTATAGAACATTTTATAAAACAGTAGTTGATAGATCTGATGTACTTTTCTTTTTCTTAGATATTAGTAAATATCTAAACGATGTAGATTATAAAAGAGATTGTAATAGTCGTTTTTTATTTATAGATAGTTTGAGAATTGACTCGAAAACACAAGAGAAGAAAGAAGTTATAGTTGTTGCAACTCATCGTGATTTATGTTCATTGTCAGACTCAGATATTCAAAAAAGTTTTCTTAAGGAAGTAGAAAATAAAACTTATATAAAAATGGTTGAAAAAATTGTGTTTATTAATTTACATGATAAGACTTTAACTAAGAAATTTATTAATAAAGTATTTAACTAATATGATATGGGAACAAGATTTTTAATGACTCAAAATGAGAATAATAATGGAACGAATCACATTGTAGTAGATGGAGTTTTGATTGAAAGTGAATTTGATAAGAAAAAAGTGGTTGAAAAACTATTTAAAGGACAATCATTTAAGAGAATATTAGATAAAGATTCTTTAAAAATAGGAATTCAAGGAAATCAAATTTTTATTGATTCTTTTTACGAAACTAAAGATACTGGAGGGAGAAGAATATTTTATATGTATTTAATAAATCAACAAGAGATCGATTTTGACGGTATAGTAGATTTATTAGAAATCGATTCTAAAATACTTAGTAGAGAAATAAGTGCAGAAATGTTAGACTCAATAAGAAATTTACAACATAGAAAGAGTGTTAAAAAAAGAATAAATCTATTAATAGCAGGAATAATAGGTGTAGCATTATTAGTTTATTTAATAAGTAAAGTAAGATAGTTATGAGTAATCGATTACCTCAAATAGTTGTTTTCCAGGAAGATGAACTAATGCAAGTATATCCGTATATGCTTCCTTATAAAATAGACTCAAATATTGCAATTAAATCAATCGATTATGATTTGGAAGATTTCCAAAATAATTTCAAAATAATTAGCAAAAATAGACCCTCACTTTCAGATGTATATTTTTTACATCCATATAAAGAAAATATATATATTGAGCAGTCTATGGCAGAAAATTATTTAATACAGGAAAGATTAGCTTTATATACAAAAATAGCTTCTTTAGTTGGCGCTTCTCAGGTGAAAACATATGTAAGATTTGAAGAAGCTAAGAGTTATGAGCTTGATGTAGAAGGAAATTTAAATTATAAAGTTGTTACTGTATCAGCTGAATATAAAGAGAAGCAGGAGCAAAGATTTTCTGAATCAATTGATGATGTAAGTCAATATGTTAGAAAGGATAACTATAACCTTCATAAAAATATAGATGAAATATATGAATTAATTAATAAGAATAATTTAAATCATGAGATACAATTGAAAAGTTTAGTTGAGGGTAGAGATGATAGAAGAGGGGGAATTCAGTTAACAAATAAAAGTATAAAATTAGAGTTAACTTCTGAAGTTAATAGTCTTTATCAATTATCGGCAAAAATTACGTCTCCAGTTTTTAAGGTTAATGCAAATTTAAAAGAGAGTCTTAAGGCAGTTAATAGACTTTTTTTAGAGTTACATTTTGAATTTTAAGTTTATGCTAAATCCAAATAGACCCTATTGGCGTAAAGAGATTGATGATCTTTTCAATAAAGTAAAGGCAAAACTACATGCTGAAGCTCAAAAAATAGGTGGAGGTACAGCTATTTTCACTGACTGTTATACAGGTAAAGAGTTAAGAGGAGGTGACGCTTATGATTATGAACACATACGTTCAGCTGAAGAAATATTCATGCAATACAGAGATCGATTAACTAATGAACAAATTGCAGAAGTAGTAAATTGTGAGGCTAATGTAAAAGTTACTTTACGCTTGATCAATCAATCAAAAGGGAAACGAACTTTTGAGGAATGGTGTACATCAATACAAGTAGATAAGTATAATATCAATTTGCCACATGCTCAAGCATCTGTACGACAAGCAGATTTAGGTATTCAAAAAGCAATAAAAAAACTCTTATAACAAAAAAGCAAGCATTCCGCTTGCTTTTTGTACGTCTATACATAACGTACCATATTGCAAGAAAACTTTACAAAATAACATAGTTTTTATCGCTATAAAACTAAAGAAATTTCATAAAATGAAAAAGTCAAGAGAGCATATTATCTTTTCATTTTTTAGTTACTTTTACACTATAATTCACTGAATAATCTAACATGAAGGTTGCATTTTACCTTAAATCAATAATTTTGCGATATACTATACTTTGTGCACTACTATTAATGTGTATAAATACAGCTCATGCTAATACAAAGAACTTTGAACAAACGATCAAAGCACTCGCATTTACTCCAATAAGGGATAATTCTGACACAGAATACAGCACTGACAAACAAGGTAATACATGGTTGAAAATAACGGTACCTAAAAAACTTTTGAATAAACCATTGATACTGCAATTTCCTACTATTCATGTAAATAATTATTGTATTTATGTAAAGCAGAAAGATACATGGTTAAAAATAAAGAAGAATTCTGATTTACAAGGTGGAGAAATAAGTCCGCAATTTCAAGAAAATCATTTTATCACGGATCAACAAACAATCTATTTTAAATCAAAGGATTCATATGTTCATTACGGGGATTTTATACTCGTAGAACGCGGAGAATATAGGAGTATTATGCTCAGCACTATGGTTAAGATAGAAGTTTTCTATAGTTTTTTCTTACTTTCTATAGCGATAACCCTCATATTATACTCCTTATTTAAAGAAAAAGTCATACTTATTTATTGTATATATATCATATCTGTTTTTATAATATACTTAATCGAAGATGGATTATTTTACTTTTTAAGTAACGGACAGTGCAATGAGTTACTCATATTAGCGATACTGATGCCTGTAAGTTGTTTAGTTTTCTTATTCTTTATGTATCACTTTTTAGAGATAAAAAAAATGTCTACAAAACTAAAGTACTTCTGTATCTTTCAGGTCTTGTTATATACTGTATTAAGCGCTTTACTTTACAAGACAAATAACAAAATGTATTTTATTATAATAGTAAACTGTACACTACTATCAACTATAGTTATCTTGGCGCTTGTATTAAAGTACTTTAAAAAAGATGTACCTGCTCGTATCCTTGCCTATACTTTTAGTATCGTAGCAATAACATCAATGGCCTATTATTATTCTGTATTTCCAGGTAATCCTTTTCTTTTCTTTATTCTTAAGGATAAGATTAGGATAATCTATAGCTTAGCATTTATTGTAACAGGTTGTACTTTATGGATTAAAGCAAAAAAACTTAAAACCGATCATGAGTCACTTAAAGTTGCCTTCGAATCACTTAAAGCTAATCAGGTACAAAAAGAGTTAAAGAACAAAGAAGTAGAGCCTGTATATCACTTTGACAACAAGTTAGAGATTAGCACTACTATAGAAGATTTTATCCGAGAAAAGTATCAATGTACGGAGCGAGAGATAGATGTAATTAATGGGATATGGAATGGTCTGACAAATCAAGAAATAGCAGAAAAACTATGTATTACGCTCAGCACTACTAAACAACATGCGAGTAATGTTTACATCAAACTAAATGTGAAAAATAGAGCGCAAGTCATGATGTTAAAGGATACTATTTTACGACAGATTATGCAAAATAAATAGATTAGAGTGTCAAAAAACTCTTAGATGCCCCAAAAGCAAGCCCAGTGCTTGCTTTTTTATTTATCCCCCAAATCATATATTATTCCTTCCTATCTTTGTAAAAAGAAAGAACAACTAACACGTGGAGAAAAATAATAAAATACAAACACTGTCAGCATCTACCATTTTAGGAGAAGATACTTGGGATATTACTTTGTTCAAACATATCGAAAAAGGCAGAAATGATTTGATTACTCCACATAAACACGACTTCTATTTCATCTTTTTTGTAGAACAAGGAGGAGGATACCACGACATAGATTTTGAACGTATAGAAGTAGTGAATTACCAAGTGTTTTTTCTCCGACCACAGCAGGTACACTACTGGCTATTGGAAAATCATACCGTAGGATACCAATTGATGTTTTCGTCAACAATACTTCAGCTTTTAAACACAGGATATAGTCCCTTGACCTATTTTCAATTAGGAGCACCCAACCAAATGCTACTCTCAAAAGAAGTTTTCCAGATCTATAAAGAAAAATTAGAACTCTTAGAAAACAGTTTAGCAAAGCAGAAGATAATAGAAAGAGAGATTACTTTACTCTCTTTTCATTTGTTATTAAAGCATTTACATAAAGGCTATTTAGAATATCACGAAGATATTAATCCACTTAGTATGGATAAAAATATTCTGCAATTTGAGGAACTATTAGAGTTACACTTTAAAGAAGAAAGTAGTGTGGCCTTTTATGCAGATAAATTAAAAATAACTCCTAATTACTTAAATATTCTTTGCAAGAGAGTACTGGGAATTAATGCAGGAGCCCTAATACAAAATAGACAACTGTTGGAGGCGAAGAGATTGTTGACAACAACAACTATTTCTATCAAAGAAATTTCGTTTTCACTATCGTTTAATGATACCAGTTATTTCAATAACTTCTTTAAAAAGCAAACAAAGATGACGCCTGGCGAATTTAGAGCCAGTTATAAAAAGTCCAATAATCTATAAAAATATTACAATTTCATTTGTGTCTCACCTTTTAATTTTGCGCTATACCAATAGTCTTTGCAATAAGGGATTAAAAAGGGTAAATATGAATAGAAAACAATTTTTAGGACTTACTACAGCTGCAGCAGGCGGTCTGTTTATTCCTGCATTGGAAACCACAGCACAAGCAGCGTCTAAAGACAATAAGCAATTAGACAGCTATGTGTTGACTAATGTTTTGTTGGAAGACGGTTTTGAATACAATCAAGAGAATCAAGTAAAGAGTACTAAAACAGGGTTATATGATATTCATATTGCCAATGGAACTATTGCATCTATTGACATAGCAGGAACAAAAATACACACACTTCCTAAAGTAGCGGGTAATAAATTCTTATTGTTGCCAGGGCTGAGAGATATGCACATTCACATTGACAAAACTTTTTATGGAGAGCGTTGGTATGGAGAGCCTAAACCAGGGCGTACGGTAAAGGATATGATTGATTTGGAGAGACGAATTATACCTCAATTACTTCAAAAATCTGTAGAAAAAGCAGAGTTAGCTATTGATTTAATGAATAGTCAAGGGACTTACTTTGCAAGATGTCAAACCAATGTTGATCCAGTAAGTGGACTAAAGAGTTTGGAACATTTAAAAGTAGCTTTAGACAAAAAGAAAGAGGTGATAGGTAGTGAAATTGTCGTATTTCCACAACATGGTATTATCTATTCTGATTGTGAAGCTCTATTGAGAGAATCTGCTCAGATGGGAGTTGATTTTATTGGTGGGGTAGATCCAACTACGGTTGATGGGCATATGGAGAAATCATTAGATTTGATGATTCAGACTGCTTTAGACTATAATAAAGGAATTGATATTCATTTACATGAAGGAGCAAAAACAGGAATTCCTGCCATAGAGTATATCTTAAAACAAGTAGAAGAAAATAAAGCCTTACAAGGACGTACTTATATTAGTCATGGTTTTGCATTAGGGCAAATAGAACCTAAAGAATTAGAAGCGTTATGTGATCGAATGAGTACTTCTGGTGTTGGAGTAATATCGACAGTGCCTATAGGACGTTCAATGATGCCAATACCAACATTTTATAAACAAAAAGTAAAGGTAATGACAGGTACAGATAGTATTGTTGATCATTGGCAACCTTTTGGAAATTGTGATATGTTGGAAAAAGCAAAACTATGTGCTGCGCTTTATGGATGGACAGATGAGTTTAGGTTAAGTAGAGCTTTACAAATAGCAACAAAAGATCAAGTACTGCCATTGGATGATCAAGGTGTGCGACAATGGCCTAAAATTGGCGATTCAGCAGATTTCGTATTAGTAAAAGCGAGTTGTTCTGCCGAAGCAGTAGCACGTACACCACAACGAGAAGCAACCTTTTATAAAGGTAAAAAAGTGTACTATAGAAATGATGTTTAGTTATTAAATAGCATTTGAATAGTAGTTTTTTCATACCCTAATTTTATATTTTAGCAGCTATTTTACTATAAAATAGAGAATTAAATAGAAGATAAAAGTACAAGAGTAAAACAAACTTAGTGGGGACTGGTTAGTTGAATTTTAAAAGAAAAGTACGATTAGACATATTTAAATAATCTATAGCATAGCTAAGATAGCTGTATCACCCCCCAACAAGAGATTATCTATATAGATAGTCTCTTGTTTTTTGTATAAAAGAATAGAATAGTCTTTGTTTTTGCTTATCTTGAAAAGAAAAAATGAATAATACAGAGGTAAGTAATAAAAAAAGAATACTTATAGCAATAGTAGGAGGTATAGCTTGTAGTTTTAGTTCTTATATATTAGATATAGCCAATGCAAGCATTCGTCCAGTAGGAGCATATTTGATAGAAATGGGAGTATTTACTGCCTTTTTTATAGGAATGTTTTTTTTACTAAAAAAGAGAAGTGTTAGAAATTAATATATGCTAAAAAAGGAGGTTTATTGTACTTCAGAAGGAATGGGGTAAATTCTCTATTAGTCATTGTTTAATGGTTTGTTTTAATGTATTGTCGCAATGTGTAAATTATTTATAGGTTATTATGTTCATTATTAAATTTTTATGTATATTAGTGTGAACCAATAAAATATAATAAAATGAGCAAAAGAGATGAATTAATTCAAAAGTATGCTACCGACTTAAAAGAGAAGTGTGGAGTAACAGCTAATATGGATTTGTTAACAGCTGTAACTATCGGATGTGGTCCATCAATCTACAATCAGGATTCTTCTACAGTTGCAAGCTCTTCTGAATCTGAATTAGCAACAGTAAAGAATAACTTTCTGATTAAGAAGTTAGGCTTAAAAGATGGCCCAGAATTAGACAAAGGGATTAAAGCTGTCATGGATAAATATGGTCAATCAAATAGAACGAAATACAGAGCAGTAGTTTATTATTTGCTAACTGTACACTTTAAAAAAGAGAGTGTTTATAAAAAATAATATGTGTTTTTTAAGAGGGAGTTGTTTTCTAAGCAGCTCCCTTTTTGTTTTTTATTACCACGTATTTAAGTATTTTATAAATTATTTGAATTGTTTTAGTATTCGTTTGTTATTCTAATAATACTTTTGTTTTTTTATAATTGGTTGATATAGTTTTGTTTACGTATGTCTTGTGTATTTGTCCACCCCTTTGTCCACCCCCTATTTTATCTTTGAAAAGTATAATTCTATATTTTTGTTAAAGATGGAGTACAGGTAAAGTATATTGGCATAGAAAGTTATATATAGCGCAAGAGTTATTGAGGTAAAAGATTTGAAACAAGTTATTTTATCTTGTTGGTTCTTTTTCTTTTCCCCTTGTTTTTATTTATTTCCCTACAAAGAAGTAGAAACATACTATTGAATAACTGTGTACAACATCCCTTATAAACAAAAAAACAACTAATGATGAAACAACTTTACTATTTTTTCTTTGCCTTTTTTTGGTGGAGTATGTGTGTAGCACAAAATTATGTGCCTTTACAAATTACTTCTGGTTTTAATGAAGATGTTATTGCAGAAGATAGTTTAGCAGTTAATTTTACTACTATTTCTATTGATAATCCAAATTCTTCAGATTCTAATACCGTTTTGATGAGTATTAATTATCCAGGAGCGACTGTAGGATTGCCTTCTAATAGAATAATAACATCAAAAATTACCAATGGACTAAGTTTTCAATTAGCTCCTTATAATGTAAATAATGCTTTACGTATTTATTCTGGGGTAGATTCAGGAACTTTAGTTTTTCAAAATACTTTAAAAATAAGTAAACTATTCATTTTAGCTACTTCAGGATCTGGTAAATCTGATTTTGAAGGAACTATATTTTTTACAGATGGAACTATTCAAGCAATCAATAAGCAACAAGTACAAGATTGGTATGATGCAGACCCATCAAAAACAACTATTAGCGGATTAGGAAGGGTCTCAAGGTATAATAAGGGATTGCCAGATAATAATCTAAATAATCCTAAGTTATTTCAGTTTGAAATTAATATTGATGTAACTAATGAAAATAAGGTGATTAAAGAAGTTAGCTTGAAAACATTAAGTAGTTCTATAGGATATCTAAATGTTTTTGCAGTTTCAGCAGAGAAAACGTTGCAAATAACTACATCACAAACAAATGTAAGTTGTCATGGAGGTAGTAATGGTTCAGCGACTGTCACAGTAACAGGAGGTACCGGTGCTTATACCTATTTATGGAGTAATGGGGCATCAACAGCGAGAATAACAGGTTTAAAGGCAGGTGATTATACCGTAACTGTAACAGATGCTAATGGTTGTACTAAAACAGAAAAAGTTACCATTACAGAGCCTAATAAGGTAGCTCCCCCAAAAGTAAGTACACCAATAATTTACAACTATGGAGATGTGGCCCAACCCTTGACTGCTGAAGCAAATATAGGAAACACACTATTGTGGTACACTACAGCTACTGGTACAACAGGTAGTAGTAATGTTCCAATTCCTGATACCAATACAGTTGGATTCCAAAACTATTGGGTAAGTCAAGTTAATACAATAGGTTGTGAAAGTGATCGTGAATTAATTACAGTACAAGTTAAAAAAGCCTCTTTAACTGTAACAGCTCATCCGCAAACTAAAGTATATGGAGATATCGATCCTGTGTTGACTTATGCTGTAGTAGGATTGAAGAAGGGAGAAACAGCAGCAACAGTGCTAACCGGTAGTTTAGTTCGTGATGCAGGTGAAAACACAGGTGTTTATACTATTCAACAAGGGAATTTACAAGTGAATGGCAATTATGTGCTGACCTACAAAAAAGGAGAGCTGCAGATTACAGCTGCACCTTTGCAAATTACACCTTTAAAGGGACAGACAAAAGTGTATGGACAAAAAGATGCTGTTTTACAGTACACAGCACAAGGATTTAAATTCGCAGATACAGTTGCTGTATTGTCAGGTACCCTTGGAAGACAAGTTGGAGAACAAGTAGGAGTATATGCTTATACAGTAGGTAGTTTGCAATCATTATTTGGAAATTATAAAATGACAATAGTCCCAGGTGCGCAATACACTATTACGCCTGCAGGACTTATTGTTAAGGTAAATACAAATCAAAATAAGATATATGGAACAAAAGATCCCGTGTTTACTTACCAAGTTTCAGGAATGCAATTTAGTGAGTCAGCTTATTATGCAGTAACAGGAGCATTAAGTCGTCAACAAGGAGAAGATGTAGGATTGTACGCCATTGAACAAGGATCTTTAATTGCCCGAGCAAATTATGTGATTACATCTTTTGTATCTGCTGATTTTGAGATTAAAAAAGCGAAGATACAAGGACTTCGTCTACCATCAGAAACGTTTGTGTACGATGGACAGCCCAAATCATTAAAAGTAGTTGGAGATATGCCTGTTGAAGCAGTAGTTACCTATACCAATAACGGACAGGTAAATGTGGGTAAATATGCCGTATTTGCAACCGTAGATTATGGTAAAAACTATGAGGTATTACAGCTAAATGGAGAGTTGTTTATAGAACAAGCAACGCAGCAAATCACATTTGCTGCTTTGACAAAAGTAGTATTGGAAGATACACCAACCTTACAATTAACCGCTAAGGCAAGTTCAAACTTACCAATTACTTATACAATCGATAGTCAGGAACCAGTTAATGTAGCAACAATTGATTCAAAAACAGGAGTATTGACATTTATACAACCTGGAAAAATAGTTGTTACCGCGCATCAAGAGGGCAATGTTAACTATAAGGCAGCCCAACCTGTTTCTCAAACCATAGAAATAACAAGTAGAGATGCCAGTATTTGGGATCTTTTGATAGATGGTGTTTCTTATGGCAAAGTAGGGGCAGAGGTATATGTGTCTATAGGTTGTGACAAGCCACAAGATGTAGTGGTAATAGAAGTGAAAACGCAGTATGGAGCTGTAGTTGTACCATCAGCATTAATAGAAGTTAATGTAAAAGAATATGGTATACACCAACAGTTAATTACAGTTACTTCCATGGATGGAACAGTATCTAAAACCTATAAAGTAATCATTGAGAAACGCATACCTACAGAGCATATTGTATTCCAGAAATACGACAACATTTTGTTGGTGAACAAAAATACAAGCACTAATGGAGGTTATCTATTCACAGGCTACCAATGGTATAGAAATGGAGAAGTGATCAGCAAAAAACAAACGTATTCAGCAGGTGGTGAAGTAGGAGCTATTTTAGATGCAGGAGCAGAGTATCACGTAGAGTTGACTTTGTATGATGGCAGAAAAATAGTGAGCTGTCCAATTGTAATTGCAAGCAAATCAAAAGCAGGTTTGGTGGTTTATCCTAATCCAGTGAATAAATCTATTCATACGCAGCTTTATGTTCGTTCGCAACGCAAGATAACACAGGGAACTTATAGCGTTTATACCTTATTGGGCCAACGCATAGCACAAGGAGAATTGTCTGGAGAAAATATGGCTATTTCCCTTCCTAATACTATAGCATCGGGTTCTTACTTTTTGGTGTTAAAAGGAGAGGATGTAAGTGAAACAGTTCAATTTATTGTTAAAGAGTAATTTATTAATGGAAGTGAAACAATCAAGGGTGTATGTTAAACTTGATTGTTTCACTATAATAAATAGAAAGAAATGAAAAAATATATCAGTTTATTGTGTTTGTTGGGACTAACGCATACAATTCAAGCTCAGAAGCATGGGTATTATTATAAAAAGCATGAAGTAGGAGCAAGTGTACAAGTAGGTTTGAGTAATCTGTATGGTCATTTACCTTTTCAGTTAAATAGTGAAAATAAGGTAGGGTATGCAATTGGTGCCCAATACGATTACTTTGTAGATCCAGAGTGGAGTATCGGTTTTGGAGGTCAGTACAACATGCAGACAATAGGCATATATGCAGATAATATTAAAGGGCAATCTCAAAAAACAGATTGGGAACAAGATGATTTTCGATTTCAATATGCTTCGAAAGGATACAAGGAATCTTGGAAGGTAAATAGTGTTGATCTTCCATTAACAGTACAGTATAGAGGGCTAAAAGATACAGATTTGTATGTTCGTACAGGAATCAAGTACAGTTTGACAATGAGTAGTAAAGGTACTTCTACGTGGACAGATTTGAAAACCTCAGGGTATTTTCCAAAATATGACGCTACTTTAGAAGACCCTCTGTTTGCGGGGTTTGGAGAGCAAGAACAAGTAGAACGCACACATGATTTTGATTTGAAAAACCGCTTTGCTTGGATAGGAGAGGTAGGGCTAAAGCATAGCTTAAGTGAGTATCAGACATTGTATGTGGGAGTGTATTTTGATTTGGGATTGAATAATCAAAGTCCTTCAGTGGAAACCAAGGCGAAAAATATAGTAGATTATCAGCCTGTAAAAGGGGATGCGTTGATTTATAATAGTTCGCAAAACAGTGAAAGTGCCAGTTTTAAAACCTACAATTTTGGAATACAGTTGAGATATAGCATAGGACTATAGACTTGGGAATAAGGAAATTTGTTGTTCTATTATACGCAGCAACCGTCATTTTGCTGCAATTACTTTTTGAGAAGCAAGGTATCTGAATAAGGTACCTTGTTTTTTTATATCCATTCTGAGTGGCTTGAAAATAGGTTGATACTAATTTTAGTCCAACTTGGTAGAACAATAGCTGGTCAATCAAAGGAGAATGGTTGGACAAAGAGGCTCTCTGCTCCACTAAATACGAGGTATTGTCCTCGGATTGTCCAACAATTCTATAACAATGCCCTATTTTACTGGGATAAAAAGAGGTTTGAAATATTGTTGTAAGTAGGTGTTTTTATGTAATGTGTTGATATTTAGTCTGTTTGTTTTTTGGTGTCATAAAAAAAAATAGTATTTTTTTTGTCAATTAACCGATGAAAGACCTTAAAAGACCTATTTTTAGAAAAAACATACTTTTAAAGTTTAATTTTTACCCCCTTTTGGAGTAAAATAAAGGTCATAAATTAAAAAAAAGAATTTTTTTTGGAGGATGACGGAATGATTTGCCATAGAGAAGGTTGATAAAAATACGCTATACAGATGTTTTAGTTCGTTTGGATATAATGTTTTGATTGTGATTATATTGCTTTTATTTCATTTTTTGCGAATATATTATTTTTCTATCCTTATTTTTGAAGAGAATTAGAGAGTTTTGATCTCTTCAAAAAATTATAGCATTTTGTTTTATCGACTTTTAGGAATCTTTTGTTTTGTTGTTTTGTGTTCTTGTTCTAAAGAGGATAAGGATACCAATATCTTGTATAGTCAATGGATTACACGTTACAATACGTTGGCAACAGTGCAAGAGAAAATGGCATTTACAGATTCTTTGTCACAGTTAAAAAAGAAGTACAAAGAAGTCGATATTCTTATTGATGTGTTTAGTGCAAAAGATCGTTTTGAACAAGTAGATAGTTTGAATGTACAAAGTACAAACTTATTTGAGAAGGCTTTTGAAGCAGTAAAACAAACAGACAATGTGGGATTGCAATGTTGGGTAAATGCTGAGGCAGGATCGTACTACTATAAATTTACTCATTATCCTCAAGCAGCTCCTTACTTTTTGTTGGTTTCTCGTTTTTTGTCTGAAAATAATGATGAGATAGACGTACAAAAGGAACAAATTTTACTATATACTGCTTATTTCTTTGAAACAATGGGAGAGAATAAGCAGAGTAATAATTACTACTTTCAATTATTAAAACTTACAAAAGACAAGCAAGTCAATAATAGTGCTATTTACTTTGCTATAGGAAGCTATTATGCTAATAAGAAAGATTTGGTAGAAGCTGAAAAGTATTATACTTTATCGAAGGAGATTGCTTTGAAATTTGATGATCAGTTGCGTTATGCCAAATCGTTGGGGGCTTTGGCTAATGTAATGTACTTGAAAGGGAATATACAACAAGCAAAAGAACTTTGGAAACAAGATATTACATTGACCATAACGTTGGGTGAGTACCGCAATAAAATGTATGCCGAAATACAATTGGCCAAGATATACTTTGACACAAAAGAGTATCAGAAGGCAACAGAAATGTTTGAATCAGCTTATTACTTTGCTGTTGGTAAAACATATTTGTACGGATATCAAGAAGAAACATTGAAATATCTGATTCAATTAGCACAAATAACAGCACAAGAACATCAGGAATTGATGTGGAGGAGAAAATTGGAGTTTGTTCAAAATTTTATGGAGGGAAAAGAAGGAGAACGAGTGATACAGAATGTAAATCTAACATCAGATTACGAAAAGTTGGAATGGGAGTTAGAAGCTAAGAAGAGCAAATTAGAAACAGTGTTGTATCAACGGATATTACTTATTTCGTCTGTGGTGGTTTTGCTTGCCATAGTGTTATTAGTTTATCGTTTTTACAAACGTCAAGTTAGAACGCAAACCTATAAGTATGAGGCGAAGATCATGTCTTTTGAATTAGCTCAAATTAAATCTGAAAACAGATTAAAAGAAACAAATCACAACTTAGCAACGTATCAAATCTATCTTTCGGAAAAGAATGAGCAGATAGAAAAGTTGGAACAAGAGTTGACTGCAATAAAAGAATCGACAAATGAAGTTCTAAAAAGGAAACAACCTCAGATAGAGGGGTTGATTTATTCTCATTTAATGACAGAAGAAAATTGGCAACTGTTTAAAGAATCTTTTGCCATAGAACAACCTGTATATGTGCAGTTTTTAGCAGAGTATTTTCCAAACTTGACAGAGTCTAACATCCGAATTGTTTTATTGCAAAAATTAGGGTTGACCAATCAGGAAACAGCTAATATTTTGGGAATTACAATTGATGCCGTTAAAAAAGCGAAACAGCGTTTGAAAAAGAAATACGAAACTACTTACGAGGGTCTTTTTGAAGAGAAATAAAATTCTATAGAAGAAAAACAGATGTTTATGAATAATTAAAGATGAAAGTAAAGGAGTGATTCTTTTGATTTTACAAAGTTATTTGATCTCGATTGACATACTTTTGAATTAATCTTTTGTGAAGAAAATATAGAAGAGAAGGAAATATGTTATAATTTAGTTCCTTCAATTAATAGAAAAGTTAAAAGACCTATTTGTTTTTAAAACATTGTATTGTTATGAGTCGAGTAATCATTCGAAGAAAGAAGTCATTTATTGAACGCTTCAGAAATTTTAATATCTATTTGGATGGAGATAAGGTAATGAGCGTGAAGAATGGAGAACAGGTTGTACTGAATATTACTCCAGGCAAACACTTGATTATTATTAAAATAGATTGGAATACCTCTAATTCGATTATCTTTGAACTTAAAGAAGGTCAAACAATTCAATATAAGGTTTTTGTAGATGGGTTTTTTAGAGCTTTTTACCATGCTATCGCAAAACCGAATAAGTACTTGGTACTGAAAGAAGAACCTGTTCGAGACAAACATCACGGGGCAAAGCATTAGTCAGATGTGTTATTTTATCTTTGAATGAGGTATACATAGCACTTTGATGATGGTAAACAAAGTTGGGATACTTGTGTATATTGTGTTTTTTCTAAGTAATTTTGTGGTTTAAATTATTTTAGAATAAACACTTTTTTTATGTCAAAAGTAAAAGCATGGGTAGGAGCAGCGCGTTTGCGTACATTACCTTTGTCTATATCAGGTATCATTGTAGGATCGGCATGTGCATATCCTTATTTTTCTACAAATCCATTATTTGCATATATTTTCGCCTTTGCGATTATAACTACTTTGCTCTTTCAGATCTTATCTAATTTTGCCAACGATTATGGAGATGGTGTAAAAGGAACGGATAACGAAACACGTGTAGGGCCACAACGTGCAATACAAAGTGGGGCAATTACTGTAGTAGCCATGAAAAAGGGAATTATCCTAACCTCGCTATTATCCCTTATTTCTGCGCTTATCTTAATCTATTTGTCTTTTGGACAAGATCACTTTTTAACTTCAATCTTTTTCTTTGTGTTGGGAATCAGCTGTGTTGCAGCAGCTATTAAATATACTGTTGGAAAAGGAGCTTATGGCTATAGAGGGTTAGGTGATTTGTTTGTATTTATTTTCTTTGGTTTAGTAAGCGTTATAGGTGGATTCTATTTGTATGGCATGACGTTGGATTGGTGGGTGATTCTGCCAGCTGTAGCTGTCGGAAACTTGAGTATTGCAGTGCTAAATATCAATAATATGAGGGATTTGGATTCGGATAAATTGGTAGGTAAGAATACTTTGGCAGTGAAGTTGGGAAGAGAAGGAGCCAAAAAATACCATTATTTTATAGTGCTTTCTGCTCTTGTGGCTTTGATTATATATGCTATACATGCAGAAATTGCTTTTGTAGGGTACTTTTTTATACTTGGTTTTTTACCTTTTGTAAAACATTTGATTTTTGTAGCGAAAAATACAGTTCCTAAAGCATTAGACTCTCAAATGAAAGTGGTGGCTTTGGGTACTTTTTTGCTGTCCGTATTATTTTCAGTAGCTTTAATCTTATAATCAATAAAAATAAATAGAATGAATATTACGTATTATGGACATGCTTGTTTAGGCATTCAGATTGATGATATCAATCTTGTGGTTGATCCATTTATTTCAGGAAATCCATTAGATGCAGCAAAAGCTGTAGATATTGATGCTATTAAAGCAGACTATATTTTGATTACTCATGCGCATGGAGATCATATTGCAGATACAGAACGCATCGCAGATAATAATCCAGAAGTGGTTATTGTATCTAATGCAGAAATTGCAGGACATTATGCTGCTAAAGGGTATCAAACTCATCCGATGAATCACGGGGGAAGCTGGCAATTTGATTTTGGAAAGGTAAAATATACACCAGCTATTCATTCCAGTTCTTTTCCTGATGGAAGTTATGGAGGACAGCCAGGTGGTTTTGTGATAGAAAGTAAAAACAAAAACGTATATATAGCAGGTGATACTTCACTTACAATGGATATGAAATTGATTCCTATGTTTACAGCATTAGATTTAGCTGTATTGCCAATTGGAAGCAATTTTACTATGGATATTGATGAAGCAGTTGTTGCTTCTGATTTTGTAAAATGTGATAAAGTATTGGGATATCACTTCGATACATTCGGTTATATTGAGATTGATCAAGAAGAAGCAAAGCGCAAATTCTTTGAAAAAGGGAAGGATTTGATGTTGTTAACTATAGGAGAATCATTAACGTTATAATGAAAGCATCGTATAAACGCATATTATTGCAATTTAAGCGACCTTCAGGTACATCGAGAGGAGTAATGACAGAGAAGGAGAGTTGGTTGCTTAAAATTGAAGAAAACGGTAAAATAGGAATAGGAGAGTGTGGGGTACTGCGCTCTCTTAGTTTTGATGATAGACCTACTTACGAAGAACAATTGCAATGGGTTGTAAAAAACATAAGTAAGGGAAAAGATTGGTTGTGGGAGAATTTACAAGACTGGCCTTCTATTCAGTTTGGAGTGGAGCAAGCGTTTTTATCGTTAGAAGCAAATAATCCATTAGAGTTATTTCCATCTGCTTTTACAAAAGGAGAGGATAAGATAGCTATTAATGGTTTAGTTTGGATGGGAGAACCTGCTTTTATGAAAGAGCAAATTGACGAGAAGTTGGCAACTGGTTTTTCCTGTGTAAAACTTAAAATAGGAGCAATAGATTTTGATAAAGAACTGGAATTATTGCAGTATATTCGAGCCCATTATTCGGCAAAAGAGATAGAGTTAAGAGTTGATGCAAACGGTGGCTTTGGTTTAAGTGATGCTTTTGATAAACTGGTTAAGTTGTCTGAATTAGAGTTACATAGTATAGAGCAGCCTATAAAAAAAGGATATACTGACAGTATGGCAGAGTTATGTAAAACAACACCTTTGCCTATTGCATTAGATGAGGAACTAATTGGAGTGGTAGATTTGAACCATAAGAAAAATCTATTGGATGAAATTAGGCCACAATACATTATTCTAAAGCCAAGTTTGGTAGGAGGTATACGCGGAAGTATGGAGTGGATTAGCTTAGCAGAAGAAAGAGGAATCGGCTGGTGGATTACCTCAGCTTTGGAGGGAAATATTGGTTTAAATGCCATAGCACAGTGGACTTATACTTTGCAGTCAACATTGCCACAAGGATTGGGTACAGGAGCACTGTATACTAATAATATCGACTCTCCCTTGGAAGTAAAAAAAGGAGCACTGTACTACAATGCCAATAAGCCATGGGATGAGGAAATGATAGAACAGTTGTTTCGAGAGAATGTATAGAAAGAATAAAAAGGGATTCTATTTTCTGTCTTAAGAAAAGAGTTTTATTAAACAAAAATACCTCAACTTTTAGTTGAGGTATTTTTGTTTAGTATATTGTAATATAACTTTTTAGTTAAAAGAAAGCGTACGTGAGTTTACTTTGGTAGATCGTTTTTGATGATATAAAGTAAGGAAATAAAAAAGCAATGTAATCCAGTCTTAGTTTGCTCAAGCGTACGCTGTTTATTTTTAGTTTTAAGGCATCCATTGCTCTACTTCATCACTTAGTTGTTGTATATCATTGAGTAGTTTGGAACTGTGATAGCCATCGGCTACTGCATGATTAACATAGATGGAAAGAGGAATGAACGTCTTGTTGTTTTCTGTGTAATATTTACCAAACCTTACAAGAGTATGCATAAAGTCAGTATCTGTAATTGTATCTTGACTAATACTCTCAAATGATATCCAAGGAACACAAGATATAGGAATGAAGTTTGGAGGTTGATTCGCTCTTATTTTAATTCCTTTAATATCCTTGTATTGGGCTATATCAGTGGTTAAGATGTTGTGAAATGTAGTGAAATTTTCTGAATAATTACTCCATAGATCCGAAAAAGTTTGATCGTCCTGATGAAATATTGTAAAAGAGGGGTTCATGTAGTTCCACGTACCTAATACTCCTTCCTGATAAACAGTTCTAAATGCTTCATTTTGATTAATAGCACGCATAATTACGTACATAAAGGTTGGATAGAATTTATAGCCCTTGTTCTTGTATTGTTGATGCAAAAGGGTAATATCTATTTTGATGCTAATCGTGTATTTAGATTTTAGTTTATTCTTGTAGTAATCAAAGTATTCTTTTCTTGGCCAAGTAGTTAGATCGATAGGTGTGAAAACTGCTTCTTTTATCATTTTTATATGGTTTTAAGGGGTAGGTTTCATGTAAAAAGGAATGATGTTGGAAATAAAAAATGAATAATAGGGATGATTTTTTTCTAACGTAATTACCTCTATAAAATGTTCATTCTTTAAGTCTTCCATACAAAATTTAGAGAGCTTATTGATTATTCTTGTAAGTTCTTTTTTGTCTATTTCACTACATTCAAGAGCTATGATGTAGTGTGGTTTGTTTTCTATTTTTTTGTCTAATATTGTTGCTATATAGGCTTTGTAGACAGAAGGTATAGAATCAAAATATTGAATAGAGTGTTCTAAAAATACAAGAGGAGTATTGTTTGTTCTGTTTATTGTAATGTCTTGATTTGTATTATCTAATGTGTTCTTTTTTAATGTAAAGAATGAAGTGTCTAATAAGCTGGCAATAAGGTCGGGTTTTAAGGTTATTTGCGCTTTAGAAAAGGGATTGACTTCTACTGTGGCACCTAACATAAGTTCAAAAAAGCTTCGTCCTTTGACTTTCATATAGTCAACTTCTTTATGGATTACTCCACCATCGTATATGTGATCGGGATCTGTAAAAACGGGAATATTTCCATTTTTCAATTGCATGATAGAAACATTAGAATCAAAGTTTGAAGCATAAAATTCTCTTGTGTTTGGTGCGCCTACTATTACGTAAATATCTTCTTTTAACAACCTCAAGTAAACTGTAGCGTAAAGGGAAGGATTGTTTACCATTTCTTCTATTACTTGAGATAGAGCAATAGCTTTGTTATATTTAGGAAGTTGAAGGGCAGCCATAAGTAGAGAATAGTTGTTTATTTCATTCAAAGTTAAGGTAAAAAGGATAGCTTATGTTTGATTCTTTTACTTTTTTCACAGAATTAGGAAAATGAGAAACAGCATTAAGTAATTTAAGAAACAGGAGATTGTATGATCAATCGAAATAAAAAGTAGTATTGCTTTTGGAATGATAAAGTATCGTTAATTCTCAAAACTTCTATATTGTGAATATGTAGGTATAGTTCTGTTTTTAAAAACAAATGTGCAGTATCGCATGGATTGTATTGTATTTCTAATGAGGTAATTTATTAGCAGTCTGTTAAGAGATGTAGGCGTTAAATGAAGGGGCTTTTTTGACGATTATTTAGGCGTTACTATTGTATAAAGGATTGAAGGTGTTATTCTATTTTAATCCATACAATAGAGAGTTATGAGAAAAGTATATATTGTGTTGTTGCTTGCCTTAAGTATTGTGGCTTATGGAAAGAAAAAACCAGATGTTAAAAGAGGGGATAAGTATTTCAATAAAGGAGAATATGCTAAGGCTATTACTGCGTACGAACAATTATCCCGAAAAGAGAAAGACAAACCTTACGTTAGTCTGCAATTAGCTAAGAGTTATGAAAAAATGAATCGTACAGTAGAGGCTGCAAAGTATTATTCTAAGGCTATTTTAAGCGATTCTAATGCAGATAGTGAAGTTTGGTATAGTTATGCGCAGAACGCTCTTAAAAATGGGCGATATGAAGTTGCAGAGGAAGCTATGATGCAATTTGCTCAAAGAGCAGAACCAACTGACCTAAGAGTGGTAGATTTTCAGAAGAATAGAAATGCTTTAAGTGTACTTCAACAACAAATACCTCAGTATCAATTTGCGGAATCGGGAATCAATGATTTGTATTATGACGATTTAGGATTGTTTAAAACAAAAGGGGATACTGTATTATTCGCTTCAAATAGAACAAAGTATCAAAGTTCTTTTTGGCGTTCTTTGTTTGAGGTAAAAGATAAAAAAACAGAACGACCTAATTACGATTTGTATCAGGCTGAATTTAAAAGTAATAAAGATCCCCTGTATAATGTTACGCATATTGAAGGGAGAACAAATAGACGTTTTAATGATGGAATAGCAACAATGACTCCAGAAAGAGATAAATTGTTTTTTGCATCTGATAGCTATAGAAATCGTAAGTTTCGAAAGAATAAAACGGTGAAAAAGCACAACGAAATGAAAAGTTTGTTTGTTGCTACACGCAAAGGAAAGCGATGGGGAAAGGTAAAGGTATTGCCTTTTTGTGAAGCAGGTGTAATTTATACAAATCCCAATGTTAGCCCTGATGGCAAATTCCTTTATTTCTCTTCAAATAGAGAAGGAAGTATTGGTCAATTGGATATCTGGCGTGTTGCTCTTTTGGAAAACAATCAATATGGAGAACCTGAGCATTTAGGAAATCAAGTTAATCGAGGAGGAATAGAAGATTATGCTTTTGTCTCAGAAGATAATGTATTGTATTTTGCATCAGATCGTTGGGGGGGCTTTGGAGGTTTGGATATTTACCGCATTCCTTTAGATGACTTACATGCTGTAGCAGAAAACTTAGGAGCGCCAATTAATACAGCAAAAGACGATTATGGGTTTAGTTTTTATCCCAGTGTAAAAATGGGATTTATGTCTACCAATCGCATTGGACGTACAGATATTTATAGAGTTTATGCTTTATGCCATTTACCCCTTAATGTAAAAGTTACTAATAAGTCTTTTCAAACAGTAGTAGAGGGAGCTACAGTTACTTTATTAGATGATAAACAAACAGTGTTAGAGAAAACGGTTGTTGAAACAGATGGAATAGCTCATTTTACAGGAGAATGTGGTAAGTATTATAGAGTAGAAGTAAAACATCCTGATTTTGTTAGTAAAGAATTGGATTTTCAGGCAAATTTTGTAGGAGAAGAACAATCAGTTAATTTGGCATTGATGCCTTTAGAAGAGCTGAGAATAGAGAAAGGAGAGATTGTATTGAAGGATATTCTGTTTGCGTTTGATAAAGTAGAATTACCTAAAGAAGGGATGGAAGAATTGGATAAGTTAGTTAGTGTCTTACAGCGTTATCCAAAGATGAAACTTAAGATAGGGGCACATACAGATAGCAAAGGAAGTGAAGCATACAATATGAAATTGTCTGAAGAACGTGCAAAAGAAACAGCTAATTATTTGATTAAAAAAGGAATAAGTGAAGATCGGTTAATTTATGAAGGATATGGTTCTTCTCAACCTAAAGTGATGTGTAAAGAATGTACAGAGGAACAACATGCACAAAATAGGCGTTCAGAATTCTTGATTCAGACAAAATAATATGAATTTAATAAGAAAGATAAAAGCTACTTAGTGTACTAAGTAGCTTTTAAATGTTATATAGGTAAGTTTCTATTTTACGTAAACAGATTGGGTGTAAACAGTTCCAGTAGGATATTTTAAGTCTTTAACACTGTCTGGATCTAATTTTTCGTAGCTAAATAAAACAAGTTTATTTTTTGTAAGTTCTACAATTTTGAATTCTTCAGGATTTGCTTCTGAACTTCCTTTTTCTTGAGTGATTAAAGCATCAAGAAGAACGTAGTAAGTAACGTTATATTCTCTTTTAACACACTCGTTTTTTACCATATCTTTGAAGTTGTAAGTGAATACTCCTTCTTTATTATCGAATTTTATGGCATCTACTCCACATCCATCATTATCAGAAGCCATTTTTTCTCCTAATACTTTTTTGTCTTTGTCTAAACATACAATTTTAGATTCTTTCCAGTTTCCTTTGATGTCTGTTGAAAAGTTTGAAGTTGAGTCGTCATCTTTTGAGCAAGATACTGCTCCTAATCCCATAATTGCAATAACTGCAAGTAAAAAAATCTTTTTCATAGCTTTTAAATTTTATAAGACAAAGTTACTGTAAAAAAGGGGTGTATGTTATGTGTTTAATTGCGCATATTGTCTAAAATAAGTTTTATTTGATGAAAATTTAATATAAAAATAGTTGTTTTTGGTGTTAAAAATAATAATTTGATGTTATTTATTGTTTTGATTATGTTGTTTTGTTTGAAAAGTTATTGAATGTATAAAAAGAGGATTTTGAGTGATAAATGGAAAAAGTATCCGAAAAGGATACTTTTTTGACTGTTTTGCAAGCTTTTTAGCTCTTGTAAAACAGTTTTTGGCCTATTTTTACTAAAGTATTAGCTCTTAAATTTGTATTACAAGTTGTTTTAGCTCGATAGACTTTATAGTTTATTAATATTTCGGTATAAAATATCAATACTCTGTTCCATCTCTTCAACATTCAAATGACCAAAACCTAAACGCATAGCTGTTAGTTCTTTGTTTTGATATAAAAGTGTTTTAGGAATAAAAAGATCTTCCTTTGCGCAATTGATTTTTAATTGCATAAGATTAATAGGTTGCTTCCATTTCACCCATAAAGCTAAACCACCAGTTGGTTTCTCAAACGTTATTGATGAATTGAAACTACTTTCTAAGTAGTGAGAGAATAATTTGAGGCGCTCTTTATATATTTTCAATGATTTTTTTCTGTAACGCTCAATTTCTCCTTCTTCAATTAGTTCACCAAGTACTTGCTCCATAACTAAATCTGATTGATTGTCAATAAGGTGTAAGTATTTGCTCATTTCTTCAATCACATTAGTTGGTGCTACAACAAAACCTGTTCTAAAGCCAGGAGCTAATGATTTTCCAAAAGAACCTACATAGATAACCATTCCTGAAGTATCTACACTTGCTAATGGTAACATTGAACTTTTCTCATAATGAAAGTCGTAATCATAATCGTCTTCAATAATTATAAAACCATACTTTTGGGCTAATTGAAGTAATTTTATTCTGCGTTGGGCACTTAGAGTAACTGTTGTAGGGTAGTGATGTTGCGGGGTAAGGTATAATAGTCTGATATCTTGTTTTTGACATAATTCTTCTACTTTGTTTACATCTATTCCATCTTGATCTGAAGGGACAGTTAATAGTTTAGCTCCTACTTTTTGAAAAGCCATATTACTTGAAAAGTAACTTAATTCAGTAACAATTACTTTATCTCCAGGGGAAAGTGCTACTTGTGAGGCAATGTAGATTCCCATTTCTGTACTTCTTGTTATAAGAATGTTTTGCTTTGTAATTTGTAAACTCCTACTTATATTGAGGTAGTTGGCTAATTGTGTTTTAAAGTAGTCATTATTTTCAGTTGGTGTGTATCCTAATTTCTTTCTGTTGCTTTTACGCTTTAGATTGGCACTATAAAAAGCAGAAAGTTGGTTGATATGTGTTAATCTGCTATCAGGTGTACCATCATTAAAATTAAGGTTACAGTGACTATGTTCATACGGATTGTCCAAAACCATATTTTTGGTAATGCTATATCCTGCATATTTAGGGTAGGTGTATAGGTCTTTAGAAGATAGTTTGTTTTTTGTGTCTTGTGTTTTATCTACAACAAAAGTTCCTTTATTAGGAACTGTTTCTATCCATCCTTGTTCATTTAATTCGTCATAAACAGCGACAATGGTATTTCTGTTGACTTGTAAAATAACAGATAATGCACGAGTACCTGGTAATTTTGTTTGAGGAGCAATGTATTTGCGTTGTATAGCATTACTTAGTTGGTTAGCTATTTGCATATAAATTGCTGTTGTAGAATGACGGTCTATCTTAATTAAACTATTAAAAGGTGTCTTAACCGGACTACTCATTTTGACGTGTTTTTAGATGTCGCAAGTTAAACTATTATAGGGTAATAGTGCTGTTTTTGAGGATATTTATTTGTTTTAAAAGTTAAACCGGATGAGTTGTAAATGTTGTTTTTACAAAAAAAGAGGGAAGTTGTAGTAATTCACAATTTCCCTCTTTTCTTATTGATTGATGATATCTTGCTTAATTGCATTTAATACAATCTTTATTTTTTCCTGTAGCTCAGTAGTGTAGCCAATAAGCTCTTCTGTTGAGAGAACATCTAATTTGCGATCTTCCAAGTCTTCTAAAGAAGAGATAAGATGATTCATCTCTAATTGTCTAAACATAGGTAACATTTTATGTGCAAGAGCAGCCATAGTAGTAAAATCACTTTCTTCTGCAGCATAACTCATATCTAACATATTTTCATCTGTACTTTCTGTAAAAATAGTCATTAGATTTTTCAATGCTTCTTGATCCTCTCCAATAAATTGGGTTAATGTTTGTGTATTGTATAATGCATTTGTTTTTTCAACAACCATCATTTCTTCATTTTTGACTGTTTTGATGGTGTGTGATGGGTACAAACTCTTTGTTATTAAGATGAGTAACTCTGTAATATTAATAGGCTTTTGATGTGATGCTTCAAAACCTGCATTAATAAAGTCTTCTAAGGTTAAGTCGCGTTTACCAGATAATGCAATAACAGGTATAGAAGCAAACTTTTCATTAGCTTTCAGTTGATTGATTAATTCAAAACCATCTATTTTAGGCATTTGAATATCACTTAAAATTAAGTCATAGTGATCTTCTTCTAAAATAGTTTCAATATCACTTGGGTCATTAATAATCATAACTTTCTTGAAGATAGGTTTCAATACCTCTTCCATCAGTTGTAATTGTATTTTATCATCGTCAACAACAACTATTTGCGAGTCTTTTAAAATAGCAAAACTCTTTTGGTAATCAATGTTTTTAGTATCTACAAAGTCTTCTTTTGCCAGTATAAGTGGAAGATTGATAGTAAATACAGACCCTTCTCCAAAGGTGCTTTCAACACTTATACTACCATCTAACAATTCAATCATACGCTTAGAAATGTTTAATCCTAAACCAGTACCACCAAATTTCTTTTCTATACCAGCATGTGCTTGTTGAAATTCTTTGAAGATATTATTGATTTGATCTTGTGCAATTCCTATTCCTGTATCTGTCACTCTAATGATAAAACGCTCGTTTTCAATAATAGCATCTACAAATACACCACCATCTTGTGTAAATTTAATGGCATTGGTAATTAAGTTAGTCAATGTTTGCTTGATTCTATAAGGATCAGAATAGAGTGCCGTATTTAAACGTTTATCTATATTCCATTTGAGCATTATTTTTTTATTCTCTGCATTAGGTACCAATAAAGAACAAATACTTTCGATGAGGTCTTTAGGATTGAAAGTTTTGTATTGCACACTAATTTTATTATTTTCTAAACGAGAAAAGTCTGTTAAGTCATTGACTAAGTTGACAATGTATTGTGAAGAAGACTTGATGTTATTTACATATTGTTTTTGTTTTTCTATTAATTGGGTGTGACTCAGTAAGTCTGTAAAGCCAATTAAGCTTCCTAATGGAGTTTGCAAATCGTGTGTAACTGTTGCTAAAAGCATGGTTTTACTGCGTAAAAGTACTTCTCTTTCAGCATTCAATTTTTCTAATGCTTTACGGTATTCTTGTGTTTGATTAATATCTCTAATGATAATCCAACCTAATATAATGACAACCAATAATGCAGATCCACCAATGTAAGCAATGTTGGTAGAGGCAGCACTGATTCTTGATTTAGATTCATTAATATTTTGATAAGATAAGGTTACAATGTTTTGTTCAACATTTTCAAGAATTTCCCTTAACTGATTGGTGATATTTCTGTTTTCTAATAATAGACGTTGTTCTTGTTGTAAAAGGTTTTTTTGTTGTGAGTTTATTTTTTGTTGTGTATTTGTAAACACCCTTTGCATTGCTGCAATAATTGAATCTGTTACATTAGGGTAATTAACTGTTGTGCGTATTGTATCTGTATTGTCTCCTTTAAATAAACGAGCCCATGCGGAACGCTTTTGTTTTTCTCTTGATTGAATAACAATAGGTTCAATATTCTTTTCAATTTCTTGTCTAATGTTGTGAATCTCTAAAAAGGCATCGTCATATGTAGTTTGCTCATTGATTGCTTTACGAGCATTAATAATATTTTTAAAACTTGTTTTCTTTTTGTGTAATAATTGAAGTACACGATCTAATTTTTCAATAATTACTTCATCTTGGGCTTGGTGTTGAATTATTTCAATCTGTTTGACAATTGTATCTAATTCTTTATAATAGATTGCAATATCTTTTTTGTCGCCTGTTAAGATTGCATTTCTACTATAAGCCTCAGAAGAGTATAAGTTGTTTATTGTACTACTTACCAAAAATATTTTATTACTTTCTTCTACCACATGCTCTTCAGGCATTGTGAATTTTTTAGCCTCCTTATATATGTACGTACCAGAAAAGAATACTGCTCCAAATAAGAATAGATAGAGAAAGATAATTTTTGTTTTAATTGATTTCGAATTCTTGATACGGATGCTCATAAGGTTTTGTAGAATTTAGATTACAAAAGTACAAAAAGATAAGTGTAGCAATCAATCTTCTTTTTCTAAGTAAATGTTAGTATTTATTTAAGATATTTTTTCGCAAGAATGTTTTTGTATTAATAAAATCACTATATTTATAAAAACTATTTAAAGGTTTTGTTTTAAATGTAAATATAATATAAATGTATTTAAGCTTTTTTGTAATGTGTTAGTAGTCGTAAATAGATTATTTGAGCACATCTTGTTGAATTTTAAAATTAGAAAGTTATGGCAAAGAATGATTTATTTAAGAAAGAGTGGTTAGATGTAGTTTTTGAAAACCGCAACAAAGCGTATGGAGCTTATAATTTACGTTTGCAAAGTTCACGAACAACTACTTTATCGGTTGTTGGAGGAATTTGTTTGTTTAGTGCTGTATTTGTGATTCCTGCTTTTATCTCTAATTTGTTAGCAGATAGTAATGCAATTACTCCAGGAGTAATTTGTGAATTTTCTGATTCTGAGTTAATTGATAAGGAGGTTGTTTTAAAAGATATAGAGCCATTGAAAGTAAAAGAAGTTCCAGTGTCTGAATTACAGAACGAAGCAACTGCGCAAGCATCTATTGTAGATCAAATTAAGTTTACAACGTTTGAGCCTGGAAAGAGTATCGATGCGACAGATGAAGTTCCAAAAATGAGTGATTTTGACAATGCTGATCCAGGACCTGCTACTATTAAAGGAAATGAGGGAGGGACAATTGTTTTAAATGCTCCAGTGGGAGTATCTACAGAAGGAATTGAAGGAGGAACAAATGTAACAACTAATGTTGAAGAGAAAGGTAATGACATTGTAATAAGTGCACAGTATAAGGCAGAACCATATGAGGGATTAGCAAAGTTTAGTCAAAATTTTGTAACGCGTTTTCGTGCTTTATCAGTAGATAGTAATATGAAAGAGATGCGTGTTATCTTAACTTTTGTAGTTGAGAAAGATGGTAGTCTTACAGATATAAAAGTATTAAGAGATCCAGGATATGGAGCAGGAGCAGAGGCAGTACGCGTATTAAAAACAATGAATAAATGGAAAGCAGCAGAACAGAATAATAAAAAAGTACGTTCTCAGTTTACTTTACCTATCACTATTAATGTTCAATAATTTTTAAAATAAATGTTTTGCGAACCACACTTCTTTTGGAGTGTGGTTTTTGCTTGAGTTATTCAGAACAAAGAAAGGGGTATTTTCAATTGAAAATACCCCTTTTTATTTTAAAGAGAATACTAATTACTTAGCAATACCTCTTGAAATAACGATCTTTTGGATTTCAGATGTTCCTTCATAGATTTGAGTGATTTTTGCATCACGCATCATTCTCTCTACATGATATTCTCTTACATATCCGTTACCTCCGTGGATTTGAACAGCCTCAATAGTTGTATCCATTGCCGTTTTTGAAGCAAATAACTTCGCCATTGCTCCAGAAATAGAGATGTCTTCTCCAGCATCTTTCTCAGCAGCAGCTTTGAAACACAACATTCTTGCAGCAGAAATTTGAGTAGCCATATCAGCTAATTTGAATGCTACAGCTTGGTGATTGATAATTTCAGTACCAAAAGCTTTACGTTCTTTAGCATATTTCAATGCTAATTCATAAGCTCCTTGTGCAATACCTAATGCTTGAGAAGCAATACCAATACGACCTCCATTTAATACATTCATTGCAAAAGCAAATCCGAAACCATCTTCTCCGATTCTATTTTCTTTAGGAACTTTTACATCTGTAAACATTAATGAATGAGTGTCAGATCCTCTGATTCCCATTTTTTGCTCTTTAGCTCCAATTTCAAATCCTGCCCATCCTTTTTCAACGATAAAAGCATTGATTCCTTTGTGTTTTTTCTCTACGTCTGTTTGTGCAATTACAATGTAGTAATCAGCAGTACTTCCGTTTGTAATCCAGTTTTTAGTACCATTTAATAAATAATGGTCTCCCATATCTATTGCTGTAGTTTTTTGAGATGTAGCATCTGATCCAGCTTCTGGTTCAGATAAACAGAAAGCTCCAATTACTTGACCTGACGCTAATGGAGTAAGGTATTTTTGTTTTTGCTCTTCATTTGCATATTTCTCTAATCCAGCACATACAAGAGAGTTGTTTACTGACATAACTACTGCAGCTGATGCATCAACTTTTGCTATTTCTTCCATCGCTAATACGTAAGAAACGCTGTCTAATCCGCTTCCTCCATATTTAGGATCAACCATCATACCTAAAAATCCAAGTTCTCCAAGTTTTTTTACTTGTTCTGTAGGGAACTTTGAATGTTCATCTCTTTCAATAACTCCTGGTAATAATTCTGTTTGAGCGAAATCACGTGCAGCCTGTTGAATCATTAACTGCTCTTCTGTCAATTTAAAATCCATATTAATAGTCTCTTTATTTTAGTTGTTTTCTTCTTCTTTTTGAATTTTCCAAATATATAGTAATAATATCAATTTTTCAATTAACTCTTCGTAAATTTATCCCTATGAACAAATCTGTATATTATATAGTAGGTGTAATGTCTGGTACTTCTCTGGACGGAATTGATATGGCTTATATTCGCTTTGAATATGATGGAGTTAAATGGAATTTCAAAATCTTGAATGCACAAACTGTGGCTTATAGCAAAGAGTGGAAGCGTTTGTTGCAAGGAGCAATTAATTTGAATAGAAAAGAATTAGAGGCTTTTGATGAAAGATATACTACTTATTTAGCTCATATTATCAGTAATTTTATCGCAGAATATAAACTTATTGAGATTGATGCCATTTGTTCACACGGACATACAATCTTCCACAAACCTGAATTGGGGTATACACTGCAAATTGGAAATTTAGGAATATTAGCTGATTTGTTACAACAAAGAGTTGTTTGTGATTTTAGAGTACAAGATGTGCTATTGGGTGGACAAGGTGCTCCGCTTGTTCCTATTGGGGATCGATTATTATTTAGTACATATGATGCTTGTCTTAACTTAGGAGGTTTTGCAAATGTTTCTTTTGAAAATAAATTGGGGTATAGAATAGCTTATGATATTTGTCCAGTAAATGTATTGTTAAATGCTGAGGCTTATAGATTAGGGAAAGAATATGATGATAAAGGGAAATGGGCAGCAGAAGGGAAGATTTGCGATGATCTATTGAATGAATTAAATAGTTTATCTTATTATGGTATGCTTCCTCCTAAATCATTAGGAATTGAGTTTGTACAATCTTTTGTCCATCCTTTGGTTATGAAATATAACCTTTCTCCAAAAGATGCACTTGCAACTTATGTAGAACATATTGCTATGCAGATAGGTCAGGGGATTCCCTTACAAGAAAGTAGTAGAATATTAGTTACTGGAGGGGGAGCTTTTAATGATTATTTACTTTCTCGTATTCAGTTTTACGGCAATAATAAATATTTTGAAACAACAGAGCGATTAATAGTTGAGTTTAAGGAGGCTCTTATTTTTGGTTTCTTAGGTGTACTAAAATTGAGAGATGAGGTAAATGTTTTAGCAAGTGTAACAGGTGCTAAGTATGATCATAGTTCAGGACGTATATTTAATTGCTATCAAGATGATTCTCCTGTGTAAAGGGTATAAGTAGTCGGATTATCATTTCTTTTAATCTTACGATTAAACGACAAAGCCAATCGGTAAGACTGGCTTTGTACATAGGAAAAATTGTTTTGTTGTTTTTGGAGATTGAAAAAGTGTTTCAGATATCTCCGTATCGATATATAGATTTAACATCGATCAATGGTAAATTGGTTTGCACAAAGCGATATAAACTACTATAGTCTCTAAAATTCATTTTAAAGGCTATTTCACTAAGTGTATTTGTTGAGAATACAATTAATTCCAATAGCTTAATTACTTTTAAGCACCGGCAATATTCATTAAAAGTTACTCCCATTATTGTTTTGAAATTTTTATAAAAAGTAGAGTACGAAACTCTATATGGGACAATAAACTCTTTGATTGTTACTGGTTTTGCTGCCTTAATATAATTTTTACATAGTGCTTTGTATTGTGCTTTTTTTATTGTTGTATTGTAATCTTCCTTTAATTGATTACCTTCTTTTGGAATATATAAAAAAGGTAATGCATAGAAGTAACAACATTGGGACTGAATGTTTTTATAAAACATCAAAATATAAATTCTATTATCAACAATAATTGTTCTTGTTTTGGCTTTTTCAGATACAATGCTTTGATAATGTATGTTTTCAGATAATAGTTTTGCTGTCAGATTGCGTTTTATATCAAATTGATCACCAATAATATTACTTTCTATCAATTGTTTATTTTCGAAAACAAATAAATATCCTTCTTCAACAATGGATTGGTCTTGTTCTGATGAAAAGCCAAAAAGGTTTGCTGAAGCAAAATATCCTAAGACTTGCTTATAAAATTTTTGCAAATTCATTAGCTCAACAGTACAAGAGGTATACAAGAAATTATTGGCAATATTTGTACTCTGCGCATATGAATTTAAAAAAGACTCACAAGATTCTAATAAGTCATTGTAATATAAGTTAGTCATAGGTATTTCTTTTTCGAACTCCCGTGTAGTTTATTGCTTAATAATTTTATACTTTTTTGTTATAGATATTATTTCTATTTTATACAATCAGTAATACACCTAATAATTATAAACGATTAGGTGTATTGATAAAATAGATGTTTTTTGAACATCTAAGAACTTGGTTGTTGTAGATAGTATTTAAAAATCTACAGCTGGCTACCAAAGAGTTTAACTATATAAAAATAGCAATTTACCTGTTTTTAAACTTTTTGAAAATCAATACATGAATTTTAAAAAATTCTAATTTTTTATATGTAAAAACTATTGTACAGTGTAACTATTTATTAGTTTGTAAAATTCAATATATTAATTCAAGTAACAAATACATTCAGATTTCAAAACATTGAAATTTATTCATATACCTTGAATATTATGTAATGTTAATATTTAATATTTATATAATGTGAATATGTTTTTGGTGTTTTTAATTGTGTTTTTTAAGTTTTATTTCTTAACTAATATAGCTATTTTTTTTGATTTCGATTGATCTTTGTGATAAATTTATTGTTGATGTATATTAATTGCTGTTTTGATAATTCTAATAAGTTGATTATTTGCGGTGTACAGTGTTAAGTAAGGATATTATGTTTTTTTTTTCTTATTAAATCTACTTAATGTCCTGTCTTTTTGAACTATTGTGTATTTGAAATCGAAAGGATAAATCTGTTTTTTAGTTATAAAAAATGCCCCAATAAGTATCAAACTTATTGGGGCATTTTTATTTCTTTTATATTTTATCCGAATTTTTTACTACCTGCAACACAGAGTATAACTCCTACAGTTACTAATAACATTCCTGCACTAACATGTTCATGTAATAGCGTAGCAGCTAATGCTAAACCAAAGAAAGGTTGCAACAATTGTAATTGTCCTACAGAAGCAATTCCGCCTTGTGATAATCCTTTGTACCAAAAGATAAAACCAATAAACATACTAAATAGACCTAAATAAGCTACTCCAATCCAAGCATCCATAGGTACAAGAGTCATTTCAACTGGAGCAGAATAAAGCATAAGAGGAAGTGATATAGGAAGAGATAATACTACAGCCCAAGATATAACTTGCCATCCACCTAATGATTTTGATAGTTTAGCTCCTTCAGCATAGCTAAGTCCACATAATAAAATGGCTAATAGCATAAGTATGTCTCCAAGTGGAGAGCTTGAAATACCTTGTGCAAAAGCAAATCCTATGACTAAAAGACTTCCAACAATAGAGAATACCCAGAATATAGACTTTGGCTTTTCTCCTCCTCTAAATACTGCGAAAACAGCTGTACTCATAGGTAGTATTCCTAAGAAAACTAAGGAATGAGCTGAAGTAATGTATTGTAAGGCTAATGCTGATAAAAGAGGAAAACCGACTACTCCTCCAAAAGCGACAATAAGCAAAGAAGGCAATTGTTCTTTCGTTGGGCGTTTTTCTTTAAAAACTATTAAACAGATTAAAGCTAATATTCCTGCAATTACTGCACGTGCAAAGGTTACAAATATTGGATCTAAAGAAAGTACGGCTATTTTAGTAGCAGGCATAGAACCGCTAAAAAGTAATACACCTATAAAGCCATTAATCCATCCGTTTGCACTTTGATTTGTTGTTTGGATTTCGATTGTGTTTTTCATTTCATATTTTATTTGATACAAATTTATAGGTAGCAGATAAATAAGTACAGTAACAGTTTTGTATATTTGTATGGATACAGTTTACTTTATGGAAAAGAATTTTTTATACATAGAAATAGCAGATACAATAGCCAACCAGATTAAAAGAGGGTTGCTAAAGGAAGGTGACAAACTACCTTCTACTCGTTCTATATGTTCAGAATACCAGGTGAGTATGAATACAGCAAAGCGCGTTTTTTGGGAATTAGAATCTCAATCGTTGGTTCGTGCTGTACCCCAATCAGGTTATTTTGTCAGTAAACAATTAACGGAGCGCCCACCATTACCAGAAGTGAGTAATCCAACGTTATTAGCTAATAATGAAGAACCCCGTGAAATCATTACTAAAGTCTATTCCAATATGGGAAATAGGAATCTAACGTTATTTTCCTATAGTACGTTGTATGATGACTTTTTACCGTTGGCAAAAATGAAGAAGGAAATTGTTAATGCTTCTCGTTCTTTAGTTGATGGAGGTGGAGAGTATGAGTCAGTACAAGGTAATTTGAATTTGAGAAGAATGGTTGCTTTGCAATCTTTTACATGGGGAGGGAGCTTGCAAGAAGAGGATATTATAACAGCAAATGGAAGTATGAATGCTATTTCACTTTGTATGTTGGCGGTTGGCAAGGCAGGAGATACTATTGCTATTGAGAGTCCTTGTTATCCAGGTATTTTTCAGTTAGCAATGGATTTAGGGTTTAAGGTATTGGAGCTACCTACAGATCCATTGACAGGGATAAAAATTGAAGCATTAGAAAGCGTAATCGACCAGATAGATATGTGCCTGTTGATTTCTAATTATAATACACCATTGGGAAGTTGCATGCCTGATGAAAATAAAAAAGCTGTAGTAGAATTGTTAGAGAAACATCAGATTCCACTTATTGAAGATGATGTTTATGGCGATTTGTACTATGGAAAGCAACGTCCAAAATGTTGTAAAGCCTTTGATAAAACAGGTAATGTTTTATGGTGTAGTTCTGTTTCAAAAACATTAGCTCCAGGATATCGTGTAGGATGGGTAGCTGCAGGAAAGTATAAAGAAAAGGTTTTACATCAAAAATTAGTACATTCAATTTCTACACCAGCTTTAATGCAAGAAGCAGTAGCCAATTTTATGAAGTCTGGGAGCTATGATAAACACTTGAGAAAATTAAGACAGAAGTTGTATAGTAATTATCAAAAATATTTGAATGTAATTATTACAAGCTTCCCTTTAGGAACTAAGGTAAACCGACCACAAGGAGGTTTGGCTTTATGGATAGAGTTTGATACAGCTATTGATGTAATGAAGTTATATGATTTAGCCATTGCTGAAAAAATAAGTATTGCTCCAGGCCCTATGTTTACTGTACAAAATCAGTTTCGAAATTGTATGCGTCTATGCATTGGACTACCTTGGTCTGATACTATTGAAGAGAAGCTGAAAAAAATAGGAGAGTTGAGTAAGAAGGCTCGTACAACTTAACTATTATATCAATTGTAAGAGGAGAATAAAGGAGATGTGTTAAATATCCTATGTGATATTCTTAAAAGTAAAGGATTAGATATAAAAAATGAGTTATTTTAGATTAGATATAAAAAATTAAGACATGCTTAGTAGAAAACTTTTAATTCTATTATTTTCTTTTATTTCATTTCTCGGATATAGTCAAACGATACGTTTGCCCTATAATGATGATTCGGGATGGATGCTGGTTGATTTAAAAGTCAATAATAAACCAATGACTTTTTTGTTTGATACAGGCTGGGATGGATTGTCAATTCGAAGTAGTTTATTGAAAGAGTTTTATCACGGAGAACCTATTGCTGCTGTAGATGCAAATAATGTGGTACAAGCTGTACAAACAATGTATGTAGATAGTTTAAAAGTAGGGAATCACACTTTTAGACATTTGCCATTTACAGATATGGAATCTTTTCCAATGATTAATGACCCTATTTTTGATTGCTACAAGATTGATGGTATTTTAGGGAATGTAATTTATGAAGGTAAAGTTTTAGAAATTGATCCTTTGAAGAAAGAGATTATTCTACAAGACTTATCAAAAGATCTGATTAATATATTGTTGAGTAATGATTTTATAAAGTTAAGTAGCATTCAAATGGATTCAAATGCAAGAATAGTAGTGCCTATTGCTTTAGGAAAACAGGTTGTTCGTCCATTTTTGTTTGATACAGGAGATAATGGATATGTAACAATTTCAGCAGATGAGGGCATGTTGTACTATTTGAATCAGTTGAAGTATAACACTTATTATAGTATTGGCAGTGTAAGTGCTTTTGGTTTAGATGAGTCACTAAATAAAACGATGATTACACAAGAAGGAGAGCTGCAATTGAATCAAACTACTTTTAAAGAGGAGGAATTGAGCTTTTTTACTAATGCACAAACTTACCAAATGGGAGTAGAGTTTATTAAACAGTTTCATTTGTATTATTTGCCACAAAATAGAATGCTGTATTTAAAAAAGGTTCGAACAAGAGAAATTAAGTCTACTTTGGAACGATTGGGGTATGGGATTGGTTATGTAGAAGGAAAGTATAGAGTAGCTGCAATAGGAAAAAGTGAAAAGACTGTACAAATGGGAGATGTTGTCCTTGAAATTAACGGAATTCCTATGGAGAAACTTTGCAACTATAGAAAGTACCTACAACAACTGAAAGAGAAACCTTCTCTGTTGGTAGAAAGAAGAGGTAAACGCCTCAAATTATAAGTTAAAGCATATAAAAAACGCGATAGATGGTTATTCTATCGCGTTTTTTGTATTACTTATATGAGTTATAAAAACTTATTTCTTTAAAGGTGTACCTTGGAAACTACCTTTAAAACGCTCATTTTTGATATCTAATTTTACCATATCAATTACAATTTTGTAAAGACCATTTTCTTTTGTAATGGTAATATCTCCATAGTCAATATCTAATACAGTTTTACCTGTTTTTAAATCCTTTACTACAAAATTGTCTGCAATGCGCTCTGGTCCTGGTTTACCAGCATCTCTCTTAGAAGACAATGTATATTTACCATCTTTGATTGTATTAGCATCTGTGCTTAATGCTCCAATTTCGAATTGTGCTTGCCAATCTGCATTTTTGAAAGTCATATTGTAATATGCTAATTTCTGACCTGCTTTTTCTTCTAACTCAGAAGTAAATTCTAATGTAGAGAAAATAATTGTCCCATCATTTACAGCCTCGTCAGCTTTTTTAGTTTTAACAGTAGCTGTTTTTAATAATTTAGCATCTGTCATTGATTCTGCTGCTACATAAATAGTGTATTCTGTGTCTGCTTCAAACCCTTTTGGTTTTAATGAACTCGGAGCTTTTACATTCATAATATTTCCTCCTGTAGCTAAAACCTCATCAAAAGTTAGTTTCTCACTTGATTTTACAATCTTATATTTAATCTTTTTTGCACCAGTAGGTGTAATTGTAAATAAGATTTGTTCGTGTGTAGAACTAATAGCTGATAACTCAATTGAAACATCTATTTTTTTCTGTGTAGTTGCAGTAATAGGTTGTTTTACAATTGTTGAAATCCCATCGCTATTTTTAGCGATAGCAAAGATATAATATTCTGTTTCAGGAGTTAATTCTTTAATTTCAATCGTTTTCTCCCATGCATTTAATGTTGTACCTTTTGTAAGGATGTCTTGTTCAGTTACTATAGGTGCCTTTCCTTTTTCAGTAGAAGCAATAGCATAGTAAGTAATAGATTTAGCATTTGTTGTTTCAACTGTAAACTGAATAGCAGTATCTGAAACTTCTCCAATAGCAAGTTCAATAGTTGCTTTTTCAGCAGGAGTTTCGTGTTTTTTATCAGGAGTTGTGTTTCCTCCGTCATCAGAAGAGCAACTAACCATTGTTAAGGCCGCCGCCCCAATCATCATACCTAAGAATAATTTTCGTGTTTGTTTTTTCATAAAATTAGTACAATTGGATTTGTTAGATAATTAATTTGTTTTGTGATATGTGCAATATAGTATATAGTTTATATAAAACAAGTGTTATTTTAAACAATATGATATTTTTATTTGTTTTTTGCATTAATATATTGAAATTGAATAGTAAAGAATAATATTTCTATCCAGAGTATAGTAAAAAGAATACTATTGAGAAGGTTTGTTCTTTTTTGGAAGAATGGGTTATGTGTTTGATACTAAAGTGGAATCAAGTGATATAGACAGTAACTGGCAATTATAGGAATAATCAGTAGGAACTATAAACAACATCAAAAATCAACTTAAAGGATAGAAAAGATGTTTAAATCAAGTATTCTATACAGTCGTAGAATAAGATTTTAAGAGATTTATCCTGTGTAGTAATGTGTCTTGTTTATTTTTTTAGAATAGTGATTTTATGGGAAAATATCATTGTTTTTAAAAAGTGTTTTGTTTTAGTAGAATACCTACTAAGGTATAGTTTTTGTATGTAGTATAAAAAAAATAGAAATAGCTAAATTAGTAATGAAATTAATCATGTATCGTTATTTTGTTAAATAAAGTTTAAGTAAATGAGTACAAGATTGGTTTTGTTTTATTCAGTACAGTGATTGAGTATTGTTTTCTTGATGCTGTGATTTCTAATAAAAAAATAAATGTTATGGAAAACAAATTAATACCAATCAAACCTATTCCTGCTTTAATAGCTGTGGCACTAACCTTAGTTGTGTGGTTTATTATTCCTGTACCAGAAGGAGTTAGTCCTAACGCTTGGCACTTATTAGCTTTGTTTGCAGGAACAATCGCTGCAATAATTGGAAAAGCTTTGCCTATTGGGGGAGTCTCTATTGTAGCTATTTCTTTAGTGGCTATCACAGGAGTAACCAATCCTGAGAATTCCAAAGCTGCATTAGCTGATGCATTAAGTGGTTTTTCTAATGACTTAATTTGGTTAATTGGAGTAGCTGTAATGATTTCAATTAGTTTAAAGAAAACAGGATTAGGAGCACGTATAGGATATTTTTTCATTTCTTTATTTGGAAAAAGAACGTTAGGTATCGCTTATTCACTATCGTTAGCAGAAACATTAATTGCTCCGGTTACTCCAAGTAACACTGCAAGGGGAGGAGGTATTATTCACCCTATTATGCGTTCTATAGCAAGTAGCTTCGGTTCTAAACCAGAACGAGGATCTACAGAAAAGATTGGGCGATATTTAGCACTTGTTAATTATAATACCAATCCGATTACTTCTGCTATGTTTATTACGGCTACAGCTCCGAACCCATTAATTGTGAAGTTGGTTTATGAAGGAACCCATCCAGGAGAAACACTTACTTGGGGAATGTGGGCAATTGCTGCACTTGTACCTGCTTTGGTGGCTTTAATTATTATGCCTTTGGTAATCTATATGATTTATCCACCAGAGATTAAGAAAACTCCAAATGCACCAGCTTTTGCGAAAGAGAAAATGAAAGAGTTAGGTCCGATATCATTAGGAGAGAAAATAACAATGGGTGTGTTTACTATTTTGTTATTCTTATGGGCAGGCGTCCCAGCTCTATTATTTGGACCAGAATATGCAGTGGAACCTACAGCTGCCGCATTTCTTGGATTGTCTATATTGATTATTACAGGAGTGTTAACTTGGGATGATATTTTAAAAAATACAGGTGCTTGGGATACTATTGTATGGTTTGCTGCCTTAGTTATGATGGCAGGTTTCTTAGGTAAACTTGGCTTGGTCTCTTGGTTAGCTACTACTGTAGGTACTGGAATTGCTGGATTAGGTCTTGGGTGGATAGCAGCAACAGTTATTTTATTGTTGGTTTATGTTTATTCACATTATTTCTTTGCCAGTACAACAGCCCATATTACAGCTATGTTTGCTGCCTTTTTTGCTGCAGGTATTGCCTTAGGTGCACCTCCAATGCTTTGGGCATTAGTTCTTGGTTTTTCTTCTTCTCTAATGATGTCATTGACACATTACGGAACAGGTACAGCACCTATTATTTTTGGTTCTGGATATACTACTTTGGGTGAATGGTGGAAAACTGGCTTTGTAATGAGTATTGTTAATTTGCTTATTTTCTTACTTGTAGGTGGAGTTTGGTGGAGTATATTAGGATATTGGTAAGAACACTTTTTAGAGAGACATAATACGTTAGTTTGATATAGAGGCTATCTCATTGCAAAATGAGGTAGCCTCTTTTTTATTTCTATTGGTACAAAGGATATTTTTCTTTTGAATAAGTTGTTTCATATGCATTTGAAGGTCTGATTAATGGATGTTTTTTCTTTGCTGTGTGAGGTCAATGAAAGAGAGGATATCAATGCGATTGAAGGCATTGAATTAGCCTGAAGTGAGATATTCAAAGTATCTAATTATCTAAAACCTCAAGAATAACTCAACAATACTTCAACAATTGTTCAGCAAATGGCTTCTCTTGTAGAGCATTCTTGGGGTATTGTTGAACAATTCTTGAAGGATTTCGGAAGATGCTTGGTAAATACTGGCTTTAAAGCTACTGTTGTATGTGGTGCAATTTGTGAGTAATTTGTTTAATTAACTGTATAGTAGTTGATTGTGTTTTTTTTGAATTAAACTGTTTTAGAGCGCTTTTAGATTGGTATTTAGGTAAAAAAGAGTAGATTTTTTGGTATGTAAAGCTGCTTTATAAAGAATAAAAGTGAAAAACTTAAAAAATCAACTTGTTTTTCTTTGTTAGAAGCTTCTCTTGAGAGGGGGCTGTTTTTAAGGGAGAGCACAAGACTTGTCCTTTTTGGAGTACATTGTAAAAATATATGGAATCACATAAGAATTATGATTTCTAATAGAATTTTTTAGCAACTAATACGTTATTTTTGTGAGTATAGGTTTATTAATCAGTAGTAACAGAGGGCTGAGATTTTTAATTTGTTGAATAAGTAGCCAACTAAAAATAGAACTAAAAGAATGAAAGATTATAAAATAGCAGTTATAGGACAAGGATATGTAGGTTTGCCATTAGCATTGGCTTTTTCTAAGCATTTTCCTGTGATAGGATATGATATTAATCAAATGCGTATCAATGAACTTAGTCAAGGAATAGATCAAACGTTAGAAGCTGATCCTGCTCAGTTAAAGATTTCGTTGGTGCAATACCAAACAACAGGTGGTATGAGTGGGTATAAACCAAGTAATACTTTATATGATTTAGCAACTGCCAATGTATATATCATTACTGTTCCTACGCCAATTAATGAATTTAATGCACCTGATTTGACACCTTTAAAATCCGCTTCAAAGCTGGTTGGAGAGGTATTGAAGAGAGGGGATATTGTTATTTATGAATCAACAGTGTATCCAGGTTGTACAGAAGAAGAGTGTATTCCTGTTTTGGAGGCTACTTCAAAATTAGTTTTTAATAGTGATTTCTATGTAGGGTACTCTCCAGAGCGTATTAATCCTGGAGATAAAATCAATACATTAGAAACCATCGTCAAAGTTACTTCTGGAAGTACACCAAGTATTGCTGAGGAGATAGACCAACTATATCAACGTATCATTAAAGCAGGTACGTATAAAGCAACTTCGCTTAAGGTGGCAGAAGCAGCTAAGGTTATTGAAAATGCACAACGCGATGTCAATATATCATTTGTCAATGAGTTAGCGCTTATTTGTGAGCGTGTAGGCATTGACACTACGGAAGTATTGGAGGCAGCAGGGACAAAGTTTAATTTTTTGAAGTTTAAACCTGGTTTAGTGGGAGGGCACTGTATATCTGTGGATCCTTATTATTTGGCGCATAAAGCTATACAGTTGGGCTATTACCCTGATGTAATATTGAGTGGACGTCGTGTAAACGATGAGATACCAGTGTTTATTGCAAGTAAGGTAGTGAAATTAATGGTGCAAAAAGGAATTGATGTTAGTAAAGCAAGAGTGCTAATTGTTGGTTTTGCGTTTAAGGAAAATTGCCCAGATACAAGAAATACAAAAGTAGCACATATCTATAAAGAGTTGACTTCTTATGGTATTGCAGTTGATGTTTACGATCCGTGGGTAAACAAAGAAAGTGTGTGGAAAGAGTACGGAATAAAAGTATTAACTGGCGAAAGTGAATTGTCAAGAGGGTATATGGGGATGGTATTGGCTACAGCACATAAGGAGTTTAAGACATTTGATCATCGAGTTTATTTGGCAGGCGTATCTGTTGTTTATGATACAAAGGCTGTATTGGACAAAGAACAAGTAGATAGTAGGTTATAAGAGTAGTTATATACAAAAGGGTAAGTTGGTAAGACTTACCCTTTTTTTATCTCGTCTTTAAAGAATAAGAGAGTGTACGCTACTTAATGAAAGAGGTTTTCTAAGGTGATAACATCTTCTTTAGACAAGCGATTGGTGAATATTCCTGTGTCTTGTCCTTTTCGCATGCCACGTACAAAAAGATAAATAACACCTCCTACATGAGTGTCATAATCAAAGTTAGGTATCTTACTGCGCAAAAACTTAGTTAAGGCGACTGTGTATATGCAATATTGTAAATGATAATTGTTTCCAGTCATAGCCTCTTGTAGTTTATGAGTGGTATAATCTTCACAGCGATTTCCTAAGTGATTTGTCTTCCAATCCAATATATAATATTTGCCTTCCCACTCAAAAACTAAATCGATTAGTCCATTTAAGATTCCATACAATTGTGGAGTATCGATGTAACTTATTTGAACTGCCTTGTTCTCTATGTATTTAAATCGATCCAATTGAATGTTTTGAACCATGAAGTCAAATTCTAATTCATTTACTTTTTTATTTGTAGGTATTTTGTCTAATTGTAAAACGGTATTCTCTATTTCAATTGTTGTTGTTAGAATATGGCTAACAAATTCAGATAGTATTTCTTGGTATTGCTTACTCTTTGCAGGAGCATATTGAGCAATACTGTGTTCTATCACTTGATTCCATTGTTTTGGATTGGTAAAATCTAAGTACTCAAATAAGTTGTGTATTAAATTACCTGTGGTAATCCCCTTGGTTAAATCTTCAAAGATAAATTGATCATATGCTGTTGTATTGCGTATTGTATTAGCAGGGGGATAATGAGAGTATGTACCACTAAGGTAGGAATAAGAGATTTTTTTCCAATCTTTATCAGTTACTGTTAGTTGGGTTTCCTTTATAAGTAATTCCTCTTCTGTGGTTCTGTGATAAGTTCCAGCTACAGGGATAAATGGGAAATTGTAAGAGAGGTAAGAACTGGTGTTTTGCCCTATAAATTTAGACAAAGTACCGCCATTCCTTTTCTCTTCTGAATAACAGAAAATACCATATTTAGCACGGGTAAAAAGAACATAAAGAGCTCTTCTTTTCTCTTGCTCTTCACTTTGTTGATAGTATTCATTGTAGTAACCTATATTCTGTAAACTTAGATCTGCAATATAGCTTTGGTTAATTGGATTGTAATATTTGAATATGCCTGTTATACTCGTTCGCTTGCCCGTGTTTAAATCACCAGTAAATACATAGTCGAATTCTAAGCCTTTAGATTTGTGAATAGTAAGTAATTGAACAGCTTTCTCGTCACTTTCTATCCTTGTTTGATATTTATCTTCTTGTCCTATAGTGTTTTTATCCAAGTGAGAGATAATATCTTCCAAGCTGCGCTTTTCTTGTGTTTGTATGTGTTGTAACTGTTCTGAGATTTGATTTAAGTTTGCCCAAAACTGAATATTGTTTTTAATGTTCTTATTTATTAAAGCTTCAAGATTAAAGTCGTTGAAAAAGTGCATAAGTACTTCATAAATTCCTTTGGTATATATTGTTTCATTGTAACTGTAAAATAATTCAATACAAGCAGTATAATCAATGAAAGGTAATTGATTTAGTGATTTATTAAACACTCTGTGAGCTAATACCTGAGTTATATGTTTGGTACTGCGCGTATGTATGGCTTTTAAAACTTGAGCAATAAATAGAGATTCTTCTGTTTGAAATATTCTTTCTTCTTGTAAGATAACAGCAGGTACTTTCTTTTCTGCTAACAATCTTTTCATCAATCGCAGTTCGTCATTGTTTCTGGCAATAAATGCAATTTGATTTGGTAAAATAGCTTGCCCGTTATGTTGTGCATGAGTTAAAAAGGACAAGATATTCTCTGCCATAGGGAAAGTGTTTTTCTCTATGGTATTGATATAAAAAGGTTTTTCAATGCGTTGATTGTTATACGTTAGGTAATCCTGAAACTTTTGAAAAGCCTGAATAGGTAAATGTTGTATTTGAGGATTAGTCATAGGGAAACCAAAAGCATTTTCTGCACCTATAAAATGACGATCATCAAATAAATCGTTGACAGCAGCTACTAAGGCAGGAGCAGACCTATAGTTTTGCGGTAAGCTGTACAATTGGTCTACCTCACTTTTCGCCTTAAAATAAGTGTGTATATCTGCATTTCTAAATTTGTAAATAGATTGTTTGGGATCGCCAATATAGAACGTAGTTTGAGCGCGAAACAAGGTAGAGAATATTCCATATTGAATAGCATCTGTATCTTGAAATTCGTCTATAAACAATACATTGTATTTGGTTTCAAATAAGTGAATTAATTCTTCGCCTATATTGTTGCTTAGGTTAATTAGTAGGTCGTCAAACGAAAAAATATTAGCTTGTTTTAACTGCGTTTGCAAACGCGTGTCTTGCGTCATGGCATAAAGCATATCGTAAACAAAACGGTAGCTATTATTGCTTTGAAGCATGTGTATTCTTTCTTCTAATTTTTTGTTGGTTTGAATAATTGTGTTTGTATAATAATCGATTAACTGATCAAAGTTGTGAATCGTACATAACTTGCTTTCTTGGAGTAATTTGTAGTATATATCTAAGTTATATATGTCGCCAAATACGTCTTTGATATCTTCTAATTGATTCATGGATAAAGGATACAATTGTTCTCGTAAAAAACGTTGAACAAAGCGTTCCATGTAGTCTGTTAAATCTGTTACTAATTCTTTGTCAAATGCCTCATTGGTATGAAAAGCATATTCTGTTAGAGTTTGTTGACAAAAGCTATGTATTGTATAAATATTTAATTCATCTAATTCGAGAATAGCCTTTGAAAGATGGGTTTTAGCCTCAGTATTATTATCTACAATAGTGCATAAAGTTTGATCTGTAAGGTTCTTATTGTCTAAACTATATTTGTATGCATCTCTTATAAACTGACGTACGCGAAGCTGAAGTTCGGCAACAGCCTTTTCTGTAAAAGTTACCATTAAGATTTTGCTCACAGGCAAACCTTGCTCTATAATTAAACGAACAGCCATTACGGCAAGGGAATATGTTTTTCCTGTACCTGCACTTGCTTCAATTAGATTTTTGCCCTTTAGTGGAACAGAAATAACATTAAAGTCTTGTGGATTTTGTATTATAGGCATTAGATACGATTAATTAGATTGAACATGATTTTGTAGTTTTCAAACATTGCAGTTGTTAGTTCCTTATTATTTAAAAAGTAAGGTTTGTAAAGCTCTTTTGCGACATAAGGAGAGAGATAGGCCTCTACGGTTAATGACTCTATATAGTCGTCTACAGTGAGATATTCATTTATTTCATAAGGAAGATAAAAAGGAGTAAACTCTTTTATTCCTTTGTGAAAAGTGTGTAATAAGTTGTCCCATTCGCTTTGAGAGAAGTAATTATCTAATTGCTCCAGTGTTAGCTCTTTTTGTTTTAACTCTTTATTCTTGTTAAACAATAAAATACATGTATCGCAAAGATGACTCTTTAATAAGATATAAGAAGTAAACAACCAATCGAGTATTATTCTGTTGGTATTGGTACTGTAAGCTGTTATACAATACTGTTTATTTTTGATAGGAGCCATTCCCTCAATATAATAAATAGTATCTTCTACTGTGTAGTTGTATTGATAGGGAGTTTGTATAGGAGCATTTTCTCCTGTTAAAGAGAAAAAGGTATTGTATAGGGGCATGTATTTACTAAAAGCCTGGTCAATTGATACTTCTCCTAAGTGATTTAGAGGAAGTAATCCTTGAGCTTTTAGTAATTTTAAGTGATGCTTCTTGTCTTTTTCGCTGATGGTGTACCAATGAATATGATGCTGAAAGAAATAGTTTCTAATTTGCCACAATTCTACAGGAGCTAATTCAAATGGTTCGGCAGTAGGTAAAGTATCTTGTTCTTCTTCTATATAAATTCCTAAGGTATAGTTGTAAAATTGTTTGAATGAATCAATATAAAACCCTGTTAATCTTGTCATAGAAATAATAAATTCTTTTGGTGTGTCAATTGGCACAAGAGAAGAAGTTATAATTTCTTCAGAAGCTATAGTAGTGAGATTTTGTGTATAACTAATTAAATCGATTTGTCTATTATACAAAGTACTATAGCGCTGTAGAGGATGATGAACTACAGTTAGTTGTTGAGGTGTTTTTTGATTGATAAACGCTATGAGCTGTTCAACTAAAATGCTTGGAGGCAATTCATCATTTGTTTTGGGATGATGACTTAAATAACTGATGTATAATGTATCTGTTGTCTGTAAGATAAGGTTTAAGAAGGTGAATTTGTCGTATTCTTTTCTGCTTTTGACTTTGTATTCTTCTATGTCTTTGAGTAGATCAAAAGAAATACCTTGTTGTGTTGTTGGAAAAGTATTGTAACTCATTCCCAATACAGCAGTAAAAGTAGAAGGGATTACTTGTGCCTGTTTTAATCCCATAAAGGTAATCCCCCCTAAAGTAGGAGGAATGCTCTCTTGACTATTTTGTAAAAGAGGTTGAAGCATCATTTGCCATGTTTCAAAGTCATGTACTTCGGGAGAATTTGTATAAAAGTCACTTAGCTGTTTGCAAAATTCTCTAAGTTCATCTTCTTTTTCTACAATAAAGAAAAATTCGATCAACTCTTGTGTATATAGAATCCATTGGGCTATAGTTTTATCAGTATGTGTTTCTTGTTTGTAATTGTATAGCTGTTCTACAAAATAGCGGAAAGTAATTAACTGATCCATAGTTGCTCCTTCAGCGACATCCAAGAGCAATAGATCATTATTATACTCCTCTTGTTGACCAATACAACTACCTAAAAGAATTCTATCTAAGCCATTTTTCCAAGAAATATAATGCAAGTCTTGTGTTTGATCTGCTTCATACTGAAAGCGGATATTGGCTTGTTTAATCCATTTTCTAAGCAATTCAATATCGGTTATGCGAAATTTCTTGTTCAAGCAAGGATATTGAAGAAGAATGAGTAATTCTTCAGGATCCATGATTTCAACACGATAAGCCAATAGGGCAGATAATGCCTGTAATGGAGTATCGGTGTGATAGTTGTATTCTCCAAATATACAATAGGGGATTGCATATTTGGGTTGATTGAAAAAGTAGTGTATGGCAGGGATGTAATTAGACAAATCATTGCAATAAACCACTATATCCTTTGCATGGACAGTTGTTGTATGGTACTTTTCGATTAAGCTGTTTAAAAGCCCTTCTATTTCTCTAAAGGGAGTATAATGCCCCTGTATCTGTATGGTATGATCTCCTATGTAAGAGATTGGTTCTGTTTGTTTGTATAAACTCTGTTGCAAATTATATAAATCAGTTGATTTATGCGCACTTGCAGTGTGCTCTATTTGCTGTAGTGTGCTATCGGTTTGTACAGATTGGGCTGCATTACTCCATAATTGCATTAAGCTTCCTTTATTATAAGAATTATGGTTGACACTGTGACTGTATAAATATACGGTACAATAGGGACGAATTGCTTGTAATAACTGCATTTCGGAAGTGGTAGTCTGCGCTGTATGTAGGAAATGAATACAAGGAAGTTTTTCTCCTAAATAAATTAATCGATCAGAGTTGATACTCATCTCATTGTATATAGTTTCTAATACAGTATAGCTGTCATATAAATTAGCTTGTTGTAACATTTCTCTATAAGTCTTCCACAAAGCTTGTTGCCATTGTTCTGTGGGAGATTTTGGAGAATAAGTGGTCGTTTGCCACTGCTTAAAAAGCTGTGGTTGATAACGCAGGTATTCTTCAAATAAATGATTTATTTTTTTAGCTAAACCGTATTGTTTGCGTTTGTCTTTAGAGTAATAGTTGCTTATTTCTGGAAATTGTGCTATAAAGTTCGTTTCAGATAAAGCGTTGTATAAATACTGTGTAGTCGTAGTTGTGTTGGCATATTCAAATACAAAATTTGAAGGTTTGAGTAAGCGAAAAATGATTTGTAACACATTATTCCAACTCGTAAATTTCAAATTAGCTGTGACTCCATTATAAGTAGTTAATTGTTCTTTTATATAGGATTTTGTCGATGCATTAGCTCCAACAATATATTCTGGTTGGAATACACTATTTTTTGAATGCTTGAGGATAAGAGCTAACTGTTTTATTAAAGGTTGTATAAGAGTGGATTGGAACATAGCGATTACAGTAATTTTAAACGATTAGGAATACCAGATATACGACTTACTTCCGTATTTAAGGTCTGTTTTAGAACATTTACAGAAGTTTGAATAACTATTTTTTTCTTTGCACGTGTTACACCTGTATAAAGCAATTGTTTGTTTAAGATTTTATTCTCTGTATTTTGAGGTAGTATCACTAAAACATGGTCAAATTCAGATCCTTGTGATTTGTGTATTGTCATCGCATATACTGTTTCAAACTCAGTAAGTAAAGCAGGGTGCAATTCTGTTATCTCCCCAGCTCCTGTACCAAAGTAAACTCTATTATTTCGAATTATACCAATGTCTCCATTGTAGATTTTAAGTTCAGGATTGTTTTTAGTAATCATGATAGGGCGATTGTCATAAAAAGGAGTATTCTTTTTAATAAGCCCCTTTTGAACTAATTTCATTTCTATTTTATAGTTGAGGTAATATACTCCTTGTTCGGATTCTTTTACGCCACATAAAATTCTTGTATTGTTCAGGTGATACAAGGCTTGCTGTATATCCTTTTCGTTAATGTATTTTTCGTAATAGGTAATAAATTCATCGATATAGCTCTCCTGATAAGCAGTGTCAATATGAACAAAGTCCTTTGCTTTATGCGGAGTGAAATAAGAGGACAAAGGATTTTCTATGAGATTAGGATTAGTATAGTTTAAAATAGCTTGACTAAGTTGACCAATGTGGCTGTCCTCAGAAAATCTTCTACTTATTTGTAGTTGTGTAATAGCATTTTGTAATATACTCTGTTGTTCTTTTTGTACAAGAATATTGATCTGATTTTGTGCTAATTTATTCTGTAATAACTGTGCAATAAGTGGTGATATTTGAGTGAGATTAGGTACATTGTCACATAAATCTTTAAGCATAGATCCAGTCCCAACAGCACTCAATTGATTTTGATCTCCCAATAGTATTAAACGAGTAGTAGTAGGAAGCGCCTGAATTAGTTTACTCATCAAAGGGATATCTATCATAGAAGCCTCATCTACAAGAACAACATCATAGTTTAGTTTATTTTTATCATTGTGTTTGAATAGGTGCTCATTAGCTATGGCTCCTAATAAACGATGAATTGTTTTACTATCTGGATCAGGTAGCAAGTCTTTTATTTTTTCATAATTTTTGTTTGCCAATAAAGCTTCTTTCATACGAATAGCTGCTTTACCAGTTGGAGCAGTTAAAGCAATACGCAAATTGCTATTTTCTTGAAATAAAAGAGTTAGTAATTTGGCTATTGTAGTTGTTTTTCCTGTTCCAGGTCCTCCTGTAATAATGCTAAACCCCTGAACAAATGATTTAATTAACGCAATAAATTGCCAGTCGATTAGAGTACTTGTAGGTGTTAGATCACTAAATGAATCATATAAATCACTATCAATTGTCAGTTGTTGCAATTGATCAATGCGTTGTTGTATTAAATCAGTTTGCTGGTGTTGGGTTTGAATAAAGGAAAGGATATGACTTTCGTAAATAAAATATTTATAGAGATATAGTTTCTTGTTGTGAATGATAAAAGGCTTTACATCTGAGTTTTGAAAAGAAACATACTGAGATGTTTCTAAAGTATTAAATTGTTCGATGTCATTTATATCTAAGCAGATATGCCCTTCTTCCATCTTGTTATACAACGCTATAACGAAAGGATAAATAGGGTCGTTAAGAAAAAAAGAAGCAAATTGTGAAGCTATTTCTGTCTCAAAAGAAGTATACATTGTGGCTTTATTAAGGAGTAGAAAGATAAGCTAAAAAAACGGAGCTTACTCTATTTAGCTGTTGTTTTGGTGAGAGATTTGGTTCGGTTTGTATGTATGTAGTAACAAAGAGTAATGATTTTCGAGAGTTGTTGTAAAAAATAATAGGAAGGGTACAAATATTAAAAGTATTTTATACATTTAGCCGATAACTGTAAATAATTAAAAAAAACACTCTTACTTATGCGAGTTTCGATAAAGAATACAATTTTATATTGGATAATTGCAATTTTGCTTTTATCAGGTATTGTTTATTTAGTTTGGCAAACACGTTTTAAACAAGAACAATCTACTTCAAATTATCAAGTAGATTTGGTACATCAGGTAGACTCATTACTATATATTGATACTTCAAAAGCAGAAAAATTGCTAAAGCAGTTTTTGCCAAAAGATAATGATCACGTAAACACACAAGACTTAGCGTATATGTACATCTATAAGATGAGCATATTAGTTGATAAAAATCAAACAGATAGCATCCCTTATTATGCAAGCAAGGCATTGACATATACCCATGAGACTCCTAATGAAGACTTGCAAAATAAGTTGAATAATGCTTTTGGAAAATACTACAGGTTGATTGGGGATTATCCTAATAGTCTTTTGTATTCTTTGAAAGGACTGTCGTTAAAGAATAATGACGATTTGAATATGATGAATATCTATAACAATTTGGGAGGAGTATATTTTGAGTTGGATGATATAGATAAAGCAATAGAGTATTTTGAGAAATTGTATGCAGTTGCGAACAAAGTAAATGATAAAAAGCGATTGGCTGTTGCTGAAGGTAATTTGGGAAGTGCTTATTTACTTAAAAATGATTACTTAAAAGCAAAGGAATACTTGAATAAGTCTAAAACTTTTTTTGAAACCAATAGGGATACACTAAATGTTATTAAGATTTGTACAACTTTAAGTAAGTTGGAGTTACAACAGAAGAATTATGCACAAGCTCATCTTTATTTAAAACGAGCAGAAGAATTGTGTATGGAAAACGAAGATGCTAAAGTGGCTTTAGGGTTAGTTTACCAACATTATGGCAATTTCTTTTTAAAACAACAGAAATACGATCTTTCTAAGCAATACTATAATAAAGTATATAATTTATCCATAGAGAAAAAGATTCCAAGAGATCAACTAAACGCTATGTTTGGTTTGAGAGATGTAAATATGGCGACTAAGAATTTTCAGGAGGCATTTAGTAATCAAAATGAATATTATAAACTACGAGATAGTATTTATGGAATAAAGATGCAGCAGAAGATGGAAGAGATTAAATGGTCTTCTGAATTAGAAGATCAACGGATTCAAAATAAATTACTGCAAGGAAAGTATGAGGCGGAGCAACAACGAAAGTCAATACTTACTATTCTTTACCTTATCGTAATTGTATCTATCGTTTCTTTTGCAACGCTATTCTATATGAATAGTAAAAAAAGCTTGCGCATTTCTAAATTGACAAATGAGAAGTTGGAAGAGAGAGTTCTTGCAGAGCAACAAATGAAAGAAATACAAGAACAACAGTTTCAACAAGAATTAGAGGTTAAAAATCAAGAATTGATTGCATTGAATATTCTCATATTAGCTAAAAATAAAATCTTTAGTGAAGTGGAGAATATTATAGAGAAAGAAGATAATGAAGAAGTGATTACAGAACTAAAGAGAAAGGTGAAATCAAATAAGAACCAAGAAAAGGATTGGGATAAGTTTAAAACAATTTTTGAGAAAACACACCCTAACTTTTATCAAACGATAGATGAAAAATATCCTCAGCTGTCAAAAACAGAGGTAAGAATATGTAGTTATATAAAGATAGCAATGCCTAAAGGAGAGATCTGCGCGATGATGAATATAAACCATAGTAGTCTAATAAAAACTCGTTACCGCATTCGAAAAAAGCTAAACTTAGAGAGTACGGATGATCTGGACGAATTTGTTCGTAGCTGGTAGTGCTGTAAGTATAAAAATAATTTTAGTAAAAATTTAAGAGTTAAAAAATGAGTAATTAATGGAAAAAACTTAATTACTCATTTTGTCTTTTATTAAGTTGTTTGTTTTCAATTATTTAATTTATTTTATTGTTGTATTTGTCCATCATTTGTCCATTGTTAAAAATAGGTTAATACATTAATAGTTGATATTTTGGGCATGATAATAATTGTTAGTGGATGACAATTTGAAGCGATTAGATTAAGCGTATAATTTAGAATCATTAAGATATTAAAGTTTCAAGATAACATCATAGACTTTAAAGAAAATGAGAAGGATTATCACACTTTATTTACCCTATTCTTAATCAATAATTAAACAACAACAAGATGAAACTAAAATTACGTTTAACAGTAGGAACAATTGTTCTGTTGTTTGGAGCCCTGCTCTTTGCAAAGGATACAATTGGAACAATCTACAGTCAATATTTTGACCAAGTAGATCAGCATACCACTGCAGCAGCACCTGTTGTAGGAGATGGTATTGATCCCCTGTATGCAGGAAAAAGCATTTTTATGGATGATTTTGAAGGTTCTTCAAAATGGACTATGATTAATAATGCAACAAACGCATGGTATATTGATACAGCAATTGCACAAGGAGGAAAAAAGTCATTGTATATTTCTGATAGTAAAGGAAGTACAAATACATATTCTAATAGTGTCAAAACATTAGATGTTAGTTTTGCTATTAGTTCATCTTTTGTTGTGCCAGCTAACACATCAAATTATATTTTAAGTTTTGATTGGAGATGTAATGGGGAAGGAAGTCCATTGTATGGAGATGATGTGAATGTTTGGATTGTACCTGATACCTATACACCAACTGTTGATGTAAAAATGACAGCTGTAAATTCAGGAGGAATCTTGGTAAAAGATAAATTAGTTCGTCAGATGACGTTTAAAAAAGAGAATATTGCTATCGATTTGACATCTTTTGCAGGAAAATCAGTTAAATTAATTTATCAATGGTTTAATAATAGCTATACAAATAATCAACCACCTGCGGCTATTGATAATATTGTACTTTATCCTGAAACTTGTAAAATACCAAGTAATTTACAAGTATCGCAAATAACGCGAACTGATGCAACGCTGAAATGGACTGCACCCAATACAGGTGTAGCTAATTACGAGATAATTTTAACAGCAGATGAGGCATATCCAAAACAAGCTTTGGTGCCTATTACAGTAAATAGTACAACTTACACATTTACAAACTTAGTAGCAAGCACTTATTACTATGCTTGGTACCGTTCTGTTTGTTCTACTACTGATAAGAGTTATTGGGTAGGGCCAGTTAAATTTATGACTGTATGTGGTGAATTTAACGCACCTTTCTATGAAACATTTGATACAAACTCTCCTAATGTAGAATGTTGGACATTTGTCAATAATAATCCTAAGGATAACAATAAATTTGAGTTAACTACAGGATATAAAATGGAAGGAGATAGAGGGTTAATGTTTAGAAGTTATGATCAAGGAGCTCATGACAGCTATGCTATTACACCAACATTCAACTTCAATGGAGGTCTATATAAATTGACGTATTATTACAAAACATCTCCATCTTATAACAACGAGTTTGAAGTTCTTTTATCTAAGGACGGAAAGGATATTACTAAGTTTACAACAACTCTTGTTGCAAAAAAGATTTATCAAAAGTCTGATTATGTTAAAGAAACAGTCTTTATAAATGGTATTATAGGGCAGGTAAATCTTGCGTGGCATGTTAATTCAATTAATGAATCTACTTTCCACTTAGAGAATGTTCGCTTAGAGAATGTACAGTGTACAGAACCTTTGCGCTTAACTGTAAATGACATAAAAACAAATAGCGCAAAATTCAAATGGGATGACGCCATAGCGAATGAGTGGGAGTATGCTATTGTAGGAACGGGAACAGCCGCTCCAACAAATGCAGGTTTATCTACTACTCAAAATAATGTTACAGCAAGTCAAGATGCAACAGGAGCAACATTGACTCCAGATACAAGTTACGATTTTTATGTACGTGCAAAATGTTTAGATGGCTCATTTGGGCCATGGTCTGGACCTTTGTATTTCAAAACAGCTTGTGTAGCTAAGAATGTTCCTTATCGTGATGGTTTTGAAGTAGGTGAAACAGATCTTGCTTGTTGGACAATAAATGATGTGAATAAGGATGGTACAGCTTATGGAAATATCTGGAAAACCTCTCCTTATACTGTGTATCAAGGGAAACAGTGTATGTATTATTCTGGTTCTTCACCAGTTAATGATGATTGGTTAATTACTCCAGGATTTAATTTGAATGGTGGATTATACGCTGTGACTTTTTATTATCAAATTAATCAAAATACAACAGCAAATTTAGAAGTAAAAGTATCTACAACAGGTACTGATCCATCGTCTTTTACACAGACGATAGGAACAACATTACCTTATGTGGGGCCATTTTATACTAAGAAGATTGTTTATGTAGAGAATATTACAGGGTTAGCACATATAGGTTTTCATGTAACAGGAAAAAGTGGAGCTATTCAAATAGATGACTTCAGTATTGAACAAGTTACTTGTCGTGCACCAGAAGATTTGATTACTACTTCGATTGGGACAACTACTGCAGATATTGCTTGGACAGATGGATTTAGTAAGCAATGGGAATACTATGTGATGGAAGATAATGGTGGAACAGCAGGACCTGCTGCTGCAGGTTCTGGTGCTACATCAACAAAAGCAACAATCAATAGAGTCAACGGGACAAATGCTGCTTTACAGCCTAATAAAGCGTACAAAGTATTTGTGCGTTCAAGTTGTGGTACAGGAAAGTATAGCGAATGGGTAGGACCATTAAAGTTTAGAACAGGGTGTGAGATTATGCCAATTCCTTACCAAGAAGGATTTAATAGTGATTCCCTAACACAGTATTGTTGGAAAATTGTAGATGGAAATAATGATAAACCTTGGTATGGTGGTTTTGGAGAATGGTTTGCAACAGATCAAAAAGCGTATGAAGGAGATCGATCAATGTATTTTACAAATCAAACAGCAGAGAATGATGATTGGTTAATGTCTCCTTTGTTTAAGTTTGATAAGAATAAGATTTATCGCGTAACGTATATGTATCGTACAGATCCTGGCACACAAGCTGAGTTTGAAGTAAGACTATCTAATACAGGTAGAGAAAAACAAAACTTTACAAGAGTTTTATTGCCTAATGCATCTTATGATAATGTGCCTTGGAAACAACAAAAATTCTTATTGTCTGGAATTGATGGAGAGGTGAGTATTGCTTTTTGGGTAACTAAATTTAAAAATAGAAGTTCACGTACTTATGTTGATGATTTTAGAATTGAAGAGGTAACTACTTGTACAGAACCTTTAGTACAAGGAGCTGATAAAATAACAGGTACTTCAGCAGAAATTTATTGGGATAATGATTTTGGAACAACGAAGTGGGAGTATTTTGTTAGAAAGAAAGCTTTCTTAATAGCGCCACCTCTTACTAATGGTACAGTGGCAACAACAAATAGAGTTGCTGTTACTAAAGATAATTTTGGAGGTAACTTAGAAGGAAATACTTGGTATGAATTTTATGTGCGTACTTTATGTAATGATGGTTCCAAAACAGTGTGGACAGGGCCTTATTATTTTAGAACAGAATGTACATTCTCAACATTACCTTATTGGGAAGGGTTTAATGGAGATGATAATTCATTGCGCTGTTGGACAATGACGAATGGAAACACTGGTGCAAGTGCTTGGAAACAAACAACAACTACGCCATTTGAAGGATCACATGTAATGAATTATACACAAGCTGGCGCAGCTGAATCAAATGATTGGTTTATTTCGCCATTGTTTAAAAATTTAGATCCTACAAAAACATACCGTGTTAAGTTTAATTATAAAGGAACGGGAACAGGAACAAATGAAATGGAGGTTGTTGCTTCTACTAAAGGTATAGCAACAACTAATTTTACAAAAGTTATTGCACCAAGAGCAAGTTATACTGCTGCAAATTATAAAGATGCTATTTATTACTTTACAGGAGTGGCAGGTGATATGAATTTAGCTTTCCATGTAGTAGGTACAGGAGCAAAGAATATTACAATTGATAATTTGTTTATAGATGAATTAACGACTTGTGGACAACCCTATAATATGGGAGTTAAAAATATTTTACCTACAAGTGTTAATTTAACATGGCAAACAGATTTTGGTGCTACTGCATGGGAATACATGATTCAGGAAACAAAACAGATTCCTCCTACGGCGAAAGATGCTGGTATAGCTACTACATCGAGTGATTTTGTGGCAACAAAAGACATTACAGGAAAAAACTTAGAAGGAAATACAGATTATGTTTATTATGCTCGTACAGTTTGTGGAAACGGGAAGTATAGCGAATGGAGTGGTCCAATTGCCTTTACAACAGCTTGTGGTATATATACAGTGCCTTTTACAGCAGGGTTTAACACAAATTCAAAACAATTGCGTTGTTGGACTATTGCACAAGGACCTGCAGGAACAACAGCTTGGGCTACAAATGGAACTTGGCCTTATGAAGGAAATGGTTTAATGCAATTTAAACAAACAGGGGCAACTACAAAAGCAGATGGTTACCTAATATCACCTACTATTAATTTAGTGGCAGGAAGCAATTATGTATTGAAATACTATTACAAAACTGATTTGGCTAATAGAAATGAATTTGAGGTATTGCTTTCAAGTACAGGTAATGCTATTTCAGGTTTTACTACGACATTGTTAGGTAAAAAAGCTTATGCAAATGATAATTATATTCAAGAAACCGTTTTTATTTCGGGAGTATCAGGTAATGTAAATATTGCGTGGCATACTGTAGGTGTTGGACCTATGACGTTAAGTCTTGATTATGTAACTATTGAAAAAGCGGAGGCTTGTGCATCGCCATCAAATGTAAAAGTGAATAATTACACAGCTACTACGGTTGATGTAGAATGGGATGCGAGTCCTGGAGTTACGCAATGGGAAGTATATGCTTCTGAATATGGAACTGCAATTCCAACAGGAGCAACAGGAACAATAGTTAATGGTACACCAAAATATACAATTACTAATTTAACAAGTGGTAAGGCGTATCAGGTTTATGTACGTGCAAAATGTGCTGGTAGAGCAGATTGGAGTAGTTGGACAGGTCCTGCAAATGCACCTACAAGAATTACAACTAATGGAGATTGCTCTGGAGCGTTAACTATTCCAGTGAATGCAGGAATAGATTGTGTTCAAAAGATAGGGGTTTCTACTATAGATTCGCCTAAAAATCAACCAAATACATTTACTAAATGTATGAATGGAAATCAAACGAATGAAATGTGGTTTGAGTTTACAGCAACATCAACAACTCATTTAATTTCTTTTGGAGACCTTATAGGGGTTAAGGAAATAGCAGGACCAAGTATAGCTTATGAACTGTATTCAGGAGCTTGTGGTCCACAAATTATGAGTTCACCTGCTGGGTGTGATAGATTTGATAGCATCTATGGAACTCCTTCAAAAGATGATAGCTCTACAACATTTAAAGACTTGATCCCAGGACACAAATATTATATGCGTGTAACAATGCCTGCTGGTGATTTTATGTATACAATTTGTATTACTACAGGAAGTGGTAATTATGTAACTGTAAGTAAAAATGGAGATAAGTATACAACAGAAGAGTTAGTAAAAGACGTTTTGATTAAATCGGATTGTGATTTAGTGAGTAATGTAAAATACCAAGCAGGACCTAAATCAGGAGGAAATACGTTTGGTTATTTTAATAAAAATGGTTCATTATTCCCATTTGAGGAAGGAATTATTTTGGCAACACACGATATTGCTAATGCACCTGGACCATATTATGATTATGGAGATGCAGGAAGAAGAGGAAAACTTGACGCTTGGGAAGGAGATGCAGATTTGAATGCAGTAATTTCAAGTGCTGGAGGTAGTGTGTATAATGGAAATAAATCAGTGTCTATTGTTGAGTTTGATTTTATACCTGTTAAAGATGAGATTAAGTTTGAATACTTAATGGCATCTGAGAGTTATTTGCATAATTGTACAGTGGTTTGTTGGGGAGCAGGTGCTTTATTTGCTGCTTGGTTAACAGAAATAGAAACAGGACAGGGACAAAACCTTGCTTTAGTGCCAGGAACCAAAGAGCCTATCACTCTTTCAACAGTGCGTGATTCGGATCGTTCTGGAGCAAGATGTGAAAATGTGCATCCAGAGTATTTTGGTAAGTATTTTGGTAATGGACAAGATAATCCATTGTTAGCACCTGTTAATTACATTGGTATGACCAAACCGATGAGTTCAGAGCCAATACATGTAAAACCAGGAACAAAATACCGTATTAAATTAGCTATTGCTGATTTTTGTACAGCATCTCACGTTTCTGCTGTGTTCTTTAATGCGAAGAGTTTTGATTTAGGAACATTAGATCTTGGTCCAGATTTGACGGTAGAAGCAAATACAGCTGTTTGTAACACAGAGTCAAAAATTATTCGTTCAGGTTTGTTGACAGAAAATGTTGAAATCTCTTGGAAGAAAGATGGAAAAGTAATTCCTGGAGAAACAAAACCAGATTTAGAAGTAAAAGAAGCAGGAGCTTATACTGTGGTAGCACACTATGCAGCAATTAAATGTGATGTAGAAGGAGATGTAAAAGTAGAGATGTTTAAACCATTGGACGAAATTATTCACAAGGCAGAGCCAATTCAGTACTGTCGTTATGTAATAGGAGGTGTTTCAGTGAATTTAACACAGAATGAAGCGGCAATGTTTAATGGGTTAGATCGATCAAAGTATACAATGACTTATTACGCTACGGCAGAAGATGCTAAGAATGCAACAAATGCTATAACGACACCTGCTACACATAAGATTCAGTTTAGTGTAGATGTTCAAAAACGCTACATGCTAATTGAAGATTTAGTAACGGGTTGTTCAGCGGTATTCACTGTAGATTTAGTATCAGCAGAAGGACAGAAACCAGCTAAACCAAATGATGTTAAGGTATGTGCAGTATACGAGTTTCCAAAATTGGCTGCCAATCAGTCTTATTACACAGGACCTGGAGCAACAGGAGACAAGTATTTAAGTGGAGATAAGCTATCTGCTCCTGGAACGCATACGATCTATGTATTCCAAGATAACGGAAATGGCTGTTATGAAGAGGTAAGTTTTGAAATTTCAATTACTGCGCCTATTTATGCAGATGTAATTGAAAATGTACAACGCGATTGTGAAGTATATGAGTTGCCTAAATTGTCTAAACACAACAGATATTTTACACAAAGTGGAGGTAAAGGAGTTGAGTTGTTCCCTGGAATGAAGATTAATACAACACAACATATTTACATCTATGCTATTTCTGATGATGGATTGTGTTCTGATGAAAGAGAATTTACAATTACTTATACAGACTGTCCAATCCCTCAAGGAATTTCTCCTAATGGAGACGGAGTAAATGATACGTTTGACTTAAGTGCTCATGGAGTTGAAAGTGTGAAGATTTTTAATCGATTGGGATCAGAAGTTTATTCTTATGGTATTGGTTACACTAATCAATGGAATGGACAGGATAAAAATGGAAAAGTGCTTCCTGTAGGAACTTATTATTACGTTGTTGTTGCACAAGGTAAAGTGAGAACAGGATGGGTACAAATAAATAGATAAAAAGTTTTGTAGTTTTTTTTCTAATATCAATTGAATTTTTTTTGTTAACAAGAAGGGCTGTCTTTGATGACAGCCCTTCTTATTTTTAGTTTCAATGGTTATTCTTCTTCGTTGTCTGTACTTAAAAAATCAGCAATAATATCTTGCATTTCTTCAATAGAAACAATCTGTGTGTCTGGATGATTTTGTAGCCAATTAGCGTTTAAGGTTCTCAAATCCTCTGTAATCTCACGGTAAGATTGATCATCTAATAAGGTAGCGTTAGCCATATCTTTACCATAATCTACTTGTAAGAATTTAGCTAATTTGATTTTACTAAACCCTTTTACACGACGCATTTGCTTTTCAAAAAATTCTAAGTGATTAGTGGCATTTAGAGCAAGTAATGCAGATTGAATGATTTCTATAATATCATTATCCCATTTTGTTTTGTGAATAAAAGCAGGTAACCCTTCTTCTTGTAAGGTAGTATAGTAATAGTCAACGCAATAACTTGCTAAGGCATCTGGATGTAATTCATTGTCTCCTACTTCAGAATGTCTAAGATAGTTGACTACTGAAATATTAGAGTTAACAATAGCTGCTGCCTCTTTTGAAGCAACAGATGCTTCTGATAGTAATATAGAAGGAAATTCTCTCATAGTTTACGATTTGAACGGCAAAGATAACTTTTGTTGAAGAGTAAATCAATAGGATAAAATGTGCAAAGCAAGTGTTGTTTTAGTCGTTTTGAGGATAATTATAGGCTCAGAAAGCTTGTGCTACTGTAAAAAAAGAGGTAAATTTAATACGGGATAAAGCCTTAAAGACATAGGATTTAACTTTACCTCTCATATTTTGTTCAACCAAATTTAACGTTATGAAGCAAAGAGTGCCAGTAGAAGAAATAATGACTACAGAGTTAGTTACACTAAAAGTTACTAATTCTTTATATGATGCTGAAAGGTTATTTAAGCAACATAAGATTAGACACATTCCTGTAGTAGAGAATAAAAAAATTATAGGTGTATTGAGCTATTCCGATTTATTGAAGATTAGTTATGCAGATGTATTAGATGACGAAGAAAGTGTATCATCAGTAGTTTATGACATGTACACCATATCTCAGGTTATGGCAAAGGTGGTAGTGAAAGCGTTGCCTACAGCAACAGTAAAAGAAGTAACAGAAATATTAGCAAAACAGAGTTTTCACTCTTTACCTATAGTCGATATAAACGGAGATTTGGTAGGAATAGTTACAACAACAGATTTATTAAAGTATTTTTTGAGTCAATATTAATCAGAATGTTTTATCTCTAATTTAAAAAGGAATATCTAAGTAAAATAGGTATTCCTTTTTTTAGTGATGACAAGTATTGAGATTTTGCTTTTGATATAGTATATAAATGGTTTGAAGAGTGTGGTTGTTTAGTTTCAACTGAATCAGGCTTAGATAGACAGTAGTATTTATGGGTGTTTTTTATCTTTTTTAAATAGGTGTTTTAAAGAATAAATAGGGGTTTGTTTTGGGACGCTATTTTTTTAAAACCTTAGAAAGCATAAGGGGTTTAGGTGTGTTTTTTGTTGTTTGTTTCACCTTTGTTTGAAGGTTGTTTCAGTTTGTTCGGGAAAAAAGCGTGTTTCTGCAACAAAGGTGCAATAAGCTTCACAGAAGGTCTTTGGAGACTGAGTTTTCTATGTGTTTTTTGACAGTTTTAAAACGTAAAAGAGGTGTTTGGAATAGTTTTAGTAACGGGTGTTTTTTACTTGTTTTTTGATTTATTGGAATAGTGTAACCTTTAGGAGGTAAGTCTTCTATTACAATCAAAAGATAGAACAAAGATAAAAAATAGTTGGCGATATAGGAGATACAGATTAAAAAAGTTGAGATCCAAATAAAAAGAAAAATAGCGTTTGTAAAGTTGAAGAAGCGGATCAAAATAAGTACAAAACTCGTTACCTGTGATTTAGTGAAATATAATAGAATAAAGCATCGCTTGATTTCAGATGGTTTGTGTAGAGTTGTAATTGTTTATAATTTATTCCTAACAAAAAAACTTCTATGGTTATTTTACTTAAATTTGGGGCAAAATAGATTGATTTGAAAGCAGTACAATATTCGTTAATTTTTATATTATTCGCTTTTTTTGGTTTTGGCTTAGCTAAAGAAAAGAAAAAGATTATTATTCATCATGCAGATTTTACTGATATAGATAAAAGTGTTTTACCAGATGCGGCTATCTTAACGGGAAATATTACTGCAGAGCATGATGGAATTCTTATTAACTGTAACAAAGCCTATTACTTTGAAAAGGAGAATTACATTAAACTTTTTGGTAGTGTAAGAATGAATCAAGGTGATACTGTATTCATGGATAGTCATTATGCAGAATACAATGGGATGAATGGATTTGCCTATGCTCAAGGAAATGTAGTGGTACGTTCTCCAGACTCTACTATTGAGACTGATACTTTGAGATTTAATAGAAATGAGAATTTGATTTCATACAACACCTTTGGAACGATTAACAACAAAGGAAATGTGTTGACCAGTGAAAAAGGGAAGTATTTTTTAAACGAAAAAAAGTTTCAGTTTTTTACTGCAGTTAAGATTGTTACTACACAAGGTACTGTGGTTAATTCTAATCATTTAGATTATTATGAAGTACCACAACACTCGTATGTTTTTGGACCTTCTACTATTGTTAATAAAGAAGATTATATTTATACAGAGAATGGTTTTTATGATGTAAAGAACGATTTGGGTAAAATGGTGAAAAACTCTTATATCTGGTATGATAAGCGTAAGATTGAGGGAGATTCTATCTATTACAATAAATTGAAAGATTTTGCTTCTGCTACAAATAATGTTCGCATAACAGATACAGTCAATAAAGCAAAGATAACAGGACATTATGCAGAAATGTATAAATCAAAAGACTCGATGTATGTTACAAAGAAGGCTTTAGTTCGTATGTTGACACAAGAGGGAGACTCAGCTTATTTTCATGCAAAGCGCATATTGTTAACTGGGCCAGAAAAGGATAGAGTAATCCGCGGGTATCCAGATGCACGTATGTTAAGAGACAGTATGAGTGGGAAGGCAGATTCTATTCACTGGAGTGAAAAAGCTGGATTGACACAATTAATAGGAAAACCTGTATTGTGGAATGGTGAGAGTCAATTGACAGGACGAGTAATGCATTTGATTAGTAATTTGCAGACAGAACAATTAGATTCATTGAAAGTATTGGATAACGCTTTTGCGATTCAGAAAGATACTTTGGGTACAGGGTATAATCAGATCAAAGGAGTAAATCTGTATGGTAAGTTTAAGGACAACAATTTGTCGGAATTGGATTTTGTAAAAAATGCAGAGATTATCTATTATATGTATAATGATAAGCATGAGTTAGTTGGTATAGACAAAGGGATTTGTAGTCATATTAATGCGATATTTGAGGAGAAACAAATTTCTTCTGTTACTAAGTTCGTTGCTCCAACAAGTGAATTATATCCAGAATCAGAATTGCCTGAGAATGTTCGAGTATTAAAAGATTTTAAGTGGCGTGGTGATGAAAAAATCAATACGTTGGAAGAGATTTTTAGTGGAGAAGAAGTAAAGAAAGAGCAAGAAGGAGATAAGGAAAGAGAGGATAAGAAAAAAGATTTTGAAAAGCCGATAAAGGTGCAAAATGAAACAATTAACCCTAAGGGGAAAAAGAAAGTAAAAGGGAGTAAGAAATAAATTCCCTCGAGTGATATAATAATAGAAGATAAATATGAAAGAGGATTTTTTTAAATATCAAGCACAGACTTCACCAAATCCTTTGGCAATGCAGATTTCGCATGCTAAGGGATCTTATATATACGATACAAACAACAAAGCGTACTTAGATTTTGTAGCAGGTGTTTCTGCTTGTACTTTAGGACATCAACACCCGAAAGTAAATCAGGCAATCAAAGACCAGTTAGATAAGTATTCGCATGTTATGGTTTATGGAGAGTATATTCAAGATCCAGCTGTTGAATTTTGTAGAATCTTAGCTGAGAATATTCCGAACCCGTTAAACAAAACGTATTTAGTGAATTCAGGAACAGAAGCTACAGAAGGTGCTTTAAAGTTGGCAAAACGAGTTACAGGGCGTAGTCAATTGATTTCGTGTCATGATGCGTACCATGGGAATACGATGGGGTCGATGAGTGTGATGGGGTGCGAAGCGCGTAAACAAGCCTTTCGACCTTTGTTGCCAGATGTGGATTTTATTACGTTTAACAACGTAGAAGATTTACAAAAAATTACAACGCGTACAGCAGGAATTATCTTAGAGACAATACAAGGAGGAGCAGGATTTATAGAGCCTTTTGATGGGTTCTTGAAAAAAGTAAGAGAACGCTGTACAGAAGTTGGAGCTTTGATGATTGTGGATGAAATTCAACCAGGATTTGGGCGTACAGGAAAACTGTTCGGATTTCAAAACTATGACGTTGTTCCAGATGTGATTGTAATGGGTAAAGGTATGGGAGGAGGTATGCCTGTAGGTGCATTTACAGCATCGGATGAGCATATGAATCAGTTGTATGACAATCCTCGCTTTGGCCATATTACTACTTTTGGAGGGCATCCTGTTATTGCGGCAGCAAGTTTGGCTACTTTAAAAGAATTGGTGGAAACAGATATTATGGAACAAACTTTGGAAAAAGAAGCTTTATTTCGTAAATTGTTAGTACATCCATTGATTACAGAAATTAGAGGTAGAGGGTTAATGTTAGCACCAATGACTTTGAGTGCAGATATTACAAATCGTGTAATTATGAAATGTCAGGATAAAGGCTTGATTCTATTTTGGCTTTTATTTGAAGGAAAGGCAATTCGAATTACTCCACCATTGACAATAAGTGAAACAGAGATAAAAGAAGGATGTGCTATTATTCTTGAGGCTCTAAATGAAGTACAACAAGAGTTAGGATTATAAACCACTTTTGTTGATTGAATAATTTTAAAGGATACTATGAATTATAACAAAGATGAAAACGAAGAAGATAATTTGTCTTTAGATCGTTTCGAATCAATGTTGAAAACCAATAAAGTGCTGTTTTTTGATTCGGAAGAATTTGAGAATATCATTCTACACTATTTAGATTCAGGTAAACTGACCATGGCCAAAAAGGCGTTGCAGTTAGGGTTGGAACAACATCCTAATTCCGTAGGGTTGAAGTTAGTGGAAGTAGAGATATTGATTTTTCAGAATAAATTAGAAAAGGCAGAACGTTTGTTACATGAGATTGAGGCAATAGAGCCAGAGAATGATGAAATATACGTTCAGAAGGCAAGTATTCAATCGAAAAAAGGTTTTCATGCAGAAGCTATTGATTCATTGAAAAAAGCATTAGAACTAACGGAAGATGTAGCAGATATTTATTCTCTTTTGGGAATGGAGTATTTGTTTATTGATGAGATAGAACAAGCACGAGAGAATTTTATTCTTTGCTTAGAAAATGATGAAGAAGATCAAAGTGCATTGTATAATGTAACGTATTGTTATGACTTTTTGGGTGAAAACCAAGATGCGATAGATTTTCTAAGTTCTTTTATCGATAGAAATCCCTATAGTGAGATTGCGTGGCATCAGTTGGGACGTCAGTATTTGTTGCTCAAAAATTATGAGAAGGCAGAATGGGCATTTAATTATGCTATTTTAATTGATGATCAGTTTTTGGGAGCTTATCTTGAAAAAGGGAAAGTATTAGAAAAGCTTGGAAGATATGATGAAGCGATTGCTAATTATTTGATCACTTTGGAATTAGATGATCCTACCTCTTATGTTTTGGTACGAGTAGGGGCATGTTATGAGAGCTTGGGTCAGATGGACTTGGCAATACAATATTACAAACGCGCTGTACATGAGGATCCTATGCTTGATAAAGGATGGATTGCTTTGGCTAATGTGTATTTAAAAGAAAACAATGCGGAGAAAGCTATTTTTGCTTTACAAAAAGCTTTAGCTATTGATGAAATGAATTCAAGTTATTGGATTTTTTATGCCTTAATCAATAAATCGATTTTGCGCTTTGAAGAAACTGTCAAAGGATATGAAAGAGCAGCTGAATTGGAAGATGTTGTTTTAGCCTATTGGTTGGATTGGGCAGACGTCTTATATTTATTAGGAGAGTATGAGCAGGCGATTGGTAAATTGAAAGAGTATTTGTTGATTAATCCAGAGGATGCAACAGCCTTGTTTAGACTTGCAGCAATATACTTTGTAAGAGGAGAAGTTACTGAAGGTAAAAAATACTTGGTAGCAGGATTGGCATCAGATGTTGAGCAATTGAGCGTGATAAAAAATCTGTACACAAGTGTGTGGGAAGATAATTTGGTTCAAACAATAATAAAAGATTATACCGAAAGGTAAAAGCTATTCTTATGAATAGCTTTTTTATTTGATATACAATGAAAACAAAAAGATTTGGTCTTATAGGAAAAGATATTGATTACTCTTTTTCACGAGGGTATTTTGCAGAGAAGTTTAGTAAGTTACAATTGGATTGTACTTATGAAAACTTTGATATAGCCTCTTTGCGTCTATTTGCAGATTTGATTAGTGCAGAACATAATATAAAAGGATTAAATGTAACGATCCCATATAAAGAGAGCATTATTCCTTATTTGGATTCTTTGTCTACTAAGGCCAAGAGAATAGGAGCAGTCAATACCATTCGAATTGATAAAAAAGGGCATTTAAAAGGATATAATACAGATTGGTATGGATTCTATCATTCGTTAAAGCCTTTGTTGAAATACAGCCATAAAAGAGCGCTTATTTTGGGAACAGGAGGAGCGAGTAAGGCTGTAGAATTTGCTTTAAAAAAATTGGGTATTAAATATCAATTTGTTAGCAGAGTTAAACAAGACGATCACTTAACTTATGATGAATTGACGGCAGAGCATTTTGCACGTCATACGCTACTTATTAATACAACACCAGTTGGTACCTTTCCACATACAGAAGATATGCCCGAAATACCTGTGGAGTGGTTGACACCGAAGCATATTGTTTACGATTTAATTTACAATCCTGAAGAAACAATGTTGATGCGAGAGGCAGCAAAACGCGGTGCAGTTACAAAAAATGGCTATGAGATGTTGGTATTGCAGGCAGAAAAGGCTTGGGCTATTTGGAATAAAACTTTTGTAACTGATTAATAGCTGTTTAAGGTATTGAATATATTGTAGCCATTAGGTACTCTTTATTCAAGATAATTTATTAAATTTGATAGTGAAAGTTATTTTTAATAATCAACTGTTTCAGTAACCAATAAATATTTTAACTATGTTAGAAAGTAAGAATGATAACCTGCAAGAGCAAGCAGAAGGACAAGAATCGACTCTAAAGTCTGTTGAAACTGCTTTTAGTGATAAGGAGAAAGCGCTTGATAGTATAGCGAACTTCAATGCAGAAGATAACGAAGATAATGCAAGCCATGAGGAATCTACAATCCCTCAATTGGATTATGAACGTTTAGATTTTGAGCAATTAACAGCTCAATTAAACAAACTGATTAAAAACCATAAAGTAACAGCTATTCGCAATCATGTAAATGATATTAGAAAGGTGTTTTATGGCAAGTACAACGACTTATTAAATGAGAAGAAGACTGTTTTCTTTGAAGAAAACCCAGATGCATTAGATACGGATTTTGAATTTATTTTTCCTGAAAAAGGACATTTTGATTCACTTTATCATGAGTTTAGGGTAATGCAGGATAATCATTTCAAAACACTTCAAAATAGTTTAAATAACAATTTAGAGAAGCGTTTGGCAATTATTGACAAACTGAAAAACTTAGTTGACGAAAAAGAGGGGATCAGTGATGCTCTAAAACAATTGGCAGATATTCGTGAAGAATGGAAGAATGCGGGTGCTATACCTAAAGATAAGTATAACCATGTTTGGAATAATTATCATTTTCATTTGGAGCGTTTTTACGATCAATTGCATTTAGATAGAGAAGCTCGTGATTTGGATTTCAAATACAATTTGGAACAAAAGACGAAGTTGATTGCTCGTGCAGAATTGTTGTTGCAAGAGGAGGATGTAATGAAAGCTTTTGGAGAGTTGCAGACTTTGCACCGCATTTGGAGAGAAGAAATTGGTCCGGTTGATAGAGAAGTAAGAGAGCAGGTGTGGGAGCGCTTTAGTGATTTAACGAAACAGTTGCATGATAAGCGCGAACTATTATTTGAGCAATTGCGTCAAGTAGAGAGAGAGCATTTGGCCTTGAAAGTAAATATTATTAGTGAAATAGATAAGATTTCTAAACAACAGATAACCAATCATACGATTTGGCAAAAGGAAATTAAGAGAGTAGAGGAGTTAAGACAAAGTTTTTTCTCTATAGGAAGAATTCCAATCGAATATACGGATGAAGTTTGGGGATTATTTCAATTAGCAAATAGGAATTTTAATCAGAATAAGAATAATTTCTATAAAGAGTTGAAGCGCGAGCAACAAGAGAACTATACTAAAAAGTTAGCTTTATTAGAGCAAGCACAAGCTTATAAGGATAGCGAAGATTATGAGAAAGCTACTCCAATTATGAAGAGAATTCAAGAGGATTGGAAAAAAGTAGGACATGTACCTCGTAAATATTCAGAACAATTGTGGGCTGATTTTAAGGAAGCGTGTAATGCGTTCTTTGATCGTTATCACGAGCAACGCAAGTTGGTTAATAAAGAAGGCTTAGAAGTTTACGATAAGAAAAAAGCTTACTTGGATATGGTGAAAGGAATTACTTTGTCTGGAGACCATAAGCAAGATTTAGATGAGATTAAGAAACATATTGCTGCTTGGAAAGAGTTTGGTAAAGTGCCTTTTGAGAAACGTTTTATTGAAGGTAAGTTTAATAAAGCATTGGATGTGTTGTTTGATCAGTTGAGTTTGAGTAAACGAGAAATGGAAGCAGAAAAGTTTAATTCTCGTATTGATAACTTGATGGAAGAAAATGATGGTCGTAAATTGCAACAAGAAGTGCAGTTTGTGCAACGCAAAATAGAAGAAATAAGTAGTGATATTATTCAATTGGAAAATAACTTGGCTTGTATTTCTAATGCGACAAAAGATAACCCATTAGTAAAAGAAGTGAATAAGAGTATTGATAGAAGCAAAGAAGAATTGAAAATATGGAAAGATAAGTTGAATAAACTTCGAACTTTAAATAAGTAATTCTTTCGCAAAAACAATAAAATGCCCTCTAAAACGAGGGCATTTTTATTTGATGATTATTCGATAGCATAAAAAAAGAGAGTAACCAATGCTGCTGTGTAAGAAAAAAACCTAACTACTACTAGTTAGGTTTTTTTATAAAGTAAGTTGAACAAGGTTGTTCAGAAATTGAACTGGTATTTTAGTATTAGAAGATATATCTATTCTTTTGTAGGGGTAGATAGAGAAATTCTGATTATTTTTATGGGAGAGACTAATTATAACTCATAACCGCTTCCGCTACTACGACCCTGAACAAGGAAACTACATCAGTCAAGACCCGATAGGTCTTGCAGGTGGTAACCCTACGTTGTATGGGTATGTAAGTGACCCTACAGGATGGTTGGATGTGTTTGGGTTATTAAAAAGTCGATATTCATCTCCTGGTGAAAACGGTTTTGAAGTTGAGGTAAAAAATAAAACTAATAAAAGAGAGGGAAGTAGACATGAGTATACTATAGGAAAAGTATTAGAAGATGTCTATGGTAAAGATAATGTTTTGAATGAAAGAACTTTATATGATAGAAATGGTAATGAAGTCAAGTTTGGAAAAAAAGGAAAAGAAACAGGACGTAGAATAGATTATATTGTTTTTGATAATAATGGGAACCCTATAAGGTTGATAGAAGTAACAAGTAAGACAGCAAATAAAAATACTCAAAATAATAAAGAACAAATGATCAGGTCTATGGGAGGTACGTTTATCAAGAATAAAGATGGTCAACTTGTTGATATAAGTGGAATACAAACAGAAATAATAAGAATTAAATAATAAAATATGGAGAATAAATTTATATTTAACGTGTCCAAGCTAGCTCAAGCACATAAAAGAGAGAAAGATAGAGAAAATGTTTATACGATATTTTTTAATTTATTAACTTTTTCAGTAGAAAAGCAGTTATTTGTTTTTTCACCTTTTGATGTTAATGGAAATATATTAAAGGACAGAGACTTTCATAAGAGTGATTTAAGTGAATTAGGAAAGGAAGTTTTTATTGATCTAATGTTTGATTGGCTTTCATATACAGATAACGAAAGTGGAAAAATTGATAGAAATAATAATGTAAAGATGTTAGAAAAGTATTATAATAAGATAGTAAAAGATTTAAATATAAGTAATTAGATCTTTTTGATTAAAAATATATAATTTTAACATCTTAAAAAAACAGTAGTAGAGATAATTTGTTACTGTTTTTTGTTTTTGATTATATTTATTAGTGGCAGAGTTACGATAGAGAAATGCTTTAACATTCAACGACTCCTTAATTTAAAATATAAACGAGGAGTTAAACAGTCTTAGCCTATAACCGTTTCCGCTACTACGACCCTGAACAAGGGAATTACCTCCTGCAAGACCTATCGGGTCTTGCAGGAGGTAATCCTACGTTGTATGGGTATGTGAGTGACCCTACGGGGTGGTTGGATGTGTTTGGGTTGAGTAGTAGTAGTTATAATGCAGAAGTTAAAAGGAAGTTACAGGCACATACTGATGCAGCAAGGGAAGAAGCTAGTCTGTCAAGAAAACAAATGGCCTCTATAGAAAGATCAAAAAATAGAGCTAATAATGCTAAAACTCAAAAAGAAAGGGATTATCATTTAAGAAGAGCAGAGTCAAAGAAGCAAATGTATATGGGAACTCAAATAGATACAATTTTTAAACGAAGAGTTGAAAGCGATACCACATTAGGTCTTTCTGTAACTGCTAGAGGAAAGTTTGGCCCAGATGTTTATAATTCTGATACAAAACAATATTGGGATTTAACAACAGAGAAAGGTTGGAATAAAGGAACTCATCAAAATAAATATGATAAAGAATTTGGTACAGGAGTTGGAATTTTTTGGGATTAAAATTATTATATATGGAAAAAAAGTTTATAGGTGTAGATTTTGGTAAAAATGAAATAATAAAGAATGTTACTTTTGAAGAATGTGATTTTTCAAAAACTAATTTTAATGGTGTACATCTATATAATGTAAAATTTATAAGATGTTTGTTTGTAAGAACAATTTTTGATGACGTTAAAAATTATGAGAATGGATATTTTGAAGATTGCCATTTTGAAAGTGTAAAGTTTCATGGGACAAACATCATTAGTAATAAGGTTATTTTAAAAAATTGTCTTTTTAAGAAATGTAATATTAAAATACCTCTATTTTCCTCAACTTTTAAAGATTGTCTATTCTTAGAAATGAGAATAAAAGGAATTAACTTTAATGATAGTACTTTTGAAAATTGTAAATTTTCAGGAACATTAGAAGATGTCGAATTCAATGGGATTTATGATACTAATTTAGATCCTAAAGCATGTTTGAAAAATGTAGATTTTTCGGATTGTATCTTTCGAGACTTTGTTTCATTTAATAATTGTGACTTAAGTACTTGTTTGCCTCCTAAAGGACGTGATTTTAAAGAGTTATTGTATAAATTTTATATTGATGATGATAGTATTTATACTACAGGATCTAAAGATAAGATTATGGTCAGAAAAGTAGATTATGAATAGCAAAAGTTTTTAATAGTTCAATATAGTTTTCGAATAATTATTTAAGTCTTAAACAAAAACAGTAGTAGATATAATTTACTACTGTTTTTTGTTTTTGATTATCTTTATGAGAGACTGGCTTAGCTTATAATCGTTTCCGTTACTACGATCCTGAACAAGTGAACTACATCAGTCAAGACCCGATAGGTCTTTCAGGTGGTAATCCTACGTTGTATGGGTATGTGAGTGATCCTACGGGGTGGTTGGATGTGTTTGGGTTGAGTGGTGCAGGTCAAGGAGGTGCTTATATGTTTAGTTTTGTTAGTGGAGATAAATATATTGGAAAGAAATTACCAGATAGAATGAAAGGGTCTATTTCCCAGCGAACAAATCAAGTTAAAGGTAAAAAAGGAGATGCGAGAATAGCAGGAAAGGCATATGTAAGTACAAATGGAAATAATGATTTAGGAAAAATGGTAGAATACAAAGCAATGCTGGATGCTGGTTTTGCACCAGGAGGAGCAAAAAATGTTCCGGACGGTTATTTAAATGGTTTTTTGAGTGGAAAATCAACATGGGATGCTAATCCTAAATTACAAGCTGAAGCAACAAGATTGGCTACTCAATTAAAAGACTATTATTTAGCAGATGTGGAAAGTAGAAAGAAAAAAGGATATTAATAAGAGTTATCAGTATGGAGAAATTTATAGTAGATTATAGAACAGGAGCAGATTTTATTGGAATTAGAATTTTCTATGACTTCTTAGAAGAAGGACTTGAATATGCTAAAAAGAATAATATTAAGGAAGTATGTATTATGACTAACATAGATTGGTCTAAGAAGGTAGTTAATTTTGATTTTTTAAAAGGAATGGATTTTATAGAAACATTCCATTGGATTGTTCCATTGTCTAAAAAGTCTAAAATAGAAGGATTATATTATTTATATAACCTTAAAGATTTAAGATGTGATATTGAAGGAATAAATCTTTCTAAATTTAAAAATTTAGAAGTGCTTAATATAGGACATTATAATAATATTACAGGTTGGGATGATTTGAAATTGTTAACTAGGTTATTGATTGGTGGGGTAGAATCAGATGATTTGTCATTTCTAAGTCAGGTAACTAATTTAGAGAGTTTACGTCTTATAGGAGGAAAGTTTACAACATTGAAAGGGATTGAGAATTGTGATAAATTAAAGTACATAACTATTCAGGGAAATAGAAATTTAGTACATATAAAGGAAACTTTGGAACAAATGAAAGGGTTTGGAAATATTTGTTTAGAAAGATGTAAAAATGTAAATCCAATAGAAATTAATTTACTAAAAGAAAAGGTATTTGTGATATGATGGTGTAGGCTTCCCCATTTTGTAGGCTTCCCTAAAAATCGGACAGTTGTTAATTCGAAATTATTAACTTTAAACAAAACTGTCAAGTATGAAAACAAGTAATTTTAGTTAAACCTTTTGCTTAAAGCATAAAAAAAGACTTAGTAATTTTTTACTAAGTCTTTTTTTATGTTTGATATGAATATTAAATACTTGGTCTATTTTTAGCTGTAGCCCATAAATAGAAGCCTGCTATAATAAATGGTATGCTTAGCCATTGTCCTGTAGAGAAAATGCCTAAGGAGTCTTCAAAACCACCTTGGCTACCTTTCATAAACTCAACGATAAAGCGAACTAACCATAGTAATACTAAGAAAATACCAAAGATATATCCTAATTGTTTTCTCTTGTCTGTTTTCCAATATAAGAAGTATAGAATGACAAATACAATAACATAGCCGAATGCTTCATATAACTGAGTAGGATGTTTTGCTACTACTAAGTTTAAGAATTGACTGTATTGTGGATTGGTTGCAATAGCATCGTATGCAGCATTATGATCTTTTAAACCTGTAATTTCCATTGCTTGTCTTGGAGTAATATCATCTCTTAAGAAACGGATACCTAAAGCACTTGTTGTCGGATGTCCTGTGATTTCTGAGTTGAAGAAATTACCAAAACGAACGAATATACCACCTAATGTGACAGGTAAAACAATACGATCTAAGATCCATAAAATAGGTTTATGAATAATATTCTTACTGTAGAAGTACATGGTAAGAATAATTCCAATAGCAGCTCCATGACTTGCTAATCCACTAAATCCAACAATTTCAAATTTAGGACTAAATCGAACAGGAGAGATTATTTCGAATAGATGATCTTTGTAATAATCCCAATCATAGAAAAAGACATGTCCTAAACGTGCACCAATAAGAGTAGCTAATACTGTATAGATAAATAATTTGTCTAATTTATCTACATCTATGCCTTCGCGGTCATAAATCTTTTTCATTACAAACCATCCTAAACCGAAGGCTATAACGAACATTAAACTGTAAAAACGCAAAGTAATAAATCCTAAATCAAAACCTTCAGAAGGGTTCCAAAGCATATTTAGTTGGTGTGTCATAAAAATATATTGTTAAAACGTAAATGTAAAGAATAAAACTAATAAAGTATAGTTATTTTTTGTTTAAGGTACAGGATCATACCCTTTGCCTCCCCAAGGGCCGCAACTTGCAATACGCTTGATGGCTAACCAGCCTCCTTTAAAAAGACCATGTTTTTGCAATGCTTCTATGGTATATTGTGAACAAGTAGGACTGTATCTACATTTAGGAGGAAAAAAAGGTGATATACCTCCTTGGTAGAAACGGATTAAAAGAATAAAAGGGTAGATTAAGATTTTTTTCATCATAGTGTAAAAATACAAAAAGCTATAAGATATCTTATAGCTTTTTGCGTATGATTATAAGGTAAATGTTGTACCTTCTTTTCCATCTTTTAGTTGTACTCCTAATTTTGCTAATTCATCTCTAATGTGATCTGACATTGCAAAATCTTTGTTAGCTCTTGCTTCATTGCGCATGCCAATAAGCATATTAACAACACCTTCTAATTTGTCATTATTAGAAGCAGTAGCTTCAGCATCAACTAATCCTAAAACATCAAAAACGAAAGCATGAATAGCTTGGGTTAATGTTGTTAGGTCTTCGGAAGTAATTGTTTCTTTTCCTTCTTTGATTAAATTGATGGTTTTTACTGCATCAAAAAGGTGAGCAATTAATATTGGACTGTTGAAATCGTCATTCATTGCGTTGTAGCAATTTTGCTTCCAAGCAGCCACATCAAAAGAAGAGGTATTACTTGTCTTTAATTCTTTTAATGCTTTAATCGCTTCCAATAAACGATAGAATCCACGTTCTGAAGCTATAATTGCATCATCAGAAAAGTCTAATATACTTCTGTAATGTGCTTGTAGTATAAAGAAACGTGCTACTGCTGGCGCAAAGCCTTTACTTAAGATATCGTTTTCTCCTGAAAATAATTCATCTGGCAAGATGTTATTTCCTGTTGATTTGGCCATCTTTTTACCATTTAGCGTAAGCATATTGGCGTGCATCCAGTAATTTACAGGAGTATTTCCAGTACAAGCTTCATTTTGTGCAATTTCACATTCGTGATGAGGGAATTTTAAATCCATACCACCCCCGTGAATATCAAAATGATTTCCAAGATACTTTGTACTCATTGCTGTACATTCTAAATGCCATCCAGGGAAACCATCTCCCCAAGGAGAAGGCCAGCGCATAATGTGTTGTGGTTCTGCTTTTTTCCAAAGGGCAAAATCAAGAGGGTTTTTCTTGTCTGATTGCCCATCTAAATCACGTGTGTTTGATAGTAAATCTTCAATTTTACGCCCACTTAAAATACCATAATTACGAGTTTGATTGTATTTTTCAACATCAAAATATACAGAGCCATTTACTTCGTACGCTAATCCATTTGTAATGATACTTTGAATGATTTCAATTTGTTCAATAATATGTCCTGTTGCAGTAGGTTCAATACTTGGTTCTAAGTTGTTGAATTGCTTTAAGATATTGTGAAAGTTTACAGTGTATTTTTGCACAATTTCCATAGGCTCTATTTGTTCAATGCGAGCTCTTTTTGCAATTTTATCTTCTCCATCATCGACATCGTCTACCATATGTCCTACGTCCGTAATATTTCGCACATATCTTACTTGGTAGTCTAAATGTTTTAGATAGCGAAATATCAAGTCAAAAGAGATAAATGTTCTACAATTTCCTAAGTGCACATAGCTGTAAACAGTAGGTCCACATACATACATGCCTACTTTACCATCGTGAATAGGTTTGAAGATTTCTTTTTCTCCTGAAAGAGAGTTGTATACTCTCAATTGTTGTTCTTGATATAATGCCATAAATAATAGGTATTAGAATTTAGTTTCTAATTTGATATAATCTAAAAATTCTTTTCTAACGCTTTCTTCTTTGAAACGTCCTCCGAATTCAGCAGTAACAGTACTACTTTCGATATCGCGAATACCACGAGAGTTTACACATAGGTGTTTTGCATCAATTACACATGCTACATCTTCTGTGTTTAAAACTCTTTTTAATTCATTTACAATTTGAATTGTTAGACGCTCTTGAACTTGAGGTCTTTTAGCGTAGAAATCAACAATACGGTTCATTTTAGATAAACCTACAACAGTACCATTTGAGATATAAGCTACATGTGCACGTCCAACAATAGGAAGTAAGTGGTGCTCACAAGTAGAGTAAACAACAATGTTTTTCTCTACTAACATTTCATTGTACTTGTATTTGTTGTCAAATGTAGATGCACTTGGTTTTTTAGCAGGATTTAATCCCCCAAACATTTCTTTGACAAACATTTTAGCTACACGATTTGGTGTACCTTTTAAACTGTCGTCAGTTAGATCTAAACCAAGAGTATTAAGAATGCTCTCTACATCTTTTTTGATTGATTCAATTTTTTCTTCATCTGTGCGATCAAACGCATCACTTCTCAAAGGAGTTGCATCACTTGAAGCGATGTGGTTGTCTCCCATATCATCGTGAAACTTTTCGTCTATGCTCATTATGTTGAGTTTAATGTCAATTAAATTTAATGGGAACAAATATAAGTAATAATTGTAATATTAGAGAATGATTTAGTCGTTTAATCTCAGTTGTAGTGCTGATAGGTTGTTAAAAAAGTGCCTTGTACCTTGGTCTTTTGTGTTGAAAAATGAATAAAAAAAAGGGAATAGCACTTAGGCTATTCCCTTAAAAGAAATATAACAATAAGAATTGATTATTTTCTCAGGTCGAAGGCATATTGCAATTTTACGCCAACATTGTAATTTTTAAATTCGTACTCTTTATTACCTTTTGTTAGCAATACACTTGTTGCTTGTAAAGGATTTTCTTGAGTAGAGTTGTAGTTGATTTGTTCCAAGTTATCCACTTTGTTTTTGTTGATGTTGTTTAACCCCAAATCAACGTATATTCCAATGTACAAACTTTGTTTGTTTGAAAAGAATTGTTTTACCCCAGTTTCAAACACCCAAGCCCATCTATTTTCTAAAGCAATATTTTGCTTTGATTCAATGGTATTGAACTTGCCAAACCCCATAAAAGCAGGAGAAGTAATCTCCGCATTGTATTGAGGGTAGTATGCTGATGTTTGCACTTCAGATAGAGTAGAGGTAGACGCAGCATCTTTTAT